>CAVZJX010000018.1:0-9515 GCA_963775715.1 uncultured Actinomycetota bacterium | reverse complement strand
CCGCCCGCGGTGTTCGCGGCGGACCGTGGACCCCGTATCCATAAGGGCTCCCTACCGCTGTTCCCGGGCGAGGTATGCGCTGGCGGCAATTATCGGGTGATCCCGTCTCAGGTTCCCAAGGGCGGCTCCCCCTTGCGGCGACCCCAGCTCGTCGAAAAACTCCACGCTGGCCCGGACGTAGTCGGTCCACTCCTCCGGGACGTCGTCCGAGTAGTAAATGGCCTCGACCGGACAGACGGGATCGCAGGCGCCGCAGTCCACGCACTCGGACGGGTGGATGTAGAGTGCCCGTTCGCCCTCGTAAATGCAATCCACCGGGCATTCGTCGAGGCAGGCCTTGTCCTTTACATCCACGCAGGGCTGCGCAATCACGTACGTCATGGCGCGCTACGCACCGGTGTAGACGGTCTTGCCCCAGGTGAAGAAGTCCAGCGCGGACTTCCCCTGTTCGCGGAACGTGTTGGTGGAGGAATCCTTCACGCCTCCGAACGGGACGTTAAGGTCCAGTCCCGCAGTGGGGCGGTTGACTTTGATGACTCCGGCCTGGGCGCGCGCGGCGAAGTCCGTGGCGAGCGCCAGAGAGTCGGTGCAGATGCCGGCGGTGAGCCCGTAGCGCGAATCGTTGATCGCGGTGAGACCGGCTTCGTAATCGGGAACCTCCAGCACGGCCACAACGGGTCCGAAGATTTCCTCGGTCACGGCGGCGTCGTCGAAGGCCAGCCCGGTGAGGATGGCCGCCGGGAAATGCAGCGGCCCCGCGGGGTCGCCGTTGTACGCGCCGGTCAGGAGGACGGCGCCGCGTTCGACGGCGGAGCGCACCGCGGCCTGGTTCTGCACGAACTGCGGCCGGCTCACCACGGCGCCCATGGACGCGTCCATGCCGTCCCCGGGTGTGTAGGCGGCGGCTTCCTCGGTGAGGGCCTCAAGGAACGCGGAACGGATGCCCGGGGTGACGTAGACGCGGGAGGTCGCGGTGCAGGCCTGGCCGGTGAGCCCGAACGCACCGGCGGCCACCACCTTGGCGGCCTTGCGGGGATCGGCGTCGTCCAGCACCAGCACGCCGTTCTTGCCGCCCATTTCCAGCTGCACCCGGGCGCGGCGGGCGTTCAGGATCTCCTGCAGTCCCAGGCCCACCGCCGTGGAGCCGGTGAAGGACAGCCCGGCGATGCGCGGGTCGCGGGCCAGGGCATCGCCCACCACGCGGCCCTTGCCGTGCACCACGTTGAACACGCCGGCGGGCAGCCCGGCGTCCTGCAGCGCGCGGGCGAGGTGGGTGGCGGACAGCGGGGTGAGCTCGGCCGGTTTGATCACGACGGCGTTGCCACTGATCAGCGCGGGGGCGGACTTCCACGCCGGGATGGCGATGGGGAAGTTCCACGGGGTGATGAGCCCGACGACGCCGAGCGGCTCGCGCCGGGTGGTGATGGTGGTGTCCGGCAGGCCGCTGGGCAGCACTTCGCCGGTGGCGGCCCAGCCGAGGGAGCCGAAGAAGCGCAGCACGTCGGACGCGCGCCTGACCTCGCCCTTGGCCTCGGCGAGGGTCTTGCCCTCCTCCCGGACCAGGTCCTCGGCGATCGCGGTCTGGCGGTCCAGCAGCAGGTTGCCGGCGGCCATCAGGATGGCGCCGCGGGACGGGGCGGGTAGGGCGGCCCAGCCCGGCTGGGCGGCGGCGGCCGCGGTGATGGCGGCGTCGACGTCTGCGGCGGTGCCGCTGGGGGAGAGGGCGGCGAGTTCGCCGGGGCGGGCCGGGTTCATCCGCTCGGTGTCCGCCTCGCCGAGCCATTCGCCGTTGATGAGGTGCCGGGCGGCGATGAGGGCGCGGTCGGTGGCGGTGGAGTGGTCTGTTGCCGTGAAAGTCATGGGGTTCCTTCGGGTCGTCGGGGGAGAGGGCGGGGAAGGTCTAAAGGCTGCGGATCAGGCCGCCGTCGCACCTGAGTGCGACGCCGGTGATGTACGACGCCGGGGCGCTGCAGAGGAACGCGGCGGCGGCGCCGAACTCCTCGGGTTCGCCGTAGCGGCGGGCGGGGATGGTCTTCCGGGATTCGAGCTGGATTTCCTCGACCGTGGTGCCGCGCCGTTTGGCGGCGGCCTGGTCCAGTTCGGCCACGCGGTCGGTGGCGATCCGGCCGGGAAGGAGCATGTTCACCGTGACGGCGTCGAGTGCCACCTCGGCGGCGAGGGTCTTGAGGTAGCCGGCCACGGCCGCGCGCCCGGTGTTGGATACGGCCAGGTTGGCCAGGGGCGCCACCACGCCGCTGGAGCCGACGGCGAGGATCCGTCCCCAGCGCCGTTCCCGCATGCCCGGAAGCACATGCGAAACGAGCGAGTGGTGCGGTTTGACCAGCAGCTCGAAGGCCGCGGCGATGTCGTCGGCGCTGAGGGTGGCCGCGGCTCCGGGTTTGGGCCCCGGGCCGTTGAGCACCAGGATGTCGATGGGTCCGAGTTCCGCCTCGGTCTGTTCGACGGCGGCTGCCACGCCGTCCGGGGTGCTGAGGTCCGCCTCGACGGCGACGGCGCCCGGACCGTAGACCTCTGTCAGTTCGGCAACGATCTCCTTGGCTCGCACCTGGCGTCGTCCGGTGATGGCGACTTGGACACCTTCCGCGGCGAGGGCGCGGGCGACCGCGAGTCCCAGTCCGCCGGTGGAGGCTGCAACGAAGGCGGTTTTGCCGCTTACTCCGAGATCCATCAGAGAACTCCTGCCGTGGTGAGGGCCGCAGTGGTGGTTACGGAAGAGCACGCTTCGAGGGCCGCGGCGGCCTCCGCCAGATGATTGAGCATGCTCAGCCGGAGGACCTCCGGAAACGGTGCCCCCGGGGCCCGGACGCCGGCGTCGGCGATGAGTCCGCGCTGGTGCAGACATTCCTTCCGGATGGCCAGCGCCACCTTGGCCTGCTGCTCGAAGTTGACCAGCGGCAGGTACGGCCGCAGGGCATCGCGGGCGGCCTCGTAGCCGTCGGTCTGCCAGGCGCGGACGCAGGCGATGAGCGCTTCGGGGTAGGAGAAGCCGGTCATGGCCCCGGCCGCCCCGGCCTGTAGTTCGTCCAGCAGCCCCTGGCCGCCGAGGCCGCCGAACACGGACACGTCGAGCGCTGCGGACAGCTGGGCGATGGCCACGGACGTGGGCGGGGCCTCCGCCTTGACCGCGATGACGAAGCGGCAGGCCTGCACCACGTTGCTGAGGGACTCGGTGCTGATGCTGACGCCGCTGGCCAGGGGATAGTCCTGCAGCACCACCTTCGCGCCGGTGGCCTGGTGGATGGCGTTCAGGTGCGCGATGACCACGGCGGGGTTTGCGGAGTTGGCTTGCACCATGACGGCCGAGAGCCGGTCGCCGGTGGCAGTCTGGATGGAACGAATTTCATCGACGGCGGTGCCGGTGAAGAGGGATGTCACGCCGACCACGAGAGGCAGGCGCGTTTCCTCGACGGCGACCTCCAGGACCAGGCTGCGTTCGGCGGCCGTCAAAGCCGCGGCCTCGCCGAACACGCCCAGGACCGTGAGGCCGGTGGCGCCGATGGATTCGTAGTACTCCACGAGTCCGGCCAGGCTGTCCGTGTCCACGTCCAGGGTGCTGCCCTGGAACGGCGTGGCGACAACGCCCCACACGCCCGGTGCCAGTGACTCCCGCATCGGTTTCTCCTTAACTGGTTGTTCCTGCATCGTTAGCGTCCCGGCCACACGGGCGGGCGCTTTTCCTGGAAGGCACGGACGCCTTCGGCCGAGTCCTCGCTGTCCAGTGCCGCCATCAGGGCCGGCAGCCGGAGGCCGCGGGCCTCGGCGGCGGTCAGGTGCCCGGTCCGGGTAACCATCTGCTTGACGGCCCGGACGGAGGTGGGGGCGCAGGCGAGGATCGCATCCAGCCAGCGCTGCACCGCGGCGTCGAGCTCCTCTGCGGGGACCACCTCGTTCGCCAGGCCCATGGACTGCATTTCCGCGGCGTCGGCTTTGCGCCCGGTGAGCAGCATGCCCATCGCCTGGGTGTAGGGGATGCGGCGCACCAGCTGGTGGATGCCGCCGTCGAGCGCCAGCCGCCCGACGCGCGGTTCCGTCAGCCCGAAGCGGGCAGTATCCGCGGCGACCACGATGTCCGCGCCGAGCACCATCTCCATGCCGCCGCCCAGTGCGTAGCCGTTGACCCGGGCGATCACCGGCACGTCCAGGGTGGTGCGCAGGCTGAGTCCGCCGAAACCGTTGGGGTCCAGCCCGGCCCAGTACTCAAGCCCGGTCCTGTCGACCGCTGAGGCGGTCATGTCCGCCCCGGCACAGAACGCCCGGGTGCCGGCGCCGGTGATGACGACGGCTCGGATATCGGGGTCGGCTTCCAGATGGTCCCAGATCTCGTTGAGCCGGGCCTGGGCGCTGCTGTCGACGGCGTTGAGCACGTGCTGGCGGTCGATGACCACCGTGGCGACGTGGTTTTTGATGGTCAGGGTGACCTGGTCCACGAGGGGCGGCGAAACGGCGGTCACCGGAGCACCCCCAGCTGCTGCAGGCGCTCGATGGTCTCGGCATCGAACCCGTTCTCCAGCAGCACCTCCACGTTGTGCTCGCCGAGCCGCGGCGCCACGCGGCGGACGGTGGGCGGGGTGGCGGAGAGCCGGATCGGCGCGTTGAGCATGCGCACCGTTCCGACGCCGGCGTGCTCGGCCTCGACGATCATGCCGTTGGCCTCCGTCTGCGCGTCGGCCAGGGCCTGCTCCAGGGTGTGCACGGGGGCGTTGAGCAGCCCGCTGTCCTCCAGCTTGCCGGTCCAGTACTCGGTGGTGTTGGTGGCGATGCGCTCGCGGAAGATCGCCTGTAGCGCCGGCTTGTGCTGGAACTGCTCCTCGAGGGTGGCGAACTCGGGCCGTAGGGTCAGGTCTTCGTCCAGGCCGAGCGCCTCGGAGATCCGGGCCAAGGGGTCCGGGGTGAAGCCGCCCACCATGCACACGGCGCCGTCGGTGGTTTCGAAGACGCCGCTCAGTGGCATGGCGCCCCAGTTGACCTCGTAGCCGCGGTTGAGCTGCATGCACGCCTCCTGCATCTGCAGGTGCAGCATCGAGTCGTACATGGTCACCTCCACCTTCTGCCCGACGCCGGAGCCCTCCCGGGTGCGCAGCGCCAGCAGGATGCCCTGCATGAGGTGCATGCCCGTGATGTAGTCGCATAGCGTGGTGGGGTAGATCGAGGGCTTCATCTCGTCCGATTCACGCCGCCACATCACGCCGGAGTAGGCCTGCGCGATCGCGTCCTGGCCGCCCTTGTGCGAGTACGGTCCTTCCGGCCCGAACCCTGTGCCGGAGGCCCAGATAATGCCGGGGTTCTGCTCCTTGAGGTCCTCGTAGCCGAAGCCCATCCGTTCCATCACGCCGGAGCGGAAGTTGCTGACGACGACGTCGGCGTCGGCGAGCAGGCGGCGGAGTACGTCCTTGCCCTCGTCCGTGCGGGTGTCCACGGAGATGCTGCGCTTGTTCCGGTTGATGGACAGGAAAATCGGGTTGTCCTGGCCGTCCTTGTCCGGGAACGAGTTGCGGGAGATGTCCCCGGCCCCCGGGCGTTCCACTTTGATGATGTCCGCGCCGTAGTCGCCCAGGAGCTGGGTGCAGGACGGGCCCATAAAGACCTGGGTGAAGTCCACGATCTTGACGCCCTCCAAGGGGAGCGGCGTCCCCGCGAGCCCGGGCAGTGTCCGGGCAGCGGCGGTGGGAGTTTCCGTCGCGGAGTTTCCAGGGGCTGTGCCAGTCAGCTGTTCCTCGATCAGGGTGCTCATGCCCCTACCGCCGCATCGACGTCGATTGTGGCGTTCGAGGACGGGACGTCTCCCGGGTCCGCGCCGTGCCGTCGCATGCCCTGCTGGATTTCCAGCGCGGACACGTCACGGACGAGGGCGCCGTTTTCGACGGCGATGGCTGCGGCGACGCCGACGGCCTGGCCCATGGCCATGCAGGGCGGGATCTCCCGGGACATCTTTTGCGCCTCCGGGGTGGCGGAGTAGTGGCGCCCGGCGACCAGTAGCTGGTCCACTTCCTTGGGCAGCAGTGAGCGGTAGGGGTAGTAGTAGTCGCGTCCGCGGGCCACGGTGTCGGCGAAGTGCCGGCGGGAGGTCACATCCTCTTTGGTCATGACGTACTCGCCTTCGAGCAGGCGGGTTTGCCGGACTCCCATCTGGGAGGCGACGTCCAACATGTAGCACCTCTCGAAGCCGGGCAGGTTGGCGCGAACGTAGTCCACGGCCTCGGAGATCTTGTCCCGGGCGGCGAATTCCGCGGCCGTCATGTCCGCCGGATCGACCCCGTCGAATCCGGTCATGTGCGGGGCATTGCACCAGACGACACCGTCGATGGGGGTCTTGAGCCACCACAGTTCCCAGGCTCCGCCGAGGAGGCGCTTGATCTTGCGGTTGATGGCGCGGGCCTCCTTGGGGTTGGCCTGTTCGAAAGCTTCGGCGGCGTCGGTGTCCACGTTGCCGAGGCGGAAGACCAGCGTGGTGAGGTAGCTGTCTTTGACATAGCTGGCGCCTGCGCGGGAGGCGACGTCGATGTCTCCCGTGGTGTCGATGACGATGTCCGCCATGAAAGCCTGCGGGCCCGACTTGGTCTCGCAGATGACGCCCTTCATGACCCCGTGGTCCACGATGGGGCGGGAGAACCAGGAGTGCAGGCGAAGGTTCACGCCGGCTTCGCGGACGAGGTCATTGGAGACCCGCTTCCATCCGTCCGGGTCGAACGCCGCGGCGTAGCAGACCGGCTTCGGCGCCGTGTGGGAGTGGAAATCAAAGGTGCCGTACCGGCCCCACTTGTTCCAGAGCTCCTCGGAGGTCTTGCGGTCATCAACCGGCGGGACGATCGCCAGGCCGAGCTTCTGGAGGCGCTCGACATACTCGGACACGATTCCGGTGACGGTGATTTCCTGGCCGTTGATCATGTCATCGAGGACCAGGACCATGCCGCCGGACGCAAGGCCGCCGAGTGAGGAGTAGCGTTCCAGCAGAGTGACGGAGGCGCCGGAGCGGGCCGCGGTAACGGCGGCGGCCACACCTGCGGGGCCTCCGCCTACCACCAGGACATCGGAGCGGGAAATGACAGGGGCGGTGAGGTCCGCCGTAGTGGTGCTGAGTTCAAGGGAGTTCATGGGGGATCCTTAGTTTCCGACGAAGATGCCGTTGGCGCGGCGGGCGGCGAGGTAGAGGACGATGCTGAGGATGGACAGGGCGGCGACGTAGACCGGGAAGACCCAACCCATGCCCAGGGATTGGAGCCAGACGAGCAGGTAGGAGGCGGTGCCGCCGAACAGGGCGACGCCGATCCCGTAGCCGAGGGCGACGCCGGTGCCGCGGCAGTTCTTGGGGATCAGGGACGTGCTGACCACGTTGTAGAGAGTCATGTTCAGGACCAGCACCAGGGAACCGCCCAGCAGGACCGCCGCAAAGCCGCCGATGCCCGGCTGGACGTACATCAGCATGAGGAAGACGGAAGGGATCGCCAGGATCCGTGTGACCAGGAACCAGCGGGACAGGGACTTGCCGTCGGCCACCTTCCCGATGATCCAGCTGCCGACCACCAGGACTACGCCGAGGATGGTGGTGAGGGCGAAGACCGCCGTGGGGTCTTCTTTGAAGCCGCTGCGGGCGGAGCTGGGCAGGCCGACATTCCAGGCGTAGTTATAGGCCTGGGCTGCACCGACGACAAACACAATGGCGAGCACGGAGAGCCAGTGCTTGCGGACCCCGGTCCAGACGGCTCCGGGGGAATTGTTGGCCATTTCTTCCGGACGCATGGTCTCAGGCAGGGAACGACGGAGATAGAGGACGACGAAGCCGAAGGCCGCGCCGATGATGAACGGTACGCGCCATCCCCAGTCGGCCATGACGGCTCCGCCGAGAGTTAGGCTGCAGAGGAAGCTGACCAGCGAAGCGAGCAGGATGCCAATGTTCACGTAGAAGGACATGATGCCGGCGACGTATCCTTCGCGGCCTTCTGGAACCAGTTCCACGGCGTGGGACGTGGAGAGTGGGGCTTCGATGCCGGTGGAGATGCCCTGCAGGATCCGGCAGGCTACCAGGATGATGCCTGCCCAGGCTCCGATCTGTTCATAGCTGGGGCAGATAGCAATGACCAAGGTGGTGCCGGCCATCAGCAAAATCGAGGTCAGCATCACCCGGCGCCGCCCGATCCGGTCGGCCAGGGTGCCGAGGAGAATGCCGCCGAGCGGCCGGAAAGCGAAACCGACGGCAAACACAGCGAGGGCGTTCAGGGTGGCTGAAAGCGGATCAGTATTGGGGAAGAAGTTCGGGCCGATAAAGGCCGAGAGAAGGCCGAAGACCATCCAGTCGTACCATTCGAGGGCGTTGCCAAGGCCGAGGCCCAGCAGGCCTTTGCGGACCTCAGGGGCCAAGTTTTTATTGTCCGGGGACTGGGGCTTGACGGCGTTGTCAGCCCTGGTGTTGTCCCGCATGGGGGTATCGAGCATGGGATTGTCCTTACGCTTACGCCGTGAGGAGGCGAGGGAGGGTATGACGCATCGCCGTCCGCGGGGGTTAGGGACGGTGGCTGCGAATGTGGCAAGGACTGTCAGCGGGCAGGATTAAGCCGCGACAGTGAAGGAACTGATAGGGGCCGCTCGAAGGCGGCGCCACTACCACGCGTGTGGTGCGTTAACCCAGATCGCTACGCATACCTCTTCGTAGACGTTCTTGTACCAGTGAGGGGTCTCCGCGGAGTAGGTGATGGAGTCACCTTCATCCAGGCTGTAGCAGACGCCATCCAAATAGACGTCCTTTCGGCCGGAGATGATGTAGCAGAACTCTTCACCGCTGTGGGTGAAAGGGGTCGCGCTGGTGTCGTGCCCGGGGGGAGTGCTGATCCACTGGGCCTCGATGCCACCGTTGAGTCCGGGGGTCAGCAATTCATGCTCTGCCGATCCCACCGATTCGCGGGTGACGTTCTTCAGGTTGCGCCGCTCGGACCTCCGGACCACGGGAGACTTCGTTTGCTCCTGGCCAATGAAGAACTTCCCCACAGGGATGTTCAGGCCGTGGGCCAGTTGCGCCAGGGTAGTGAAGGACGGATTCGCCAGGCCGCGTTCAATCTGGCTGACGATTGCAGGGCTGAGGCCCGTGACTTCCGAGAGCTTGGCAAGCGTCATGCCCTTTTCCTTGCGCATGGAGCGGACCTTATTGCCGACGGTGGCAAGAAGCACGCTCGTAGCGACGGGGGCAACGGCCGCGGCACTCTCGGTGGTCATTTGGATGTCCTTCACTAGGTGACCTGACTCACACAACTATAGTGAAGTTTTTTACTCGGTCAATGATTTTGGCTTAATTAAAATGAAAATTTTTACAGAACATGCGCTGGAGGGTGCGGTGTGATGGCGCAAAGCGAGTGTGAGACCTGAAAAGACGCGGCCCTGAATCCCCGCCGGTACACCCACGTCGTGGGGCGAAACCCTGACCTGCCCGTCTCGCTAGATGCCGGTGAGCTGATCCCGGCAACTCGGCGATACCACCCTCAAAATGCTCTGCGGATTAGACAGCA
>CAVZJX010000017.1:0-275811 GCA_963775715.1 uncultured Actinomycetota bacterium | reverse complement strand
TCATTCGTCTTTCGGGCAATCCGCAGGGAACAGCGGCGCCAGATAAACTGCCCGGCCCCCTAGGCTCGCCACAACGACGCTGTTCCGGATGGTGCCTGGCACCGGCCTGTGTACCTCAGTTCGACCCCGAACCACCGCATCCAGGCTTCCGGGTCGCCAGACCTCTCGCACCAATTCCCCGGCAGTCGTTTTGCCGCGGACCCCTCATAGCTTCGGTACGCCTACCGTAATTGCACAGCTGGGGGTTATGCCGAACCGCTATGCTGGTTGAACTGAACCCGTTTCGACTTGGTCGAACACGATTGGACACCTCACCTACCTTAGAACTAGCACTTCAGCGACGAGGCTGAGTCAGTCAGCCGTGGTGACTGGAGAACTTCCCACGCGGATTTAGCGCAAGCATGGCCCGCCCTACAGCGGAGTCGCTTCCTCGCCCTAGACTTGGGGCCTGCCTTCCGAGACGTGGCGTATGGGTGTGCCAGCAGAGGGAGAATTCGAGGAGGGATTGCAGCTGCAGTCCGGACTGCCGTTTGTCGTCCCAAGGCGCCGTAGCGTCGTTTCTTACCGCCGACGGACGTGACGCTGCTGGGGCACTGATAGTCTCGCAATTACTCAATCGTCGCCCGTGATCCGCGGAGCACCACCGGGTCAATCACCCTTCTCTTGTCATGTCAAAGGTGCTCTCGTGACGTAACGTGCCAACGGATACGTCCCGCTGAAAGAAACGAACCAAGTCGGCTCCAGGGTGCGGTCGACGATTGACCGCCACCCAATGAATGGGTCCTCGCTTCCACGCAAGATCCTGCAAGTGGTACTTTCGCGTTGGTGCTCAGTACCGCTATTTCTGCCCCTGCAATCCGATGGCGATCGAGTTTGCACCGCTCTTAACGACCCCAAATCTCCGTTGATATTGAAGTGGACAGAATAATCGTGCGGCTGATCATCCTCCGCCACGACCGTATCCACAATCTTAAGCTTCGTCCCGGCGCGTAGAGAAGCTCACGAGTATGCGCCACCCCTTTGGGGAACTTGAGCCACGATCCTAAACGTCCCACCGGCCGAGTCTGCGGAAACAATACCGGAGCCAAAGGGAGGTCTCGCCTATCGTGGTTCTTACCGTCAAGAGCAACCGTGTTATGCGCCCAGACCGATTCTACAAACTGACGCATCGGGTCCGCATAGTAATAGCCTTCCGTTCGTAGGGGCGAACCAGACGGCAATTGTGGCCCATAACCGTACCGCCCACCGTCCACCAGGACTTCCACCCCTTCGTGCCACCAGACGAGCGAAAGGTCATCGCAGTGCTTATGAGCCCGAGAATGAAAACCTGCAGCTAGGGCTAGATATGAACTTTCCTCGAGCCGCCGGCTCTCCAGCGCGCAGGAGTCCGGATATCACATATCCTGTCTCCCACATTACATACAGTTCCTGACTATTGGGCGTTCCCTCCTGGCCATCGGTTCAGGAATCGCGTTGCGCGCTGAGCGCCTTGGATTTGCCTACCACCATGTCCCGACCCGGCGAGTCCCCGAATTGCAACATCTTGCCATTGGGCTGAACGAACCATCCCAACGCCTCCGACGCCTCTCGATGCGCGCTGCACCGCCGTGTCCTTGATCACGCCCTGGCAATCGCCTGTTGGAAGGAACCGAGCAACATTCGGTGGTAGTCCGGTGAGTGCTCTACGTGTCCGCCGTCGCTATGGAACTGTTGTTCCACCATGGTTTTCATCCGATTTCACCTGTACCAAGAGCGTCCATGTTCGGTACGCATGCGAGTGCTTTGCGCGAGCACGATCTGGCCTAAGGCTGCATAGAATCCATGGTTGTTTCGCGAAATAAATGATGCCTCGGCCTCGTGCGCGTCCTGATGCGCTAGTACGAGTTCGAGTAAACCCCGTACGACCTTCGGTGCGATTTCTGCTTGCACGGCCAGATGCAAGATCCCTACTAACCTGGGAGAACGAAGTGCGAGCGCCATGTCATACCACGCCATAGAACCTTCGGAAGCCGAAGATGTCGCTGCAATCTTCCACGACGTAGCAACTTCAACGCCCAACTCAATAGGAACTTGTCCCCGTATTGAGATATTCACGAATTATCGGGTCTAGAAATTCCCAACTGTGCAAGGTGAATGCCCAGGTGCGATTCCCTCGGCCACAGTAGCCAATCAGTTTCCGGCGACAGCACGATGGGTGGAAACTCTTCAAATTTCCAGCCCACATCTATGATTTCCTGGGCCGTCTGGCCCTTCGTGTAAAACCACTCCGCTAAACCCTGGGGGGGATTGTGTTCAACCACGAACCCAACGGCTGAGCTGAGCTTCACTCAACCTCGTGATCGCCGGATGCAAGGATCGACTTTTTTTCTGAATCTCGTGGCAGAACTCAGAAACCGCGAGTACCCTTGATAGCTGCCTTCTCGACCCGGAATCTAATCGTCAACCAGTACGACTTTCTCAAGAAGAGCCGCCGATAGATTGAGATCGTCGATCCATTTCTGCGAGGGCGCCAGACTAGATCACAAGTTCTATGGTTTCCGTTCTACCAATTCGCCCATTCCGTGCGATCCGAGGATGTTGATCACACGTAGCACCCGCGTAGATTCACGGCGACTTGACCCGGGTCATCCTCCGGTTTCCGCGCAATCCACCACACTTTGGTACCCGTATGCGCAGCAGCTCTGACCACCGCATTGGCGGAGTACAAATCCGCCGCGACCTCTACGAGGTGCGGCTTGGATTCTTGCAGGCACTCTACAGCCTCGGCGAAAAGGCCGGGATCCATTCCTTGATTGAGGCCTGCAGCCTCTATTGCCGGCAGCTTTGCACAGCCCACAGTGCCATCTTGCTCACACTTTCAAGCGCCCATTGGAAGAACTCCAAGTCATAGCCTAGCTCCTTGAGTACCTTCGACCTAACCCCATTCCGTCATCAATCAGTATCCCTTACGTTCGGACGCACGCGATCCGACCGCTCAACCGGGACGCGCGGGCTGAGGCAAAGTCCTCGCTCTTTACGTCGCCGAGATCCCCGAAGGACCGCGATTCTTCTCTAATTTCCTTCAGCGCCTGGAAGTCCGATTGCTTCTCGTCAGATCAGCGATCGAACTTCGATTTCCGCTTCCGCCATGCCATGTGTCCCGGACTTTCGTAGCAGCTGTAGAGCACACGCCTTGAGGTCAGACTATAAGAGTCGGGTCACTACATGCGCAAGATAGGCTGGCACTAAACATTCTTGAGCGATTATCTTGAAGTTCTTCCTCGGAATTAGCCCCCCTCGGCGCCGCCGAGGCCGCCGCATGGCATCTAAGAGCTGAGCATGCTTTTCGTCCAAAATGGCGCGTAAGTTGTCTACATTCAACCTTGGCACTCCCTTAACAGCAACATCGAGCGCAATATAAACTCTATTCGATGCATGCCATAAACAGTCGATGTCTCGCACGGCTTGACAAGCCGATAGTGGCCCGCTCTTTAAATCATTGTAAACCTTTTGGTACGCAGGAACATTCGACGACCATGAGCGATTCTCGCGTACCCATTCGCGCCCATTTCACCCATCTTTCGCCTCTGATCGGATCCCCCACTAGCTCGGTAAGTACTTGCGCCAGAGAGGCTTGATCATCAGCGGTAAAGGTTCGTCGCGGCACCATCCGAATCACTGCGAAATTTCCACTAATGCGCGCCACGTTCGACATAACTACCGCCCGCCCGTTGAAAACGCTTCGAACGGCTTAAGTGGGCGTGACGAGCTCTGTTACGCGCGTTTTCTGCGCGGAACGACGAAAATTCAATTGCGTGGTAGTAGGCGAGTACATCTTCGTGTGGAATACGGCCAGTAAAATGACATTAGGAATGTCGTTCTTTTCCGCATGCGTTCGGAGGCGGTTTAGGTGAGGCCCGTCTCCCACTATTAGCAACGTCACATTGTCGTTGCTATTGGACAGTTTCTCGTACCCGTCGAGCAACGTTTCGATACCTTCATATTCGACGATCGAAGATATGTAACCAACCACGACTTGATCATTTTCGACGCCAAGCATGTTCACGGGCTGGCGACGGACCGTGGGCAGGGAAAATCTTCGGGTCCACTGCGTTCCTGGCCAATGTGATATTTTCACTCTCGACAGCACCATCGGGGCTCTCTTCCAGTATGAAATCTTTCATTGTCTCAGCCAAGGTCATGACCCGATCAGCACGTTCACGAACCCTTCGCTCGCTTAGGCGACGCAGCTCATACAGTTCAGGAGCACCGTACATACGCATATGAAGGTCGATATCTTCCCAACCCTGTGCTTTGGCTATTCGAGACAGCCAAGTTTCTTCCCAGAATCCCCGAGCCTCATAGACCACCGGCACGCCTGTGGCACGTCCTACGTGGGTCGCTAGCGCGCCGTTCGTGAAATCCGAATGGGCGTGGATCACGCTGGGCCGAGTCCTTGTAGACCAATTCATACAGTTTCTCGGCATTTAGAGCTCATCCAGTCCGCTCGCGAGCGCATTCTTTTCGATTGCCCGCAAGAAGCACCGTACGGACTCCGCCGACAGTTTGCTCAACTTCTTCCTCGAACCCGTCTTCGTGATTACCTCCTACTTGCACCGCTACCACGCACGCAGTCCCCCGGCACTGAGAGCCTCAGTCGTATAACGAGTGCGAACTGTGTACCCTGTTTGTTTCTCGGGGAGGGCCTTTCCAACGAAATGTAGGACCGGCCCATCTGAGGCCGATGCCGTTCGGGTGGTAGTTCGGGTAACATACCCCACGGATCACGGTGGAATTCATATTCAGCGCTGAGGAGATCCCGCGCAACCATGTCCTTTGGTGCTCTTGTCCTGAAGACGACCTCGTCAAGTGCCCTTAGAGCATGAGAGGTACCCCGTCTACGACCGTGCCAGAAGAGCCGCCTGAGCTGAGAGGTCGCTAGGTCAGAATACAGATCGAAATGCACGACCACCTCTTTTGCCTCTAGCATATGCCCTCATCGATGAGGAACTTTACGGCTTCCGTCGCTTCCTTTCGATTGAACAGATACGGACAGCGGATTCCGGCGTAAAGGGCCGTCGAACGGGCAGGAGCCATACTGGGTCCCGTTCTGGGATTTTCGGGGCGTGTCGGGTTCTGTGGACGTGTCGCGGTTTTGTGGATACCCGGGGCCGCTCCGGTGCTCGATGTCCGATTGAACTCGATACCGCGCACCGTAACAGTGCCTTGTCCGGAAGTCCGGAGCGAGATTACCAACGCTCTTAGTTCCAGGATTGGCACGTAGATGAACGCTCTGAGTTCTTGACCAGAAGCCTTGCTGTCCTGTTCCCGGATAGGTCGAACTCATTGACCACCAACTGCGCATGGATACTGTCGCTGCTATGAGCACTCAAGACCACGGCGTAACAGGCTCCCTCGTGGACTGGAACACCTTGCCCCTCACCGAGCTTATCGAGATCAGATGCCGTAGCGCAAAGCACCGTATGTAGCGTGAATTTTTGACTCTTTGTTAGGGAGAGGTCTCCCGAAGCATCGAGGCCAACAGTGACAGCCTGATTTCCTCCGACATTCCATCGGTTTCCCCATTCCGGGTCCGCTACAAATCCTGGTATAGTGAGGTTCTCTAGATCTTCATTCTCGCGTACCGCTCCTTGCTGTTTTAGAAAAATTTTCTCGACTTCACTCAGCCAGCCGGCGGCTAGTGCATTCAGATTCTCCGAAGACCATATCTTCAATCGCGGATTCCTTCAGGCGCAATTCATTCCTGGCAGAAACCGACGACTCACAAGTATAGGACCTAAATTTCTGTTTTCACTTACGGTTGTTTGCTGCCTCTGATAACGAATCGCATACTAACGCGTCATAAAGCCCAGAATGCCTTGAACGTCTCTAGATTCTCCGCCCCAGCGTCTGTGTCCAGAGGCATCAGAGAATTCGCAGCTTGTGAGCTTCTCTGCGTGGCCCGAGGACTCTACGTACTTTCTAAAGGGCGTGAAGTGGTTCTCATAGTGGTCAGTGTCCTGGACGTTCTGAGCAAGAAAGATGCTGCGTGCTCCCGCCAGTCACTTCGGGGTCTAGGGCTGTGAACTTATACTGCTGATCTTGCGGGACTCCCGCCAGATCATCTGCGCCGTAGCACACTTTGGACATGCGGTTGGTCCACTTGACGGGATACCGCCACAAGTCCGTCTGTGGGTTGATCGCGATCACCTGGAGCCCCTGGAAATAGCGCGCGAAGCGCAAAGCAGCGAATCCTCCGCCGCTTGACCCATAAGAGAAAACCTGATCACTACCAACGTCAAGGGTATTCGCTACCGAGGCCACGATCTCGGCAATGTGCGCCAGGTAGTCGCCCTGACTGTTGCCGGCATACCAGGCGAGCCCGAGGTTGTTGTGGTGGTAGAGCGCCGGGTCCGAGAAGTAAAGGCAGCTTGCAGGGAACTTGGAAGCCCAGCTCCAACGCTGAAATACTGGCGGTTCAAACGTGCTTCGTCTGGCGTCTCCCGAGAAGAACACAATGAGGCGCCCCGTCTCAGGCTTGGGGGCGAAGATGAAATCATACTGCTCATCTTCGAAGTGCTCTGTGTACAGACCCCGCTCCTCGACGTCAAGGTCTGCCGGCCCCCGCCAGTTATGGCGCTGGACGCCGTCAAGATGCTTGATCGATGTCTTCTTAGCCTTCATTCTGTCCCACCCTCTACGCCTAGTCCGGACAGGCGCCTCAAATAAGCCTCCGGAGTGCATTCCTGCTCGATGAACCGCACCGCGCGCTGCTGCTGTTGCGCGTATCGCTGCGAATCCCACAGCTGGCTGATTACTTCCTTGACTTGGCCCGGCTCAGCATAGACCGCTGCATCTCTGAACACTGGTTCGAAGTGGCGTGGCAGTACACAGACGACCCCGTAGCTCATGGCTTCGAGGATGGCCATGCCGAAGGCTTCCAGCCAGCCGTCGCTGTGAAAGTAGACGAAGAAGTCGATCTTCTCCGACAGGTATTCTTCAACGCTGATCTCGTTGAAGGCATAAATCTCCCAAGAGAGCGGGTTCCGGGGGAGGAACCCCTTCTGCACGGGCACCTTGGTGCCGCCAAGTATGCAGACACTCGCAGAGCCGTCGGCCGGGTAGACCTGATTGAAGACCTTTCGGTCGGAGGGCCATTTTGCGGCATCGTCGCGTGCATGCCGTCCAATGATGGGCCGGCCAGCCCGGTAGCGGTTGCGGCTTGCCTGTTCCTTGAGCTCGATGATGCCCTTCCAAGAGAAGCTTGTCAGGTCCGAGGCGGGCATGAGAGGCGCAATCATGGCCCCGATCTGCTCACTCTGCGGGGCCCAGAGCGGCCGCACTCCGAAAAGCCTCTCGATGTTGCGGGTGACGACGCCGATGTCGTAGCTGCGCCGCTCGCCGCTCGGTTCGAACGGGGGGTGATTGGAGACGATGACTGCCTTTTTAGGCTTCAACCCGGCGGCCTTGTCCTGCACGACTTGAACCGCGGTGGGCCACCGCAGGACGAGAAGGTCAGTCTCAGCTGCGGTGTCCAGGGACAGCCGGTCCACCCGGCCAGTCAGCACCAAATCATCGATTTTACGGCTGAACTGCCGCTTCGAAGCAGATGGGATCAGGCCGTTCTGGAACGGGATCACGCCGACTCGGAGGCCAGCGTTCAGACAGACCGAGATTTCGTTGAAAAGCGAAGTGGAGTTGCCGGCGAGGAAGCCGAACTCCGAGGCGAAGACCACATCGTAATGTGTCGGCCCTTCCGAACGAACCCCTGGCAAGTAAGCGGCCGGTGCGACGAAACGTCGCGTGTCCAGTGACTTAGGCATATACGGTGACTCGCCGGATTCCCGAATCTCGCGATGCCAGCTCTTGTATCCACGAAGGTAGGCCCGGCGTTCGGGAGCGAGATAGCCTACACCCATGTCATCGCGGGTGAGGTTTGCTCCGTCCATGAGGGCGAAAGCCAAGGGTGCCTTGGTGATCGGCTCCACTGTGATGCCGTAGTAATTCTCGATGCGGCTCTTAAACTCTGAGTCTCCGGATTTTCGGATGGTGTCCCAGTAGCCGAGGTCCTTCAGGACCGGGTCACGTCGGAACATTAGCGAGGCCATGGAGGGGTAGAACACCCGTCCCGTGGCAGACCGGAGCATCAGGGTGAGCTGCTCGTCCACCCGCACCCAGTTGGTCATATTCGCAACGCGCTCAGGAGCAGCCATGAAGTCGCGAACCTGCAGCTCGATCTGCTGGGGGTGGTGCCAGTCGTCCTTATCCGCCACGGTGATCAGGTCCCCTGTGGCCAGGTCCAACGCATCATTTCGCACGGAGTAGGAGCCGCGGTTTACGTCGTTGAGCACTAGACGAATCCGGGGGTCACGGGCGGCAAGGTCCTGGAGCTGTTGCCGGTACGGCGTCGGAGAACCATCGGTGTCCTGCTCAGGCGAGCAGTCGTCGATCATGATGATCTCAAGCTTGCGCCAGGTCTGCCGTAAAAGGGAATCCACCGCAACGTTAGTGGCGGCACTGGGCTCGAATATGGGCATGATCACGGTCACCAACGGAGAGCCCTCATCCGCACTTGCTGGCGGCAGGTCCGTGGTGACGTCGGAGAAGCTGACGCGACCTTCCTGCACGGAGAACGGGGCGACCCCGTCTTCTTCAAGCAGCGCGTTAAAGCCGGCCAGCCAGGCGTCGACGTGACTGGGCAGTCCGGTCACGTTTGGATTGACCGCGTTGAGCGCCAATAGGTTCTGAGAGTAGTCATGCTCGGTATCGGGATCTTCGGCCGTGAGCACCCGGGCGGATTCCGCGAACTCACCGCGCCACCGAAGGAGGTCTCCATAGAATGCGCGGTCGGCGCCGGTAATGTCCGCTAGCCCCCGCCACGCCTCGAGCATGGAATACAAAGTCAGCGCATCGAGGTGGTCGGTCTCGTCCCGTGGTGCGGCAAAGAGAAACCGGGCAAGGGCGAGCACACCGGATTTCCAGTGCTCATCGCGAAGTAAGTCCGCCGCCGCGTCGCGGAAGAGCTCAGTCCGGTAGGACTCGAGAATTCCGTGGATCTGAGCGAAGTCATGGCGGCCCTTGGACGCGGCATAGGCCAGCACGTCGCGGGCGCCACCATTTCGGTTACGGATCGCGTTGGCGGTGAACCACTGGAGCCGACCTGGATTCGTACGCAGCTCCTGAACCCAGTACCAGATTGCGCCACGGGCTGGTTCGAGCGTCGTGCCCGTGCCCTGCTTCTGAGAGACTATGGCAGTTTCCAGCTCCTCCAGGCTGATCTCAAGCCTGGAGTGCTTATAGGTCGCCAGGAACGACTCGACGAAGTTCGTGCGCCCGGCCCGCCGAGCATTCCCTACGAGCTCAAGGGCATGCGACGAAGAGGAGGCCTGGAGCGCTTGCTCGAGCAGGAAGTCGTCGGTCGCGAAAAAGGATCGGTCCTCCCAGAGCAGCCTCTCCCCTCGGTCGTGGACGGCGAGCAGTCGCAGATGAGCCCTGCGCTCCACCAAAACTGAGGAAGGCAGAGCGAGGGCGAAGCCCGCGCGTGGGATGCCATGCTGCAATTTCGCGTGTTTGTTCTTCAGAGTCGCGGGCGTCCGATACACCTCTGCCGCCCCCGCCTCAGTGACCTCATGGAGGACCAGCTCTACGGGGAAGTCGAGTCCCGCTGTGTGGAAGGCCCACCCGGTGAAAACCCCGCCATCAAGGACGGGCCCGGAGAACAAGAACTCCCCGTTGGTGTCCTGGACGATGGTCTCGGGCAGCCCTGCGGGCCTTCGTCCGGTGGTGTCACCAAGCCGGAGATCATAAGTGCTGCCAACCTCGGCTCCCAAGGTGAAGAGCTGGATGGAGTCGGTGAACCTTCCCTCTATCGGCACCACGCCGGCGTACCGCCGGATACCTTCAGCCTCCGGATTTCCCTCGGGAGCATCAGCCAGGGCAGTGAGAATCACTTCAACCTCACCTAGTCGGAGGACCAGCCGCCGGTGCTGGATCTCCCCCGTCAAAGTAATCGAGGCATAGCATTCCGTCAGGGTCACACGAGTGACGCGGATCTCGGAACGCACCCGGGGAGGCTTGAGCCACGTGGTGGAAGTCGCGGGTGCACCATGCTGAAGCCGTTGCGTTTCACGAGCGGCGGCATCACCATGCTCTGCAGCAAACTCCAGCGCCTGGTCCAAAACGGGCACCGGGGGTTGCGGCTCCCCACCGACGAAGACCTGGACCCGGTGTACCTGTCCGTCGAAGAAATCGGATGGAATCTGGGTGCCGTGCATATAACCGAAGGGGGCGTCGAACTTTACGGTGTCGCGTTTCCAGGGAAGAACACGTCGGTCGGTTCTCGCTTGGTCGATGACCTTGCCGTCCACGGTGACTCGGGCATCTGCCGGACGATCTTCAGCAGCTGCCCACCCGGCCACTTGTCCCTGCGATGTGACGATGAAATGGGCGCTGAGATCTTCTGTCCCTGCGATCCGGCAATCAGCTGTACCGATCCTCTTCTGCGCGAGCACGTCGCCCGTCCTGCGGTGGATGAGGGCGACGTCGTGCTCATCACCTGTCCAAAACTGCGGAGGCAAATTGCCCAGGAATCCCACGTTTCGGGTGCTGAAATCCTCTTCCGAAAGTTCGTCTCGGAAAATGTTGCAGGGCAACGCCGAGACTGTCTCCCCGTTAACCACCAGGTCCAGGACCGCATTCCCCTCATCGGCGTCCGGATCATATACCCAACCGCTGATCCGGTGAGCCTGATAATTGACAATCTTGAACTTCATAGACCTGCGATCTCGTGAGGAGCCATAGGGAGCCAAGGAACCCGTTGCGTGCGGCGCCATAAGAGCAAGGGGACCACAAGCTTGAGGTGCCGAGGGCGAGAGAACCACAGGCAATGCTACCAAAGCCGGGGTGCCCGAAAGCATGACTCGGAATCTTGCCCACGCGGTCCCGCAAGACGTCACCGGCTCTCAGGTCCCGTCAGGAGTCAAGCAAATCCGGGAGAGGAAACCCGGGCCAGTTCGAGTAGATAACGTCTGGGGTCAAAACTGCGCCATTCCTGCGTCCGAATCAGGCCTCGGCCTGAGCCGGCCGTGCTAACTTTTCTCTCGACCTACTGTTTTGTGCGGGACGCTGGGGCCGGAGGTCTGCCGGCGGGGCTCCCGCCACACTATGGGTCTCAGCCAACTCTTCCAGGAAGGTCGCCATGGAGCGCCGTAAGTTTCTCACGATCCCCCTCGCCGCAATGGCAGCCCCGGGTGCACTCCTCGCGGTCAACGCCGTCCCCGCGAACGCGGCGCTCAGTCAGCCGGCCAGGGCATTGGTTCCAACCGTGCTCCCGCCAGTCCGAGCGCTGAAGGGCGTGAGCCATGCCGGCACCGACGCTTTGGCACTCCGGCAGATCAAAAGCCTAAATCTTAGCTGGTACTACTCTTGGGGGTCGAAATACACCGTGACGACCTCCCCGGCATTTGTACCCATGATCCGGAGCGCCAAAGCTCTGGACCAGGGAGCCATCAGGTACGCCACCAGCCAGTTGCCTCTCACCAAGTCAAAGAACCTTCTGGGGTTCAATGAACCGGACGTCCGGTCCCAGGCGAACATGACCGTGGACCAGGCGATCAGCCTGTGGCCCAAACTTCAGGCAACCGGGCTGAGGCTTGGATCGCCCGCGACTGCGAAGCCCTCAAGCCTTTGGCTTGAGGAATTCATGTCCAAAGCCAAGAAACGTGGACTCCGCGTCGATTTCATGACCATGCATTGCTACGCGTGGCCGAACGCCCAGGACTTCCTCAACAAGGTGACCATGCTGCACGAGAAGTATGGCAAGCCTGTGTGGGTGACCGAGTATGCGGTGGCGGACTGGAGCGCAACCGCAACCCGTCCCAGCCGCTACAGCAGGACCCAGACCAACGACTTCATGCGCGCAACCGTGGCCGGAATGCGTCAAATGCCGTTCGTTGAGCGATTTGCGTGGAAGACACGCTCCACTAGCGACCCGGTGATGGGGCACTCTGCTCTGTACAACACGGACGGCACCCTAACGAGCACCGGCCGGCTTTACGCCTCACTCTGATCCAAGGGGGACAGCCCGGTCAGCGTTCTAAACGTCTTCTCCGAGACGCACCCGCGTCTCGGAGAAGACGTTTCTCAATTAGGGGCTTAGGTCTTTCAAGGCGGGGGCCAACTCAAGGGTGGCCGCCTCGAAGGCCGATCTGCTGGCCCTCACCGCTTCCGGCAGCGCCATAAAGGTCTTGAAGAGATTTCGGGAGTTATAAGCGACCATCGAGGGCATGGCCAGATCGGCTTCGGACATGGACACGCTCCCCCACGTTCCCATCCTGTGTTCCCAATAGAAAATGTCGTTGGGATCATAGCCCCTTAGTGATTCGGTGGTGAACGACACTCTCTCCATCATGTCCTCGAAAAAACCTCGGGTGATGTGCGAGCCGGCATTCACGTCGTAGGCATTGGCAAGCTGTTGTACGTTGACTTTGCCAATTCGTTTGTTTTGGCTCTGGTAGAAGCCGCGCATCACCTCGCCGCCGAAACCTCGAATAAATAGCCCACCTTTCACCTTGTGACCGGTGAGCGCCAAACGGCCTAGCCATGGTGATCCAGGGCCCCGGTAGTAGGCGGTAGCCCGGCGGAAGGCTTCCGAAAGTGCGTCGCCCGTCTGATTGAGCGTCAGTCGGTTGTGGATGGGCCAGATCTGCGCCTCCAGCCCATAGGCTCCAGCAATTTCGGAAGCCCTGCGAGCATCCGACGACCCGGTCATATTGGCCGCTTCGCTGCGTACATAGGTGAAGATGACCGGGCTGCTGTCTTTTGTGGCGGCAAAGACCCCCCGACTGTCCGTTCCGGCGGTCAAACCAAAGACCGGCCGCCGTCCGTTGATCGCCAAATACCAGCGAAGTCCGTGCAAATGGGCAACCAAGGCTGCTGTGGCTTCCTCGTCGGTCGTCTCAACCCCGATTTGTTCCCGCGGCCAGAACCGCTCGACCTTTTGTTGCGGCATTATGAGCTTGGTGTTGGGCGTCAACTGAATCACGTGGTTATATGGCGTCGCGACACCAGGTAAATACTTCACATCACGTTGCTGGTAGTTCCTGGAGGTAAGGAACGGCACGAAGAAGTCTGCAAAGCGTGTACCAATAATGTCGGCCACAATCTCGGCGTGCGAAGCCGCCACCGGGGCGCCGGCCGATGAATAGAAAACGGACCTGGATCCCAGGGCATCCTGGTATAGCTCCGTTTGACTGCCCGCCTGCACGATCAGCACGAATCTTCCGGCCAACCGATCGAGCACAGCGTGGAAATCGTGCTCATTGCCGACGGCATCCAGAAGGCCAGCCAGGACCTGGCTCTCCTGGTACACCCCCATTTCCGGATCAAACGCAAGCCCCACCAGGGCAAGATGTCGCCCGCCGGCCTCCGCCATGACGAACGGAGTCTCAGGGTGGAGTGTTATTAACACGCTGCCCACCCGTGCTGTCTTCCATCCGGCCAGCGAGGGGGCGTCGATGGGAGCTTCAGAGACAACGAACCCGTTGCGGTACAGCAGTCGGTCGAGATCTTCATTTCTGGGCAGGGAAGGCAAAGTGGTCATCGTGGTCCTAGTTCTTCTTCGCGTTCCGGATCTAGCTGCCGAAGTGGGAGTTCCCGGCCATAGAACTTGAGGTGTGCCTGTTGGATGTGGCTGATGAAATAGCCCCGGGACGGAGGTGCGTGCTCGTTCTCGTACCGTTCAGGGACGAAATACATTTTATGCCGCGGAGCGAATCCCCCGCGCTCCGGGTCCACGCCATTCGCTAACGCGAAGGGCACGTAGTGCGCTTCGTAGTGAAACTGGTCGCCGGTATTTTGGATGAAATACACAAAGTTAACAGGTTTAGTCCCCTGGTAGAGCTTGCGCAGGTTGACTCTGTCGCCTCGCCGCTTCTCGACTTCCTCGTACGAATTGAGGCCGGGAAAGGCTGCGGCGGCCAGCGCCTTGCGCTGCGCTAAGTGGTAGCCGCCAATCGTCGTCTGCGGCGAGAACGCGACGGCGAGAGAGTTAGGAATCCGGCGGGAAAGTGCCAGTGCGCCGTATCCTCCTGCGCTGCTGCCGACACATACGACCCGTGAGAAGCCCCCCGCAGAGATGATTTGCTGCACTACGGTCGCGTAGTCCGCAACTAGATCCTGGCTCTCCTTGCCCACGTACCAGCCGATTTCGAGGGAACTATTAATCTCGAGGGTACTGTCGGAGAGGTACAACCTGGCCGCATCGAGACGATTCAGGGTCCGTCTCCACTCGAATCTCGGTACCCTGAAACGGGCGCGGTCCATCGCTCCGTGCATGGAGATCACCAGAGTGTCGCCGTTCCCCGGTTCAAAGAGCATCCGCAGCGGCAGTTCGTCCGGATCGGAAGGTTCAAAGACCACATGGGTATCTGCTTCGGGGAGAGAGGTAATCACTGATCCGGACGCGACCGTGAGCTTGCTTACTCCGTTGTCCGCGTCCCACTCCGCCTCATGGTTCCAGTCAACGAAGGAAGACGCCGCGACGCCGGCCAGGCCTGGGGCAAGGGCTGCGGGCCCCCTATCCGTGACTGGCAGGGGTAAATAACTCCGGTGTGTCGTCACCCGTCGGGTCTGTGACTGCCAAGCTACCAGTAGATCGTTCCAAGACGGCAGCCACTTCAGCGTCCTCCGAGCCCCACTGGACAGCGCCCCCAAAGATCGCGCCAAGGCTGCGGGCGACGGTCGTGACGGCATACGCGTGTACTCCAGTGTGCGGGTTGAAGGGTGGCTCGGAAGCTCGAACCATTATAGAGTCAGCTGCGTGTCCGCCCCGTAATTCGCGCGTGAACTGGAAGCTCGTGGGGTCGTAGACGTTGACAATCCGCGAATGGACATCGTCCGTGAGTTCCACGCGCGTGAGGCGTTGTGTGGCGAAAAGGTCCATCACTTCATCGCTGAAGGACGCATCGAACGAGACGGTGCGCAGGATGCTGGGAACGTGCATCACGCCCACCCGATGACCAGCCTGGCGAGCTTCCTCGATGTCACGCCACATAGCGGGTGCACTCTCCCTGGGTGCGCCAAAATCGCCGACAAAGAGCTCGTCTAGTTTCTCCCGCTCTGGCCGGGCTGGCAGGAACCTTGCGGGTGCAGGGAAAGCACGCGGCCCAGGGGCAAAGTCCAGGTACCCGCTGTGGCGGCCTTCGCGGATTGTGCGGTGCCAGTGCTCGTAGGCTGACCGGTAGGCAACGCGGTCGGGCGAGCGGTACCCCATCCTGAAGTCGTCCATTGACAGGTTCGTGGAGCTGACCAGCGACAGGGTCAAGGGTGCTTGGGTGACCTCCAGCACCTCCCTGGCGTTCACCAATAGTTGGTACCTGAGAATGAACTCCGTATCTGCGGCCTTCCGAACCGCGTCCCAATAGCCCAGCCGCTCCCTGATAACTCTGACGGGAAACATTGTTGAGACGTGGGCAGGAGTGACGTAGGCACCCTTCCAGCCGCGGTAATGGAACATCAAGTCCTCACCGACACGTGCCCACGGCGCCGAGGCAAGGCGATGGTTCTCCTGCCGAGAAGCCGCCGCCACCAGCATTTCGATTTTCTGGGGGTGCTGCCAATCGTCACCGTCGAAGATCGTGATGAATTCGCCACTGGCTAGGGAATATCCGATATTACGAGACGTGTACGCCCCAGAATTCGGTGTGTTGCGCACAACTTTGACACGCGGGTCCGAAGGTTCCCACTGCTCGAGCCGGGCCACGAAAGCGTCCTCGGAACCGTCGTCGACGATGATGACTTCGATATTGCGGTAGCTCTGAGCCAGCGCGGACTCGATTGCGAGATCTGTAGCGGCGTCGGCGCGGAAGACAGGCATGACGATCGATACCAGCGGCCCGTTGGCCACAGCAGGAACGGGATCAGTGGACAGCCGGAGGAAGGCCGGCTCAGTGCCGTCTCTGAGCCGAATCGGTGCGAGTCCAGCAGCCTCGTACATGGCATTGATCTCCGCCATCCATTCGTCTCCCGTGCGGGACGGGTTGCGGAAAGGATTCTTTGCGTTGGCCCGGTAGAGACAAAGATCGTTGGGATTCTTGGTATCGGTGACCAGGCCGTGGAGTTCCAGACTCTGGTCACCGCGTCCCGTCTGTGCCAGGGCATCGAGGAAGAACTCACCGCGGCGTTTGCCCTGGAAGTGTTTCGAGCCGAGCTTGGCCGAAAACATACTGGTAGATCGTAGCGGCGTTAAGAATGTCGTCCTTGCGGAGGTTTTGCCGGTAGCAGGTGTCCGCCAGCAGGAGCAGTCTGCTCATGGGGGCCGAGTCCAGGACGCGAGGATCGATTCCTGCGCCGGGCCTCCGATCCGGAACAGCTCGAGGGCGTGTTCCATCTGTGGCCAGTCCCAGTGACCTGACGTCACGCTTCGGGCAAGTATGTCCCGGCCGTCGAAGGAGCGAAATTTCGTCAGCCGTTGAACCAGTCTGGCGGGCGGGATGCTTGCTTTTGTGCCCCAAGAATGGGCAGGTCCGACACCTCCCCTCTGTTCCGAAGCGCTGACCTGAAGCGACTCCCTGGCCGGGCGTCGTGCCTGCCTTAGAGCAGTATCCATCTTCGCAGCTCCAGCCAGCACGGCTGCTACCAGCAGTAGCAGGGCCGGTACGAGGACGAATGCGGAGCGGAAGTAGGCGCCTGCGAGAGCCGTGAAGAACAGGGCAGCCAAGCCCGCCGCCGCGGCCTTCTTCCTCGGGGCAAGCTTCCTAGCTCTGCGAACGAGCTGTCTGACGTTCAAGTTATCCCCTGGGGTGACATCGAGTTATTCATTGACTTGCAAGTGCCTGCTACTGGGAGACGCCCGAAAATGGCTGCGGAAAGCCTCGGCCCGGGTCGCCCTTTGCCGTCTTCTCGGCGCTTATTTGCGGCGGCGGCCGGAAACCGTCCCATTGCTCTGCAACACTCTGCAGGAAAGTGCTGTCTTCCGGATTCCAGGTATGACCGCCGTGCGAATCCGCGCCGGAGTGGCGGTGCATCATGTAGTTCTGGCCGTGCGAGCGGTAGATGAGTCCGCCAGCGGCCTGGACAGCTTGGAGGAGGCATCGGTCCACGGCGCGGTGCACAGGTCTCCATCCGCCAAGTTGCCGAAGCTCGTCCCGGCCCAGCATCATGGTGCCGCCGGCCACGTGGTCCGAGTACTGCTCGCCGAGCGGAGGCCTGCGGGTGGTGATATCCAGGCTTTCCAGGTACACGAACTCAACCTGCGAGCCCACCAGAGTGGCACCGCTGTAGTCCTTGGCGTGAACGAGGTCGCGCAGGTGATGCGGGCCGTACCAGTCATCGTCGTCCATCTTGCATATCAAGTCTCCGCTGGCGGCGTTGACGCCGACGTTCAGCACCTCGCCGAAAATCATGTCGGCAGGAACGGAGCGCACCAGCAGCACGCCGGGATACGTCTGGACGGCGCGCCGGACCTCCGGCAGATCCCCGTCGAAGCCGTGCAGCACCACCACCACCTCCAGGGATTTCCAGCTCTGGCGTGCCAGCTGTTCGAGGGCGGACGCCAGCTTCTCGGGTCGGCGGGTAGCCAGCACCACGCTCACGGACGGCAGCGGGAGTAGTGGTTTGCCCAGCCCGCCCAGCACGGCGTTCCAGACGGCCTTCGGGCTGTAAAGATCCAATGCCGTGCGCCGAAGCCCGATGGACTTCGATTCCCTCAATACCGGCGGGTCGGCGGCGTCGAAAGCGTCAAGGTGTTCCAAGAGTTGATCACCGAGCAGGGTCCGGACTTGGGCAGCTAAATTCCGCGCCAGGAGGGGCACGCCTGCGACAGCCAGCTGGCTCAGACGCCGGGCCAGCTCACCGTCCAGGCCGCCGAAGCGGGCGCCGTCCACTTCAACGTAGTCATGCGGCCGCAGGGCGGCGAGCTCCGATTCGTGCAGGACTCCCCCGGCGAGCTCGAACGGCTCGAGCGGCCGCGCAGGCTTTTCCGGGTACGGCAGGAAGCCCATCGGTGAGACAACCGCGGTGTCAACGGGGGGCAGTGCAGTCACCGGCGGGGTCCAGACCGGCGGGGCTACCCGCCCGGGGTGGGCCGGGATGTGTCCACCCAGCTGCTGCGTGAGCTTGCTGTCCCCTACCAGTACGTCTACGGGATAGATGTCATCCGGCTCGGGCTGCAGCAGCGCCTCGGTCATGAAACTGCCCAGCGTGTCCCCGGCCAGCCAGGCGAGGTCAGCCGGCTCCGTGAAGCCCACGCGCAGTCCCCCCAGCACAGGCGGACGGTTGGCAGGCGACGCGCAGCGCAGTGCCGCGAGGGCGGCAGCATGGACATTCACCCATTTGCCCCCTTCGACTACAACCGCGAGGCCGAGCCCCGGCACGGTCAGTGCGGAGGTGCCAGCCTTGGCCTGGAGGCTGCGCGGAGTCCAGACCGGCAGTTCGTCCGCCGGGAAAAGTCCCCGGATGACCAGCACAAAGCGATGCGCCCGTCCCTCACTGCGGAACAACGGCAGCAGGCCCCGGGCCTCGGCCAGCGATTCCGCCTGCACAACATAGCTGTCCCACCACAGCTGTTCCGCCGGAACGCCGTGCTCCCAGTCGGTAGCTGCTGTGGGATCGCGGTGCTCCCAGTCCGTGCGGGCATAGTCCAGCCCCAGGTCCAACGCCAGCTTCGCCATAGGGTACGCCGCCGACCCCACCGCCACGCTCTTGATTTGCATGCTGTTAGCTCCCGGCCCTGCCGGTGCGGGCTTTGAGGCGGACCAGGATGTACGCAGGCCCCTTGCGGGCGATCGCCCGGGCCCGTGAAAGGCCGCGGTTCGGCGCCAAACCCTGCTCCAGGCGGCGGCGCTCCATCTCCGACTTCCTCAGCCTTGCCTCCAGCTGCCGGATCCGCTCCTCGTAGTCCTGGCGGGTGGCGCTGTCCGAAAGGTCCCTCACCACGATGTTGAGGTCCAGGCTTGCCGCAGCTCCCTTGCGCAAATGCAGTTTGGGTTTGGGCCGCCGGAAGTCGTGCAGGCCCAGCGCGTTGCCGGATACCCAACGCTCGCCACCGGCTTTGCGTGCGGCCTTCTCCGGGTCGCCTTGCTTCGACAGCCTCCGAAGGGTGCCCGTCTCCCAAAATTCGATCGCACCGGGCTGACCATCCACCAGCGCACGAAGGACCAGCGCCTCCGACTGCTGCAGGCTCTCAATCATGGCCTCGAGCGAGTGCAGGCCCAAGGCCGTTCCGGCGCCGAGCACCAAGGTGAAGCCGGCGCTCGGCAAGATCGTTTGTGCCGGTGCCTACGAAGGAGAACCGATCGTCTGTGGCGAGCCATTTCTTCGAGCTTTGGCCGGCTGCCGGGCTCGGCAAGGATGTCGACCGCGAAATCCTGGCGTCGCTGAGCCGAAGAGCGACGCGACGGTCCCGGCCATCTCCAGGTCCGACGCCTTGCGCGGCACGGATCAGGATCCTGACAAGGGGCGTTTCGCGTCGCGGCGTGTGCAGTGTTTTGAGGGCGAAACCGGTCTGGCGCAGTTGCTCTTCGATCGGCGCTGGACCGCTCTGGACTCCCCTATCCACCGACGCCGGCTCCCATGGGGATGTGCTGCCGGCCCGCTTCCGCAACGCCCGGCTGGTTCCAGATGCCCTTGGTATCGATGACCTGTTTGCCTGCCAGGGACGCCAGGTCAACGGTCAGGAAATCATCGTGGTCCACCAGGAGCAAAACCAGGTCTGCGGCCGCTATCGCTTCGTCCTGGCCGTGGAGCCGGGAGAGGCCGGACCCGGCAAGCGAAGCGGGCAGTTCCTCGACGTGGGGGTCGACAACCAGGATGGTGCTCGCCGGCAACAGCTTCACGAGTTCCTGCACGATCGTCACCGCCGGCGACTCGCGGACGTCGTCAATATTGGCTTTGAAGGCCAAACCCAGGACCGCAACAGTGGCCCCGGGCTTATCGGCGAGGGCTTCCACTGCCTGCCGGACCACGTGATATGGCTTAGAATCATTGACTTCCCGGGCAGTGCGGATCAAGCCTGAGTGCTCCGGGACGGCGTCCACAATGAACCAGGGATCCACAGCAATGCAGTGCCCGCCGACGCCTGGACCGGGGCGCAGCACATTGACCCGGGGGTGGTGGTTCGCCATTTCGATCAGCTTCCACACGTCGATGCCCAGCTTGTCGCAAATGATTGACAGTTCATTGGCGAAGGCGATGTTGACGTCACGGAAAGTGTTCTCCACCAGCTTGGTCATCTCAGCGGTGGTGGCATCCGTCAGCAGGATTTGACCCTGGCAGATGACTTCGTAGAGCCGCTTGGCCAGCTGGGCGCCTTCCTCCGTGAGGCCGCCGATGACGCGGTCATTGGTGACGATCTCGATCATGATGCGTCCGGGCAGCACGCGTTCCGGGGAATGCACCACGTGCACCTGCCCGTGGCCGCCGGCTGCGTCGAGGGACAGGTCCGGGCGGAGTTCCATGAGGTAGGCGCCCAAACGTTCCGTGGTTCCCGGAGGGGAGGTCGATTCCAGGACCACCAGCTCGCCGCCCCGGAGCTTCGGTGCCAGCGCCTCAACAGCGCTGCGGAGGTAGGAAAGGTCAGCGCCCTTGCCCTCAGCCAGCGGGGTGGGGACGGCGATGATGTACGCGTCCGCGGCCGGCACCGTGGTCATGGCCACCAGGTACCCCAGGTTGACCGCGCCGGAGACCACCACAGCCATGTCGGGCTCCACGAAGGGCACTTCGCCGCGGTTGACGGCGGCAACGGTCGCCTGCTTCACGTCGACGCCGGCGACGCGCTTGCCTTTGGCAGCGAAGCTGGCCGCAGTGGGCAAGCCGATGTAGCCGAGTCCGATGACCGCAACATCAAAAATCGTCTCGTCCATGTCTCCCCTAAACAGAAATGTGGTCTTCGGGCGAACCGAAGAACTGGATCTTTGAAGAAGCCAAGAGCTCTTCATTGGTAATGGGCCAGGTGTGCGACGACACGTCGGCGCTGCGCATCTGGCAGTAGTTGAACCGGTCTGCCGAATAGATCCGGCCACCCGCCTCAATCACGTCGCTCAGGAAGCGCGAATCTTCTCCGCGTTGCAGCGGTTCGAACGGAAAACGCCGGAAGGTATCCGTGGCGGCGAAAATCGTGGGACCGGAGATGGCTTCGACGTACCGGTGCTCCAGCTGCGGATTGCGCAGGATGGTCGCCCCGGCGCCGGCAAGGTGCATGTAGTGCGCCCGCTTGCCCACCACCTCGGCTTCGGAGTACATCAAAGCGTGGACCTGGTCGCCCAGGTAGAGCGGGCTGTAGACGTCGTCGTCGTCCCATTTGGTGGCGAACCGGCCGTCCGCGCGCGCCACCAGGGCGTTGAGGCACTCACCGAGCGTCGTCTGCCGCGGTTCCTGGAGGACGACGACGTCGGCAAGCCCGGCTGCCAGGCACTGTCGCCGGAACGCGGCGTCGTCCAGCTGGAAACCATGGGCGAGGTAGACCAGTTGGACATCGACGCCCTGCTGGGCGGCAACTCCGGCAAGGACATGGTCCAGCTGCTGCGGCCGGAAACTCGATACCAGAACGGACACCTGGGGCCGGGATGCCGGCGCGGCCAAGGCGGGCCGTGCAGCCCCCGCGATGGCGTGCGCGCGGTGGCTATACGTGTGCTCGGCCCAGATCCGGCGCTGCGCCTTGTGGACAAGGCGCTGTGCATAGTCCGGGTTGGCGGTGAGGGCTTTGAGCAGGTGGGTGGCGACCTCGCGGGTCTCTGCCGTGGGAATCTCTCCCTCCGGGAAGAACTCTGTGATGGCCATGCTGGGGGTTGACACCACGCACGTCCCTGCCGCCGTGATCTCAAATATCCTCCGTGCGCACATCGATGGCGAGTCCGTCACGGAGTTGACGTTGAGGAAGACCTTGTACGCCTTGTAGGCGGTAAGCATCTGCTTGTACGACAGCGACCCCACCACATGCTTTTTGAGAAGTCCCGGGAACTGGTACTGCGGCTCCCCGCCCAGCTGCCGCGAAAAGATTTCGAACCCCGGACGCTTCCCCGCCGTCGCGTCCACGGCGGCACCCAACAGATAGTCCATCTGCCGCCGGCGGTCCTCGTACTTGTGGGCAAAATACATCCCGGCGAAGGCGATCTCCCGGGCGTGCCAACCGTGCCGGGGCCTGGCCGGGTTGTGGATCCGCGGCTGCGCTGCGAAGGGCAGCACGGATACCCTGCTGTGGCCCAGGTCCGAGCGGTAGCGCGGAAGCATGTTCGCGTCGGTGGTGAAGACGTGGTCGAACAGTCTGGCGGCGGGGAGGAAGTCCTCGTAATGCGGCGGATCCTCCTTGTTCCAGAAAACCGTCGGCAGTCCGGCCGCACGGCAGCCTGCGATCAGTTCCCGGAAAGCGGCCGATGGGCCCGCGGGGCCAGTAATTTTGCCCCGCCACAGCCCGGCATTCCCGGCCCAAGCGGACTCGACAACGACGAAGTCCAGCGCCTCGTCACGGAGCTGGACCTCCCAGCTGTCGGGCCGCAGCGCGACGACGGTCCACTCGGCGGCGAACGCCGCCGCGGAAAAGTCATCCATGATGATGCCGACGCGCAAGTGGGGGTTTCGTGGCTGCCGAACGCCAACTGACGCCTCCCTAAAAATAAGGCGGCGGCCACGTCCAAGTCCGCGCCACGCACCCTCCGCGCCCCGGACGCCGGCCAGGCTGGCCTCGTCACGCTCGGTCCCGCTGCGGTGCAGGTAGCTTCTGACCTGGGTCATGCCGCCTTGGCGGGCGTGCCAGAGGGCCCGGCGCCAGTAGGCGGCTTTGTCTCGGAACCCCATGCCTAACGGGACCGCTTCCAGCCGTTGGGCAATAACGTGGTCCGCATCTCCGGCAGGCTCGCCATCAGCTCGGCCCGGATTTTACGCCCGTAGTCGGCATTGCCTTCGTTCATACGCCAAATGAAGTTCTTGTATTCCTTACCGACTTCTTCGGGCGTTCCGTCCATAATGAAGTCGCCCTTGTCGATCCAAATTGCGCGGTTGCACATCTCCGTGATGGTCCCGAGGCTGTGGCTCACCACAAACACGGTTCCGGCTTGGCTGGTCACCTGCTCCATACGCTTTTTGGAGCGGTCCTTGAACTGCGCGTCACCGGTGTTGAGTGCTTCGTCCACCAAGAGGATTTCCGGATCCACTGCAGCGGCGATGGCGAAGCGCAGGCGGGCACCCATGCCAGAGGAATACGACTTCATCGGATGGTAAATCTCGTGCTCCAGTCCGGACATCTCGACGATGTCATCGAACTTCGCATCGACTTCAGCGTGGCTCATCCCCATCGCCAAACAACCCAAGCGGATGTTCTGCGCGCCCGACATCGACGAGATCAGGGCCGCGTTGACACCCAGCAGGACGGGGTTGCTGGCGGCATAGACGCTGCCCTCGTCCGGAATGATCAGACCGGCCAAGAACCTTCATTAGGGTGCTCTTGCCGGAGCCGTTGCGGCCGATCACGCCGATGGAGTCGCCCTGGTTCGCTACGAATGACACCTTGTTCAACGCCGTGGTCCGCACCTGGGCATCGCCGCGGCGGGAGGCACGCCAAGCCTTCAGCCCGGACGTCGGAGCGTTTGTCCTGCCTCCGGATTGGTTCTTGGTCCGGTAGATGACCGAGATGTCGTCCACCACCACGGTGGGATCCGTCAACGGTCCGCCGGTAACTTCTGAAGTCTCAGACACGTCCATAACGTTCCTCTCCACGCCAGAAAACAATGAGCCCCACAGCCACAGACGCCAGCGCCCACAGGGACAGCACCGCCCAGCTCCGCCAGGAAGGTGTGGTGTCGTAGAGGACCGAATCACGGATGATCTTGATGACCAGGAACACCGGGTTGAAGTCCATGATGGTGCGCAGCACTGGGTAATTATCGAAGCGGTGTTCCGAGAAGAACACCGCGGAGGCGTACATCCAGAGGCGCATCACGAAGGACAGCAGCATCCCGAAGTCCGGGATTCTCAGGATGAGCGGAGCAAGCAGCATCCCGATCCCCAGATTGAAAAGGAACTGCAGCCCAATCGCGGGAAAGATCAGCAGCCAGCGCCAAGAAATCACCTCGGCCGGGGCCGTGAAGATGATGAAAAGCAGCATCACGATGGTCACCGGGACGTTGGACAGCAACTCACGCACATTGATGGCGATCGGCAGCGCCGCCCGCGGAAACTGGAAGGCCCGGATCATGGAGGTGTTGCTGGTCAGCGATTTCGCCCCGCCAGTGATGGACCGGGTGGTCATCTGGAACGTGAACACACCGATGAGCAGATAGCCGACGAAGTTCTCAATGCCTTTGCTGGTGCCCAGCAGCAAGCCGAAGATCAGGTAGAAACGTCAGGCCGCTCAGCAACGGCGTCAGTACCAGCCAGGCGACGCCGAGGTTGGTCTTGTCGTGGCCGCTTGGCAACCCGGGCCCGGGCGTCGAAGTAAATGAAGCTCCGCCGGTCCCAAAGCTGCACCAAGTAGTCCAGCAAATCGGGCCGCTGGCCCACCTTGCTCAGCCGGGCGAGGTTGACGGGTACAGAGACGGTGGGAGCCTCGGCCTGTTCCTTGATGCTCATCAGATGGTCACTCCCAGCTTTCCCAGCTCTGCTGCCAAGGCCGCCACGTTGGCAGCCCATGTTCTTTCCCGCAATACCCTGGACCTGCCCGCGGCGCCCATTTGCTCCGCGAGCTCGCGGGTCCGACAGCAATTCCCCAATCGCCTCAGACAACGCCACCGGATCGTCAGCCGTGGCCAGGCGTCCGGTCACCCCGTCCTCGACGATTTCCGCCAGGGCCGGCAGCCTGCTCGCCACCACCGGGCGGGCGCAGGCCAAGGCTTCCACTGGTTTGAGCGGCGTCACGGACCGCGTCACTTCAAGATCCTTGCGCGGCACCACGAAGACATCCAACGCCTGGTGGTAGCGCACCGCCTGCTCGCGCGGGACCCGCCCGGTGAAAATGATGCGGTCGGCATAGCCTGACTGGCGGGCCTGAACCTCGAGCGCGGGGCGGGAGACGCCATCTCCCACAATCAGCAGCTTCAAGTCCGGCAAGCGCGGGGCGAGCAGTACAAACGCCTCGATAAGGTCATCGAGGCCTTCATAGGCTACCAAACTGCTGACCGTACCGATGTATTGTCCCCCTTCGGTGAGACCCAGCTCACGGCGCGCGCGCCAGCGTCCAAGGGTTCCGTCGAGGAAGTCACCGCCCACGGCGTTGGGCGCAATCAGGATCTTTGCCTTCCGGGATGCCGGCGGCGACGATGTTGGCCTTCATTGCACCGCCCAGCGTCACCACCAGGTCCGCGTCCTGCATGACCTCGGTCTCGCGTTCCTGGAACAGCCGGTAGCGTTCGCTGTCTTTGGCCTCCGGTCCCCGGGTTGCGGCCCAGGTGTCGGCCAGCTGCCCACGCACTTCGTAGACCCACGGGATACCGACGGCTTGGGCCACGGCCCGGACCACCAGGGCGTTGGCGTGGTGGGTGGTGGTGTGGAGCACGCTGGGCCGGAAATCCAGCACGATGTCCAGCAGCTCCTGCGCCTGCTGCTGCAAGCGCAGGTCCGAAGTTGATGCCAGCCGGGCCGGCAGCAGGCGCCGGTAGCGGACACCGTCCACCATGTCCTCGGGCTTGGCGAAGACTTTGCCCACCTGGACCGGGTAGCCCAGCCTGGTCACGGCCAGGACGTCCCAGCCGGCGGCCTGCTGCGCGGCGAGGATGGAGTGCGAGCGCTGAGCGTAGCCGCTGGCGGTGTGCGGCAGGGAGTTGGTCAGCAGATGCAGGACTCGCCCTGGCGCGGCGCTGTACTCCGTGCGGTTCAGCACCGGCGCTGCCACCCCGGTAAGGACGTCCCGCTCTGCTGCGAGCCGGGCCTGCTGTCCCCGCGCGCCGTGACCTGCGCCGTCGCGCACGGCATCCTCCAGGACTGCGACGGCGTCGCTCAACGCGCCGTCGTACCAAAAGCGGCGGGCGCGTGCCTGGGCCAGACCATTGGACCCGGCCGCGCGTTCCAGGAATCCGTCCGCGAGACCGGGCAGTTCGGCGGCGAGGGCGACGTCGGCGAGCCGGCGGGCGCGCTCCCCCGTCGCTGTGGTGGCGGCGGCCAGGGAAAGCCGCCGCTGCACGTCGGTGCCGGCACCGCCCATCAAGGCGGCGAGCAGGACCGGAACAGCGGCGGAATCGCGGGGAGCCAGACGGGTGACCGCTGCGGCGAGCGGCCCCACAAGGCGAGCGGGCAGGCGCCGACTCAGCTGCAGGAGCAGCAGCAGCGGATCGTCGGTCAGGTGGCTGCCGGCCACCCCGGCGGCCAGACGGATATTGCGGACGAGCTGGGTCATCGGGAAGAGACCGGCTCCCGGTTGAGCAACGTGGTGATAAGCCCCATGTACTGCTCCGCGAGGAGCGAGTACTCGGCGTGTTCCTTGACCCACTGCCGGCTGGTTTCGTCCCGCACCAGCCGGGAGCGGTCCGCAGCAAGCTCGCGCCACAGATCGGCAACGGCCTCCGGGCTGCTGGGCACAATATCCCCGGCCTCGGCATCCTCGATGATGCGGGCGGCCTCGCCCTTGACGATGGCCGTCACGTGCCGTCCCAGGGACAGCACCTCGTAGGTCTTGGACGGAACGGTGGTTTCGAACGACTTCCAGTCATCCCGGAGCGAGACAACGCAGGTATCCGCGGAGGAATACCGCTCCATCACGGCCTCGCCGTGCATCGGCTCGTGGAACGTCACGGGCGCCTTGAGCTGCCGGGCCAGCTTTTCCAGGGCGGGGCGCTGGGTGCCGTGGCCCACCAAATGCAGGTGCATGGCGTCGCCTACCAGCGCACTGGCGCGGATGATGACTTCCAGGTGTTGGCTGGCGCCGTGGTTGCCCAGGTACAGCGCCTCGAAGACGTCGCGCTCCGGCTCCGGGGCTCCCAGGACGGGGATGGTGTCGACATGCAGACCGTTACTGACGGTGGCGACGTTTTTGATGCCCCGCGCCCGCAAGGTCGCCGCGAACCCTTCGGTGACGGTTACTACCAGGTCGGCGCGGTGCTGGATGAAGTCGACCGCCACCTCCACCACGCTTTTGACGCGGCCCTTCACCATGCGCGAATCCCGCGCGAGGTCCGGCCAGGCGTCCCGCATTTCAACGATCAGCGGCACCCGCCGGAGGCGGGCCAGCAGGTAACCGGCGGCAAGAATCGGCAGGCTCGGAGCGGTGGCGATGACGACGTCGGGCCGGGGCGTAAAGAGCCCCGCAGGGACCGACATCGCGGCCGAGAAGCAGTGGTCGATGAAGCGCGTCAGTTGCGAGTTCCCGTGCGGCAGGAACGGGACCCGGTGGATCAGCTCGGTGAACTGGCCTTTTTGCTTCCGGAACGCTTGGCCGGCCTGCTCAACGGGCAACTCCCGCCGTCCGGACGGCGCGTGGGCCACCGGAGTGATCACATTGACGTCCCAGCCGGTGGCGCAGAACTCCTTCAGCAGGGCCGTCCAGCGGCGCTGCGGCGGGCTGCTCTCCGGCCAGTAGGAATGGACCAGAAGGCTGAGCCGCACCGGCGGGGCTGCCGCCGTGGGTGGTTCAGAAAAGCTCGGGCGGTCGTCCCGGGCCATCTCACCGACCGCCCTTGGCAGTCACACGGCCTTTTGTGCCGAGGACGCGGAAGTACGCCACGCCGGCGCCCAGCAAGACCAGGACCGTGACCAGCTGCACACCGAAAGGGCTGCCGGTTGCCGCGGTGACAGCGGCCTGGATCACCGGAGAGGACTGGATTACCGGGTCCGCCGGGGCGGGTTCGGGTGCAGGCGTCTTGGAGGGTGCGGCGGACGCGGGTGCGGCAGAGGCTTTAGCGGACGGCGTCGCGGTCGGCGTCGGAGTGCTCGCTTCAACGGTCGGTGCGGGCTCCGCCGGGGCAACGACGGGAGCTTCCGGCAACGGCACCTGGGCGGCCGGCGCCGCGGGCACAACCACCGGAGCTGCCGGGGCGGGATTGGCAGGCGGAGCGACCGGCACCGCCGGAGCGGGCGCCTGCGACGACGGTGCAGGCGCCGGGGCGGGCGCGGGTGCTGCGGGCGTGGTCGGCGCGGGGGCGGGAGCAGGATCAGCAGGCGCCGGAGAGGGATCGGAAGGCACCGGGCCGGGGGCCGGTTCGGTAGGAGCCGGAATTAACACCTCAACAGGGCTCGGGCTGCTTGTAGTTCCATCGTCGGCAATGGCGGGGACGGCACCCAGGCTGAGGGTGAGCAGCCCGGCCGCGCCCAGTGCCGCCGTCGCGTTCCTCAGCGTGGCCCGAAGACCGCCGCAGCGTGATGTGTTCAATATTCCCCCAAGCAAATTCCGGTTAGGCACGTCGTAAGGTTCTTCGTCGCACTTTACGTCGGGACCGCATTTCTGAGACGGCGCCGAGAGCATCCTACCGGTTTACCCCTACTTCACCGAACATTGGCACTCAGTTATGAACCCGTCCCCGCGGACTTGGCGAAGTCCCCAAGGGTGTCGTTGCGCAAGGCGTCGGCGACGCCGGCGATGGCAGCGTCATCGCGGAGAACGATCGACTGGCCGTCCGCGGACGTCCCGATCCCGGCGGTGGGCAGGGTGAAACTGACCACGTCCGAGGCGCGCACATCCCGCAATCCCACGGCCAGGGAGGCCACCGCCGCCGCATCCAGCGACTTGTCGACGCTGACGTACGGGGAGACGGTATCCACCAGGCCACTGATCCGCACCGGGTTGGTCAGCGTCTCTGCCGTGAGGAATTTGGACATCAGGGCCTTCAGAAAAAGTTGCTGATTCTTAACCCTTTGATAGTCGCCGTCGCTGAAAGCTTTACGTTCGCGGACGAAGGCCAGGGCCTGTTCGCCGCTGAGCTGCTGCTTGCCCGCGTCGAAGGAAAAACCCCTGGTGGTGAAGGCCTGCGGCACGTTCACGGTAACGCCGCCCAGGGCGTCGGTCATAGCCTTGAAACCCTCGAAATCCACCACGGCAACGTGGTCGATCCGGCTCTTGAACATCCCCTCCAGGGTCTGCACCACCAGGGGGATGCCGCCGAACGCCATGGCAGCGTTCATCTTTGCCTCGCCGTGCCCGGGGATCTGCACCCAGGTGTCACGCATGATGGACATCATGTAGATGTTCTTGCGGTCCGCCGGGATATGCACCCACATCATGGTGTCTGAGCGCTGGTCCGAGGCCCCGCCGGTCTCCGCGTCCCCCAGCGAGGCGGCGCGGCTGTCGCTGCCGAGCAACAGCAGGTTCACGGCGCCGGTCTTGGTTTCGGCCGGGCGTGCGGAAGCCGCGGGGAAGGCCTGCTCGATTTTTTGCGACTTGGAGTTGAAGCTGTTCGCCAGGTTGAAGGCGAAGATGCCGGCAGCGGCCGCAACGACGAGGAAGAACGCCACGACGCCAAGGAGCACGTTGCGGGCAGTCTTTTTCCTCTTGCTCCGCGACCGCGGGGCGTCCCCGTGCGGAGCCTGGTCTTCGGTGTATACGGACATGGCGTGTTCCCAACTCTTCTGGCGATCTGTGCTGCCGGTGGACTCAAACAGCTCGGCTTATTCTGCCACGGCCTGCTTGGCGACCGGTCCCGGTGGCCGTGGTGGCCGGGATAGGCTTGAACCATGCCTCAGCTCCGTTTCCCGGCCGCCGCACGTCCGCTTCGCCTTCTGGCAGCCACCGCCGTAGCCGGGCTGGTGCTGAGCGGCTGCTCCCCCGCTGTCGACGTCGCACCGGCCAAGGATGCGGCGAACGCCGGCTGCGCCCCCATGATGGTGGCGCTGCCGGACAGCATCGGCGAGGCCAAACTGCGGAAGACCAACAGCCAGGCGACGGCGGCGTGGGGTGACCCGTCGCTGGTGGTCCTGCGCTGCGGCGTGAATGTGCCGGGTCCCACCACCGACCGCTGCGTGAGCGTCAACGGCGTGGACTGGGTGATCAAGGAAGGCAACCCGGTGTGGACGCTGACCACCTTCGGACGGGAGCCCGCCACGGAGATCCTGCTGGACCCCAACAAGATCAGCTCCGCCACGGCACTGGCGGAGCTCGCCTCCGCGGCCTCCAAGATCAAGGCGACCCGGAAGTGCGTGGGCCAGGAAGACCTGCAGAACGTGCCGGCAGGGAAGTAAAACCGCCGGTTAGCGCAGCCCGGTCCTGCGGTGCAGGGCCAGGTGGATGAGCTCGTCGATCAGCTCCGCGTAGCCCAGCCCGGAGGCCTTCCACATTTGCGGATACATGCTCTTCGGCGTGAACCCGGGCATGGTGTTGATCTCGTTGATGATCAGTTCGCCCTCGGGGGTGTAGAAGAAATCCACCCGGCTTAGGCCTTCGGCCCCGACGGCGTCGAAGGCCACCGCCGCCAGCTCCCGGACCCGGGCGATGGCGTCGTCGGGGAGGTCGGCCGGGCAGCTGAGCGCGGCGGCGTCGTCCTCGACGTACTTGGCGTTGAAGTCGTAGAAGTCGTGGCCGCCGCCGGCGACGGAGATCTCACCGGGCATGGACGTCCGCGGCGCATCGGTCCCGCGGCCTTCCAGCACGGCGCATTCGATCTCGCGGCCGACGATGCCGGCCTCGATCACCAGTTTGGGGTCGTGTTCCCGGGCGGCCTCGATCGCGGCGTCGAGCCCCTCGAGCGAATCCACCTTCGAAATCCCCATCGAGGACCCGGCCCGCGCCGGCTTGACGAAGACGGGGAAGCCGAGGGCGTCCACCCGCTTGCGCACCAGCTCCGGGTCGGTGCGCCACTGCCGGTCCGTGACCGCGATGTACGGTCCCACCCGCAGCCCGGCGGACTCAAAGACCACTTTCATGTAGTGCTTGTCCATCCCGACGGCCGACGCCAGTACACCGGCGCCGACGTAGCGGGTGTCGGAAAGCTCCAGCAGGCCCTGGATGGTGCCGTCCTCGCCGAACGGTCCGTGCAGCAGCGGGAAGACCACGTCCACCGAGCCCAGTTCCTGCGGCACCTGGTTCGGGGCGGCCACGATCAGCTGGTGCTCCCCGCCGATCTCGGCCAGCGTGACGGTCTGCTCCGACGGCGCCACTTCCGGCAGCGACGCGGCGGACAGCGACCACTCCCGGGTGTCGCCGGAGGCCAGCACCCACTGGCCGGTCTTGGCGATCCCGATCGGGATCACCTCGTACTTGTCCTGGTCGATCGCGCCGAGGACCCCGGCCGCCGTGACGCAGCTGACCGCGTGCTCGCTGGAGCGGCCGCCGAACAGCACCGCGACCCGGGGCCTGGACCGGCCGGTCTGGGCTTCTGCAGTCAAGTTCATCTCCGCCACTCTTAGTAATCGCCTTCGGGTTTCAGGTCCCGGGACAGCAGCAGCGGCCCCAGTTCGTCTACGGACAGTTTTCCGGCCAGCACCGCGACGACGGCGGCGGTGATGGGCATCTCGACGCCCAGCTTGCCGGCCAGCTCGTGCACGGCCTGCGCCGACTTGATGCCCTCGGCGGTCTGCGTCATTTCGGCGGTGACCTGCTCAAGGCTGAGCCCGGTGCCGAGCAGCCGTCCCGCGGTGTGGTTGCGGGAAAGTGCGGACGAACAGGTGGCGACGAGGTCACCCAGCCCGGCGAGGCCGGCCATGGTGCGGGCTTCCCCGCCCAGGGCCAGCGTCAGGCGGGAGGTTTCGGCCAGGCCCCGGGTGATCACGGAGGCCTTCGTGTTGTCGCCCATCTGCTTGCCCTCGCAGATGCCGACGGCGAGGGCAATGATGTTCTTGACGATCCCGCCGATCTCGACGCCCACCACATCCGAGGTCGTGTAGGGCCGGAAGTACGGCGCCGTGCAGCTGCGGGCGATCCAGCCGGCCGCGGCGGAGTCGGTGCAGGCGACGACGGACGCCGTCGGCTCCTCCCGGGCGATCTCCATGGCCAGGTTGGGGCCGGAGACCACGGCGACGCGCTCGGCCGGGATGGCCAGCTCTTCGCAGATCACCTCGCTCATCCGCGCGTCGGAATGCAGCTCAAGGCCCTTCATCAGGGACACCACAAGGGTGCCGGGTCCGATCAGGTCCTTCCACTCGCGCAGCTGCGGCCGCAGGGTCTGCGCCGGGACGGCCAGGACCACCAGCTCGGCCCCGGCGAGGACCTCCGCGACGTCGGTGGAGGCGGTGATGCTGGCGGGCAGCTGGATGTCCTTGAGGTACTGGCCGTTGCGGTGCTCGCTGTTGATCTGGTCGACGACGGCGGCGCGGCGGCCCCAGAGCCGGATGCTCCGGTCCACGCCGGAGGCGGTGGCGGCGTCGGCGAGGACCTTCGCGAAGGTGGTCCCCCAGGATCCGGCGCCGAGCACGGCCACGCGCGTGGCCGAACCGGTCAAAGCTGCCGTCACTTGGTGCCGTCCGTGTCGCTGCCGCCGTTGCTGTTCTCGGCCGGGGTCCCTGCGCCGGGCTTCCCGCCGCGTTCCACGAAGCGCCCGTGGGTGGACTGGTTGTGCGCCGACGGGTCCCAGCGCACCAGCGGCGGCTGTCCGCCGCGCAGGGTGGCCAGCAGCTCCGTGATGGCGTCCATGATGACGTTGGTCGCTTCGGTCAGCGTCGCCCGGTCCAGCGGCCGGCCGGCGAAGGCGCTCAGGTCCACCGGGTCGCCCACCAGCACGCGCGAAGTCTTGCGCGGGAAGACGTGGAAACGCTTGGCGTAGCGGGGAAAGACCTCATGCGCGCCCCAGTGGGCCATCGGGACCACCGGGATGCCGCTCTCCAGCGCCATCCGGGCCGCGCCGGTGTGGCCCTTCATGGGCCACAGGTCCGGGTCGCGGGTGAGGGTGCCTTCGGGGTAGATGATGATGGCGCCGCCCTCGTCCACGACTTCCTTGGCGACCTGCAGCGAATGGTTGGCTCCCGCCGTCGAGCGCTCCACCGGGATCTGCTTGGTGTTGCGCAGCACCGAACCCAGCACCGGGACCTTGAACAGGCTGCCCTTGGCGAGGAAGTGCGGCATCCGCTTCTGGTTGTAGAGCATGTGCCCGATCACCAGCGGATCGATTTCGGTGCAGTGGTTGGGGGCGGCGATGAAGCCGCCGGCGGGCAGCTTCTGCAGCCCCTCCCATTTCTTGTTCATCAGCAGGTTCATCACCGGCCGGACGATGCCGGCCACGATGACGAAGGTGATGTGGCTGGTCGCCGTTTCCTTCATGTGGTCCCCCCGCTACCGGGCCGACGTGATGTCGAAATCGGCGCCCAGGCCGGCGAGCTTTTCGGTGAAACGCTCGTACCCGCGGTTGATGATGTCGATGCCGGTCACCTTGGAGGTGCCGGTGGCGGCGAGGGCTGCGATCAGGTGGCTGAAGCCGCCGCGCAGGTCAGGGACGTCGATATCGGCGCCCTTGAGCTGGGTGGGTCCCGGAGATGACGGCCGAGTGCAGGAAGTTCCGCTGGCCGAACCGGCACGGGACGCTGCCGAGGCATTCGCGGTGGACCTGGATGCTGGCGCCCATCCGGATCAGGGCGTCGGTGAAACCGAAGCGGTTTTCGTACACGGTCTCGTGCACAATCGAGACGCCCTCGGCCTGGGTCAGGGCGACCACCAGCGGCTGCTGCCAGTCCGTCATGAAGCCCGGATGCACGTCGGTTTCCAGTACCAGCGGGTTGAGCTTGCCGCCGGGGTGGTAGAAGCGGATGCCGTCGTCACCGATGTCCATGCCGCCGCCCACCTTCCGGTAGGTGTTCAGGAACGTCATCATGTCCCGCTGGCTGGCGCCTTCAACGAAGATGTCGCCGCGGGTCACCAGCGCGGCCGAGGCCCAGGACGCGGATTCGTTCCGGTCGGACAGGGCCCGGTGGTTGTAGCCGCCCAGGTCCTGGACGCCCTCGATCCGGATGGTGCGGTCGGTCTGGACGCTGATGATCGCGCCCATCTTTTGCATCACGGCGATGAGGTCGACAATTTCGGGTTCGGTGGCCGCACCGGACAGTTCGGTGATGCCCTCGGCGCGGGTGGCGCTGAGCAGGACCTGCTCGGTGGCCCCCACGGACGGGTACGGCAGCGCGATCTTCGCGCCCTTGAGGCCGTTGGGCGCGGAGATGTGGATGCCGCCCGGGCGTTTCTCGACGACGGCGCCGAACTGGCGCAGCACGTCGAGGTGGTAGTCGATGGGGCGGTCGCCGATCTTGCAGCCGCCCAGGTCCGGGATGAACGCTTCGCCGATCGCGTGGATCAGCGGTCCGCAAAGCAGGATCGGGATGCGGGAGTCGCCCGCGTGCGCGTCGATCGCCGTGTGTGAGGCCGTCTTGGCGTTGGTCGGGTCCAGGGTGAGGTCCCCGGTGGCCGGGTCCTTGTCCACCGTGACGCCGTGGAGCTGGAGCAGGCTGGTGACAACCTCAACGTCCTTGATTTCAGGCACGTTGCGCAGCACGGACGGTTCGTTGCCCAGCAGGGCGGCGACCATCGCCTTGGGGACAAGATTCTTGGCCCCCCGAACGGTGACGCGGCCAGTCAGCGGGACGCCTCCGCGGATTGTCAGAACACTACTCATTTACCAGTTTCCTTACGACTACTCGCCCCCAAATCCTTACAAAGGCTCCGACTAAGCATAGGAGCTAGCGTTACCGATCCGAAATACGGCGCCCCGGCGTCCCTATTCTTGGGAGCGGCAGTGCATGCGTTCTCGCGGCCGCACCCGGCGCCTCCACTGCCGGGCTTTCGTGGGCCGCGAGCCAGCCCGGCAGCACAGCGCGCGAGACCGACGGCCCGGTGCTGGCCCGACCCTGTCGACGCGAAACCCCGACCCATTGGGTCTGACCGGTCTTCGGACGCCGCCTTGCCTCACCGCGGTACTCTGGGCGCATGGAGATGCGCCTTGAGGTAGTCCAGGTTCCGGTGTCCGACGTCGACCGGTCCAAAGCCTTCTACCAGGAGAAGCTCGGCTTCGTCCTTGACCACGATGTTGAATACATCCCCGGGATGCGGGTGGTGCAGCTGACCCCGCCGGGTTCGGCCGCCTCGATCGTGGTCGGCACCGGGATGACCTCCATGACGCCCGGCAGCCTTGAGGGGCTGCAACTGGTGGTGCCGGATCTGGGCGCCGTCCGCGCCGAGCTGGTGGACCGGGGCGCGGAGATCAGCGCGGTCCAGGACATGGGCGGGGTCCAGTTCGCTTATTTCGCCGACCCGGACGGCAACCGGTGGGTCCTGCAGGGGGCCACCGTTCCGGAGACCAGGGACGCCCACACCGCCGGCGCCCCGGCGTAGCACCGGTCCTCGCGGCGCCGGGGATTGTGGCACCGCGCCTCACTTGCGGCCCCGCGCCTTACTTCCCCGTCGGCCGGCCGTTGAGCTGCGCTATCGCCGTCGACAGTGCGGTGGCGAAGCCGCACCACGCGGCATAGGGGGCGAGGGCGATGCCGGCCCCGCGGTTGAGCCGGTACGTCCGCCGCACCAGATCCGCGCTGCTGGCCGTCAGCACCGCGCATTCGGCCGCGGCAAGCCACGGCCGGCGGGAACGCCAGAACAGCCAGCTCCACCCCGCGTTCAGCACGAGGTTCGTTGCCAGGGCGCGGCGGTAGGCGGCTTGTTCCTCGCGTTTGCCGGCGGGGGCGTCATCGGCCGCAGCACTGTCCAGCGCGACTGCCGAACTCACGGCCAGGTCAGCGTAAAGCGCTGTCCAGACGACGGGAAAGGCGATGGTGGGCGGCTGCCACTCCGGCTTGCGGAGCTTCCGGTACCACGCGCTGTCCGGCTGCGTCGCCACCCCGCCGGCCACCGCCGTCGCGGCCGTCGCGGCCGCCGTCCACACCACGGTCATAAGTTTCATCGCTGCTCCTTCTGCGTCCGGCTGCGGCGTTCCCCGTATGCCCGATGATACGTCTGTTGCCGGGTCGGTTGGCCGGGGGCAGGGGTTGAGCCGCGGCTGCGGCAAGGGCGGCGGGCCCAAAAGCGCCTCCACGCCCGCAGACGCAGACCCCGCTAGGACAGTTTTGCCGGCAGCGTCTTCGGCTTGAACGCGGGCCGGGTGGCCTCGTAGGCGGTGATGTCCTCCTCGTGCTGCAGGGTCAGGCCGATGTCATCCAGGCCCTCCAGCAGCCGCCAGCGGGTGTAGTCGTCAATCTCGAACGGGGCCACCACGTTGCCGCACTCGACCGTCTTGGAGACCAGGTCGACCTTGACCTCGGTGCCGGGGGCGTTTTCCAGCACCTTCCAGATCAGCTCGATGTCGTCCTGGGCCAGTTCGGCGGCCAGCAGGCCCTGCTTGCCGGAGTTGCCGCGGAAGATGTCGGCGAAGCGGGAGGACAGCACGGCCTTGAAGCCGTAGTCCTTCAGGGCCCAGACCGCGTGCTCCCGGGAGGACCCGGTGCCGAAATCCGGTCCGGCGACCAGCACGGAACCGGCGCTGAACGGTTCCTGGTTCAGGATGAAGGACGGGTCCTTGCGCCAGGCCGAGAACAGGGCGTCCTCGAATCCTGTCCGGGTGATGCGCTTGAGGTAGACGGCGGGGATGATCTGGTCGGTGTCGACGTTGCTCTGCCGCAGCGGGACACCGATTCCGGTGTGGGTGGTGAACTTTTCCATGGCGGATCCTTCGTAGGCTGGGTGGATCGGTGCGGACGGGCCGGTGCGGCGGGTGTCAGGCCGCGCCGACGCGGAGTCCGGCCGACTCGGGCGCGGGGTCCAGATCCGACGGCGAACTCAGCGTGCCGCGCACCGCCGTCGCCGCGGCGACGACGGGTGAGACGAGGTGGGTGCGGCCGCCCTTGCCCTGGCGCCCTTCGAAGTTGCGGTTCGAGGTTGAAGCGCAGCGCTCCCCCACCTCCAGCTGGTCCGGGTTCATGCCCAGGCACATCGAGCAGCCGGCAAAGCGCCACTCCGCGCCGAAGTCGGTGAAGACCTTGTCCAGGCCCTCGGCTTCGGCTTCGAGCCGGACCCGGGCGGAGCCGGGAACCACCAGCATCCGCACGTTCGGGTCCTTGCTGCGTCCCCGGATGATGTCCGCGGCCGCGCGGAGGTCCTCCATCCGGGAGTTGGTGCAGGAGCCGAGGAAGACGGTGTCCACCCGGATCTCCTTCATCGGGGTGCCCGCTTCGAGGCCCATGTACTGCAGCGCGCGTTCGGCGGCGGCTTTGGCGTTCTCGTCGCCGAAGTCCGCCGGGGAGGGCACCTTGGCGGAGAGGGACACACCCTGGCCCGGGTTGGTTCCCCAGGTCACGAACGGCTCCAGGGTGTCGGCGTCGAGGTCCACCTCGACGTCGAAGGTGGCGTCGTCGTCGGTGCGCAGGGTGTTCCAGTATTCGACGGCGGCGTCCCAGTCCGCGCCCTCGGGCGCGTGCGGGCGGCCGTGCATGTAGTCGTAGGTGGTCTGGTCCGGGGCGACCAGGCCGGCCCGGGCACCGGCTTCGATGCTCATGTTGCAGATGGTCATCCGTGCTTCCATGGACAGCGCGCGGATCGCGGAGCCGCGGTACTCCAGCACGTAGCCCTGGCCTCCGCCGGTGCCGATCTTGGCGATGACGGCCAGGATGATGTCCTTGGCGCTCACCCCGGGACGGAGGGTGCCCTCGACGTTGATCGCCATGGTCTTGAACGGCTTCAGCGAGAGCGTCTGGGTGGCCATCACGTGCTCCACCTCGGAGGTGCCGATGCCCATGGCGAGCGCCCCGAAGGCACCGTGGGTGGAGGTGTGCGAGTCGCCGCAGACCACGGTCATGCCCGGCTGGGTCAGGCCCAGCTGCGGGCCGACCACGTGCACGATCCCCTGCTCCGCGTCACCCAGGGAGTGCAGGCGGACGCCGAACTCCTTGCAGTTGTTACGCAGGGTCTCGATCTGGGTGCGGCTGGTGAGGTCCGCGATTGGCTTGTCGATGGCCAGCGTGGGAGTGTTGTGGTCCTCGGTGGCGATGGTGAGGTCCGGCCGGCGCAGCTTGCGCCCGGCCAGCCGCAGGCCCTCGAAGGCCTGCGGGGAGGTCACCTCGTGGACGAGGTGCAGGTCAATGAAGAGGAGGTCCGGCTGGGCGTTGGCGCCTTCGCCGTCCCCCTTGCGCACCACGTGCGCGTCCCAGACTTTCTCGGCCAATGTCTTTGCCACGGCCTGCTCCCTTCACTGCTGTCTTCGCTGCGTGCGCGCCCGCCCTGTCCAGATCTGGCCAGGGGCCGGCGCGTTGATGATCTCCACTGAACCAGCACTGCCGCCGAATACGCCAGCGCAATGATTTGCATCTCAGATATTGAGACGGCAATATCATTACATGGACAATTCTAGTGGCGTCGGCGTCATCGATAAAGCGGCCCATGTGCTCGATGCACTTGAGGCCGGCCCCACCACCCTGGCGCAGCTGGTCGCAGCCACCGGCCTGGCCCGGCCCACGGTGCACCGCCTCGCGCTGGCACTCGTCCATCACCGCCTCGTCAGCCGGGACATCCAGGGCCGCTTCGTACTCGGCAGCCGTCTGGTGGAGCTGGCCTCCGCCGCCGGCGAGGACCGGCTCATCGCCACCGCCGGCCCGGTGCTGATGCAGCTGCGCGACGCCACCGGCGAAAGCGCCCAGATCTTCCGCCGCCAGGGCGACTGGCGCGTCTGCGTCGCCTCCGCCGAGCGGCCCATCGGCCTGCGCGACACCATCCCGGTCGGCACCCAGCTGTCCATGAAGGCCGGCTCCGCCGCCCAGGTGCTGCTGGCCTGGGAGGACCACGACCGCCTGCTCGAGGGCCTCCAGGCCGCGCGCTTCACCCCCACCGTCCTGGCCGGGGTCCGACGCCGGGGCTGGGCCCAGAGCCTCGGCGAACGCGAGCCGGGGGTCGCCTCCGTCTCGGCGCCCGTGCGCGGCCCCTCCGGCCGGGTGATCGCCGCCGTCTCGATTTCCGGCCCGATCGAGCGCCTCACCCGCCAGCCCGGCCGGCTGCACGCCGAGGTGGTCTGCAACGCCGCCCGCGTCCTGACCGAGGCGCTGCGCAAGACCAACGACTGAACGCGCGCCCGCCCGGGCGCCGCGCCGGGACAACAGCGCGCCCAACAGCGTTAGGCTGTGCGCATGAACAGCTATGCGGTGTTCCTGCGCGGCGTCAACGTGGGCGGGATCAACATCAAGATGGCCGACCTTAAGCAGGCCCTCAAGTCACGCCCGTTCTCCGCCGTGAAGACGCTGCTGGCCAGCGGCAACGTCGTGCTCGCCAGCGAGCTTCCGCCCGCCGGTGTGAAGACGGAGTTCGAGGCCTGCCTGCGGGAGACCTTTGGCTACGACGCCTGGGTGGTGGTGCTCTCCGCGGACCGGGTGGCGGAGCTCGTCGAGGCCTGCCCGTACCCCGCCGACGACGCGACGACGCACAGCTACGTCACGCTGTCCTCGGACGCAGCGATCCTCTCGGAACTGTACGACGCCGGGACGGCCCTGGAGGGGGTGGAGCTGGTCCGGCTGGGCCCCGAGGCCATCGCCTGGCTGGCCCCGGCCGGCGGCACCCTGGACAGCCCCTTCAGCAAGCTCTCCGCCAAGGCCAGGTACAAAGCCAGCACCACCACCCGTAACCTGCGCACCCTGATCAAGGTCCGCGACGCCGCCGAGGCCGCAGGCCGCGGCTAGGTACCTGGCCCGCCACGGATTCACGGGCCCGAAGATATCCGGACGCGTGCACTTCCCGCAGTGGTAGTTTGCGGTTATGGCCAATACCCTGGGGTGGCTCTCGCAGTCCGGCGTCGTGCAAGGGATCATCATCGGCGCCGTGCTGGCGTTCCTGACGGCGGTCCTCATTATGAAGGCCGTGGGCCGCTCGATCACAACGACTGTCAACGGCTGGAGCGCCCTCCGCCAATGCGGCCAGCCCGGCAACGGCGTCCTCGTGCGGGCCGCGTGCGCCAGGGCACTGCCCGTCGTCAACGTTTTCGACGAAGCCGCCTACTGGACCGCCGCGGTGGATAGCGCCGGGCAACCCCTGAGAGGCGGGCGTGGGTACGTCCTGCATTTTCCTGCCGGTGAGCTGCCGCCCAACGACGCGTTCTGGTCGCTGACTCCGACCGACGTCGTCGGCTACATGGTCAGCAGCCCCGCTCACCGCCACAGCATTGGCGACCGCTCCCCCCTTGCCCGGAACGCCGACGGCTCCGTCGATGTTTGTCTTCGGCACACCGCCCCGAACGGGCACGGCCAAAACTGGCTGCCGACCCCTCCCGGGAAGTTCAAGCTGACGTTCCGCGTGTACCTGCCCGGCGCCGCCATCCTCGACGGCAGCTATCAGTTGCCGCGCGTTGAGAGGATTCAGTGAGATGAACCGGCTGATCCTGAAATACGGGCGCGTCCTGACAGCCGCCATACTGGCCGTCTTCGCCTGGGTGGTTTACCGGCGGGCCGCCGGCGGGGACGGGATCATGCCACTGGCCGTCACTGCAGCCATCGTCTGGGTACTCGGAACGCCGGCTTTCATCTACCTCTGGCCCCGCATCACCGTCAACGGCTACAAAAGGGCGATTGTCGGGCGTGGCTTCGGAGACGGCCCGGTCCCCGTCAACACGCTGTACGCCGCAGCCACTACCGCTTCCCCCGCGGCTCGCCGTGGCAGCCTCATGGCAACGGGGGCCGACGACCTGCTGTACGTGGGCGGCTGGCTCAACCTGAAGGCCGGCCCGCAGGTACTGCACGTCCCGGACATGGCCGGACGCTACTTCAGCGTGCAGCTCACCGACCCGTCAAAAAGCAGCAACTTCGCTTACGTCGGCACACGTACGACAGGAACACAGGCCGGGGACTTCCTCCTCAGCGGGCCCGGCTGGACCGGATCCGTGCCGGACGGCATGACGCATATTCCGTCGCCCACGGTCTCCGCGCTCGTCATCGGCCGCGTGTTCGTCAAGAGCGACGACGACCTTCCCGGCGCCTACGCGCTGGCACAACAGATACAGCTCCGGCCGCTGAAAACCTAGGCAATTTCAGCCTGCGGCGGTCTTCAGGGCCGCGTTGAACGACCTGAGCCTGCTGATCTCCACTTCCACCGGCTCCACCACGAGTTCGTCGGCGACGACGGCGACCGCAGCCTCCAGCCGCCTGCGGGCCGCCCGGGCCCGGGCCCGCGCCCCGGCACCGGCAATGAATTTCGCCGCGAGGGCCAGCACGATCCCCAGCAGCACTCCCCCGGCCACCATAACCGTGGGGACCGGCCAGCCCTGCACCCTGGGGATCTCCGGGACCGGCAGCTGGAAGTATCCCAGCGCGGCCAGCACCCCGAGCCAGCCGAGGCCGCCCAGGGCAACCAGCAGCCCGAGCCACTGGACCGCGTTGAAGGCCGTCCACCACCAGGAGCCGCGGCCGGCCTTGAGGTCGGTGCCGGCGATGGCCTGGTCCAGCGCATCGGGCAGTTGCTCCCGGCCTTCCCGTGCGGCGCCGCGGATCACCGCGCGCCAGGGGCCGGGGGCGCCGTCGGACGCGGCGTCGGCAAACTCCCGCACGGCGGCGTCGGTGCGGGCCCGCTCCGGGGCGCCGGCCGGCGGCAGCGAGGTCCGGTTCAGCTCCGGCCGCGCCTCGGTCCGGCGCAGGTTCAGCCGCCGCAGCGGGTCGGGCCGGAACCGGACCAGCCAGCGCGTCACCGGCCAGCCGGTGCGGCGCGTCGCTTCCTGCCGGTAGGACCGGGCCACCGCGTCCACCACTACCGGCACGTTCGCCGCCACGGCCAGCTCCCGGGCCAGCCGGTCCCGGGTGCCCGCTTTCGCCCCCGCAGCCTCCCCGGTCCCGGATGCCCCGGCCAGCTGCGCCGCTGCCCGGTCCACGTCCGCGGCGAGCCGCTGCGAGAGCGCCAGCCGCTGCATGACCACCTGCCGGATCGCGGCACGGACCTTGTCCACCCCGGTGCCGACCAGGGCGGAGGCGCCCAGCACCTTCACCTGGCCCAGCCCGTCCCGGGCCAGGATGCCCTGCAGGGACTCCAGCACGGGCCGGATCTCGTGTTCGGGCAGCCGGTCCACCTGGTTGAGCACCACCAGGGTCACGGCCGCGTGCGTCGCGAGCGGGGCGAGGAAGTCGTTGTGCACCGCGGCGTCGGCGTACTTCTGCGGGTCCAGCACCCAGACCAGGACGTCCACCAGGCCCACCATGCGCTGCACGATCTCCCGGTTTTCCGCGCGGGTCGAGTCGAAGTCGGGCAGATCCAGCAGGATCAGGCCGGTGGATTCGTCGGCGAACCCGGGGACGGCGGCGGCATGGTGGCGGGCGCGCACGTCCAGCCAGTCGAGCAGGCCGTCGCTGCCCTCGGCGCCCCAGATACCGGCGAGCGGTTCGGAAGTGGTGGGGCGCCGGGCGGCCGCGGTCGCGATCTGCCCGCCGGCAACGGCGTTGAAGAGCGATGACTTGCCGCTGCCGGTCGCGCCGAAGAAGCCCACCACGGTGTGGTCGGCGGAGAGCGAGCGCCGCGAACTTGCCCGCTCCAGGACCTCGTATACCTCGTCCAGGGTCTCCTCCGGCAGGGCGCCGGCGGCCAGTTCGCGGGCCTCGTTCAGGGCGTCGAGCCGGCGGTGCAGCGTCGAGGCCTGCCTGGCGGCGGTGTGCCGGTTCATGCCGCGTCCGCCAGCCGGCCGAGGGCGGCGGCGTGCTCGGCCAGCCTGGCGGGTGGGACGCCGTCGGGCAGTTCCAGCCGCACCAGGAAGCGCTGCTGTTCGGCGTGCAGCAGCCGCTGGCAGCGGGCGTGCAGGTCCTCGCGCGCGGTCTTGGCCAGCCGGCGCACGGCATCCTCGCCGAAGACCGCTTCGAGTACGCGCTGGCCCACGACGGCGGTGCCGCCGGCGACGCCGATCTCCAGCCCCGTGAGGCCGGCGGTCATCGAGAAGACCACGATCATCAGGGCGGCGCCGAGTCCGTTGATCCCGAAGGAGAGCCAGCGGGCCTGGCTGCGTTTGCCCTGGCCTTCGGTGCGGATCAGCTCCATCAGGCCGCCCTGCCAGGCCCGGATCTCGGCGGCCACGGCGTCGGCGAAGCCCTCGCTGGTGCCGGAGAGGTCATCGGTGCCGAGCAGCTGGCGGCCGGCCGGATCGGAGCGCCAGCGCTGGTCCGCGTCTTCGGCGGCGTTGGCGGCCTCATCCAGGATGACCGCCTGCAGGCCCGTTTCGATCGCGGCCTCGACCCGCACGGCCGGGGCGGGCTCGCCGCGGAAGAACGCCCCCATCCGGTCCCGGAGCCGGCCGATGTTCGCCTCCATCACGCGGAAGAACTCGCCGGTGCCAACGAAGTCCTGCCAGCGGGCCAGGACCTCGCCGCGCAGCAGGGCGCCGTCGCGGGTGGCGTCGAGAATCCGTCCGACGGCGTCCTCGTACGCACCGCGGGCGTCCTGGGCCAGCAGCCCGGCTGACTGGTCCTGGGCGGCAGCGGCGACGGCGACGGCCTCGACCCGGCTGCCCAGGGCCTTGACCGTGCCGTTGAGGGTCCGGCGGGCAATTGCGGCACGTCCGGCGGCGTCGGCGGCAAGTTCTGCGAGCCAGCCCCGCAGCGGGGCCACCGCATCGGCCGGCAGCATCCCCATCGCATCCAGCGCCACCTCCGGCACGACGAACAGCCGGGCCGAGCCCAAGCCTTCCCGGCCGAGCATGGCCTGCAGGTCGGCGCTGACCTCGCCTTCGGCCGCCGGCGGCACCCGGTCCAGCACCACGGCGACCATAATGTCGCGGGAAGCGGCGTCCAGCAGCAGGCGCCAGGGCACGGCGTCGGCGTAGCGGTTCGCGGTGGTGACGAACACCCACAGGTCGGCGGCGGCGAGCAGCTGCCCGGCGAGCCGGCGGTTGTCATCGGAGATCGAGTCCACGTCCGGGGCGTCCAGCAGGGCGATGCCTTCCGGAACGGCCGGGTCGGCGGCGAGGACGAGGGAGGTGATGGCGGCGGCATCCGGGGTGGGCCCGGCCTGGTGGGCCGGCAGCGGGTCGTCCACCACGGTGCCGCGGATCCGGCTCAGGCTCGGCAGCACCCGCTGGTCCTCGAACCACGCGGCGTCGGCGGGGTGGTGCAGCAGGATGGGCTGGCGCGTGGTCGGCCGGATCGCGCCGGCCCGGGTCACGGGGTGGCCCACGAGGCCGTTGACCAGGGTGGATTTGCCCGCCCCGGTGGACCCGCCGACGACGGCGAGCAGCGGCGCGTCGAGGCTGCGGTAGCGGGGCAGAATGTAGTCATCGAGCTGGGCCAGGGCCGAACGGATGTCCTGCCGGGCTGTTTCGGCACCGGGCAGCGCCAGCGGCAGCGACACATCGGCCAGTTCCCGCCGGACCGCTTCGAGCAGTGCGACGGCGGCGGCTTGGCGGGCGGCGGGGGGCTGGGGCCCGGCGGGGCCTTGGGGAGCCTGCCGGGGATATCGTTGGGGCTCACAGCATCATCATGCCAGTTGCTCTCTGTACTTTACTTACGCTTTAGTAGAGGCATCGTTCCGTACACCCCACGCGTTGGTGACATTCAGTGTTTCGTAGGTTCCGGCGTGAAGGCCAGGCCGGAATTGATGCCCGCATGACAACCTGACCAAAAACCTGGACGTGGATCGGGCACGGTATGGGACCGTGGCGGTTGGCACTAAGAACGAGACACTCGGACAGGCGCGTTGTTCGCAGCGCCACCGGAGTTTGGACTAAAGGATTTCCACGGCGCCGGCGATGGGGATGCAAGTCCGCTGGAAGCGCTTTTCCTTCCGCCGCGTAGTCACCGCACGCAGGTCGGCACCCCTAGTCTGGTCGCTCGAGACGATGACCCGCGCTGGCTATCTTCCTGAACGGCGGCGAAGATGACGCGGTAGTCCGGCAGGTTGAAAAATGCTGGCGGCAGCGTCGGCTGCCGCCACGATTGGCTTCGTCAACGATTCGTCGTCCTGTTCCTGGTTGAGTGCCGCACTCTCATCCCGGCAGGGCCACGGACACTCTCATTAACTTCGACATGAAGTTATTCTCTCCCAACCATGGGGTGCCCCGTTGGGGCGAGCGATCCTCGGTCCCAGGGGTCGCCAGTTCCAGCACCGTGAGAGTCCGCCCGTGCTGGAATGTCTCGAACCCACCGGCACGTCACTGCATACCACTCGGGAGCAAAAGGCCCTAACCGGAAGGATCTGGCGATGCTGCCCGTCAGCCGTGGAATGCTTCGATCAACCGTTGCTCATCAAACTTGATAGCAACACTGCTGGGGCAGAGGCTAGCCAGATGGTCGCCGATAACTTCATCACCTTCAAAAAAGTGCACAGTTTGCATCGGCAGCCCCACCGACTGGAAGTAGTCCGCGAACTCCATTCCATCCGCTGCCGGTTCGCCGTCGTCTGGAAAGGTACACCAGCGGGCGGGGATTCCGTACGCATTTGCGATGATCATCCCGTGCAGCGACGTCGTCAAAATCATTTCGCAGTCAACGATCTCGTCCACCACCCTTTCGATTGCCGCGTCCCCTACTCCGTCCAGAAGAATGTCCCTAACGCCGTCAAACCTGCGTGCTTTCGCCGCCTGGTTCGCGTGGCGAATTAAGCCTAACTTGAACGAAGGGGTACGTGGCGGCCGGGGCAGGTAACGAGGCAGCAGGAGGCCAGGATCACCGTAAACTGGAGGACATGCTCCACCGCTCTCAAGGACGCGGTCTCTGGTCAACGGCCCGCGGACAGCCTTGTAGTTCGCATCCGCCGATAGTTTGTCCGAGCTCCGTGACGCTCCAGCGCCCCACACTGTCGATTGCCCCGTGGCGAACTTGATAATCGTCCCCGTTCCCAGCAAGCTGGACTCGCGGTGGCCGAATTTCACGGGTGCACCGGAAACTTTCTCCACGATCCAAGGGCCGAGCACATTGCCGATCTTTCCTGGGTAAGGCGTCTTTACCCACCACATTGGCACTCTCGATGAATCGGGGATTCCTGCCTTCAGGGACGTTCGTCCCTACTCACGTCATACGCAATGGACTCCGCGCGGGCACGCACGGAAGCGTTGTCACTTCGCGACAGGTGTCCCAACTGTGCGTGGCAGCCCGCGAAGTCCTTCTGCTCCCACTGGCGTTTCAGCAGCTCCTCTCTTACCGAAACTTCCTCTGGGTGCCGTTCCAGGACTCCCCCAGTACATTCTGCGAGTCCGCCCCGCGTCCGGAGAGTTTGAGATATCTCGAGAGCCTCACAGTGGCCGCAGGGTCGCCCGGTGGGCAGTCACTGAACGAAGAGCCAATCGGACAGCCATGTCTCTGTCGCCCGCTTCATGGCATCCATAGCCTCCGCACCGAGGATCTGGACCGGAGCAAACGATTGTCGATGCGGCGCTCGTGCTGAGCTACCCGCCCGCGGAACGACGGGACGTGTCCGCTGTCACCCTGAACAAACACGCTTGCCTCCGTTACCACGGCGCCCTCGCGGACGACGATCTCCGGCGGAAGCAGAGCGACGGCCAGCTGTTCCTTGTGCGTCGTCCACGTTTCGGCAACACCCAGTCATCGGTAACCTGATCGCTGGCCTCCATTTCCACACGGCTCATAGTTTCTATGAATCGAGAGGCCTTGCTCGTTGCACCGAAAAATAAAACCGAAGGCACCCAGAATCTCGTGCTCTCGTAGGGATCGTGTCGCGATGTAGCGATACCGGCCTCCGAAGCCGGCAAGGTCAAACCGGCAATCCCGCAACAGATCGGGAGTCGCTAAAGCCTCGTGTCGACATCGACCCACAAGATGGCACCAAAGCTGGCGTGCATCCGCCGGTAGAAATCGATCTTCAGCCTGCAAATTTGGCCCCAATCGAGGTGCTGGAGTGAGCCCTTCAATGAAATACGGCATGCCGAGGCGTTCGCAGTCGTGCTTCAGGCGCTTCGCAGCCTCGTAGTAATACTCATCCCCCGCGTAAACTGACCAGGGTCGGCAGCCCTGTCACCGCCTACGGCTTCCGCATATGCGGTGACAGCGAACCCGGTCCTTGAACGGGGTGGTACCGTCAGCCATTTTTCTTCGGAAAGTCCCGGTTGACTGCGCGCAAAACAGCGTGCACGCCTTCAAAGGCCTCCTGGCGTACTGCCAGAAGCGAGTCTTCGGACAACGGCATCTGCGCCAGCCGGACCTTGTCCATGATCTTGTCGTCGGCTGCACTGGAAAGTAGCGGGGTCCTACCAAGTCGCCGGTACAGGTTCCGGGACTTGGAGGTCGAGGAAAGGACGACAGACGACACTCCGTAGGTCGTCGCAACAACGGTGCCGTGGAACTTGTTGGATATCAGAAGATCCAGTCCGCCGATCGCGGAGCTGATCGAGTCGATGTCTTCGCTTTCAAAAATTTGCTGGCCTTCCAGCGGGAAGTCCTTTGCCACTTTCAAGTCGGCCATACGTGTCCGGCCGGTCGCCATGACGATGTTGAGGATGTCATAGCCCTCCGACTGGAGTTGACGGCACGCGTTGACGAGGATCGTCAGATCCGAACCGCCCGGTGGGTCCTCAGCGATATACCTACGGTGGGCCGTTCAAACTTTGTGGCTGGCGGGTAGAAGCTGCTGAACGCCAAATCGGCGTGGCTGCGAACTTCGATTTTGGGATTGAGCTTTCTCCGGATCCACTCCGCGCTCTCTATGTCCCTGGCCGAGATGTAGCGGACGTTCGGGTGCTGGAAGAAGTGCCGGAGCCGTTCTATAACGTCAGGCGCCTCGGTTTTGATCCATGTCGGCACACCCACACCCGAGATGTAGACCGGCTTCTTCAACCAAGCCCGGTTCCAGTACAAGGGCGATATCTTGTTGGGGATCACCAAATCACCGCCGCCGATGATGACGCCGTCGAATTCTCCGATGATGGTGTCCGCGGGTCGGCTGAAGTAAGGGTGTTCCAGCTTGTCGTGAACAACAACTGTCTCGTGGACGGAACCTACCGAGTTTGTCCAGATCCTGTAAAACAACTCGTCGCCGTAGTTTCCCCAACCGAAAAACCCAACAAGTCCAATTCGTGCCACGTTACCAACCACTCTCTCTAAATGCTCAAGACGTTTCAATTCGGCGGGCGCCAGCCGAGAGTTCTCCGATAGCCCCCAACCGGTTCACACAGGCTGAAGGCCACACAATTCAGCTCGGGATTCTGACATCAAGCCTTTTCGCAAGAGCTTGGGCGAACTGTCCACTCACTATGCCGGGCCTAATTCCAGCCAAGTTTTCCCGCACGACTCCGCCATCAAAATCCGCCGCCGCCGTGGCCATGTGCTCAAGCCGGGAGGCGTACTCAGTGGCTCCCGCAGAAGGGTCGAAGAACGTCGTCGACAGGGATCGAGGCACTCTCTGAGCACGGGGTGTCGGTCGCCAGGACGGGCAGCCCAAACGTCTGATAGAGAAGGGCGGCGCCCGAGTTCAGGCTGCGTCCGTAGCCGAGGAGGCCCACGTCGGCTGCATTCAAGAAGTTCTGCACCCGGTGCTGGGCTATGGTTTTCGTTTCGATCAGGACCATGGGGTGCGCGACCGCCCAGGAGACGAATTCTTGAACAGGACGGCTCTCGTCCGCTGCTCCCGCCACCAACAGCCTAAAGCGGAGTGATGTGTTCCGCCGGCACAGCTCATCGAATCCAGCCGCAAGCTCGGTCAAGGCCTTGTACGATTTCAACGCTCCGAACAGCAGGAACACAATCTCGTCCGCGTCAAGGCCCAGCGACTGCCGCGCCTCCGGCCGGGAAAGGTAGTTTTCGTACGCGCCTTCATAGCTTGGGTGCGGAGCTACAACGACCTTCGAGTCGTCGATGCTCATGTGGTCAGCCAGCGCTGTTCCCGTCGCATTCGCCATCACGTGCACTACGTCCGCTTTGTCAGCGATTGCCTGCTGTAAGGCCAGATCCACGTCAACGAACTTCGAGTCGTGGGGGTAGAGGTTGTGGGCTGTCCACACGAGCTTTCCGCCGGCTTCCTGGAACCGGTCCAGTCGTCCCAGAAAGCCATTGGCCTTGATGCCCGCTTCCTGCTCCGTCTCGGCGCGGGCCGTGATGCTGCTGGTCCAGTGCAGGTGAAGCCCAAACCCGGACGCCAGCGGTTTCAGATGGACGAGCTCCCGAAGCCTTGTGACGTCAAAAACCGGAGTGACGGCGAATCCGTGCCGTTCAAAGGCACCGTACATCAATGCCTGGTAAGGATTCACACGGGCGACCGGGCCGAATCCCAGAAGGAAGGGCGGCCTGCCGTCGTGCTGCGCCGTTGAGCGCAAAGCCTGAAATCCTTCGGAAACGGGACTGTTCGAGCCGGGCGTGTAGCCCTGCCAATCAACGAGCACTGGATTTTCCTCTCAGAGACCGGGCGTTTTCGAACGCCGCGGCGTATCGGAGCCCGTTTTGTATCCACTGACGATCCGAGACAACCCATGAGCGCGCAGCGGCCGCCACATCGCGGAACTCCTGCGGGTCGTTATGGCTCGTTCAATGATCGTCGCGATTGCCTCGGGATCCTGTGGAGGGAACGTATATCCGCGCCTGTCTTTGACGATTTCGCGCAGCGCCGGAAGTTCCGAAACCGCCAGCGGCACCCCGCAGGCCATAGCTTCGAACGGCTTTAGAGGGGTAACAAACTTGCCAGCCCGCTCCGAGACCCTCGGTACGACAAACAGATCGATCAGCCGGTAGTAGTCCGCAATGTCGTGATGGTCCACGTGGCCTACGATCCGAACGTTGGTCATCACTCCGAGTTCTTCAGCGCGCTTGCAGATCACCGCCTCCCGATGTCCGCTGCCCACAAGCAACAGCGTCGCCTCAAGCCCCCGGGACCGGGCCGCGGCCAAAGCTTCAACTAGAGTCTCCGCGACTCCCGGTAGTGGTCCATGTTGGAGACATAACCGAAGGTGAACGTCCGCTCCAGGCTGAAGCGCTCGACAAGTTCGCTAGACTTGGCGGCCGGACCGAATTTTTCCGTATCGACACCGTTCGGAATGAGGCTGATTTTTTCCTCGGGCAATCCCCTGCCGGCGAGTTCTTCCCGCATTGACTCGCCCAGTGTGAGCACGACATCTGCCTCGTCCATGCACATCTTTTCAATTGCCATACGCCGCTCAAAAACCTCGCCAGCGGCTTCGCGCTCAATGTCGGCGGTCCAGTTGCCTTCGAAGAAAGAGCGCACCTCGTAAACCAGAGGCAGCCCGGTCTTCCTTTTCATGCGAGACCGACGAGCGCCGTCTCGTATCCGCGCCGCCCCGAGCTGGCGTGGATAACTGCTGGACGGATCACCTTCAGGCGCTGATATGCGAGGTCAGCGAATATCTCTAGGAAGCGATCCGCCGGCAGCACGGAGTAGTCGATGTCGCCGAGGTCCAGGTGATGGTGGGGCACGGCATCCAGCATCATTCCAGGCCTGAACTTCTTGCCGGCATGACGTCGGGCAAATCCGGGCTCCGTAACGACGTGGGGTTCCAACCCGGCGGCCTGCTCAGCGAGGAAGTTTGCGTGGCTGCGCGCGACGAATCCGTTGGACAGAAACGGCCTGGATTCCTTGACGAGGTGCATGATTCTCATGTCGTTGACCGGCGGTACCGATCCAAAGGACCGGCGATGTGGGCAACCCATCCGCTGATCTCCCTGAGGCGCCCAGAGTCGATACGAAGGGAAGCCGGCGACACCTTGCGCAACTTCGCCAAGTCATAGCTGATCTGGAGAGCCCGGGAAGTGGAGCCTGTCTTCGTATGACGACCCGCAGAGCGGTAAGAAACTCGGACTCCGATGCCAACCGGCAGTAATTTGCCTCGGCCACCACCATGGCCGCCTCATACTGGCGGGCCTGCGTCAGATCGGTAATCCAGCGAATGATCTCCTTCGCCGGCAGCATCTCAGTCGCTGCACGGAACGCATGCACTTCCGCTCCGGACCCGACGGGCCGTTCGTAGCTGACGAAGTCTCCCTTGGCACGTGCTGTTTCGCTCACAGAGCATTCCCCTGATGTTTCATATTTTTCCTTTGGTTCCAGGGCCGCAAAGATCAAACCCGCCTAGGTCAGCGCTATCCGTCCAAGGCAGGACGTCGAGGTGTAAGTGGGCGGAGCCGGTCTTTAGACTAGCAAGTGCATGGCGAGGAGTTTTCCAGGCGCGCCTTTCACGAAGTTCAGCGGCAGCGTGCGGTCCCCCAACTTTGCCAAGGCTTCCGTGAGGACCGGACGGTACATATCTTCCAGCCCGGCTTGTCTTGCAATGGCATAACCAGCGGTAGCCAGGCGTTCGACGCCTTCCCGGCTGGCCGATGTCCAAAGCCCCTTCCTCTGCCAGAAGCTTGAAGATGACGGAGAAACCGCTCGACACGGCCTCGGCTCTGCCGAGAACCTGGAATTCCGTGATGTCCCCTTCTCGAGGGGGCCGCCCATGGCCTTCAACCGTTCCTGGATGAAGTCGTGCGGCATGTTTTTATGGGGATCGTCGTAGCGGTGGCCAGCCACTCCCGGGTGCATTGCTATGAGCAGATCGTTCACCATGCTCGGAGTACCTTTGGCCGGTTTCGGATATGGTTTAGCTGCGAATGCGCCAAACCAACGAGATTCCTCATCTGAGAAAGCCGGAACCCGACCTTGGAAACCGTAGAGATGCGGCCGGAATGAATGGCATTGCGATACGCGAGATAGTGCCACTCCGAACCGACCCCCGAATCGGGCCGGATGCCCAGGACAAATACCGCCTTCCGCCTGCTGCCTAAAGGCATGGCTCAAGGCGGGATCCAATATCTTGTCGGCGATTGTGCCGATGGACCGCCAGCCGTAGTTCCCCTTGATCATTTCCGCGCCGTGCCCGCCCACGGTGAAGCTGTCGGACGCTACTGAGTAGTAGGACGGAGCCACCATGAAGTCGTAGGCTCCGCTGGACGCGAGGAACCAGAAGCCGAGGTTGTCTTTGATTGACCGCGTGCGGGGCTTTGCCGGGGCAGCGGGGACACGTGCCCAGGATGAAACCGAACCGGTCGGACAGTTCGGTACGACCTGGTAGTCAGCCGAGTGTTGTTTCGCCTTGTTACGCAGTTGAGGACAGCTGCTTGGCGTGCGTTGGTGACAATAGTGCCGCAGCAATGCAGGCCCGAGATCGAGTCCACCGCTAACAGACAGCTTGAGTGCCTCAAAGCCGGTCCCAGCCAGAGCATCGTTGAGAGAGACGTAGCGCTGGCCGATTCCTTCAGGGATTCGCGTAGGAGTCCTGTCGTCGATAGCAAAGCCTCGACAGCGGGACAGTCGAGCGGGTGAGGTTGAGCCTTCCCCCTAGCGATACAGCAGCGTGGTGCCCAGCGGCTAGAGTGTGATCGCCTCTATGAGCGAGTCCTAGCTGACCATCTGTCCCGCCATGTCGTTCTCTCTGACCGGGCGTGCGGCGCCACGGTGTTGACGAAGTTGAGATAGCCCAGCGCCTTGCGGAGTCGAGAGAGCAGAAACACCGAATCAGAGAACGCTACACAGTCAGCCTCAGCAAAACTGAACAAAGAACACATGCCATAAAGATCATTCGAATCTAGACGGGTGCAGATCAGTCGGCGGCGAGGTAGCATCCTTCATCGGAGCGCTGGCATAGGTTGCCGGACTTCGCCGGCGAGAGCAGCGCCCTCCATCCCGTAGATCAGGCGCTGCCTGTTGAAGTCGATAGCATAGCCCCAGAAAATCTGCGCGCCGCGGAGATCCAGATCGTTGCGCCCCTTGCGAGCAACATAGATCAGCCGCCTGTCGTCGTTTAGAGCGATGTCTACGACGTCAGTCGCCTAGATCGCCGGCGTCGCGCCGGCGCGGCCCATCCACACCTTGATAGAATCAGCGACCGCCGAGGACGCAATAATCAGCAGGTAATTAGACATGCAACAGCTCCGTAGCGCGCTCCGCTCTTATGCGCGTTACGGGTGGCTCAATGGTAAGTGGAGAAAGTCTAGCGCTCGAAAAGCCAGCGTGACAAACAGCCTCGATGCCTGACCGTCAAAGGTTTATGGGCGAGCCCCAGCTGTTTGTAGCCGAAGCACAGAGCAGTTCACGGACAGCAACCAGCGTCCAGCGACACCCTGGAGGGTGCGCGTCACTTGTTCCACTTCAGCAGCGGCTAGAACCCTCAGTCCCAGCGCAACCCCTGCCAAATAGACCGCCTCTGCACACAGAGCGAGCCAGCCCTAGATTAGTGCCAGATCAGCTTCCGCCGTCATTTGCAGAACGCCCAGCCTTTTCGCTAGCCCACTGGCCTTGACGTATTTCGAAGAGATCTCGACGAGATACCCTGTGCCGAGGCCACCACCAGGCCGTGGAATTTCGCTGTGTAGAACGTCCAAGCCGCGACGCCGCTATCATTTCCAGTACTCCACAAAAAACTCTGCACGTGTCGAGTCCGTGCACACGTAGCTGTTCTATCTCTCGTCCCGCTGCACTCCGTCGCCAGACCAAAAGCCGCAGCTTCACGAGCCCCGTTTGCTCCGCCCAGAGAAAAGCTGCCATAACGTCCAAATCGCGGTCCGTGACCTGCTTGTTCAGTACCATTCCCACGATCCGAGTTCCATCTGTGGAGCCGCCTCGAGGCCGGCGCGGCACCGCGGCGTAGGCGCGTTCAGAGAACAGCCTTATCTCTACCCTATCTCAGAGATTTTCTTTATTCTCTTTTGCTTTCAGCGTCCCTATCTCTTAGCTAGAGTACTCTCTTTCTCCATGTAGCTCCGCAACCGTAGCACCACGTCGCTCCGCCAGCGCTCATTCTCTAGCGCCACCTCGTTGTCGATGAACAGCTATCTCCTCTTTCTCTCTCTGTTTCAGTATAGCTATTTGACTCAGGCGTATCAATCATGTCTTCGATTTAACTCTATCGCTTTTTCGTTACATTATAGTTGCTGACTCTGTGTATAGCTTTTGCAGTATATCATTTACCCAGAAGCGCAGTTTTGGTAGAGCGGAGTGTCATCGGGAGAAAAGATAGTCACAGAAATAGTCCCAGCGAAGTATCCGAGAGATCGATCCGGAGTTCCATATCTCTCTAAGTTTCTATCTAGCTTATCGCTATATTTACTATAGCTTTCAGCATGTAGCTAAGAGATCATGTTTTCAGTTCTTAAAGCTTTCTCTATAGAGAAATAGATTAATCTGTAGCTAACATTAGAGATTTTTGTGCTCAGTTATAGCGTTAGCTATCTAAGCGCAGAAAATATAGAATAGCAGAGTATTTATTAGTTTTATAGCAGTAGTTTAGCATTATAATAGTAACATAGAACAGCACATAGTTTTCTCTTTTAGTGAATAGCTCACATGTAGCTCTTCTTGTAGTTAATAAATCTTATTGGAGCATAGGTCTCCGAAGTGGAAGAAGACGCGATGTTATAGATCGCCTTTGCGTTCTGATAGCGGTAGTCCACTTGCAACGCTAGATCGACGTGACCTTCAGAGCTTATTACGTAGTAGCAGAGTTGGTCGGCGGTCTGTCCGCGCCAAGGCTTGGCAGTCTGCATCGAAACATATATAGCGCGTAGCTAATCGAAAAATGTTGAAGCGTCGCTCAGAGATGCACGATTTACAATCTTTTTTATCTTTTTTCTATGCAGTCTGGCGGGCATTTCGATTTTGCGTCTTTTATCTAGTTAGTATTCTGTTTTCTTCGTTAGATCGTTAGACATTATATATCTCTTGTTATCAGCTATCTTATGCACATAGTCATCTATATCTCTATCTAGCAGCTTTCTATCGCTGTGATTTCTCTCTTTTATCTCTTAGCAACTGCCCCCGAGTTTTATCACCGTCCAGTTAGCTTCTAGTTAACTCGCTTCTGGATGTGAGTCTCGGTGGAGAGGTCCATGCCAAGGCTCGTAGAAAAGTAGACATAATATCGAGTCGTAAGAAATTTAAAATCAGCTAATCGCAGCGATTAGCTAGCAAAGCAGCATATAATCTCATAGCGATATCTCTATCCTCGAATCACAGCATCGTCTCTTAGTTATATATATATAACTCTTCACTCAAAATCTCTAATATAACTCTATCTATCAATCTCTTATCTATATCAGTCAACTCTTTATCATATATCACATCTTCTAGCTGCATTATCAAATCTACTTAGCTATCAGTTCATAGTCGCTATTTCACAGATAGCAGAGTATAATATATATATATATTTAGATATCTTTGCGTATATATATTTTTATATATATATACCATTGAGCCAGTATTACTTGCTAGGAATGTCGTCATCGAAGGGAGGAGTAGTAAAAGAGGTGGTTAAGGACGGCATAGATAGAGTTATAGCTAACAGAAATAGATTCAGATCAATACATAAATTATCTAATAGTAGTTTATATTCTATATCTCTATCTTTAAATAGCTCAGTAACAGAAGCCTAGTAATAGAACTGCAGCATTGCATCGTCATCGATCAGCAACCTAACACCTAGGCAGACCGTGTATAAGGGGAGTACAAGAGATAGCTCACTAGTAAAAATATATCTAATCTAGCGATAACATTAGAACTCTGTGGATAAGTTAGCGATATCGCTTTTTCTGAATCGTGTATGTGGCATAGTACGTCACCGCCGACGAAGATAGCAGACGCAGTACAGAAAAATATAGAAGCAGAGAGATAATCAGAGCATTGAAAAGATAGTAAGTAGTAATCTATCTCTACACATATCTAACTCTCTGAATTTACATAAACTTTAACAGACTAATCAGTCTTAGGAGTAGCAGACATAGAGCGAAGAATCATCTCATCGCAGAAATGATCTCTACATAGAAGACAACAATATTATCTATCTATCTCATGCAATCTCATCATCAAAATACTCTAATCAGCGCAGATCTTTCTACCTATAGTCACATGAATACATAGCTCTATCCTCGCATATCTCATCATAGTATCTCATTCATCATAGCTCTTAAAAATAATTGAGAAGGCTTTAAGATATCTACATAACTCAAATCTCTCTATCTATATCTTCTAGCAATTTATGTAGAGATAGAGGACAGTATCACTGTCATAGTCAAATATATCATCATCGTATTCAAAGATATCAATATATCATCATAGCAATCAGTATCAAATATATCTCTCACACCGATTAACTCTAACACAACACATTTTATATTATTACATCTCTCTCTTTATCTATAAATATAATGCATTTTATTCATCTTCTAGTCTTCAGAACTCGTCGCAGTAGCACTGCGCTCACCGATAGCTCCTAGCCGAGATCTTAAACTATCACTTACAGAATTATCTGTGAGACACGCCGAGAGCCGGACTAGCTATTTATTTATGTTATATAGATCACAATAGTCGTAAATTTTATATATATATTTATTTTTATTATACAGAGAAACAGACAATATAGAAAGAGGGCGTCATAGAAGCATAGATCATAGTATATTATAATTATATCAGCATTATCATTATAAAATCTAAAACAATATCTTATCAACATATATAAACACATAATATCTCTCTATTAAATCATAACAAACAATCTCAAACTTTCATTTTATCATCATCTATTCCTTTAATCAAACTCTCTCACAGCAAACATTAATATATCAAAATATCACTATCTATTCAATCTTATCTAAATCTACAAAAAAACTCTTTATCACCATACCCTTAAATATCTCTTATCATTCTTATCATTATCTATATACATTCTTATACCAAATTCTAAATCTCCTTTACATTAACACTATTTCCTTTCTCATTTATATAGCTATCTTATATAACACTCTCCATTAAATCCTTTATCTTATAATCTCTTTTTCAACTCTCTCTTTATCTTTTGCCAGACAGCGGTACGGATCGTCGGACATCGCCATACCTATCTAACCTAACATTATATCAAATCTCTAATTTAACTATCTACATATATATCTATATCATACCATATCTATAACTCTTCATCTATATATCTCTTAATATCTAACTCTATATCTTATCACAATAACTATCACTAATATCTCTAACTAAATCTTCATACTATCTCTAATCATCACTCTCATCACTTTTATACATACATAAACAACATCTTTTTGGCCTGCCGGAGCTCACTCCATGCAGCATTTTTATAGACTGCGCTCCCAAGAGCAGCGGGCGGAAAGCGTTCGACGTGAGTTGCATACAAGATGTGCGTCCGAGAGAGCACCGCCTCCTAGTCCTAGAGCAACAGAAAACTTCGTTGGCTTCGTAGTCCTGTCTATTAATGGAAATTCCCCAAATGCACGCTTTGTGTTCTTTCATTGACTGAACACATAATGTGCACCGGAGAGACTCTTGGGACGAATTCGCAGAGTAGCAGCGACCAGGAGCCTCAGTTCCAGCTCAGACTCGCCGCATCTGTTGACCTCGAACTAAGACCTCAGGCCGCGGTGGGCGGCGGGCCGGTGGCCACGGCGCCGGGCATCGCGCCGGGCGGCGGACGGTGGCGGGCATCGGGCCAGACAGCGGCGGCACGGCGGCGACTCGCTCCGGTCCACTGCGAACCCGTTCGACTAAGCGGCCCGGCCGGCGCGCTTAATCGGAGCCCACTGCATCATTATGCGGCCTGGACCTACCGGGGACCGGACGTCGGGCGGCGGAGGCCTAGGTGTAATCCTCACGGACGTTGTGAACGCGGCTGATGGGGTTTTGCCTCCGTGCGATGCGGGTCCTTTAGTGATTGCAGTGATGCAGCCAGTCCTGGTAGGTCGCGGCGCGTTCGGTCTCTCAAAGGTAGGGGCGGCGTAGACCCATTCGGTGGCGAGGGTTCGGTTGAACCGTTCGACCTTTCGACCTTGCCGTTAGTCTGGGGCCGGCACGGGCGAATTCTGCGGTGCTACACGTGTGGTCCCAGGGCCGCGGAGAACGCCCGGAGCGGTTGCATGATCCGTAGTCGGTCAGGACGGCCTTGACCTTGATCCCATGGCGGCGAAGAGAACGAGCTAGGTGCAGGTGGACTGCGATGCGGTGCGAGCCCCAGCGGCGGGTGAACCGCAGTGCCAAGATCCGCCGCTCGGTCTGCACCCCGGTGCAGTTCGCGCCGCGGCGCGGCCGCGGGCACGTCGGCCATGCCGGCCCCGCCGCAGGGCGGTACCGGTCGGTCACTTTCTGCGCTGTCGCCGGTAAGCATTAGAAACGTTCCGCGGCCCGGCGCGGCGGCCAGCCTTCCTCAAGGACCAGACGGGTGAGCTTCCCCACACCTTAGGTGTGAGGTCGGCGTTGGCACGGTTTAGCGTAGGAGACAAGGGCGTTAGGGGCGTCGAGATGAGTGGCCTAACCCAAATCGATACCGGAGGCCCGGGCCCCCTACATCACGCCACGCTGTCCGCATCGTCCGTGGGAACTACACCAGCTCCACCCTAGGGGCCGACAGTCAGGCTTTCCACAGGCTTTGTCAAGGAGCGTACATGTACCTTGCTTGTGGTGGTTACACAATTACGGCGAGGAACAGGCGACAAGCTCGCCGACATTGAAACGTAGCAGCTGACCTTCGTAGTTCGGATCTGTCGAGGAAGCCGTCATAGGATGAATCTCATGCTGATCCTCAAAGGCAAGAACCAGCAAAGCGGTGCCAGCTCTGGCGCAAAGGATAGCTAGCCTTAGTATTGCAGGGCGCTGGGCGGCGGCTCGGAAGGGCAACGACGCCTGGTGAGCAGCGGTACCGGTGTCTGGAATGCGAGGCGCGGTTCCGGGATCGCGGCCGCCCTGTCTGACTCCTGGTCCGACACTGCAGTGCAGCGCTGCCTCATCCATGTCTACCGCAACTCGCGCACCCACCGACCACCGCTTCGCCTGATCCTGCGCCCACCTAGGATAGCAAGAACACCAAAAAAACGGGCCATCTATTGGTACCTCTACCTCCACCCCCTCCCCCCCCCCACCCTACCCTCACTCCTCCCGACCACCCACCAACCCCACACCTAGAAACAGCACAGCAGCAACCCAGAGAGGCCTCCCCGCACAGACAGCAACGCCCCTACACGCCAGAAACAAACTTCTATCCAACAGCGCCTAACCCGGCCATAGCGATGGAAACGAAAAACGGCCCCGGGCTGTTGCCCGGGACCGTTTCATTGGTGACCCCAGCGGGATTCGAACCCGCGTTACCGCCGTGAGAGGGCAGCGTACTAGGCCGCTATACGATGGGGCCAAGCACTTTCCAAACAGCATTACTGCCGTTCAAGCCAAGTCAGTATTTCACAGACCCGGCAGCTGTTCCAAATCGGCGTGGCCGCTTCGGAACCCTGATTTTCCGCGGGAATCCGCGGGTTTTCAGAGCTGGGATACCAGGACTCGAACCTAGAATGACGGTACCAGAAACCGTTGTGTTGCCAATTACACCATATCCCAATGGAACTTTCGGGCCGGTTCCGCAGGTCCAAACCCGCGCTCCCAGCGCCTCAGCACGAGTAATTACTTTACCCGAGAGTTCTGCCGGGCACAAATCGGCCTGCTGCAGCCGCCGCGGCCCGCCACGAAGGGCCGCGCGCACCCTTCCCCGGCAGCCGCCCGCCCAAAACCCTTGCCAATCCGGCGCAGCCGAGCCTACGCCGGTAAGTAACCCAGGAGTGGCAACCCCCTCCCCCGGCTCAACCAAGGAGGCAACAACGCACATTTCGGATGTTAGCTGCGTCACAGTTTCGGCGGGCGCAGCAGCCGCCGCCGGCGAGACCGTCGAGAGGAACCATCCGTGCCACAGAGTCGTGCCGCCACCGCCCCGCCCCGCACCAGGACGCAACAAATCGCCATCGCCATCCTGGCGCTGCTGCTGATCGCCCTGCTGGGGTTCTACACCCTGGTCACCGGACGCATCACCGACGGATCAGCGCGGCTCAATGACGGGGCGCAGGCTCGCCGGGGCGCAGCAGTTGGAACGGCGCGGGAACTCGCCACGGCGCCGGCCAGGCCGATGCCGGCGCCGGCAAACTTCCGAGGGGCGAAAATCCCCGGAATCGCGACAAACTCGCCCCGGCGCGGAGAGCTCGAGGCCGGAGCCAGCCAGCTCGCCACGGGGCCGTCAAGATCCAGACGACGTCACCAACAAGCTGGCACCGGGGTGTACAAAGTCGACGACGGCGCGCAGAAACTCGCCGCCGGACAATCAGCTCCCCCTGACGCCGACGGCCGGCCCACGAACGGCCTGGCCGACGGCGCCACCCGGCCGACGGCGGCGCTGCCCAGCTCGCCGACGGACCGCAAACTCAGGCGGCACCGACCAGCTCAAGGGCTACCGCGGGCAACGCAATCCGAGGCGGGTACGGGACGGCCCTGGCCAGGCGCTGGAGCTGCTGCAGGCGCGCAACGACCCGTCAGGGCTCGTTCCGCTGGGTGGTCAAGGACAAGATCGCCAAGATCCCGTCGGCGCGCACGCAAGCCGACGCCGGTGCCGCCAGCTGCAGCCGGCGCGGGCCGCTGCAGCGGCGCCGGCCAGCTCACACGCAGGACACCGGCAAGCTCACCGCCGGATTCGCCACCTGGCCGGCAAGCTCAACAGCCCTGACACCAACAGCCCCGGCGTCGTGCTGGGCACCGAACTGCTGGCAGCCGGTACGCCAAGATCCGCGTCGGCATGGACGGGGTACCCGGGCGATCCCGAGCACCCGGGCCTGTTGAAGGCCGCCGCCAGGATGACCGACGGGACCTCGCGGCTGGCCGACGGCACGCTGGCGCTGAACGCCGGCATCAACGGGAACCCCGCGGATCCCACCAACCCCGGGTTGCTCAAGGGCTCCACGGCCCTCGCCAGCGGCGCCTCGGAGCTTTCCGACGGCAATACCAGGCTGGCCTCGGGCTCCACCCAGCTGTCCACCGGCGCCGCCAAGCTCGCCGACGGGAATGCGCGGATTGCCGAGGGCACCGGAACCTTGTACTCAAGCGCCGCCGCGGTCTCGCCGTCGAACCTGATCAAGGCGGACGTGGCCGTGGCCCTCGGCCTGGTGGCCCTGCTGGCCCTGGGCTCCGTCGGCGCGTTCCTGGCCCTGCGGAACCGGCGTCTGGCGCAGGAGAGGCGCCTGCGTCTGGCACAGGAGACGGCCTAGCCGGCAAGGCAAACACCGCGTCACCCAAACGGCCCCGCCGGAGGAGTGCTTCCTCCGCCGGGGCCGTTTTGGTATGCCGCCTGGTGGCGGCGCTTTGGTGGTGGGGCCGTGGTGGCGGCCGCCAGGCAGGGTCAGGCGAGCAGTTCCAGCAGGGTGGCGACCTCGCGTCCGGCGAAGCCGGGCGCGGGCTCCCCGCCGCGGTTCAGCCAGACGCCCAGCAGACCGGCCGCCGTCGAGCCCTCCGCGTCAAGCAGGCGGTTGTCGCCGATGTAGAGCGTCTCGCCGGGGCCGGTGCCGAGCCGGCGGACGCCCTCGAGGTAAATCGCGGGGTCCGGCTTCGGCACTCCGACCGTGTCCGTGCCCACCAGCACCCCGATCCGGGCCAGGCCCGCGGCGTCCAGCTTCACCCGCTGGTAGTCGTGCACGTTGTTGCTCACCGCCCCGTAGGGAACCCCGGCGGCGTCGAGCGCATCCAGCAGCGGCGGGACGTCATCGAAGGCGCGGATATAGCTGTGCTGCAGGCTGGCGTACGAGCTGACCCAGTGGTGGGCCTGTTCGTCGTCCTCGAGTTCGACGCCGAAGTGACCCAGCGCCGCACGGCCGCGCAGCAGCCGCTGTTCGTTGAAGCTCAGTTCGCCGGCCAGGTAGCGGTCGTAATAGTGGGTGGTCTCGCGGGTGAAGATCCGCCCGAACCGTTCCCAGCCGGCCTCGTCGAGGCCGGGCAGCAGGTGCTCGCTGACCCCGCGCAGCGCTGTCGTCATCGCGAATTCGAGGTCCACGAGGGTGTCGTCGATGTCGAACAGCACCCCGCGGATGCCCTCCAGCCCGGCGGCGAGGACCCCGCCGTCGGGCCCGTAGCCGCCGTCCATCAGCCGCGGAACGCGCGCAGGCGGGCCAGGGAGGAATCCTTGCCGAGGATGACCATGGATTCGAACAGCGGCGGGGAGATCCGGCGGCCGGAGACGGCGGTGCGGACCGGGCCGAACGCGAGCCGCGGCTTGACGCCGAGGCCCTCCACGAGGGCCTCCTTCAGCGCGGCCTGGATGTTTTCCGCGGTCCAGTCGGCCACCGGCTCCAGGGCCGCGAGGGCGGCGTCGAGGACCTCGGTGAGGTTCGCCGGCAGGCCCTTGCGGGCGTCATCGGCGACGTCGATCGCGTCATCGGCCTTGAACAGGAAGGCGAGCATCTCCGGCGCTTCGCCGAGCAGCGCGATGCGCTCCTGGACCAGCGGCGCCGCCTCCGCAAGGATTTCCTCCTCGCGGGCGGTCAGGGACTCCCCGACCAGGCCGGCGGCCCGAAGGTAGGGCACCAGGCGGCCGCGGAAGTCCTCCGGGTCCAGCATGCGGATATGCGTGCCGTTGATCGCCTCGGCCTTCTTGATGTCGAAGCGGGCCGGGTTGGCCAGCACGTCGTTCACGTCGAAGTTCTCGATCAGCTGGTCCACGGTGAAGATGTCCTCGTCCGCGGAGAGGCTCCAGCCCAGCAGGGACAGGTAGTTCAGCAGGCCCTCCGGAATGAAGCCGCGGTCCCGGAGCAGGAACAGGTTGGACTGCGGGTCGCGCTTGGAGAGCTTTTTGTTGCCCTCCCCCATCACGTAGGGCAGGTGGCCGAAGACGGGCAGGTAGCTGGCGACGCCGATCTCCATCAGCGCCCGGATCAGCACCACCTGGCGGGGCGTTGAGGAGAGCAGGTCCTCGCCGCGCAGCACGTGGGTGATGCCCATCAGGGCGTCGTCGACCGGGTTGACCAGGGTGTAGAGCGGCGAACCGTCGGCGCGGACGATCACGTAGTCCGGGATGCTGCCGGCCTTGAAGGTGATTTCGCCGCGGACCATGTCGGTGAAGGTGACGTCCTCGTCCGGCATCCGCACGCGCAGCACCGGTTTGCGGCCCTCGGCCTTGAACGCGGCGAGCTGCTCTTCGGAGAGGTTCCGGTCAAAGTTGTCGTAGCCCAGTTTGGGGTCCCGGCCCGCGGCGCGGTGGCGGGCTTCGACTTCCTCCGGGGAGGAGTAGCACTCGTAGGCGTAGCCGGCCTCCAGGAGCTTGGCGACGACGTCCTTGTAGAGGTCCAGGCGCTGCGACTGGCGGTACGGCTCGTGCGGGCCGCCGACCTCGACGCCTTCTTCCCAGCTGATGCCGAGCCATTTGAGTGCCTCGAGCAGCTGCTGGTAGCTCTCCTCCGAGTCGCGCGCCGCGTCCGTGTCCTCGATGCGGAACACGAAGGTGCCCTTGGTGTGCTTCGCGTGCGCCCAGTTGAAGAGGGCGGTGCGGATCAGGCCAACGTGCGGGGTGCCGGTCGGTGACGGGCAGAACCGGACCCGGACCGGGGTTTCGGCGGTGACTTCACGGGGGGCTTCACGGGTCATTTCCGTGGGGGCGGTGCTGGAGACGGCGTCGGGCGCGGTAGGAGTAGTCATAGTGGTACCAACTTTACCGCGTGCCCGGCGCCCGATTCCGCGACGTGAACGGACATCCGCGCCGGTTCCGGACGGCCGCTGTGCGGCGCGCGATCCGCGCCGCAAACGAACCGCCGCGCCGGTTCCGGGCGACCGCACCCTGGGCCCGGGGTGCCGTTGTCCGGAACCGGCGCGGTTTTCCGCCGGCCCAGCGCCCAGCGTCGGAAAACCAAGGCGGCGAGCCCGCGGGCCGGTTTAGCGCCGCCGGCTGCGCGGGCCGGCACGGGCCCGACGGCGGGCCAGCGCCTTGACCAGGTAATACCCGGCCAGCACCAGTCCCGCGGCGAGCAAGGCCAGGGCCAGCCAGAGCGGCCCGTCAAACCAGTGGACGGCACGGCCCGCCATGGCGAACGTGCCCACCGAGCCCAGCGCGAAGAGCAGGAACGAACGGCTGCGGCGGGAACCCCGCGCGGGGCCGCGCCAACCGCCGTCGTACTTTCCCAAGTCCAGCTCCGGCCGGGTCCGGTTGCCCTTAGCGGCGGACCACCGGGTTGGAGAGCCGGCCGATGCCCTCGATCTCGACTTCGAAGCGGTCGCCGGCCGTGACCAGGCCGACGCCGGCCGGGGTGCCGGTCATGATCACGTCGCCGGGCAGCAGGGTGAAGGCCCGCGAGACGATCGAAACCAGTTCACGGACGCCGCGGATCATCTGGCTGGTGCTGCCGTCCTGGCGGAGTTCGCCGTTGAGCCGGCCCTGGATCTGCAGGTCCTCGGTGTCCAGTTCGGTCTCGATCCAGGGCCCCAGCGGCGCCGAGGTATCGAAGCCTTTGGCCCGGGCCCACTGCAGGTCCGTCTTCTGCACGTCCCGGGCGGTCAGGTCGTTGCCGCAGGTGTAGCCGAAGACGACGTCGTCGACCCGCTCCTCCGGGACGTCCTTGCAGATCCGGCCGATCACGACGCACAGCTCGGCCTCGAAGGAGACCTCTTCGGAGAATTCGGGCAGGACGATCGGGTCGTTGGGTCCGATCACCGAGGTGTTGGGCTTGAGGAAGAGCAGCGGCTGCGCCGGGACCTCGTTGCCGAGTTCGTGGGCGTGTTCAACGAAGTTGCGGCCGACGCCGACCACCTTGCTGCGCGGGATGATCGGGGCCAGGAGGCGGACGTCCTCGAGCTTGTGCCGGACGGCGGTCCGCTCCACGCCGTGGAAGAAGGGGTCACCGTTGATGACAGTGATTTCCTCACTGCCGGGCTGGCCCTCAACAATGCCGTACATGGGATCAGAATCGACTACAAACCGGGCGATACGCATGGTTCCTAGCGTACCGTCTCGGCCGGCAAGCCTCCGGACGCGGCACGGACCCGGCTGTCCGCGCCGCAGCCCTCCCAACTGGCTGGCAGCAGGGGCCGTTTTGAGCCCCCAAAACGGCCCCTGCTGCTAGCTGGTTGGGCGCGGAGTTAGTTGGGCGAATCGCGCAGGTAGTCCAGCTGCGCGGCCACGGACAGTTCCGCGGCGGGCCGGACAGCCGGGTCGACGGCGGCGTAGACGGCGTTCGCTACCTCCTCCACGCCGGCTTCCGCACCGAGCTCGGCGAGGGCGGTGCGGATCTGCGCGAGGCGGTCGTGCCGGTGGTCGCGGTAGGCCCGCACGATGCTGTCCAGGGCCGGCAGCATGGGCCCGTGCGCGGGCAGCACGGTGGCCGCGCCGAGCGCCTCGAGCCGGTCCAGTGACGCGAGGTAGTCCCCCAGCCGGCCGTCCGGGTAGTCCAGGACCGTGGTCCCGACGCCGAGAATGGTGTCCCCGGTCAGGACGGAGCCCCGGTCGCCGTCGCCGGGCAGGTGGAAGCAGACCGAGTCGGAGGTGTGGCCCGGCGTGGCGAGCACGCGGATTTCCACCCCGGCGGCGTGCAGCACCTCGTCCGCCCGGAGCGGCTCTCCCCCGTGGCAGTGCGCGGGGTCGGCCGCGCGGACGGGGGCGCCGGTGAGTTCGGCGAAACGTTCAGCGGCCGCGGTGTGGTCGGCGTGGCGGTGCGTGATCAGGATCAGCTCCACGGGGCCGTACTGGGTCAGTTCGCGCAGGTGCTCCTCGTCGAGCGGTCCCGGATCCACGACGACGACGCCGGCCGAACCCGGTGCGGCCACCACATACGAGTTCGTGCCGTGCAGGCTCATCGGGCCCGGATTCGGGGCCAGGCGGAAGCGGGTCAGCTCGGTGCTGCGGACCAGGGCGCGGGCATCATCGGGAATCACGCTTCCATCTTCCCACCGGCGGCGAGCAAAGGAGCAGCAGAACGACAATCACCGCGCCCCCACATCCTCCGCATCAATCAGGGAAGCGCTGGACCCGGAGGGGAAACGCCCGGGGACGCCGACGGCGGCCCGCACCGGAGGGTGCGGACCGCCGTCGTACTCTTTCTTAGCCGTTACCGAAACGCAGGCTACGCCAGCCGGGTCAGCCAGCCGTGCTTGTCTTCGACCTTGCCGGTCTGGATCCCGAGCAGCTGTTCGCGGATGGCCATGGTGGTCTCGCCCGCGGTGGCGTCCTCGGAGCCGATGAATTCGGTCTCGTCCTTGAGCACGCCGATCGGGGTGATCACGGCGGCGGTGCCGCAGGCGAACACCTCGGTGATCTCGCCGGAGGCAACGCCGTCGCGCCATTCGTCCAGGGTGATCTTGCGCTCGGTGACCTCGCGGCCCATGTCGCGGGCCACCTGCATCACGGAGGAACGGGTGACGCCCTCCAGGATGGTGCCGGAGAGGGCGGGGGTGACCAGCGAACCGTCCTTCATCACGAAGAAAACGTTCATGCCGCCGAGTTCCTCGACGGCGTTGTCGTTGAACTGGTCGAGGAAGAGGACCTGCTTGCAGCCGTGCGCCTCGGCTTCCTGCTGGGCGATGAGGGAGGCTGCGTAGTTGCCGCCGCACTTCGCGGCACCGGTGCCGCCGCGGCCGGCGCGGGCATATTCGCGGGAGATCCAGATCGACACCGGCTTCAGCTCGCCGCCGAAGTAGTTGCCGGCCGGGGACGCGATGACCCGGAAGGACACCTCCCGGGCCGCGCGGACACCCAGGAACGCCTCGGTGGCGATCATGAACGGGCGCAGGTACAGGGCTTCGCCGTCGCCGGCGGGGACCCATTCCCGGTCCACGGAGACCAGCTCGCGGATGGCGGTGAGGAAGTACTCCTCGGGCAGTTCCGGCAGGGCCAGCCGGCGGGCGGACTTGTTCAGCCGCGCCGCGTTGGCCTCGGGCCGGAACGTCCAGATCGAGCCGTCGGCGTGGCGGTAGGCCTTGAGCCCCTCGAAGATTTCCTGGCCGTAGTGCAGCACCGCGGCGGACGGATCGAGCGTGATGGGACCGTAGGGTTCGATCCGCGCGTCGTGCCAGCCGCCCTTGCCCTCGGCGTCGACGCTGTAGTCGACGACGGCGGTGTGGTCGGTGAAGTAGTCGCCGAATCCCGGGTTCGCCAGGATGGCGTCACGCTCTTGCGCGGACTTCGGGGTCGCCGAGAGCCGCTGGCTGAATTCGACGCCATGGGCAGTCTGGGTCATGGTTCCTCCACGGTCGGCTGCCTGGTGTGGACGTGGTTCATCCTCGGACCGCGGCAGCATGTTGGTGATTCGACACAAGCTTACGCCCGATACCGCTGCCGGTACCGGAGCCGCCGTCGGGCCGCTAGAGCGCCGCGGCGATCGCGTCGCCGATAGCAGCGGTGCTGCGGACGCTGCCGTCGCGGCCTTCGACGTCGGCGGTGACAGCTGCCTCGATCTTCCGGGCCGCGGCCGCGTAGCCCAGGTGGTCCAGCAGCAGCGCAGCGGACAGGATGGCCGCACTCGGGTCGGCCTTCTGCTGGCCGGCAATGTCCGGGGCCGAGCCGTGGACCGGCTCGAACATGGACGGGGCGGTGCGGTCCATGTTGATGTTGCCCGAGGCTGCCAGGCCGATGCCGCCGGTGACGGCAGCGGCGAGGTCGGTGAGGATGTCGCCGAAGAGGTTGTCGGTGACAATCACGTCGAAGCGCGCCGGGTCGGTGACCATAAAGATCGTGGCCGCGTCCACGTGCAGGTAGTCGTGGCTGACCTCCGGGAACTCCTGCGCCACGGCCTCCACGGTCCGCTTCCAGAGGTGTCCGGCGAAGACCAGGACGTTGTGCTTGTGCACCAGGGTCAGTTTCTTGCGCGGACGCCCGTTGGCGCGGCGGAAAGCGTCACGGACCACCCGCTCGACGCCGTGGGCGGTGTTCAGCGAAACCTCGGTGGCGACTTCGTGCGGGGTGCCGGCCCGCAGCGTGCCGCCGTTGCCGACGTAGGGACCCTCGGTGCCTTCGCGGACCACGATGAAGTCCACGGTTCCCGGGTTTGCCAGCGGGCTGCCGACGCCGGGATACAGCTTGGAGGGGCGCAGGTTCACGTAGTGGTCCAGGCTGAAGCGAAGCTTGAGCAGTAGTTCGCGTTCGATGATGCCGGACGGGATCCGGGTGTCGCCGGGGGCCGCGCCGACGGCGCCGAAGAGAATGGCATCGCGGGTGCGCAGGTCCGCCAGGGTCTCGGCCGGCAGGGTCTCCCCCGTCTCCAGCCAGTGCTGGGCACCGAGCTTGTAGTGGGTCTGCTGCAGGTCGATGCCTTCCGCCGCGGCGGCCTTCTCCAGGACCTTCAGCGCCTCGGCGGTGACTTCCGGGCCGATGCCGTCGCCGGGGATAACTGCCAGGTCAATGGTGGATGCGCTCATGGATCCAGCGTAGCCAAGCCATCCGCATGCTGGTCAACCCGTCTCATTATTCGAACAGACCCTTGCAACGCTCCCTCATGTCCGGCCCCCGAAAGCGAAACGCTCCCGCAGTTCCGGCCCCCGAAAGCGAAACGCTCCCGCAGCTTCTGTTTCCGGGAACGGGCGGTAGCGTTTGGCACGCAGCCCGACCTGAGGGAGCGTCACGCCAAACCCCACCCGACCTGAGGGAGCGTCACCCCAAACCCCACCCGACCTGAGGGAGCGTCACCCCAAACCCCACCCGACCTGAGGGAGCGTCACGCGGCGGCGGTGGGACAGGGAGGCCTACGCCTCGGCGGGCTCCTCGTACTTGGGGAACACCGGAGCCGGGGCGGGCAGCGGCGTACCGGCCTCGATCGGGGTGTCCAGGGCCGCGAAGTCGCGGGCCTCCCCCTCCGGCTGGCCGAGCGTGCGCAGGATGGCCGCCGTCGCCGTCGGCATGACCGGCTGGGCGAGGATGGCGACGATCCGCAGCACCTCGAGGGTGACGTACAGGACGGTGTTCATCCGTTCCACGTCGGTCTTCCGCAGCACCCACGGCGCCTGCTCGGCGAAGTAGGCGTTGGTGTCGCCCAGCACGGTCCAGATCGCCTCGAGCGCGCGGCTGAATTCCTGCTTCTCGAACGCGGCCCGGGCGATACCGAGCAGGCCGTTGGCCTGGCCCAGCAGCGCGGCGTCCTCGGCGCTGAACCCGGCCGGGACCGGGACCCGGCCCTCGCAGTTCTTGGCCACCATGGACAGCGACCGCTGGGCCAGGTTGCCGAAGTTGTTCGCCAGGTCCGAGTTCATCCGGCCCACGATCGCGTCGTGGCTGTAGTTGCCGTCGGCGCCGAACGGGACCTCGCGGAGCAGGAAGAAGCGGACCTGGTCCAGCCCGTACTGGGCCACCCAGTCCGAGGGTGCCACCACGTTGCCCAGCGACTTGGACATCTTGATGCCCTGGTTGTGCAGGTGTCCGTGGATCATCACGCGCTTGGGCAGTTCCAGCCCGGCGGACATCAGGAATGCCGGCCAGTACACGGCGTGGAACCGGGAGATGTCCTTGCCGATCACGTGCACGTCCGCGGGCCAGTACTTCCGGAAGCTCTCCGAGTCCGTATCCGGGAAGCCGACGCCGGTCAGGTAGTTGGTCAGGGCGTCCACCCAGACGTACATCACGTGCTCCGCGTTGCCGGGCACCGGCACACCCCAGTTGAAGGAGGTCCGGCTGATCGAGAGGTCCTCGAGGCCGCCCTTGACGAAGCTGATGACCTCGTTGAAGCGGCTGTGCGGGGCGCCGAAGCCGGGCTGGTCCGCGTACAGGGCCAGCAGCCGGTCCTGGTAGGCCGAGAGCTTGAAGAAGTAGCTCTCCTCCTCGGTCCAGGTCACCTCGGTGCCGGTTTCGGAGGCGTAGCGGATCCCGTCCTCGCGGACCTCGGTCTCGTCCTCGACGAAGTAGCGCTCGTCGCGGACCGAGTACCAGCCGGCGTACTTGGAAAGGTAGATGTCCCCGTTGGCTTCCATCCGCTGCCAGAGCGCCTTGGCCGCCTCGTAGTGGTCGGGGTCCGTGGTGCGGATGAAGCGGCTGAGCGAGATGCCCAGGTCATCGCTCATCTGCCGGAACGCGGCCGAGTTGCGGTCGGCGAGCTCCTTGACCGGGATGCCTTCCTTCTCCGCCGTCTGCTGCATCTTCAGGCCGTGCTCGTCGGTGCCGGTCATAAAGAAGACGTCGTAGCCGTCCAGCCGTTTGAACCGGGCCATGGCGTCGGTGGCGATGACCTCGTAGGCGTGGCCGATGTGCGGCACGCCGTTGGGGTAGCTGATGGCGGTGGTGATGTAGAACGGGGTTTTTTCGGAAGGCGTCACGTTATTAACCTAGATCAGTTCGGTCAGGGTATCGCTCTGGCGGACGAGTTCGTGGTCGTGCGAAGCGACCAGGACAGCGATGCCGTCCGACGTTGTGTCCTTGAGGATGCTGATGATGCGGTTTGCCGAGGTGCGGTCCAGGCTCGCGGTGGGCTCGTCGACCACCAGCACGCGGGTGCCGAGGATCAGGGCCCGGGCGATCGCGACGCGCTGGCGTTCGCCGCCGGAGAGCTGGGCGGGGCGGTGCCGCATGCGCCGGCCCAGGCCGACGAGGTCCAGGAGGTCCTTGGCCATGTCGCGGCGCTGTTCGACCTCGCCGTCGGGCACGGCCGGGAGCAGCACGTTCTCCAGCGCGCTCATCCCGTCGATCAGGGCACCGCCCTGGTCGACGTAGCCGATCAGGGCCCGGCGGCGGTCGGCGATTTCGTCGTCGCCCATGGTTTCGAGCGAGTCGCCTTCCCAGAACACCCGGCCCGACGTCGGCAGGGTCAGGCCCGCGCCGACGGTCAGGATGCTGGTCTTGCCCGAGCCGGAGCGGCCGGCGACGCAGTGCATCTCGCCGGCGTGCAGCGTCATGTTGAAGTCGTCGACGACGTTGACCGCTTCCGCGCCGCCCTTGCCGCCGCCGTAATGGATGGTGATGTTGCTCAGTTCCAGCGGGGTGGCGTGGTCAGCGGCCTTCACGATCGTGTTGGCACGGGTCTGGTGGCCGCCGGTCCCGGTGCTCGCCGGCATCCGGTTCCGGGCCGCCCTGGTCAGGTTCAGCTCGTTAGTCATTGGACCACTTTCGTTGCAATCGGAATCCAGCAAAGTACAGCCACCAGTCCGGCGATTCCGGCCCAGAGTGCGGCGTAGGGGGCCAGGAGCAGGCCGATGCCGAGGGCGCCGATGACCCCCAGCGGCAGGGCGATGGCTCCCACCATGGCGTTTTCGAAGAAGCGGACCTGGCCCAGCATGTCCGGGTTCCAGCCCATGGCCTGCAGGATGCCCAGGTACTGGCGTTTGGCGCCCAGTTCGAAGCGTCCGGTGACCATGGTCAGCAGCAGGCCCACGGCCACCCCGGAGACGCCCAGGATGATGCTCGGCAGGGCGATGCTGGCCGCGGCCAGCCCGCTGAGGGCGCTGGCGCCGGCGGCACGCGGGATGTCGATCAGCAGCGCGGCGAGTCCGCCCACGGCGGCGCCGAAGACGCCGACGGCGACGGCCAGGGAGCCGGTGTTGAACTTGTTGGTGCTCAGCTGCCGGCTGGCGAAGGTCAGCGGCGAGTCGACCGGGATGAGCCGCTCATCGTGCTGCGGCTCCTGGTCGATGACCTCCCGGTGCCGCAGCTGCTGCGCGGCGAAGAACGCGGCGCCGCAGTACAGGACCAGCACCGAGGCGGAGACCACCGCGGTGGCGGGGTTCCAGCTGACCAGGCTCAGGATGATGCCGGCGAGGGCCAGCAGGGCCGCGCCGACGCCGAACTCGGCGAGCACCCAGGAGCGGATCTTGCGCTGGGTCCAGCCCATCGCCCGGAGGGTTCCGGCTTCGCGGCGGCGCTTGCGGACGTAGCTGACCGTCGAGGCGCCGGTGAGCAGGGCGGCCCCGCACAGGGTCAGGAAGAGCAGGGTCAGGTTGGTGCCGGTCAGCGAGCCGGAGACCGCGTCGGCGGCGTCCTGGCGGACCCAGGACTGCTGCACGGTGCCCAGCGGCGACTCCTTGCCGGCGTCGTCCTTGGAGTAGCCGGGCACAAAGATGCTGGCGTCCTCGCGGGCCGAACCGGCCACCACGGTGGCCTGCAGGCCCATGTCGCGGATCTGGTTGGCGAGCTTCTCGACCTCGGGCTGGGCCTGCTTCCAGCTGCCGCCGACCTTGGCGCGGACGCGGACAGCATCGATCACGGAGGCGTTCTTCGCGTAGCCGCGGGCGGCGGCCAGGCCGTAGTAGTCGGTGATGGCGCCGGCCGACTGGCTGACCAGGCCGGTGCCGCTGAGTGAGGGCTTGAGCGTGGTGGCTCCGGTGTCCTTGCCCTCGGCGTCCTTGACCAGGGTCATCGGGGTCGGGTCGTAGCCGCCGAGCGGGAGGCGGTTGACGTCCCCGGCCGCTTCCTGGACCTTGGCCGGGTCGAAGGTGCCGTAGACCATGGCCAGCGGTGTGGCCGGTTTCTTGCCGGTGGCGAGGTTCTCCCGGTAGGAGCGTTCATCGACCGGGGTGCGCTGGGTCTGGTCGACGGGGGCGTCGTTGGCGCCCTTTTCCGGCAGCCGGTTCACGGTGACCCAGTCGCCCGGGACCGCGGACTTGTCGACGGCGCCGTTGCCGGCGGTCTTCCCGTCCTTGTAGGTGGGGGCCGCGGCGAAGTCGGTGCTCCAGGTGGCAGGGTTGTAGAGGCCCTGGCCGAAGCTGCCGGTGTCCCCCAGCAGCTTCGAGAGGTCCTTGGACCCGGGCCAGGCCAGGGCGAACGGGGACTTGGACACGAACGGCAGGTAGTCCTTATCCAGCGAACGGGTCACGGTTCCGACGTCTTTGGTGACGTTCCCGGCGTCGTCGATTTCCTCGATCTTGACCGAGTACTTGAGGTCCAGGGCGGTGCCGGAACGGACGATCAGCGGGATGGCCTGCGAGTCCGCGGTCAGCTGGCCGGCGCGTTTGGCCTGCTGGTACTGGGTCATCAGCGGCGCCCAGTACTTGAGCTTGACGCCGAGGAAGTCCGGGCCCTCCTTGAGCTGTTCCATGCTGATGCCGTTGGTGAAGAGGCTCTCGAAGTGCCGTCCGATCGCGCCGGCGTTGCGGGCGTCGGCCGGCGGCGCCTTTTCCAGCGGGGCCAGGAAGTCGCCGGCGCCGCCGAGGAGCGCGCGTTCGGAGACCGGGTCGACGGCGACGACGGATTCGGTCACCTGCGGGGCCAGCGGCAGCGACACGGAGAGGTTGAAGAGGTTGTGCTCGGAGCCGCCGGCCGGGGCGGGAAACTTGATCCCGGTCTCCCCGTCGGGGCCGGCGATCCGGACGTTCTTGCCGCCGGCGACTTCCTCCTCGACGAGCTTGGCCTTGCCGACCGATCCCTCGGCGGTGGTCTTGAACAGGGTCTGCTCGGAGTGCCCGTCCGAGCTGACGGCGCTGGCGGTAAGCCGGTACTTTTTGGGCGTGTCGCTCAGGACGGATTCGGCGGCGGGCCACTTGGCCGGGTCGGTGGCGCTGGGGTCGCCCGCGGTGCCGGCGAGGCCCGCGTTGTAACCGAGGTAGTCTGTGGCGTCCAGCCGCGGGGACTCGAGGTTCTGCGAGACCCGGGAGACAAGGCTGATGGGGGCCGCGACGGACGTGCCGGCCAGGCCGCGGATGGAGTCCAGCTGGTCGAAGCCGATGCCGCCCTGGCCGGTAGCGATCTCGGGCTGCATGAGGCCGCCGTTATCGTCGGCCTTGGCCTGGACGAGGATGTCGTAGAGCCCGCGGGAGTTCTGGTCCACAGTGCGGTTCAGCGCGGCCTGCGACTGGCCCTGCACCAGCACGGACAGGCACATCGCCACGATCAAAATGGACGCGGTCAGCAAAAGCACTCTGCTTCTGATGAACCTCTGGACGGCGTTCATTGGGCTCCTGAAAGCTGGAATTCGTGTGCGCGCCGCTGTTCATTCCGCGCTGAAACGCTGCGCTGGAGTGAGGCGTCCCGGCCGGGCGCGCAAAAGTAAAGGCCGGTCTGCCGGCCTGATCCGATATTCGGACGTAGCCATTGTACGCAGACCGGCCGCTCCTTGGTGGCCGCCTGCGGCGGTGTCGCCGCCGCAGGCTTCCACACCGGGGACTTAGTCTTCGAGGTCCACTTCGCGGACCATCTCGGCGCCGATCCCGGCCTTGATCGCTTCCAGGACCTGCTGCGGCACGGCGCTGTCGATGGTCAGCAGCGCGAGCACCTGGCCGCCCTCGGTCTGGCGGGCCACCTGCATGCCGGCGATGTTGATGTTGTTCATGCCCAGGATGTGCCCGATGGTGCCGATCACGCCGGGGCGGTCCGAGTAGGCCACCACCACGAGGTGTTCGCTGATCGGGATTTCGACCTCGAAGCCGTTGATGCCGACGAGCTTCTGGATCTGCTTGGGCCCGGTCAGGGTTCCGGCCACCGAGATCTGGCTGCCGTCGCTGAGGGCACCGCGCAGGGTCAGGACGTTGCGGTAGGACTCCGTGTCCGGGGTGGTGATGAGCCGGACGTTGATGCCGCGCTGCTCGGCGATCACGGGGGCGTTGACGTAGGAGACCTGTTCGGTGACGACGTCGGCGAAGATGCCCTTGAGCGCGGCGAGTTCGAGGACCTTGACATCCAGCGAGGAAATCTCGCCGGCGACCTCGACGTCGAACTGGGTCAGGGAGTCGTGGGTCATCGCGGTGAAGATCCGGCCCAGCTTTTCGATCAGCGGGATGCCGGGGCGCACGTCCGGGGCAATGACGCCGCCGGCGACGTTCACGGCGTCGGGCACCAGCTCGCCGGCCAGGGCCTGGCGGACGGACTTGGCGACCGAGACGCCGGCCTTTTCCTGGGCCTCGTCGGTGGAGGCGCCCAGGTGCGGGGTCACCACGACGTTGTCGAGCTTGAAGAACGGCAGGTCGGTGCTGGGCTCCTTGACGAACACGTCGACGCCGGCGCCGGCGATCTCGCCGGACTCCAGCGCCGCGTAGAGGGCTTCCTCATCCACCAGGCCGCCGCGGGCGACGTTGACGACGTAGGCGCTGGGCTTCATCTTCTTGAACGCCTCGGCGCCGAGCATGCCGAGGGTTTCCGGGGTCTTGGGCATGTGGATGGTGATGAAGTCCGACTGGGCCAGCAGCTCGTCCAGGGTCACCAGCTGCACGCCGAGCTGGGCGGCGCGGGCAGAGGTGATGTAGGGGTCGTAGGCGAGGATCTTGGTGTCGAAGCCCTTCAGCCGGGCCGCGACGAGGGCGCCGATCCGGCCCAGGCCGATGATGCCGATCTTCTTCTCGAACAGCTCGGTGCCGGTGTACTTGGAGCGCTTCCACTCGCCGTCCTTGAGCGCGGCGGAGGCCTGCGGGATGTGGCGGGCGAGGCTGAGGATGTGGCCGACGGTGAGTTCGGCGGCGGAGACAATGTTCGACGTCGGGGCGTTGACCACCATCACGCCGGCCTGCGTGGCGGACTTGATGTCAACGTTGTCCAGGCCCACGCCGGCGCGGGCGATGACCTTGAGGTTCTTGGCCGCGGCGATGGCTTCGGCGTCCAGCTGGGTGGCGGAGCGGATCAGGATCGCGTCGGCGTCGGCGATCGCGGAGAGCAGCTGGGAACGGTCGGCGCCGTCGGTCTGGCGGATTTCGAAGTCCGGCCCGAGGGCCTCGATCGTGGCGGGCGAAAGTTCCTCAGCGAGGAGTACGACAGGTTTGGTGCTTGTCACCGGTGACCTCTTTAGCTCTCTTGTAATTCAGGTGGGGATTTTGGGAACGTTGCGTGGTGGACGGTGGTGTCCTTTCGGCTGCTGCGCTCGTTGCCTCACGAACGACGCAGCCTTCGAAGGACACCACCGCCCACCACCACCGGGATCTAGCGGGCTACCGAGCCTTCGGTGTAGTCGTCTTCGTTCTTGATCCAGGAGAAGAGCTTGCGCAGTTCCCGGCCGGTGGCCTCGATCGGGTGGTCCTCGCCCTTCTTGCGGAGGGCCTTGAACTCCGGAGCCCCGGCGTCCTGGTCGTCGATGAAGCGCTTGGCGAAGGTGCCGTCCTGGATGTCCGCCAGGACAGCCTTCATGTTTTCCTTCACCTCGGGGGTGATGACGCGCGGGCCGGAGACGTAGTCGCCGTATTCCGCGGTGTCGGAGACGCTCCAGCGCTGCTTGGCGATGCCGCCCTCGACCATCAGGTCAACGATCAGCTTGAGCTCGTGCAGCACCTCGAAGTAGGCGACCTCGGGCTTGTAGCCGGCCTCGGTCAGGGTTTCGAAGCCGTACATGATCAGCTGCGAGGCGCCGCCGCAGAGCACCGCCTGCTCGCCGAAGAGGTCCGTTTCGGTCTCTTCGGTGAAGGTGGTCTCGATGACGCCGGCGCGGGTGCCGCCGATCGCCTTCGCGTAGGACAGGGCCAGTTCCTTGGCCTTGCCGGAGGCGTTCTGTTCGACGGCGATCAGGTCCGGCACGCCGCGGCCGGCTTCGAACTCGCGGCGCACAATGTGGCCCGGGCCCTTCGGGGCGACGAGCGCGACGTCGACGTCGGCAGGCGGCTGGATGTAGCCGTAGCGGATGTTGAAGCCGTGCCCGAAGAACAGGGCGTCGCCGGCCTGCAGGTTCGGGGCGATGTCCTCGGCGTAGACGTGGCGCTGGACCTGGTCCGGGGTGAGGATCATGATCAGGTCGGCCTCGGCGGTGGCGTCGGCGACGTTCAGGACGCGCAGGCCCTCGGCCTCGGCCTTGGCGCGGGACTTGGAGTCTTCCTTCAGGCCGACGCGGACGTCAACACCGGAATCGCGCAGGCTGAGGGCGTGGGCGTGGCCCTGGGAGCCGTAACCGATGACGGCGACGGTGCGGCCCTGGATGATCGACAGGTCGGCGTCGTCGTCGTAGAACATTTCAGTCACTGGGGTGTCTCCTTTGAGTGGATTCTTTGGTGTTGTCTGGGAAATTCGTAGGGGGTGGTGCAGCGGGCCCGGCGCGCTTTTTAGGCGGAGCGGAGGGCCCGGTCGCTCATCGAGCGGGAGCCCCGGCCGATGGCCAGGGTGCCGGACTGGACGATTTCGCGGATGCCGAAAGGTTCCAGCACCGAAAGCAGTGCCGTGAGCTTGTCGGGGTGGCCCGTGGCCTCAATGACGACCGACTCGGTGGAGACGTCGACCACTGAGGCGCGGAACAGGTCGGCCGCCTGGGTGACCTGCAGCCGGGTTGCGGCATCCGCACGTACCTTGACCAGGATGTGGTCGCGCTGTACGGAAGATTCGGGGGTGAGCTCGACGATCTTGATCACGTTGATCAGCTTGTTCAGCTGCTTGGTGACCTGTTCGATCAGCTCGCCGTCGGCGTCGACGACGACCGTCATCCGGGAGATGCCCGGAACCTCGGTCGGGCCCACGGCCAGGGAGTTGATGTTGAAGGCGCGGCGGGCGAAGAGGCTGGCCACGCGGGTCAGCACACCGGGCTTGTCTTCGACCAGGACGGAGAGTGTGTGGCGGGTCATGTTCAGTCCTCTTCTTCCCAGTCCGGGGTCATGTTGCGGGCAACCTGGATCTGGTCGTTGCTGACTCCGGCGGGAACCATCGGCCACACCATGGAGTTGGGGCTGACGACGAAGTCGATCACGACCGGACGGTCGTTGATCGCCAGGGCCTGCTGGATGGTCGCGTCGATGTCCTCGTCGCGTTCGCAGCGGAAGGACGCGCAGCCGTAGGCGTCCGCCAGCTTGACGAAGTCCGGGATCCGGACGGTGTCATGGCCGGTGTTCAGGTCGGTGTTGGAGTAGCGGCCCTCGTAGAAGAGGGTCTGCCACTGCCGCACCATGCCGAGGGAGGAATTGTTGATCACGGCGACCTTGATCGGGATCTTGTTGATCGCGCAGGTGGCCAGTTCCTGGTTGGTCATCTGGAAGCAGCCGTCGCCGTCGATCGCCCAGACCACCCGGTCCGGGTTGCCGACCTTGGCGCCCATGGCGGCCGGAACCGCGTAGCCCATGGTGCCGGCGCCGCCGGAGTTCAGCCAGGCGTGCGGGCGTTCGTACTTGATGAACTGCGAGGCCCACATCTGGTGCTGCCCGACGCCGGCGACGTAGACGCCCTCCGGGCCGGTGAGCGCGCCGATCCGTTCGATTACCCGCTGCGGTGCGCTGAGGCCGTCCTCGGGTTCGGTCCAGCCCAGCGGGTAGGTCTCCTTGAGGTTGTTCAGGAAGGCCCACCAGTTGGTGAGGTCCGGGGTGCCGGAGGTTTCGAACTGCGCCCGGAGCGCCTCGCTCAGTTCCGGGATGATCTCCTTGACCGAGCCCACGATCGGGACGTCGGCGGTGCGGTTCTTGGAGATCTCCGCCGGGTCGATGTCCGCGTGGATGACCTTGGCGTTCGGGGCGAAGGACTTCAGGATGCCGGTGACCCGGTCATCGAAGCGTGCGCCGAGGGTGATCAGCAGGTCGGACTGCTGCAGCGCGGTAACAGCGGAGACCGTGCCGTGCATGCCGGGCATCCCGACGTGCTGCGGGTGCGAGTCCGGGAAAACGCCCCGGGCCATCAGCGTGGTGACCACCGGCGCGCCGGAGAGTTCGGCCAGTTCCCGCAGCTCCGCGGAGGCGTGCGCCTTGACCACGCCGCCGCCGACGTAAAGCACCGGCTTCTTGGCGGCGCCGATCAGGCGCGCGGCTTCGCGGACCTGCTTGCTGTGGCCGCGCAGGACCGGCCGGTAGCCCGGCAGGTCGATCTTCGGCGGCCAGGAGAACGTCATCTGGCCCTGCTGGGCGTCCTTGGCCACGTCCACCAGGACGGGGCCGGGCCGGCCGGTGGAGGCGAGGTGGAACGCCTCGGCCATCACGTGCGGGATGTCGTTGGGGTCGGTGACCAGGAACGAGTGCTTGGTGATCGGCATGGTGATGCCGACGATGTCGGCTTCCTGGAAGGCATCGGTGCCGATGACTCCGCTGGAGACCTGGCCGGTGATGGCCACCATCGGCACGGAGTCCATGTGGGCATCCATGATGGCGGTAACGAGGTTGGTGGCACCGGGGCCCGAGGTGGCGATGCAGACGCCCACCCGTCCGGTGACCATGGCATAGCCTTGCGCGGCGTGGCCGGCTCCCTGTTCGTGACGGACCAGAACGTGGTTCATTTTGGAGGCCATCAAGGGGTCATAGGTGGGCAGGATTGCGCCACCGGGCAAACCGAAAATGTCCTGGACGCCGAGTTCTTCGAGCGCGCGGACGATTGCTTGCGAGCCGGTCATCACCGTCGGGGGTACGACGTTGTTCGGCCCAAGGACGGGAGAGGCAGCAGCATGCTCGACGCCGGCGTCGGCCGGGCGTTCGACGCGTTCCGGAGCCTTGTGGGCTCCAGCGGACTTCGTGGCCATCAGCGAGGGGCTGATCGGCGATCCTTTGCTCATCGGACTCTTCCTTTGGTGGATCTGCGGGTGGATCTTCGGTGATCGGGACTGCGGGTGTTACGGGTGGTGCGGAAATAAAAAAACCCCTCAGCCTGGATGGCTCTTCGAGGGGTTGCGCGTGGCGGTTCGTTACCAGTTGAGGCTATTGAGCCACGCGCCTGGTAAGGACGACGGAGACACCTGCTGCGCTGTCGCATGCAACGACGCCGGCGGTAACGAATGCGATCATGCGTTCAGTTTTCCCTCTGAGCGAGACAAGTGTCAACGAGCCCGGGCCCTGTCTCACTATGTGGACTCCATTGTCCACTGTTTGAACCCCTCCCCCAACTGGCTCGCAGTAGTTGTCGTTATGAGCGCTCAAAACGACAACTACTGCGAGTCAGTTGGGTCCGCCGGCCCTAGCCGCAGAAGGCGCCGGTGGAGGCGCTGTGCACGAGCTTGGCGTACTTGGCGAGCACACCCTTGGTGTACCTGGCGGGCAGCGGCTCCCAGCCGACCTTGCGCGCTTCGAGTTCCGCCTCGTCGACCAGCAGGTCGAAGCTCCGGGCGGCGATGTCGACCCGGATCCGGTCGCCGTCCTTGACGAAGGCGATCGGGCCGCCGTCGACGGCTTCCGGCGCCACGTGGCCGATGCACAGGCCCGTGGTTCCGCCGGAGAAGCGGCCGTCGGTGAGCAGCAGGACATCCTTGCCCAGGCCCGCACCCTTGATGGCGCCGGTGATGGCGAGCATCTCGCGCATGCCCGGGCCGCCCTTGGGGCCCTCGTAACGGATGACGACGACGTCGCCGGCTTTGATTTCGCCCTTGTCCAGCGCATCCAGGGCGCCCTGCTCGCGCTCAAAGACGCGGGCGGTGCCCTCAAAGACATCGGCGTCGAAGCCTGCGCTCTTGACGACGGCGCCTTCCGGGGCCATCGAGCCGTGCAGGATGGTGATGCCGCCGGTCTTGTGGATGGGGTTGTCCATCGCCCGGAGCACCTTGCCGTCCGGGTCCGGCGGGTTGATCGAGGCGAGGTTCTCGGCCACGGTCTTGCCGGTGACCGTGAGGCAGTCGCCATGGATCAGTCCGGCGTCGAGCAGCGCCTTCATGATCACCGGAACGCCGCCGATCTTGTCGACGTCGGTCATCACGTACCGGCCGAACGGCTTGAGGTCGCCCAGGTGCGGGATCCGGTCGCCGATCCGGTTGAAGTCCTCCAAGGTCAGCTCGACCTCGGCCTCGCGGGCGATGGCCAGCAGGTGCAGCACCGCGTTGGTGGAGCCGCCGAAGGCCATGGTGACGGCGATGGCGTTCTCGAACGCCTTCTTGGTCATGATGTCGCGGGCGGTGATGCCCAGGCGGAGCAGGTTCACCACGGCCTCGCCGGACTTGTGCGCGAACACATCACGACGGCGGTCGGCCGAGGGCGGAGCGGCGGAGCCCGGCAGGGACATACCGAGTGCCTCGCCGATGCAGGCCATGGTGTTCGCGGTGTACATGCCGCCGCAGGCGCCTTCGCCCGGGCAGATGGCTTTTTCGATGCGGTCCAGGTCCTCGCGGCTCATCTTTCCGGCGGCGCAGGCACCGACGGCCTCGAAGGCGTCAATCAGCGTCACTTCCTTCTCGGAGCCGTCTTCAAGCTTGACCCAGCCGGGCATGATCGAACCGGCGTAGAGGAAGACGCTGGAGAGGTCCAGGCGCGCGGCCGCCATCAGCATGCCGGGCAGGGACTTGTCGCAGCCGGCCAGCAGCACCGAGCCATCGATCCGCTCGGCCTGCATGACGGTCTCGACCGAGTCGGCGATGACCTCGCGGGAGACCAGGGAGAAGTGCATGCCCTCGTGGCCCATCGAGATGCCGTCGGAAACCGAGATGGTGCCGAACTGCATCGGGAAGCCGCCGCCGGCGAAGACGCCTTCCTTGGCCCCCTGGGCCAGGCGGTTCAGGGAAAGGTTGCACGGAGTGATTTCATTCCACGAACTGGCCACGCCCACCTGGGGTTTGGCGAAGTCGTCGTCGCCCATGCCGACCGCCCGGAACATGCCGCGGGCGGGCGCCGCGTGGATACCGTCGGTCACCACGCGGCTGCGGGGTTTGATGTCCGGGGTGGCTTCTGTTGCTGTTTGGCTGTCCTCACTCATGGCTCAAAGTCTAGGGCTCAGCCGCTTGCGGCAACGAGCCGGACATGCTCATTAAGCGTAATTCCGGGAATATTTCGTCCAAAGAGTGGACGCCTGTCTCAATTGGTGGACTTTGCCATCCCGGAAGGCCGCTGGCCGTGACGCGTGCCACGCAGTTCGGGGGCGTCGGCCACCGCCTCCGCCTCGGCCTGGAGCATCGCCAGGACCTGCCGGATGGTGGTCCGGGCGGCGGCCTCCGGACGCGCCAGCGCCACGATGCTGCGGCTGGCCTTGACTCCTTCGAGCGGGCGGAGCACGAATCCCCGGCCCTGGTTCTTCAATGCGGTGTAGCGCGGAAGCAGGCTGAGCCCGTGTCCGGCGCTGACCAGGGCTTCGAGGACACGCAGGTCCGGGAAGAGTTGCGCCCGCAGGGCCGGGGAATCGGCCTGCATCTCGATCTGGCGCAGCACGGTATCAAAGGGGAAGCCGTCGGGTACCCCCATCCAGGGGAATCCGATGACATCCCGCGCCGTCAGCGCCGTCTTTCCGGCCAGTGCGTGGCCCGCGGGCACGGCCACGTCCAGCGGCTCGTCGATCAGCGGGATCACCTGCAGGCCCCGGCGGGCGAACACTTCGGGGCCGTCGACGCTGTGCGCAAGGACGATGTCGTAGTCGGCGGCCAGGCCGGCGAAGCCTGCGACGCCGGGGTCCTCGAGGTGCGCCTCGAACCTGAGTCCGTCGATCTCCTTGACACGGTGCAGCAGCCCCGGCAGGAACATCTCCGCGGCACTGGGGAAAAACGCCGCCCTGATGCGGGTCTGCCAGCCGAGCCGGTAGGTGTCGATGGTGGCCTCGGCACGGGCCATGGCGGTGGCGACCTCCGCCGCCGCGCCGGCCATCGCCAGCCCTGCTTCGGTCAGCCGCACTCCCCTGCCCGACTTCTCGACCAGGACCACGCCGAGCTCGTCCTGCAGGGTCTTGAGCTGCTGCGAGACCGCCGACGGCGTCACCCGCATGGCTTCCGCGGTGGCGCCCACGGTGCCGCGGTCGGCCAGTTCGCGGAGAATCCGCAGTCGCTTGAAATCCATGCAGCGAGGCTACACGGGGCGGCGGCGCGAACGCTGGACAGCCGCGTTCGCCCGGACGTAACGTCGAGCAACGGCAACCCTGCCGCCTGGACGGAAGGATTCGGCTATGGATTGGATTACCTGGCTCATCGTCATTGTGGTGATTGTCGGCGTCGTATGGTGGCTGCTCAACCGCAACAATGCCCGCAGCGGCACCGGGGCCTCGACGTCCACCGGGACCGGAACCGCCGCCTCCGATAAGGCTGCAGAGGGCCAGGGAAGCCATGACGGGGCCCTCTCCGGCGGGAGCGCCGCCGCTTCCGCGGCCGCGGCCGCCACCACGGGGATCCCGACCGCTGCCGGATTCAGCAACGCCGAGCCCGAGCCGCCGACCACCGCCGACGACGACGCAGCAGCGGCGGCCGGTGCGCCGGCCGGCAGCACCACGGCGGAGGAGGTTTCCGGGAGCACGCCCGACGTCGACACCGCCGGCGGCCCCGGCGTCGGGTCAACAGCCCCGGGCACCGCTGCCGGGACCGACGAGTGGGAAACCCAATGGTCCGAAACCCCGCCCGCCGAGGCGCAGGGAGCCCCGCACCGCGACCTCTCCCACGGCGCCCACGCGGCCCGTCCGGAGACCCCCGAGGACACTGCCGCCGCCCCCGCGGCAGCGACGGCCGCACCGCAGCCCGGCACCGAACCGGCAGCAGCCGGGCACACCCCGGTGCATCACGCCGAGTACACCGAACCGCACGCCCCCACCCTCCCGGGCGCCGAGTCCGCCGCCGCCGAGGCCGCCGAGGTGGAAACAGCGCAGGCCGCATCCTCTGCGGCCCTTACCGAGGGCTCGGCCAGCCACGCCGCGGCGCCGGCCGGCCACCTCGCCGCCGAGCAGCCGTACGGCGAAGGCTCGGCAGCCCCCGCGCCCGACGGCAGCGGACCGGAGGGCTTCACGGTCAAGGGGAATGCCTCGTCGATGATCTACCACGACGAAACCAGTCCTTCCTACGAGGAGACCCGCGCAGAGGTCTGGTTCCTGTCCGTGGCACATGCCGAAGCGGCCGGATTCCGCCCGCCGCGCCGTTCCCGGCTCTAGCAATGCGGCGGCGGTCGGTCCGGGGCCGTTCGGCGGCGGCGGCGCTGCTGGCCGCCGCCGCGCTCGCGGCCGCCGGCTGCACTGCCACCCCCGGTCCCGGCCCCGGGAACGGGACCGGCAGCCAGACCCAGGGCGGCCAGGCGAGCAGCGGCCCGGGCGGGGGCAGCGCCGGTCCGGGCGGTAGCGGAGGTCCGAGCGGGGGCAGCGCCGGGCAAGTCAGTCCGTCCGCACCAGAGACGCCGCAAGTGGTTGGAAGGATCGATGCCGGACTGACCCTGCCGTGGTCCATCGTTTTCCAGCCGGATGGGAGCGCTTTCGTCTCCGAGCGGGACAGCGCCCTCGTCAAGATCCTGCCCGCCGGCGGCAGCGGTCCCGTCACGACCGTAGGCAAGGTCCCCGGCGTCGTCCCCGGCGGCGAAGGCGGCCTGCTGGGGCTTGCGCTCTCCCCCGATGCCGCGTCGGACCGCTATCTCTACGCGTATTTCACGGCTCAGTCAGACAACCGGATCGCCCGCTTCCGGCTCGGCGCCGACGGCCGCCCGGACCTTCGTTCCCCCGAGGTGGTCTTCAGCGGCATCCCCAAGGCAGGCACGCACAACGGCGGCCGCATCCGTTTCGGCCCGGACGGGTACCTCTACGTGGGTACCGGCGATGCCCGGCGCAGCGGCCAGCCGCAGGATCGCAACGCCCTTGGCGGAAAAATCCTCCGCCTGACCCCGGACGGGAAACCCGCGCCCGGCAACCCTTTCGGCGACAACCCCGTCTACAGCCTTGGCCACCGCAACGTCCAGGGGCTCGACTGGGACAGCGCCGGGCGGCTATGGGCCACCGAATTCGGACCCGAGGTCAACGACGAGCTGAACCTGATCGTCCCCGGCGGCAACTACGGGTGGCCCGAGGTCACCGGCGCGCCGCACCGGGCGGGGTTCCTGGACGCAAAGGTGGTGTGGCCTTCGACGGCGGAGTCCTCCCCCAGCGGGCTCGAAATTATCGGCAACACGGCCTACCTCGGCGCACTCCGCGGCGAACGGATCTGGCAGGTTCCGTTGCGCGGCGAATTCGCGGGCGAACCTGTGGCCTATTTCACACGAAAGTACGGGCGTATCCGCGACGTAGCGCTGGCACCGGACGGGCATCTGTGGGCCCTCAGCAACACCCAAAACCCTGATTTTGTGCTGGTTTTGAACGTCCCCCACTAGCCGGCCCCGGCCCTTCGCCAGCCGATTTCACACTGCATGAAAACTCGTGTAGAGTTTCATGTCGTTGCGGAGAACACCGCGGGAAATAAAAAGCCCGAGGCGAGCGGAAACAACAGCTGCACCTCTAGCTCAACTGGCAGAGCAATTGACTCTTAATCAATGGGTTCCGGGTTCGAGTCCCGGGGGGTGCACCAACAAAAACCCCGTCCTTACTGGCCTAGCGGCTGGCGAGGGCGGGGTTTTGTTTTGCCGTAATTCCGGCGTAGTCGCCGCGCTGGGCGCCAACACGGGGGGTCCGGTTAGCGGCCACCACCAACTGCGGGCCGCCCTGCGGCCTAGGGTGAAGCTATGCCGCCGACACCATCCCCGAGCCCGATCGATGTGTTCGTCCACAACGCCCCCGCGTCGGACTGGCAGGTATGGGCAGCGTTCGCCCCGCTCATAGCCGCACTCATCGCCGCGCTTATCGCCGTGGTCACGCTGTGGCAGAGGCGCCGGGCGGACAACCGCGCCGAATGGTGGCGGCGTGCGCAATGGGCCCTGGACGCCTCCATGTCAGATCAGCCCAGGCGGGCCGAGATGGGTCAGCAGGCCATCAACCTCCTGGGCAGCAGCAAGCTGGCCACGCCGGAGGACGGAGTGCTTCTGAAAATCGGAACAGAGGATCCCCTTGAAGCGGCTTACAGTGCCCGTCTGGCGGAAGCCGCTGACATCATTGCTCGCTCCGATGAAGCCGAGGCGCCGCAGGCGAGGGTGGACGACCCGGAAACAAGGCACGACAATGAAGGAGACGACAATGACGGCACAGGCAGGTAGGAGGTCGAGGATGGCCACGGCACACCCGGCAACTCCCCGCACGCCCGCCCAATCAAGTGTGGACTCAATCGCCCCCTCGCGTCGTCCGGCCTCGGTCAGCCCGCAGGACCGGAAGGTCCAAATCGCTGCCGCCAAAGCACGGATCACCCTGGACAAGCTCACCGGCGACGTCACCCCCGACTGGATCATCGCCCTGTCCAAGGAAAAGCCGGAGTAAACCCGGGCCGCTGCCGGAGCGCCCCGGCTCCGTTCGTTGCGCCGGATATCCATCGTCCTGGCGCCGTGCAGCTCCGTGCAGCTCCGTGCAGCTCCGTGCAGCTCCGTGCAGCTCCGTGCAGCTCCGTGCAGCAGTCAATCACCGGCTATTCCATAAGCGCACGCTGCGCTCCTCCCCAGTTCCTCCACCCCGCACCCATCGGGAACCGCGTCTTTCCGCGAGCGGCAGGGTGGCCAGAGGGGCTTAGGGCCGGGCAAGTGGGCGGGAGCGTCGGCTGGTACGCCCCGGGCGCCATGGCGAGCCGGTTCCGCCGCCGTCAGCGGCGTTCGGCGGCCGCGAAGTGGAAGTGGATCGGCAGCGTGAGCTGGATCGGGGAGGCGCCGACCGGCTCTTCGAGCAGCTCGTTGATCGAGGTCTGCCCTTCGAGTTCGACAGTCACGTGCGCGTCCATAGTTTGATCCTAGAGGCGGCCGGCGCCCGCCCCGGTGATGGACACGGGACGCGGTGCATGGGGAGCCAGAACTTGGCCGCAGCGGGGGCGGGGGCACAGCGTCATCGGGGCGCGGCCGCAGGGTCATCGGGGCGCGGGCGCAGCGCGTGCAGGCCGCAGCGCGTGCAGGCCCCAGCGCGTGCAGGCCCCAGCGCGTGCAGGCCGCAGCCGCGCGCGGCCGGCCGGGGGCAGTGGCCCTAAGCGGCGGCCGGCACTTCCGTGTGCGGGTCGCAGTCCTCACAAAACACCGCCACGGCGGACTCGCCGCAGCACTGGCAGTGATGCTCCAAGGACCTGGCTTCCAGTTCGTACCTTGTCATGGCCCCATGCTCTACCCGCGGCAGAGGCTTGAACCCAGTAGCCTGTACTCGTTTTCGCGGTGGGCGGCTACGCGACCGGCGGCCCCCTGAATCGTGGGGGCGGGCGGCAACACGGCGCAGTGTTCCTGCGCCGGACCCTGGATCGCCAGATGCAGACGACGGCGCCGTACCGCTCCCGCGTCCACGTGCGCGGGATTGACGTCGTTGAGGTGCGCCTAGTTGGCGTCGACCGAGACCCCGGGCTCCACCGCGGTGACGATGGCCTTGGCCTCCGTTGAGGACATCCGGTTTGCGAGTTCCCGGACCACGGATTGCAGCTCGTGCCGGAGGGAATCCGGGTCGATCGAGGCGGCGGCAAGAACCGAGCGTTCCATGTCCGCGGCGGCAACGACGGCTTCCCGGCCGCGGTCGGTCAGGGTCACGACGTGGCTGCGCCGGTCCGAGGGGCTGCGCTCGCGCGAGATGTGACCGTGGGCTTCGAGCCGGCTCAGGGTCTTACCCATGGTCTGGGCTTGGACACGGACCAGTTGCGCCAGTTGCGCTTGCGTCATTGGTCCGTTTGCGGAGAGCACTTCCATCGCGATGACCCCGGCGTGGGTGAGGCCGATGGCCCCAAGCTTTTCGTTCCAGGAGTGTTCTACAAGGCGTGCTGCCGTGGACAATAGTCGGCCCGTGGGCCAGCGTTCCATATCAGGCATACCCAAGAGTATAGCGATTGTCCGATTCGGCGACCGCGCCCGGCGCTCACTAGGCTGGACTTTCGCACATTTGTCAAGGAGGAATAATGCCCGAACGACTCGCTCCCGGCGACGACGCGCCCGACTTCCAGCTGCTGGATTCGGCCGGACGCGACGTCGGCCTGCGGGACTTCCGCGGCCGGAACACCGTGGTCTACTTCTATCCTGCGGCTGCCACCCCCGGCTGCACCAAGCAGGCCTGCGACTTCCGCGATTCCCTGGCCGCCCTGCAGCGGGCGGGCTACGACGTCGTGGGCATCTCCCCCGACCCGGTGGAGAAGCTTGCCGGTTTCGCCGCCGCCGAGCGGCTCACGTTCCCGCTGCTCTCCGATCCGGACCACGCCGTAGCCGAGGCGTACGGGGCGTGGGGCGAGAAGAAGAACTACGGCCGCACTTATGAGGGCCTCATCCGCTCCACCGTGGTGGTCGGCGCCGACGGCAAGGTCAGCCTCGCGCAGTACAACGTGCGCGCTACGGGGCACGTCGCCAAACTCCTGCGCGACCTGAAGCTGGACGCCTGACCGCAGCCGCCGTCGGGCCCGCGGTTCCGGCACCGGATCGGAAAGCGGAACTGTAGACTGGTTGCTGGCATCCGCCGTCGGGGTCCTTCGGGGCCGCGGACGACGGCGCCGCGCGCGAGTGGTGGAATTGGCAGACACGCAGGATTTAGGTTCCTGTGCCTTCGGGCGTGGGGGTTCAAGTCCCCCCTTGCGCACAGAACGGAACCTCGGTCTTCGGACCGGGGTTCCGGCGTTTAACCGCGCCCGCAGGCCGCGCGAAAGGCTCCGCATCCGGGCCGCATTCCGGGCCGCATTCCAGGCCGATAAAAAGAATTTCGAATCCCACCCATCCGTTTCCGCCGAGCACCCGAATACCCATTGAGACACCAACCAAGGGTCGGTGCCCAACAGTCGGAGAAACGCCCCGGCGGCAAAGAAGGCCGCTGCCGGCAATGACATCGGCACAACAAAGGAGAATCGAAATGCAGACCATCAAGCGCACGACTTTCGCCGTTGCAGGTATCGCTGCTGCAGCCATGCTTAGCCTCACCGCCTGCGGCGGCTCCACGGGATCCAGCTCCTCGGCCCCGGCCTCCACGCCGTCGGGCTCGGCCATGGAATCCAGCATGGCGCCGTCGCCGTCGATGAGCTCCTCGGACGCAGCCATGGATCCGGCTGCGGACCTGGTCGGCCCCGGCTGCGCCGATTACGCCGCCCAGGTGCCCGATGGCAAGGGTTCGGTCTCCGGCATGGCGCTGGACCCGGTCGCCACGGCCGCCTCGAACAACCCGATCCTGACCACCCTGACCGCCGCCGTTTCCGGCAAGCTCAACCCCAAGGTCAACCTGGTGGACACCCTGAACGGCAGCGAATTCACGGTCTTCGCCCCGACGGATGACGCGTTCAAGAAGATCGACGCCGCCACCATCGACAAGCTCAAGACGGACGATGCCCTGCTGAGCAAGATCCTGACCTACCACGTTGTCCCGGGCAAGATCAGCCCGGACGAGATCGTGGGCACCCACAAGACCGTCCAGGGCGGTTCCGTGACGGTGACCGGCAGCAAGGACGCGCTCAAGGTTGACGGCGCCAACGTGGTCTGCGGCGGCGTCAAGACCGCCAACGCCACCGTCTACATGGTCGACTCGGTGCTGATGCCGAAGTAGGCAACACAAGCCCTCCTGCCCCGGCTCCAGCCTGACTCCCTGGACCCACCTGGAGAAACGAAGGCCCGCACCGTCCGGTGCGGGCCTTCGCTTGTTCGCGGCGCGCGTCAACTAGACTTGGGCTGTTCCGCAGCCGGCGGGCTCCCAGTTCCCAGAGGTGATTCCTTCAGTGCCCAGCAGTACCGTGCCGACCACGAACACCCCCCGCAGGCTGTTGCGCCGCCTCGCCGCCGGCCTGGGTGCAGTCCTGCTGCTGGTGCCGCTGGCGTCGTGCACCGGGGCCCCGGGGCCGACGCCGTCGCCGTCGTCCTCCGCCAGCGCTTCGGCAGCCGGCCCCACCGCCACCTTTACGTTCGGCACGGCCTCGCGCCCGCTCGGTCTCGACCCGTCGCTGGTGTCCGACGTCGACTCCTACCGGATCACCCGGCAGATCCTGGAGGGCCTGGTCGGCGTTGACCAGGTCAGCGGTAAACCCACCCCGCTCCTTGCGACCGGGTGGTCCACCAGCACCGACGGCCGCGCCTACACCTTTAAGCTGCGCGAGAACGTGAAGTTCCAGGACGGCACCCCCTTCAACGCGGCCGCGGTGTGCACCAACTTCAAACGCTGGTTCAACTTCCCGGCGGCCCTCCGCAAGCAGGCCACCGGCAGCACGTTCAAGGGCGTGTTTATGGCCCACGCGGACCAGGCGTCGCTGTCCATCTACAAGGGCTGCACCGCCGTGGCACCGGACAGCGTCCGGATCGACCTGACCCAGCCGTTCACCGGCTTCCTGCAGGCCCTGACGTTGCCCGCCTTCGCGATTTCCTCCCCGCAGGCCCTGGCCGCCAAGTCCGCCAACGTGCTCAACCAGAGCCGGGAGGGCCAGCCGGTTTCCGCCTACGCCCTGCACCCGGTGGGAACCGGGCCGTTCGTTTTTGGTTCCTGGGACAACAACACCGTCACCCTGCATATCAATAAGGACTACTGGGGGGACAAGGGCCAGATTGGCACCGTCCACTTCATCAGCTACGACCACCCGCAAACCCGGATGCAGGCGCTGCTTGACGGCAAGATCGATGCCTACGACTCGGTCACGGTGGGCAACTTCGACCAGCTGGTCAAGAGCGGCAAGCAGATTATCCAGCGCGATCCGTTCTCCGTGATGTACCTGGGCATGAACCAGCAGGTGCCCGTGCTGCGGGACCTGAAGGTCCGCCAGGCGATCGAAATGGCCCTGGACAAGGACACCCTGATCCGCAAGTTCTTCATCGATAACACCACGGCCGCCTCGCAGTTCGTCCCGCCGAAGCTGAGCGGTTTCAACAACAACGCCCCGTCGCTGGGTTACGACCCGAACAAGGCCAAGGAGCTCCTGGCCGACGCCGGCTATAAGGGCGAGGAACTGAAGTTCTACTACCCGCTCAACGTCACCCGCCCGTACCTTCCGACCCCGGAGAAGGTCTACGCCGAAATCAGCCGCCAGCTCACCGCCGTCGGGCTCAACATCAAACCCGTGCCGGTCGACTGGTCCGAGGGATACCTGCAGAAGGTCACCTCGCCCGGGGACCATGCCCTGCACCTGCTCGGCTGGAACGGCTCCTACGCCGACCCGGACAATTTCCTGGGCCCGCTCTTCGGGGGAAAGACCGGCGAGTTCGACTACCAGGACCCGCAGGTGTTTTCCAAGATCGCCCGCGCCCGCGGCCTGCCGGAGGGCAAGGAGCGGACCGAGCAGTACCAGACCATCAACGCCCAGATCGCCGCGACGGTGCCCGCGGTGCCGATCGCGTTCCCGATCTCGGCGCTGGCGCTCTCGGACCGGGTGCTGAAGTACCCGGTCTCCCCGGTCCTGAACGAAGTTTTCACCAACGTCGAGCTAAAGCCTTGACGGCGGGCCCCAATTTCAGTTAGTAGGCGGTCCGGGGATATTCTGTGACAGCCAGAGCCGCTGCTATCGGAGACTGATTGTGACTTTCATTTCCAAGACCCAACATGCCGACGTCGTCCTGATTGGCGGCGGCATTATGAGCGCCACGCTGGGCGCTTTCCTCAAGCAGCTTGAGCCGAACTGGAGCATCTCGCTGTTCGAGCGGCTGGACCAGCCGGGACTGGAAAGCTCCGGACCGTGGAACAACGCCGGCACCGGGCACGCCGCACTGTGTGAGCTCAACTACTCCCCCGCGGCCAAAGACGGCTCGGTGGACCCCTCGAAGGCCCTGCACATCAACGAGCAGTTCCAGCTGTCCCGCCAGTTCTGGTCCCACCTGGTCACCAACTCCCTGATCGGCTCCCCCAAGGGCTTCATCAATACCGTCCCGCACATGAGCTTCGTGGTGGGAGATGCCAACACCAAGTTCCTGCGGAACCGCTTCGAGGCGCTCAAGCCGAACCCGCTGTTCCGCTCGATGGAGTACTCCGAGGACCACGCCCAGATCGCCAAGTGGGCCCCGCTGATCGTCAAGGGCCGCGACCCCAAGCAGCACATCGCCGCCACCCGCGCAGCCGAGGGCACCGACGTCGACTTCGGCGCCCTGACCCGCGAACTGACCGGCTACCTCGGCAACAACGGCGTGGAAATCAACTACGGCCACGACGTCACCGGCATCAGCCGGGCCGCCGACGGCGGCTGGGACCTTGAGCTGAAGCACCCGCGCTCCGGCGAGCACGGCTCGATCCACGCGAAGTTCGTCTTTGTCGGCGCCGGCGGCGGCGCCCTGCACCTGCTGCAGGCCTCCGGCATCCCCGAGTCCAAGGGCTACGGCGGCTTCCCGGTCTCCGGCCAGTTCTTCCGCTGCACGGACGAGACCCTCGCCGCCCAGCACAGCGCCAAGGTCTACGGCCAGGCCTCCGTGGGCGCCCCGCCCATGTCCGTCCCGCACCTGGACACCCGGTTCGTCAACGGCAAGCGCTCCCTGCTGTTCGGCCCGTACGCCGGTTTCTCCACGAACTTCCTCAAGAACGGCTCCTACCTGGACCTGCCGCTGTCCATCCGGCCCTCCAACATCATCCCGATGCTGGCCGTGGCCAAGGACAACATGGACCTCACCGCCTACCTGGTCAAGGAAGTCGCGAAGCGGCACGGCGCCAAGGTCGAGGCCCTGCGGGAGTACTACCCGGAGGCCAAGGACGGCGACTGGGAACTCATCACGGCCGGCCAGCGGGTCCAGATCATCAAGAAGGATCCGAAGAAGGGCGGTGTGCTGCAGTTCGGCACCGAGGTCATCGCCGGCCGAGACGGCACCATCGGCGCCCTGCTGGGCGCCTCGCCGGGCGCTTCGACCGCCGTGCCGATCATGATCGAGCTGCTGCAGAAGTCCTTCCCGAAGAACTTCAAGGGCTGGCAGTCCAAGCTCAAGGAGATGATGCCGGGCTACGGCGTCAAGCTCAACGAGAACCCGGACCTCGCAGCCAAGCTCGAGGCCGAGACGGCCGCGGCCCTGCAGCTGGAACCGGTCAGCGCCGGCCGCTGAAACTCTGCCGGGTTGCGGCACGTTGTACCCCTTGACGTCACACGGTGACGTCCGTCCGTCGACCCCCAGGAGACCATAAGATGTTCCGGCTCGCCCAGCTCTCGCTAGCAAACCGGGCGCTGATCGCCCTGGTCACCGTCTTCGCGTCGGTCTTCGGGGTGATCACGATGACGTCGCTCAAGCAGGAGCTCATCCCGTCCATCGAGTTCCCGCAGATCACGGTCATCACCTCGATGCCGGGGGCGTCCCCGGAGGTGGTGGACAAACAGGTCAGCGGGCCGCTGGAGACGGCGCTCAACGGGGTCGAGGGGCTGGAGTCGACGTCGTCGACGTCGCGCAACGGCGTCTCCCAGATCACCCTGGCGTTCACCTACGGCTCCAACCTGGACCGTGCGCGGAACCAGATCGACCGGGCCATCTCCAACGCAAAGCCCTCGCTGCCGAAGGATGTCCAGCCGCAGGCCATCGCCGGCAGCATCAGCGACTTCCCGATCATCTACCTGGCGGTTTCCTCGGACAAGCCGCTGAGTGAACTCAACGCGGACCTGGCGCGCCTGAGCGTGCCCCGGCTGCAGAAGCTCGACGGCGTCCGCGGCGCCGAGGTGACCGGCGGCGCCACCCAGCACATCAAGATCATGCCGCGGCCCGCCGCCATGGCCGCCGCCGGCGCGACCGTCCAGTCCATCTCGGACGCGCTGAAGAACAACGGCTCCCTGGTCCCGGCCGGCAGCATCGAGGAGCAGGGCAAGACCCTTTCGCTGCAGATCGGCAGCCCGGTGGATTCCCTCGACGCGGTCAAGTCGCTGCCGCTGGGCGGCACCCGCAACGCCGCCACGATCGGGGCGGTGGCCGACGTCAGCATCACCGAGGACGCCCGCACCTCCATCACGCGCACCAACGGCAAGGAAACCCTCGCCGTCTCGGTGACCAAGAAGCCCGAGGCCGACACGGTGGGCATCTCCCATGCGGTCAAGGATTCCATCCCGCAGCTCGAGGCCGAACTGGGGTCCAATGCCAAGTTCACCCCGGTGTTCGACCAGGCGCCGTTCATCGAGAAGTCCATCAAGGACCTCACCACCGAGGGGCTGCTGGGACTGGGCTTCGCCGTCGGCGTCATCCTGCTCTTCCTGCTCTCGGTGCGCTCCACCCTGGTCACGGCCGTGTCCATCCCGCTGTCCCTGCTGATCACCTTTATCGGGCTCTCGGCGACCGGGTACTCGCTGAACATCCTGACCCTCGGCGCGCTGACCATCGCGATCGGCCGGGTGGTGGACGACTCGATCGTGGTGATCGAGAACATCAAACGCCACCTGAGCTACGGCGAGCCGAAGATCACCGCCATCCTGACCTCCATCCGCGAGGTGGCCGGGGCGATCACCGCCTCCACGCTCACCACCGTGGCCGTGTTCCTGCCGATCGCGTTTGTGGCCGGGCTCGCCGGGGAACTGTTCCGGCCCTTCGCCCTCACCGTCACCATCGCCCTGGTGTCCTCGCTGCTGGTCTCGCTGACCATCGTGCCGGTGCTGGCGTACTGGTTCCTGCGGACCCCGTCAGAGAAAGCCGGCGCCGACGTCTCCGAAGCTTCCGCCCGCGAGACCGCCGCGAAAGCCCACGAAGCGGAGCAGCGCAGCTTCCTGCAGCGCGGCTACCTTCCGGTGCTGACCAAAACCCAGCGGCACCCGGTGATCACCCTGGTAGCCGCCGTCCTGGTCCTGGGCGGCACCGTGGCAATGTCGCCGCTGCTCGCCACCGACCTGCTGGGCCGCTCCGGCGAGAACAGCATGACCGTGAAGCAGGCCCTTCCGGCCGGCACCAGCCTGGCCGAAGGCAGCGCCGCGGCCGTCAAGGTGGAGAAGGCACTGCGGAGCATCGACGGCATCAAGGACGTCCAGGTCACCACCGGCAACGCCCAGTCCGGCTTCTCCGCGCTGCAGTCCACCGGCGCGGCGAACTCCAGCTTCACCGTCGTCACCGACGAGAAGGCCGACCAGGGCACGCTGCAGGAGACCGTCCGCGAGGAGCTCGCCAACATTTCCGGCGCCGGCAAGATCACCGTGGGCTCCCAGCAGGGCGGCTTCGGCACCTCCTCGACGGTGGACATCACGCTCAAGGCCGCCAGCTCCGCTGACCTGCGCACCGCCAGCGACGCCATGGTCAAGGCCATGGACGGCGTCCCCGGTTCGTCCGAGGTCAGCACCAACCTGGCCGCCAGCCAGCCCGTGGTGCAGGTCAGGGTGGACCGTGCCAAGGCGGTCGCGGCCGGCCTGAACGAGCAGCAGGTGGCCGGCGTGCTGGCCGCCACGATCAGCCCGATCCCGGCCGGCACGGTCCGGATCGGCACCAACGATTACCCGGTGCGGATCGGCGAGGGCACCCGCTTCACCAGCATCGACGCCGTGCGCAAGCTTCCGCTGCCGACGGCGCAGGGCCCGGTTCCGCTGTCCTCGATCGCCTCGGTGGAACAGGCCGACGTCCCGGTCTCCATCACGGCCAGCAACGGCCAGCGCACCGCACGGGTGTCCGTCACGCCGTCGGGCGGCAACCTCGGTGCGGTCAGCACCGAAGTCCAGGCCCGGCTCACATCAGTCCAGCTGCCGCCGGGCGTCACGGCCGAGATCGGCGGCGCCACGACGCAGCAGGCCGAGTCCTTCGGCCAGTTGGGGCTGGCGCTGCTGGCCGCCATCGCGATCGTCTACGTGATCATGGTGGCCGCGTTCAAGTCGCTCGTCCAGCCGCTGATCCTGCTGGTCTCCGTCCCGTTCGCGGCCACCGGCGCGATCGCGCTGCTGCTGGTCACCCGGGTCCCGCTGGGGCTGCCCTCGCTGATCGGCATGCTGATGCTGGTGGGCATTGTGGTGACCAACGCGATCGTGCTGATCGACCTGATCAACCAGTACCGCCAGCCCCGCAACGGCGAGCCCGGGATGAGCGTGGCGGAGGCGATCACGCACGGCGCCCGGCAGCGTCTCCGGCCGATCCTGATGACGGCGCTGGCCACGGTGTTCGCGCTGACCCCGATGGCGCTGGGCCTGACCGGCGGCGGCGGTTTCATCTCGCAGCCGCTGGCCATCGTGGTGATCGGCGGCCTGATTTCCTCCACGGTGCTGACGCTGGTCCTGGTGCCTGTGCTGTACCGGCTGGTGGAGGGCCGGCGCGAACGCAAGGCGCTGCAGAAAGCCACCGGCGGCCGGCCCGCCCATGGCCGCCGCGCCCAGCCCGCGCCGTCGGACGCCGCGGCCGCCGGCGTTGGGACCGGGACCCCGGTACGCGCCGGCGATGCTCGCCCGGAGACACACGGCGTGGACGACGACGAGCGCGACGACGAACCGGACGAGGCGCCCGCACTCCGGCATTGAAACTTGGCTCCCCTGCTGGCCGGCCACAGCCTTCGTGCGGCGGGATGCTAGCCGAAGTGAGTAGCGACGTTGCCGCCGCCTGCGGATTCCACGATGGCAGCGGCGACATCGCGAAGCTTCAGGTTGCGGTTGTTCGAGGCGGCCTTAATGAGTCCAAAGGCTTCCTGCTGAGTGCACCGGTTCTGGGCGATGATGACACCGACTGCCATGTCGATGACCGTCCGTGAGGTCATGGCCAGCCTTAGATCCTCCGCCGTTTGACTGTGCTGAGCCAGCAAGACCGCCAACCTGAGGCCCTTTGAGGCCTGGGCGACGAACCCCTGCGCCCGGTTCACTGACCCGCCGTCGAAAGCATGGGCTTTTTCCGAGTAGAGGTTGAGGCCAGCGCGGACGGAGTCGTCCGGCAAGTGGAAGGGCACAGCGAGGATGGAGCGAATGCCATTGGCGGTGGCTATAGCGTTGTACGCCGGGAAGGTGTCATCGCCCGCGAGATCGGGAATGTGGACCAGCAATTGCCGCCTGCTGGCCATCAAGCACGGCCCCTCATCGAGTTGATACTGCAACTCGTCGAGCCTGCGTGCCTTTTCGCCGCTACTGGCCACCGTCCCGGCCGAGCCGTGACGTAGCAGCGTGACCCCGCAGAACACTTCGTTCTTGTCGGAGGACAAATTAGCGGAGGCGAAACAGGCGAGTTCGTCGAGAAAGTCGGCCACGTCCTGGGTCTCCAGAAGGAGGTCCTGTATCTCGGCGGCGACGGGTCCCCGCTGATGCCCGTTCAGCCCAGGCTCTCTCGTCAGTCCCATATCTAACTATGCACCCTGCCCTACCGGACCCGACAGACTGCAAACTCGGTGAACCGGCAGCGCGGGACCGGTCCGGCGCGGCGACTGGTCCGGATCGACTTCGACGGTGGTCCGGGCTGCTGTTCGGACCCACTTCCGAAAGTAGTGACGTAAGTTACTTCCGCGTTCAGATGTTGTGCATTAGCCTTCTTTTGGGTCAAGACGCGGCCCGTTCGTGTTTTCGTAGAGAGATCCATATCTATGACCACCGGCAAACTTGGCGTCACGGTGTCAGTCGACCTCGATGCCTCGACTGTTACGATCCGCCCCGTCGGGACGCTGACCAACCGAAACATCCAAGGCCTCTTGGCACTTCACCGCCGGGCTGAACGCGCCCTCCCCTACTGCGAGATCGTCCTCGATGCCGCGTTCCTCGGGTACGAATCGGCCGACGCCCGCGAAGCTCTGATCAGGTCCGAACTCCACCCGGAAACCGACCGGCCCCGCCGCGCAGGCCTCGGCCCCCGGCCCGCGCCGATGCAGGCGGCATGAGCAGCCTCCGCACAAGCGCCTCCAGCCGGAGCGACCACTGAAGCGTCATCACGGCCGTAGCTCCGTCCCAGCCACCCGCGGATATGGCCGTTCATTGGGGGCGGCCATATCCCGGGCAATACATGGCCGTGGACCCGGCGTGTGGGCCACGACGGTGACCAGCCCCTTCCTAACAGCTTGGCACTGGCAGAACCAGCGATCGGCCGAGTACCCGAAGTCCTCAGCCGCCATCCGGCAACCTTGATCGGAGTTCTTCTGCCTCGGAAGCAATAGCCTGACGCTGGCCTCGCGTGAGTCTTCTCAACTGCAGGGCGAGGACTACCCGGCTGCCCAATTCGTCCACACCCAACAGCTGACCAACCCGACGGGTTGCTTCGTCCTCATCCTCTGAATCCTCAATCACCTGAAAGACCTCGCCACGGCGGTCTATCGCCCGCACAATGGCATCGACGACCATCAACTGGTCCCTGGTCCGCCGCTCGTCCTCATCCATGTGGCGATTGTTGCACGACGGAGGTCATTCAGCATTGCGTCCGGCTGCCGTTCCCTGAACGGACGATCTTCGTAGGCGTCCGGTAGCCCATCACTCACTGCGACACGAATCGAGTCAGACAGCGGCAACGGTCACTTCTCGGCCGACGATCATAGCTAAGAGGTCGTCTAGAGTTCCGTGGCACTTCTCCAACTCAGGTAGGTGGTAGAAGGTGCTGGTGGTCTCAACGTTGTTGATGACTTCGTCCGGCGAATGCAGGATTGTCCTTCTGCCCTGAGCGATCGCGATGCCAAGCTCAACATGCGTGCCCTTCCCGCCTGGAAGCAGGATCACGACGACGTCGGCACCTATCACTGCATCTCTCTCATGCTGCCCGATGGAGCGCAGATCGCCGAGGGTGACTGTACCCGCATCGCGCGCCGACGCGTTCTGGGTCCAGTCGTACGTGTTGACGTAGCCCTTGCTTTCCAAGGTTTGCGCGACGTAGCGGACATTGACTATATTCCTGAAGCTCGACGCAACATAGAACCTTTTCAAAGCTTCTGCCTCCTGACTGGAACTGCGACCATTGTTCCTTACTGGGCCGACCCGGTGGGTTACGTACGCTCCCTAAAGGGATCCCTAAACGGGCAGACGGGCCAGGGCAGTTGCGAAAAGCTCCCAATCGCGGATGAAAGGGGTCTCGATGGTTCCCACCAGCACAAGTTGGCGGAAGGCCTCAGCCCGGGTTGCCCTCCTGGACCAACGCAGGCTCGGCTGTTCTCGACGCGGCAAGCAGGGGCTACTTGGAGAATGGACGGTATTCCGGGTAGTACCGCTGGATCTCCTGGACGTTCATCCCCGCCGCAACCATACGATCAACAGGTACGAGGGAACGAACTTCCTCGTCTGAGGACTTAGTACTGTTCCAAGGGCCCATTGTCTTGTAACAGAAGTCATTCGGATCGTTGAGCCTGGTCTCGTTGTAACACTCGGGATGGTCTGCTTCGGCAGGCGCGCTACCGACCGGACCCGGAGCAGACGACCCGAAAGCGGTGGAAACTCCTAGTGCAAACAACGGCGTCAGCGCTATGAGTGCAATCCCAGTCGTGATTTTCTTTTTCATGGTTCCCCCAAGTAGCCAATGAGTTTGTAAGCCTACCGCAAGGAGGCACCGCTCGTTCAGGGTCCTTCAACGGCCGTCAAATCATAGTATTGTGTCAAGTATTTCTGGCGCCGGGAGGACGGCTAAAACTGGCCCCATCCCGGCACGTTTGGTGCTGCTGGAGAGTCTTGACCGGTGACCCCTGGGGCTGCGCCAGCTGGGCAGTACCCTGGCCTGTCCCCGCAGCTCTTCCCCGTCCTATTGCAGGTCTTGCAGTTTTTGGGGGCTCAATATTCACGGCCCCTGAGACGTTCGGAGGAAGCTTGCTCATTGGTGGCGCCGCATTGGGAGATCTGGTGCTCAGTGGCCAGGCTGCCAGGGCGTGCGGTTTGGTCTAGGGATAATCGATCATGGTCAATTCTTCGAATCAGCCCGAACGGCAGCGCATCCCCGCCGCTTTGTTGGGGCTGGCAGGCATCGTCATCGGCCTTGCAGCGACACTCGTGGCGGGCAAGAACGTGCCTAACCCGGCATTTTTGCTGCTCGCCCTCGCGTCCCTTGCGTCAATGATCAGTCCCGTCGTGTTCGCGCTCCCAGGTAGATGGGTGGACGTCACTCGCGGTCGACGTCCACTGCTGCGCCGGGCAGTAGCTTGCAGCCTCGCAGGAGTAGCCGCTTCTACAATAATCATGCTGGTCTTCTCAGCCAACGCACATCAGGATAGTGCTCGGGTCTGGGCCGCCATTGCGATCCTCGCAATCCTTCCGGTTGGGTTCTTGATAGCTGTCGCTTTCAGCATCTCGAGGCAGAAAGGGTCGCAGGTGGCCGGCACGTAGCCTCGAATCCCGGCACCAAGACCAGCCACTATGTGTACGCTCTGGGCTAGATTAAAACCCGCTGGGTGACCCCGGACCGACATGCGGTCCGGGGTCAAGCATAGAAGCTATCTGTCTTCCTTAGCTTCTGAATGAAAGCGAGAGAAGAATGAAACCGCTCGAGGCCGTGCATGGATGGTTTACGCAGGGATAGGGACCGTCTTGTGGTTGGATTGGCACTCCTGGACTGGCTGTCCGGCGTCACGTGGCGCGTCATTGCCTATTTGCTGCTGGCTTCATGTAGCCCGCTGGACAGCAACGTAACCGAGTTGCTTCGGACCGGTGCGGCATCTTGAGCAAGGAGCGCCCGGCTAGCCTACGCTTTGTTGGGCGATGGTGTGGGCGAGGCGGTAGGAGTCTGTGCCGGTTTCGATGATGGTGCCGTTGAAGGTGAGCCGGTCCACGATCGCGGCGCACAGGCGTGGGTCGGTGAAGGTTTTCGTCCAGCCGGAGAATGACTCGTTGGAGGCGATGGCGATGGAGTTCTTTTCCTCGCGTTCGGTGAGGACCTGGAAGAGCAGTTCGGCGCCGCGGCGGTCCAGTTCCATGTAGCCGAGCTCGTCGATGCAGAGCAGGTCCACCCGGCCGTAGCGGGCGATGGTCTTGGCCAGGATCTTCTCGTCGGCGGCTTCGACGAGTTCGTTCACGAGCCGGGTGGCGAGGGTGTATTTGACCCGGTAGCCCTTCTCCGCGGCGGCGGTGCCGAGCCCGATGAGCAGGTGGGATTTGCCGGTCCCTGAGTCCCCGATGAGGCACAGGGGTGCGCCTTTACGGATCCAGTCGCCGGTGGCGAGGGTGTGGATGGTTGCGGGGTTGATGTTCGGGTTCGCGTCGAAATCGAAGTCCCCGAGCCATTTGTCCCGGGGAAAGTTCGGCAGCTTTGACGCGGCGGATCGAGGAGCGCCGGTCCGGTCGTCGCACTCGGCCAGCAGCAGCTCGGCCAGGAATCCTTGGTAGGACAGTTGTTCTTTGCCGGCGACGCTGAGTGCTTCTTCGAGCACCGCCCGGACCGTGGGCAGGCGGAGCCGGCGGCAGGCCTGGTCCACGGCGGCGACCGCGGCTTGTTCGGTCAGGCCCCGGCGGCGGCGCAAGGTCGGCGTGATCGTGGTCGGGCGGTGCGGTGGGGCTCATGAGATGTTCTCCTTTGAATCTCGTCCTGCGGAATTCTCGGTGCGTTTGGCCAGCAGCTCGTCGTATGCGCCAATCGACGGAATGGGGCGCGTGTCGGGTGGAAGTCCCGCGATGACTGCTGCCGGGTCCGTGAGCCGGCGCTGGGTTAGGCTGACAACTCGTTGCACATTCACTTCAGCAAGAGCACCGGGATGACGGTCTGATCGGGACCCACCCCAGGTAGAGGCCGATGCGTATCTGCGTGCTTCGACCGCGACGACATCGGCACTGACAGCTCCCACCCCCAGCGCTGCGGTGATTCCCGCCTGGACGTCTCCGGCGTCCATGGACCGGTGAAGGAGAAGGACGTCGATGAGTTCCCGGGTTCCGTCGGCGTCGCCATTGACGCGACGGGATGCCGCCCAAAAGGCCTCGTGGGCGCTGGTGAACGTCCCGGATTGCCGTGCCCGGGCCAACGCGGTGGAGCCGGGCAGGGCCCCGGGTTTGGTTTTGAGAACCTCGAGATAGTGGTCCAGTTGGACCGATTGCCCGGACCTGGCTGCCACACGCTGATGCCGAGCCACCACAGCGCGGCCGTCGAACACCACGACTTCAGATGCCCGCAAAGACACCCGACTTTCCGGCCTATAAACCGGGCCGGAACGGAATACTTCACCATCCGCACCGTGATCATCGAGGATCTGTCCACCCGTCGGGTTCAGCACCAGGCCAGGGTCAAACTCCTCCGCCGGCAAAGGTGCCAGGGATGGCTGTTCGCTGGCGAAGTCCTGGCCAATCGTGTGGATCCTGTCCTTGATCCGCCGGTGCTCGTCCTGGGCTTCCCAGGCCCGGATCCGGTCGTTGAGTTCTTTCAGCGACTCAACGACCGGCATCGGGGAGAGCCGGTTGCGGCGGAACCAGCCAACCTCGCCCTCAACCCCGCCCTTTTCGTGCGCCCCGCCGATACCGGGCTGGCAGTAGAAAGCATCAAAGCCGTAAAACGACCGGAACAACACCCACCGGTCGTTCTCCTGCCGCTGCCTGCCCTGCCCGAACACCACAGAGGTGACCGCGCTGGTGAGATTGTCGTAGCGGATGTGCCTGGACCGGCACACCGCCCGATCTCATTGAATGCCTCAATATGGCCTTCCAAGAAAGCCTCCTGCGCCTGGGTTGGGTAGACCCGGTGGATGGCCTTGCCGGAATGGGAGAGCCGGAAGACAAACATGTGGCACTTCGTCTTCACACCATTGAGCACCACCCAGACCTCACCAAATCCACCTCAGCCTCGGCGCCTGGCTCGTGTTCCTGGGGCACGAACACCTCAACCCGGCGGCCCGCTTCCACATCGATCTGCGCCCGGCGGACCCGCACGTAGTCACGCACCGTCGAATACGACAGTTCTTCGGCTCCGTGCTCTTCGATCAGCCGAGCCAAGACCCTCCGCGCGGTATGGCGCTGCTTCCTCGGCGCCGTCGTGTCCTTAATCAGCATGGCGTCGATGGCAGGTTTGAACGGCTCCAGCCGCCAGGCCACCCCTTGTCTCGGTTTACGCTCCGGAGGGGCAGCTGAATCCAGCGCTTGCCGCACCGTCCTCCTGTGAACCTCGTGCTTGCCCGCCAACGCACGAACCGATAAGCCCTCGACCCGGGCGTCCCTTCGAATCAGCGCGAACAACTCCACTCTCGACTCCATCCAGACCAGCCTTCCGCCGCATCCATCCACTGATGGATCCAACGTTGAAGGCGGGGCCACATATAACCGTCACAAGTGCCCGGCGAGTCACGAAGTGGGGCCAGAAATAACCGTCCTACCGGGGCCATCCAAACCTGTCATAGCCGAGGAGGCACCAGCTCGGCGTCCGGTAGGGGATCCCTCAACATGCGCTTGCGGACGGTAGCGAGTTCGCTCACTGCGAGACGCATCAAGCTTGTGAGGATCCGGAGTCCACTCATTCCGTCGCGGAGGATGCCACAATCTGTGCATGCCACTCATTCAGGTTCTCAATGCATCCCCCTCCTCCACGGAAAAGAAGCGTGAGCTGCTGGCCGCGCTCACCGCCACCTACGCCGAGGTCATGGAAATCCGTCCCGACACGATCCGGGTGATCTTGCACGAGTTCCCCCGAGAGAACTGGTCTGTCGCCGGCATCACCCTGGCGGATTCGGGACAGAACGAATCCGTCTGAACCGGAACGGCGCAATACCCGCTGGGAAATCCGTCGCACCCGCGCCGAGCACCGGAGTGGCCCGTTCAAGGATCCGTCAACGGGCATCCGTGGGGGCATTGAGTTCTTAGCGCGGGGCAAAGGCCGCGAGCTAGACTGGCACCTTAGGGGGAAATCATGGAATGGATTATTTTAGGTATCGGCGCTCTGGTCATAATCGTTGCGTCTATCTGGCGCGACATCTCACGGAAGTCGCTGCGGCCCCCTGCGGGATCGGACCCGGATACGGAGCGGGAGCTTCGTGACTTTCACCGCGGTCAGACCATGGGCCAATCGCATTTCGTAGGACTTGATAACACAGGCCATCGCCGATAACTCGAGGCACCCTGCTCCGCTCCAGAGCATCGCGAAACCTCGGTTGAAAAGACACGCGCGGATTCACTGTCCCGGAAGAGGATCCGCTTGCGGGCAAGTGCTCGGAAATTAGCAGGGAATACCGCAGGTAGATTTTCAGGCCGTCGCGGTTACTAGAGATCCCGGTGCAGGTCCTACGCAATGTCCATAGATTCATTGGCTCGCATCGTTCCGTAGCCAACCCCATCTCGGCAGTAAGCGACAGTGCCGTCTGCGGTGGTTTGATGTTGACAACCATTTCCCGCCAACAGCCTCCCGATCCGCACCGCTTAGAAATCTCCGTCGCTTCGCTGGGTGGGGGAATAGTCTGAAATGCCGAGTCGGACGGAACCGCCCCTTCATCCACGGCGCTCCAGGCAACCGAGCCGATCCACGCGACCAAGACCACCCCGACTGCGAGCATTGAAAGACGTACTACACGCTGTCGAGTCGTCATTCGAAAGCCCTAATGGGCTTCATCAGCGGCAGAGTTTGAGCGTTGCGATTTCGAGCCATGTATTCCCCCAAATTGAAAACCTCAGAGTACACGGCGGACACATGTCGATCATTTGGGAAAGGGCTCTACGTGCTCTGCTTCCGGCCAGTGTCCGCTAGGGGATCCCGCTACGGGTCGGTTGGCCCCGTACACAAGAGGTCTAGCGCATCTTGGGTATAGCTGTCCCATCCGCACTTGACTTCTAAATCTATATAGATAGGTTTAGCGCATGGAACGTCTAGGCCGAGTCACTCCCGCTACTGCGCAGGTCCTTGAAGTATTGCTGTCCTCTGACAGCGTATGGGGGCTGCAGATCGTCAAGGAGACCGGAAAGAAGCCGGGAACTATCTATCCGATCATGGAACGGCTTGAATCGGCCGGCTGGATCGCGGGTGAGTGGGATTCGGAAGAGGGCCGCAAGGGGCCGCGCCGTCGCTACTACAGGTTGACGGCGGAGGCCAGGCCTCTTGCTGTGGGGTATGTCAACGCCCAATTGGCCAAAAGTACAAAGCCCCTCACCAGCCCGGGATCGCTAGCCGTCTCCAGGATTTCATGGAGCGGCGCATGAATGTCCATGGGTTGGTCCTCGCAGTTTGCACAGCCCTGATGCCATCGCACTTGCGTCAGGTTCGTGAGGAGCAATGGGTTGCCGATTTAAGGGATGGCCCCGAGCTTGGGATCTCCAGATCATCCCTTCTGTACGGTGCCGTGTGCTCGTCGGTTTCGGCGCGAGTTCGTGATCTGGAGTCTCGCTGCCAGGCACTATTTTCGAATCAAAACAAGGGGGAAATCATGAAGCTAGGAATCGGTCTACTAGGTACTGCCGCATTGATCGTTGGGGGACTCTACGCCGGCATTCAGGCCCCCGTGCCACAGGCGGCTGCCCCAAACGCCAGCCCCGTTGGCGGATACGAAGGCTGGTGGAATTCGACCCCGGTATCCGGAATCGTCGAGGGGCTCCCTCGGGAGACAGTGTCCGTAAACACGCGTACCGGCAAGGTCGTTGATGCGTTCAACCGCTCGATGAACGAGGCCGGAAAGGTCACTAACGTATCCGACGTCGACTTCACCGTTATCCCAGACCCCGAATGGCCTGCAAACTCGGTCGTCATTATCGATACCGCGTCCGGGGACGTGATCGAGAGTTTCCCGGTCGACGATAACGGCGAACCCATCATGGACGCATCCGGAAACTCCCTGCGGGAAAAGCCCAACTACTAGGTGCCGCAATCTCTGAGCGCATCGCCCCTAGCCGGGGCGCACGATGATGGCGGCTACGAAGTGGTTACCTCGTGGAGACCCGCGTAGCCCGATCCGTCTGCTGGACACGTTCTCTCCCAAGACCCTCCAAACGGGACCGCAGACAAATCACTAGCGAGGTTCCACTTGTCCAACCGCAGCCGGACGCAATGCCGAATGACCTCCGTCGTGCAAGAATCGCCGCATGGATGAGGATGAGCGGCGGATCAGGGACGAATTGATGATCCTCGATGCCTTGCTACGGGCGATGGACCGGCGTGACGAGGTCTTCCAGGTGATTGAAGATTCAGAGAACGAGGACGAAGCAAGACGTCGGGTGGGTCAGCTGTTGGGCGTGGACGAGTTGGGCAGCAGGGTAGTCCTCGACATGCAAATTAGAAGGCTCACCCGGGACCAGCGTCAGAGGCTCGCTTCCCGGGCAGCAGAACTTAGATCAAAGTTGCCGGATGGCCTCTGAGGACATCGTGTTCTCTGTCGATTACTGGTTCTGCCAGCATCAAGACTGAGACGCGGCTAATCGCCGTAGTGGCCGCGCCCTCTTACGACACGGGCTTGCAATCCCTTCCCCTGTGGGGCCTGCCGTCAGAAGCGCCGCTGCAGGCCCTGCAGTACCAGGGTGATGCAGTAAGGGATCCCTCCACCGGGCGCCCCAGCGTCTGTCCTAGGTCCTAGGTCCTTGGTCTGGAACCTGGCCCCTCGAGCCGAAGGCCGGGCTTTCGAGCGGTCTGGGCGGAGGGATGTTCAACGGTTGGACCTGGGTCTATCCTTCAACGCATGAGCGAACATGTGGTCGGGTCCGGGGGTTCTTTGATTGAGTTCCGAGGCAAGCGGCCCCTCCGTGAGACAGCACAGTGGGTGACGGGTGTCGGGTTAGCCGGTGTCGGAGTCGCAATCGCGGTGCTTGGGAGCGCCTCCGGTTCCTACCTGTCCATGCCCCTGGGCATTGCGGTGGCAGTCCTAGGCGCCATCGTGCTCTTTCTTTATGCCGCCACGAGGAACAAGACGCGCAAAGCGTCCGCTTCCGCCCGTGCAGGAAGGCTTTGGACCATGAGCGCAAGCAAGGAAAAGGCGAATGGATCCATAGCATCTGAGCTTGCTCTCCTGGCAGACCTCTATTCGCGGGGCGCCCTCACCGCCGAAGAATTTGTTGCCGCCAAGCGCCGCATCCTCGGCAGCTAGGCCTCAGCGCGGAGGCGTGACTGGCTCCGGTAAGGGATCCTCCACTGGGCGCTGCGGCCTTGGTGAAGGAGTCATCAAATTGGGGCGATCCCGGCAGCCAGGAGTGTTCGATCTGCTCAGGTGTGGCATGGTGGGCACCAAAGGGGATGGGATGACCGCTAGAAGATCGATTTTCCTGTTCGGTGGCACACTGCTGCTGGTCGGCTGGTACTTAGTCGTAGGGTTCTACGAACGAGCTTCGCGACAGCCCCGCGGTGGTTTGATGTTTGAATGCTTCGACAATCACATGCCCGCTGGGGCCGTGTACAGACAGCCTGAGAACCCTGGCGTGGGAGGTACGTATTCTATGTTTCCCATCGGTCTTCGATGCGAGTTCCCGATGACTGATGGGACTGACTTGGTTCAGTTCTTCCCAAATGTAGCTGCTAACGTGATCGGTCTGCTGCCTGCGTTGATAGCAGCTGCTCTGTGGTCGGTGCGGGGAGTTTACCGTCGGAACGCGGCGTCGACGGCGACGGCTGGGACTTAGGTCCCCGATTGTTTTTACCGCTCCCTTCCGGAGGGGTGGTGAGGATAAGGCCCCGCATATTCTCTGAACCAGTCTGCTCGTAAGCCGGTCCCCCACCGGACGCCGCCGGCTCGCCGAGTGCCCTCACCGGGAACCGCCCCGGGCCGCTTCCGCTCGATTCCCGTAAGACCCGCCCGCAAAACTGCCCGGTGAGGGTGCCCTATACGGACGTCTGCGGAACCCACCCAGACGGCGCCCGGTTCCCCCACGCGGCCGGGTCAGAACGGGGCGCAGTCGAGGAATAATCCGCCGAGTGCTGCGTTGTAGACGGTGATACATGCAAATGCATCTAAATCGGTTATAGTAGGAACAGCTCCCGGAAGTTTCCGGCCCCGGAAAGGAACACCATGCAGATCGGCGTCTTCAGCGTCAGCGACATCACTACCGACCCCACCACGGGCCGCACCCCCACCGAACACGAGCGCATCAAGGCCTCGGTGGCGATCGCCAAAAAGGTCGAGGAGATCGGCATGGATGTCTACGCCATCGGCGAGCACCACAACCGGCCCTTCTTCTCCTCCTCCCCCACCACCACACTGGCCTACATCGCGGCGCAGACCGAGCGGATCATCCTCTCCACCGCCACCACCCTGATCACCACCAACGACCCGGTGAAAATCGCCGAAGACTTCGCGATGCTCCAGCACCTCGCCGACGGCCGGGTGGACCTGGTGCTCGGCCGCGGCAACACCGCCCCGGTCTACCCCTGGTTCGGCAAGAACATCCAGGACGGGATCGAACTCGCGATCGAGAACTACTCCCTGCTGCGCAAGCTCTGGGACGAGGACACCGTGAACTGGTCCGGAAAGCACCGCACCCCGCTGCAGAACTTCACCTCCACGCCGCGCCCGCTCGACGGCGTCGCCCCCTTTGTCTGGCACGGTTCCATCCGCACCCCGCAGATCGCCGAAGTCGCGGCCTACTACGGCGACGGCTTCTTCGCCAACAACATCTTCTGGCCCAAGGAGCACTACCAGCAGCTGATCGGCCTCTACCGCGAACGCTACGAGCACTACGGCCACGGCAAGGCAGACCAGGCCATTGTGGGCCTCGGCGGCCAGTTCTTCATGCGGAAGAACTCGCAGGACGCCGTCAAGGACTTCCGCCCCTACTTCGACAACGCCCCGGTGTACGGCCACGGCCCCTCGCTCGAGGACTTCACCTCGCAGACCCCGCTGACGGTCGGCAGCCCGCAGGAGGTCATCGAAAAGACCCTCACCTTCCGCGAGTACTTCGGCGACTACCAGCGCCAGCTGTTCCTGATCGACCACGCCGGCCTGCCGCTGAAGACCGTCCTCGAGCAACTGGACCTCTTCGGCGAGGAAGTCCTGCCGGTGCTCCGCAAGGAATACGCCGAGAAGACCCCGGCCCACGTCCCGGAACCGCCGACCCACCCGGCCCGCGTGGCCGCCTCGCTGGCAGCCCGTGAGGCTGCACCGCAGGAGGCCTGATGCCAGCGAAGGCAGCGCCCGCCAAAACGGCCCCGCTGAACACTGCACCGGCGGCACCGGCCGACGCCGGCGCTGCGCCGGCCTCTCCGGTCCGGCTCGCAGCGCAGACCTGGGAGTCGCTGTTCCGGGCACAGGTGGCGGTCATGCGCCGGCTCCAGGCCGGGCAGGCGTTCAAGTCCCTGGCCATCAATGAGTACGACGTGCTGTTCACGCTTTCCGGCTGCCCGTCCGGCTGGCTGCGGCAGAACGAGCTCAACGACCACGTGCTGCTGAGCCAGTCGAGCCTGAGCCGGCTTGTGGAGCGCCTCGAGAAGCGCGGCCTGGTGGAGCGGAGGCCGGCCCCCGACGACGGCCGCGGCGTCCTGGTGCGCCTTACCGACGCCGGGCGGGAACTGCAGAAGCAGATCGGCCGCGAACACGTCCGCGACATTGCCTCCCTGGTCGCCCCGGCGCTGACCGCCGCCGAACAGCAGGAGTTGCTGCGCCTGACGGAGAAGCTCCGGGCGTCGGTGCAGGGGCGCTAATTCCCCGTTCCCGCCGGTTCACTGCTCGGGCGCTTACGATCCGGCCTCACGTGACGGCTGGTCTTTTGCTGCCGGAGCACCGGCGAGATGGCCGTGCCCGTCCCGGACCGTGTCCCGTTCGGCTTGGGACACGTCTTCCTCTGTTATCTGAGCTTCCGGTTTCTCGTTCCAGGCTTTGATTGCCGCCCAGCCGACGGCAGTCAGGGGCACAGAAAGGATGGCCCCGATGATGCCGGCGAGGATGGTGCCTGCCGTCAGGGCCAGGAGGATCACAAGGGCGTGCACGCTGAGCGTACGGCCCATGACCACGGGCTGCAGGAAGTTCCCTTCGAGCTGGTTGACGAGGATCACGGCGCCCACGACGATCAGGGCGGTCACCGGCCCGTTGCCCACCAGCGCGACGAGGGCGGCGAGCACCCCGGCGAGACTGGCCCCGACCAACGGGATGAAGGCACCGATGAACACGACGGCGGCCAGGGGCAACGCCAACGGAACTCCCAGGATGATCAGGGCCAGGCCGATGAAGAAGGCGTCGACGGCGGCAACGATCGCCGTTCCGCGAACATACCCGCCCAGCACCGCAAGGCTGTCGTGTCCCACGCGCCGGGCTTTGACCAGCCGTTCGCCGGAAAATGCACGCAGGATGAAGGCCCAGATGCGTTCGCCGTCTTTGAGGAAGAAAAACAGAATGACGGCCATGAGCACGGCCCCTGTGAGGAACGATCCAGCAGCGCTCAGGCCGGTGACGACGCCGGCTCCTGCGGTGCTGCTGGTGACAAGATCCATTAGGGCGTTCCTGGCTTGCTGGATCTGCTGGTCGTCGATAGGAATCGGGCCGTTGCGGATCAAGCCGTAGACCTGGTCGAATCCCTGGGCGGCGCTGCGTCCAAGTTCATCCGCTTGGCCCAGGACGGCGAAAACGACAGCCGTCACGAGCCCTCCCAGAGCAAGCAGCAGCAGCAGGAAGGAAAAGCCGGTCGCGGCCGCACTCGGCCATCCTCTACGGCGGAGCCAGTTCACCAGGGGCGCGATGGCAGCAGCCAGGATCAGCGCCAGCAACAGCGGAATGACCGCCAGCCGCACCTGGATCAGGACGTAGCCGAGCACGGCGGCGAGGGTCAGAAGCAACAGCATCTGGCCCGCCCTGGTGCTCGCGCGGCCGAGACCGTCCTGCCAGGGATCGGGCCGTTCGTGAATTCGCATCTGGTCATCTCCTACTGGATCGTCAAGCACTGGCGGTGGGAAGGTCCGCGCTGGTGAGTTTTCCCACGGAGAATAACGCCTTGCGGCGCAAAGCCTTGCCAACCAGCCAAGCCTCTCACGCACCTTCGTGGCCGGACCAGCGAGCGGCTGGCCCGCGGCCGGGCGCACCGGCGGCACGGCCGGCACGGCGGGCAGCTAACGAATAGCGACCAGCGCCGCAGGATCCTCGACCGGCAGGTCCCCGGTGACGGTGGCAGTGACGTTGAGCTCCCGCAGCGCCAGGCTGCCGCCGACCGTGGAGAGGAACGCGGTGTCCGAGGAATCCCGTCCGGCGGTGATCCGCAGCATGCTCTCCCGGGGCGCCAGCCCGGTGGGGTCGATCACGTGCCACGCCCCGTCCACGTGGGCTTCGGCCACGGCGTGGAAGTCCATCGGGCTTAGGCCGGGGGCGTAGACCGCGGCCAGCCGTGCCGGGACGTTCTTGGACCGCAGCAGCGCGATGGCCAGGTGGGCGAAGTCCCGGCAGACCCCGCGGCGGTGCAGCAAGGTCTCGACGGCGCCGTCGGTCCCCCGCGAGGATCCGCTGACGTAACGCAGTTCGCTGAAGACCCAGTTCCGCACCGCGTGCAGGAGTTCGGCGCCGTCCTGGCCGCCGAACTCGGCGTACGCCGTCGGGAGCAGCCGGTCGGATTCGGCGTAGCGGCTGGGCCGGACGTAGCGGATCAGCTCCATCAGGTCCGGCTTCTCCGGTGCGGCAAAGCCGGTGACGGTGGCACCGTATTCCACCAGCACCTCGGTGGGCTCGGAGAACTCCATGTAGTGGAAGCGCCCGCCGTGGTGGTCCGAGAGCTCGGCCAGGGGAACGTCTTCGCCGCCGGCGGTCACGGTGAGGGACTCGTCGAATCCGGTGTAGCCGGGATTGCGGGCGACCGCCACGGCCATGGCGACCTTGGTGTCGGCCACGGTTTTGAAGGCCAGGCGTGCGGTCACGATGCGTTCCATGAATCTCCGGAAGGGTGCGGGCGGGGCCGCTGGACTGCCAGCGGAGGACATGGCCCCGGGACGCGGCCAGGGTGGCGGCCCGGGGCTAGTTGTTGTTGATCCTCAGCGACATTAGCATCCGCTGGACGTTGGCGAATTCGGAGCCTTCGTTGACGTATTTGTCCGCCTGGTCCAGCGTGTCGAACGATTTGGCCGGAGCGACTTTCTGGTCCGGGGCGAACGCCTTGAGCTCTGCCAGGTCGCCGAAGGAGTAGTCCCCCCGGCCCTCGGGGCCGCGGACCACGTTGCGCAGGACGCAGGCCTTGCCGGCCGCACCGCCGACGACGTTGGTGATGCCGTAGGAGCCGAAATACTTGTAGCCCTGGATCACGCGGAACACCACGTGCGGGTCGATGGTTCCCTCGCCGCCGAGGTGCGGCAGTTCGACCGGAACGCTGCTGACCACCACATACGGCCTGGCGGCCCCGCTCTTACAGGGTGCGGCTGCCCGGTCCGGGAGCCCGGTCTGCAGCGTGGCGAGGTACCGGCCCTCCGCGTCTTTGACCTCGACCTTGAGCGCTCCGGGCAGCGTGCCCGGTGCCGGGGTGACCGACTGGGCAATCCATTCCCGCGGCAGGTCGAAGCTCACGGTTTTCCCGGGATCGCTGAAGGTTTTCCAGGCCGCCGCGGTCGCTCCCGCGGAAGCGGTCGCCGTCGCACCGGCGGAGGCACCCGCGGAAGCCCCGCCCGCGCCGCCGGGCGCCAGGGCACCGGCGGAGGGGTCCGCCGTCGTACTTGCGCCCGGGGAGCCGGCAGTCCAGGCGGGCGCAGCTGTGCCCCCGCCGCTGCAGCCGGCGAGCGCCGCCGCCGCAACCGCCAGCGCGGCGGTGAGCCGCAGTCCGCGGGATAGAACCGTGCCAGTCATGGTGCCAGCGTAGCCGGGGCCCCGGACGGTTCAGAGCTTCCGGAGCAGCGTTTCGTAGAAGCGGACGCCGCGGTCCAGGGTCTCCAGCGAGATTTTTTCGTCGACGGCGTGGATGGAGGCGCGGTCCGCGGCGTCCATGGCGAAGGGTGCGAACCGGTACACGGAGTCGCAGATGCCGGTGAAGCGGCGCGAGTCCGTCCCGCCCATCATGATGTACGGCGTGATGATCGCCTCCGGAAAGACCGCGGCGATGCAGTCCTCCAGCAGTTGCCACTGCGGCCCGTCGGAGGCGGACACCGGCGTCGGCTCGTTGCCCTCCACCACCCGCAGCTCCACCTTCGGATCCCGGACGACCTTCCGCAGGTGCTCCACGGTTCCGGCCACGGTCTCCCCCACGGCGACCCGGATGTTCGCGTTCGCCCGGGCCGTCGCGGCCAGCACGTTGGCGCCCGCGCTGCCCTCCAGGGTGGTGACCGCCACGGTGGTCCGGGTCATCGCGTTCGTCTCGTTCCCCAGCCGGCCGAAGAGCCAGGTCATCGGCACCCTGAGCAGGGACAGGTTCGCGAACGCTACCCGCAGCGGCGCCGGGGCATGCGGGCCGAAGCGCCGGAGCATCTCGGCGGTGACCGCGGGCAGGCGCTGCGGGAAGGGGTTGCGCTCGATCCGGGTGATCGCCCGGGCCAGCCGCGCGGTCGCACCCATCCGCGGCGGCGTCGAGGCGTGGCCGCCGGGGTCCCGGGCCAGCAGTTCCACGTCCAGGATCCCCTTTTCGGCCACCCCGACGACGGCGGCCGGCTTGCTGACGCCGGGGAACGCGCCGCCGGCTACGGCGCCGCCCTCGTCCAGCACCAGCCAGGGCCGGACTCCGCGGCCGGCCAGCAACCCGGCCGCAGCCGCGGCACTGTCGCCGGCGGTCTCCTCGTTGTTGCCGAAGGAGAAGTACACGTCCTGGGCCGGGGCAAACCCTTCCCCGAGCAGGGTTTCGGCGGCCTCCAGGACCGCGACGAGCTGGCCCTTGTCGTCCAGGGTGCCGCGGCCCCACAGGTGGGTGCCGTCGCTGTGCCCGGAGAAGGGCGGGTGCGTCCAGGCCTGTTCCTCACCGGCCGGAACGACGTCGTAGTGGGCCATCAGCACCGCCGGGCGGCTGCCGGAGTCCGCGGCGGTGCCGGGCCAGCGGAACAGCAGCGCCAGCCCGTTGACCCGTTCGACCTCCAGCGCGGCGTACACCGCCGGATACAGCTCCGGCAGTGCGGCCAGGAACGCCTCGAACTCGGCGGTGTCCAGCTCGGCCGGGACCCGGGAGGAAACGGTGCGGAACCGGACCAGGGTGGCCAGCGAGGCGGCGGCGCGGCTGGCGGGGGCGGTGTTGTGCATGCGGGAGAGTCTAGGCGCCGCGGGCGCCGTCCCGACGGCAGGCCCGCCGGTCCGGCCGCGAAACAAGGCTAGGCTGGAGGGATGGCTGAACAGCATTTTGAAGGAGCGGACCTCAACGGGCCAAACGGCGTGGCGCGGATGTCCGCCGTCGACATCGCGGACTGGCGGCTCCGCACCTTCGCCCTGTACGCCACCGTGCGGAAGATCGCAGCGGAGGATCCGGCGGAGGCGCACTCCTACTGGCGGCAGGAGCGGGACCGGATGTTCGGTACGCACCCCGCCTCGCCGTTGACGGACGAGGCGAAGGCAAGCTTCGGTGGCCTCACGACCGCCGACTACGACCCGATTTACCGTTTCCACGTGCCCATCACGAAGGAGGGCGCCGGCCGGGAGATGAACGTCGAAACCGGCACCGACGGCGTCGTGCGCTTTGTGCGGCTGGGGACCTTTGACCTGCCGGAGATGGGACAGCTGGCGGTCTGGAAACACAACGGCTACGGCGGCGGCATCTTCGTGCCGTTCCGCGACGCCACCGCGGGACACCCCGGCGGCAGTTACGGAGCGGGGCGCTACCTGCTGGACACGATCAAGGGCGCCTTCCACGGCGTCAGCGGCTCCGGGCCCGATGCCCGGTTCGTGCTGGACTTCAACTTCGCCTACAACCCCTCCTGCGCCTACAACGAGGACTGGGCATGCCCGTTGGCCGGGCCGTCCAACCGCCTCGCCGTGGACATCCCGGTCGGCGAGCTGTACTAGCTAGATGGAGTCACAGCTACAACAGGCGCAGCCCGGCCCGCGGGCCCCGGGTACCGCCGGTTCAGCGCCGGCGCGCCGCCACTACCGGGGTGTGCTCCGCTACCCGGTGATCCGGCAGCTGCTGCGTTTCAGCGGCGTCGGCGTGATCTGCACCCTGAGCTCGCTGGCACTGTACGCGTTCTTGCGGCCCTGGATCGGGCCGCAGCCGGCCAACGCCGTCGCACTGATTCTCACCTCCCTGCTGAACACGGCGCTGAACCGGCGGCTGACGTTCAAGATCACCGAGAAGCACCGGATGAAGCGCGACCACCTTAACGGGCTGATCGTGATTCTGGTCGCGCTGCTGATCACCGGCGGCAGCCTCGGCATCCTGCACTGGATTAAGCCGGAAGCGACCGTGGCCGAGGAGCTCTGGACGACGACCCTGTCCGGTTTCCTGGCCACGGCCGTGCGGTTCACGATGCTCCGGCACTGGATCTTCCGCCGCGCCCGGCACCGTTAGCCCAGTTAGCCCCAGCGCCGCCGCACCACCCAACTAACTGGCAGTTGATGTCGTTTTGAGCGCCCAAAACGACATCTATTGCGACCTAGTTGGGTCCAGGGTACGGACGGCGCCGACGGCGGTACGGACCGCGGCCGCGGCCTGCTGCAGTTCGGCGGCGGTCACGGACGGGGTGAAGCTGAAGCGCACGGCGCTCTGGGCCACCTCGGCGCTGATGCCCATCGCCAGCAGCACCGGCGAGGGCTCGTCGGAGCCTGCCGCGCAGGCCGAACCGCTCGAGCAGATGACGCCCTGCCGCTCCAGCTCCAGCAGCACCGACTCGCCGCTGGTACCCGGGAAGCAGAACGACGCCACCGAGGGCAGCCGCTCGCCCGGATGCCCGGTCAGCACAGCTCCGTGCACCCCCTCCAGGACCGCGCCGATGAAGCCATCCCGCAGGGCAGCGGCCCGCGCGGCGGCATCCGGCCGGGACGGCCCGGCGAGGCCCAGCGCCGTCGCGAGCGCCACGGCCCCGGCGACGTTCCCGGTGCCGGAGCGGCGGCCGCGTTCCTGGCCGCCGCCGTGGATCTGCGGCTCGAGCGGGGTCCGGCCGCGCACGAAGAGCGCCCCGCAGCCTTTGGGGGCGCCCAGCTTGTGCCCGGAAATGCTCAAGGCGTCCACGCCGAGCTCCCTCGTGTCGAGGCTGAGCCAGCCCGCGGCCTGCACGGCGTCGCTGTGGAACGGGACGCCGTGAGCGCGGGCCAGGGCCGCCAGCCGGGCCACCGGCTGGACCGTGCCCACCTCGTTGTTCGCGTACATGACACTGGCCAGCGCGGTTTCGGGCCGGAGCACGGCCGCGAGCGCCGCCTCGGTCACCTGCCCGTAGTGGTCCACGTCGATCACGTCGACGGCGAAGCCATGCACGCGTTCGAGGTACCGGGCCGATTCCTCCACCGCCGGGTGTTCGACGGCGCTGATCGCGACCCGGTCCAGCCGCGGGTCCGCGGCGCGCCGGGCCAGCGCGATGCCCTTGACGGCGAGGTTGTCCGCTTCCGTGCCGCCGGAGGTGAACACGACTTCTCCCGGCCGGCAGCCGAGAGCTTGCGCGGTCCTCTCCCGGGCCCCGGCGAGCGCCGCGGCGGCGGCGTCGCCGAGCGAATGGTGGCTCGAGGGGTTGCCGAACTCCCCGCTGAGGTAGGGCCACATGGCCTCGAGCACCTCGCGGCGGACCGGTGTGGTGGCGGCGGCGTCCAGGAAGATCACGGCGTACCCCAGCCGGCCGCCGCGGCCGCGCCCGGCACGGCCGACGCCCCGGCGTCCGGTTCGAGTTCAACATCGAGCCCCAGGTCCAGGGCGGTGACGCTGTGGGTGAGCGCCCCGACCGAGATGACGTCCACCCCGGTGGCGGCGATGCCGGCCACGGTGGCGAGGCTGACGTTGCCGCTGGCCTCGACGCGGGCCCGCCCGGCGACCAGGTCCACGCCGTCGGCCAGTTCCATCAACGAAAAGTTGTCCAGCATGATGGTGTCCACGCCGGCGGCCAGCACCGGTTCGATCTGCTCCATGGTGTCCACCTCCACCTCGAAATGCGTGGTGTGTCCCAGCCGCGCCCGGGCGTCGCGCAGCACCGCGGTGAGCTGCGCCGGGTCTCCGCCGGTCAGGACGGCCAAGTGGTTGTCCTTGGCCAGGACCGCGTCGGAGAGGCTGAAGCGGTGGTTGGCGCCGCCGCCGCAGCGCACCGCGTAGCGCTCCAGCACCCGCAGCCCGGGGGTGGTCTTGCGGGTGTCGGTGATCCGCGCCCGCGTGCCGGCCACCAGGGCCACGAACTCCGCGGTTTTGGTGGCGATCGCGCTCATCCGCTGCACGAGGTTCAGTGCCACCCGTTCGGCCAGCAGCACGCCGCGGGCGTTGCCGGTCACCCGGGCCAGCGCCGTCCCGGCCTCGAACGCCCCGCCGTCGGGCACCAGCAGGTCCACGACGGCGGCCGGGTCCGCCAGCTTCATTGCCGCGGCGAAGACCTCGCCGCCGCTGAACACCCCGGGCACCCGGGCGGCGAGCACCGCGGTGGCGCGGGCGTCTGCGGGGATAAGGGTCTGGGAGGTGATGTCACCGTACGGGGCGTCCTCGGCCAGGGCGGCACGGAGCACGGCGTCGACGGCGGCCGCGGGCAGGGTGCCGGCGAGCCCGGCGCGGGTCAGGGCCGGCGTTTCCCGGGTGGTGGTCATGAGGAAATCCTTTGCATGGAAGGGGCGGGGGCGGATGTCGGGTCCGTATCGGCGCGGTAATGGGCGCCGAGCGAACCGGTCCGGTCCCTCGCCGCCTGCACCAGCAGCCGGGCGGCGAGCAGCAGGTTCCGGTCCTCGTGCTCCCGCGGGTCCGCGGCGTCCGTGACAATCCCGGGACGGACGACGGCGGCCCAGGCGGCAAGCTGTGCCGCCGCGGCAGCGAGGTCGTGTTCCGAACGCAACACCCCGGCGGCACGAGTCATCAGCCGGCCCAGAGCCGCCCGGGAAAACGGTTCGGGATTAAGATCCGATGCCACACCAACTTCGGCAGCGGTCCGTGAGATTCCTTCTTTAGAGGAGCCGCGCAAGGGTACTGCGGAAGCGTGCGTCAAAGGGAGGCCGCCCGCGGCCGAGCTAGCACGCGGAGCAGTGCCGTTGTGCGGCACTTCGCCACCGAGGAAGTCCTCGACGGCACGCCGCCCGAAGACCAGGCCCTCCAGGAGCGAGTTGCTGGCCAGCCGGTTCGCGCCCTGGGCTCCCGTGCAGGCAGCTTCCCCGGCGGCGTACAGCCCCGGCACGCTGGTGCGGCCGCGAAGGTCGGTCGCGACGCCGCCCATCCAGTAGTGCGCCGCCGGGGAGACCGGCAGCGGCTCGGCGGTCCAGTCGTAACCGGCGGCGCGGGTGGCGGCGGTGATGGTGGGGAACCGCCGGGCCAGGAAGCCGCTGCCGCGCCGGGCCTCGATGCCCGTGGCGTCCAGATACACCGGGCTGTCCGCCGGCAGCCCGGCGGCCGCGAGGTGCACGGCGATGCTGCGGGAGACGACGTCTCGCGGGGCCAGTTCGGCGCCGGGGTGGTAGCCGGGCATAAAGCGGTGGCCGGCGGCGTCCAGCAGGACGGCGCCCTCCCCGCGCACCGCCTCGGAGATCAGCAGCGCCGGCGGGCCGCCGGGCACTTCGGCCGCGGCCAGGGTGGTCGGGTGGAACTGGAAGAACTCCAGATCACGGACGGCGGCACCCGCGCGCCAGGCCAGGGCCAGGCCGTCGGCGGTGGCCACGGCGGGGTTGCTGGTGCGGGCGAACAGCCGCCCGGCCCCTCCGGCGGCGAGCAGCACGGCGTCGGCGTCGAGTTCCCTGAACTCCCCGCCGGCGAGGTACGCGACGCCGGTGACGGCACCGGCCCCGGTCAGCAGCTCGGTCACGAAGGCGCCGGTCTCGACCCGGAGCCGGCCCTGGACGGCACGCTCCAGCACGGCGGCCACGAGGGCGCGGGCGATGCGCGCGCCGGTCGCGTCGCCGCCGGCGTGCAGGATACGGGCGGCGGAGTGCGCGGCTTCGAGGCCCAGCGCCGCTCCGCCGCCGGCGGCCGCGTCGAAACGCACGCCGAAGCGGCGCAGCCCGGCAATGTCGCGGGCGGCCTCGGTGCAGAGGACCCGCACGGCGTCGGGGTCGTTCAGCCCGGCGCCGGCGGCAAGGGTGTCGGCGATGTGCGCCGCCACGGAGTCCCCCGGGGCGCACTCCCCCGACCCCAGCACGGCGGACACCCCGCCCTGGGCGTAGAAGGTATTGCTGGCCTCGAGCGCCCCCTTGGTCAGCAGCACCACCTCCGCCGCCGGGGCGCCGCCGGGGCGTGCGGGATCGGAGGCCAGCAGCGCCGCGTACAGCCCGGCGATCCCGCTGCCGACGACGACCAGCCGCCTGGTCACGGCCGGGCCGCCAGCATCCGCTCAAGCGCCACCCGCGCCGGCGCTGCGACGTCGCCAGGCACCGAGATCCGGTTGACCACCTCGCCGCGGACCAGGGACTCCAGCACCCACGCGAGGTAGCCCGGGTGGATGCGGTACATCGTGGAGCAGGGGCAGATCACCGGGTCCAGGCAGAAGATGGTGTGTTGCGGGTTCTCGGCGGCGAGCCGGTTGACCAGGTTGATCTCGGTGCCGACAGCGAAGACGGCCGGTTCGGTCGCGGCGGCGATGGCCTTGCGGATGAAGTCGGTGGAACCGGCGGCATCCGCGGCGTCGACCACCTCCATGGGACACTCGGGATGCACGATGACCTGCACGCCCGGGAACTCGGTCCGGGCCTTCTCGATCTGGGCCACGTTGAAACGCTTGTGGACCGAGCAGAAGCCGTGCCAGAGGATCACCCGGGAGTCCTGCAGCGCCTGCACGTTGTTGCCGCCAAGCTCCTTTCGCGGATTCCACATCGGCATCCGTTCCAGCGGCACGCCCATGGCTTTGGCGGTATTCCGGCCCAGGTGTTGGTCCGGGAAGAACAGCACCCGCTGGCCCCGCTCGAAGGCCCATTCCAGGACCGTGGCGGCGTTCGAGGACGTGCAGACGATCCCGCCGTGCTCGCCGCAGAAGGCCTTCAGGGCCGCGGAGGAGTTCATGTAGGTGACCGGGATGACCGGCACCCGGCCCTCGGCGTCGGACCCGGTGCCGAAGAGCTCTTCCAGCTGTTCCCAGCATTCGGCCACGGAGTCGATGTCCGCCATGTCCGCCATGGAGCAGCCCGCGGCGAGGTTGGGCAGGATCACGGCCTGGTCCGGGGCGGACAGGATGTCCGCGGTTTCGGCCATGAAGTGCACACCGCAGAAGATGATCGCCTCGGCGTCCGGCCGGGTCAGGGCGGCGTTGGCCAGCTGGAAGGAGTCGCCCACGAAGTCGGCGTACTGGACCACTTCGTCGCGCTGGTAGAAGTGGCCCAGGACGACGGCCCGGTCCCCGAGCGCCGCTTTGGCGGCCCGGATCCGGGCGTCGAGTTCGGCGTCGCCGGCCAGCCGGTATTCCTCCGGCAGCTGACCCTGCCGGGGGGTCGACGGCGGGGCGACGTCGGACGCGGAGGCGCCCGGGCCGTAGGCCGGCACCCCGGCCAGGGCTTCGGCGGCGTCGAAGTCCCAGGGCCCGCGGGCCAGCGCCGGGCTGCAGGTGGACCCCGCCGGCGCAATGCTGCCTTCAGCCTGTTCGCGCGTAATCAGCTGGATCGCCGTGTTGACGCTGCTCATGGTGTGCTCCTGTTGTCTGGATCGAGGCCGGGACGGCCGGTGAAGCGGTAGAGGCGGGGCGGGCGGTGCTTGCCGCCCTGCAGGTATTCGTCGGTTTCTTCGATTTCCGGGGCGGCCTTGATCTGGCGGCGGAAGTTGGCCGGGTCGAGCTCGCGGTCCAGCACCGCCTCGTAGACCTCACGGACCTGGGCCAGGGTGAAGTACTCGCCCAGGAAGTGGTACGCGATCGAACCGTAGGCGAGCTTGTTGCGCAGCCGCCAGAGCGCGTACTCGATGATCGCGTTGTGGTCGAAGGCCAGGTCGCCGAGCCGGTCGGCGCGGAACCAGCGCACGTTTTCGGATTCGTCGGCGAGCGCGGCCTCGGTTGGCTGGACCAGGGCCCAGTACACGATCGAGACCACGCGCTGGGTGGGTGAGCGGTGCAGGCCGCCGAAGGCGTACAGCTGTTCGAGGTAGCTGGGCGCCAGGCCGGTGGTCTCGCGCAGGTTCCGCGAGGCGGCGTCCTGCAGCGATTCGGCGTGGGTCAGCGGGCCGCCGGGCAGCGCCCAGAGGTCCTTGAAGGGTTCGCGGATCCGGCGCACCAGCGGGATCCAGAGGGTGGGGCGGCCGGAGCGTTCGCTGGGCCGCAGGGCGAAAATCACCGTGGAGATGGCCAGCGACGGCGGCGCGAGCCGGCGCTCCGTGACGTTGCCTGGAGAGGTGTAGACGGTGATCGACCCCCGCGGTCCGGGGTCCGGACGGGGACTGGAACCCCGCCGGACGGCTCCGGCCTACCGCCGGATTAGTTATAGTCAGTTTGACTAGAACTAATTCTACGACGGCGGCGCTCCGGCGCAAAATGTTTCCCGGCGGGCGGGCGGGGTGCGGCGTCGACCCCTACCCTCCGGCGTCGGCGCCTTACCCTCCGGCGTCGGCGCCTTATCCTCCGCTGGGCCTCACCCGTCCTGGGCGGCGGCTTCCAGCAGCGGAAGCGTCCGGCCCTCGAAGTGGGTGTTGAGCACAATCACCGAGGAGGAACGCAGCACCGTGCGGGTGGCGATCATCGCGTCCAGAACCCGCTGCAAATCCGGGTTGGAGCGGGCGGCAATCCGGGCCATCAGGTCCGAGCCGCCCGAGACGGTGTGGATCTCGATCAGTTCGGGAATGCGGGCCAGGGCCTCCACGACGGCGTCGTGGCCGAGGTCCTGGTTGATGGTCAGCGAGCAGAACGCGACCACGGGATAGCCGAAGCGGGCCGGGTCCGGCTGCGGCACCCACGAACCGATGACGCCGCTGGCCTGCATCCGGTCCAGCCGCGCCTGGACGGTGGCGCGGGCGACCCTGAGCACCCGGGACGCCTCCAGCACCGAGGCCCGCGGCGAATCCGTGAAGAATCGGACAATCTTTGCATCCAGCGGGTCAACATTCACGGCGACTTCCTCACCTGCAGGGGTCTGGCAGCACAAATCGTCGTGATCCGGGCCGTTTTTGCAGCAAACTGCACCCATGCTCTCACGCCGGGCGCGCGGACGCGCCCTGCCGGGGCGGTAAATTCAAATAGTCCCAAAAGGACGCCCCACCACCGTAAGAAGGTTCGCCAGCATGACAATGAAGTCCACCGCGGAGCGCCCGGCCCCGAAACTCGGCCACAGCATGAAGCCCCGCCAGCTCACCATGATGGGACTGGGCAGCGCCATCGGCGCCGGCCTGTTCCTCGGATCAGGGGCCGGAATCCAGGCCGCCGGTCCCGCCGTCCTGATCTCCTACCTCGTCGCGGGCACCCTGATCATCATCGTGATGTGGGCCCTCGGCGAGATGGCCGCCGCCAACCCGAACAGCGGCGCCTTCTCGGTCTATGCCGAAAAAGCCATGGGGAAAACCGCCGGCGCGACGGTGGGCTGGCTCTGGTGGCTGCAGCTGGTGGTCGTCATCGCGGCCGAAGCGCTCGGCGCGGCCGGGCTGCTCTTTACCGTCTGGCCCGCAGTGCCGGTCTGGGGCCTCGCGCTCATCTTCATGGCGGTGTTCACGGCCATCAACCTCGCCGGCGTGAAGAACTTCGGCGAGTTCGAGTTCTGGTTTGCCATCCTCAAGGTCGCCGCAATCCTGCTGTTCCTGGCCATCGGCGCCGCCCTGCTGTTCGGCTGGCTGCCGGATGTTCCCAGCCCGGGTCTGCACAACATCACCTCCAACTTCGCTCCGGCGGGCCTGGGCGGCATCGCCACGGCGCTGTTCGTGGTGATCTTCGCTTTCGGCGGCACCGAAATCGTCAGCGTCGCCGCGGCCGAGACGGAAAACCCGGAACGCAGCGTGGGTCACGCGATCCGCACCGTCGTCTGGCGCATCCTGGTCTTCTACATCGGCTCCGTGTTTGTGATCGCCGCCGTGCTGCCCTCGACGTCGGAGGCACTCAAGTCCCCGTTCGCGGGCGTCCTGGACCTGGCCCGCATCCCCGGCGCCGGGGCCGCGATCACCCTGGTCGCCGTCGTCGCCCTGCTCTCGGCCCTCAACGCGAACCTGTACGGTGCGTCCCGGATGGCCTACTCGCTGTCCGAACGCGGTGAGGCGCCGCGCGTCCTGTCGCGGCTGAACACGGCCCGCGTTCCGGTGGTCGCGGTCAGCATTTCGGTGGCGTTCGGCTTCGCGGCCGCCGTCCTCGAGCTGCTGTTCCCGGAGCAGATCCTGCCGGCGCTGTTCCAGCTGGTGGGCTCCACCTGCCTGGTGGTCTGGGGCTCGGCCCTGGTCTCCCAGCTGGTCCTGCGCCGCCGCGCCGACCGCGAGGGCACCGTCCTGCCGCTGCGGATGAAGGGCTTTCCGGGGATCACCGTGTTCGGCCTGGTGCTCCTGGCCTTGATTTTCGCCGTCGGCTTCAGCAGCCCGGACAGCAGCCGGCAGCTCTTCAGCACGCTGGCGCTGATTGCCGGCATCGCCGCCGCCTGCTGGAGCGGTGCCCGGCTCAGCAGCCGCCGCGGACCCAACTAACTCGCAGTAGTTGCCGTTTTGAACGCGCAAAACGGCAACAACTGCGAGTCACTTGGGCTGCCGACCGCGTGTACAAATTGCCACATCCGCCGACGCCGGGACCGGCGGCTTTGCGCAGAATGGGCAGTGCTTCCTGAGCTGATTGCCCATCACAAGACCCGTGACTAGGGTCACAGGCATGGACACACTCCCCCTCGCGGTGCCAGGCGACGACGCCGGTCCGCTCACCCCCGCCCAGCTGCGCGAGCTGTACTCGTTGATGGTCGCCGTGCGGCATCTCGACACCTCCGCGATCGCCTGGCAGCGCCAGGGCATCATCCCCGGCTACGCCCCCGAACTCGGCCAGGAGGCGGCCCAGGTGGGCAGCGCCTACGCCGTGGACACGACCCGCGACTTTGTCTTCCCCACCTACCGCGAAATGGGCGTGGCCCGGACCATGGGCGTGGACATGGTGGGCTACATGTCCACCCACAAGGCGACCTGGCACGGGGGACTCTACAATCCGCTGGAGTCCCGGCTCGCCCCGATCCAGGCCGTCGTCGGCGGCTCCGTGCTGCACGCGGTGGGCTGGGCCCACGGCCAGACGCTGGACCAGAAGGACGGCGTTGCGATGACGTACTTCGGTGACGGCGCCTCCTCGCAGGGCGACGTCCACGAGGCGATGAATTTCGCCGCCGTGATGAAGGCCCCCGTGGTCTTCTTCGTGCAGAACAACGGCTGGGCCATTTCGGTCCCGACCGAACGGCAGGTGGCCGGCGGGTCGGTCGCCGCCCGCGCCGCCGGCTACGGCATGGCCGCGCTGCAGATCGACGGCAACGACGTCGTCGCCGTCGTCGAGGCCACCCGCCGCGCCTTCGCCCACGCCCGTTCCGGCCACGGCCCGGTGCTGATTGAGGCCATGACCTACCGGCGCGGCCCGCACTCGACCTCCGATGACCCCGGCCGCTACCGCTCCCTCGACGAAGAGCGTGACGGCGCCGGCGGGGATCCGCTGGAGCGGCTCAAGCAGCGGCTGCTGGCGGACGGCGTCGCGGACGAGGCGTTCTTCGCCGAGGCGCTGGCCGCGGCCAAGGCCGAGGAGGAAGCCATCCGCACCGGCATCCAGGACCTCGGCCCGCGGCCGGGAGCCGAAATGTTTGACCTGGTCTTCCAGGAAACCACCCCTGCCCTGCAGGCCCAGGCCGCCAACTGGCGCGAGGAGTCCGAACATGTCTAACTCGATTCTCGAAGGCGAAACTGCGGCGCCCGCCGCCTTTGGCACCGTGATGTCCATGCAGCAGGCCCTCAACCGGGCCCTGGACGAGGTGCTCGCGGAGAACCCCAAGGCCGTGATTTTCGGCGAGGACTGCGGCCGGCTCGGCGGCGTCTTCCGCATCACCGACGGACTGCAGGCCAAGCACGGCGCGCAGCGCGTCTTCGACACCCCGCTGGCCGAGTCCGGCATCCTCGGCATGTCGGTGGGCCTGGCGATGGCGGGCTTCCACCCGATTCCCGAGGTCCAGTTCGACGGCTTCGCCTACCCCGCGATCAACCAGATCGTCTGCCAGATCGGCCGGATGAACTACCGCAGCCGCGGCACCCTGCCGATGCCGATCACGCTGCGCGTGCCCAGCTTCGGCGGCATCCGGGCCCCCGAACACCACGGCGAAAGCCTCGAGGCGCTCTTCGCCCATGTGCCGGGCCTGAAGGTGGTCTCGCCGTCGAACCCGCACGAGGCCTACCACCTGCTCAAGTACGCTGCCACGCGGCCGGACCCGGTGATTTTTATGGAACCCAAGTCCCGCTACTGGCAGAAGGGCGAGGTCGACACCGCCCGCCACGATGGCGGCGACGGCTCCCCCACCGGCGCCAAGGTCATGCGCGAGGGCCGGCACCTGACCCTGGTCGCCTGGGGCGCCATGGTGTCCCGCTGCCTCCAGGTGGCCGAACTCGCCGCCGAGGACGGCATCGAGATCGAGGTCCTGGACCTGCGCTGGCTCAAGCCGATCGACGCCGCGGCACTGGCCGCTTCCGTGCGCAAGACGCGCCGCGCCGTCGTCGTGCACGAGGCGCCGCTGACCTCCGGGCTGGGCGCCGAGGTGGCCCAGCTGATCACCCAGCACTGCTTCGACACGCTGAAGGCCCCGGTGGAGCGCGTCACCGGCTTCGACGTGCCGTATCCCTCGGGCGACCTCGAGGACGAATACATCCCGAACATTGACCGGATCCTCTTCGGCATCCAGCGAGTATTGGAGTACAAACGTGGCTGAAATTTCCTTCCCGCTGCCGGATCTCGGCGAGGGCCTGATCGAGGCGACCGTGCTGGAATGGCTCGTGGAACCCGGGGACCAGGTGGAGCGGAACCAGCCGCTCGTGGAGGTCGAAACCACCAAGTCCGCGGTGGAATTGCCCAGCCCGCAGGCAGGTAAGGTGGTGCGTATCCACGGCGCGCCCGGCGAGAAAATCAACGTCGGCGAGCCGCTGATCGTGTTCGAGGTGCCGGACAACACCGCCGGCATCGTGGGCACGGTTCCGAAGGAAGAGGCACCGAAGCGCCGGGTCCGCCTGAGCGCCGTACTTGATGAGGACTGAGACCATGAGCGGCAGGCACACCGGCGAACAGCACACCCACACCGTCGAGGGCACCGACCCCCAGCTGTACGTCGGGGTGCACGATCCCAAGGACGACGCCGGGCTGCGGCCGGTCCTGCTGCTGCACGGTTTCTCCTCCTCCTCCAAGCTCAACTGGGAGGACACCGGCTGGATTGCGGCGCTGACGGAGGCCGGCCGCCGCGTCATCACGGTGGACCTGCCCGGCCACGGCCGCAGCGGCGCCCCGGAGGACCGGGACTCCTACTCCCCCAGCCGGATCCGGGCGGACCTGCTGCAGATTGCCTTCGACGCCGGCGCCCGTCCGCTGCGCGACGGCGATCCGGCCAGCGGCCTGGACGTCATCGGCTACTCGCTGGGGTCCCGGCTGGCCTGGGAATTCGGTGCCACCCAGCACGAACTGGTGCACCGGCTGGTGCTGGGCGGCCCGAATGTGGCCGACCCGCTGGCGGAGTTCGACCTGGTCGCCGCGCAGCGCTACCTGGCGGACGGGACCCCGATTGCCGATGCGTCCACCGCCGGGCTGTTGAAAATGGCGCAGCTGCTGCCGAGCAACAACATCTTCGCCCTGCTCTCCCTGATCGAGGCGGTCAAGGGCGAGCCCTACGACCCGGCCGAGGCGGTCCCGCAGGTACCGATGCTGCTGGTGGCCGGGGAGAAGGACGACCGGGCGGCGTCGATGCCCGAACTCGCCGCACTGGGCGCCAAGGCCGGCGCGATGGTGGAGCAGCTCATCCTGCCGGCACGGAACCATACCAACGCCGTCACCAGCCGGGCGTTCAAGCAGGGGGCCATCGGCTTCCTGGGCGTCTAAGCCCTCCCCTAAAAAGCAACGCGGGGTCACTTAGCGCCGGTCCGGAAGTTCCGGATGGGCGCCAGGTGACCCCGCGTTGGTGTTTAGGTCCCTAGTGGTGGATGCTGACGCCCAGCGGGCGGCCGCGGGTTTCCTTGGCCAGGACAACGCCGACGGCGGAGATGACGCAAAGGATCATGATGTAGATGCCAATCGAACCGGTCCAGTGCGTGCCCTGCAGCAGGGCCTCGGCGATGGTGGCCGCGAAAGCGCCGCCGAGGATGGCGCCGAAGGCGTACCCGATGGAGATGCCCGAGTAGCGGACGTTGGCCGGGAACATCTCGGCATACATGGCGGACATCGGCCCGTAGGACAGGCCCAGGCCGATCGTCAGGACAAACAGGGCCACGCCGTAGAGCACGATGTTCTTGGTGTCGATCAGGGCGAACATCGGGATCATCCAGGCGAAGACGATTGCGTAGCCGATCAGGAAGGTCTTGACCCGGCCGATCTTGTCCGAGAGCCAGCCGCCGACCAGGGTGAAGATCAGCCAGCCGAAGGATGCCAGCGTGGTTGCCAGCAGGATCTGCGGGGTCGGCATCTTCAGGGTCTTGGTGGCGTAGGAGATGAAGAAGGCGATCAGCAGGTAGCCGGCAGCATTGTTGGCGATGAAGATCATCGTGGAGTACAGCACGGCCTTCTTGTGCTTGCGGATCAGCTCGCCCAGCGGCGCTTTGCTTTCTTCCTTGCGTTCCTGCATCTCCTTGAACACGGGGCTCTCGGCCACCGCGCGGCGGATGAGGTAGCCGACGACGATCAGCACGATCGAGAGCAGGAACGGCATCCGCCAGCCCCAGGCCGCGAAGTCCGCCTTGGACATGGACGTGTTCAAGAAGTACAGCAGCCCGGTGGCGAGGATCATGCCCACCGGAACACCGATCTGCGGGTACGCGCCGAAGAGGCCACGCTTGCTCACGGGGGCGTGCTCGACAGCCATCAGGGCTGCACCGCCCCATTCGCCGCCGGCCGAGAAGCCCTGGATGACGCGCAGGGCGATGAGCAGGACCGGGGCCCAGACGCCGATCTGTGCGTAGGTCGGCAGCATGCCGATCAGGGCCGTGGCGGCCCCCATCATAACGAGGGTAAAGACCAGCATGGCCTTACGGCCCAGGCGGTCGCCGAGGTGGCCCGCGACAACGGCGCCGAGCGGGCGGAACAGGAAGCTGATGCCGATCAGGGCGAAGGACAGAATCTGCGCCAGGCCCGGGTTGGAGGCATTCAGGGGTGCCAGGAAGAGCGGGGACAGCAGCGTAGCTGTCAGCTGGGCGAAGATGAAAAAGTCGTACCACTCGATGGTGGTACCGACCAGCGTCCCGGCGAGGACTTTGCGTTCCTCATGCTTGCTGCTGGGGCCCGCCGTTGAATCGACGGTTGAAGTTGCGGTCATTGGAACTCCGTTGCTGGGGGCAGAGGTACTGCCCGGATGGGTGCTGAGTGAATAACTGGATGCCTCTGTATTTACTGATCGAACGGTCAGTTAGTATGTGCGATCATACTACGAAACATGTGATAAGGCACACATGCCGGCCGGAAAGCTTTGTCGCCGCCACCCCGGACCCCCTCGCCTCCCGGCGCGGGTGCGGAGCGTGGCGGTCGCCGCTGTTTCCTTGCTGACATGCGGGACGGTCGTTGCCGGCGGTGGCCGGGGCCCGTTCCGACCCTTGCCCCGTCGGATCGCGTGTTCTATAATCGAACACACAGTTCCCATATAGAACGCTACTTGACTGTGAGCCGGAACACAAGGGCCGCACGGCCGCGCCGCTCGCCGCGTCTCCCGTCCGCGGGCGCGGCTGCACCCCCGCGGCGCCCCCTTCGTGCTGCCGCGCCAATAGGATGGACTCCATGACTCCGAACGCCGGCAGCACCCAGGCCCCGCCTTCCCAGACGCTGTCCCGGGGCATCCGGGCACTGGAAATCCTTGCCGATGCCCCGGAGCCGCTCACCATCGCGGAACTTGCCGACGCCATGGGCGTCCACCGTTCGGTGGCATACCGCATCCTGCGCACCCTTGAGGACCACTCGCTGCTGGTGCGGGACGACGGCGGCAGGGTCCAGCCGGGCCCGGGGCTGGCCGTGCTGGCCCGCGGGGTGGCCCGCAACCTGCAGACTGCCGCCCTCCCGGAGCTCACGCAGCTGGCCAACGCCCTGACCATGAGCGCCTTTGTGGCCGTCTGGGACCGCGAAGACTGCGTCACCCTTGTCACCGTCGACCCGCGGCACACAGGCGCCGCCGTCGTCCAGCACCCGGGATCACGGCACCCGGTCAGCGCCGGCGCGCCGGGCATCGCCATCCAGTCGGCACTCTCGGAGCAGGAATGGAACAGCCTGGCCCCGGGTATCCCCTACCGGCCCGAGGCCGCCGAGGCGCGGCGCCGCGGCTTCGCCGCGAGCCACGACGAGGTCATCCCGGGCGTGTCCTCGCTGGCCGTTCCGGTGCGGGTCCCGGGCGGGCGGCCGGCGGCCCTGGCGGTGGTGTACATTCGCGCGGCGCAGGATCCGGCCGAGGTCGCCGCCGCTCTGACGGCGAGCGCCGCCCGCATCGAGGCGCAGCTCGCCTGAGGCTGCTGCCCCCGCAGCCCCGGCGGGGCGGGTGGGGTCAGGCGGACGGTGACGCCGCGCGGCTGCGGCGCCGGAGCACGACGGCGGCCGCCGCACCGAGCAGGAACAGCGCCGCGGCGGCGCAGACCGGGACGAGGAACGCGGCCCGGTAGCCGACGTTCTGGGCAAGCTGCCCGGCAACGGACGAACCGACGGCCGTTCCGGCCACGATACCGCTGGCCAGTGCCGTCATCACCGTGCCGAGCCTGCCCGCCGGGGCCACGACGCCGCCGATCGCAAAGACGGTGACCATCAACGGGCCCACCGGCACGCCCAGCACCAGCAGTACCAGGATCATGGGCAGCGCGGTCGAGGGCAGCAGCAGCAGGGCCGCGAACCCGGTCATCAGCGCCCCGCAGGCCAGCCACCGGGCGTGCGGGCCGAACCGCCGCGGCCAGTACGCCACGGACAGCGCCGCGGCGGCCGAGCTGAGGCCCATGACGGCGTACAGCAGACCCGCCAGCTCCGACGTGGCGAAGCCGGCGGCGAAGGAACTCAGCGAGGTCTGGGTGGCGCCGAAGAACGTGCCCATACAGACCATGGCCAGGACCGGGAGTCCGACGGCGGCGGCGCCGGCTGTCCGCTGCCCGGCCGTCAGGGACTTCCGTCGTTGCCGGGCGGCGGCGGCTGCCGTCCGGCCCGGCGCCGGGGTCCGCGGCACGGCCCGGTGGGTGGGGTGCACGGCGAAGGCGGGCACCAGTGTGAGGGTGAGAACGGCAGCGAGCGCCAGCGGCAGCCAGGGGCTGAGCAGGCTCGCCAGGATTCCCACCAGCGCGGGGCCCAGCACAAAAGTCAGTTCATCGGCGGTGCTCTCATAGGACAGGGCGGTGTCGAGGTCGTCCGGATGCCCGCCGCCGGCACGCGAACTCAGGGCCATCCAGCGGACCCGTGCGAGCGGTCCGACCTGCGGGCAGCTGGCACCGGCCACGAAGGCCGCGGCGAGGACCGGCACGGCGGCGGCGAGCTCCCGGACGCCGGGGACCAGGTAGGCGGCCAGGATCAGCGCGGTCACGGCCGCGGTGTTGAGGACGGCGGACACGAGCAGGACGGGCCGCTGGCCCACCCGGTCGGCGAGGGAGCCCAGGACGGGGGCGCCGAGCGCCGAGCCGATCCCGACGGCCCCGGCAGCAGCACCCCCGACAGCGTAGGATCCGCTGACCGCGGTGACGAGCGTAAGGGCGCCGACGGTGAGCATGGCCAGCGGCAGGCGGGCGAAGAGCCCCAGCGGGATAAAACTCCGGCCGGCCAGCAGGGGAAGCCGGGCGAAGCGTCCTGCGCTGCGAGGTTCCGTCAGGGGCGCCGGGTCAGGTGGCGCTGCAGAAGAGGCTGCCGTGGCGGAAGAGGCTGCGGCCGGGGACGTCGAGGAAGACGGTGAAGGGTTCATGATTCCGGGTTCGTTCGATCATGCGCATCGTCCCCCCTCCCGATGCGCGCGACCCGGTAACCCGATAATTATACCCGAGCCCCCTGTCCCCGGGCAGCCCGTCTCCCGGCAGCCCGTCTCCCGGTAGCCCGTCCCCGGGCAGCCCGGGCGGAGCCCCCGGGCAGCCCGGGCGGAGCCTCAGGCCCGGGCGTCGTCGGAGATATGTAGGGTGGACCCGTTGCGGCCCTTGACCACCTGCAGTTGCGTGGTGATCCGCTGCTTCATTTCGGCCACGTGGCTGACCAGGCCAACGACCCGGCCGCCGTCGCGGAGTCCTTCGAGTGCGTCCATGACCTGTTCGAGGGATTGTTCGTCCAGGCTGCCGAAGCCCTCATCCACGAACAGGGTCTCAATGTCCACGCCGCCGGATTCCATTTGCACGACGTCGGCGAGACCCAGGGCCAGCGCGAGTGAGGCCATAAACGACTCCCCGCCGGAGAGCGTGGCCGTGTCGCGGCGCTGGCCGGTCCACTGGTCCACCACTTCCAGGCCAAGCCCGGACTTCTGTCCCCGGGCGGCCCGCGCGTCCGTGTGCTGCAGGGTGTAGCGGCCATCGCTCATGCCGGTCAGGCGTTCCGAGGCCGCGGCCGCCACCTGCTCCAGCCGGGCCGCCAGCACGTAGCTGTTCAGGCTCATGCGGTAGGTGTTGTCGCCGCCGCCGCGGGCCGCCTCCGCCACGGCGGTCCACAGCGCCGCGCGCTCCCGGGGCTCCCGGCCGGTGTCGGCGCGTTCGGCGTAGTCGGCGGCGATCCGGTTCAGGGTCCGCACCGACGTCGCGGCGAGTCCTGAGGCCAGGACGGCCTCCCGTTCCAGGCGTTCGGCCGCGGCCGACTCGGCCCGCAGCTGGTCGAGCACGGCGTTCTCGACCGGGCCCTCCGCCGCCAGCTCCCGGGCGGCCAGGGCGAGTTCCTCGCCGGCGAAAAGTTCCCCGAGCCGGGCGGCTTCGTCCTGCCCGGCCCGGACCGCGGTTTCCAGCCCGGCTGCCTCCCCGGCCGGAAGCAGAACCGCACGGACCGCAGCGGCCGACCCGAATCCGGCAGCCGGCAGGGCCCGCTCCAGCTGGGCGAGGGACTCCGCAGCCCGCTCCCGGGCCTGTTCGAGGCTGCCGGCAGCTGCGTCGGCCCGCTCCAGCAGGGCCGTCGTGCCGCTCACCGCGGCTAGGCGGGCGCCCAGGGTGGCGTGCCCGGAGCGCAGTCCTGCCAGCGCGGTTTCCAGGGCTTCGGCCTGCCCGCTGACCTCGTGGATCGTCGACTGGGTCTGCGCCATCCCGGACGCGGCCTCGGCCTGGGCCTGTTCCGCAGCCGAGATCTCCTCCTCCAGCGCGGACCGCCGTGCCTTGTTGGCGGCGAGTTCGACGGCGGCGCCGGCGGCCTGGGCGGCGCGCTCCCTGGCTAGCGCCGCGTCTGCACGGGCGTCTTCGGCGCCGGTGTCGCCGCCCTGGGCGGCCAGCACGGCGAGCTCCTGCCGGGCCTCGGCCAATTCGCGTTCCAGCGCGGACAATACGGCCTCGGCCGCCTCGGCCTCATCCTGGGCGGCCTGCTCGGCCTCGGCGATGGCCAGAGCATGGGCCGCCGCGGGCGCGGGCGCGGGATGCCCGGCGCTGCCGCAGACCGGACACGGCTCATCCGGAACCAGCTGGGCGGCGAGTTCCGCGGCGGCATTGGCGAGCCGCTGCTCGCGCAGGTCGAGCCAGCGCTGCCGGCAGTCCTGGTGGGTGTCACGGGCGCTCCGGTGCCGTTCGGTGATCCGGCCGCAGTTGTGCGCGGCCGAGGCGTGCCGGGCGACGATGTCGACCAGTTCCTCCGCCGCGGCGGCTTCCTTGGTGCGCAGCTGGACTTCGGCGGCCAGCTCCTCGAGCGGGGCCAGCGCCGTCCTGGAGTCCGGCGGACTCTGTGCGCAGCACCTCCAGGGCGTCGGCGCCGGCCCGGTGTGCGGCGTGCCGCCGGGCCAGGCTCTCCCGCAACCCGGCGGTCCGGGCGGTCATGGCGGCGAGGCGCTCCTCGTCCGGCAGCCGCTCTTCCAGGACAGCCCGCAGTGAGCGGAGCCGGCTGAGTTCGCTGCGCAGTACCGTACCGTCAAAAAGCGGCCCGTCCGCGGGGCCCCCGGACGCCGGAAGGGCTGCGGCCAGCACGGCCAGCTCCGGGTCGGCAGGTGCCGCGGCCCGCAGCTCGCCGGCCGCGGCAGCGGCTGCCGCGGCGGCCCGTTCCTGCGCCGCCGCGGCCTCGTCGGCCGCCTGCAGCTGGCCGCCCAGCACCTCTGCCTTCCGGTGCTGCTGCAGCCGTTCGGCCTTGTCCTGCAGCGCCGGCGCAGCCGCCTCGGCCGCGGCCCGGCGCGCCTCGGCGGCGGCGAGTTTTGCCTGCCGCGCCGCGCGCGCCGCCGCGCCCTCGAGCCGGGCGGCCAGCCCGGCGCTGGCGCGTTCGGCCTCCTCCGCTGCGGCCCGCCGCTCGCCCGCCGTCGTCGCGGCACCGGCTTCCAGCCAGGCCAGCAGCGCTTCCGCGTCCTCGCGTCCCGGCGCCTGGTCAAGGTCCAGGCCGAGCCCGGCGGATTCCGCCTCGGCCTGGGCCAGCAGCAGGGCGAGGTCATTGTTGAGGCTTTCGACGGCGCCGCGGGCCGCCGCCGCACGCCGCGTAAGTTCCTGCTCGACCGCTTCAAAGCGCTGCGTGCCGAAAAGGCTTTGGAGCAGCACCAGCCGGTCGGCGGCCTTAGAGCGCAGGAACGCCGCGAAGTCGCCCTGCGGCAGCATGACCACCCGGGTGAACTGTTCCCGGTCCATGCCCAGCAGTGCGGTGATCTCCGCCCCTGCCTCGTCGTTGCGGCCGGACTTTTCCAGCCAGGCGCCGTCCACCCGTTCGCGCAGCAGGGTGTTGGCTTTTTGCTCGGTGAACCCGTTTTTGCCCCGGGCGCTGGGTTTGTGCCAGGCGGGCGTGCGGGAGACTTCGAAATGCCGGCCCTGGGCGGAGAACTCGCAGGTGACGCGGGGCTCCGCGGCGGGTTCGGCATGGTCGCTGCGAAGCCGTTTCCCCTCCTGCCGGGCCCCGGGCACGGAGCCGTAGAGGGCGAAGCAGATGGCGTCCAGGACGCTGGTCTTGCCGGCGCCGGTGGCACCGTTGAGCAGGAAGAGCCCGTGCGCGCTGAGCCGGTCGAAATCGATCCGTTCCGTGCCGGCGAACGGGCCGAACGCGGAGATTTCCAGGCGGTGGATCCTCACCGGGACACCCCTTCCAGTCGGACGGCTTCGAGGGCCTCGGCCAAAGCACCGGATTCGGCCTCATCGGCGCCGCGGCCGCGGACGTGTTCCAGGAAGCCGCAGCAGATTGCGAGGTCGTCGCCGGCCTGGGCCAGCCTGCTGCTGTAGCTGGTTTTCGCCGAGGCCGCCGCGCCCTCCGGATCGAAGCCCAGGACGAGGGTGTCCGGGAAGCGGGCGCGGAGCCGTTCCATGGCCTGGGCCGGGCGCTGGGCGTCGGTCAGGGTGATCTGGCAGTAGGCGTCCTCCGCCGCAGCGAACTCCTCGCCCGCCAGCAGATCCTCCAGTTTGCCGCGCAGCACCGCGAGGCGGCGCGGGGCATCCCACAGGATCTCGGTGACGGCGGTGACGCCGCCGGCGTCCACATCGACCAGCCAGCCGCCTTTCCGGTGCTGCGCTTCCGAGAACGAGTAGGCCAGCGGTGAGCCGGAGTAGCGGACGGCAGGTGAGAGCGACTGCCGTCCGTGCAGGTGGCCCAGGGCGGCGTAGGTGAAGCCGTCGAAGAGGTCCAGCGGTACTGCGCCTACGCCGCCTATGCTCAGGTCCCGTTCGCTGTCGGAGCTGATCCCGCCGCTGACGAAGGTGTGGGCCAGCACCACCGAATGCACGGTCCGGTGTTCGGAGCGGGCGGCGATGTCGGCCCGGACCAGTCCGGTCGCGGCGCGGGTCACTTCGAAGTGGCTGGCGGTCTCGACGCCCAGCTGCGCGGCGACCAGTCGGGGCTCCAGCCAGGGGATGCCGTAAATCGCCAGGATGGGACCCTCGCCGTCGGCCGTACCGCCGTCGGCGGCGGAGAGCGGCAGCAGCAGCGGCGTGTCCAGGTCCGCGAGCCGGGTGCGCAGGTGCACTCCACCGCGTTCGAGCAGCCGGGACGCGAAGCCCAGCCGAATGGCCGAATCATGGTTCCCGCTGGTCAGGACTACTTTCGCGCCGGCGGCGCTGAGCCGCACCAGGGCGTCGTCCAGCAGGTCCACAACGTCGACCCCGGGCAAGGCGCGGTCGTAGACGTCGCCGGCGATGAGCACGACGTCGACCGCGTGGTCCCGCACGGTGCCGACCAGCTGGTCGATGAACGCGCGCTGGGCGTCGAGCATCCCGATGCCGTGGAATGACCGGCCCAGATGCCAGTCGGAGGTGTGCAATAACCGCATGCAACTACGCTATCGGCTGCCACTGACAGTTTTGTGCACCGGCCCGGCGCCTACGTCCCCAGGACGATCGCAGCCACCGTGCTCGCGGCAAGGACCAGCACCGCCGCCGTCGCGCTGAACATCAGCACCGCCGGGGCCACCGCGGTGGAGCCGCGCAGCTGCCGGGACCGCCACCGCACGCAGACGAACAAAACCGCCGTGGCCCCGAGCGCCGCCGCGGAGCAGAGGCCGAGGTAGTCGAAGCCGCCGCCGCGGCCAGTTCCCGGACCGGACAGCGCCCAGGTTCGCCAGATGAACAGGTCCGCCACTATCAGCGCCATCAGGGTCCGCCCCCAGGCCAGGGTGGTGCGCTCCGGCTGCAGCCCGGGGTCCCGCGGCGCAGTGGTCACCGTGCGACGAAGATCAGGATGGCGATGGTGAGCGCGGCGACGGCAACACCGACGGTCATAATCAGCATCAATCCGGAGTACGGCAGTTCCCGGTTGTTGCGCATCGCTGCCTCCATCCGGCCCCAGCGGTGGTAGGCCAGCGCTGCCAGCCCGGCGCCCAGGACAGCCAGTACGACACAGATGGCGATGCGCACCGGGCCGGGGGCGATGTTCGGTGCCAGCTGGTCGATGGCCAGGGCGCCCGCGATCAGGGCCAGGGAGGTCCTGACCCAGGCAAGGAACGTCCGCTCGTTGGCCAGCGAAAATCTGTAGTCGGGCGTGGTGCCCGTCTTCCGCCAGGCTGGTTCGCGCATCGCCGTCCTTTGCTCGGGGTGGCGGCGCCGGACCAAGATGGCGCCAACAGCACCCTACCGGCATCCGGAGCCGGACGCCGCGGGGTAAATTTGAAGGTATGAGTACTGAGCCCGGCAGTCCCGCGGCGGCACCCGTGACGCCGTCCCACGAGTCCCGCATCCACGGCTGCCTGCTGGGCGGGGCGCTGGGCGATTCGCTCGGCTACGCCGTCGAATTCGAGACAATCCACGCGATCCGCACGAGCTACGGGCCGGCCGGGCTGCGTGGCTTCGCGGACCTCGACGGCGGCAGCCACTTCTCCGACGACACCCAGATGACGCTGTACACCGTGGACGGCCTGCTGGAGGCCCTCGAGTGGGCCAACTCAGGGGTCGCGGCGGACACGAACGCCTGCCTTTGGCTGGCCTACCTGCGCTGGCTGTCCAGCCAGGGCGTCGCGCTGCCGGACTCCGCGCCCTTCCAGCCGCCGCGCTGGATCGACAGCCACGAGGTGCTCCGGCACCGCCGCGCGCCGGGCAACGCCTGCCTCAGCGGCCTGGCCACCGGGGAGATGGGAACCGTCTACCGGCCGGTCAACCCTGAGTCCAAGGGCTGCGGCACGGTGATGCGGTCGGCCCCGTTCGGGCTGATCCCCTACATCGAGGCGGACGCGGTGTACAAGATGAGCGCCGATGCTGCGTCGTTGACCCACGGGCACCCCGCCGCCCGGCAAAGCGCCGGCGCGTTCAGCCTGTTGATCCACGCGCTCGTCAACGGCGGAACCCTGCGCGGGGCCGCCGACCAGGTGCTCGCCCACCTGCGGGACGGAAAGCTGGCCAAGGGCGAGGAGCCAGATCCCGCCCTGCTCGAGCGGCTCGCGTCGGCCCTGCGCCTGGCGGCCGGCGACGGCGGCCCGCTGGCCGCCGAGGAACTGGTCGAGGCCCTGGGTGAGGGCTGGGTGGCGGAGGAGGCCCTCGCCGTCGGGCTTTACGCGGTGCTGGCAACCGCCCCGGGCGCGACGGCGGTTCCGGTGGCAAGTCCCGAAGAGCATTTCCGGGCCGCTATCGCGGTGGCGGTGAACCATAGCGGCGACAGCGACTCGACGGCCTCAATCGCCGGCAACATCCTGGGCGCGCACTACGGCGAGGAGTGCCTGCCGACGGACTGGCTGGCGGCCTTGGAGGCCCCCGGACTCATCCGCGGCATGGCCGAGCGGCTGGCGGCGGTTACGGGCGCCTGAGCGAAATGTTGTTGCAGGCCTCGCAGACGTCCTCCGGAATGAGGCCGCGGCGCTGCAGGAACCCGAACGCCGCACAGCCGAGGCAGAAGCCGGCAAACGCTTCCAGCGAGGCGGCCACGATGAGCATGGCGAGCAGGGTCCAGGCCGCCGGGGCACTGCCGGCAGCGAAGAGGACCGCGGCCGCCGTGGACAGGGCCGCGCCGATACCCTGTGCAAAGCGTTTCGGCGGTCCAGGTACCAGCCGCTTCTTGCCCAGCAGCGGCGTCAGGACCTTGACCGAGAGCACACCGAAGGGCGAAATCCGCGGACCGAAGAGAACCCGCAGCCAGAACCCTGCGGCGATGACCGCCAGTCCCCAGCCGAATCCGGTCAGGAGCGTGGCGAGCGAGAGCAGCACCACCAGGGCAGCGGTGATCCGTGCCGAGTACTCGTTCACCGGGTTGGGGAACGCGAACACCCTGGCCCAGTCGACGCCGCCCCGCGGCCCGGCGTCGTCGGCCCGGCTGGAGCGGGCGGGCGGGGAGATCAGTTTGCTCATCGTTTAAGGCTAGGAGCAGGTTCGGCCCGCAAGAAATGAATGTTGCGCCGTGTGACCGGCGCTGGCAGCCGCGGCGGCCCCAGCCCTTAGCCGGCCGGCGCCACCGACGCGGCGGGCACGTGGCCGCCCACCATCTGCAGGAACTCCCCCTCGGAGAGGACCTCAATCCGCTGGCCGCGTTCGTGGAGTTCCAGGACGCGGCGCGCTTTGCCGGTCAGCCGGCCCGAGCGCAGGTCGGCCGCGACAAAGCCGTCGCCCACCACGAGCACGGTGGTGCGGGCGGTGACGCGGCTTTCGGACCGCGCCCCAAGCTCCGCGGACCGCAGTTTGGCCTCGGGCCGCGGAATCGCGAGTTCGCCGGTGAACACCACGGTCTGCCCGAACAGCGGATGGTCCGGCTCGGCCGCGGCGTTCGGCGCCGGGTTGGCGCCCTCCTCCGGCCAGCCGGGCCGGAACGGACGGGTCGCGGGGACCGGCCCCTGACCTGCGGCCAGCGCCTCGAGGGCGGAGAGGGTGGCTTTGGAGAGCGGGTCGCGCCGCGGATCGAAGGCCGGCTGCCGGGACACGGACAGCCCCAGCGAAAGGTAGAGTTCGGCGATGCTCGCGGCACCGTTGCGGGCTGCGATGTCGATCAGGATGCCCGCGCAGGCCCGCGCGTCCTCCGCGGCGTCGTGGTGGTTCAACAGCGGAACCCCGGCCTCCTCGGCAGCATACGGGAGCGAGTTGGAGACCAGCGAGTAGCAGCGCCGGGACAGCATCACCGTGCAGACGTAGTCATAGGCCGGTCCGGGCAGGCCGGAAACTTCCAAGCCGGAACGGATCACGCCGAGGTCGAAAGCGGCGTTATGGGCGGCCAGCACGTCGTCGCCGATGAAGGCGCCGATCTCGGGAAACAACTCACCGAAGCGGGGCAGGCCGGCCACCTGGTCGGGCCGGATGCCGTGGATCCGGACGTTGTGGTGATCGAACACGTCGTGGTTCGCGGGCGGCCGCATCAGCCAGGAGGCCTCCTCGACGACGACGCCGCCGCGCACCTTGCTCAGACCTACGGCGCACGGGGAGCCTCGGAAGCCGTTCGCGGTCTCAAAGTCGATCGCCGTAAAGTCCAAACCCACGCCCCCAACTTTACCGCCGGAACCGGCCGCGGCCCGTCAACGACCCTGGAGGCCCGTCAAGTACCCTAGATGGGTGAACCCAAACACCCTGCACGACTTCGCCGTGGCCACCTTCGGAGGCGCCGGACCGGTCCAGCCGCACCTGTCCTCCCTTCTCCCCGACTGGCTCAACCCCCAGGTCTTCCTGGCGGACCCGGCCCTCGCGCCGTGGGTGGTGGTGCTGGTGTGCGGCATCATCTTCGCCGAGACCGGGTTGCTGATCGGTTTCTTCCTGCCGGGCGACTCCATGCTCTTTACGGCCGGGCTGCTCGTCGCCACGGACACGATCAAGTTCAACATCTGGGCGTTTGCCGCGCTGATCGTTGTGTCCGCAATCATCGGCAACCAGGCGGGCTACCTGATCGGTTCCAAGGCCGGCCCGGCCATCTTCAACAAACCGGATTCGAAGCTGTTCAAGCGCGAAAACGTCGAAAGCGCGCATGCGTTCTTCGAAAAGCACGGCGGCAAGGCGCTGATCCTGGCCCGCTTCGTGCCGATCATCCGGACCTTCGTCCCGGTGATCGTCGGCGTGGCCCAGATGAGCAAGCGTAAGTTCTTCATCTACAACGTGATCGGCGCCGTGCTCTGGGGCGGCGGTGTCACCCTGCTGGGCTACCTGCTGGGCGACAAGGTGCCGTGGGTCCGCGACAACCTGGACATTATCTTCATCGCGATCGTGCTCCTCTCGGTCATCCCGATCGGGATTGAAGTGATCCGCGGTTTCATCGCCAAGCGCCAGGCCGAGAAGTACGGCACGGGCCTGGTCGAGGAATTCATCGAAGAGCACGAGCCCGAGGAAGAGCGCAAGACGCCGTAGCGCCGGGACAGTCCGGTCCGGTCCGGACAAGGCAGTCGGTCACAACGCTAAAAGGAAGGCGCCCCACCAGGTGGGGCGCCTTCCTTTATGGCCCGGCGGCTTACCTCCCGGCCAGGGCCTCCACAATCGCCGGCAGCAGCGCCCGGAAGGCGTGCCCCCGGTGGCTGATGGCGTTCTTTTCCGCCGGGCTGAGCTCGGCGCAGCTGCGGTCCAGGCCGCTGGGCTGCAGCACCGGGTCATAGCCGAAGCCGCCCGCCCCGCGCGGCTCCCGCAGCAGGGTGCCCTCCAGCTGGCCGTACTCGACCACTTCCCGGGCCTCCCCGCCGTCCGCTGCCGGCACGGCGAGGGCCGCGGCGCAGACGAACGCGGCACCGCGATAGGCGTCCGGCACGTCGGAGAGCTGGTCCAGCAGCAGCTGCAGGTTCGCGGCGTCGTCGCCGTGCCGCCCGGACCAGCGCGCGGAGAAGATGCCCGGCGCCCCGCCCAGGACGTCCACGGCCAGTCCGGAGTCGTCGGCAATCGCGACCAGGCCGGTCGCTTCCGCCACCGCCCGCGCCTTCAGCAGCGAGTTCTCCGCGAAGGTCACGCCGGTTTCAACGACGTCGGGCGCCCCGACGGCGCCTGCGTCCACCACCTGCGTATCGACGTCGAGCCCGGGAAGCTGCCCGCGCAGCAGCTCGCGCAGTTCCCTCAACTTGCCCTGGTTGTGGGTGGCGAGGACCAGGACCGGCCGGTGTCCCGGGTCTGCGGCCGGAGCGCCGCTCACGGGGCCTCGGCCAGGGTGTCGCGCTGGATGGCGGCGAGCTGTTCGGTGCCCAGCAGCGCCAGGTCCAGCAGCTTGTTCAACTCATCGCGGTCGAACGGGGCCCCTTCGGCCGTGCCCTGGACCTCGACGAACTTGCCCGACCCGGTCACCACAACGTTCATGTCGGTTTCGGCCCGGACATCCTCGACGTACGGCAGGTCCAGCATCGGGACGCCGTCGATGATGCCCACCGAGACGGCGGCGATGGTGTCGACCAGCGGCTGGGCGTTGCGGGCGATCAGCTTGTTCTCGCGCGCGTAGCGGATCGCTTCGGCGAGCGCGACGTAGGCGCCGGTGATGGCAGCCGTGCGGGTGCCGCCGTCGGCCTGCAACACGTCGCAGTCCAGCACAATGGTGTTTTCGCCCAGGGCCTTGGTGTCGATGATCGAGCGCAGCGAGCGGCCGATCAGCCGGGAGATCTCGTGCGTGCGGCCGCCGATTTTGCCCTTGACGGACTCCCGCGCGGAGCGGGTGTTGGTGGCCCGGGGCAGCATGGCGTATTCGGCGGTGACCCAGCCGCGGCCCTCGCCCTTGAGCCAGCGCGGCACACCCTCGGTCAGCGACGCCGTGCAGAGGACCCGGGTGTTGCCGAACTCGATCAGGGCCGAGCCTTCGGCCTGCTTGGACCAGCCGCGGGTAATGCTGATCGGACGGAGCTGGTCGGGGGTGCGGCCGTCGGCACGGATGACGGGGGCGGTAAGGGCTTCGGAAGTCATGCCTTCCAGCATATCGACCCGGGACCCCGCCGCGGTGCTCAGACCGTGTAGTGCACGCCGGCGACGGCGACCGCCACGTGCTGGCCGAAGACCTCCTTGGCCTCCGCCATCACTTTCGTCGGGGACGTCCAGACCGGAATGTGCGTCAGCAGCAATCGCCGCGCCCCGGCGGCGACGGCCGCCTCGGCGGCGCGTTTACCGGTCAGGTGGACGTCCTTGATGCCGTCGTCGCGGCCCTCCTCGAAGGCCGCCTCGCAGAGGAACACGTCCGCGTCCCGGGCGGCGTCCTCGAGTCCGCTGCAGGAGTCGGTGTCGCCCGAATAGCTGAGCACCCGGGTGGACGGAACACCGTCTTGGTCCGGCTCGGTGACCTCCACACGGAGGGCGTAGGCCTCCTCGACGGGGTGGTTCACGGCGTACGGGGTGACGGTGAAGGGGCCGATGGCGACGGGTTTGCGCTCGGACCAGTTGCTGAAGTCGAATTCCTCGTGCATGCCCGGGTCCAGGTCCAGGCCGTAGGCGGTGGCCATCCGGTCCGCGGTCGCGGCGGGACCCCAGACGGGGATCCGGCCCCGGCCCCAGCCGCCCGGCTTCCAGCGCACCGCGACGTGCAGCCCGCACAGGTCCATGCAGTGGTCGGGGTGCAGGTGGGTGAGGAAGATCGCGTCGATGTCCTCGAGGTCGGTGTAGCGCTGGATCGCGCCGAGGGCGCCACTGCCCAGGTCCAGCACGATCTTCCAGGTCCGCTCGCCGTCGTTGGCGGTCAGCAGGTAGCACGACGCCGGCGAGCCGGGTCCCGGAAAGGAGCCGGTGCAGCCCACGATGGTCAGCTTCACCGGCCGGACCTCCCGAGCCCGGAGAGCGGAGCGGCTGCGGTGGAGACAAAGTTGGAAATCCGGGGCCGGCCGGTGCCGGCCTGCGCGGCGGCGATCATCTCCGGGGTGATCCGGGCCAGGCTGCCGGTCGGGTACTGCGCGGCAACGTGGTCGACGTGGCGGACGCTGAGGACCTCCGGGCCAAGGAAACGCCGGGCGAGGTGTTCGAACTGCGCGGCGTCCCCGGTGGCGATGAAGTTGTGTTCCGGGGCGGCGGTGCCGGTCCGCTCAAGGCCGCTCGAGGCCAGCGCGCGGTAGACGTCCTTGGCGGTTTCCTCTGCACTGGAGACCAGCGTGACATCCTCGCCCATCACGTAGGAGATCACACCGGTGAGCAAGGGGTAGTGCGTGCAGCCCAGCACCACGGTGTCCACCCCGGCCGCTTTGAGCGGGGCCAGGTATTCGCGGGCGACGGCGAGCAGTTCCGGTCCGGTGGTCACCCCGGCCTCCACATAGGAGACGAAAGCCGGGCAGGCCGCCGAGGTGATCTGCAGATCCGGAGCCGCCGCGAAGGTGTCATCGTAGGCACGCGAACCGACGGTGGCCGAGGTGCCGATCACGCCGACCCGGCCGTTGCGGGTGGCCGCCACGGCGCGGCGGACGGCGGGCTGGATTACTTCGATCACCGGGATGCCGTACCGGGCGGTGTACCGTTCCCGGGCGTCGCGCAGCACGGCGGCCGACGCGGAATTGCAGGCGATCGTGAGCAGCTTGACGCCGGAGTCGACCAGTTCGTCCATCACGCCGAGGGCGTTCGCGCGGACCTCGGCGATGGGCAGCGGACCGTAGGGCCCGTGGGCGGTGTCGCCGACGTACAGGATGGATTCGTTGGGCAGCTGGTCGATGATGGCCCGTGCCACCGTCAGGCCCCCGACCCCGGAGTCGAAAACGCCGATCGGCCGCTCCCCCGGCAGGGTGCCCCCGGTGCTGCCCGCTGCGGTCTCCGCCGCAGCTTCCACTGCCGGATCCGTGCTCGATGCTGAAGTCATGATTATTCGAGGATAGGGGTTGACCACAGGCGCGGCCATCTCATTGTGTCGAGCGACTCGTGTCTGATGGGTCACACCGGGGGTGGCCGCGGCGGGCGACCGCCCGGGCCGTCGCGGCAGTGCGGGCTTCACGCCTCGTGGGCCGCGTCGGGGTCCGCGGGGGCCTCCGTGCGGCGCTTTTCCACGAGCTCTTTGGTCCGGACCAGCCGGAGGAGGGTGACCAGGATGATGCCGCCGAGGACATTGAACAGCAGCGTGTAGCCGAACCAGCCCAGCCACTGTCCGTAGCCGATGTCTGCGCCGGAGTGGATAGCCGCAAAGATCAGCAGCGAGTCCAAAATCGAGTGGAAGAGCTGAAGCCCGGCCAGGAGGAATCCCCCGATGATGGTGGCGACGATCCGGGCCACATCGTTGCCCGTGCCTTGCTGCATCCGGCTCATGAGGGTGATCGTGCTGCCGCCAAGCACCGCCAGCGCCACCGTCTGCAGGGAGAACGGTGCGTCGACGTAGTGGTGTGCGCTCTCGCTCACGACGGCCGCCCATTCGGGGAAGGCCTGCATGACGATCCAGACGAAAATCCAGCCGCCGGCCAGATTGGCCGCGAGGGTCCCTCCCCAGAGCCTTGCCAGCTGGAGGACGCTGCCCTCCTTCGCGACTACGGCGGCCACCGGCATCAGGAAGTTCTCAGTGAACAATTCACTGTGCGCGAGGAGGAGCGCGATCAGGCCGATACTGAACGCCAGCCCGGCCAGCAGGTGATTCCCTGTCTCGTGCAGAACGGCCAGGTAGGCCATGATTCCCAGTCCCACTTCGAGTCCGCCAAAAAAGCCGGTGACCAGGACGTTCCGCATCGTCCGGTGGAGCCGTTCGGCCCCCTCGCCGATGGTCTTGTCAAACGACTCTTTCAGCTCATGCTCGACCGGGGCATCCGTCTGGCCGAGTTCCCGTCGGCGTTCTTCACTCATTTTGGCCTTTCGCTGCCCGCTGGAGCACTCACGGCAAGAGTACGCTGTTTCGCCAACAATCAGTAAGCAGGCTTTCTTTTTGGAGGATCGCCTCGAACCCGGGCCGCGACGAAGAACGCGGCCACCTGGTCATTACCGTACGGCCCGCTACAGAGCCTGCGACGAGCTCTACGGCGGATGCGCGACACGCGGAAAACCGGTCGCACACCGATGACGGCGGGCGGCCGGGCACGCCCGGTAGGCTGTGGGCTGCTTCCAGGTGTTGGCGGCGAATCCTGTGCCCCCTGGTGGGCGTAACCAGCGAGAGGACTCCACGTGGCATGCGAAGGCTGCACGACATCTGCAAAACTCGACTTTGATTTCAGCATGGCCTTCCAGCCGATCTACGACGCCGTCGCCGGCCGCGTCTGGGGCTACGAGGCGCTGGTGAGGGGCCTGTCGGGCGAGGGCGCCTTCCATGTCCTGTCCCAGGTCTCGCCGGAGCAGAAGTACCGCTTCGACCAGGACTGCCGCGTCAAGGCAATCGAGCTGGCGTCGCGCCTCTTTCCCGCGGGCGAGGACTTGATGCTGTCGATCAACTTCATGCCCAACGCGGTCTACGAACCGGCGGCCTGCCTGCGTGCGACGCTGCTGGCAGCCCGGCGGTGCAGCTTTCCGACGTCGTCCATCATGTTCGAGTTCACGGAGAACGAAGAAGTCTCCGACCCGGCCCACCTGACGAACATCATCACCGAATACCGCAAACATGGTTTCACCACCGCCATCGACGACTTCGGCGCCGGCCATGCCGGGCTCGGGCTCCTGGTCGACTTCCAGCCGGACCTGATCAAAATCGACATGAAGCTCATCCGCGGGATCGACAGCAGCCCGGCCCGCCAGGCCGTCGTGGCCGGCATTGTCGGCATCGCCAGGGAACTGGACATCACGGTGCTCGCCGAAGGCATCGAGACCGAGCCGGAGTTCCTGGTCCTGAAGGAAACCGGGATCCGGTTATTCCAGGGTTACTGGTTTGGAAAACCGGCTTTCGAGCAACTCCCCCAAGTACATCCCGACTCGGTCGCGGCCGCCGCTGCCGTCGCATAGCCCCTAAAGTCGCGTAGCCCCTTAATAAGGGACCATCTGCGGCTCACGCTTCGAGCGAGGCCAGCATCGCCTGGACCAGGGATTCCTGCAGCCAGGTGGTGAAGTTGTAGACCAGGGCCAGGTAGCTTTCCACGTCCTCCGCCTGGGACCAGTCCTGCATCCGGTGGACGTGCTCGGCGTCGGCGTCGTCGCGGATGTCGAGCCGCTCGGCGAGCACCAGCCGGACGTCGTTGAGCGCGGTGGACCAGTGCCGGGCGTCAGCCGGGGCCAGGACCAGCTCGTCCTTGTCCAGCCCCAGCGCCGCCGCCCTCAGCGCGCCGATCTTGCTTTCCCGCAGGGAGCGCTCGGTGTAGCGGCGGAACTCCAGCGAGGCCTCGTCGTCGTCCTTCATGACATTGGGCAGCAGCCGCCGCAGCGCACGGTCGGAAGGTTCGCGGGCCTCGGCATCCAGTCCCACCAGCGCCGCCAGCGGATCCTGGCTGGCGCGTTCGGCCGGTTCCAGCATGGAGATCACATCGTCGAACAGGCTGCGGAGCAGGTCGCGTTCGGCAGGCTCCAGGTAGCCGGTGATGCCCTTGAGGCCGTACTTGAATGCCTTAGCCACGTTTCCCCTTGCCTTTGCCCGATCCGCTGCCGGATCCCTTGCCGCCGCCGTGGCCGCCGCTTGCCTTCTCCACGGTGGCCCACAGGCCGTAGCCGTGCATCGCCACCGCGTGCTGCTCCACCTGTTCCTTGCTGCCGTGCGCGACGATGGAGCGGCCCTTCTTGTGCACCTCCAGCATCAGCTTGTTCGCCTTCGCCTCCGAATAGCCGAAGTAGCTGCGGAACACGTAGCTGACGTAGCTCATCAGGTTCACCGGATCATTCCAGATCACGAGGTTCCATGGGATGTCCGGGGCGGTCAGGACGTCGGTCGACGCCGCTGTTCCGGTCTGGGTGCTCTCCTGGGTGTCAGGGCCGAGCGCAACGCTGAGGGTCATCTGTCCATTCTATGGGGAGCCGGTGGGTGGGCCCACGCCGGCGAGGGCCCCGCGGCGAAGCGAAGCGAGACGCGGGAGCCGGTGGGTGGGCCCACGCCGGCGAGGGCCCCGCGGCGAAGCGAAGCGAGACGCGGGAGCCGGTGGGGACTAGAGTGAATTCGTGAGTACCTCAGCTGGCTGGGACCATCCCCGCACGTCCCTGTACACCGACCACTACGAGCTGACCATGCTGCAGGCCGCACTGCATTCCGGCGCCGCCCACCGCAAGTCGGTGTTCGAGGCCTTCGCTCGCCGGCTGCCGGACGGCCGGCGCTACGGGATCGTGGCCGGCACCGGCCGGCTGCTGGAGGGGATCGCCGGCTTCCGCTTCGGCGACGCCGAGATCGACTACCTGCGCCGCACCAAGGTCGTCAACGAGGAAACCCTGGAGTACCTGGCGAATTTCTCCTTCTCCGGCGACATCTGGGGCTACGCCGAGGGCGAGGCGTACTTCCCCAACTCCCCCATCCTGATCGTCGAATCGACCTTCGCCGAGGCGTGCATCCTGGAGACGTACATCCTCTCGATCCTCAACCACGACAGCGCCATCGCCTCGGCCGCGTCGCGCATGATCACCGCCGCCGGAACCCGGCCCTGCGTCGAGATGGGGTCCCGACGCACCCAGGAGGAGTCCGCCGTCGCTGCGGCCCGCGCGGCCGTGATCGCCGGCTTCGACAGCACCTCCAACCTGGAGGCCGGCCGCCGCTACGGGATCAAGACCGTGGGCACCGCAGCGCACTCCTTTACCTTGCTGCACGACACCGAGCGGGAGGCCTTCGAAGCGCAGATCGCGTCGATGGGCGCCGGCACCGCGCTGCTCGTGGACACCTACGACGTCGAAGCGGCGGTCCGCACCGCCGTCGAACTCGCCGGCGACAAGCTGGGGGCGGTGCGGCTGGACTCGGGCGATCTTGTGGCCCAGGCACAGTGGGTCCGCCAGCTGCTGGATGAACTGGGCAACGAAAACACCCGGATTATCGTCACCTCGGACCTTGATGAGTTCGCCATCGCCGCGCTGCAGTCCGCCCCGGTGGACTCCTACGGCGTCGGCACCTCGCTGGTGACAGGTTCCGGCGCGCCGACGGCGAGTATGGTGTACAAGCTGGTCAGCCGCACCGACGACGGCGGCAATTTCGTTCCGGTGGCCAAGGCGGCGAAGAACAAGACCAGCAAGGGCGGCCGGAAATACGCGCTGCGCAGGCTCAACGACCGCGGCACCGCCAGCCAGGAGATTCTTGGGATCGGGCACCGCCCCGAGGACGACGGCAATGACCGCCAGCTGCTGCAGCAGTTCATCAAGAACGGCGAGCTGCTGCCCGGCTGGACCGGTCCCGAGGGCGTGGTGCGGGCCCGGCAGCGCCACGCGGACAGCATGCGGGAGCTGCCGGCCGTGGTCAACCGGCTCCAGCGCGGCGACGCAGCCATCCCCACCATCTACGAGGAGGACTGAATGTCACGTGCCCTGATCATCGTTGACGTGCAGAACGATTTTTGTGAAGGGGGGTCGCTCCCGGTCGAAGGCGGAGCGGACCTGGCCGCCGAGATCAGCGAATACGTCGACGCCCACCACGGGCAGTTCGACCACATCGTGGCCACCCAGGACTGGCACATCGAGCCGGGCGCACACTTCTCCGAACAGCCGGACTTTGTGGACAGCTGGCCGCCCCACTGCGTCGCGGGCACCCGCGGCGCGGAGCTGCACCCGGACCTGGACACCGAGTACATCCAGGCCTACTTCCGCAAGGGCCAGTTCACCGCGGCCTATTCGGGGTTCGAGGGGCTGCTCGCCCCGGACGACGCCGTCCCCACCGGCGACCGCAAGCCGGGGTCGCTTCCGGCCGCCGGGACCGGCGACGCCACGGACGATTTCGCCGCCGACGAGGACGCGATCGGCCTCGACGACTGGCTGCAGAGCCACGACGTCGAGGAGGTGGTCGTGGTGGGGATCGCCACCGACCACTGCGTGCGGGCCACCGCCCTGGACGCGGTGCAGGCCGGCTACTCCGCGACCGTGCTGCGCGGCCTCACCGTGGGGATCGCCGAGGACCTGGAGGACGCCTTCGCCGAAATGGAACTCGGCGGCGTCGACATCGCCTAGGCTCGTCCGCGCCCGCCGGGCACAGTAGACTCGAAATCCTTGCCAGTAACGCGACCCGCAAATTCCCGGAGTACACCATGAAGAAAACCCTGACCGTCCTGATCGCTGCCGGGACCCTGCTCGGCGCAGCCGCCTGCTCGGCCCCGAAAATGACCAGCGAGGAGACCTGCGCGCGCGTCAAGACCATCACCGCGTCGCCGACCTCCGCCTCGGACAAGTTCGGCATGACCCGGCTGGCGAACCAGATCCGTCCGATCGAGGCAACCGCCTCCGAGGATCTGCAGGCCCCGCTGCAGTCGATCCTGGACTACCTCGACGAGTCGGCCAAGAAGAATCCGGATACGGCCAAGCTTGAGGAACTGAAGGCCGATTACACCGCGGCCGGTCAGAAGCTCTCGCAGACCTGCGGCGCCGCCCAGTAACCGCACCGCGCGGCGGCCGCAGCAGTCCTGGCGCCTGCAGCCGCCGCACACGAAAAAGGGACCGGCGTTGCCGGTCCCTTTTTTGTCTGCGGCCGGTTTCGTGCCCGGCCGGATGGCGCTGACAGCTGCGGCGGCAGGCGGCTATTTCCGGCCGATGAACCAGTCCTGCAGCTTCCGCAGCCGGCTCTGCAGCTGCTCCTCGTTGGCCTGGGCGACAGCCGGGCCGCCGCAGACGGTCCGCAGTTTGGTGTGGATGACACCGTGCGGGGTCCCGGTCCGCGCTGACCAGGCCGCGACGTTTTTGGCCAGTTCGGTACGCAGGTCCATCAGCATCCGGTGGTCCGGCACGGCCGGGGCCGCCTCGGCGGCGGCTGCCCCCTGCGGGGCGCGCTTGTTCTTGCGGCTGAGCTGTTCGTGCTGGCGCTGGCGCAGCAGGGTGCCGACCTGTTCGGCGTCGAGCAGGCCGGGGATGCCGAGGAAGTCCAGCTCGTCCTCCGAACCCACCTCGCCCCCGGTGCCAAATTCGCCGCCGTCAAAGAGCACCCGGTCAAAGGACGCCTGCGAGTCGAGGGCCTCGAACTTGCCCTTCATCAGGGTGTCGGAGGCCTTCTCCTCCCGGTTCGCCTCCTCCACCAGCGAGTCCTCGGGGTTGAACAGCCCGTCGGCGTCCTCTTTCTCCGGCCGGTCCAGGGCGTGGTCCCGTTCGGCCTCCATCGAGTTCGCCAGAGCCGTCAGCTGCGGCACCGAGGGCAGGAAGACCGACGCCGTCTCGCCGCGTTTGCGGGCACGCACGAAGCGGCCCACGGCCTGGGCGAAGAACAGCGGCGTGGAGGTGGAGGTCGCGTAGACGCCCACCGAGAGCCGCGGGACGTCCACGCCTTCGGAGACCATCCGGACCGCAACCATCCAGCGCTTGTCCCCGGCGGAGAACTCCTCAATCTTGGATGAAGCCTTCGCGTCGTCGGAGAGGATGACGGTGGGTGACTCGCCGGTGATCCTCTTCAACTGCCCGGCGTAGGCGCGGGCGTCGTCGTGGTCGGTGGCAATGACCAGACCGCCGGCGTCGGGCACGGTGCGCCGGACCTCGCTGAGGCGCTTGTCCGCCCCCGCGAGCACGGCGGGGATCCATTCGCCGGCCGGGTTCAGCGCGGTGCGCCAGGCCTGCGACGTGATGTCCTTGGTGACCGCGGCCTCGCCGAGCGAGGCGGCCATCTCGTCCCCGGCGCTGGTCCGCCAGCGCATCTGGCCGGAGTAGGCCATGAACATCACCGGGCGGACCACGTGGTCGCGGAGGGCCTTGCCGTAGCCGTAGGTGTAGTCGGCCTTGGAGCGGCGGATGCCGTCGCGGTCTTCAGCGTATTCAACGAACGGGATCGGCGAGGTATCCGAGCGGAACGGCGTGCCGGTCAGGGACAGGCGCCGGGCGGCCGGGTCAAAGGCCTCGCGCAGCCCGTCGCCCCAGGACAGCGCCTCACCGCCGTGGTGGATCTCGTCCAGGATCACGAGCGTGCGCGCCGCCTCGGTCTTGGCCCGGTGCAGCATCGGCTTGCTGGCCACCTGGGCGTAGGTGACCGCGACGCCGATGAAGCCGCGGCCGTGCTGGCCGTCCGCGTTCTTGAAGTTCGGGTCAATAGCGATGCCGACCTTCGCGGCGGCGTCCGCCCACTGGCGCTTCAGGTGGTCGGTCGGGGCCACAATCGTCACCCGGTTCACCACCCCCGCCTCGATCAGCATCGAAGCCACGCGCAAGGCGAAGGTGGTTTTGCCGGCGCCGGGCGTGGCGACCGCCAGGAAGTCCTTGGGGCTGCTGCCGAAGTAACTGTCGAGGGCTTCCTGCTGCCAGGCCCGCAGCTTCGGCGCGGTGCCCCAGGCGGCGCGTTCCGGGTACGCGGGCGGCAGCACGGGACCGCCGAATAGTGTCTCTGTCATTTAGCAGGCCTCCCATCCGCACGCGGCAACCGGTTCCGGAGAAACCCACTTAAGCACAAAAACACCAATCTTTTTCGGATGAACCGGAGGTCTGGACCGCAGGGGCAGGGTCCGCGCCGGCGGGAAGCGGCCCCGGGGCGACAGCGAGGCTGCCCGCGGCCGGCCCGCCGCGGCAAGGCCGCCCGCGCCGCAGGCGCACCAGGGAACGGCGGAGCGGGCGGGCCTTGCGGAGGAAGCTATTTGCCGGAGTCGCCGCCGTCGCCGCCCGGCCGGAGGCCCTCATAGACCTCTTTGCATTCCGGGCAGACCGGGAATTTCTTCGGGTCGCGGCCCGGCGTCCAGACCTTGCCGCAAAGGGCAATGACGGGCTCGCCGGACAGCGCGGATTCCATGATTTTTTCCTTGCGCACGTAGTGCGCGAAGCGCTCCCGGTCGCCCGGCTCCACTTCCTGGCGCAGTTCCTCGCGCTCGATCGTGGCCGTGGACGTCCCGGCTCCGGAGAGCTCACGCATCGGGTCGTCTTGCAGGGGATCCGTCATGCTCGTCATGACTCCCATCTTAGCCGCTGGAACGGGCGGAACCACGACGGCGGGCCGGGGCGCCGCCGTTACAGGCCCTGCCAGCGCGGCTTGCTGTCGTAACTGTGCCGGTAGTAGTCGGCGAGCCGGAGGGATGAGGCAGCCGCCTCGTCCAGCAGCACGGTGACGTGCGGATGCAGCTGCAGGACCGAGGCCGGGCAGATGGCTGCGACCGGCCCTTCGGCAAGGTCGCGGACGGCCTGGGCCTTCCGCGCGCCGGCGGCGAGGAGGATGACGTGCCGGGCGTCCAGGATGGTGCCAAGGCCCTGGGTGAGCACATGGTGCGGCACCTCCGCCAGGGCCCCGAAAAAGCGGGCGTTGTCCCGCCGCGTTTGCTCGACCAGGGTCTTGATCCGGGTCCGCGACGCCAGGGAGGACCCCGGTTCGTTGAAACCGATGTGGCCGTCCGTGCCAAGGCCGAGCAGTTGCAGGTCCACTCCCCCGGCGTCGCGGATGGCCTCCTCGAACGCCCGGCAGGCCGCGGGAACGTCGACGGCCTCCCCGTCGGGTCCCCGCACGTTGGCGGGGCTGATGTTCACCCGGCCGGTGAATTCGCGGGCGATGACGGCGCGGTAGGACTCCGGGTGTCCTGCCGGCAGCCCGACGTACTCATCCAGGGTGAAGGCACGGGCGCGGCTGAAGTCCAGGCCCTCACGCTCGTGCCGCTGCGCCAGTTCCTCGTACACGGGCAGCGGCGAGGCGCCCGTGGCGAGGCCCAGGACGGCCTCGGGCTTGCGCCGGAGCAGTGCCTCGATCGCATCGGCAGCCAGCCCGGCGATGGCCCTGCCGCCGGGCAGGATAACTACTTCCATGCACGGCAGGCTATCCCACCACGGCTTCTAAGGCCCGGGCCCTCGGACCCGGTCAGCGGTTCACGGCCACCTGCGCGAGCAGCTCTGGGGCGCGTGAATCGAACCACTTTCCGCCCAGCCGAACCCCGGCCACAAAGAGGGCCGTGCCCAGGACCGGCCCCAGCACCAGACAGATCCAGCCGGGCATCATCCCGCCGCCCGCGAGCTGCAGCGCCACCAGCGCCACCTCGGGGCTGACCAGCAGCAGCAGGACGGCCATGCCGCCGAACTGCACGGCCAGCGTCTGCGCTACGTTGCCGGGCGGCTTCTTGAACGGACTGTCCCCGGGCAGCGGCACGGCCATGGTGTAGCGTGCCGAGACCACCGAGGACAGGCCCAGCCCGGACAACAGCACGCCCAGGGCCAGGCCCAGGACGCCGGGCAGCAGCTCCCAGCCGCCGGTGGCGAACATCGGGACGACGCTGAGAACCAGCACCGCGGGCAGCGCGAATACCAGGCACGCCACCGCGCGTCCGAGCCGGTCGTGCAGGCCGCGCACACCGGCGGAGACGTGCAGCGCGAAGGCCGTACTGTCGTAGGAGACGTCCGAGGAGATGGACCACGCCAGCAGGAAGGCGGCCAGCGGCCCGACGAACTGCAGGATTCCGTAGAATCCGGTCTGGCTGGCCTGGAACCAGAGCAGCACCGGCAGCAGCGGCACCACCACCAGGGAGCCCGCATACCGCGGATCGCGGATCCAGTAGCTGAGCGAACGGGCCACCACGGCCCCGGTGGGGGTGGCCGGCACCAGTGCGAACAGTCCCAGGCCGGCGGCCTTCTTCTTGCCGGTACCGGCAAAGGGCGGCGTGACCAGCGCGCGCTCCAGCAGCAGCTTCCAGCACAGGCCCAAGCCGGCCAGGGTGGCGAGGGCAATCAGCAGCTTAAGCGCGCCCTGGCCGTAGTGGCCAGCTGCGAGCTCGCCGCCGAGCGCCCAGGCTGCCCCAACGGGCGTCCATGCCAGGACCCGGGCCAGTTCAGTCACGAACCCGGCGGAACCGGCAATCCCGCGGGCCACCCCGGCCACGATCGGTCCCGTCAAGACCAGCGGCACCAGGAAGGCGATCGCGCTGACGTCTTTGAAACGCCGCGAATTGGCCAGGCCCGCCGTCGCGGTCGTGACCACCCTGGAGAGCACCACACAGGTGAGCACGCCAAGAACCGCCCCGGCCAGGGCGCCGGCCGCCCCGGGAAGCCCCCGCCACCAGGTGCCGACGGTGGCCAGGGCGACGAGGGAGGTCGCGGCCCCCGGGATGCCGATCAGCCCGGCCAGGGCCAGGCCGGCCAGCAGTTGCGGCATCGGCACGGCAAAGGTGGTAAACCGGGCGGGATCCAGCGTCAGGTCCGCGGCGGAGGCCACCAGCGGGATCACCGCCCAGCCCAGGACCGCGGCGGCGCCGCCGAGCACCACCGCGGTTTGCGCTGTCCCGGCGTCGGCCTGGCGCAGGAGCAGCAGCGCGGCGACGCCGGTGACCACTAGGCCCAGCGCGTAGAGCGCGCCGATGCCAAGGCCGACCAGCTGCCACGGGCTGCGCCGGAGGCCGTTGCGCAGCAGGGTGAGCTTGAGCCTCAGAAGGTGCGCAACCATTCCAGCCCTTCCGCGTGGCTGCGGCCGCCCACCAGCTGGACAAAGCGGTCCTCCAGCGACTGGCCGCCACGTACCTCGTCGACGCTGCCGGCGGCCAGTACCCGGCCGCCGGCGACGACGGCGACGTGGTCGCACATCCGCTGCACCAGGTCCATCACGTGGCTGGAGACGATCACCGTCCCGCCGGAGGCTACGTAGCGGTCCAGGATGTCGCGGATGTTGGCCGCGGAGACCGGGTCCACCGATTCGAACGGCTCGTCCAGCACCAGCAGCCGGGGGGCGTGGATCAGCGCCGAGGCGAGGGCGATCTTTTTGGTCATGCCTGCGGAGTAGTCGACCACGAGCGTGCCGGCGTCCTGGCTGAGGTCCAGGGCCGCGAGCAGTTCGGCCACCCGCGTCGCGACCACCTCCCGGTCCATGCCGCGCAACAGGCCCGCGTAGCTGACCAGCTGCTCGCCGGTCAGCCGGTCGAAAAGCCGGACCCCGTCCGGCAGCACACCCATCAGTTTCTTGGCCGCCAGCGGGTGCTGCCAGACATCCACGCCGTGGACCAGGGCGGTGCCAAAGTCCGGCCTGAGCAGCCCCGTTGCCATCGACAGGGTCGTGGTTTTGCCGGCCCCGTTCGGGCCGACGATCCCGTAAAAGGAGCCGGCCGGGACGTCGAGGCTGATCCCGTCGACGGCGATTTTGGTGCCGAAACGTTTGGCCAGGCCGCGCAATGCCAGCGCCGGCACACCGGAGGGTTGGTTCGTCATGACGTTAGACTAACCGGCGCGGAGGCCTTCCGGCACGGTCCCGGCCCGGCAGCTAAAAGGTGTGCCGCGGGACGGCACGCTCATACTGCGGCGGCCAGGCCATGTCGTGGCCGAGCTCGAACGCGGCGCGCAGCCACCAGTGCGGGTCCCGCAGCGCGGCGCGCGCGATGAAGACGCCGTCCGCCTGCCCGGTGGCCACGGCGTGTTCGGCTTGGCCGGCAGAGGTCAGCAACCCCACGGTCCCGGTCCGGACGCCGGCTTCGCGGCGGATCCTGGCGCTGAAGCCGGTCTGGTAGCCCGGACCGACCGGGATCGACTGGTGCGCCACGGCCCCGCCGCTGGAAACGTCCACAAGGTCCACCCCGTGTTCGCCCGCCGCGCGGGCCAACCGCACCGAGGCCTCGGCATCGATGCCGCCCTCGGCCCAGTCGGACGCGGAGATCCGCAGCAGCAGCGGCATCGACTCCGGGATCACGTTCCGCACGGCGTCGACCACGGCCAGCGTCAACCGGTTGCGGCCCTGCTCGTCGCCGCCCCAGCCGTCCGTGCGGTCGTTGACCAGGGGGCTCTGGAACTGGTGCAGCAGGTAGCCGTGGGCGCCGTGGATTTCGACCGTGTCAAAGCCGGCGTCGACCGCGCGGACAGCGGCGGCGGCGAAGTCGGCGATCACGCCGTCGATCTCCTCCGCGGTCATGGCCGACGGCGGTGCGTAGCCGTCGAAGGCGCCGGTGCCCGGGCCGAGCGTGTCCCAGCCGCCCTCGGCGGCGGGCACGGTGCCGGTCTTGCCGGAGAACGGCCAGTAGGAGGAGGCCTTGCGCCCGGCATGGGCGAGCTGCGTGCCGATCTTGGCCTTGGCAGAGCCGTTCCGGTGCACGAAGTCGACGATCCGCTGCCATCCCTCCGCCTGGGCGTCGTTGTAGAGACCGGCGTCGCGCGGGCTGATCCGCCCGGCGGCGCTGACCGCGGCCGCCTCCGTGAGGATCAGGGCCGCCCCGCCGGCGGCGAAGGACCCCAGGTGCATCAGGTGCCAGTCGTTGGGCACCCCTGCGGCGGTCTGCGGTTCGCAGCTGTACTGGCACATCGGCGAAACCCAGCCCCGGTGCTCGAGCCGCAGCGAGCGGAGCTCCAGCGGCGTGAACAGTGCGGACCCCACTAGAACAGCACCCGCGCGAGGTTCTGCCGTGCCTTGGCCACACGCTCGTCGGAGGTTCCCACCACGTCAAAGAGTTCCAGCAGGCGGACCCGGGCGGTTTCCCGTTCCGGACCGAAGTTGCGGCCGATAAAGGCCACGACCCGGCCAAGGCCGTCCTCGACGTGGCCGCCGGCGATGTCCAGGTCGGCGACGGCGAGCTGGGCCTCAAGGCTGTCGGGCTCCTGCGCGGCACGGGTGCGGACTTCCTCCGTCTCCGCGGCGGACAGGGCCTGCAGGCGGCCCATAAGCTCCACCTGCGCCAGGCCGGCCTTGGCCTCGGAGTCGGCGGGCATTTCGGCCAGCGCCTGCCGGTAGGCCGCGGCTGCACCGGCGTAATCGCCCGCTTCGATCGCGTCGAAGGCCTTCTGGTGCAGGGGCGGCAGCGGCGGGGCCTCGGGCTCGGCGGCGCCGGGGCCGCCGGCACCGATCCGGCCGGTCACGCCGTTGGCGGCCGCCACTTTGAGGAGTTCGTCGAAGAGGCTGCGCACCTGCTGCTCGTCGGCACCGCCCTGGAACAGCGGCACGGGCTGGCCCTTGACGACGGCGACGGCGGTCGGAACGGCCTGCACCTGGAACGCCTGGGCCAGCTGGGGGAACGCCTCGATGTCGGCGGCACCCAGGACCAGCTGTCCGCCGTAGCTCTCCACGATCTGTGCCAGCACGTCAACCAGCTGGGCGGAACCCGGTGAATAGCCGGCCCACAGCGCAATCACGACGGGGACCTGGGCGGAAAGGTCCACCAACTCCTGGAAGTTGGCCTCGGTGACGTCCACGCGCAGCGGCGCCGCGGATCCTTCGGCGCCGGCTCCGGGCGCGGCGGTGCCGCCTGCCCCGGGGGCACCGGCGTCGGAGGCGCCCGGAGGCCGTCCTGCCCCGGCCGGCGGCGCGGGGCGCTGCTTGAGTGCGGAAAGGTCGACGGCACCCCGCAGGTTGAGCGGGTTGGCGGCAGCTGGCGGGACCGGTCGGGAAGCTGGCGAAGTCATGCCTCCACTCTATCCACTACGCCCCGGGCAGCAACGACCGGGCCGCTTCGGCGGCCCGGTCGTTGCTGTGTCCCGAAAGGTCGTCCGGCTTTACTGCCCGGCCGGGGCTACTTGAATTTCGCCCCGACCAGCCCGCGGGTGGCCGCGACGAGCTTCATCGGATCCTTGGACCCGGCCGGCGGCACGTAGACGGCCACGGACTCGGCGAAGTTCAGCACCATCCCGGTGCTCGTCTCCTTGCCTCCGGCCAGGGCCGCCGCGTCGTTGCCGATGGTCAGCTTGTCACCGGACTTCTTCGGCGTGCCGTCGAGGGCGAAGTTGAGCCGGCCCAGGACCAGCGCGCCGCCGTCGGCGGTCCGGAACACCACGGTGTCGTCCGGAACGACCTTGTGGGTGAAGCTGAAGTTGCCGTCCTTGCCCGACTTCACCACATCCTTCTGGTAGGCCAGGGTGTCAGCGATGTACGGCGAGGACTGCCCCTCGGCGAGCTTGTCCTTGAAGGCCGAGTCGGCCTTGGTCAGCCGGTCGGCGAGTCCGCCCAGCGCTTCCTGCCCGCTGTACAGCAGACCGGACTTGTCGGCGGGGTCCAGCGTCTCGGTCCCGCCGCGGTTAATCTGCGGGAAGGTGGTGCCCGGCTGCAGCGGAGTGGCAGCGACGAGCTTGTAGTTCTCCCGCGGCGAGGCCTGGACGAGGGTTAGCAGCTGCGGGACGACGTTGCCGTCGCCCTGGGTCACTGCCATAACGGACCGCGGCCAGGCCCGCTCGTTGCTCACCACGGTGGTGAGGAGCTTGGTGGCGCGCACCGGCATCCGCGGCTCGTAGCTGGCCACCCGCGAGCGGATCTTGTAGTTCTGCTTGCGCACCTCCAGCTCGCTTCCGCCCACGCGGGGGGTGAGTTTGGCGGCATCCTTGGCCGCGTCGCCGGCGTCGACGGCGCTGGCGACCTGTTCCAGGATGCGGCGGAACTGTGCGTCCAGCAGGACCGGCGCGTTGCCGCCGCCGGCTGCCGGCGCGGAGGCCGACCCGGTGGGCGACGGCGAGGGGCTCTGGCTTGCCTGCGCCGCGACGCCCGTGCCGGCGACGGCGGCTGCGGTCAGCAGCGCGACGGCGGCGGCGAGCGGCGGCGAGCCGCTGGCGGTGCCGCCCTGCGCTCGGCCTTCCCGTCGGCCGGCCCGGCCTTCGGAGCGGCAGCCGTACCGGTGTTGGCGGCGGCGTCAGTGCCGGCGGCGTCAGTCCCGGCAACGTCATTGCCGCCGGGACCCTTGCGGCCGTCGGTTCCCTTGGGGCCGCGGGGGCCCTTGGGGCCGCGGGCAGGCTTGAGCAGCAGCAGCGCCGCCCCGGCCAGGACCAGCAGGCCGCCGAGCACCATCAGCGGAATGGCCCACGGGGTGGACGTGTCGTTGGGGAAGGTCATCGAAATGGAGGAAGGTGCCGGCTTCTTGCCGTCGGCGGCGAGCAGGAGGGCCCAGTCGCCGTCGGCGGGCGCCGTCCACGAGTAGTCGAGGCTGCCGTTGGCGTTCTCGGTGGTGACCCACAGGTCCGACCCTGCCGGGGACGGCGCGGTGGCCTCGCCGTCGGTGTGATCAAGCTGCAGCGCCTTGCCGTCCTCGGAGACACCGGAGACGGTGTTGTGGGCGGTCTTACCGACCCACGCGTCAACGTCGTCCGGCCGGCCGGACGCCAGCATAAAGCTGCCTTCGCCCTTGACCTGGATCTTCACGGTGCCCTCGTGCAGGGTCCGCAGTTTCTCATCAAAGACGGTCAACGGAGCAGCGGTCCCGCCGGTCGGCGCGGTGGCCGTGACGGTCTCGGCCGGAGCCCAGACCGTCTTCTGGCCGATGCCGGCCAGCAGTGTCAGGAGGCCGAGCAGCACTAGTGCGACTGCAGTCTTGAAACGCAAAATAATACCTATCATCAGCGGACACGTAGCTTTAACAGTAACCGTTTTGTTACCTGTGAGTCAGATCGTGCATTTTGTCAAGCGCTGCCCGGACCGCCGCGGACTCCGTTGGCCCGTGTGCCGGCAGGGCTGCTGATAGTGTTTGCGGTGATCATCACACCCGGTCCGCAACCGCGGTTTGGCAAGGAATTACCAGAGAAAAAAGGGCATTCGACGCAGTGACTGAACCCACGGATTCGTCCGCCGCAGGACAGACGGCCAGCCAGGAATCCGGTAGCCAGCCACGCGGACCGTTCCAGCCGGCCCCGCCACTGCCCACCCCCCGCGCCGCCGCGGCCGGCTTCCTGATTTCGATGGCGCGCCGGCTTCGCCAGCCGCTGCCCGGCGCCCAGCCCCGGCTGCGCTTCGAGATGCCGCCCGAGCAGGACGAGGAGCCCGAGGCGGGGACCGAGGACGAGAGCACGGCCCGGTTCGGCAACCCCGGACCCCGGATGTCCTCCCAACACCCGTTCTACGTCGGTTTCATGGGCACCGTCGGCGTCGGAGCCGCCCTGCTCGTCTACTGGATCGGCTCAAACACCACCCAGCTGCTGCTCTGGATAGTCACCGCCTTGTTCATTGCCCTGGGACTGGACCCCGTGGTCCGCTGGCTGGAAAGCAAAAAGGTCCCCCGGCCCGCAGGCATCCTCGTCTCCGTCGCCGTCCTGGCGCTGGCGGTCGGCGGCTTCTTCGCTACGCTGATCCCCACGATCGTGCAGCAGGTCACCCAGGTGGTCCAGGAGGCACCGAAGTGGATCCAGGACTTCATCGACTCGAATTTCTTCCGCAGCCTCGACAGCCAGTTCGGCGTCCGCGACCGGATCAGCCAGGAACTCGAGAAGTTCGTCAACAACCCGGAGGCCATGAGCGGCATCTTCGGCGGCGTTGTCGGCTTCGGCTCCACCGTGGCCAACGGCCTCTTCGGCGCGCTGATCGTGCTGGTCCTGAGCCTTTATTTCCTCTCGGCCATGCCCGCGATGAAGAAATGGGGCTACCGCCTGGCCCCGCGGTCCCGCCGCGCCCGCGTCGAGGCGCTCTCCGAGGAGATCACCGGGTCGGTAGGCAACTACGTGATCGGCCAGGTCTGCGTCGCGCTGCTCAACGCCACGTTCGCCTTCATCGTGATGTCGGTCGTGGGGGTGCCCTTCGCCCTGCTGCTGGCCTTCGTCGTGGCGCTGCTGGCCTTCATTCCGCTGGTCGGCGGCATGATCGCCGGTGTCCTGGTCACCCTGATTTCCCTCACCGCCGGCTGGCAGACAGCCGTGGTCTTCGCGATCTGCTACTTCGCCTACCTGCAGTTCGAGGCCTACTTCATCTCTCCGCGCATCATGCAGAAGGCTGTCGCCGTGCCAGGGGCGGTGGCGGTCATCTCGGTGATCGCCGGCGGCAGTCTGCTTGGCGTGCTCGGTGCCCTCATCGCCATCCCCACGGCTGCGGCGGTCATGCTGCTGGTCAAGGAGATTTTCATCGTGCGCCAGGACAAGCACTAGCGTTTCCGGCAGCGGTTCTCCGCCGGCGCGCTCAGGCGTGCGCGGTGGCGACCGGCCCGGCCCACTCCTCCGGCAGGGCAGCGGCTGCCCCGCCCGGCAGCACCTCGGCCACGATCTCGTTGAGTACCCGGGCGGCGTACTTCTCCCCCACCCAGAGGTGCTTGGCGCCGTCGACGCCCACGACCTCCGCCTGCGGGACCAGGCCGAAGCGTTCGGCGGCTGCGGCCGGCTGGAGGTAGTCGTCGTGTTCGGGCACCAGGACCTTCAGCGGCTTGCCGGCCGCGGCCCATTCCTTCAGGTGCACGTCGGTGGCGCGGTGCAGCGGGGGCGAGAGCAGGACGGCTCCCTCGATTTCGGAGGCCACCGGCTCGGCGGCGCCGTACATCAGCGCGAGTTCGGTGCCGAAGGACCAGCCGACCAGCCAGCGGTTGGGCAGCGAGCGCTCGACGGCGAACCGGACCGCCGCCTCGACGTCGAGCCGTTCGCCGATGCCCTCCTCGAAGGTGCCCTGGCTGGTCCCGCGCGGGGATGAGGTCCCCCGCGTGTTGAACCGCAGCACCGCGATGCCGGCGAGCGCCGGAAGGCGGTAGGAGGCCTTGCGGTAGACGTGCGAATCCATAAACCCGCCATGGGTGGGCAACGGATGCAGCGTGATCAGGGTCGCCGCGATCTCACCGGATTCCGGAAGCGCCAGCTCACCCACCAGCCGGTGTCCATCCGCGGTGCGGAGTTCCACATTTTCGCGGCGGGCCGGCAGCACGGTGGAGGCCCGGATGGCGGTGGGGGCGGCAGGCTGGGAGAACACAAAGGACGCCGGGTCGAAAGTCATGCCTTCCAGCTTAGCGAAAGCAGCGGACCGGGCCCTCAGCGGTAGCGATAGCTGCGCGAGGTCCAGCAGTTCGAATGCCAGTGGCGCCGTTCCGCAAGTCCCGCCGCCGCGCCGAAGATGTGGTCCTCGGACCACACCACCAGATGGGCGGTGCCCGGCGGAACAGCGGTGAAACATCCCGGGCAGACGTAGGTCTTGCCGGCCCGGCTGGCGGAGATCGAGCGGACCATCCATTCGCCGTCGGGAGCGCTCTCCCGGCGCGCAATGCCGGTCCGGGCGCGTTCCAGGTCCAGTTCCGGCGGCGGGCCGGCGGCGTGCTTGCCGGCGCCCTTCCCTGCGGTGGTATGGCCGGGCCCCCTCCCGGAGGCGGCTCGGCGGGGTCGGTTGGAACGCGGCATGCCTCCATTCTGCCCCAGTCCGGGTGCCCTCCGGCGACCGCGAGGCCGACACGGCGGCCGGGGGTCCCGTTTCAGGCGGTAGTGTTGACCGGGTGCGTTTAGTGATTGCCCGTTGCTCCGTAGATTATGTCGGCCGGCTCAAGGCCCATCTCCCGCTCGCCACCCGCCTCCTGCTGGTCAAGGCCGACGGGTCCGTCCTGGTCCACTCGGACGGCGGCTCCTACAAGCCGCTGAACTGGATGAGCCCGCCGGCGTCCCTGCGCGTCTCCACGCCGGACGAGGTCGACGTCGAGGTCGGCGTCGTCGAACAGTGGACCGTCCAGTCGGCGAAGACGGACGACCGGCTCATCATCAACATCCACGAACAGCTGCACGACACCTCGCACGAGCTGGGCCTGGACCCCGGACTGATCAAGGACGGGGTCGAGGCGGACCTGCAGCGGCTGCTCGCCGAGCAGATCGAGACGCTCGGGGCGGGCTTTTCGCTGATCCGCCGCGAATACTTCACCGCCATCGGCCCGGTGGACATCCTGGCCCGGGACGCCAACGGTGCCACGGTTGCCATCGAACTCAAACGCCGCGGCGACATTGACGGCGTCGAGCAGCTCACCCGCTACCTCGAGCTGCTGAACCGGGACCCGTTGCTGGCCCCGGTGCGCGGCATCTTCGCCGCCCAGCAGATCAAGCCGCAGGCAAAGGTGCTGGCGAACGACCGCGGCATCGACTGCGTCACCCTCGACTATGACGCGATGCGCGGGGTCGACGACAGCGAGTCCCGGCTCTTCTGAGCCCGGACCCGCCCTACACTCTGAGCATGAACCTCGACCCGTCCGGCCGGCACCTGCTGTACGGCACGCTGGTCAGTGACGGGGCCGTGCAGCACGACGCGGCCGTGGCCGTGGCGGACGGCAGGATCGCCTACGCCGGGCCGGCCGCCGGTTTCGCACCCGACGCCGGCCGGTTCGGCGACGTTCCGGCGCTGCAGCTGCCGCCCGGCGCCCTGATCCTGCCCGGACTGGTGGACCTGCACTGCCACGGCGCGTTCGGCGGTGACTTTCCGTCCGCCGAGGAGGCCCCGGTCCGGCGCGCAATCGATTTCCTGCACCGCGCCGGAACCACCACCCTGCTAGCCAGCCTGGTCACCGCCTCCCGCGAAGCCCTGCTCCGCGGGGTCGCCCTGCACGCGCGGCTGAGCGCGGACGGCCTGCTGGCCGGGATCCATCTGGAGGGGCCGTTCCTCGCCCCGGCCCGGTGCGGGGCCCAGGATCCGGAGTTCCTGCGGGACCCCGATCCGGAGCTCCTCGCGGAACTGGCAGCCGCCGCTGCGGGCACCCTCGCCACGATGAGCTTCGCGCCCGAGCTGCCCGGGGCCGATGCCCTGGTCCGTAGCCTGGCCGGTTACGGCGTGGTCCCCTCCCTCGGCCACACGGACTGCGACGACGCCACCGCCGCTGCGGCACTGCGCTCGGCCGGGCGGGCGCTGCGGGCCGGCCCGCGCCGGCGCGGCCCGCGTCCCACGGTCACCCACCTCTTCAACGGCATGCCGCCCCTCCACCACCGGGCGCCGGGAGCGGCCGCCGCCTGCCTGCGCAGCGCGGCGGCCGGCGAAGCGGTGCTTGAACTGGTCGCCGACGGCACACACCTGGACCCCGCCGTCGTGGCGTTGGTCTTCCAGCTCGCCGGGGCGGGGAACATCGCGCTGGTGACCGACTCGATGGCGGCCGCGGGCCTGCCCGACGGGGCCTACAGCCTGGGCCGCGCGGCCGTGACTGTCAGTGCCGGAGTCGCCCGGCTCGAGTCCGGCGGCATGCTGGCCGGCGGAACGGCTACCCTGCTGGAAGTGGTCCGCCGCACGGTGGCCGCCGGCGTTCCGCTGCCCGACGCCGTCCGCGCGGCCACCGCGGTGCCCGCCGCCGTGCTTGGCCTCGACACCGAAATCGGCTCGCTCCGCGCCGGTCTGCGGGCCGACGCCGTCGTCGTCAATTCCGCCCTCGGTCTTTCCCGGGTAATGCGCGGCGGCGAATGGCTGGCACCGCTTTCCTAATACTCCTTTCGGTGCGCCCGACTTCGGACTTTCCGGAGGGCGCCCCGTTCACGAACTCTTTGGATAAAATTTCGGCCAATTATGCCCGGGCCCGTTGACCTGACGCGGGCGGCATGAAATTCTTATCTCAGTCTTTGTGTAGGTGTTTTTCATGCTCGCAAGACATGTTGCGAGCGTGAAGCTCCTGCCGCCGAGTCCCGGTGAATCCGGGCGGAGGCTAAAGGTTCTTCTCGCGGAGTGACCAAGCCCGGGGCAAAGTGCGCCGGACTTCTTCAAGATCCACAATGAGGAGAAATAAATGGCACAGGGAACCGTCAAGTGGTTCAACGCTGAAAAGGGCTTCGGCTTCATCACCCCGGATGACTCCGAGGGCGATGTCTTCGTTCACTACTCCGAAATCCAGACCGGCGGCTTCAAGACCCTCGACGAGAACCAGCGCGTTCAGTTCGAGATCGGCCAGGGCGCCAAGGGCCCCCAGGCTACCGGCGTTACGCTGGTCTAGTCTCCCCGGCAGGACCGCCGCTGGCGGTCACGCCAGTGAAAATGGTCCCCTGCAATATTGCAGGGGACCATTTTTGTAAATGCCGGCACCGCATTCCGCCCGACCGAATGCCGAAACGCGGACCGGTAAAGCGCCGTTGAATTAGCGCACCAGGGTCCGCAACAGGCGCGCGCTTTGCCGGACCGAAAGATCCGGCAGGTACGCGCGGCTCAGCGCGCGGCCCATCGCAGGCAACTGCAGGGGGTCCTGGTAATACAAGTAAAGGGTCCGGTAGTCGGGTTTGAACCGGGATTTGAATGCGGCCAGCGAACGGAACCCGTACACGGGCTCCAGCGCACGCCCCACCACGTCGAGGATTCCGGCGAGACCACCGTCGCGGCCGCCCGCCGCACCGTCAGCACGCGTCTCTTCCCTGGCGAGCGGAGATCCGGACAGTGAAATGACCTCCACCGCCTCGCGCAATTTGAGTACTGCGGAGGCGACGAGGAATTCCATCACACCGGGAAAGGCGTCGCCGCGGCGGCGCATCACATCCAGCGTCCAGCTGACCAGCTTCCCGCCGTCGTAAACCGGCAGCCAGCTGGTGACCCCGTGCACGCGGCCCGCACCGTCAACGGCCAGGCAGCACAGCACTTCCTCGTCCTCGATCGTATCGAGGCTGCCCAGCGTGAAGCCCATTTCCGGAACGGACTTGCCGGCCGCCCACTCCTCGGAAACTTCACTCAGCTGCGCCCGCAGCGAAGGGGAGAACTCGCGGTAGCGGCCCCAGACGGCCCGGACCCCGGTCCGGCCGGCCCGGTTCAGCGCCGTCCGCACATTTTGCCATTCCCTGCCCTTGAAGGTCAGTTCGCGGACAGCCAGCCGGGTCTCCAGCGCCACGGCGACGCGGCGGAAACCGCGGGACCGGAGCATGGGCCACAATTCGTCCGTGCACGAGTAGAGACACGGGATCAGCGCCTGCTCGGTGCAGTAGGCAAGGAACTGCGCCGCGGTTTCCTCCCGGTGCAGTGCCGGCCCGAACGGTCCGGCTACCGTCAGTGCGACGTTCCCGTGCTGCTGGTACGCCACTCCCCCGCGGCCCTCCGGGGCGAACCAGTATGAGTTCGGCTCCCACAGCGCCATCCAGGACAGCGAGTCGCCGCCCTCCCGGATCAGGCGCCGGGCCACTTCCCGGTCACCGGTCCCCGCGTCCGTGCCGTGGTGCCGGCGCAGCAGCACGAGCCAGACACCGGCCAGCGCCACGGCCCAGAAGATGATGCCGGCCCAGGCGAAAAGAAAGGCCTCGACCGCGTTGCGGTCCTGGAAAACGCGGCTGTAAGTGCCGGGAATGGGCAGCGGCAGGTACTGGCGGGCGAGCTCCGCGGCAAGTCCGAGCCAGCCGCCGTCGCGTTCCAACCCGCCGGCGGCAAACCATGCCGCAGTGTAACCGCCGGCGAGCAGCAGGAAGGTCCCCGCGACCGCCAATGCCAGGACGCGGCGTGCAGGGCGGCTGGTTTCAACCCGGAACAGGCGCCGGTTGGCGTAGAGCAGCACCGCGAGCAGCAGCGGGACGGCCACAAGCGGCAGCACGTGGACCACGCCGGAGCCCATCACCGCCGTGTGCGGCCGCGACGGGTAGTGCGGGATCCGGGCAAACAGCGCCAGGTAGACGCCGGCCAGGGCCGTGACGCCCAGCTGGACAAGGATGGCGATCCGCAGCGCCAGCCGGCGGCCGTGCCGCATGCCGTCGGCGCAGATCAGCAGCAGCACCACAGGCACGACGGCCAGGGCCAGGCCCAGGGGTCCGGCGTAGGCTTCCCGGCCCGGCCCGAAGCAGTTGAGGTCGATGCCGGCACCGCAGTTCTGCTCCAGCTCGCTTAGCGTGGGCAACGGATTGAGCACCATCCCGCGCAGCAGCGACAACGGGCCGGTCGGGCTGCGCACCGCAGCGGTGATCAGGGGGCCTACTGCGAAGATCGCCACGGTCAGCGCCAGGAGGTTGCGGGTTTCCCGGCCGGTGGAACGGTGCCGGTGCAGCGCTCCCGCCTCGCCCTGGATCCACCATCCGGCCATCAACCCGGCAAGTGCGCCGGTGAGGCCTACCACCGTCTCGGCGTGGCCCACGTACAGGACAAGCAGCAGGGACGCGGCCAGGGCGGCCGTGCGCAGCCGGCGCTGCCACAGGGCCGGGAGGAGCGCCGAGGCCGCCAGCGCGACGGCCAGGACGGCCGCGTACGGCCCAATCAGCCGGGCACCGACCATGGCGCCGAGCCAGCCGTCGCCCGCGAACTGCGCCAGCTGTGTGATGAGCAGGAACAAGCTGACTGCCGCGAACTGCCCGGCGAAAAACAGCACCGCGGTGCGCAGGGAGCCGAGCCGGTGTTCGGCCACGCCCACCAGGCCAAGGATCATTAAGGAGGCCGCGAGGTAGGCCAGCGGGTTGGTGGCGAAGAACAAGGAGCTGAACATGGTCCACCAGAGGCCGCCCTGCAGCCCCGGCGCACTGACCGAAGCCGCCTCGAGCAGCGGTTCCGGGGGGCCGGCGAGGAAACTGCCGGTTGCCGCACCGGCGGTGAGGAACGCGGCCAGAAACGCGAGCGTGAAGGGGATTTTCCGCAGCTGCGCCGCGAGCCGACGCAGGCCGTACCTCACTGGGTGATCCCCCACCGCGGTGCGAGGAAGTCCAGGCCGCCGCCCAGGCCGTTAGCCGCGACCTCCCAGGAATGGCCCACGCCGGGGATGAGGCGTTCGCGGACCGAGAACCCGGCCTGACGGGCGGCCCCGGCGAGGACGTTCAGGTACCCGACGAACTGGTGGTCCCGCACGCCGGCAGCAAGGTACAGGGCGTTGCCGTCGAAACGTCGGTGCCGCATCAGCTGCAGCGGCGTCCGCCGCTCGAAAGCCGCGGTATCCCCGCCGAACGAAGCCTCGATGGTCCGGTGCCGGTCCTTGGCCAGGGCCGGCTCCTGCTCGCTCGAAAACGCCAGGGCCGCGCTGTAGATGCCGGGGTGCCGGGTCACCATTTGAACGGCGCAGGTGGCGCCGAAGGAAAAGCCTCCGGCGGCCCACTTCCCCGGGTCGGGGTCGACGTCCAGGGTCGCGCGGATCCAGGCGGGCACGTCGCGGGCCAGGAAGGTGTCGGCCTGCGCGATCCGGCTGTCCATACAGAGGGTATTGCCGTTGGCCGACCCGTTGGGGTCGACGACCACCACCACGGGTGCCAGCCCGCGGTGGGCCGACGCGAAGCGGTCCATCCCGCTGCGCAGCGCTCCGCCGGTCAGCCAGTCGGCTGGACCGCCCGGCTGGCCAGCGAAGAGCACCAGAACCGGGAGGGCCGGCCGCGGGGAGTCCTGGTAGGCGGGCGGGAGGTACACGTAGGCATCCCGGCTGTGGAAACCGGAGACGGTCCCCGGAATGGTGGCCTTGCGGACCAGACCGGTGGCAGGCAGGGCCCGCGAGGGTGTCCAGCCGGAGAGTCCGGCCAGGGGGTGGTCCCCCGGACCCCGTGCGGTGGCGGGGTCCAGGCTTTGGATGCCGGCAATGGCGGAACCGGTCAGGTCGCCGACCGTGCGGTTCAAACCGAAATAGGCGTTGATCTGGACCGCGGAGAGGGCGAGGACGCCGGCGCAGGCGGCCGCAGCGGCTGTCACGACGCGCAGGCGGCGGGCGGGCCGGGGGCCGGCGCGCAGCAGGCCCCGGCCGCGGTACAGCGCCAGCAGCGGGGCGGCGACGGCGGGAACGGACCAGGCCAGAACCTCGGACGGCAGGACGTCGGGGAAAACGAAGAAGACGTAGACCAGCAGCCAGTGCACCCCGAGCACCAGTCCGGCGGCAACGATCACGGCCGCCAGGGCTGCGATGGCGGTGTGGATGACCGGGGTCCGCTGGCTGTGCCTCGGCCGCAGCAGGGCGCGCAGCAGGGGCCACATCAGGTAGAGGGCGCCGGCGGTCCCGGCAGCCCAGGCGGCCCAGAGCACCGGGCCGTCAACGATCCGGAGGTCTTCGGCGAAGCCCACTGGCACTAGCGCCAGGTGCCGACGCCGACGACCGGTCCGGCCTCAAGCCAGGAGGACAGGCCGGTGTAGGCGTCGAACTTCATCGCGAGCCGGATGTCCCGGCCCTCGCAGCGCAGTTCCACGATGACCGTCTCAGGCTGCACCCTGACGGATTCGGACTCGGTAGGTTCGCGGCGGCCCAGCAGTTCGAGGGAGCTGCGCCGGAACGTGTGCTTGGGCCGCACGCTGAGGGAGGCTAGCCGGAACCACTCCAGGTCGTTGTCCTGATAACGACAAACCCCCATCTGCCAGCTGTTTCCAGCCACGCAGATGGAGGCGTCCACCGTGCCCAGGGCGCGCCGCAGATTGAAGCGGCGCACCCCGGAGAGGCACAGTGCAAAGACCAGCAACGCAAACACGGTTGCCAGAACGATGAACGGAAAACCAGTAACGTTCATCAAGGTAGTGCTAGCGGATCCCCGCAGTAGCCGCGTCACCCATTTGGGCGTTGTCAGCAACAATGACGACCCTGTTGTTGTCCACGGAGAAGAACCCGCCGTCGACGTCTACAGCAATGCGGTCACCGGACACCGGCTCGATCGCCAGTTCACCTTCGGCCAGAATCGCCAGCAGGGGCGAGTGGCCGGGCAGGATTCCGATTTCACCATCGCTGGTGCGGGCCTTGACCATCTTGGCCGCTCCGGACCACACGAAGTGGTCCGCTGCGACAATCTCAACCTCAAGCTCAGCCATATTACTTGGTCTGTTCCTGGATCTTGGCCCACTGGCGCTCGACGTCGTCCAGACCGCCGACGTTGAAGAACGCCTGCTCTGCGATGTGGTCGAGGTCGCCGTCGCAGATCGCGGTGAAGCCTTCCACGGTGTCCTTGATGGACACGGTGGAGCCTTCGACGCCGGTGAACTGCTTTGCCGTGTAGGTGTTCTGCGAGAGGAACTGCTGGATGCGGCGTGCACGCGACACGACGATCTTGTCCTCTTCGGAGAGCTCATCGACGCCGAGGATGGCGATGATGTCCTGGAGTTCCTTGTTCTTCTGCAGGATCTGCTTAACCCGGACGGCCGTGTTGTAGTGGTCGTGTCCGATGTACTGCGGATCCAGGATGCGCGAAGTCGACGTCAGCGGGTCAACGGCCGGGTACAGACCACGGGAAGCGATTTCACGGGACAGTTCCGTGGTCGCGTCGAGGTGTGCGAAGGTCGTGGCCGGAGCCGGGTCGGTGTAGTCATCCGCGGGAACGTAGATGGCCTGCATCGAGGTGATGGAGTGGCCCTTGGTCGAGGTGATGCGCTCCTGCAGGAGACCCATCTCGTCGGCCAGGTTGGGCTGGTAGCCCACGGCGGACGGCATGCGGCCGAGGAGGGTGGAAACCTCGGAGCCTGCCTGGGTGAAGCGGAAGATGTTGTCGATGAAGAGCAGCACGTCCTGGTTCTGCACATCGCGGAAGTACTCCGCCATGGTCAGCGCGGACAGCGCCACGCGCAGACGCGTTCCCGGCGGCTCATCCATCTGGCCGAAGACAAGCGCGGTGTCCTTGAGGACGCCGGCCTCTTCCATTTCGACCCAGAGGTCGTTGCCTTCACGGGTACGCTCGCCGACACCGGCGAACACCGAGGTGCCGCCGAAGTTGCGGGCAACACGGGTGATCATTTCCTGGATCAGCACGGTCTTGCCGACGCCGGCGCCACCGAAGAGGCCGATCTTGCCACCCTTGATGTACGGGGTGAGCAGGTCGATCACCTTGATGCCGGTCTCCAGCATCTCGGTCGAGCCCTCGAGGGTCGCGAAGGCGGGAGCCTTGCGGTGGATCGGCCAGCGTTCGCTGATCTGCAGCTCGGACTCGGTCACGTCCAGGGGCTGGCCCAGCACGTTGAAGATGTGTCCCTTGACGCCGTCGCCGACGGGCACGGAGATCGGGGCACCGGTATCCACCACGTTGGTGCCGCGGACCAGGCCGTCGGTCGCCTGCAGCGAGATGGCACGGATGAGGTTGTCGCCGAGGTGCAGCGCAACTTCGAAGGTGATGGTCTTGGTCTCACCGTTGAGAGTAATCTCCGTGGTGAGTGCGTTGTAAATCGAGGGGATTGCGTCAGCCGGGAATTCGACGTCGACAACCGGGCCAATAACACGTGCAATACGGCCGGTGGCACCGGACGTTGCGGCTACGTGTTCGGTAGCAGTGGCAGTCATCTCTCTCACTTCACTCAGTAGATGGCGTGGGCGGTTAAGTTTGTTCTTTGGTGCAGGTACAGCTGGGTCCGCAACGGGCCGGCTAGGACGCGCTCAACGCGTCGGCGCCTGCCACGATTTCGGAAAGCTCCTGCGTAATTTCAGCCTGGCGGGCAGTGTTGCGCAGACGCGTGTACTTCTTGATGAGCTCCGTGGCGTTGTCGCCGGCGGATTTCATCGCCCGCTGGCGGGCTGCGAGCTCGGAAGCCGCGGCCTGCAACATGGCTGCGAAGATACGTGATTCGATGTAGCGCGGCAGCAGGGCATCAAGAACCTGCTCGGCTTCCGGCTCGAATTCGTAAAGCGGCAGGAGGTCCGACTCGGAAGCGGCCTGCTCCTCAACGACCTCAAGCGGGAGCAGGCGGATGACCGTCGGCTCCTGCGTCACCATCGACTTGAAGCGGGTGTACACCACGTGGATCTCGTCGACACCGCCCTCTTCATAGGCCGTTGCGAAGTCCGCCAGCAGTGCTTCGCCGACTTCCCGTGCCGTCTCGAACTGCGGTGCGTCCGTGTTGCCGGTCCACACCCGCTCATAGGGGCGGTTGCGGAAGTCGAAGTATGCCTGCGCCTTGCGGCCCATGACGTACGTCTTGACTTCCTTGCCTTCCTCGTGGAGCAGCTCGGTGAGGCCTTCAGCCTGCTTGAGCACCGTTGCCGAGTACGACCCGGCGAGGCCGCGGTCGGAGGTGATGACCAGGACGGCGGCGCGGCGGATCTGCTCCGGCTCGGTGACCAGCGGGTGGTCGATTTCACTCTGGCTTGCGACAGCAGAAACGGCACGCGTGATCGCGTTTGCGTAAGGCAGTGAAGCCGCTACGCGTGCGCGGGCCTTGCCGATGCGCGAGGTAGCGATCAGTTCCATCGCCTTGAAGATCTTGCGCATCGACGTCGTCGAGCTGATCTTCTGGCGGTAGACCCGGATCTGGGCTCCCATACTTATCCTTTCCTAAGATCCCGGTGCCCGGGGCTGCCGGAACCCGCGAAGGTCCCGGCAGCCCCGGTCAGCGAAACTAGCGCTTCTGCTTGACGATTTTTTCCTGGTCGACGGTATCCTCGCCGATCGCGGCATGTTCCTCGTGGCCGGCACCGACCAGGAGGTTGTCGCCCTCGCCGAAGAAGCCCTTCTTGAAGTCCACGATCGCGGCCTTCAGCGCCTCAGCGGTGTCGTCGTCCATCACGTTGGTCTGCGCCAGCGTGGTAAGGATCGAGGACTTGTGCTTGAGGTGCTCCAGGAACTCGGTCTCGAAGCGGTTGATGTCCTCAACCGGAACGTCGTCGAGGTAGCCGTTGGTGCCGGCCCAGATGGAAACGACCTGGTTCTCGACCGGGAACGGCGAGTACTGGCCCTGCTTGAGCAGTTCCATCAGTCGGGCGCCGCGGGTTAGCTGCTGCCGTGAGGCGGCGTCAAGGTCCGAGGCGAACATGGCGAACGCCTGCATGTCCCGGTACTGGGCCAGTTCCAGCTTCAAGGTACCGGAAACCTTCTTCATCGACTTCACCTGAGCGGCGCCACCCACGCGGGAGACCGAGACGCCCACGTCGACGGCGGGACGCTGGTTGGCGTTGAAGAGGTCCGACTGCAGGAAGATCTGGCCGTCGGTGATGGAGATGACGTTGGTCGGGATGTAGGCGGAAACGTCGTTCGCCTTCGTCTCGATCAGCGGCAGCCCGGTCATCGAACCCGCACCCAGCTCGTCGGAGAGCTTGGCACAACGCTCCAGCAGGCGGGAGTGCAGGTAGAACACGTCGCCCGGGTAGGCTTCGCGTCCCGGCGGGCGGCGCAGCAGCAGCGACACTGCACGGTAGGCCTCGGCCTGCTTGGAGAGGTCATCGAAGACGATGAGGACGTGCTTGCCGCCGTACATCCAGTGCTGGCCGATGGCCGAACCGGCGTACGGTGCCAGGTACTTGAAGCCCGCGGGGTCGGACGCGGGGGAAGCCACGATGGTCGTGTACTCCAGTGCACCGTTGTCCTCGAGCGTCTGGCGGACGGCTGCGATGGTGGACGCCTTCTGGCCGATGGCGACGTAGATGCAGCGCACCTGCTTCGTCACATCGCCCGAAGCCCAGTTGGCCTTCTGGTTGATGATGGTGTCGATCGCGATGGCCGACTTGCCGGTCTGGCGGTCACCAATGATCAGCTGGCGCTGGCCGCGGCCGATCGGGATCATGGCGTCGATAGCCTTCAGGCCGGTCTGCATCGGCTCGTGAACCGACTTGCGCTGGGTCACGCCGGGCGCCTGGAGTTCCAGGGCACGGGTGGTTTCGGCCTTGATCTCGCCAAGGTCGTCGATGGGCTGGCCCAGGGGGTCAACCACGCGGCCGAGGAAGGCGTCGCCGACCGGAACGGACAGAACCTGTCCGGTGCGGTGCACTTCCTGGCCTTCTTCGATGCCGGTGAAGTCACCGAGGACGATGACACCGATCTCGCGGACGTCAAGGTTCTGGGCCAGGCCCAGGGTGCCGTCTTCGAAACGAAGCAGCTCGTTCGCCATGACCGAGGGAAGGCCCTCAACACGGGCGATGCCGTCACCTGCGGTTGTTACGCGGCCAACCTCTACGCGCTCTGCGTTTCCGGGTTCGTAGGACGCCGCGAACTCGTTCAACGCATTACGGACGTCGTCGGCGTTGATGGTCAATTCGGCCATCTGCAGTCCCTGCTCTCCTGTTTTCGTGATCATCGTTGCTCACGATGACCGGGGTTTCTTGTCGGTAAGTTGTGCTTGTCCGGCTAACTAGGCAAGCTGACGCTGGAGCTGGCCCAGGCGGGCGAGGACCGAAGCGTCAACCACTTCGTCGCCGATCTGGATCCGGATGCCACCGATCAGTGCCGGGTCAACGTTCATGTTGATCTTCAGCTCGCGCCCGTAGAGCGCGTTCAGTCCCGCCTGCAGCCGGTCGGCCTGCGCCGCCGTCAGCGGACGGGTGACACTGACCGTAGCGATCCAGCGCTGCTGGCGCTTGGCTGCAAGCTCGGCAAAACGGCTGACCAGCTTGGTGGGCTTGAGCCCGCGGGGATGCGAAACTGCCTGTCCAATCAGGACTTTCGCTTCCTCGCTCGCGCCGGGCACGAGCTTTTCGGCGAGGGCAATCTTGGCCGCCGGGCTCGCTTGCGGCTCGGACAGAGCACGCTGCACCTCGTGGCTGGAATCCACGGCCTGGTTGAAGGAGAACAGTTCGTTCTCCAGCGCTTCCAGTCCGGTGATCCCCGAGGCAGAGACGGCCGACTTGTTTTCAGCAACGGCAATTACCACCGAAGCGGCAAGAGTCTCGAGTGCATCGCCGATGTCCCGGGCCGACGCCCAGCGCGAGCTGGCCAGTCCGGCGGCGGTCTCAACAGCGTCGGCGGAGACTTTCCCGCCGAACAGCTCCTTGACCAGCGCCGACTTTTCGTCACCGTTGCGGGACGGGTCGGTCAGGGCACGGCGCAAGCCGGCCGAACTGTCAACCGTTCCGAGGATTCCGAAGAGTTCCGTTGCCAACTGCAGCGACGCGTAGGGAAGCTTGGCTTCCAACGCGACCAAAGCCACCGTCAGCGATTCGCTCGATACACCTGCCATTACTTAGCTGCACCTGCGTTCTGGTTCTCCAGATCTGCCAGGAAACGGTCAACCACCCGGGCCGAACGTGCGTCGTCGGTGAGGGCCTCGCCAACGATGCGGCTCGCCAGCGTGGTCGCCAGCGTGCCAACCTCCGAGCGGAGCGACACAACGGCCGCCTGGCGCTCGGATTCGATCTGCGCGTGGGCCTGGGCGGTGATGCGGGCAGACTCGACGGCTGCCTTTTCCTTCAGGTCCGCCAGGATCTGGGCGCCTTCGGCCCGGGCTTCCTCGCGGATGCGGTTGGCCTCGGTGCGGGCATCGGTGAGCTGCTGCTTGTACTCCTCGAGGGCGGCGGACGCCTCTGCCTGGGCCTGCTCGGCCTTGGCAATGCCGCCTTCGATGGCGTCGGCACGCTCAGCGAAGGTCTTCTCGAACATCGGGACCACAAGCTTGATCACGATGCCCATGAGGACAGCAAAGCTGATGATGACAACGAGCATTTCCCAGACATTGGGGACCAGAGGGTTAGCCTCTGTGGCGGCTGAGACAATCAGCTGCTTCATAATTCCCGTCCTTATCTACTAGGTTCTGGATGTTCGCTTGTTCTGAAGTTCAGACTAGAGAACGAAAGCGAAGACCAGGCCCAGGATGGCGAGGGCTTCAGTCAGCGCGAGGCCAAGGAATGCGATCGGCTGCAGGACGCGCTGGGCCTCCGGCTGACGTGCGACGCCGTTGATGTAAGCGGCGAACACGAGACCGACACCGATACCACCGCCGATTGCGGACAGACCGTAACCTACGAGGTTGAGATTGCCTTCCATTTTTTTCCTTTCAAGATGCCATCAAAGTGGCAGGTTGTTTGGTTTGCTTCATCCCCGCAAGGGGAAGATTTGGGAGCCTAGTGGCTGTCCGCGTGCAGAGCGCCTTCGATGTAGATGGCAGTCAGCAGGGTAAAGACGTAAGCCTGCAGCGCCATGATCAGCGCTTCAAGCATGTACATGGCGATCGCGCCGACCAGGACCAGGACCGAGGTGCCCTTGAGGAGCACGTTCTCCTGCATGACCAGGTACTCGATGCCGGAGCCGGCAATCATCACGATCAGGTGGCCGGCCAGCATGGTGGCGAACAGACGGAGGCTGTGCGTGACCGGGCGGACCAGGAAGTTGGAGATGATCTCGATCGGGATGACGATCGGAAGAATGTAGACCGGGACACCGCTCGGAACGGTGGCAAGCTTGAAGTAGCGCAGTCCGTTCTTCTTGATGCCGATCGCGATCCAGGTGATGTAGACGAGGCCAGCGAGCACATAGGCCCCGCCGACATGCGAGAAGCTCGGGAGCTGGATTACCGGGATGGCGCCGTAGATGTTGTTCACCAGGATGAAGAAGAACAGGCTGAACAGCAGCGGGACGTACTTCATGAAGTCTTTGCCGCCGATGATGTCCTTGGCGATGCCGTTGCGGACGAAACCGTAGGCGGCTTCACCCGCGAACTGCAGCTTGCCGGGAACGAGCTGCTGCTTACGCGCAGCCAGCACAAAGAAGGTGGCGATAATGACGACCGAGAGGATCACCAGCAGCATCTGCTTGGAGAATCCTTCGGCCGCACCCCAGGGCAGGATAGCCGGCAGGTGCATTTCTTCGATTCCAGGGGGCGTGAAAGTTCCTGAATCTTGGGCCGGGAGCGCAAGCGCGATCAACGCGTTTCCTCTCTGCAGTGTCCATCATTGGGCGTCGGTCGGGGACCGGCGACAATTACGTCGGCCTGTCCCCCTGTGAAATTATTTGGCATTACTGTTCCTCGTCCTGGGACGGGCCACCTGCAGGATTGTCTTCACCGGCTGTTGTGCGTGAACTGGTGAGGCCGTGCATATGAGAAAGATAGAACCCGCCCGCAGCTCCAAGCAGGGCGCCTGCGAGCACAATCCAGCGGGTTCCCCACAGATTATCCAGACCCCACCCTATCAAACTCCAGACGATGATTCCGCCAACGATGTAGCTGAAGACGGCGATCCCGGCGTTGTATCCGCCGTCGGTACCGTCCTGCGAAACGCCGGGGGCGCCTTCGGTTGTTTTGCGGGTTCGCGGCGTGTGGGGACGCTTGTTTTTGCGGCTAGGCACCGGTGCCGCCTTCGGGGGTTTCGGGGTCGTTGTAGATCTGCAGCCGGGCCTTGCCGAAGCCATAGATTTCGGCGGCCTGCCAGAGGACGACCGAGACGACGGCGCCGGCCAGGAACCAGCGGCCGGAGAGCCAGGCGGGGGCGCCGATGGCAAACAGCACCACGGCGAAACCCACGACCTTGATGAAGTAGGTGGCGACGAAAAGACCGATCGCCCCCGAGGAGTGGTTGCGACCGCCGAAGTGGCCGACCAGCAGGCTGATCGCGAAGAACAGCATCACGAGCGCGCCGCCAAAAAGGGCCGATAGCGCCGCGTCCGCACCGTCGATGAACATAGCGGACAGTCCGGTCAGCAGCAGGGCCGCGCCGGCGGCCGCCGAACTAAGGGCCAGCAGCCGCAGCCACAGCGAGGTGGTGGGCCCGGAGCCGCCAACGGAACCGGTGCCGGACGTGCGTCCGGGGTCGGCGTTGGAGGTCATCGGATCCCAATCGTCGCAGGGTGTGGGCGGTGGACGGCGATATGCCGCCCCTGAATTCTACACGAGATAGAACAGCATCAGGCCACGGGCAGGCGGGTGACCCTGCCGCGCCGGCGGAACCGCCGGATCAGGTCAGGGGACGCCAGGTAAAGTCCCAGCACTGCCAGGCTGGCCCCCACGCAGAGGGCGACGACGGGCAGTTCGGCCGTGGCCGCGGTGAAGCCGAGCACAATGACGACGGCGGTGCACGCCGTGACTGCGGCCGCGGCCTGCAGGTGTGAGAAGCCGACGTCGGTGAGCCGCTGGTAGACGTGCTCGCGGTGCGAGGCGTACCACCGCTCCCCCGCCTTGATCCTGCGCAGCAGGGTGTAGCCGGTGTCCGCGGCGTAGACCAGGATCGGTGAGAGGACGTACTCGACGTACACGCCGCCGAGGAATCCGGCCACGGCGAGGGCCGCGATCGAGGCGCCCAGCAAGTAGCTGCCGACGTCACCCAGGAACACCGAGCCGCGGCCGAGGTTCCAGGGCAGGAACCCGAGGAAGGCCATCGCCAGCACTGTGCCGCCCGCGGTCAGCCAGGGCTGGCCGGCCAGCAGGCCGGCGACCGCGTAGGCGGCGCCCGCGGTGACGCCGTGCAGCCCGGAAATCCCGTTGATGCCGTCCATGAAGTTGGCGATGTTGACGTAGGCCGCGATGGCCACGGCTGCAAGCGGCAGCCACCAGAGGCTTTGCGAGGTCAGCAAGATCAGCGCGGCCGAACCGGCGGCGCCGATCCCCAGCTGCGCTGCCGCCCGTCCCCGGATGGACAGGCCGCGGAGATCTTCGATCCAGCCCACCGCGGCGCTGGCGGCGACGATCGCGAGCACTACGGCGAAAATTGACCGGTCCACGGTGACCAGGCCAACGAGCACGGCGGCCAGGTACCCCACCGCGGTGGCGAGGGCCGCAGCCACGCCCATGCCGCGGATGGTGGCCTTGTGATGGGACGAACGGGCAGAGGGAATGTCGACCACGCCCATCCGCACCAGCCACGGCTTCACCGCGAACGGAAGCAGCGCGCTGGACAGCAGGGTGGCCAGGGCGACTACCGCGAGGGGCGTCATGAGGCCACCCTGACGGCGCCGGCTTCGTCCGCCTCGTCGTCGGGGATGTCCGCGATGCTGGCGCCCTGTTCGGCCTCGCAGCGGGCCAGCCAGGCGTCGAGGTCAAGCTTGGCCGGGTCCTGCTCGGTGGCCCGGGTGTGTGAAATCTTCGGGTGCAGCCGCCGCTGGTCCAGTTCGCCGGTGCCGACGAGCTCTTCGTGCAGTTTCTCGCCGGGCCGCAGGCCGGTGTAGATGATCTCGACCTTCTTGCCGGACATGGCGATCATCCTCTGGGCGACGTCGAGGATCTTTACCGGCTCCCCCATGTCGAGGATCATCACGTCGCCGCCGGAGCCGATTGCTCCGGCCTGGATGACCAGCTGGCAGGCCTCGGGGATGGTCATGAAGAACCGGGTGACCTCCGGATCGGTCACCGTGACCGGGCCGCCGACCCGGATCTGCTCGGTGAAGAGCGGCAGCATCGACCCGCGGCTGCCCATCACGTTGCCGAAGCGGACGGAGACGAAGGGGCTGCCGGTCTGGCCGGCCATCCACGCGGTCAGCTTTTCCGCGACGCGCTTGGAGTGGCCCAGGGCGGTGGTGGGATTCGCGGCCTTATCGGTGGAGATGTTCACGAAGTGCGAGACGTGGGCCCGCCGGGCGGCGCGCAGCACGTTCAGGGTGCCGCAGACATTGGTTTTCCACGCTTCGACGGGGTACTGCTGGAGCAGCGGCGCGTGCTTCAGGGCGGCGGCGTGGAATACCACTTCGGGGCGCCGGTCCTCGAAGATCTCCTGCAGGGCCTCGCCGTCGCGGATGTTCGCCAGTACGGTGTCGCGGCCGGCCAGCAGGCCCCGTCCGGTGATGGAGATCTGGGTCTGCTGCAGCCCGGTCTCGTCGTGGTCCAGCATGATCAGTTCGGCGGGGGAAAACTGGACGATCTGGCGGCAGAGTTCCGAGCCGATCGATCCGCCGGCGCCCGTCACCAGGACCCGCTTGCCCTTGATGTAGCCGGCGATTTCGTCGACTTTAATGTCGACCGGCCGGCGGCCGATCAGGTCCTCGACCGCGACGTCGCGGAAATCGGAGAATCCGTCGGGCGCGCCGCCGCCAAGCATGTCCCGCAGCGGAGGCAGCACCAGCACCCGGATGTTCAGGCCCTCGACGGCGTCCGAAATGCGCCGGACCAGGGCGGCCTCGACGTTGGCGAAGGCCAGCACCAGCACGGTCGCGCGGGTGCGGCGGATCACTGCGGGGAGGTCCTCGCCGCGGCCCAGGACCTGGACGCCGGAGAGGCGCAGGTGCTTTTTCGTCGGGTCGTCGTCGATCAGGCCGACCGGGAAGTACGGCGAGTCGGAGTCCTGCAGCATCCGGGTCAGGAGCGAGTTGCCCAGGAAGCCGGCACCGTAGATCAGCGTGTTTTGGGCCCCGTCGCCGGGACGGGTCTTGCCCTCGACGTAGAGCCGCTTGGCGTAGCGCGCGGCGCCCATAAAGAGGCAGGCGAACGGGAAGGCGATCAGGCCCACGCTGCGGCCGATGTTGATCGCTCCGTAGAGGACCAGCAGGGTCGCGGTGATCGATGCGGCCACGATCACGGTGACGAAGACGAGTGCCCGGGCCTCCTGGAAGCTGCCGAACGGGTACCTGCCCCGGTAGAGGGCCAGCCCGTAGCCGGCAAGTATCTGGACGATGACGGCAACGGCGGCGATAAAGAAGGCGCCGAGGAATTGTTCGGCCCGGATGCCCATCTCGTAGCGCAGCAGGAGCGCCAGGACGATCGCCACGATCCAGGACATGGAGTCAAGGAACAGCTGGATCCAGATCCAGAGGGCAGGCTTCTCGTCACGTGCTGCGGCGGGTTCGCGCGCTTCAGATTTCGTAGTCAACAGAGATTGCAACCGACTTCCACTACCACGGCGGCCATGCGCCTGTTTCAAAGATTTCCCCGCCGCAAAACTGTCGGACAGCGGCGGGGCCTAAAACGATACTAATCTCTTTCGCTTCAAGGGCCGGGGGATCCGCCCGCCGGGAGCGGCAGCGGCGGCATGGGTTTCCAGCCGTTGTCCGCAAGGATGGCCCGCGATTCACGCCATCCCTGCCAGAGCAGGCCGACACCACGCAGGGTGCGTTCCACGGCCACGAGACGGAGGAGTTCCTTCAGGAACGTCAGCGCCGTCCCCGCGCCGAAACCGAACCGGTTGAACTTGCCGTGGGCCCGAAGGTACTGCGCGACGTGACCGCGGTTGCGCATCACGTAGCGGCGGCTCAGGTCGGACGAGTCGTTGAGGTGCCGTAGGCCCAGATCCACCTGCCGCTGCACCCGCACCTTCTTAATCACAAAGGCATTCACGTAGACCACGGGCGTGTGCTGCGCGGCGAGCCAGCCGTAGACCAGGTCGTCCCAGGTGATAAAGAACCGCGGGTCCGGCAGCCCGATCACCCGGGCCACCGGGGCCTTGATGAGCATGCCCTCAAAATTGCCGACGTTGGTGCGGAAGACATCAGAATGCCGGAACACGTCGCGGGAGACGGGCAGGAAAATGCCCAGCGCCTCGACGAAGTGGTGCTGCCAGAAGAAGGGCTTGCCTTTGGCGTCGTAGCGGCGGCCGATCAGGCAGGAATAGTCGGGGGTGAACTTTTCCAGCGCCTCCACCGCCCCGGGGAGCACCTCGACGTCGTCGTCCATCAGCCAGAGCCATTCGGCACCGGACTCCAGCGCCAGTTCGACGCCGCGGGAGAACCCGCCGGCGCCGCCGACGTTGCTGGTCAGCCGCTCGTACTGGACCGGGATGCCGCCGGCGGCGGCTGCGCGGGCGACGACGTCGGCGGTGTGGTCGGTACTCGCGTTGTCCACCACCAGGATCCGGGCGGGGCTGGTGCTGAGCCGGGCAAAGGACTCCAGCAGGTTCTGCAGGAAGTCGGCACGGTTGTAGGTGACGACGACGGCGTACAGGTTCTCCACGGCGGCCTAGCTGTTGGCGGACATCAGTTGCACGGGCGAACCGAAGCCCTTGCCGCGGATGCCGGTGGAGTAGGCATGGAACCAGTGTGCCAGCCCCTTGAGGTCACCGGTTTTGAGGAAGTAGTACGGGAAGCCGACGATATCCGCCCCGAACCAGCGCAGGTTCCGGTATTTCCGGGTCAGGTAGCCGCGGTTGCGGAAGTAGCAGTAGCGCTTGAACTCCCCCTCCGGGATGACCGGGGTGATGAATCCGCCGAAGACCGGTTTCATCTCCGTCCAGGTGGCGGGGTGCTGCACCGCCACGGTGGCCAGCGTGCCGTACTTCAGTCCGGCTTTCTTGACCCGGGAGAGGAAATCGACTTCGTCGCCGCGGATGAAGAATTTCACGTCCGGGATGCCGATCTTGTAAAACACCTCGGTGCGGATCAGGGCGCCGTTGAAGAAGTGCACCATGTCCGGCAGGAAGCCCATTGGGGCCAGCCTGGACCGGTCGTTGGTCAGCAGCCCGTTGATCCGGAAATTGAAGGACAGCCGGTTCGGGTCGGCCGTGGCCGCTACCAGCGGGCTGACAATATCCAGCTGGTGTTCCTCGGCGGTCTTGAGCAGCTCGGCGAGGCAGCTGGCATCTTCGGGATGGCCGTCGTCGTCCATCATCCAGATCCACTCGGCGCCGCTGGCCATGGCCGCCAGGATGGCGTAGGCGAACCCGCCGGCGCCGCCCAGGTTCGCCTCGGAACGCAGATAGTTGATGTTTGCCCCGCCGTCGGCCACGACGTCGGTGGCCGGGACGGTGCCGGAGTCCACCAGGGCGATCGAATGGATCGGGGCTGTCTGCTCGGCCAGCCCCTTGAGCAGGAGGGCAAGTTCCTCGTGGCGGTCAAAGGTCACGGCCGCGACGGCGACTTTGGGCTGCATCTCAGTTCCTCGGGGAGTCGTCATCGGCGGGTGCGGCGGCGGCCGGGGACGTCGGGTGCGGCGGCGGCCGGGGAGTCGGGTCGGCGCTGCGGCCGGGGCATCGGCCTCGGCTGCTGCACCGGCGTCTGGTACGGCATCGGCGGCCGGTACCGGCGGCTCTTCGCCGGCACCGAGCACGTCCGGCACCACTTCCCGCAGGCGCTCCAGGCTGATGGCCCCCTGGCGGACCACGCGCAGCGGCAGGGCCGTGGCGTCGATGATCGTGGACGGCTGCGCCCCGCTGCCCTCGACCGGCCGATGCCCGCCCTCCAGGTAGACCTCCACCGACTCTGCCAGCTGCGCTTCGGCGTCGGCGGCGCTCTGAGCGGCGGCCTGGCCGGTACGGTTCGCGGAGGAGACCGCCAACGGGCCGGTGAGGGTGAGCAGGTCCTGCGCCACCTCGTCGTCCGGCAGGCGCAGGGCGACGGTGCCCTTGGTTTCGCCCAGGTCCCAGTCGAGCGAGGGCTGGGCGTGCAGGATCAGGGTCAACCCGCCCGGCCAGAACGCCTCGGCCAGCCGCCGGGCCTCGGCCGGGACGTCGGTGGCGAGCCCGTCCAGGGCGTTCAGCCTGGGGATCAGCACCGGCGGCGGCATCTGCCGGCTGCGGCCCTTGGCGGCGAGCAGCAGCGTCACCGCCTGCGGGGAGAACGCATCGGCGGCGATCCCGTAGACCGTATCGGTGGGCAGCACCACACACTTCTGGCCCCGGATGGCCCGCTGGGCGTGTTCAAGTCCTGCGGCGCGTTGCTCCGCGTCCGCGCAATCGTAGCTCGTCGTCACTGGCCCATTCTTTCATCACTGCCGGCCTCAGATTTGCGCACGGCGCTGGTGGCGCGTTCCCGGCCGTTGAGGTCCAGGTGGGTGGCCACCTGCGTCCACTGGCCGGCGCGCTTCAGCATGGCGGCGATCCAGCCGGCCTGCACCTCGGCGTGTTCCATCACGAAGTAGCCGCCGGGCACCAGCAGCCGCGCGGCCGACGCGGCCGCGGCCGCGGGCAATTCCATCCCGTCCGCTCCCCCGCCGTAGAGCGCCTCGGGCGGATCGTGCAGCGCCACCTCGGGCTCGTTGGGAACCGCCTCGGCGGGAATGTAAGGCGGATTGGAAACGACGACGTCGAAGCTGCCGTTATGTTCGGGCAACGCATCCCGCAGATCGCCGCGCACCAGCCGGACGCCCAGCGGCAACAGGTTCTTAGCCGCCCACGCATGCGCGAATTCGCTGAACTCCACGGCGTGGACCTCGGCGCCGGGAACCTCGTGCGCGATTGAGCCGGCGATTGCGCCGGAGCCGGTGCCCAGGTCCACCACCTTCGGGTGCACGAGGCTCCTGTCCCCCAGCCAGTCGATCACCAGCTGCACCACGGATTCCGTTTCGGGACGCGGGATAAACACGCCGGGCCCGACAGCCAGCTCCAGGTAGCGGAAGTGCGCGACGCCGGTGATGTGCTGCAGCGGGATCCGCTGCGCCCGCTCGGCCACCAGTTCGGCGTAGCCGGCCGGCGCGGGGCTGTCGCCGAGCAGCAGGGCGCGCAGCCGCCCCGGGCCGACGCCGAGCAGGTGGCCAGCCAGGAGTTCGGCGTCGACTTTGGGACTCGGCACGCCAGCGGCGGCCAAAAGTGCCGCGGCCTCGCGGACGGCCTCGGCAAGGCTCGGCGCGGAATCAGCAGTCATCAGGGTCAGGCTCGTCGGCACGGCGTCCGGGCTAGTCGCCGATGGCGTCGAGCCGGGCCTGCTCGTCCATCTCGATGGCGGACTGGATCACCGGTTCCAGGTCGCCGTTCATGACCTGGTCCAGGTTGTACGCCTTGTAGCCGGTGCGGTGGTCCGCAATCCGGTTTTCCGGGTAGTTGTAGGTGCGGATGCGTTCGGAGCGGTCCATGGTGCGGATCTGCGACTTGCGCTGGGCCGAGTTCTCGGCGTCGATCTGCTCCTGCTGGTGGGCCAGGATCCGCGCCCGCAGCACCCGCATGCCGGCTTCACGGTTCTGCAGCTGCGATTTCTCGTTCTGCATGGCCACCACGATGCCGGTGGGAAGGTGGGTGATGCGCACGGCCGAGTCGGTGGTGTTGACCGACTGGCCGCCCGGGCCGGAAGACCGGTAGACATCGATTTTGAGGTCGTTCTGGTTGATTTCCAGTTCCTCGGGCTCGTCCACTTCCGGGAGCACCAGCACACCGGCGGCCGAGGTGTGGATCCGGCCCTGCGACTCGGTCACCGGCACGCGCTGCACGCGGTGCACGCCGCCTTCGAACTTGAGCCGGGCGTAAACGCCCTCGGCCGGGTCGTTGGAGCTACCCTTGACGGCCATCTGGACGTCCTTGTAGCCACCCAGGTCGGACTCCGTGGCCGAGATCAGCTCGGTCTTCCAGCCGCGGGACTCCGCGTAGCGGGTGTACATCCGGAGCAGGTCGCCGGCGAACAGGGCCGCCTCGTCGCCGCCTTCGCCGCCCTTGACCTCAAGGATCACGTTGCGGGCGTCGTCCGGGTCGCGCGGGATCAGCAGCCGGCGCAGCTTGGCCGCGGCCGTGTCGAGGGCGGCCTCCAGCTCGGGCACTTCGGCAGCGAACTCCGGGTCCTCGTCCGCCATTTCCTTCGCAGCCGCCAGGTCATCGTTGATGCCTTCCCAGCGGTGGTAGGCCTCGACAATGCCGTTCAACTGCGCCGACCGCCGCCCCAACTTCCGGGCCAGCTTCTGGTCGGCATAAACGGCAGGATCCCCGAGCTGGGCCTGGATAGCAGCATGCTCATCCAACAGCCCCTGTACGGACTCAAACATTTCAAAACCTCTTTCGACTTGGTACCAAGTCTAATGACGCACAAAGCGGCGGCTGACCTGGCGGCCGGCGTCGCATATTTTTGCCGGCCCGGGAGTGGCATCGGGCCTGTCGGAGCGTTGCGGCTGGCGTACGCAGTACGCCGGCCGCAACGCGAAGGGGCGGGGCCGGCAAAAATATGCGACGGCCCCGCCCCTCAACTCAGCTACTTGTCGTTATCGGACTTCGCGCCAAGCGTCGTCTTCTGCACCTGCATGAGGAACTCGACGTTGCTCTGGGTCTCCCGGATCTTGTTGGTCAGCAGCTCAAGGCTCTGCTGCGTTTCGAGTCCGGAGAGGACGCGGCGCAGCTTCCACATGATCTTGACTTCCTCGGGCGAGAGCAGGTTCTCTTCGCGACGGGTGCCGGAGGCGTTGACGTCGACGGCCGGGAAGATCCGCTTGTCCGCCAGCTGGCGGGACAGGCGCAGTTCCATGTTGCCGGTGCCCTTGAACTCCTCGAAGATGACCTCGTCCATCTTGGAACCGGTCTCGACGAGCGCGGTGGCCAGGATGGTCAGCGAGCCGCCGTTTTCGATGTTGCGGGCTGCACCGAAGAAACGCTTCGGCGGGTAGAGCGCCGCGGAGTCCACGCCACCGGAGAGGATACGGCCGGAAGCCGGTGCCGCCAGGTTGTAGGCGCGGCCCAGGCGGGTCATCGAGTCAAGCAGCACCACGACGTCCATGCCCATTTCCACGAGGCGCTTGGCACGCTCGATGGAGAGTTCAGCCACGGTGGTGTGGTCGTCTGCCGGACGGTCGAAGGTCGAGGCAATGACCTCGCCCTTGACCGTGCGCTGCATGTCGGTGACTTCTTCAGGACGTTCGTCAACGAGCACCATCATGAGGTGGACCTCAGGATTGTTGGTGGTGATGGCGTTGGCAATGGACTGCAGGATGAGCGTCTTACCGGCCTTCGGCGGGGAGACGATCAGGCCGCGCTGGCCCTTGCCGATCGGGGCAACCAGGTCGATGACGCGGGGGCCGATCTTCTTCGGGTCCGTCTCGAGCCGCAGACGCTCGGAGGGGTACAGCGGGACGAGCTTCGCGAATTCGACGCGGTCCTTGAGCTCCTCCGGGGTTTTGCCGTTGACCGAGGTGACGCGGACCAGGGCGTTGAACTTCTGGCGCGCGGACTGCTGGTTGCTGCGGTCCTCGCCTTCCCGCGGGGCGCGGATGGCGCCGACGACGGCGTCGCCCTTGCGCAGGTTGTACTTCTTGACCTGGGCGAGCGAGACGTAAACATCGTTCGGGCCCGGCAGGTAGCCGGAGGTGCGGATGAACGCGTAGTTCTCCAGCACGTCCAGGATGCCCGCGACGGGCAGCAGGACGTCGTCGTCGGTAACCTCGACGTCGTCGACGTCGGGTCCCTGGGAACGACCGCGGCGGCGTTCGTTGCGGTCACGGAACCGGTCGTTGCGGGAGTTGTCGCGGTTGTCCTGGCCGCCGGAGCGGTCGTTGCGGTCACGGCGGTTGCGGCGGTTACGGCGGCTGCCGCCCTCGTTATCGTCGTTGTCGCGGTTGTCCCGGTTGTTGTCGCGGTTGTTGTCGCGGTTGTTGTCGCGGTTGTTGTCCCGGCCGCGGTTGTTGTCGCGGCGCTGGCCCTCGTCGCCGGCCTGTTCCGACTGGCGCTCCTTGCGCTGCTCGACGGCGGGCTGTTCCGCGGGTGCTTCAGTCGGAGCCGCGGCTGCGTTTTCGCCCTGCGCTGCGGCCTCGCCACGGCGGCGGTTGCGGGTCCGCGGCTGGCGGGTGCGGTCGCTGCCCTCGGCGGGCTGTTCGGCCTGAACGGTCTCGGCAGCGGGCTGTGCCTCCGCGGGAGCGGCGGGCGCCTCGGCCGCGGGGGCGGTCACGACGCCGTCGCTGCCGGCGCGGCGGCTGCGGCCGCGGGTCCGGGCACGCGGGTTTTCCTGGGCCGGGGCTTCGGCGGCGGGAGTCTCGGCCGGAGCCTGGGCGCCGTTGCCGTTGTCGCTGGCCTTTTCGACGGCGCGCTCAGGCGCCTTGTTGACCGGCGTTCCGGCACGGTGGGCGGAAATGGCGGACACCAGGTCGCCCTTGCGCATCCGGGAACCCCCGGAAATTCCCAACTGGCTGGCCAGGGCCTGGAGCTGGGCGAGCTTAAGGCCGGCGAGGCCGCTGCTCTTGGCGGGCGCTGCCGATGCGGCAGCAGAAGATGATGTTTCCACAGCTGGAGACAGCTCAGTGGTTTCGGTCACGAAGGATCCTTCCCCCTCGACGGCGTCCAGGCTAGGAGCTGGACGCGGTGATTTGATCTGGGCTGCAGTTCAGATCTGCAGCCGGGATTTCGGCCTTGCCGGTTGGATTTCGGCCGGCACTGCCGGGATACTGCTACACCAGGTCACGCCCCGAAATTGCGGAACGGCCGGCTGACGCATCAGGGGTACAGAGGAATTCTGCAGCTTCCTGCGACAGACCGAAAGCAGGTGACACCGGAAAATATTGCGCAGTGAAAGATGAGAGAGGGCAACATGGCCAACATCGCGGTCTTAGAACAAGCTTGCGTGATTACCGCCGGTGCACTTCCACTTTAGCACCCTCAGTGTCTACAGCCAGCTTCATCACACGCCAAGCCACCTCGGGCGTGTTGGCCGCGGTAAAAGCGGCGATGAAGTCGACGACGTCGGATGCTTCCTTTTCGCCGGCCGCCAGGACCAGCACGGTGGGCCCGGCGCCGGAGACCACGGCGGCGTGGCCGGCCCGGCGCAGCCCGGCGATCAGCTCCGCACTGGGCCGCATGGCCTGCGCCCGGTAGCTCTGGTGCAGGTAGTCCTCGGTTCCCGGCAGCAGGAATTCCGGCTGCTGCGTCAGCGCGTGGATCAGCAGGGCGGCCCGGCCCGAATTCATGGCCGCTGCGTGGTGCCCCACGGAGGCCGGGAGCAGCGCCCTGGCCGCCTCGGTGGACAGCTCGAAGTCGGGCACGGCGACGACGGGAACAATTCCGGCGTGCACCTGGGCGCGGGTGCTGCTGTACCGGTCACTGTCCTGCCAGGACAGCGCCAGCCCGCCGAAAATGGCGGGTGCGACGTTGTCCGGGTGGCCCTCCAGCCGGGAGGTGAACTGCAGGATCCAGTCCTTGCCGCGCCGGGATTCCGCCGGGACCAGGGCATTCGCGGCTGTTGCGGCGGCCACCACGGCGGCGGCGGAGGAGCCGAGCCCGCGGCCGTGCGGGTTGACGTTGTCCGCGGTGATCCGCAACCCCTCGTGCCGGAAACCCAGCAGGTGCAGCGCCTCGGTCAGGGCCCGGGCCACCAGGTGGCTCGCGTCGCGCGGCAGCGTGTCGGCGCCCTCGCCGCTGAGGTCGAACTCGAGTTCGCCGCTCTCCAGCGTTTCCACCGTCAGCGTGTCGTGCAGCGAGAGGGCCAGCCCGAGGCTGTCGTAGCCGGGGCCGAGGTTGGCGCTGGTGGCCGGGACCCGGACGGTGACCGCCTGCCCGGCGTCGACGGCGGGCGCGCCGGCGGCTGATTCGGCCGGGACGGTGAGGGTGGTTTCCACGGCTATTTTTCTTCCAGTCCCAGTTCGGCGGCGACGGTGACGACGTCGTTCGCGACCTTGACCGGCTGCACGTCGCTGCCGTCCTCCGTGCGCAACGCCCACTGCGGGTCCTTAAGACCGTGCCCGGTGACCGTGATGACGATGGTCTTCCCGGCGGGAACCTCGCCGGCGGCGTGCTTTTTGATCAGGCCCGCGACCCCGGCAGCCGAGCCGGGCTCCACGAAGACTCCTTCGCGGGCCGAAAGCCAGCGGTGCGCGGAGAGGATTTCCTCGTCGGTGACGGCCTCGATCACACCGCCGGATTCGTCGCGGGCGGCGACGGCGGTATCCCAGGACGCAGGGTTGCCGATCCGGATAGCCGTGGCGATGGTGTCCGGCTCCGTGATCGGGTGCCCGGCGACGAAGGGCGCGGCGCCCGCAGCCTGGAAGCCCCACATTACCGGCGTCCTCGTCGCGACCGCGGCGAGGGTGCCGGCGGTGGCGGATTCGAACGGGGCCGAGTACTCCTTGTAGCCCTTCCAGTAGGCGCTGATGTTGCCGGCATTGCCGACCGGGAGCACGTGGATGTCCGGGGCGTCGCCGAGGGCGTCAACAACCTCGAACGCGCCGGTCTTCTGGCCCTCGATCCGGGCCGGGTTGACCGAGTTGACCAGGAACACCGGGTAGGACTCCCCCAGCTTGCGGGCAATGTCGAGGCAGTCGTCGAAGTTGCCGTCCACCTGCAGCAAGGTTGCCCCGTGCGCGATCGCCTGGCTGAGCTTGCCCATCGAGATCTTGCCCTCGGGCACCAGCACGGCGCACTGCAACCCGGCCGAGGTCGCGTAGGCCGCCGCCGAGGCGGAGGTGTTGCCGGTGGAGGCGCACACCACGGCCTTGGCGCCGGAGGCCACCGCCGCCGTCATGGCCATGGTCATGCCGCGGTCCTTGAAGGAACCGGTCGGGTTCATTCCCTCCACCTTGAGGTAGACGGTGCTGCCGGTGAGCTCGGAGAGCTTCTGCGCGTGCACCAGCGGGGTACCGCCCTCGCCCAGGGTGATGACCTTGGTGGCCTCTGTGACCGGCAGGCGGTCGGCGTATTCGCGGATGACTCCGCGCCATTGGTGAGCCACTTAGACCCCTTCTACCCGCAGTACGGATGTGACGGAATTGATGACGTCCAGGCCTTTGACGGCCTGGACGGTTGCTGCCAGCGCGGCTTCGCTCGCACGGTGGGTGACGATCCGCAGCTCCGCGGACTCCGACTTGGCGGCGGAGTCGCGGTGGATGGTCTGCCGCATGATTTCGATGGAGACACCGTGTTCGGCGAAGAGCTGGGCGATCCGGGCCAGAACGCCGGGCTGGTCGGCGACGTCGAGACCGATGTAGTAGCTGGTGACGGCGGCGTCGATGGGCAGGGCGGGAACATGGCCGGTGGTCGTTTCGGTCCGTTCCGGGCTGCCGAGGACAATCCGTCGGGCGGCCGAAACCAGGTCGCCGAGGACGGCGGAGGCCGTAGGGGTGCCGCCGGCACCCTGTCCGTAGAACATCAGCTCGCCGGCGTTCTCGGCCTCGATGAAGACCGCGTTGAACGCGCCGCGCACCGCGGCCAGCGGGTGCTCGCGCGGCAGCAGGGTCGGGTGGACACGGACGGACACGCCCTCCTTGCCATCGGGATCGGTGAGTTTCTCGGCGATGGCCAGCAGCTTGATCACGAAGCCGGCGTCCTTCGCCGCGGCGATGTCCGCGGCCGTGACGGAGCTGATGCCCTCACAGTAGACATCCTCGAGCGCAAACCGGGTGTGGAAGGACAACGCCGCGAGGATCGCGGCCTTGGAGGCGGCGTCGAGGCCCTCGACGTCGGCGGTGGGGTCCGCTTCGGCGTAGCCGAGCCGCTGGGCTTCGGCCAGGGCGTCGGCGAACTGCGCGCCCGTGCTGTCCATCTGGTCGAGGATGAAGTTGGTGGTGCCGTTGACGATGCCCAGCACGCGGGTGATCCGGTCACCGGAGAGGCTGTCCCGGATGGGGCGAAGGATCGGGATGGCCCCGGCGACGGCGGCCTCGTAGGACAGCTGCACGCCGGCCTTGTCCGCTTCCTCATAGAGGGTGGGCCCGTCCTGGGCGAGGAGTGCCTTGTTGCCGGTGACCACGGACGCGCCGTGCCGGATGGCGGTGAGGATCAGGCTGCGCGCCGGTTCGATCCCGCCCATCAGTTCGATGACCAGGTCGGCGTCCTTGACCAGCGCCTCGGCGTCGGTAGTGAAGAGCTCCCGCGGCAGTTCCACGTCGCGCCGCGCGTCGAGGTTGCGCACGGCGATGCCGCACAGCTCGAGGCGGGCCCCGGTACGGGACGCCAGCGCGTCGGCGTCGTCGATCAGAATCCGCGCTACCTGGGCTCCGACGTTGCCACAGCCCAGCAGGGCCACTTTCAGGGTTCGCAATTCGGTCATTCAGACTCCCATGTCGCGGTTGAGCAGGTCTTGTTCGGTTTCGCCGCGGACAATGAGCCGGACTGAACCATCGCGTACCGCGACAACGCCCGGCCGGGCCAGATAGTTGTAGTTGCTTGACAAGGACCAGCAATAGGCGCCGGTCCCCGGTACAGCGAGCAGATCACCGGCTGCCACGTCCTCGGGCAGATATACATCTCTAACAACTATGTCGCCGCTCTCGCAATGTTTGCCCACCACGCGGGACAGCTGCGGGGCAGCCTCGGAGGAGCGGGAGGCCAGGACCGCCGAATAATCCGCGTCGTAGAGCACCGGGCGGGCGTTGTCGCTCATACCGCCGTCCACCGACACATAGCGGCGGGGATACGTAACGTTTTCCGCTGCGGTTTCGCCGGTGTCGCCGGTTCCGGCGCTGCCCCCGCCGGCAGACCCCGCCGGCGCGTCGACCCGCACGGTCTTGCGCGTGCCGACTTCGTACAGTGTGAAGGTGCTGGTACCGACGATCGCGCGGCCCGGTTCGATCGAGATCCGCGGCGCGGTGATGCCGAGCGCGGCGACCTTGGCCCGGACGACGGCGGCCATCGCCTGGGCGATTTCCGCCGGCGGGCGGGGCGTATCGACCGGGGTGTAGGCGATGCCGTAGCCGCCGCCGAGGTCCAGCTCGGGCAGCACGATCGAGTACTTGGACTGCATCGCGGCCAGGAAATCGAGCAGCTTCTCCGCGGCGAGGGCGAAGCCGTCGGGTTCGAAGATCTGCGAGCCGATGTGGCAGTGCAGGCCCAGCAGCTCGATGCTGTCATGGCCGGCGGCCGCGGCCACGGCTTCTTCGGCGGCGGACAGCCCGGCCGTATCGGTCGAGTCGCCGGCCATCGAGAGGCCGAACTTCTGGTCCTCGTGCGCGGTGGCGATGAATTCGTGGGTGTGCGCGTGAACCCCCGGGGTCAGCCGCAGCATGACCTTCGCCGTTTCGCCGCGGTTCGCGGCGATCGCGGCGACCCGCTCCAGCTCGTCGAGGCTGTCCACGACGATCCGGCCCAGCGACATGTCCAGCGCACGGTGGATCTCGCCGTCGGATTTGTTGTTCCCGTGCAGGGCGACGGCGGCGCCGGGAATGCCGGCGCGGGCCGCGACCGCCAGTTCCCCGCCGGAGGCGGTATCGAGCCGGAGGCCTTCTTCCTCGACCCAGCGCACGACGGCGGTGCACAAGAAGGATTTGCCGGCGTAGTAGACGTCCACTCCCCCGCAGATGTCCGCGAAGGCCTCGTTGAAGGCATCCTGGAACGCGCGGGCGCGGGCCCGGAAATCGGTCTCGCTCATGACGAACAGCGGGGTGCCGAACTGCCGCTGCAGCTCGCTGACCGGGATGCCGTCGATGGCGAGTTCGCCGCTGTCATTGCGCGCCACCCCGGCGGCCCACATCGGGGTGTGCAGGGCGTTGAGGTCCTCGGGGACGGCGAGCCAGTCCGGGGCGAGCGGGGAACCCGCAGGGCTCTTCTCAGGGTTCGCGGTCATGGCGTTCACATCCGTTCCGGCGCCGAGACGCCCAGCAGTTCCAGTCCGTTGGCAAGCACCTGGCTGGTGGCATCGTTGAGCCAGAGCCGGGTGCGGTTCAGGTCGGTGATCGCTTCCTCACCCAGCGGGGCGACGCGGCAGGCGTCGTACCAGCGGTGGTAGGCCCCGGCGATGACTTCGAGGTGGCGCGCCACCCGGTGCGGCTCGCGCAGCTCGGCGGCCTTGGCCACGATCGAGGGGTAGCTGCCCAGGTGCGAGAGCAGCTCGTTTTCCGTCGCGTGGTCCAGCAGCGCGGCGTCGAACGCGTCTTTGCCGTCCACCCGGCGTTCGACGCCGGCGGCGACGGCGTTGCGCGCGGCACCGCGGGAGCGGGCGTGCGCGTACTGGACGTAGAAGACCGGGTTCTCGTTGCTGTGCTTCTTGAGCAGTTCCGGGTCCAGGGTCAGCGGCGAATCGGCCGGGAAGCGCGCCAGGGAGTAGCGGACGGCGTCCTTGCCCAGCCAGGAGATCAGGTCCTTGAGCTCGATGATGTTGCCGGCCCGCTTGGAGAGCTTGGCGCCGTTGACGGATACAAGCTGGCCGATCAGCACCTCGATGTTGGCCTCGGGGTCGTCGCCGGCCGCGGCGGCGATCGCCTTGAGCCGGTTGATGTAGCCATGATGGTCCGCCCCGAGCAGGTAGATCTTTTCGGTGAAGCCGCGGTCTTTTTTGGACAGGTAATACGCGGCGTCGGCAGCGAAGTAGGTGGGCTCGCCGTTCGCGCGGATCATCACGCGGTCCTTGTCATCGCCGAAGTCGGTGGTGCGCAGCCAGACCGCGCCGCCGTCGTCGTAGACGTGGCCCTGTTCCCGCAGCCGGGCGACGGCATCCGCGATCGCGCCGGCGTCGTGCAGTTCCTGCTCGGAAAAGAAGACGTCGAACTCGACGCCGAACTCCGCCAAAGTCTGCTTGATGTCGTGCAGCTGCGCCTGGTAGGCCGCGCCGCGGATCACCGGCAGCGCGGCGACATCGGTGAGTTCACGGATGCCGGGGTGCTGCGTCAGGACCGCGTGGCCGAGATCGGCGATGTATTCACCCGGGTAGCCGCCCTCCGGCACGCCCCGGCCGTGCAGCCGGGACAGCACCGAGTGCGCGAAGACGTCCATCTGCGAGCCGGCGTCGTTGATGTAGTACTCGGCCGTGACGTCCGCCCCGGAGGCCCGCAGGACCCTGGCGATCGAGTCGCCCAGGGCAGCCCACCGGGTGTGGCCGATGTGCAGCGGTCCGGTGGGGTTGGCCGAAACGAACTCCATGTTGACCGTGCGGCCCGCGAGCGCGGTGTTGGTGCCGTAGGCCGCGCCGGCCTCGACGATGACCTTGGCCAGTGCGCCGGCGGCGGCGGCGTCGACGGTGATGTTCAGGAAGCCGGGGCCGGCAATGTCGACGGCGGCCACGCCCTCGATGGACGCCAGCCGCTCGCTCAGCAGCCCCGCAAACTGCCGCGGGTTGGTCCCGGCAGGTTTCGCCAGCTGCAGCGCGATGTTGGTGGCCCAGTCCCCGTGGTCCCTGTTCTTGGGCCGCTCCACGCGGACCGCCAGCGGAATGTCGGCGGCGTCGAGGGCAATGTCACCGGCGGCGACGGCGTCATTCAGGCAGGCGGATATGGCGAGGGAGAGTTCTTCTGGGGTCACGGTTCCAGCGTACCGGGGCCCGCGGTCCGGCGGAATTCCGGCGCCGTCATGTCGGGACCGGCGCGGCGCGGGCAAATCCGCGCCGCTCCCCCGCCCCGCGGCGGGGCGATTTTCCTTTGGACCCCTCCTTCCTGCTAAGCTCTAGGACGTCCCGCCGGTAACGGCAGGATCCCTGATTGCCCTCGTAGCTCAGGGGATAGAGCGTCTGCCTCCGGAGCAGAAGGTCGTAGGTTCGAATCCTATCGAGGGCACATACGAGACCCCGCCGTTTCAGCGAAACGGCGGGGTCTCTTTGCATTCCCCGCAGGTTGGCTAGGACAGCCGGCTGGAGAATTCCTCCGCAGTCATCGGGGTGGAGAACATCGGGTAGTCGTACGAGATGGCGTTGTCGTGTTCTTCAACCGAGGTTGCAGCCACGCAGTCGCTCAGCGTCACGACCTGGTACCCGTTCTCGTAGCCGGTGCGCATGGTTGATTCGACACAGCAGTTGGTGAGGAACCCGCCCAGGACGATCGTGGTGATGCCCTTGCTGCGCAGGATGAAGTCCAGGTTTGTGCTGGCAAAGGTGTCCAGACCCCGTTTGCCCTCAATGACGATGTCCCCCTCGGCCGGCGCCAACTCGTCAATGATGGCCGCACCCCAGGTTCCTTTGACGAACACTCCACCGTCCACAACGCCCTTGAGGATCCCGTACGGGTGCCTGCCGAGCTCGTTGTATCCCTCGGCAAAGGTGATGGGCGCGTGCATGACCGTCACCCCGGCCGCACGGGCCGCCGCCACAGCGCGGGCCGTGTTGGCGAGCATGTCCGTTTTCTCCATCACCGGTCGGACAGCGTCATGCAGCCCGCCGCCCTCTGACGTGAAGTCGTTCTGGTATTCGATGAGTACAACAGCGGTGGTGTTCGGATCGAATTTCAAGGCATCCTCCTGATCGCCGGTGAACCGCCCGCGGCGATGCCGGCGGTCGTGGTCAGGTTAGCGGCAGTCCCTGAACCGGACAAGGGAACGTCCCGCCGGTCAGGCCCCTGCGCGGCTCGTCCCGGCGTCGAAGTCCAGGCTGGCTTCCTCCGGGGTCGCGAGGGTCAGCACGGCCTCTTCCACCGTGTCGTGGTCCTCCAGTTCGCGCTCTATCCGGCGCAGGGCCACTGCCACCTCGTGTTCGGGGTGGTCACCGTCCAGGTCCACGGCCGCGACCAGGTAGAGCCTGCGGGGGCCGACAAACTCCAGGTGCAGGTAGGTCAGCCGGGCGATGTCCGTGTGTTCGAGCACCCGGCGCGCCATCGAGGCCTCGATATCGGGTGTCACGCCCTGGCCCACCAGAAAGCGCCGGTTGCGGTCGATCAGCACCACGGCCACCACGGCCAGCAGCACACCGACGATGATCGAGCCCACGGCGTCCGGCAGCGGCGAGCCGGTGATCTGGTGCAGGAAAACACCGGCGAAAGCGACGACCAGGCCGATCAGCGCGGCGGCATCCTCCGCGAATACGGCCCGAAGGGTGGGGTCGGAGCTGATCAGGACCTGCTCCAGGGTATGCCGGTCCAGCCGGTGCGCCGCTTTCCGGGTCTGCCGGAACGCCTGGATGAAGGAGAAGCCCTCCAGAACGAACGCGACGGCCAGGACGATGTAGGCGACCATAAAGTCGGCCGCCGGCTCCGGGGTAATGATCTGCTGGACGCCGTGCATGATCGACACGACGGCGCCCGCGGTGAACAGGCCGAAGGCGGCGAACATCGACCAGACATAGGCTTCCCGGCCGTAGCCCATCGGGTGGCTCTTGTCCCGCGGCTTGGCGGAGCGCCGTTCGGCCAAAAAGAGGAAGACCTGGTTTCCGGTATCCGCCCAGGAGTGCGCCGCCTCGGCGGTCATGGACGCCGATCCGGTCAGGAAGGCCGCCACGGACTTCGCCACGGCAACCAGGAGGTTCGCTATGAAGGCGATGATGACCGTCACGATGGTCGAGCCGTGTTTCTGCTGCTTCTCGGTTTCCGCCATGGGCCTACCGTATCCAACCGGCGGCCCGTCTGGACCACCCGGCGCGCAGCCGCCCTCCGGCAACCGGGACGTGGCCTCGGACATCACCCGGGAAAACGACCGCTCCGGGCCCTGCCAAATGTCGGTGCCCGCTCGTAGGCTGTGAGCATCGGCAGAAGCAAAGGGGTCTCACATGTACTGCTCCATCATTCCTCCTTACCTGTTGCGCCGGCTGGCGGCACAGCATCATGAACCACGGCTGCTGGTGGCGGCCCGTGCCGCGAAAGAAGCCCTGCAGCACGTCAAAACCTTCCAGGCGTCCCGGGCGGTTCCGGTGCCCGTGATGCCCCCGGGGCTGCGGCAGCTCACGCCGGGGCCGCCGCAGCGGACCATCTATGACGCCAAAGCCTCGGAAAACCTGCCGGGGGTACTGGTGCGCAAGGAGGGCGAACCCGTCACCGGGGACCCGGCCCCGGACGAGGCCTATGACGGCCTGGGCCACACCCACCGGCTCTACGCGGAAGCGTTCGGCCGGAACTCCGTCGACGGCAACGGCCTGCCCCTGGACGCCACGGTGCACTTCGGCCAGCGCTATGACAACGCCTTCTGGGACGGCAAGCAGATGGTCTTCGGTGACGGCGACGGCCAGGTCTTCAACCGCTTCACCGCGTCGCTGAGCGTGATCGGCCACGAACTGGCCCACGGTGTCACCCAGTACACCGCCGGGCTGGCCTACCGGAACCAGGCCGGAGCCCTCAACGAATCGCTCTCGGACGTCTTTGGCGCCCTCGTGGAGCAATTCGTCAAGCAGCAGTCCGCGGCCGAGGCCAGCTGGCTGATCGGCGAGGGCCTCTTCACGGACCAGGTGCAGGGCACGGCGCTGCGCTCCATGAAGGCGCCGGGCACCGCGTACGACGACGATGTGCTGGGCAAGGATCCGCAGCCGGATTCGATGGATTCCTACGTCCACACCAGCGCCGACAACGGCGGGGTGCATTTGAATTCGGGCATTCCGAACCGCGCCTTCTGCCTGGTCGCCACGTCCCTGGGCGGCAACGCATGGGAGACCCCGGGGCGGATCTGGTACGACACCTTGACCGGTGGTTCGCTGCCTACCGCCGCGACGTTCGGCGCCTTCGCCAAGGCCACCGCGGCGTCCGCCAGGGAGCTCTACGGTGCAGAGTCCGCCGAGCATGACGCCGTCCGGCAGGCGTGGGACACTGTCAAGGTGAGGCTCTAAACGGCATCTGCCTAAGGATCACCAAGTGGAAGTATCCCAGTGAAGATAACCGTCCAGCGCAGCGGTGGCGTCGCCGGAATGGAGCGCGTCTGGAGCGTCCAGGCGCTGACCGCCGACGACCGGAACCAGTGGCAGCCCCTGGTGGAAGCCTGCCCGTGGGATGAGCTGGCCGGCCGGGAGGCGGCCGGCGCGGGCGGCTTCCAGGCCCCGGACCGCTTCGTCTACCGCATCAGGGCCGGCCAGCGCCGCGCCACCCTGCCCGAACGGGACCTCGTGGGGCCCTGGCGGACCCTGGTCGACAGCACCCGGGCAGCGGCCGAGTCACCCGGACAGCCGGGTTAGCCGGCCAGAGGCTTGCCCGGTCAGACAGCGGCCAGGTGCCCGCGGAAGGTCCGACGGTAGGACTGCGGGCTGGTGTCGAGCACCTTGGCGAAGTGGTGCCGCAGCAGGACCGAATGGCCGAACCCGGCCTCCCGGGCGATCTCGTCGATGTTCAGGTCCGTCGTTTCCAGCAGCTCCTGCGCCCGGAGCACCCGCTGCGAATTCAGCCAGGCCGCGGGGGTGGCGCCGGTCTCGGCCCGGAACCGCCGCGCAAAGGTCCGCGGCGACATATGCACGCGGGCGGCCAGCTCGTTGACGGAATGCTCCTCGTCCAGGTTCCGGACCATCCAGCGCAGCAGCTCCTCCATCGGCTGCGAACCGCACCGCGGTATCGGCCGGTCGATGAACTGGGCCTGGCCGCCGTCGCGGTGCGGGGGGACCACCATGTCGCGGGCGATGCTCGCCGCCACGTTCGCGCCCAGCTCCACCCGGACCAGGTGCAGGCTGGCGTCTATCCCGGCCGCGGTGCCGGCGCTGGTGATGATGCGGCCGTCCTGGACGTAAAGCACGTTTTCGTCCACCAGCGCAGCCGGATACCGACTGGCGAGCTCCTGCGAATGGTGCCAGTGCGTGGTGCAGCGCCGGCCGTCCAGCAGGCCGGCCCGGGCCAGGGCGAAGGCGCCGGTACAGATCGACATCACCCAGGCCCCGCGGTCATGGGCCGCCCGCAGCGCGTCCAGGACGGAGCCGGGGACGTCGGCGTCCTTGCCGAACGGGGTCATGATGACCAGGTCCGCATCCGCAGCCGCTGCCAGGCCGAGGCCCACGTGCATGGACAGCCCCGATTGCATCGGCACGTTCCCCGGCTCGGGCGTGCAGACCCGGAAGTCGAAGGCCGGCACCCCCGTTCCGCGGTCTGACCTGTCGACGCCGAACACCTCGAACGCGGTGCCGAACTCGAAGACCGAGAAGTTGGGAACCACGATCATTGCCACCGAATTGATCATGTCTCCAGTGTGGCAGAAAATATGGCTTTTTGGGCATTTCTGCCACTTATTTTCCACCCTGCACCGGAGAACCATGGAGGTATGGAACTCATCGGAATCGCCCTCATCATCCTGGTCCTCGCCGCCGTCGCCGCCACCCTCCGGGCTCTCCGGAAAGACGGCCTGGGCCACAACCCGCCGGTCCGCTCGGAAGAGTACTGGATGGCCCACGACCTCCCCAGCACCAGCTACACGCTGCGGTTCTTCTGACCGCAGATACCCGGAGGCCCCGGCAGGCGGTCCATGGACCGGCTGCCGGGGCCTCCCCGATTTCCGTTCTGTCGGCCGTGCGCGGCGGCGTCGTTCGGGCGGCTCCTAATCAGCGCTGATCTGAAGGCGGAACCGGTCGCGCTTGCTGTGCAGGTCCCACAGGTGACCGGCCAGGACGGCTGGGTCCTTTTCGGGGTCCCCCTCGATGATGCGGCCGCCGATGATCAGCTGGGATACCTGGATGCCTTCCTCGCCAAGGACCTCGTTGAGCAGTTGTGCGTAGGCCGCCTGCCCGGCGAAGGCCACCGAGGTTCCCGTGACATTTCGGCCCGGCTTTACGGCCGAGCCGCCGTTGACAAAGAGGATCGTCCCCTTGTTTTCACCGAGGAACCGCATGCCGGGAACGACCTGGTGGACCGCCGCGACCGGACCATAGATGGAGAATTCCACCGGGCCCACCAGGTCGGCCGGTGTCGTCTCAAGCACTGGCCGCATGAAGTCCTTCTGCGGCAGCGGGCTGTACTGCAGTACCTCGATCGGTCCAAGGGTCTCGGTGGCGCGCTCCAACGCCCGGGTGATCGATTCGGGGTCGCGGACATCGGCGGCAAAGCCCTTGGCTTCAATGCCTTCAGCCGCGAGCGTTTCGGCCAGGGCGTCGACACGTCCCTGGTTGCGGGAGATCAGCGCGACGGAGAAGCCTTCCTTGCCAAAGCGCTTCGCGACGGCGGTGCCGAGCCCGGATCCTGCTCCAATGATTGCGATAGTAGTCATAGTTGCGTCAAGGCCAGCGGGCAGTCAGCTATTCCTCAGTACCCTTAGTTTTTTTATCGTACGGTGTCTGTCCCCACCGTCCGCCCGTCCGCCGTCTTCGGACCAGGCCAGGCCCGGCGGCGGCCCGGCGGCGGCCCGGGAGCCGCCCCTAATGCTTCCCAGTAGACTGTTCCCAGCCATGACACTGCATATCTCCTACCCCGCCGAACTGCCGGTCTCCGAGCGCCGCGAGGACCTGATGGCCGCCATCGCGGCCAACCAGGTGACCATCATCGCCGGCGAGACCGGCTCCGGTAAGACCACCCAGATCCCGAAAATGTGCCTGGAGCTCGGCCTGGGCGATAACGGCCTGATCGGCCACACCCAGCCGCGCCGGCTTGCCGCCCGCACCGTCGCCGAGCGCATTGCCGAGGAACTCGGCGTCGAGATCGGTCAGGAAGTCGGCTTCCAGGTCCGCTTCACCGGCGAAGTCAGCCGTGCCACCAAGGTCAAGCTGATGACCGACGGCATCCTGCTGGCCGAAATCCAGCGCGACAAGCTGCTCCGGAAATACAGCACGATCATTATCGACGAGGCCCACGAACGCAGCCTCAACATCGATTTCATCCTCGGCTACCTCAAGCGCATCCTGCCGCAGCGTCCGGACCTGAAGGTCATCATCACCTCGGCCACCATCGATCCGGAGCGCTTCGCCAAGCATTTCGGCAGCGAGGAACAGCCCTCCCCCATCATCGAGGTCTCCGGCCGGACCTACCCGGTGGAGATCCGCTACCGGCCGCTCTCCCAGCCGGCCGGCGGTCCCGGCGCCGAAGACGGAGACGGGGACGGGGCGGCCTCCGACGACGAACTCGAGGAGGACCGCGACCCGCTGGACGCGGTCTGCGACGCCGTCGACGAACTCGCTCTCGAAGCCCCCGGGGACATCCTCATCTTCTTCTCCGGCGAGCGCGAAATCCGCGACGCCGCCGAGGCGCTCCAGGCCCGGATCCAGTCGAACCGGCGTCTGGCCGGCACCGAGGTCCTCCCGCTGTTCGCCCGGTTGAGCCTGCAGGAGCAGCATAAGGTGTTCCATCCCGGCAGCAAGCGCCGGATCGTGCTTGCCACCAACGTCGCCGAAACCTCGCTCACCGTGCCCGGCATCAAGTACGTCATCGACACCGGCACGGCCCGCATCTCGCGCTATTCGCACCGCACCAAGGTCCAGCGCCTGCCGATTGAACGGGTCTCCCAGGCCTCGGCCAACCAGCGCTCGGGCCGCTGCGGCCGTGTCTCGGACGGCATCGCCATCCGGCTGTACTCGGAAGAGGACTTCGAGTCCCGGCCGCCCTTCACCGACCCGGAGATCCTGCGCACCAACCTGGCGGCGGTCATCCTGCAGATGACGGCCATGGGCGTGGCACGCGGGCCAAAGGACGTGGAGAACTTCCCGTTTGTGGAGCCGCCGGATTCGCGCGCCATCAACGACGGCGTCTCCCTGCTGCGCGAGCTGGGTGCGCTCAGCGCCGCACGGCAGGAGCCGACCGACGACGGCGGGCAACGCGGCGGCAGCCAGCGTGGCGGGCAGCGCCGCGGCTCCGGCCGCCCCGGAAGTGGCCTGACCGCCGTCGGGCAGCAGCTGGCCCAGCTCCCGGTGGACCCGCGCCTGGGACGGATGATCGTCGAATCGGGCAAGCGCGGCTGCGTCCGCGAAGTCATGATTTTGGCCGCCGCCCTGACCATCCAGGATCCGCGCGAGCGTCCAACGGACAAGCAGCAGCTCGCCGCGGAGAAGCACGCCCGGTTCCGGGACGAGAACTCGGACTTCACCGGCTACCTGAACCTGTGGAACTATCTGCAGGAGAAGCAGCAGGAGCTCTCCTCCACCGCCTTCCGCCGGCTGTGCCGCAACGAGTTCATCAACTATCTGCGCGTGCGCGAGTGGCAGGATCTATTCGCCCAGCTGCGCCAGCTCGCCCGGCCGCTGGGCATCAGCCTGGACAACAAACGGCTCACCGATCCCGTGGGCAACCACGAGGGCATCCACATCAGCCTGCTCTCCGGTCTGCTGAGCCACATCGGCATCCTGGACGAGCGCAAGCGCGAGTACGCCGGCGCCCGCGGCAGCCGCTTCGCGATCTTCCCCGGCTCGGCGCTGTTCAAGAAGTCCCCCACCTTCGTGATGGCCGCCGAACTGGTCGAAACCAGCCGGCTCTGGGCGCGGGTGGCCGCGAAATTCGACCCGCTCTGGGCCGAGCAGGTGGCCCCGGACCTCCTCAAGCGCAGCTACAGCGAGCCGCACTGGTCCAAGAAGATGGGCTCGGTGATGGCCCATGAAAAAGTCACCCTCTACGGCGTACCGATCATCCCCAACCGGCGGGTCAACTACGGGCGGGTGGATCCGGAGCTGTCCCGCGAGCTGTTCATCCGGCACGCCCTGGTGGAGGGCGACTGGCAGACCCACCACAAGTTCTTCCACCGCAACCGCGCCCTGCTCCAGGAGATCGAGGAGCTCGAAGCACGGATGCGCCGCCGCGACATCCTCGTGGACGACCAGACCCTGTTTGAGTTCTACGATGCCCGGATCGGCAGCTCGGTGGTGTCCGAACGCCATTTCGACAAGTGGTGGAAAGAGGCGCGGCAGCAGGACCCCGCGCTGCTGGACTTCGAAAAGTCGCTGTTGATCAGTGAGGACGCCGACGCTCTGGACGATTCGGCCTACCCGAAGACCTGGCTGCATAAGGGCTTCGAGCTGCCGCTGAGCTATGAGTTCCACCCGGTGGCCCCCGGTTCGCCGCCGAACCCGTCCGACGGCGTGACCGCCGAGGTCCCCGTGCTGTTCCTGAACCAGCTCGACGACGCCGCATTCCGCTGGCTGATCCCCGGTCAGCGGGTGGAACTGGTGACGGCGCTGATCAAGTCCCTGCCCAAACAGGTGCGCAAGAACTTCGTTCCCGCCCCCGACGTCGCCCGCCAGGCCGTCGCCGCGCTGGAGGCCGATTTCGATCCCGCCACGGATGAGCTGGAACCTTCCCTCGAGCTCGTGCTGCGTCGGATCCGCGGCCAGATCATCCCGCCGGGGTCCTGGAACTGGGACACGGTCCCGCCGCACCTGCGGGTCAGCTTCCGCGTGGTCGATTCCCGCGGCAAGGTCCTGGACGAGGGCAAGGACCTCGCAGCGCTCCAGGAAAAGCTGGCGCCCGCCACCCGCCGGGCCATCGCCGAGTCCCTCGGTGCCACGCCGTCGACGACGGCTCCAAAGGCTGCCGGCCGCGCCGGCGGCAAGGCCGACGCCGCGGCGAACACTGCGGCGAACGGCAAAACCGCCGGAACCCCGCCGGGCGCGGGGCGGGCCCCCGCCGCACCGGCCGGCTTCACCGAGCTTTCCGGACTCAAGGACTGGACCGTCGGCACCGTGCAGCGCCAGGTCCAAGGCACGGTGAAGGGCCACACCGTAACCGGCTACCCGGCACTCGTGGACGAGGGATCCTCGGTGGCGCTGCGGCTGTTCCAGACCGCTTCGGAGCAGGAGCAGGCCATGCGGGGCGGGGTGATCCGGCTGCTCGCCCTGAAGGTGCCGCCGCCGGACCGCTATGTCCTGGAGCACCTGAACAACACCGAGAAACTGACCTTCAGCCAGAACCCGCACGGCTCCGTCTCGGCCTTGATCGCGGACTGCGCCCTGGCCGCGATCGACAAGCTCACACCGGCCGCCCTGCCGTGGGATGAGGCCTCCTTCAAGGCGCTCTATGAGCAGGTGCGGGCCGAACTGATTGATACGGTCTTCACGGTGACCGCCGTCGTCGAACGCGTCCTCGCCAGTACCCGGCGGATCGAGAAGCAGCTCAAGGGCAGCACCAGCCTGGCCTTGATCAGCGCCCTCAACGACGTGAAAAGCCAGCTCGAGCAGCTGGTCTTCCCCGGTTTCGTGGCACGCACGGGCTACACCCAGCTCAGCCAGCTGCCGCGCTACCTCGCAGCGATCGAGAAGCGCCTCGAAAAGCTTCCGGGGAACGTCCAGCGGGACGGGCAGCACATGGCGGCCATCCAGGCCCTCGAGGACGACTACGACGACGCCGTCTCCGCCCTGCTCCCCGGCCGGCGCCTGGGCACCGAGTTAACCCAGGTCCGCTGGATGATCGAGGAGCTGCGGGTCAGCCTCTTCGCCGTCGAACTCGGAACCGCCTACTCGGTCTCCGAAAAGCGGATCCGCACGGTGCTGAACAAGGCGCTGGCGCCGGCGTAGACCCCCTGGGAAGTGCTGCGCCGGCGCCGTCCCTTGAGAGCTACGCGTCCGGGACGTGCTCCCCGTGGCCGGCCTTCCGCAGGCCATCGCGCAGCTTTTCCGCGTTGGCGTCCAGCCGGGCCTGGTCCGGGTGCTGGTCGACCGAACCGAAATCGAAGTCCGCCATCGAGTTGGACGGCCACACGTGGACATGCAGGTGGTTGATTTCGTAGCCGGCCACGGTCAGGCCGGCCCGGGCGGCGTCGAACACGTCCACCTGGACCGCGCCGATCTTGCGCGCAACCTCCATCACACGGCCCAGCAGCTCCGGCGTGGCGTCGGTCCAGCGGTCCACTTCCTCGGCGGGAACCACGAGCGTGTGTCCGTCGGCCAGCGGGCCCACGGTCAGGAAGGCGACCACGTCGTCCTCGCGCCAGACGAAACGGCCCGGGATCTCGCCGTTGATGATCTTGGTGAACAGGGTGCTCATACATCCGCCTTTTCCGCCGGGGATCCCAGGGTGCTGGCATCCAGAACAAATCGGTACTTTACGTCGCCGGCCACCATCCGGTCATAGGCCTCGTTCAGCTGGTCCGCGCGGACCACCTCGACGTCGGACACCACGCCGTGTTCGGCGCAGAAGTCCAGCATCTCCTGCGTCTCCGCGATCCCGCCGATCAGCGAGCCGGCGTAGGCGACCCGGCGGCGGATGAGGGCGCCGGGGTTGACCGGCGGCATGGCTTCGGCGGGCAGGCCGAGCTGGAACAGGGCGCCGTCCACCCGCAGGGTGCGGAAGTACGGGTTGAGGTCGTGCGGCGCGGCGACGGTGTCGATGATGACGTCGATGCTGCGGTCGGCGGCTTCCATCGCGGCCGGGTCCGTGGAAAGGACGACGTGGTCGGCGCCCAGGTCGCGGGCCGCGGCGAACTTCCGCTCCGAGGTCGTGAAGACCGTCACCTCCGCGCCCATGGCCTTGGCGATCTTGACCGCCATGTGGCCCAGGCCGCCGAGCCCGACGACGCCGACGGCGTCGCCTTCCTCGACCTCGAAGTGGTTCAGCGGGGAGAACGTGGTGATGCCGGCGCAGAGCAGGGGCGCGGCGGCGGCCGGGTCCATGCCCTCCGGGACCCGCAGGACGTAGTTGCGGTCCACGACGATCGAGGTGGAGTAGCCGCCCTGCGTGGTGGCGCCGCCGTTGCGGGCGTCCTGGGCCCCGTAGGTTCCGGTCATGCCGTTCTCGCAGTACTGCTCCAGGCCGTCCAGGCAGCTGTCGCATTCGCGGCAGGAATCGACCATGCAGCCGACGCCGACACGCTCACCGACGGCGAAGTCGTCGACGGCGGAGCCAACCCGGGTGACGCGGCCAACGATCTCGTGGCCGGGAACAAGCGGGTAGTTCTGGTTGCCCCATTCGCCGCGGGTGGCGTGCACATCAGAGTGGCAGAGGCCGCAGAATTCGATGGCGATTTCGACGTCGTCGTCCTTCGGGGCGCGGCGGGCCACAGTCAGCGGAACGAGTCCGCTGTCGCTCGCGGTCGCACCATACGCGGCGGCGAGCGTGGCGGCGTCCGCGTTGCCGGCGTCGGCGTCGTTCAGTTCGGGAAGCGGCTTGGCGAGGGGCGGCGGTACGGGGCGTCCTGGAGTCATGGTTTGACGCTACCCCCGGGAGTCGTTTCGGTGCCACTTGGGGCCGGCCGTCGCGGGACGATTCGCGTGCGCCGCATGCCGGACCGTCCGGCCGGGCCGCCGTAGCCTCAGGGCAAACGAAGGAAAGCCCGAGGGGGCAGCGCCGTGAACATCAGTCCGTTCTTGTCGTCGGGGGCATCCACGGAAGCCGCTAACGAGGCCCGTGCCTGCTTTGTGATCCGGAGAGAAGCCAGCCCGCGATCCCGCCGAGCAGAGTCAGGACTGGGACCAGGTTCCAGGCGAGGCCCTGTAGCTCCCGGATCAGACCGGTGCTTCCTTCCAGCACGGGGATTATCAGCAGGTAAAACGTGAACGCCAGGGCGAAGCCGACTGCGGCTCCCGCGGCCCCGGCCAGTAGCCGCCGACGGGACCGGCGCCGCTTCGGCGCCGGGGACGGTGACTGGTTCATGGCCACTCCTATCTCACTTCTCCCTCGACGAAAACAATGGTGAGAGGCAAGGACTGCCAGCGGGAGCCAGCGCCCCCGTAGTTGCCCCGCAGGGCCACGCCGAGTCACCACCATTTCCATCATTATGGCCGCTGGTAACTGAGCGGCAGTCTCCATAGACGGCGGGCAGGGGCCCGAGGTGGCCCTGACAGCAGGCGTGAGGGTCGCGGACCTTGCGCGGATCATGGCCGAAATCCCCGCCCCGACCAGCGCCGCGGCACTCATGGACGAGACACGCGAGCTCGAAGACCTGAAGTCAGCCCTGGCCGCCCGCCAGGCCCGGCTCGCTGTCGCCTTCGACCTAGCCCAGCGCCGCGAACAAGCCCGTGCCGGCGTTCCCGCCGAACAGCTCGGCACCGGCATCGCCGCGCAGATCGCCCTCGCCCGCCGCGAATCCCCCGCCAGGGCCGGCCGGCTCCTGGGCCTCGCCAAAGCCCTCGTCACCGGAATGCCCCGCACCCTCACCGCCCTCGAAACCGGCCAGCTCAACGAATGGCACGCCACCCTCCTGGTCCGGGAGACCGCCTGCCTGCCGGCCGCGGACCGCACCGCGGTAGACGAAGAGCTCGCACTCAATTGGCGCGGACGGGATGGGAGCAAGAACTTCGACGCCTTGGAGGGAGCCTTTTGGCTGTCCGCGAAGCACGACGGCCACGTCCGGCTCTCCTTCGGGCCCGAAGAGTCCGCCCGCGCTACTCCCCGGGAGGCCAAGGGAGAACTCACATTAGATCCCGGGAACTGACAGAAGCAGTGGAGGCACTCCGGAACTTGCTGGCCCGCGAAAAGCATGAGCTTCCCCAGACTCCTCGGCGGCCCTGGAACAAGCCGCATCACCTTCTCGAACGGGTGCGCTATTCCCGGCCCATGAATAACCGCGCACGCTAGTTCTCACCCGCTGGGGAGGAGGCCCCAATGACCCCCTTTTCTGCCTGTGGATCAGGGTTCGGATCGCGCGACATACGAGCCCGGACGCCAGTGGGAACAATCAAAAGACCACAAATACCCACAAAACTCACAGCGACTCGAGGAGTTTCATCCGAACAATCGGCCTACTGACAGGAAGGGCGCACGCCAACTCCGGGAAAACTTGATAAAAAGAAAGCCCTGTCAGATGTCCTGACGAGACTTTCTTTCTGTATCGCTTGGGCGGTGCTATCGGCGGCTGCTGCGCTGCCTGTGACGCAGAAGCTGCTGCACGTATCCCACAGCAATGACCCCGGTTAGCCAGACCTGCCACAAGGAACCGGAACCAAAGTCACTCCATGGGATCGTGCCCAGGCACAGGCCTGTAACCAAACCAAGGCCGAGCCATAGAACTGCCTGAGCGGCCTTTGCGTTGTTTTGAAGTGCCGGTGCTGCGGTAGCGCTGGCCAACATGAGGCCGCACACCGCCCAGCCGATCAGAAACACCCTTAGCTGCTGGTCCGCCGGCACGCTGCCGCTGGGCCACAGGAGCAGGGTGACCGCAACCGTGGCCATAACGAAGACCCCACCGAGAACGACCTCCTTACGCTTGGTTGAGTTTGTTGCCTGTTGGGCTGACAGTGACATGATCACTCCTTAGTAGGGGCCGCACCTGACGATCGGGTAGCAGGAAGAACGGTTGCAGCAGTTGAGGCTGACGCACCAGGGGCAGCCCACTGTTGCACAGGCAATGCAGGTAGCCAATATGCCGCAGGCGAATGCACATCCGTAGCAGCACGATTGAACACATCCCCAGTTCTGCTCATCACACCTGCGGTACATGCAGTCGGGGCACCCGTTTGCCATCGTTGACATCTCATCGTCCCTGAGGGCGGAGACATCAGTGGCTACCCCGTCGTCAGCTTCTGCAATCAGCCGTGAGGTATCCTCCCCTGTGACCTGGAATACCCTGGTAAGACGCCTGGTGGTACCCGCTTTGGTGGTGACGTCGTAAGTTGCAACGACGGTGTCACCATTGACGTACGAGACGGCCAGCATGCTGCCACCACCGGCAAGTGCGTGACGGGCACCTTTGGCGGTGGGACGATCATTTACTTGCTCCGAGACCTCGATGCCCGATACTTTTCCGCTGCGCATTTCCGAGGCCTCGGACCGGACCGAGGCAACCTGCATCAGCTGGAACATGTGCTGCGAGGCTGAAGCACTCTTCCATGCCTCAAGCGCCTGGCTCGCGGTCAGATCTTCTTTGGAGACACCTGAGAGTTGATTAAACCAGTGTTCGTTGCGCTGTTTCTTACCCGGCGCGGCCACAGCAGCAGTGCCGTTGCCCGCCAGAATCGAGATGCCCAGGGCGACGCCAGCTGCACTTTGCAGGAACACATTCCTACTCACGCCATGTTCGGGGCCGCGGTTGTTCGCGGCGCTGCGCTGACGCAGTGATCCAAGTTTTTGCAGAATCCGCCAACTGCCTCGCAAGCCGAGCTGGGCTGTCAGCGATATTCCCATCGCCGCCCCCGTCCTGGCCGTGACGTCGCCGCCAGGGCTGAGCTGAACCAGGGTTGGTGTCCATGGCGCATTGGGGCCCAGCGCAGCTACGCGCCAAGCGACCATCTCCGGCGAGGAGAGGCTCATGACTTCAAGTTTTCCACGGGTTGCGTTAGCGACGTCATCGGCAATTTTGCTACAAGCCATACACCCGGCGTCGAAGCCAAGTATGAGTCGAATGCGTGTGTCTTTCACAGTTCCCCCAATTCACTGTCAGGTCCGCGCCAATGCGGAGCTGTACGACCACCCTTCCGGATTATTACTAAAGTTGTCAAACAGCTTGACAGGCGATGCCTATCTGGCGCTTCCCAACTTAAAGTGCCCTAGATGACAAGGAAGTACCAAGCACTGAGGATTTTTCATGCTTCGACGCAGCTTGTCCTCGTGGCCAGCATCGTCACCCGTCCGTGGGGTGGGACTACCGCCGGCTCGTTGCGTTGACGGGATGACAGGACCGGTCATACGCGCTCTGACCGTAAGGTCAGAAAAGAAGCCTCACCTTGTGCGACACCTCAACAACAACAGGCAGATGCCGAAGTTGCCTGAGCCTGCGGGCAAACGGGGAAGCAGGTCCTCCCAACGCTCGACTTTCGTCAGGCGCAGAGGCCACGACCCTGCTGGGCCAGCTTTACAGAAGGTTCATTCCCGGTACTCGGGCCGCTGCCTACCGGCGCGACCCCCGCTCGGTCACCCAGCGCGCCGCCCACGCCGCCACCGAACGCCACGTCAGCCTCCGCCCCGCACCGGACACCATGTGCTACCTCACCGCCCTGCTCCCAGTCGGCCAAGGCGTAGCCGTGCACGCCGCCCTCACCCGGCACGCCGACACCGCGCGCGCAACCGGAGACCCCGAAGCCTCGGCCAACTCAAAGCCGACACCCTCGTCGAACGCATCACCGGACGAACCGGCGGCCTCAACGGCGTCGAAATCCAGCTCGTCATGACCGACCGCACCCTCTTCCAGGCCGACAGCGAACCCGCCCGGCTCCCGGGCTACGGCATCGTCCCCGCCGGCTGGGCACGGACCCTGCTCACCAACACCGGCACCGGCAGCACCGGCAGCACCACCGGCCCCGCTCGCACCGCGGGCACCGCAGGCACCACCGGCACCGAACCCGCCATCGCGACCTGGCTCCGCCGCCTCTACACCGCCCCCGGCACCGGCGAACTCGTCGCCATGGACTCCGGCGCCCCGGATGGAACGCCCAACCCCGCCCCGGACCACGGCACACACTCGAACTCACCACCCCCACCGGACACACCTACACCTCCACCGCACCCCCACTGCCGGGAACGGGCGTCGCCCGGCGGCGCCAGCCGCACTTCGGGGAGGACAGGGCTACCGCGGACGAGCCCAGGGCGCCGCGTCAAAGCAGAAAGCTCAGACACCAGGCCAAACTGGGGCACCGGGCGAAAGTAATGTTAGGCGCCCGTCCGGCAGTACAGCCGGCCGCCTAGCTGCGTCAGCCGCCGCGCACCGGGCCGGCCTGGGATTAATCGCCCTCCGGGGCGGCACCGGTCACGACGTCGTTGGACGGGTTGTTGGACCATTCCGAGAACGAACCCGGGTACAGGGCCGCGGGAAAGCCCGCGATCTCCAATGCCGCGACCTCGTGGGCAGCGGTCACGCCGGAACCGCAATACACGGCGGTAGGAAGATCCGCCTGCACACCCAGGCCGGTGAACCGTTCACGAAGCCTGTCCGCCGGGAGGAAGCGGCCGTCCGGAGCCAGGTTCCCCGTGGTGGGCGCGCTTACCGCGCCGGGAATGTGCCCGGCGCGGGGGTCCACGGGTTCGACCTCGCCCCGGTACCGCTCTCCGGCACGGGCATCCAGGAGCAGGCCCCTGCCGGACCACGCCGCCGCCTCACCCGCACCGATCACCGGCATGGCGCCATCTGCCAACACAACGTCGCCGGCCTCAACGACCGGGTCGCCGCTTTCCAGGTCGAGTCCTTCGGCACGCCCGGCGGCGAGGCCGCCGTCGAGCAGGAAGACCGAGGGAAAGCCGGCGTTGCGCAGCATCCACCAGAGCCGGGCCGCGGCCAGGTTGCCTGTGTTGTCGTACGCCACCACCACGTCGCCGCCCCGAATTCCCCAGGCCCGCGCGGACCGCTGGAACTGCTCCAGCGGCGGCAAGGGATGGCGTCCCCGGCTCGAATCGGCCGGGCCCGCAAGCTCGGTGGCAAGATCCACGAAGACGGCGCCGGGGAGGTGGCCCTCAAGGTAGTGCTCCCTGCCGTGCGGGTCGCCGAGGGCCCAGCGGACGTCCAGCAGCACGGTCCTCGCGCCGGCGTTCAGCCGGTCCTTGAGCCGGGCGGCAGTCATAAGTGTTTCCATCCGCCCACTCTAACCGGGGCCCCGCACCGCCGCGGGTAGGCTAAGGCGGTGATGAAAGCGCGCCAGCAAGACCGGGGTTGGGCCGATGAAGCCATCCGCCGGATCAATGCCGAGAACAACAGATCAGCCGACACCCACCTCTATTCCGTGCCTCTGCCCGAGCACTGGGGAGTCCAGCTGTACCTGAAGGACGAATCAACCCACCGCACGGGCAGCCTCAAGCACCGGCTGGCCCGCTCGCTGTTCCTCTTCGGACTGGTCAACGGCTGGATCCGCGAAGGCACCACCATCGTCGAAGCCTCCAGCGGCAGCACCGCCGTCTCCGAGGCCTACTTTGCGCAGCTGCTCGGCCTGCCCTTCATCGCGGTGATGACCCGGACCACCAGCCGCGAGAAGATCGCGCTGATTGAACAGTTCGGCGGCACCTGCCATCTGGTGGACCACGCCTCGGAGGTCTATGCCGCGGCCGAGGATCTGGCCCGCCGCACCGGCGGCCATTACATGGACCAGTTCACCTACGCCGAACGGGCCACCGACTGGCGGGGCAATAACAACATCGCCGAGTCGATCTTTGGCCAGCTGGCGCTCGAGGAGCACCCGGTCCCGCGCTGGATCGTCGTGGGGTCCGGCACCGGAGGGACAAGCGCCACGATCGGCCGGTACCTGCGCTATCAGCGGCACGACACCCGCCTCGCCGTCGTCGATCCGGAGAATTCGGCGTTCTTCCCCGGCTGGCTGGCCAGCCGCGACGGCGGCACCCCGGCGGGCGCTGCCGGGCTGCCGTCACGGATCGAGGGCATCGGCCGGCCGAGACTCGAGCCGAGCTTCGTGCCGGCCGTGATCGACCACATGATCCAGGTGCCGGATGCGGCCTCGGTGGCGGCAATGCGTCACCTGCGCGAATACGCCGGGCTGCACGCGGGCCCGTCCACCGGCACCAATCTGTGGGGCGTGTGGCAGCTCATCGCCGAAATGGTCGCCGAGGGCCGCCGGGGCAGCGTGGTGTCGCTGATGTGCGACGCCGGGGACCGCTATTCCGGCAACTACTACAGCCCGCAGTGGCTGCAGGCGCAGGGCCTGGATCCGGCGCCGCACGAGGCCACCATCCGCGAATTCTTCGCCAGCGGCGCCTGGCCGCCGCAGCCGGCAGCGGGAAACTAGACCTCTACCGACTCGCCGCTGGCCAGGTGCCGGTATTCGGTGCCGTAGCGGGCACCAATCCGGGTCACGTGCGCTTCCACCAGGCCGCGTCCGGTGTCGTTGAGCAGGGCGTCGTGGATCGGGAAGGCCCGCGGCGCACGGACGCCGATGACGAAGTCCACCACCTCGCCGACTTTGTTCCACGGTGCGTGGATCGGTACCAGCAGGGTCTGCACCGCGATGCCGTCCGGGATCGCGAAGGAGTCCCCCGGGTGGTAGACGTTGGAATCCACCAGGTAGCCGACGTTGGCGACCACCGGAATCTGCGGGTGGATCAGCGCGTGCTGTCCGCCGAAGCTCCGGATGGCGAAGCCTGCCGCCTCGAAGGTGCTGCCGGCCTCCACCGCGTGGATCCGTTCCGCCGCCGCGGGCGCCTTGCCGCGCAAGTCGGACGCAACGACGTCGGGGGCGAACAGCTGCAGCTCCTGGTCTGCCAGCAGGGCCCCGGTGACGGCGTCGACGTCGATGTGGTCGGCGTGTTCATGGGTGATCAGCACCGCGGCGGCCCCGTCGAGCGCCTCCTCCACCTCGGAGAAGGATCCCGGGTCCAGCACCAGGACCCGGCCTTCCTTTTCGAGACGGACGCAGGCGTGGGTGAATTTCGTCAGCTTCATCCGGCCAGCCTATGGTGCCGCGCGAAGCGGTGTCCACGGTGCCCGGCTGGTAATCTGGAACCCTGCGATTTCCCGGAATCTGACCCCAACGAAGCGAGTTCCCCCATGTCCCAGGGCGCCATCAACGGCAGCCACGCCACGGCACCGGCGCGTGCCGGCACCAGGGAACAGCACTCGGGCAAGGAACAACGGGTCACCAAGCAGCGGCTGGCCGTCAGTGCCGCCCTGGACGAGCTGGCCGACTTCGTCAGCACCCAGGAACTGCACCGCATCCTGCAGGACCGCGGCACCTCCGTCTCCCTCGCCACCGCCTACCGGATCCTGCAGTCGCTCGCCGACGAGGGCCTGGTCGATGTGCTGCGGAACGCAGACGGCGAAGTCGTCTACCGGCGGTGCGCCGAAACAGGCCACCACCACCACCTGCTGTGCCGCAACTGCGGCAAGGCAGTCGAGATCGAGGCACCCGCGGTCGAGGCCTGGGCGGCCCGGATCGCCACTGAGCACGGCTTCACGGCCGTCGAACACACCGTGGAAATCTTCGGGTTGTGCCCCGACTGCACGGCCCTGCTGGCCGGCGCCTAAAGCCGCTGCCCGTCAGTCCTGCGCGAACCTGATCTGGCCGAGCGCGCCGGTGAGCACCAGCTCCGAGGAATCCAGCCGGTAGACCAGCGGCTCCTTGAAATAGGCCCTCGTCCAGCTTCGGTGGTCCGCATCCGGGCCGGCGCAACCGTCCGCCGATTCCGCCATTTGGGCCGGGTCGGGATCCAGCCCGAAATCGTCCACAATGACCGGACGTTCAGCACGCCGCACGGCATCCGGACTACCATGGTCACCCCGTCCGTCGGGTCAAAGCTCAGGTGCAGTGGCGTGGCCGTCAGCCAGTACATGTTCCGCCCGCGGGCGTAACCCCACCTCGAGGTGAACGTCCGGCAGGCCAGCGCAGCGGCTCCGTGGACGGGTCCAGGCCCCACACCGGCACTGACCACGGGCGGACACGATGCTGGCGTCGGGCCCGACGTCGTCGGCGGGCCCGGCGGTACCGGCGGGCCGCTTTCCCCCGGCACGACCTTGGGGGCCGGTCCCGGGCCGAGGGGCTTGGCAGCGCCGCTTCCGACGCTGCCCGGAGCACCGCTGGCTCCGTCGTTCGGCTCGCCCATCACCAGGGTCCAGCGGTCATCGCTCCACGAGATCGCAAAGCGGACGGTCGGGCCGTGTCCGTTCCGCGCGGCGGTGACGTTGGCCACCGCCGGGAAGTCATTGCTGATCCCGAGCTGCCAGGAGCCCGGAGTCCAGCCCCGGGTGGCGTCGACAAGCTGCTGGGCTTCGGGCCGCACGCGGCTGAACGCGGGGCTGACGAGGGCTTCGACGCCCGCCACGGACCCGGATACGGCTGCGGACATGCTGCCCGAAGCGACACCGCGGGCCGAAGGGACCGCCGGGGACGGGTGGCCGGCCGGGGCCTTAGCCCTGTGCCGGCGCGACGATCCGGCCGTTGTAGCCGCGCCGGTCCCGGACGCCGCCGACCACCCGGCACACCACGTAGATCAGGAACGACAGGGTGGTCACATAGGGGCTGATCGGCAGCCGGCCGCCAAGTGCCAGCATGATCCCGCCCACGGTTGCCGTCACCGCGAAGACCACACTGAGGACCACCACAAGCCGCGGCGAGGAGCTCACGCGCAGGGCCGCGGCGGCAGGAGTGATCAGCAGCGCCAGCACCAGCAGGGCGCCGACGATCTGGATGGACAATGCCACGCTCACACCCAGCAGCAGCATAAAACCCAGCGCCAGCCCGCGCACAGGGACGCCGCGGGCAGCGGCCACCCTGGGATCAACGCTGGCAAAGGTCAGCGGCCGCCAGATGGCGACCAGAGCCAGCATCACAACGATGGCGGCGACGGCCAACACCTGCAGCTGGACCGTGCCCACCGAGACGATCTGGCCGGTGAGCAGGCCGAACTTGTTCGCCGCGCGGCCCTCATAGAGCGAGAGGAAGAGGATGCCCAGGCCCAGGCCAAAGGGCATCAGCACCCCGATGGTGGAGTTCTTGTCCCGTGCCCGGACACCCATCAGGCCCAGCAGCAGCGCCGCCACCACCGAACCGGCGAGGGAGCCGAGCACCACGTCCGCCCCGACCAGCAGCGCGAAGGCGGCGCCGGCGAAGGAAAGCTCGGAGATCCCGTGCACGGCGAAGGCGAGGTCGCGCTTCATCACGAAGGTGCCCACCAGGCCGCCGAGCAGGCCCAGCACCGCGCCGGCCCAGATGGAGTTCTGCACCAGGGCGAGCAGCTCGCCGTAGTTTTCGAAGTTGAAGATCGAATGGAACACGCTGTCCAGGTCCATTTAGCCGGCCTCCCCTGCAATGGCATGGGCGTCTTCGTGGTGGTGCGTGGTCGCGTCCGGCAGGCCCACCACAATCAGCCGCCCGTTGGCGCGGATCACTTCCACATGGCTGCCGTACAGATCGGAGAGGACCTCCGTGGTCATGACCTCCCCGGGTGTGCCCACCCGGAACCGTCCGCCGGCCAGGTAGAGAACCCGGTCCACGTAATCCATGATCGGGTTGATTTCGTGGGTCACGAAGATCACCGCGCTGTCCTGTTCGTGGCACTGTTTATTGATCAGCGCGCTGACCGCCTGCTGGTGGTGCAGGTCCAGCGACAGCAGCGGCTCGTCGCACAACAGCACCTTGGGCTCGGTGGCAAGTGCCTGCGCCACCCGCAGCCGCTGCTGTTCACCGCCGGACAGCTTTCCAACCGGCACCTTGGCATAGTCCTGCGCGCCCACCTCGGCGAGCAGCGAGTCGATCCTGCGGTTGACCCTGGCTCCGCCGACGCGGATCCCCCAACGGTGCCCGTCGACGCCGAGGCCCACCAGGTCCCTGGCCCGCAGCGGCGTGTCCGGGTCGAAGGATTCCTGCTGCGGGACGTAGCCGATCCGTCGGCTGCCGCGGGAGATGGGCTGGCCATCCAGGACGGCGGTTCCGGCGGTCAGGTCCTGCAGGCCGAGCAGAACTTTCAGGAGGCTGGTTTTGCCGCTGCCGTTGGGGCCGAGTACGGCGAAAAACTCCCCCGGGTTGATGTCCAGGTCCAGGTTTTCCCACAACGTCCGGTTACCGAACGTCAGGGAGGCGCCGCGCAGGCTCACTACAGGTGTCAACGGGGTTTTACTCCTTGGTTGAGGGCCTTGGCCAGGTTATCCACGTTGCCGGACATCCATTGCAGGTAGCTCGTGCCTTCCGGCAAGGTCTCGCTGAAGTCCACCACCGGAACGCCGGCGGCGACGGCGGCGTCCTTGAGCGCGCGGGTCTGCGGCCCTTCCGTCTGCGGGTTGTAGGCCAGCAGACGGATGTTACCTGACTTCACGACGTCGACGGCGGAGCGCAACACCGCCGGCGGCACGTCCGAGCCGGCTTCGATTGCGGCACTGTACTCCGGCGGCGTCCGGTTTTGCAGGCCCGCCGCTTCCAGCAGGTAGAGCGGGACGGGTTCGGTGACGGCGACCCCGCCCCGGGCCGCCGACGCCTTGAGTCCGGTCAGCCGCGCCTCCAGGCCGCCGAGACCCTTCTTCAGCGCCGCGGCGTTGGTCCGGAAGTCGCCGGCCGAGGATGGCTCCAGGGCGCCTAGCTTCTCCGCCAGCGCGTCGGCCAGCCGGCTCATCGCGGCCGGGCTGTACCAGACGTGCTCGTTGAACGTTGCCGATGCCCCGGAGTCGAGCCCCGAAACGTCGACGGCGTTGAGCAGGTTCTTCGCGTCCAGCCCGGTGTCCTCGGCCAGTTTGTGCAGGAAGTCGTCGTAGCCGCCGCCGTTTTCGACCACGAGCTCTGCTTTGGAGACCGCGAGCTTGTCCTGCGTGGTGGCCTCGTAGGAATGCGGATCCTGGCTGGTCCGGTTGATGATCGACGTGACCCGGACCTTCTCGCCGCCGACGCTCCTGACCAGGTCGCCGTACACGCTGGTCGACGCCACGACGTCGACGGTCCCGTCGCTTGCAGCGGGACGGTCACCCGCCGGCGTCGGACCACACGCCGTCAGCAGGAGGCTGCTGAGGCCGGCAAGGAGAACTGCGGCGGCGGAACGGCGCACGGGAAGACCTCTGATCTGTTATTGAGAAGCATTAGCAATACAACGAGTCTAACCCTAAATAGGAATCATTCCTATTTAGGGTTAGACCCGTGTTGCCGGCTCCGCTAGCCCTGGCCCAGCCGCCGGTACCCGGTGGCCTGCGTGGCGTCCCGAATTTCGCCGACCAGCTGCTCAATCACGTCCTCCAGGAAGAGCACCCCCTGGGTGTGGCCGTCCGGGCCGATCACCCGGGCCAGGTGCGAGCCGGTGCGCTGCATCACGGACATCGCCTTTTCGATCTCGTCTTCCATCGCCAGGTTTGCCAGCGAGCGGATCCGGCTCTCAGCGATCGGGTGCTGGTAGCCGGCCTCCGGGATCGAGAGCACATCCTTGATGTGCAGGTAGCCCGCAAGCATGCCGTCGTCGTCGAGCATGGGGAAGCGGGAAAAACCGGTCCGGCTCACGGCCTTCTCGAATTCCTCCGGGGTCGTGGCGTCCTTCAACATGACCAGCTTGTCCAGCGGAACCATGACCTGGGAGGCGGTGTGTTCGGAGAACTCCAGCGCGCCGGTGATCAGGCCGGCGTCGTCGTCCACCAGGCCGTGCCGGGTGGATTCCTGCACGATCGACTGGACTTCCTCGAGCGTGAAGGAGGAGGTGACTTCGTCCTTCGGTTCGATCCGCATCAGTTTCAGGATGTGGTTCGCGGACCAGTTGAGCGCCACGATGGCGGGTTTGACCGCCCGGGCAATGAGCATCAGCGGCGGCGCCAGCAACAGCGCGGCCTTGTCCGCGACGGACACCGAGATGTTCTTCGGCACCATCTCGCCGAAGGTGACGTGCAGGAAGGTAACCGCCAGCAGTGCGACGGCGAACGCCACGATGTCGGCCATTTCCATCGGCACCCCGAGGGCCTCCAACGGGACGGCCATCAGGTGGTGGATGGCCGGCTCGGCCACCTGCAGGATCAGCAGCGAACAGACCGTGATGCCCAGCTGGGCGCACGCCAGCATCAGCGAGACGTTCTCCATCGCGCGCAGCGTGGTCTGGGCCCGCTTGGATCCGGCCTCGGCGAGGGGCTCGATTTGGCTGCGGCGCGCGGACATCACGGCAAATTCTGCCGCCACGAAGAACGCGTTGCCCACCAGCAGCACGGCGAGCCAGAGTATTCCCAGCCAGTCGCTCATGCGGCACCTGCCTTTCCGGCAGCGTCAACGCGCCCGTTGGTCCCGCCGTGCGGTTCGTGTTCCGGCGGCGACGGCTTGAAGCAGATGCGGTCGATCCGGCGTCCGTCCATCCGGGTCACGCTGAGCTTTCCGCCGACGACGTCGACAGTGTCCCCCACGGCGGCGATGCGGCCCAACTGACTCATGACGTAGCCGCCGACGGTCTCGTAGGCTGCCTCGTCCGGGACGGTCAGGCCGGGGATCTGCTCGGAGAGTTCGTCGGGACGCAGCAGTCCCGGGAAGTACCAGTCCCCCGAGGCGCTCTGCAGCAGGCCGGGACGGACCTTGTCGTGTTCGTCGGCCACTTCCCCCACGATTTCCTCCACCAGGTCCTCGAGGGTGGCGATACCCGCGGTGCCGCCGTATTCGTCCAGCACCACGGCCAACTGCAGGTTCCCTTCCCGCAGTTCGGCCAGCAGGGCGTCCAGGTGGATGGTTTCGGGCACGCGGAGCACCTCGGTCATGATGGCGCCCGCTTCCAGGTTCGCGCGCCGGTCCGCCGGGACGGCGATGGCTTTCTTGACGTGCACGACGCCGCGGATGTCATCCGAGGACTCCCCGATCACCGGGAAACGGGAGTAGCCGGTGCGCTTGGCCGCCTCAACGATGTCCGACACCGGCTGATGGCTGTCAATGGTTTCGACCCGGATCCGCGGCGTCATCACGTCCGCGGCCGTCTGCCCGGAAAACTTCAGGGTCCGGGAGATGAAGTTGGCGGTCCGTTCATCCAGGGTGCCCATCGCGGCCGACCGGCGCACCAGGGAGGCGAGTTCGGCCGGGGTTCGGGCGCCGGAGATCTCCTCTTTGGCTTCAAGGCCGAAAACGTTGAGAACCTTGTTGGAGAAGCCGTTGAGCACGATGATGGCCGGCTTGAAGATCGCGGTGAACATCAGTTGCGGCCGGGCGAGCGCCTTGCCGACCGGAAAGGAAAGCGCGATCGCCATGTTCTTGGGGACCAGTTCGCCGATCAGCATGGACAGCAGCGTCGCGAGCGCCATCGCGAGGACCAGGGACACCGACGTGGCGGCCGCTTCGGGCAGGCCCAGGGCGGCCAGCGGGCCTTCGAGCAGCCGGCCCACCGAGGGCTCCATCACGTAACCGGTCAGCAGCGTGGTCAGGGTGATGCCGAGCTGGCAGCTGGAGAGCTGGGTGGACAGGGATTTCAGGCACTTGAGCAGCGGGGCGGCGGCGGCGTCGCCGTTATCCACGGCCCGCTGCACGGTGGCCTGGTCGAGCGCGACGAGGGAGAATTCGACGGCGACGAAGAAGCCGGTGCCAAGAATGAGGAGCAGTCCTGCTCCGAGAAGTAGCCACTCCATTTAGCGGCCCGCTTCGGGGCGCCGGGGGGCTGGCCGGGGGAAACGTCCCGGCGGAGGATGGTCAGCCGGGGCTGACCCTGTTTCCTGGGCGGCTCCGCATCCGCGGAAAAGCCCGCTGGCGGAGGAGTGATGGGCGCGTGCACGGGGTTTGCCGGCTCTGCGGGTGGACTGGGCGGGAACAGGGTCCGTTCCGCGCTGGCAGCCCCCAGGCCGGCACCTAGATTTACTGTCCATAAGAGTTTCAGTCTACAGGAGCAGCTGCCGCCGGCCGCCGCCGGGATGCCCGACGGCGGCCGGTCCGGCGCCGCGGCCGGTCACCAGCTTTGCGGGACCGGGCGGCCTTCCTCGTAGCCGGCCGCCGACTGGATGCCGGCGACGGCGCGTTCCCGGAACGCCGCCAGGTCCGCGGCTCCTGCGTAGCTCATGGAACTGCGCAGTCCCGCGGTGATCATGTCCAGCAGGTCCTCCACGCCGGGGCGGGCGGAGTCCAGGTACATCCGGGAGGTGGAGATGCCCTCCTCGAAGAGCGCCTTCCGGTCCTTTTCGTAGGCGTCCTCGCGCTGGTTCCGGTTTTGTACCGCCCGCGCCGAAGCCATGCCGAAGCTCTCCTTGAACTGGCGGCCGCCGGCGTCCAGCTGCAGGTCCCCGGGGCTCTCGTGCGTCCCGGCAAACCAGGATCCGATCATGACCTGGCTCGCCCCGGCCGCCAGGGCCAGCGCCACATCGCGGGGGTAGCGGACCCCGCCGTCGGCCCAGACCCGGCCGCCGGCGTCGCGCGCCGCGGCCGAACACTCCAGCACCGCCGAAAACTGCGGCCGGCCGACCGCCGTCATCATCCGCGTGGTGCACATCGCCCCCGGCCCGACGCCGACCTTGACTATGTCCGCCCCGGCCTCAAGCAGTTCCCGGGTGGCGTCCGCGGTGACCACATTGCCCGCCACCACCGGCACTCCCGGATCCAGGCTGCGGACGGCGGCGAGGGCGTCGAACATCTTCTGCTGGTGGCCGTGGGCGGTGTCCAGCACCAGCACGTTGACTCCGGCGGCGAGCAGTTCGGCAGCCCTGCCGGCGACGTCGCCGTTAATTCCGACGGCGGCCGCGACCTTCAGCGCGCCGTCGTCGTCGAGGGAGGGCCGGTAGAGCGTGGAGCGCAACGCGCCCTTGCGGGTCAGGACGCCGGCCAGCGCGCCGCCCTGCTGGACGGGCGCAAAGTCGGTGCCGGCGGCGTCCATGGCGTCAAAGGCCCGGCGCAGGGTCTGCGCCAGGGCGCCGGGATCAGCGCCGGTCCCGGTCCCGGCGCTGAAGTCCGCGGCGTCCAGGACCAGCGGCTGGTGGCGCATCACCGAGCCCAGCGACGCGAAGCGGTCCTGGCCCTCGAAGTCGGCGGCCCGCACCACGCCGGCGACGGCGCCGGCGTCGTCAAGGACCACCACGGCGCCGTGCGGTCGCTTGCCCATCAGGTGCAGGGCGTCGATCACGGTGTTCGAGGCCCGCAGGCTGACCGGCGTCTCGAAGACCGCGTGGCGGGCCTTGACCCAGGCGGCGACGCTCCGAAGCACGTCCAACGGCACGTCCTGCGGCAGGACCGCCAGCCCGCCGCGGCGGGCCATGGTCTCCGCCATCCGTTTCCCGGTCACCGCCGTCATGTTCGCCACGACCAGCGGGATGCTGGATCCGGTTCCGTCGTCGGCGGACAGGTCCACGTCCAGCCTTGAGGTGACATCGGAGCGCGACGGCACCAGGAAGAGGTCCGAATAGGTCAGGTCGGTGGTCGGCTCGCTCAAAAAACGCACGCTTGCTCCTTCATTGAGGGTCTCGGTTGTGATTCTAGATGGACTGGGCGGGCGGAGCAGGTCCGGCCCCGTCAGCGGGCCCGGCGGGCCCGGTCCGGCCCGGTCCGGCCGCTTTGCCGCTCCCGGATGATTTGAGTCACCCTTATTGGCAGTTTGGCCGGAATCGTCACTAGACTGGCAGAGGTCTGGGTTCACTGGACGCGGAGAACTGGTTCGATTGACGTGCTGCGGCACCGTGGAAACCAGCGGGAATCAAACTCATGGAAGAGGCGTATTTCAAGTGCCAGAGCAGCCTAGCCACCGTCTACCCGAGGAATTTGGCGGAAACGAGTGGCTCGTTGACGAACTGTACGAGCGGTACCAGCAGGACAAGAACACGGTAGACGCCAAGTGGTGGCCGCTTTTCGAATCCTTCGATGCCAGCGACGGTTCCTCGACCAACGGCGCCTCGGCAACGGCCGCCGCGCACCCCTCCACCCGCGAGCTGCCTGTCGTGGCACCGGCGGCGGCCGCACCCGCGGCCCCGGCCCCGGCAACCGCTCCCGCTCCCGCCCCGGCGGCCCCTGCCGCCGCGCCCGCTCCTGCCGCGCCCGCCCCCGCCGCCGAGAAGGCACCGGCCACCGTCGCCCGCGACGGTTCCAAGACCGCCGAACCCGGCGCCGGCACGCAGCCCATCCCGGCCCAGCTGCCCAAGAACGTCAAGGCCCCCACCGCACCGGAGGAAGACGTCGTTTCCGTGCTGCGCGGGCCCGCCAAGGCCATCGCCGCCAACATGGTGACCAGCCTGGAGGTGCCCACCGCGACCAGCGTCCGGGCCATCCCCGCCAAGCTGCTGATCGATAACCGCGTGGTCATCAACTCCAACCTGGCCCGCGCCCGCGGCGGCAAGGTCTCCTTCACCCACCTGATCGGCTACGCCGTGATCCGGGCCCTGGCCCAGTTCCCCTCGATGAACGTCTACTACGACGTGATCGACGGCAAGCAGGTCGCTGTCCAGCCCGCGCACGTGAACTTCGGCATCGCCATCGACATGCCCAAGCCGGACGGCACCCGGCTGCTGATGGTCCCGAACATCAAGAAGGCGGAGACGCTTAACTTCTCCGAGTTCTGGCACACCTACGAAGACCTGATCAAGCGCGCCCGTAACGGCAAGCTCACCGCGGACGACCACGCCGGCACCACCGTGTCGCTGACCAACCCGGGCGGCATCGGCACCGTGCACTCGGTCCCCCGCCTCTCCAAGGGCCAAGCCGCCATCATCGGCGTTGGCGCGCTCGACTACCCGGCCGAATTCCAGGGCGCCAGCGAGAAGATCATCGCGCACAACGCCATCAGCAAGGTACTCACCCTGACCTCCACCTATGACCACCGCGTCATCCAGGGTGCCGGCAGCGGCGAATTCCTCAAGCTCGTGCACCAGCTGCTGCTGGGCGCGCAGAACTTCTACGACGAGATCTTCGAGTCCCTGCGCATCCCGTACGAGCCCGTGCGCTGGAGCCCGGACCTGCAGGTGGACCCGGCGGACGAGATCAACAAGGTCGCCCGGATCCAGCAGCTCATCCACTCCTACCGCGTCCGCGGGCACCTGATGGCGGATACCGATCCGCTCGAGTACGTCCAGCGCAAGCACCCCGACCTCGACGTACTGACCTACGGCCTGACCCTCTGGGACCTGGACCGCGAATGGCCCACCGGCGGTTTCGGCGGCAAGCCGATGCTGAAGTTCCGCGATATCCTGGGCGTGCTGCGCGACGCGTACTGCCGCACCACCGGCATCGAGTACATGCACATCCAGGATCCGGAGGAGCGCAAGTGGTTCCAGGACCAGCTGGAGCACCCCTACTCCAAGCCGAGCCGTGACGAACAGCTCCGGATCGTCTCCAAGCTCAACGCGGCGGAGGCCTTCGAAACGTTCCTGCAGACGAAGTTCGTCGGCCAGAAGCGCTTCTCGCTGGAGGGCGGCGAGTCGCTGATCCCGCTGCTGGACGCCATCATTTCCGACGCCGCGGACGACGAACTCGACGAAGTCGCCATCGGCATGGCCCACCGTGGCCGGCTCAACGTGCTGACCAACATCGCCGGCAAGACCTACGCCCAGGTGTTCCGCGAATTCGAGGGCACCCAGGACCCGCGCTCCGTCCAGGGCTCCGGTGACGTGAAGTACCACCTCGGCACCGAGGGCACCTTCACCTCGGACAACGGCAAGGAGACCAAGGTCTACCTCGCCGCCAACCCCTCGCACCTTGAGGCCGTCGATTCCGTCCTGGAAGGCATCGTCCGCGCCAAGCAGGACCGGCTGGACCAGGGCGAAGCCTTCCCCGTGCTGCCGATCATGGTGCACGGCGATGCGGCCTTCGCCGGCCAGGGCGTGGTGGCCGAAACGCTCAACCTTTCCCAGCTGCGCGGCTACCGGACCGGCGGTACCATCCACGTGGTGGTCAACAACCAGGTCGGCTTCACCACCGCACCGTCGTCCTCGCGTTCCTCCACCTACTCCACGGACGTCGCCAAGATGATCCAGGCGCCGGTGTTCCACGTAAACGGCGACGACCCGGAGGCTGTGGTCCGGATCGGCCAGCTCGCCTACGAGTTCCGCCAGCGGTTCCACAAGGACGTCGTCATCGACATGGTCTGCTACCGCCGCCGCGGCCACAACGAGGGCGACGACCCCTCGATGACGCAGCCGCTGATGTACAACCTGATCGAGGCCAAGCGGTCGGTGCGCAAGCTCTACACCGAGTCGCTGATCGGCCGCGGTGACATCACCGAAGAAGAGGCCGAGCAGCTGCTCCGCGACTACCAGGAGCGCCTGGAGCGGGTCTTCGCGGAAACCCATGCCGCGCAGACCTCCCCGATCCCGATCATCACCGCCGATTCGGCGGCGGTCTCGGATCTTGAGCGGCCCTCCGCGCAGCAGTCCGACGCGGGCATCAGCGCCCCGGAATCCACCGCGATCAGCGCCGAAACCCTGGCCAAAATCGGCAAGGCCCACGTCGAGTTCCCCGAGGGCTTCACCGTCCACGCCAAGCTCAAGCAGCTGCTCGAGAAGCGTGAGCAGATGTCCCGCGAGGGCGGCATCGACTGGGGCTTCGGTGAACTGGCCGCCTTCGGCTCGCTCATCATGGAGGGCGTCCCGGTTCGGCTCGCCGGCCAGGACTCCCGCCGCGGCACTTTCGTGCAGCGCCACGCGGTCTTCCACGACCGCGCCAACGGCGACGAGTGGACCCCGCTGGCGAACCTTTCGGACGACCAGGCCAAGCTGTGGATCTATGATTCGCTGTTGTCCGAATACGCAGCCATGGGCTTCGAGTACGGCTATTCGGTCGAGCGGCCGGACGCCCTGGTGCTCTGGGAGGCCCAGTTCGGCGACTTCGTCAACGGCGCGCAGACGATCATCGACGAGTTCATCTCCTCCGCCGAGCAGAAGTGGGGCCAGCGCTCCTCGCTGGTACTGATGCTGCCGCACGGCTACGAGGGCCAGGGCCCGGACCACTCCTCGGCCCGGATCGAACGCTTCCTGCAGCTGTGCGCGGAGGAGAACATGATCGTGGCCAACCCCACGACGCCTGCCTCGCACTTCCACCTGCTCCGCCGCCAGGCCTACAGCAGGCCGCGCAAGCCGCTGATCATCTTCACCCCCAAGCAGCTGCTGCGCCTCAAGGCCGCGGCCTCCCCGGTCGAAGACTTCACCACGGGCAGCTTCCGGCCGGTCATTCCCGAGCACGAGCAGCTGCAGGCCGACGCCGTCGAGCGCGTCCTGCTGGTCTCCGGCCGGTTGTACTACGATCTGCTGTCCACCCGGCAGAAGACCGGCGACACGACGACCGCGATCGTCCGGGTCGAGCAGCTTTACCCGCTGCCCGCCGCGGAAATTGCCGCCGAGCTGGCCAAGTACCCGAACGCCGACGTCGTCTGGGCGCAGGACGAACCGGCCAACCAGGGCCCGTGGCCGTTCATTGGCCTGAACCTGCCGGATGCCCTGGACCGGCGCGTGCGCCTGGTCTCCCGGCCCGCCTCGGCATCCACCGCGGCCGGGTCCATGAAGCGCCACGCAGCCGAGCAGGACGCCCTGCTCAAGCAGGCGTTCGCCCGTAAGTAGTGCAAGGCTGCCCGGCCGGAAGTGGAACCCCACGACCCGGCCGGGCAGCTTTGTTTAAGGCTTTGAACCGGCATTGGGAATGAAGAGGTAGTCGTGGAAGATCGGAAGCTGCGGATCGCGGCCGTTGGAGATGAGCTGCTGGCCGGCCTGGGAGACCCCCGGGCACTGGGCTGGCTGGGGCGGGTACTCGCCCGCACCCCGCAGGACGGGCTGGCCCTCGAAAGCTATTCCCTGCCGTGCCCGCAGGAAGGCACCGAAGGCCTCGCCGAGCGCTGGCTGGACGAGGCCGGGCGGCGTTTCAGCCCGCAGCACGAGAACCGCCTGGTGATCGGTCTCTCGGGCCGCGACATCGAGTTCGGTCTCTCCACCGCCCGCAGCCGGCTCAACCTGGCCAACATCCTGGATTCCGCGTCGCAAAACCGGATTGAAGTCTTTGTCGTCGGGCCACCGCCGACGCTGGATCCGGCCCAGAACCGTCGGCTTGGCGAGCTCAACACCGCTTTCGCCGATGTCACCACCCGCCGTAAGCACCTGTACGTGGACACCTTCTCCCCGCTACTCAACCACGAACAGTGGCGGCAGGACCTGGCGGCCAACGGCGGGACGCCCGGCCAGGCCGGCTACGGCCTGATGGCCTGGCTGGTGCTGCACCGGGGCTGGTTCCAGTGGCTGGGCATGGACGTCCCGGAATAGGCGGCACCCCGGACCGGCCGGCGCGGCAGTCGACGCATTTTCGCGATATATCTTGACCGCCCCCGCGGTGCGTTATACCGTATGTCCATAGTCGCGATATATCGCAAGCCTACGGCTCGCCTGCCCGCGTCCACCCGCCTCCGGAGGAACCATGGAACAGAACGAATGGACCGTCACCGGTCCGCAGACCATCGACGTCGACGGCGTCCGCTCGCTTAAGCTCGGCATTGTCCGGGGCCGGTTCGACATTGTCACCCATAACGAGGCCGTGGCACGCCTGGAAGTCTCCGCGGTCGACGGCGATCCGCTGGCGGTCAGCCTTGCCGACGGCCGGCTCGAAGTGCGGCACCAGCTGCACGGGCCGCAGGGCTGGTTCAAGAACCTCATGGGCACGGTCAACAACAACTCCAGCAACTCGGTGGTCATCAGCATCGCGCTGCCGGCCGGCGTCGACGTCGAAGCCGGCACCGTCAGCGGCGACGGCATGGTCTCTGGCCTGACCGGCCACACCAGGCTGAACACCGTTTCCGGATCGGTCCTGGCCGACGACACCGCCGGCGAGCTGGCCGTCAGCACCGTCAGCGGCGAGGTGATCGCCCGCAACCACCATGGCGTGCTGACCGCCAAAAGCGTCTCGGGCGAGGTCACGGCGTCGGGCGAATTCAGCAACATCCGCGCCAACACGGTCAGCGGGGACCTGAGCTTCGACCTGCACGGCTTCACCCGGGACTTCGGCGCCAACTCCGTCTCCGGGGATGTCACCATCCGGCTGCCGCACGACGTCGGCGTGGACATTATCGCGAAGTCCGCCAGCGGCGCCGTCGTCATCGACGACCAGAAGTACGCCCAGCCCGGCGGCTCGGTGCAGACCATCGCCGGACCCGACGCCCAGCTGATGCTGGTCCGGACCAACTCCGTGTCGGGCAAGACCTCCATCTTCCACAGCCAGGCTCGGCCGGACGCCGAAGCGGGCCTCTGATGCCCCCGGTTTTCGCCCACGGGGCCCTCCGGCTGTACCTGCTCGCCCTGCTGGAATCCGGTCCCAAGCACGGCTACGAGCTGATCAAGGCGCTGAGCGACCGCTTCGGCGGCACCTACTCCCCCAGCGCCGGGACCATCTATCCGCGGCTGGCCAAGCTCGAGGAGGAAGGCCTGGTGGCCACCCGCACCGAGGGCAGGCGAACCAACTACAGCATCACCGCGGCCGGGCTGGTGGAGCTGGAGGGCCGGCGGGACGAGCTTGCGGATGTGGAGAACGACATTTCCGCGTCCGTCCGCCGGCTGGCCGACAAGCTGCGGCAGGACATCCGGGTCAACATGCAGGGCCTGCGCGCGGACCTGGCTGCCACGGCCGAGGCGGCCCGCTCCACCGCCCGCGCCGCCGCTTCGCCGGCCGGCGCACGCTATTCCCGGGACAGCGACCGCAGGTTGCGCGAAGCCGAAATGCTGGTGCAGTCCTTCCGGGACGACATCCGGGTCGAGCTGCGCCGGCATGCCGGGACCGGGCCCGTCACCCCGGTCACCCTCGAAACCGTCAAGGCGGTCCTGGACCAGGCCCGGATCTCGATCCGCAATTCGCTGGAAAGCTGACCCGACCCGTCCGGCGCTCCCCGGTTCGCGGCGGGTCCGCCGATGTGGGAGACTTGAGGGCAGCTCTTTTGAGTACCAAGATTAAGGAGGCCAGCTATGAGCAAACGTGCACGTAAACGTCGTGACCGTAAGCGTGGCGGCGCGAACCACGGTAAGCGCCCCAACACCTAAGCCACGGCTTGGAATGACAGCTTTAAGCGAAAGACCCCGGCAGCCTCGCGGCTCCCGGGGTCTTTCGCTGTGCTGGCCGCTCAGGCGCCCGCGTCCGCCTCGGCCGGGCGGATCGCGTGGATCCGGTCCAGGATCGAATTCTTGAGGTTCTCCGGGGCGGCCTCGGTGCAGGACCGCTTCACCATGACCCGGATGACGCACTCGAGGTCATACTGCTCGTGGCACTCCGGGCATTCGTCCAGGTGGTTTTTAATCTCGGCGATGTCGTCGTGCGTCAGGGCACCGTCGAGATACTCGTAGATGCGCTGCATCCGGGTGTCGTCGCAGTCGCCCAGTCCCTGGCAGTCGCTCATTTCCTGTTCTCCTGATTGTTGCTTCCGGCGGCGGGGTCGCCCGCGGCCTTAAATCCCCGTTCGGCCGCATAGTCGGCCAGCATGTCGCGCAGCATCCGTCGGCCGCGGTGCAACCGGGACATAACGGTCCCGATCGGGGTGTTCATAATGTCTGAAATTTCCTTGTACGCGAAGCCCTCGACGTCGGCGAAATAGACGGCCAGCCGGAACTCCTCGGGGATCGACTGCAGGGCCCGCTTGACGTCCGAATCCGGCAGATGGTCCAGCGCCTCGGCCTCGGCCGAGCGCAAGCCCGTCGAGGTGTGCGATTCCGCGCGGGCCAGCTGCCAGTCCTCGATCGTGTCCGAGTTGGACTGCAGCGGCTCCCGCTGCCGCTTGCGGTACAAGTTGATGTACGTGTTGGTGAGGATCCGGTACAGCCAGGCTTTGAGGTTGGTGCCGGGCTTGTACTGGTGGAACGCGGAAAACGCCTTGGTATACGCCTCCTGCACCAGGTCCTCGGCGTCGGCCGGATTCCGTGCCATCCGCATGGCCGCAGAGTAGAGCTGGTCCACGTACTGCATGGCATCGCGCTCGAAGCGGACGCGGCGCTCGTCCGTGCTCTCAACCGCTGTGTCCAGCGGCTGGCCGCTGCCGTCCGCCGCCACGGTTTCCACCGCTGCGGCCTCCGTCACCGGGTCATCCGCCGGGGTGGCGGCGGCCGCGGCGCCGGCGGCAGCTGCCTTGGCAGGCTTAGTGTCGTCTTTAGTGTCGTCGTTTCCGGCAACCTCGTGCATGGCCGCAACGGCCGGATCCATGGTGCTCATTGCCTTCAAGTCTACTGTGAGCTTCCGCCGGCCGCCGGAAACGCCCGGCAGGGCCATGCCCCACGGATCCTCCGGGACTGCTTCGAGCAACCCTGATTCTTTTACCAGAACCAAACCTCCGCCTTCCTGCACAGCTGCGGGCCAGTGCCGTGCCGCTAGTTCCTGCCCGCAAAATTCCGGCCCCCATTTCGGCTGGATTCCGCTATGCACAACCCCGGGCAACGGGCAAATATTCCGCAAAAGTGCAAGACTAGAACCGGTTCCGCCGTACAGCATCCGCGGTTCGTCCATCCAGGAGGAAATTCATGTCGTTTGTCCGCTTTCTCGCCCGGCCCATGCTCGCCTCCAGTTTCGTGCTCGCAGGCATGGACAAGCTACGGAACGCGGATGACACTGCGGAACAGCTCTCCCCCCTGCTGCGCCGCGCAGCTGATTCGCTGCCCTTCCAGACCAATGAAAAGGTCCTTGCGCGCGTGATCGGCGGCACCCAGGTGGGCGCCGGCGTGTGCTTTGCCCTCGGCAAGTCCGCCCGCCTCGCCGCCACCGTGCTCGCCGTGATCTCGGCGCTCAACGGTTACGTGGAATGGCGCAGCGCGGACATTTCCTCCAAAGAAGGCCGCGATGCCCGGCGCAAGCAGCTGCTCAAGAACGTCTCGCTGACCGGCGGAGTCCTGCTGGCTTCCGTGGATACCGCCGGCAAGCCGAGCCTGGCCTGGCGCGCGGAGCACCTGGCCGCCGACGCGCGGAAAACCACCGCCCACCTCGCCTCCGACGCCCGGAAGACCACCGGCAAGAAGCTGAAGAAGGCCGACAAGGCGGTCCGCAAGGCCGTCGACAACGCCGTCGGAGCCTAAAACAGCAATGACTGGCAGCACCCCCACCGCAGCGGCCCCTACACACCCGGCCGGCGGCGGACCGCACTGGCGCGCGCCGTTCGCCGGGCGCCCGGTTAACGCCACCGTAACGGTGCCGGGCTCGAAGTCCTTGACCAACCGGTACCTGGTCCTGGCCGCCCTGGCGGACGGGCCTTCCCGGTTGCGGACGCCGCTGCATTCCCGCGACTCGGCCCTGATGATCGAGGCATTGCGGCAGCTGGGGGCCACCATCACCGAGGTTCCCGGCGACGGCGCCTACGGCCCGGACCTGGAGATCACCCCGATCGCCCCCGGAACGGCGGCCGCGGAAACCGCGATCGACTGCGGCCTGGCCGGCACCGTGATGCGCTTTGTGCCTCCGCTGGCCGCGCTGCGCCTCGGCGAGTCCCGCTTCGACGGCGATCCGCACGCCCGCAACCGGCCGATGGGCACCATCATCGAGGCACTCACCGCCCTGGGCGTGGCGGTCAGCGCCCCCGGCGGCGGCGCGGCGTCGTCCCTGCCCTTCGCCGTGCACGGCACCGGGGAGGTCCGCGGCGGCCACCTCACCATTGACGCCAGCGCCTCGTCGCAGTTCGTCTCTGCCCTGCTGCTGGCCGGTGCCCGGTTCAGCGCGGGTCTCCACCTGGAGCACGCCGGGAAACCGGTGCCGAGCCTGGACCATATCAACATGACCGTCGCCGCGCTGCGTGGCGTGGGCGTGGCGGTGGATGACTCGGTGCCGAACCACTGGGTCGTCTCCCCCGGCCCGATCCGTGCCTTCGACGTCCGGATCGAGCAGGACCTCTCCAACGCCGGTCCGTTCCTGGCCGCGGCCCTTGCCACCGGCGGGACGGTCCGCATTCCCAACTGGCCGGCCGGAACCACCCAGGTCGGCGACCTCTGGCGCTCCATCCTCGCCGCCATGGGGGCCCAGGTGTCCCTGGAGCACGGCACCCTGACCGTCGTCGGCGGGCCGGAGATCAAGGGCGGCGACTTCCACGAGACCAGCGAGCTCGCGCCGACCGTGGCGGCGCTGTGCGCCCTCGCCTCCGGACCCTCCCGGCTCAGCGGCATCGCCCACCTGCGCGGCCACGAAACGGACCGGCTCGCGGCGCTGGTAGCGGAAATCAACCGCCTCGGCGGCGACGCGGAAGAGACCGCGGACGGGCTCATTATCCGGCCAGCGGCCCTGCACGGCGGCGTGGTGCACAGCTACGCCGACCACCGCATGGCCACCGCCGGAGCCATCCTGGGCCTGGCGGTGGCCGGTGTGGAAGTCGAAGACATCGACACCACCGCCAAGACCATGCCCGGTTTCCCGCAGCTCTGGGAAACCATGCTCGGTCAGGGCGCCCAGGCCGAAAGGGATGCCGCCGGTGGCACGCAGCACTGACTCCTGGGACGAGTCCGACGTCCGGATCCGCCCCAACAAGAAGGGCTCCCGGCCCCGCACCAAGGACCGGCCCAGCCACGACGACGCCGTCACCGGCCGGATCATCACCGTGGACCGCGGCCGCTACACCGCCGTCGTCGGCGAGGGCAGTGCCGACGAACGCAAGATCATTGCGGCGCGGGCCCGGGAACTGCGCCGCAACCCCGTCGTCGCCGGCGACTTCGTCTCACTGGTCGGGGACGTCAGCGGCGAACCCGATACCCTCGCCCGGCTGGTCAAGATCCAGGACCGCAAGACGCTGCTGCGCCGCAGCGCAGATGACACCGATCCCATCGAACGCGCCGTCGTCGCCAACGCGGACCAGCTCGTCATCGTCGTCGCTGCCGCCAACCCGGAACCGCGCACCGGTTTCATCGACCGCGCCCTGGTGGCAGCCTATGACGCCGGGATCGAACCGCTGCTGCTGGTGACCAAGGCGGACGTCAAGGACCCCGCCGGACTGCTGGCCAACTACCAGCACCTCGATTTCCCGGTCATCATTTCCAAGACGGCGGACTCCGCCGCCTCCGGCATTGACGCCCGCTCCGACGACGGCCTCTCCGCCCGGCTGGACAAGGCTGCGGTCTCGCAGCTGCGGGGCTACCTCGACGGGAAGGTCACGGTGATGCTGGGCCATTCCGGCGTCGGCAAATCCACCATGGTCAACGCCCTCACCGGCGCCGAGCGCGCCACCGGCGGGGTCAACGCCGTCACCGGCCGCGGCCGGCACACCTCTTCCTCCGCACTGGCGCTGAAGGTCAGCGATGCCCCGGCCGGCAGCTGGATCATCGACACCCCCGGCATCCGGTCCTTCGGACTGGCGCATGTGGACCCTGACCGGATCCTGCGCTCCTTCCCGGACCTGGCGCCGGGCACCGACGACTGCGAGCGGGGCTGCAAGCACGACGCCACCGCGGTCAACTGTGGGGTGGACGCGTGGGTCCAGGGCGGCCACGCCGGGCCGTCCGGCCCCGCCCGGCTCGCCTCGCTGCGCCGGCTGCTGGGTACCGATCCGCGGCTGGAAGCGCAGGACGCCAAGGAACTCGGCAGCGTCTCATAGCCGCGTCTTCTCTGCTGGCAGCGACGTGGCCTCCCCGCCCGGCGCCCCTTTTGGCGGTAGTTTGGAGGCATGAGCCAACCCGCTTCAAGCTACAACGATGACCTGCGCCTTGCCCATGTACTGGCAGATTCCGTAGATTCCCAGACCATGAGCCGCTTCAAGGCGCTCGACCTTCGGATCGAGACGAAGCCGGACCTCACCCCCGTCACCGACGCCGACAAGGCCGCCGAGGAAGCCATCCGGGGGCAGCTGTCCCGCTCCCGCCCGCGCGACGCCGTCCTCGGCGAGGAGTTCGGAAGCTCCGGCCACGGCTCCAGGCGCTGGATCATCGACCCGATCGACGGGACCAAAAACTTCGTTCGCGGCGTGCCGGTCTGGGCTACCCTGATCGCGCTGGTCGACGAGGGCGAAACCGTGGTCGGCGTCGTCAGTGCCCCGGCGCTGGGCAAGCGCTGGTGGGCTGCCAAGGGCGCCGGCGCCTACATGGGCCGCTCACTGGCCGCGGCCACCCGGCTGAAGGTCTCCAACGTCTCCCGGCTTTCGGACGCCTCGCTGTCCTACTCGAGCCTGGGCGGCTGGAAGCAGCGCGGCAACCTGGACGAGTTCCTCGGACTCACCGAAGAGGTCTGGCGCACCCGGGCCTACGGCGATTTCTGGTCCTACTGCCTGGTGGCCGAGGGCGCCGTTGACATCGCCTGCGAGCCCGAACTGAATCTCTACGACATGGCGGCGCTCGTCCCGATCGTGACGGAGGCCGGCGGCCGCTTCACCTCGCTCGAGGGCGAGGACGGCCCCTTCGGCGGCAACGCCCTGGCCACCAACTCGATCCTGCACTCGGAAGTCCTCAAGCGGCTCAACCCGGGCCTGGACGACCTGCTCTAAGCCGCCGGACGGACGCGTGCTGTAACACAACGCTTCATATTTCCGCCTTGCTTTTCCGTGCGACCGGCCATGTCCTAGGCTCGAATCAGGTCACGAGTGCCAGCGCTAAACCCCGGTTTGCTGGCCGGCAACCCTCCATTCGCGGCGGGGTGCCCCGGGTGACGACCCGGCCGGTCCGGAGCGGACACGGCAAGCGCGGATCCCCTGTGTGCGGGGTCCTTTTCGAGCGAGGTCCCATGTCCACTGCCACCATCCCCACCCCCGTCACCGCCGCGGATGCGGCGCTTTCCGCGGCCGGCTTCGCCGACGCCCGCCGGCCGCTGTCAGCGGTCTCCGGCGCCGAAATCCTTGCCCCGCTGATCCAGGGCGGCCAGGTCCGCTACGCCAACCTCGACTACGGCGCCTCGGCACCGGCGCTGTCCGTGGTCTCGGCCTACCTGAACGAGATCCTGCCGTACTACGCCAGCGTGCACCGCGGCGCCGGCTACGCTTCCCAGTTGAGCACTTCGGTCTACGAGAACGCCCGGACCATTGTCCGCGGCTTTGTCGGCGGGCGCCCGGATGATGCCGTGATCTTCACCCGGAACACCACGGATTCGCTGAACCTGCTGGCCGGCTGCCTGCCCGCCGACGGCGGCCGGCACGCCGGCGAGGTGCTTTATCTCGATATCGAGCATCACGCCAACCTGCTGCCCTGGCAGAGCGTGCCGCACCGCAGCGTGGTCGCGGCGCCCAGCCTGGCCGGCACCGTGGCCAGGCTCCGGGCGGAGCTCGCCCTCGGCGGGGTCAGTCTGCTCGCGGTTACCGGCGCGTCGAATGTCACCGGGGAAATCCTGCCGGTCGGTGAGCTCGCCGCCCTGGCGCACGAGTTCGGCGCCCGGATCGCCGTCGACGCCGCGCAGCTGGCCCCGCACCGCCGCGTCAACATCGCCGCGGACGACATCGACTACCTCGCCTTCTCGGGCCACAAGCTCTACGCACCTTTCGGCGCCGGTGTGCTGGTGGGCCGGCCGGACTGGCTCGACGCCGGCACCCCGCACCTGGCCGGGGGCGGCGCCGTGCGGGACGCACGGCTCGACACGGTCAGCTGGACCACGGGGCCGGCCCGGCACGAGGGAGGCTCCCCCAACGTCCTGGGTGCGGCGGCGCTGGCCCGCGCCGCCCAGGTGATCGAAGCGCTCGATGAGCAGCAGTGGCACGCCCACGAGGACGCCATCCGTTCGTTTCTGGTCGAGGGGCTGCGGCGGCTCGACGGCGTCACGGTCCACCACATCTTCGAGGACACCGGCCGGGCCGACGGGCCCGGGACGATCGGCGTCGTGAATTTCTCCGTGGCCGGCTACGACGCCGGACTGGTCGCGGCCTATCTCTCGGCCGAACACGGTGTGGGCCTGCGCGACGGCCGGTTCTGCGCCCACCCGTTGCTGAAGCGGCTCGGACTGCCCGCCGGATCGTTGCGGGCCAGCTTCGGCCTGGGGTCCCGGCTCGAGGACGCCCAGCGGCTCCTGGCCGGGCTTCAGGAGCTGCAGCGCGGCGGCCTGGGCTGGGATTACGTCGTCGACGCCGGCCGCTGGGTGCCGGTCAACGACACCCGCAGCTACCCGCACTGGGCCCCCAATACGCCAGGTACCGCCGGCGCGGCCCCCTGCACCCTGGACTAGCCCGCCGCCGGAGCCGCGCCCGGCCGCCCCCGGCCGGGAGCGGTGAATCCGTGCGGTAAATTCGGAAGGTACCAACCAGAGCTGCCGAAGGAGATCGCACGTGGCATCCGGCGGCCCCACCCATGGGGGCCCAAGACTGCAGCACCACCGTCGGCGCGAACTGGGGCAGAGTTTCCAGGACGGCGGCGAGCACTATGACCGGGTCCGGCCAGGCTATCCGGCGGATTCGGCGGACTGGCTGATCCCCGCCGGGGCGCAGGACGCCGCCGACCTGGGCGCCGGCACCGGCAAATTCACCGCCCTCCTGACGGACCGGGGACTCCGGACCGTGGCCGTCGATCCGTCGCCGGACATGCTCGCACAGCTGCGCCGCACCCTGCCGGCGGTGACCGCCGTCGTGGGCACCGCCGAACACACGGGCCTGGCCGCGGATGCCTTCGACCTGGTCACCGCTGCCCAGGCATGGCACTGGTGCGACCCCTTGCTGGCCAGCACCGAGGCGGCGCGGATCCTGCGCCCGCACGGTGTCCTGGGTCTGATCTGGAACCAGCTCGACACCTCGGTCCCCTGGGTGCACCGGCTCTCCCGGATCATGCACGCCGGCGACGTCCACAAGCCCCATTTCACTCCGCCGCTTGGACCCGAATTCACCGGCTTGGAAAGCCAGCTCACCCGCTGGGAGGATCCCGTGAGCACGCAGCAGCTGATGGAACTGGCCAAGTCCCGCAGCTACTACCTGCGGGCCGGCGAGGCCACCCGGGCCAAGGTGCTTGGCAACCTCGACTGGTACCTGCACGAACACCTGGGACACGATGACGGCGAGATCCTGCCGCTTCCGTATTTGACGCAGACCTGGCGCGCCACCAGGGCCTGAGTCTCCGGCGTTGCACCGGCAGCCTTCCGGGCCTATTATTTCGGTGTGCCTAACTTTCAGATGTAGGCGTTCAGGAACTTCACGGGAGCCGCAGTGCTGCACGTCACCGGCCAAGAACCCCGCCCCGCCGGGCCGCCCGCACGCCGGGTCCGGGGCAGCCGCCGCGCCCTGCTCGGCCTCCTCGGCCCGGCCTTCGTGGCCGCCATCGCCTACGTTGATCCCGGCAACGTCGCCGCGAACCTTACGGCCGGGGCAAAGTACGGCTACCTGCTGGTTTGGGTTCTCGTCGCCGCCAATGTCATGGCGGTGCTGGTCCAGTACCAGTCGGCGAAGCTGGGCATCGTCACCGGCAGGAGCCTTCCGGAAATCCTCGGCGAACGGCTCCGGCCGGCCTGGCGACGCGCCTTCTGGGTGCAGGCCGAGATCGTCGCCGCGGCGACCGACCTCGCCGAAGTGGTGGGCGGCGCCGTCGCCCTTTACTTGCTCTTCGGGCTCCCGCTCCCCCTCGGCGCCGTGATCGTCGGCGGCATCTCGATGGCCCTGCTGGCTGTGCAGAGCCGGAACCGGCAGCGTCCCTTCGAGTTCGTCATCATGTTCCTGCTCGGCATCATCACCGTGGGCTTCCTGGCCGGCCTCTTTATCAGCCCGCCCGATCCCGGCGGCGTCGCGGCCGGCCTGGTCCCGCGCTTCGCCGGTCCGGACACGGTGCTCCTGGCCGCCAGCATGCTCGGCGCGACCGTGATGCCGCACGCCATCTATGTCCACTCGGCGCTTTCCCGCGACCGGCACCGGCCGAACCCGCACCTGCATGTCCCGCCCCATGCGATCGCCCGGCTGGTCAGGGCCACGCGCTGGGATGTCATCGTGGCGCTGGCGGTCGCCGGGCTCGTGAACATCGGCATGCTGCTGCTCGCCGCGTCCACCCTTGGCGGTGCGGACGGGACGGACACCATCGAGGGCGCCCATGCCGCTATCACGGCCAACCTCGGCCCGGTGGTCGGGGTCGTCTTCGCCGTAGGCCTGCTCGCCTCCGGCCTGGCCTCCACCTCGGTGGGCTGCTACGCCGGCGGCACCATCATGGAAGGCCTGTTGAAGATCCGGATACCGTTGATGGCCCGCCGGGTGCTTACCCTGGTACCGGCCGTCGTCCTGCTGGCCGTCGGCTTCGATCCCACCTGGGCACTGGTGCTCAGCCAGGTGGTACTCAGCTTCGGGATCCCTTTCGTCCTGGTCCCGCTGGTGGTACTGACCAGCAGCAAGTCCCTGATGGGGCGGTTCGCCGACGGGATGGTGCTGCGCGTCGCCGCCGTCGCCAGCGTCGTCCTGGTGGTAGCGCTGAACCTGGTCCTCCTGTGGCTCACCTTCACCGGCGCCGCCGGACGGTAGGCTTGGGCCTGTGAAGACCAGTCTGCCCTCCTCCTCGATCGAGGATTACGTCAAGGTCATCTACTCCTTCACGGAGTGGCAGGACAAGCCGATCACCTCCACGCAGCTGGCCCAGCGCCTCGGCGTCGCCAATTCCTCGGTCTCCGAGATGGTCCGCAAGCTCAAGGACCAGGGCCTGGTGGACCACAAACCGTACAGCGCAGTGACCCTGACCGGGGACGGGGTACGGCTGGCTCTCGCGATGGTCCGGCGGCACCGCCTGATCGAGACGTTCCTGGTCCGGGAACTCGGCTACCGCTGGGATGAAGTCCACGACGAGGCGGAGCTCCTGGAGCACGCCGTCTCGGACACGTTTATCGAACGGATGGCCGCGAAGCTGGGCAACCCGGTCCGGGACCCGCACGGGGACCCCATTCCCGCCGCCGACGGCTCCGTCCGGATGCCGCCGGCCCGCCGGATGAGCGAGCTCGATGACGGACACACCGGCCGGATCACCCGGATCAGCGACGACAACCCGGAGCTGCTGCGCTATCTCGCGGCCGAACGGATCGATCTCGACGCCGACGTCGAGGTCCTGGGCCGCAAACCGTTCGGCGGCCCGCTGGTGGTCCGGATCGGCGCCGGCGACTCGGTGCGCGACATTGACCTCGCCGAGGAAGTCGCCTCCGCGCTGTGGGTGCACAGCGACGCCGCCCACGCCGGCTGCAGCGTCGCCGTCTAGCGGCCTGCCGCTCCGCCGGGTCCAGCGGGGCTTCCGTCGCCTCCGCCGCCGCTGTCCACCCGGGGCGGGTTCCGGATCCCGACGGCGGACGCCGCGGCGCCAGCGGTAAAGAGAGCAGCGGTAACGGCAGCGGTGGCGTGCAGCCCCGCCGTCGTGATCACCGGGCCGGTGATAAGCCCGGCGAATGCAATGGTCACCAGCCCGGCGATGCGGGCGACGGCGTTGTTCACCGCCGACCCGATCCCTGCTTCCTCAGGGGCGACGGCGCCAAGGATCGCCGAAGTCAGCGGCGCCACCGTCACGGCAAGGCCGATCCCGAAGACCATTAGCCCCGGGAAAACCTGGCCGAAGTAGTCCAGCGGGAGGTCGATGCCCAGCAGCATCAGGAAGCCGGCGGCGCACAGCAACGGCCCCGCGGTCATGAACCAGCGCGGGCCGAAGCGGCCGGAAAGTGCGCCGACCCGGGCCGACAACAACAGCAGGATCACCGTGGAGGGCAGCAGTGCGAAGCCGGCAGCGGTGGCGCCCAGCCCCGCGACCTGCTGCAGGAACAGCCCCAGGACGAAGAAGCCCAGGTTCAGCGCCCCGTAGATGACCGTCGTGGCGATGTTGCCCCAGCCGAAGTTGCGGATGGCGAACAGCCGCAGCGGCATCATTGGCGCCGCGGTCCGCCGCTCGTGGAGCAGGAACCCGGCGAGGCCCGCGGTGCCGAGCACCAGCGGCAGCCAGACCTGCGGGGCGCCCCAGCCCAGGCTGCCGCGTTCGATAAAGGCGTAGACGACGCCGCCGAGGCCGATGACTGCCAGGACGGTGCCGGTGACGTCGATGGTGCTGCCGGGCGGACGGCCGAGGTCCAGTTCGCGCAGCCGGCGCAGCGCCGGCCACGACGCCACCGCGGGGACGATGTTGAGGAAGAAAATTACCCGCCAGGTAAACACGTCCACTGAAATCCCGCCCAGCACCGGCGCCGCGACGATGGCACCGGAGGTCCACGCGGACCATTTGCCGATCGCGGCGGACTGGGCGGGACCGCTGAAGACCGTCACGATCAGGGCCAGCGAGCTGGGCACCAGCAGGGCCCCGGCAATGCCCTGCAGGGCGCGTGCCACAATGAGCGCTTCCCCGCTCCAGGCCAGGCCGCAGAGCACGGAGGTGGCGGTGAAGCCGGCGAGACCCCACTCCAGGACCCGCACCCGGCCGAACTGGTCGGACAGCGACCCGGCCACCAGGATCAGCGCGCCGAGGGTCAGCAGGTAGGCGTCCACCACCCACTGCTGGACCACCAGGCCGCCGCCAAGTTCGCGGCCGATGGCCGGCAGCGCAAGGTTCACTACCGAGCCGTCCAGGAAGGCGATGAAGGACGCGACGATCGCCACGTACAACACACGTTTCTGGACGGCGGACAACGCGGGGGCGGGGGTGCCGGACATGGCTGCTGCCTTCTTCACTGCCCTCTCTCGCGGCGGGGCAACGGGTGTGGAATGAGCCTAGCACCGGCCACCCGCTGACCGCGCGGGTGCCCGGATCCCGTAAAGTTGAAGGATGGTTACCAGACGTGAAGCTGCCCAGGTCCTTGATATTCCGCTGGAAATGGCCCACCGTCACGGCATTCCCGCCCGCCTGTCCGAGGCCGAACTGGGCGAGCTGCTGGACAGCCCGCCGGCCTGGCTCGCCCAGTCCAAGGCCAACCGGACCGGCAAACGGCCGGTCTGGGTCCAGCTGACCTGCGCCGTGTGCGGCTTCAGCGAAACCGCCCGGCCGAAAAAGTGGTGGCCGGAATTCAGCGACATCTGCTGCGCCCACCATGCCCCTTACGAACTGCCCGCCCTGGACGCCGGACTGGTCCGCAGCGAGTACGAGGGCGTGGGGAGCCGCTTCATCGGCATCGTGGACGTCGCCGTACCCGAGGCGTAGCCTTAAAAGCACGGGCTCAACCCGGGCCCCCACCTTTAGGGAGCGCGAAATGCCTGACAAGTCGCCGCACCGGCACCTGACGAAGAAGCCGGTCAAAACCATCAAGGAAAAACGGGCCGAGAAGAAGGCCAAGCACATCGTGGACGAGCACACCGATCCGGTGGCCCACATCAAGAAGCGCTGATCCGCACGAGCGCAGCAAAAAGGCCGGAAGCTGATGCTTCCGGCCTTTTTGCTACGGGTGGAGCCCCGGTGCCGGGGCTCCCGATGTGGAGATGGGGGGAATTGAACCCCCGTCCGATGTCGTGTTGTCAGGGCTTCTCCGGGCGCAGTTTGCGTCGGATTTTCTCGGCCCCAGCCATCCTGCAAACAGGTGGCTGATCCGGGCCCAGTCATCAAAGAGTCCCGTTTACCCCGATGACGGGGGTAAACAGCAGTGGCCATCTAAATGACGCCAGGATCCGGGGCGATAGCGACCCCGGGCTGACGGACTGTCTTACTGCTTAGGCAGCGAGAGCGAAGTCAGTGCGTTTTGATTCGGCACTTATTGGTTTGCAGACAGCGTTTACGAGATAATTCTGCATCCTCGGCCCGCTTCACCTGTCGCGACTAACATCGTCGAAACCGATCATCCCCGTATTTTTTTATCAAACCGGCCAGGTCCGCTGCCGAACCGCCTGAGCGGATTCCGCGCCGTTCCTTCCCGGACTACCCATCATAACGCACCGTCCGCCGGAATCATTCCCCGAGGCGCCGGCCCGCGTTTGTCAGGCCCGGTTACGCTCGCGCATGATGCGGAGGGCTTCGCGTTTGTCCTGCTGCTCGCGCAACGTCTGGCGCTTGTCGTATTCCTTCTTGCCGCGGGCGACGCCGATCTCCACCTTCGCCCGGCCGTCCACAAAGTACAGCTGCAGCGGCACGATCGTGAAGCCGGACTCGCGGATCTTGTGCGAGATCTTGGTCAGCTCCTCGCGGTGCAGGAGCAGCTTGCGGCGCCGGCGGGCGGCATGGTTGGTCCAGCTCCCCTGGTGGTACTCGGGGATGTGGATGCCCTCCATCCACAGTTCGTCGTTGTAGAAGGTGCAGAAGCCGTCGACCATGGAGGCATGGCCCTCGCGCAGGGACTTTACTTCGGTGCCCATCAGCGCGATGCCGGCCTCGTAGGTATCCAGGATGTGGTAGTCGTGCCGGGCCTTGCGGTTGGTGGCCACTACCTTCCGGCCACTTTCTTTGGGCACGGTAGAACTCCTCAGTCGTCGGATCGGGTCAGTTCCAGTTTAGAGCAGGCCCATCGGGTCGACGGCCCTGCCGTTCACCCAGGTCTCGAAGTGCGAATGGCAGCCGGTGGAATTACCGGTGGTTCCGGAATAGGCGATGAGCTGCCCCTGGCTGACCTGCTGGCCGGTCGAGACGACCACTGACGTGTTGTGGTAGAAGATCGTGGTCAACGAGTTGCCCTGGACAACGCCGTGCGAGATCTTCACATGGTTGCCGCCGCCGTCGTTCCCCCACCCGGCCGAATAGACGGTGCCCGCCGCCGGGGCGTAGACCGGGGTCCCGCAGGCGGCGCCGAAGTCGATGCCGGTGTGCATGTAGCCGCCCTGGCCGTAGAAGTCGATGGTGCCCGGCGGCGTCGCCCGCCAGCCGAACCCTGAGGTGATCGGAACGCCGTTGAACGGGCTGCGCAGGCCAAAGGCCGAGACCGGGCCGGGGGGCGCCGGGACGTAGGGCGCCGGTTTGGGCGCAATCTGGCCCTGCGCCCGGGCGGCAGCGGCGGCCGCGGCCGCCTTGGCCGCCGCGATCCGCCGTTGCTCCGCTTCCCAGGCCTCGCGCAGCTTCCGGTCACGTTCGACGATTTCCGCGGCCACCGCGTCCTGCCGGGACTTTACCTGGGCGAGCTGGCTCTGGATGGCGGGTTTGGCCGCCTGCAGCTCGCTGTTCAGCCGGCTGGTATCGGCAATCAGCTTGTCCACCGCGGCCTTTTTGGCTTCGGCTTCGTCCCTGGCCGCTTTCTCGCGGGCCAGGGCGGCATCCGCCTTGGCCTTGAGGTCCTGGATCTCGGCCTCGACGGCCTGCAGGCGGGCCTGGGAGTTCACGTTGGTGGCGTTTTGCTGGGTCAGCTTGTCCATCGCCGAGTTCTGGCTGCGCAGGGCCTGGTCTGCCAGGTCGATGGTGTCGGTCAGGCTGCCGTTGTTTGAGCCGAAGAAGAGCGACAGGTTCGACGGGACGCCGCCGGACTTGTACGCCTGGGTGGCGATCTGCCCGATCAGCTTGCGGGTGTCGGTGATCTTCTTCTGGTCGTTGGCCAGCTGCTGGGTGATTTTGGCCTTGTTCTGCTGTGCCAGGTCGACCCGGGCGGCGAGGGCCTCGACCTCCTTGACGGCGCCCGCCACCCGGCCCTGGGCGTCGAGCAGTGCCTGCTGGGCTCCGGGCAGCCGGCCCTGGTAGATCACCAGGTCGCCGGCGGCCTTGGCGATTCGGGCGTCCACGAATTCCAGCGAATGCTGGACACGTTCGGCTTCGGCCTTGAGGTTCGCCTGCTGGTCCTCAAGGGTGTCGGCGAAGGCGACCGGCGTCGAAGCACCGAGGTTGGCGGCCAGCACGAGAGCCACCGCGGCGCTGATGAGGCGGCCGCGGCGGCGGGCAGGACCGGCCGGATCGGGACGGCGGAGCATCGGTTTCATGAGCGTTCCTCTTCGTTGCGCACAGCTAGACCCTTAGGTAGCGGCGGAGGGTCAGGAGTGATGAGGTGCCGGCCAGCACGACGCCGAGGCCCACCAGGGCCGGGGCCAGCAGCAGCGTCTGGGCCGGGGAAATGAAGGCCGTGTCCGGGTACTGCTTGGACAGGACGTCACCGAGGAAGAAGTGCGCGACGGCCCACAGGGTGCCGGAGGCCAGGGCCGCCCCGATCACGGCGGCGATCACGCCTTCCAGGATGAAGGGCAGCTGGATGACCATCTTGGACGCCCCGACGAGCCGCATGATCCCCGTTTCGCGGCGGCGGCTGAAGGCCGAGAGCCGGATGGTCGTGGCGATCAGCAGGATCGCGCAGACGATCATCACCCCGGCGACGCTGACCGCCACCAGTGAGGCGGCGTTCATCGCGGAGAAGAGCCGTTCCAGCAGCTGCCGCTGGTCGATAACGGACTCCACACCGGCCTGGGAGGAGAAGTTTTCGCTGATGACCTCGTACTTCTCCGGGTCCTTCAGGTTGATCCGGAAGGAGGCCGGGAGCTGGTCCGGTGTCACCGAGTCCACGATCGGGGAGTTGGAGAACTGGTCCTTGAAGTGTTTGTACGCCTCGTCTTTGGATTCGAACTGGAAATCGTTGACGTACTGGGCCACGGACGGTGACTGCAGGAGCTTGCGGAGGTTTTCCTGCTGCTCCGGGGTCGCCGGTCCGGTGGCGCAGCCGGGCGCCGTCGAGCCGTCGCTGCAGAGGAAGACAGCAACCTGGACCTTGTCGTACCAGTAGCCCTTCATCTGGTTGATCTGCAGCTGCAGCATGCCCGCCGCCCCCACGAAGGTCAGCGAGACGAAGGTCACCAGGATCACGGAGACCACCATGGAGAGGTTGCGGCGCAGGCCGCTGCCGATCTCGGCCAGGATAAACGCGAGCCTCACAGCTTGCCCTCCCCGGCCGGCTGGGCCTCGCCGCGGGCCGCGGGGGCCTCGGCCGAGGCGGCACTGCGGCCGCTCGCGTCCCGGAGCCGGCGGGACTGGCCCACCACCGGGATCATTGAGGTGTACAGGGCCTTGGCCTCGTCGCGGATGATGACGCCGTGGCGCAGCTCGATTACCCTCTTGCGCATCTCGTTGACGATGTCGTCGTCGTGGGTGGCCATCACCACCGTGGTGCCGTTTTGGTTGATCTTGTCGAGTACGCCCATGATGCCCATGGAGGTGGTCGGGTCGAGGTTGCCCGTGGGCTCGTCGGCCAGCAGGATGCCGGGACGGTTGACGACGGCGCGGGCGATCGCCACGCGCTGCTGCTCGCCGCCGGAGAGTTCGTGCGGCAGCCGGTTTTCCTTGCCCTCGAGGCCGACGGTTTTGAGGACCTCGGGGACGGTCTCGCGGATCACGCTGCGGCTCCGGCCGATGACCTGCATGGCGAAGGCGACGTTGGCGAACACGGTTTTCTGCGGCAGCAGCCGGAAGTCCTGGAAGACGACGCCGATCCCCCGGCGCATCCGCGGCACCCGCCAGCTGGAAATCTTCGCCACGTTCTGGCCGGCGACGTAGACGGTGCCCGAGGAGGCGCGGTCCTCCTTCAGCACCAGCCGCAGGAAGGTGGATTTGCCGGAGCCGGAGGCGCCCACCAGGAAGGCGAACTCGCCCCGGTCGATTTCAAGGCTGATCGAATCCAGCGCCGGACGCGCCTTCTGGTCGTAGACCTTGGTGACATTCTCGAAACGGATCATGACCCTAAATACCCTGCAAATCCGGGCATTTTTCAGACCAGTTTTGCCGCCGGGGCGCGGGCTTTCTTTAGGGGAAGTAGGGCACCGGCCCCTCGACTATACGCACGGGTAACGGTGCAGGCTCCGGAGCGCGGGGGCGTGTCGCCGGATTCGGCCGGTTTCCGCCGGCTACTTCTCCGCGTTCCGGTTGTCGGTCCGCCAGCGGATGCCGGCGTCGATAAAGTCGTCAATCTCGCCGTCGAACACGGCGGAGGTGTTGCCCACTTCGTGTTCGGTGCGGAGGTCCTTGACCATCTGGTAGGGGTTGAGCACGTAGGAGCGCATCTGGTCACCCCAGGAGGCCTTCACGTCGCCGGCGAACGCCTTCTTCTCGGCGTCCTCCTGTTCCTTCTTGAGCAGCAGCAGCCGGGACTGCAGCACGCGCATCGCGGCCGCACGGTTCTGCAGCTGCGACTTCTCGTTCTGCATCGACACCACGGTGCCGGTGGGGAGGTGGGTCAGGCGGACCGCGGAGTCCGTCGTGTTCACCGACTGGCCGCCCGGGCCGGAGGAACGGAAGACATCGACGCGGATCTCGTTGTCCGGGATCTCGATCGAGTCGGTCTGCTCGATCAGCGGGATGACCTCGACGGCGGCGAAGGAGGTCTGGCGGCGGCCCTGGTTGTCGAAGGGGCTGATCCGGACCAGCCGGTGGGTGCCGGCCTCGACGCTCAGCGTGCCAAAGGCGTACGGCGCCTTAACCTCGAAGGTGGCGGACTTCAGCCCGGCCTCTTCGGCATAGGAGGTGTCCATGATGGTGGTCGGGTAGCCGTGCCGTTCGGCCCAGCGCAGGTACATCCGCAGCAGCATCTCGGCGAAGTCCGCGGCGTCCACCCCGCCGGCGCCGGCCCGGATGGTCACCACGGCCTCGCGCTCGTCGAACTCGCCGGAGAGCAGCGTGACCACCTCAAGGTCGGTCAGCGCCTTACGGATCGATTCGAGTTCCGTGGCGGCGTCGGCCATGGAGTCGGCGTCGTCCTCGTCCTGGCCCAGCTCCACGAGGACTTCCAGGTCGTCGATCCGGGCAACCAGCTTGTTCAGCCGCTCCAGCTCGGACTGCTTGTGCGAGAGCTTGGAGGTGATGACCTGGGCGGCGGCGGGGTCGTCCCAGAGGTTCGGTTCGCCGGCGCGCTCGCTCAGTTCGGCGATGTCTTCCTTCAGCGCCTCGACGTTCGAAACGTTCTCAATCGAGGCGTAGGTGGCGCGCAGCGCGCGGATTTCTGCGGGAAAATCAATGTTTGCCATGGTTTTTCAAGCCTACGCTATCCGCTGCGGCCACCCCCGCGTGATCCCGGTGGTCAGCGGGTCAGCCGGGACCGCGCCGTCGAGGTTGCCTCGATCCGGATACCGTCCGGCACCAGGAAGTTGACCACGGGCGGGTGGACTGCGGCGCTGAGCACCACGACGGCGGTGGACCCGTCCGGGCTGCCCGTCGCCGGGCCCACCGCCAGGCCGCTGAACCGGCCGAAGGCTCCGTTGCGGTTCAGGTAGTCGAGGGCGGTGCTGCGGACGCGTCCGGCGCTGAGGACGGCGGTGGGGCTTCCGGAGGCGCCCTCCAGCTGGCCCAGCGTGAAACTGTCCGCGGCCGCCACCGACGCCCCGTCCGCCAGGGACAGCAGCTTCTTGTGTTCAAGATAGACGCTGGACGCGGCCGCCACGACGGTGGCCACCAGCAGCGCCAGCAGCACGTACCCGATGATCAGGACCATCAGCTGGCCGCGCTGGCTGTTGCCGTCCCCGCTGTTACCGTCCCCGGAGTTCCCGTCGCCGCCGTTGTTGTCCCCGGACCTGCTCCGCCCTGACGGCCCGACCGTCACCGGAACCGCCCGACGATCTGCGTCGCCGAGGCGCTGAGGTGGCCGGCGTCGAGCCTTAGCGCCTCACCGAAGGGCACGAAGGGCAGCGGCACCGTCAGCCGGACGGTGGCGGTGACGGCCGAGCCGGCGGCGGTGCAATCCGCCGGGACGCAGTTGGTTTCCAGGCTGGCGTTGGCCGCCGGCTGGCCGTAGTCCGCGAGCGCCAGCTGGACGGCCTGCTCGGCGGCGGCCCGGCCGCTCGCGGCGTCGGGTTGGGCCACGTAGACCTTGGCCGCCTGCTCCGCGGCGCCGACCACCGCAAAGGATCCGCCCTGGAGCTGGCCGACGGTGATGATGAAGTAGACCACAGGCACCATCAGCAGCAGTGACAGAAAGGTGAATTCGACGACGGCGCTGCCCCGATCGGGATCGTCCGAGCCGCCGGGGCTACCGGGGCTAGGGCTGGATAGCGGCATGGCCCTTGACCTCCAGCAGTTCCCGGGGACCGATCAGGCCGATCACCGGCAGCGGTGCCCGCACGGTCACCTCCAGGGTGCGGATGCCCGCATAGTTGGTCTCCGCCGTGCTGATGTCACGGGCGAACTCGGGTGTCAGCGCGACGCCGATCAGCTGGGTGGTCCGTTCGGTGGCATCGGCGGCGCTGCGGTCGGCCAGGGCACCGTAGCGGGCGCCGGAGGCGGCGGCATCGATCAACGTGTTCCTCACATGCAGGACCAGCGCCAGCTGGATGATGGCCAGGAAGAACAGCGTGAGGAGGGCGCCGACCAGGACAAAGTCCACCACGGCGGAGCCGCGTTCCCGGCCGGCGGGACCGTCGTCGGGATCCCCGACGCGGCCGGCGGGACCGTCGTCGGGACCCCCGACGCGGCCGGTGATACACCGCCTGCCGGCTGCAGGCACCGGCTACTGCCCGACTTTTTGCATGGCCTGGTTGAAGAGCCCCTCCAGCGCCGGACCCGCGAGTGCCAGGAGGGCGGCAACCAGGACCGCCGACATCAGCGTAATCATTACCCAGCCCGGCACATCGCCGCGTTCGGACCCATCCCGGCCAACCGGTGCCCGCCCAGGCCGCGCGCCCGGCTGGCCGTCCGGACAGTTGCCCCGCGGGCGGCTCGTCCAGGCGGGCCGCCACAACAGGATGCCTGCCAGCCGGACCAGTAACAACGTGCGGATCCCGATTTTCTTCACTGTGTTCCTCTCGTTGAGTGTTGCGTTTCCTGCTCCTGGATACTGCCGGTACTTTCTGGCTTGGTCCTGCTGCTCAGAGCCCGAGGCTGATGGCCGCCAACCCCGGGAAGACGGCGAACACCACCGTCAGCGGCAGCACACCGAAGACGAGCGGCACCATCATGCCGATCTCCTTCTTCCCTGCCGACTCCATCAGCTCCCGCTTCGCGGTGTCGCGCACGTCCTGCGCCTGCGCCCGAAGAACTTCAGCCAGCGGAGTCCCGCGTTCGACCGCCACGATCAACCCGTCGACGAACCGGACCAAGGGGCCCAGTTCCGTCCGGGATGAAAACTCCTGCAGCGCCTCGGCCAACGGCCGGCCGGCCCGCGTATCGGCCAGGACACGGGCGAACTCCTTCGACAGTTCGCCCTTGGTCCGGCGGCCCACGCGGTCCAGGGCGCCGGTGGCGCTCTCCCCCGCGCTGACGGCCAGGGCCATCAATTCGGCCACACTGGGGAACTCCGCCATCATCCGGGCCTCACGCTTTTTGATCTGGGCCCCCAGGACGTAGTCGCGGCACAAGAAACCGGCCAGCCCCGCGCCCAGCACGATCAGCACGGCAAAGAGCGGGTTGAACCGCCCGATCGCGCCGCCGAGCAGCACGATTCCTGCCGCCGCCGCGAAGCCGCCCGCCGCCCAGAGCAGCTGCTCGGCACGGAATTCCACCGAGGACTTGCCGCTGCCGGCCCGGGCAAGCCGGCGGGTCAACGCCGTCGAGCCGGGGTTGAGCCGTCCCAGCGCCCTGACCCCGTCCCGGATCACCGGCCGGAGAATCCGCTCGAGTGGGCCGAAGGGCGTGACGTTGCCCGGCGCGGCGTGCAGGAGCCGCGATTCGAGACTGTGGGATTTCAGTTGCGGTGCAATCCGCTCCGCGAAGCTGACGGGCCGCAGGAACGGCAACCGCACCAGGGACAGCCAGAGCCCGGCTCCCAGGACCACGCCGCAGACCACGGCACTTGCCAGCAGCGCGTTCACCGAAGGACCCGTTCGTCCTGTGGCAGGGCGCCGATGCGCAGCATGACGGCGTAGGAGAACAGCGACACCAGCAGGCCGCCGATCAGGACCGCCGCCCCGACGGGCGAGTTGTACGCCGCCACGGCCTCCGGGCGGCTGGCCATCAGCACCAGTACAATCCACGGCGCGGCCACGGCCAGCCGGGCGGCGTTGACTGTCCAGGATTGCCGTGCCTCGAGCTCGCTCCGGGTGCGGGCATTCTCCCGCAGGAAGTCGGCGAGTGTGCCCAACAACCGGCCGAGGTCAGATCCGCCCACCTCACGGGTCAACCGAAGCGCCTCAACGATCCGGTCCGCAACGGGGTCAGCGAGCCGTTCCTTGAGCCGTCCCAGTGCCGGGTCGAACTGGCCGCCGGACCGGTAGTCCGCGCCAAAGTCGCGAAACAGCGGACGAAGCTCGGAGGGTCCCTTGTCGCCGAGCTGGATGAGTGCCTCGGGCAGGGACAGGCCTGCCCGGATCGCCGAGCGGAGATGGTCGACGACGTCGGGCCACAGCTCCCGCAGCATGGCCGTACGTTTCCTGGCCCGCCACCGCACCGCTGCCAGCGGAAGCCAGCCGCCGAAGAGCCCGAAGCAGCCGGAAATCGGCCAGGACCTGGTGCCGGCGAAGAAGACGAGGGTCACAAAGGCTCCCACACCGAGGCAGGTTGCCACCAGCCCCAGCCGGCTGACCTTTTCAATGCCGGCCGCGCGCAGGAGGTCCTCCAGCCGGCTGGTACGTGGCCGGGCTCTCGCCGCCGTCGGCCGCTCCCACGCGGACAACCACACCAGCAACAGACCGGCCCCGCCGAGCACCCCCAGCAGCGGCGCCATCAGCGCCGCTCCAACAGCGCCGCGACGTCGAACCCGGACCGCGCGAACTTTTCCGCTGCGGGCATGGAGTTGGCCTGGGCCTGGAGCGTCCCGTCCCGGATGTCGAAGACCATGGAGGATTCGATGATGCCGTTTTCCACCCTGCGGCCCAGCGAGAGGATCTCGGTGACCTGCCGCCGGCCGCCGGCCTGGCGGCTGCAGTGGACCACCAAGTCGATGCAGGAGGCGACTGTCGGGACCACGAACGCACTGGAGATGTTGTCACCCGCGAGCAGGGGCAGGGTGCAAATTTTGGTGACCGCGTCGTGGGCGGAGTTGGCATGGATTGTGCACATCCCGGGAAGCCCGGAATTTAAGGCGATGAGCATGTCCAGGCTCTCGGCTTCGCGAACCTCGCCGACGACCAGCCGGTCCGGCCTCATCCGCAAGGCTTCCTTGACCAGCCGCCGCATGGGAATTTCCCCTTCCCCCTCCAGGTTCGGCTGCCGACACTGCAGCCCGACAACGTCGCGCAGCGGGAACTGAAGCTCGAAGATTTCCTCCACCGTGACCACCCTTTCCCGGGTGCCGATGCTGGCGGCCAGGCAGTTGAGCATGGTGGTTTTTCCGGCCTGGGTGGCTCCGGATACCAGGATGTTGAGCCCGCTCGCCACGGCGGCGCCCAGGAAGCGGGCCGATTGCGGCGTCAGGGTGCCCAGATCCACCAAATGATCGAGCCGGCTGGCTTTGACCACGAACTTACGGATGTTGATCGCCCAGTGCCGCCGCGTCACATCCGGAATAACGACGTGCAGGCGCGAACCGTCCGGCAGCGCGGCATCGACAAAGGGCGAAGAAATGTCCAGCCGTCGCCCGGAGCTCTTCAGCATGCGTTCCACGAAGTTGCGGACCTGCTGGTCGGTCAGGGCAATGGAGGTCAGTTCTGATTCACCGTTGCGGGCCACGAAGATCTCGTCCGGGGCGTTGAGCCAGATCTCCTCGACGGCCGGGTCATCCAGCAGCGGCTGCAGCGCACCGAAGCCGGCCACGGCGTCGAAGACAAACCTGCGGGCCTGTTCCAGCGGACCGAGGGGCGGGAGCGGCGCGAGCAGCGCACGTTCGTCGTAGTCGCTGATGGCCTCCTCGACGAGGCGGCGGACTTCTCCGCCTTGCCGCAGCGGATCAAGCCCACGGCGACGGATCAACTCACGGACTTCGTCCTCGACGATGCGCACAGCTTCCACGGTGCCCCCAACATGACCGCTACCCATCCCCCTGGGGCAGTACCACTGGGGTTAAAGCTAAGCGAGAGTGGGCATTCAGACAAGGGTGGGGGCGGCCCGGTGTGGATAACCGGACCGCCCCGGCAAAAAGTTGCTACTCGGCGCCGGCCCCGGCTGTCTCGGCGACGGCGGCGTACCCTTGCGGGTTCCTGCTCTGCCAGCGCCAGTGGTCCTCGCACATCTGCGCCAGGTTGCGGTGCGCGGACCAGCCCAGATCGGCGAGCGCCGCGGAAGGATCGGCGTAGCTGACGGCAGCATCGCCCGGGCGGCGGGGGGCGAATTCGTACGGCACCGGGTGTCCGGCAGCCTTGCCGAACGCCTCAATGACCTCCAGCACGGAGGAGCCGCGTCCGGTGCCGAGGTTCCAGCGGAACACACCCGTTTTGCCGTCGAGGTAGCCCAGCGCTGCCAGGTGACCGGCGGCGAGGTCCATCACGTGGATGTAGTCGCGCACTCCGGTGCCGTCCGGCGTCGGGTAGTCATTGCCGAAGACCATCACTTTTTCGCGGCGCCCGACCGCGACCTGGGCCACAAACGGGAGCAGGTTGTTGGGGATGCCGCTGGGGTCCTCGCCGATCAGGCCGGATTCGTGGGCGCCCACCGGGTTGAAGTAGCGCAGCAGGGCGATGCTCCAGCGCGGGTCGGCGGCACCGAGGTCGGAGAGGATGTCCTCGATCTGTTCCTTGGTGCGGCCGTAGGGGTTGGTGGCGTCCAGGGGCGCCTTCTCGATCAGCGGCACTTCCTCCGAGGCGCCGTAGACCGTGGCGGAGGAGCTGAAGACCAGGCGGCGGACGCCCGCGGCGTCCATGCTGTGCAGCAGGTTCAGGGTGCCCACGACGTTGTTCTGGTAGTACATCAGGGGCTTTTCGACCGATTCCCCCACGGCTTTGAGCCCGGCGAAGTGGATGACGGCCTCGAAGCCGCCCTCGGCAAAGACGGCGTCCACGGCGGCGGCATCCAGCAGGTCCACCTTCCGGAAATCCACGCTCTTGCCCGTGAGCTGCTCGACCCGGCGCAGGGATTCGGCGTTCGAGTTCATCAGGTTGTCAAGGACGACGACGTCGTGCCCCTCCTCGAGGAGGGAGAGCGTCGTGTGGGATCCGATGTAGCCGGCGCCGCCGGTGACCAATACCTTCATGGGCTCCAGTCTAGGTCGCCCGGCGGCGGTGGTGGGACGACGGGGCCCGGGCAACGGAATGATCACAAGTAACACAACTAACACTGGCAACTCTGGTCTCGTTGAAGTGCCGGTGCTAACGTGGCCGCGTCAAGACCCAACCGAATTGACTTATCGGTGCCCGAATTGCGGAGGACCGGTCATCGCGAACCAGATGGCGTGCTGCCTGCAGCGCGCCATCGCTCCGGAGAGACGCCCATGAACCCGAAACCGGCACGACGACGCACCGCGTTCGTCAAACCCCTCGCAGCCGGCCTTGCCGCAGCGGCACTGTCTTTGGCGGCGCTCCCGCTGCCGGCGAACGCCACGACACCGGCCCCGGTGCCGACGCCGGCTGCCGGCGCCACGGCCCCTCCCGCCTCTGTCGCGACGCTTCCGGCCGCTCCCCACGACGGCGTACGGCGCCCGCGGCGCCGTCGCCTACCGCTCCGGCTCCGGCGCCTTCCCCCGCACCCGCGACGGCGAGCCCGGCGGCGACGGCGGTTCCCACGCCGTCGCCGGCCACCACCTTGCGCGAAGCGATGGCAGCGGCGGCAGGACCGGGCGGCGCCGAGATGGGCCAAAGCAGCAAGGGATCGAAGGCCGCACGGTCCGGGTCGTCGCCGGCCACCGAGGGGACCTGGTCGCCGTCCTTTGGCGTCAAGGGCCTGGACGTCAGTTACTACCAGTCGGGTGTCAACTGGCAGACGCAGTGGAACCTCGGCGCCCGCTTCGCCTATGTCAAAGCCACCGAGGGCAACTATTACACCAACGCTTCCTTCGGCGCCCAGTACCAGGGCGCCCGCCAGGTCGGCATGATCCGCGGCGCATACCACTTCGCCAACCCCCTGGCGTCCTCGGGCGCGGACCAGGCCAGAATCTTCGTCAAGAGCGGCGGGGGCTGGAGCGCCGACGGCTACACGCTCCCCCCGGTCCTCGACATCGAGATGAACCCGTATGCCGGACAAACCATTGACGGTTTCTACCAGGGCAACGGCTGCTATGACCGGTCCCCCAGCCAGCTGGCCGCGTGGGTGCGGGACTTTGGCAACACCATGAAGGCGCTGACCGGGCGGCTGCCGATGATCTACACCAACACCTCCTGGTGGAAGCAGTGCACCGCCGACGCGGCGGGCTTCGGCGACTACCCGCTGTGGACCGCCTACTGGCCGAGCTCGGCCACCAACAACGCCGGGCCGCTGCCCGCGAGCTGGAGCTCCAGCTCGTACTCCGTCTGGCAGTACAGCGAGTCCGGTCCCTTCGCCGGCGACTCCAACGTCTGGAACGGCGACTATGAGGGGCTGCGGCGCTTCGCCTACAACTCCGGCGCCGGGCTGAACGCCCCGGTGGACGATTTCAACGGCGACGGACTCAACGACCTGCTGAGCATCCGCCCCGACGGGACGTCTCTGGTTCTACGCGGGCACCGGCCGGGGCGGTTTCGCCAGCCCTGTCCGCATCGGTACCGGGTGGCAGATCTACTCCCGGATCCTCGGGGTCGGGGACTTCAACGGTGACCGCAAGAGCGACTTTGTCGCCGTCCGGCCCGACGGCTCGATGTGGTTCTATGCCGGCACCGGCAGCGTCGGCCCGGCCAGCCAGGGCTATTCTTCCGCCGTCAAAATCGGCACTCCGGAGTGGGGTGCCTACAGCCAGATCGCGGGCGTCCGCGACTTCAACGGCGACGGCAAGAACGACCTGGTTGCCGCCCGCCCGGACGGCACGCTGTGGTTCTTTGCCGGTACCGGGACCGTGTCCGCCACGCAAAGCGGGTACGCCGCAGCCCGGAAAATCGGCGCATCCGGCTGGAATTCCTTCACGAACATCATCGGCGTCCGGAATTTCGGCGGCAAACCGAGCAACGACCTGATCGCAACGAAGGCCGACGGCAGCCTGTGGTTCTACGACGGAACGGGCACCGTGTCCGCAGCGAGCGAGGGCTATGCCCCGGGCACCCGGATCGGCACCTCGGGGTGGAACGAATTCCTTGACCTGATGGGAACCGGCGACCTCAACGGCGACGGCAAGGCAGACCTGCTGGCCCGCCGCCGCGACAATTCACTGCTCCTGTATGCCGGAACCGGCATGAACGAGGCCGGGTACAAGCCCGCCGCCAATATCGGCAGATCCAGCTGGAACAATTTCACCATTGTCGAGTCTGTTCAGGACTTCGACGGCGACCACCGCCCCGACCTGCTGGCCGTCGCCGAAGAGCGGCGCCCTCTGGTTCTACGCCTCCACCGGCGACAACGGCTACGCGACGGGCCGCCAAATTGGCTCCGGCTGGCAGATCTATACCAAGCTCGTCGGCACCGGCGACATCAACGGCGACGGCAAGAGCGACCTCCTGGCAGTGCGGCCCGACGGAAGCCTCTGGTTCTACGCGGGAACCGGCGACCTGTCGGCCGGCCGTGAAGGGTACTCCCCCGCCCGCAGGGTGGGCTCGGGCTGGAACGTGTACAGCAAACTGTTCGCGACCCGTGACTTCGATGGCGACGGCAAGAACGACCTGGCCGGGATCCGACCCGACGGCTCGCTCTGGTTCTACCACGGCACGGGGACCGTCTCGGCCTCGGACGAAGGCTACGCGCCTGGAGTCAAAATCGGCCGGTCAGGCTGGGCAAGCTTCCATTCCGTGGCCGGCATCGAGGACTTTGACGGGGACGGGCTGAACGATCTGGCCGGAATACGGCCGGACGGGACCCTGTGGTTCTATTCGGGCACGGGCACGGTTTCCTCGACCAGTCCGGGCTACGCCCCGGGGTCGAAAATCGGCAACTCAGGTTGGAACGCCTATTCAATCCTGCTGGGCGCCGGGGACCTCAACGCCGACCACCAGGCCGACATGGTCGGCGTCAACCGGAATGGAACCCTCTGGTTCTACGCCGGCGCGCCGGAGCGCAACAGCGGCGTCCGGTCCGCGGCCCCGGTCGGCTCGCTGCCCTAGCTGGCCGCTGCCCCCGGGCGCCCCTGGGGCGCTCGGGGGGGGCGGCGGACTCAGGAAGCTGCGGACTCGGCGGCCGGCAGCAGTGCGCGGATCGCAGCTTCCCAGATCTTGAGCTGCGACTCGGCTGCCAGCGGTTCGGCGGCGCGGTCGGCCGCACGCTTCCACTCCATGATCTGGCTGCGGTCCAGCGACTGGATCGTCGTGGCCAGGGCGGCCGGGGAGAAGTCCGGAGTGACGGTGCCAAAACCGTGCTGCTTGACGATTTCCACCATCGAAGGCGAGGGCCCCACGATCACTCCCAGACGGGCCTGGACCGCTTCGAAGAACTTGTTGGGGAGCGAATTTTCCAAATTGAATGTTGTCGGGGGGAGGAATACCAGCGACACGTCGTAGTCGCTCGAGGTCCGAACAAGGTCGGTATACGGGACAGGATCCCGGAACTTCACCGAAGGAACGTCGGCGGCCAGCCGCTTAAGCTCAGCGACGTAGTCAGGCTCGTTAGGCATCACATATATGTCCAGCTCCATCCCGGACGGGGCGCTGCGCATGGCCTCGATAAGGGTTTCCAACTTCCGGTAACGCTGGCCGGCGCCGTTGTGAATCAGCCGGATTTTCTCACCAACCGGCCGGGGCTCCCCCTCTGTGAAAGGCGCTGCGTTAGTAACCACTTCTACCGGAACCGCGAAATCTAAGGTGTACTGCGCAGCGATGCTGGGTGCCACGGTGGTTATCGACCGGGCCCGGGGCAAGTAGGTGCGGCAGAGCCAACGCATATAGGGCGCCACGAACAGGCGCCACTTAAGGTCGGCTTCTTTTTCTTTCGGCGCAAACTCATGAAGGTCTGAATGGACGCCATACTTTGGCTTCAGTTCCAGGGCCAAGGGCAAGGTGTTCAGATCGTTAGCGAGGATGATGTCAACAGCGACGTCCGACAGGAGCTGTCTGGTCTGCTGGACGGCTGGCATTTGATCGTAGGCGCGTTTGTAGCGACGACCCAGAAGGCCAATCCTGTCCGAGGGCCAGGCGACGGCCTCCGTTGGCAGTGCGAAGTGTTCATCCACGCCGTCCGGTGCCGCCCCGTACCCGCACGTGATGAGGTGGTACTTCCCGCTGAACAGGCCCACCTGCTTGAGCACACGCGGGTCTGACCGGATCGGCGAAAAGGAAATGATAAGCAGTCGGGGCAAGGCAGTCATGCTTCCATCATTCCAGACGGCGGGGCTGCCCCCACACGGCCGGCGCGGAACCGGAAGCAGGGCGGCGGTTAAGTCCGGCCGCTAGAAAATGTTCCGCAGGAAGCGGATGCGGGAGGCCAGGACAGCCAGGGCAAAACTGGCCACCAGGGTGGCAGCGTAACCTGCGAGGGCCGCCACGATCGACCGGCCGTCATGGACGGCCGGCACGTTCAGCCTGATGACCTCGAAGACCAGCAGGTGGACGAGGAAAACGCCGAAGGACGCGCCGGAGAGGGTGACCAGCATCCGCCCGGCCGAGGCAGCAGGCCTGATCCGGCCGAACAGTGACCTGCCCGCCAGGAAGACCGCCGCGGACAGCATCATCACGGTCAGCGAGAGGTAGCTGACTGGCGACACCACGCTCAGCACCCCGGCCTGTCCCCGGTGTCCGTACTGCCACAGCAGGAGCGCGGCCAAACAGGCTGCGACGCCAATGGCGGCGGCCAGGGACCGTCCGCTGAGCCTGACGTCCCTGAGCGCCCGGCCGGCCACGAAGTAGCCGACGTAGGGCAGCCAGTGCGTGAAGATGTTCAGGCTGATCGGCCTGGTGAAGCCCAGGGCCGCGGTAATGCCGGGCGCGATAAATACCAGCGCGGTGGCGGCCAGCAGGACGGCCGCCAGGATCTGCGCGCGCCGCGGACCGCCGTCCTGCAGGAACGCCGTGATAAGCGGGGCAACCAGGTAGAGCCCCAGGATCAGCCAAAGAAAGTACAACTGTGTGAAGACGGAGCCGTCGAAGAGCAGCTGGGCCACCCTGGCCGGAGGCAGGTCTTCTCCGCGCATCAGCCAGCGGACGCCGACCAAGTACACCAGGTTCCACACGATCAGCGCCGGCAGCAGCCGGACCGCCCGCTTGCGGTAAAACGCCCGTGGCGCCGGCACCCGGTTCGGCGGTGCCAGCAGCAGGGCGCCTGAAATCATCACAAAAACCGGGACAACCCAGATGAACGGGATGTCCAGTGCCGCCGCCAGCCACCAATTGCGGGACTGGGGCCGGGCATGCCCCACGACGTAGCCGAAGACGTGGATTGCTACGACACCGCAGATGCTGAGGGTCCTCAGGATGTCCAGCGAATAGTCCCGAGCCGGGGCATCGGCTCCGCGGACCGCCGGGCGTGTCCCCAGACGCGTCACTCGGTCTCCTGCATCCGTTCGGAGAACACGGCCGAGGAGGCCTGCGGCGCTTCCTTGAGCCACGGCCGGGGGGTCTCGTCAATGGCAATCCGGCGGGAAAGCTGGGTGAGCGTTGTTTCCATGTGCCGGAAGCGCTGGTAGGTGGTGGCCATAAAGACCATGAAGCTGACGACCAGCCCGTACAGGACAAGGTCCGTCCCGCGGCCAATGCCCAGGAAGCGGGCGAGCATGGTCAGCAGCTCCGGGAAGAAGATCGAGAGCGCGGCCACTACCGCGAAAATGACCAGCATGATCCGGCGGATGGCCAGGTGTCGGGCATTTGAACCGCCCCGCATGAGCGCCAGCGAGACGACGATGACGGCAAGGACGAGGACTATTTGGACTATGATCTGCAATTTCTCACCTAAACAGAAGGTCAGCGAGGATGTTGACGGAGTTCAGCAGGGACTGGCCTTTTGCCTTTGAGTAATCGGTGTAGATGATCTCAACCGGGTGCTCCACCCAGCGGGGCCTGATCTCGGATACCTGGTGGATCAGCTCCGAGGCGTGCGCCATCCGGTTCTGGGTGAGGTGGATCTTGCGGGCGACGTCCGGGCCGATGGCGCGCAGTCCGTTGTGCGCGTCGGTCAGCGCCATCCCGGTCGCCAGCCGGGACTGGACCGCAGCGGTCCGCAGCACCAGCCGCTTGGCCGGGGACAACTTGGTCCGGCCGTCCAGGAAGCGTGAGCCCAGGACCAGATCGGCTTCGCCCGAGCGAACGCGTTCGGCCATGGCTTTGGCGTCCTCAACCCGGTGCTGTCCGTCGGCGTCGAACGTCACGATGCAGTCAAGGTCCGGGTCCTGGAGTGCATACTCGAATCCCGTTTGAAGGGCAGCGCCCTGGCCCAGGTTGACCGGGTGCTGGACGACAACCGCGCCGGCACGCCTGGCCACGTCCTGCGACCCGTCGCTGCTTCCGTCATCGACGCATACGACGTTCGGAAACTCTTGGCGGATTCCGGCGATCACCCCGCCAACGACGGAGGCCTCGTTGTACATCGGTATGACTATCCAGGTGCGACTCACCCGTCAAGTATTCCATAGTCGGCACGGCCGGACCGGGTGGCTCAGCGTTCCGCCTTCCCGCGCAGTGCATGCATCATGGCGATCGGACCGTGCACGAGCGGGGCGGAGGTGCGGCGCCTCAGCTGCCAGACGGCCCGGTTGGCGGAGACGTCGGCAGCAACGACCACATCGGCGGTGAGCAGCGCCGCCTGCAGCTCTGCCCGGGCCGCCACGGACCGCGCGAGCTGACGGGATTCGCGGTTGTCCCGGACCAGCCGTCCCGCGATGCCGAGCGGACCCCCTTTGCCGGCGACGGCGGCGATGGCTCCATCGAGGCGTCCGGATGCGGCCGGCGGGAGGACGACGACGTCCAGCCCGGCGGCCGGCGACACCGGTGCAGGGCCGGGACCGGCCACCACCAGCGCTTCGCCGCTCAGCCGGGTGCCCGTCGCAGCCACGGCGTCCTCGGCCCGGTGCCACAGGTCATTCAGCGTCGCCTGAGGGTTGGGGCTGCGGCCGACGACGATGCCGAGGCGGAGAGTTCCGGTTGGTTTCATGGCTTCGGGCTCCTCTGGTCTTCGGCGAGGGGTTGCTGGAGCGGATGGCCCACCAGCCGGCGCAAATCGGAAATCACCGGCGCCAGGATGGCGCTCCGCGCGAACTGCTGGCCGTATTCCCAGGCTGCCTGCCAGGTGGCGCTGTCCGGATGCGCCAGGGCAGCGGCGCAGGCCTGCAGGGCAGCGGCGATGCTCGCCGGGCTGAGGTCTTTGGCCGGAAACCACAACGGATAGTCACGGAGCAGTTCGGTGGCCGCATTGCCCAGATCGTGCACCGAGACGATCGGCAGCCCGGTTGCCAGGTATTCGGCGGTCTTGCCTCCGGTTACGTATTTTCCGGTTGAGAGCAGCAGCAGGAGCGCATCCACCGTGCCGTAAAAGCTGGCGACGTCACGTTTCGAGATCGGCCCCTCGTACGTCAGGCCGTTGCGGGTTCCGGAACCGAAGATCTCGAGGATCTCCGCGCCGGCCGCCCCCGAGGCGCTGAGCTTGCCGCGGAATACGGCCTCGGCAGCGCCTGCCGCGCCGGGGAATGCCTGGCTCCACCCCTGCAGGAACTCCGTCATCGGCATGTTGACGTACTGCAGGGTGCCCAGATAGCCGAAACGCGGGCGCCGGGTCTGCCGGACCGCGGGCGGCGCGTGTCCCGGCTGCGGGTCGAAACCGTTGGCCACCACCCGCATGGTTGCCGCCGACGCGGGATACCGGGCGGCGTATTCGTCCCGGATCCGGTCATTGACGAACCATGATCCGGCGGCTTCCGCCAGGAACCGGGCCTCCAGTTGGCCGCGGGGGCTGTCCGGGCTGAAGTCTTCCGCGCCGGTGATGGTGTTGAAGGCCCAAGCGTCGCGGTAGTCCATGATGTAGGGCACTCCCTCGAGCGAACGCGCCACACCGAACGCCACATACGGGCTCGCCGACGCCATCACCAGGTCGACGGGCTTTTCGGCGTGGACACCGCGGGCCGCCGCGGTGGCCGGGCCCAGCCACGCGCCGTGGAAGTCCTCCGGGAAGTCTTTGCGCCCGCGGCGCCGGGCGACTTCCTTCCACACGTAGGGGGCCTCGATCCGCAGCCGGGAGAAACGGCGGAGGTCGCCGCGGGCCGGTTCCTCGGAGCCGCCGTCGTCGACCTGGACAATGCGGATGCGCGGATCCACTGAATCCGCGAGCTTCTGGTCCACTCCGGAGATTTCGGACCAGATGTTCCGGTCCAAGGTCAGCACCGTGACGTCCCAGCCGTCCTCGGCGAAGGCGTTGGCCACCGCCGTGCAGCGGTAGACGGACGAGGCAGTGCTCGGCGGAAAGGCGAACGCTATATACAGCAGGTGCGGCTTGCTCATGCGGACCTGCCCAGTACCTTGGCGTAGCCGGCTTCCAGGGCCGGAAGCAAGCCGGCAGCCCCGTGCCGGAGACGTACGTATTCCGGTCCCTGCAGCTTTTCGGACAACGTCACCGGATCGGCGAGGGCCTCGCGCACCGCCTGGCCGACGTCGGCGCGGTTAACACTGATCGTGGCCAGGTCCGCGCTGTAGCCCTGCACCTGGTCGGCGAAAACCGTCGGCACCCCGATGCCGATGGCCTGGAGCTCGCTTACGGCCAGGATTCCGGCGACCTGGCCCACGGCGACATGGGCCTGGGCAAGTTCCGCCAGGAATTGCTTCTTCGGCATCCTGGGCAGGAGCCGGACTCCGAGTTTGCCGGCCTCCTTGGCCCGGTCGCCCCAGTCCAGACCCACCACCTCCGCCGTAGACCCGACGGCCGCAACCACCTCGGCCGCGGTCTGCAGCAGCGCATCGCCGCCCTTGGAGGCATCCCAGCGGGAGGGGAAAACGACCCGCGGCCGGGACGCCGGGGTCCACACGGGCAATTCGGCCACGTCCACGGGGACGGGCAGGTATTCGGCGTCCGGGCGGGCGCGTTCGGCCTTCTCGCGCAGGTCGGGTGTGGTGTACCAGACGTGGCCGGCGCCGTCGATGTCGTCTTTCATGACCCGGTGGTGCTGGTCCTGCCAGTAGTTTTCCCGGATATCGGTCCCGTGCAGGGTCAAGGCATAGGGCCGGGCCAGCGCTCCGCGCGCCCAGCGGGCCCGGCCACCCATGTTCACGTGCCACAGGTTCGTCATCGGGTACGCCAGAAGCTGTTCGGCCCGGAAACGGTAGTAGGCGGCTTTGCCGCCGCCGCGGGTCCAGGGTCCTTGGATGAGCCGCCACGGCCGTCCCTGCCTGCGGCCCTCCGCCACCAGCGTTTTCGCTACGTCGGCGCAGTCGAACAATTGGGTGACCCGGATCTTCTGACTCATGATCCCCATCTTCTCATTGCGCCGGCGGCGCGCAGTCACAGCCCGCCGCTCTGGTGGACAGTCGCCGCGGGGCCGGTGCACGCTCCAGCGGGAGCCCAGGCCAGTACCCCGCGTAGTATGGGAAGGATTCTTCCCCCGCCGTCCTGGAGTACTCCTTGAAACACCTGCGCCGCACGATGCGCGAGCTGCTGCCTCTCCTGCCCCTTAACGCAAGGCGGTTTCTGCTGCTCTTTGGCGTGCTCTCCGCGGTGCTCTCGCTGCTGGATGCCGCGGCGCTGGGCGTCTTCGCGCTGGTCCTGAACCAGATCCTCAAAGGCGGGGCGATGACCCTCCCGGTGCTCGGCGCAGTAACGCAAGAATTCAGCCTCCTGGTCTTGGTCTCCTCGGCCCTGGTCATGATCCTGAAATCCGTGCTCAACATCTGGCTTCAGTGGGTGTCCACCCGCAAGTTCGCCGACTACGAACTGGAGATTGGCTCTGCTCTCTTCCAGAGTTACATCCGCGCCCCCTGGACGGAACGGATGAAACGCTCCACAACCGAGCTCGTCCGGATGATCGACGTCGGCATCGCCAACACTGTCTCCGGTGTGCTTTTCCCTGCCGTGACGCTGCCGGCGCAGGCGCTGACATTCGCGTCGGTCCTAGTGGTGCTGGTCGCCGCCTCCTGGCAGACCGCCCTGGCCACCGTGATCTACCTCGGGATCATCGCGGCATTCCTGTACCTGTGGCTGTCCAAGAAGTCGTACGAGGCGGGCAAGATTAACCGCGACGCGGCCATGCGCATGTCCACGCTGGTGGCCGAAATGCTCGCGGCCTTGAAGGAGATCACGCTCCGCGACAAGGCCGAGGAGGTGGGCAGCATCGTCCTGCACAGCCGAGAACGCGCCGCGCGTTCCCGGTCGAATATCAGGTTCATGAGCTCAGTCCCCAAGTTCGTCATCGATATGGCCCTGATCGGCGGGTTCTTGCTGATCGGAGCCGTGGGCTACGCAATCGGCGGGATGGAAACGGCTATGTCCTCGGTCGCCATCTTCGGTTTGGCCGGCTTCAAGCTCGTTCCCGCTCTCACCACCGTCCAGTCCCAGCTGACGCTGGTCCAGTCGACTCTGCCCTACACGGAGATCGTGATGCGCGACATCAAGGACGCCGCAATTTTCCGGAAGAACGCCGAAAAGCTGGGCAAAACCCCGATCACCAGCGAGCCGAAGATGCTCGAGCTGAACGACGTGGAATTCACCTATCCGGGCGCCGAGGGGCCGGCGGTCACCAACATCAACCTCAGGCTGCCGATCGGCTCATCCGTCGGCATCGTCGGGCAGTCCGGGGCCGGCAAATCGACCCTGATCGACATTTTCCTTGGCCTGCTGACCCCCTCCAAGGGAACCATGACCCTGGACGGCGTTCCGCTGGAGCAGGTGCTCTCGGACTGGCGCAAACGCGTCGGCTACGTGCCACAGGACGTGGCCATTTTCGACGGCTCCGTCGCGCAGAACGTAGCCCTGAGCTGGGGCGGCGACATCGACGAGGAGAAGGTGCGGACCGCACTGGAACGCGCCCAACTGCTGGACACCATCGATGCCCGCGCCGGCGGCGTGCACGGCCGGGTGGGCGAACGCGGCCTGGCTCTCTCCGGCGGGCAGCGCCAGCGTTTGGGCATCGCCCGTGCGCTGTACATGGACCCGTTGGTGCTGGTGCTCGACGAGGCCACCAGCGCGCTGGACACCGCGACCGAAGCAGCCGTCGCGAACGCGATCGCTGAACTGCACGGTGAGATCACGGTCATCTCCGTCGCGCACCGCCTCTCCACGATCCGGAACAACGACCGGATCTGCTTTATGAAAGAGGGCAGCGTGGTGTCGCAGGGCACCTTCGACGAAGTCATCCGTGCCAACCCGGACTTCGCGCAGCAGGCAGCACTCGCGGGCCTCTATACCCCGGACGGTTCCGGGGCCGGCGCCCTGGACTCCACGCGGCTGGCCGGCAGGAACGCCGCTTCGTAGCGGCTCTCAGTTCTCCTGGGCTGACGCGATCCGGCGGTACAGCAAGTCCAGCCGCGCCACGTAGGACGCCGCGTCATAGCGCGGCAGCGCCCACGCCGCTCCCCCGAGCCGACTGGCGGTGGCCCGGGGGTCCAGGAGCGCCCCGATGACCTGCTCGACCACCTCGTCCTCGGAGCCTTCCAGCACCGGCGGCACCGTGCCGTCGTCGGGCCGGGGAAGCCGCCTGCCAAGGGCGGCCATGGGCGCTCCCATGCAGAGTGCCTCAAACTCGCTGGTGGCGAAGTTCCTTGTCGCCTGCCCGATGGTCAGGTGCGCGCTGGATACTAGCCGATGGAACTCGGCCTGCGGCATCCGCTCCAGCAGTTCCACGCCCGCGTCCGCCGCCGAGCCCGCCCCCGGCCCCCAGTTCAGCCCCAGCAGCCTGACGCCGGGTGGCACGGCTGCGCGCAGGGAGCGCGCCAGATGCAGCTGGTCTGCAACGCCCTTGTCCTCATCCCATCTGGACACGAAGACGATGGTCGGTTCCGGTGCCGGATCCCACGCGGGCAGTGTCGCCGCGTCGACCAAGGCCGGGAGGAACTCTGCGTCGGGACGTGCCGCGCAAGCATTCTCGGCAGTGTCGTTATTGGCGAAGAACACGTGGGCCGCCCCGTCGATGGCCCGCTGGATCTCATCGTGGAAGATTGGATCGCGCCATTGCTTCCTGATGTCGGTCCCGTGCAGCGTCAGCACGTAGGGCCGCCGCGGCATGCCCCGTTCCCGCAGCAGGCGTGCGCTGGTGGCGTAGTGGACGTGGACGACGTCGGCGCGCAGGAGCTTCGCGGCCCGGCGCGCAACGTAGGGAACGAAACGGGCCTTGGCCAGGACCGGGTTGGCCGGCGCCGCCGTCAGGGGGCGGACCTGCTCGGGCGGCAGGTAGTCCCAGGTGATGCCGGCCCGGCCCGCGGCGCGGACCATGGACCGGGCGACGAACGCACAGTCGTTGAACTGGAGGACCCTCGGGTGGTTGCTCACTCTTTCGCTCCGATCACTAGGCACGGGCCAGCGCCGCCAGGTAGGCACGGTCGAACAGTTCGCCGACGGCGTCGGGCGAGAAGCGTGCACGGATGGGGTCGGCGATGACCCCGGCGGGGACGTTCTTGAACGCGGCCTGCGCATCGAGGATTGCCCGTCCCAGCACCGCCGGGGCGGCGTCGTCCACCAGGCGGCTGTTGGCGTCATCGGCGTAGTCGCTGAAACCGCCCACCCGGGTCGCCACGACGGCGCGGCCTGCTGCGAGCGCCTCGGCAGCCGAGGTGAAGAAGTTTTCCTGGGCCGTGGGCAGGAAAAAGAGGTCCGCGTCGGAGAGATACCCGGCAACGTCGGCGGGCCTGACCGATCCCACCAAACTCACCCGGTCCTGCAGGCCGAGCCGGGCGGCCAGGTCCTCGCACTCCGCTCGCAGCGGCCCCTCGCCGACCCACGTCAGCTGCGCCTCCGTCCCCTGGTCCCGGAGCCAGGCGACGGCCTCGATGGCCTCCTTGGGCCGCTTTCGCGCGATCAGGCCGCCGACCGCCACCAGCCGCAACACGGGTCCAAACGCCGCGGCGGTCACGGCCGCCGGCCCCTTGACGACGCAGGGGATGGTCACCGCCGCGTGCGGCCGCGCGAACTTCTGCATCTCGGCGGCGAGCTGGCCGGTGACACCGGTAACGACGTGCGGCAGCCGGAGCACGGCACGCAGCCAGGAGAGCCTGGCCCACAGCGGAGAAACGCTGCCGGGATTGACGACGCCGTTCCAATGCTCGGTATGGACCCAGACGGGAGCGCGCCCCGCCGCGGCCCGCCACGCCCAGGCCGGAGCGGTGACGAGGATGCTGGAGAAGGCCATCGTGTGGATGGCGTCGGCCCAGGCCATCTCACGGTGCAGGGTCCGAAGTGCCTGCAGAAGGGTGCGCGGCCGGGCCGGATCCGCCAGGACACGGCGCACCGGCGTCCCGTCCCAGTCGCCCGAAGTCCGGGCCGGCATCGCCAGCCCGCTGCCGAGCCGGACATGGACCACCCGCACCTGATGCCCGCGGCGCCGGATCGCCTCAACATGGTCCGCGTTGAACGGAGCTTCGGCGGGGTTCTCGTCGTGCGGATACCACGTGGCGATGACCAGAATCTTCATGGGTTCCTTCTATGGCGTGGACGGGCGCACCGCGGACACGGCGGCGGGTGCCGAGAACGTTCCCGGCGGATGGACTAGACGAGCGCCGAGGCACCCATAAAACGCAGCGGGGCTTCCGGGTGCAGGACATGGGACAAACCGCGGGGCATCCAGGTCATCGGGCTGGTGAAGCTACGGCGTGCAGCGGCGAGCCCCGCCATGGTCTCGGCGTCGGCCTCTTCGCGGGCGACGGCGTCCAGCAGCCGCCGGTCGGCCAGGGACAGCGGCCGGGCGGCAAGCGGCGCCTCGAACAGCAGCCGGCGCAGTACCGCGGCCATTCCGGCGGCGTCGGTGGCGTTCCAGGTTCCGGCCTGCGCCCGCAGCAGCACATGCCCGAAGACGTGGATGCGGATCAGTTTGGTCACCAGCGCAGCACGGGACCGGGGCGGCAAACCGCCGAACCAGTCGGTCCCCACGAGGTCCGTCGCGAAGGCCAGGTCCTCCGCCACCGGGCGGGGCGTCTGGGTGACCCGCAGTTGGGCGTCGTCATGCACAAGGTAGCGCGGAAGGCCGCGCCCGTAGCTGATCCTCGCGCCGGAGAACCACAGCTTCGCGGAGAACGACTGGTCCTCTCCGGTGGCATAGGCCGTGGGAAATTCCAGGCCGAGGCCGCGAACCAGGGACAGCCGCAACAGGCCCAGGGGCGCGGTCCGGTACGCCAGGCGGTCACGCACCGGGTCCAGACCCGTGCGCCGGACCGGACGGACCACCGGCGTACGGATGGTACTGCCGCCGGCGTGCGCCATCGGGGCGATGAGGACGTCGGCCCGCTCAGCTTCGGCCCTTTCGACCCAGCGGGCCGGCGCGCCGCCCTCCACCGAATCGTCGCTTCCCATGATCGCCACCCAGGTTCCGGTGGCGTGGGCAATGCCGTGGTTAAAGGGACCGGCGGGGCTCTTGATCCCGTCGGTGTACTGCAGGAACCGAACCAGGGGCTGATGCCCGGCAGCGATGCGGGCGCGGATGGGCTCCACCTCGGTGTTGTGGCAGACGACGGTAATCCTCAGCCGTTGCCGTGCGCCAGGATCGGTCGGCAGTCCCCCGGCGACCAGGGAGGCCACCGCGCGCTCCACGGGCCGGTCCGGGGTGTGCACAGCGATCACGACGTCGAGCAGCACGGAATCCTGGCTTTGGTTGTCCACCCAGTAAGGTTATCGCGGAACCCAGCCACGCCCGCCAAGGAGTATGACCCTGTGAACCGGAGCATTGAAGTCGTCATCCCGGTCCATGACCCGGCGAGGCCGGTGGCGCGCGGAATCGCTTCGGTCCTTGAACAGCGCGCCGCACTTACCCCCCGCGGCGTCGAGCTGCGCGTGACTGTAGTGCTGCACAACCTTGCGGCGGGCAGGCTGCCTCGCTCCCGGGTTTCCGGCTGAGGCTGCGGGCCTCCGCGCAGCTATCTCAGCCATACGACGACGGCGTGGCCGTCACCGGCCGGCCCCCGCAACCACGCCCTGGGCCGCAGCAGCGCGGACTACCTGAGCTTCCTCGACTCGGACGACTACCTCGAACCGGGTTCGCTGCTGGCCTGGTGGCAGGTAGCCGAGAAGCAAGGTGCCGCGGCGGTCGATCGCGCCGCTGCGGACACCCGCGGGAGACATCCTCGCGGCGCCGCGGATCCGGCCGTCAAAGCCGCGCGTCCTGCACCCGCTCCGGGACGGGCTGGCGTACCGCAGTGTGCCCTACGGCCTGCTGCGCCGCGAGAGCCTGCAGGCCGTGGGGTTCGCCTACACCGAAGGCATCCTTACCGGCGAAGACCTCGAACCGACGCTGCGCCTGTGGTTCCGCTCCGGAGCTGTCTGCTATCCGTACGGCGCCCCTGCGTACCGCCAGACGGACGACTCCGGAGCGGCCCGCGTAACCAGCTCCATCCGCCCGCTGCGGGAGGAGTTCGCCTGGCTGGAACGCCTGCTTGAGACCGACTGGTTACGGCAGGCGTCGACGGCGGAACGTCGTGCCATCGCCCATAAAATCCTCCGGGTGCACGGCATCGGCGCCCTGCTCCGCCGCGCCGACGCCGCCAGCACCGTCAGGCGCCCCGCACTCCCACGTCCGGTCCCCGCTGTGGGATGCCGAAGACAGCAGCTACTGGGGTTCCCTCGCCGGACGGGTTCTGTCCCTGGCCGGTGGTTCCATCCCCGGCATCAGCCGCCGGGACGCCGCGCTCATCCGCGCCGCGGGGTCCGCCGGCGAGCCAGGAACAGTTGAACGCCGCGGTGGCGGGCTACCGCGGCGCCGGGCGGGCAGCGGAGCTGCTCACCGCACGGCTGCTGGACTCATTCGCCCGCGATTCGACACTCCGCCACTACCTGAACGAGAGACTACGAGCCAGGACCGGCGTTTTCGCGGCGCCGCCCGCCGCGCCCCGCTGACGGACCCGCCGACTGCACCCCGGAAACCGCGCCAGCGGGACGCCCAGCTGGCCCGCCCCTGGGCACGGGCCGAGCAGGCCGCCTTGCTAGACTCGAGTCGATAATTCGAACGGGCAGGAGCATTAATGAACTGGTGGCAGGCGTTCCCCGCTATCGCCGTGGCCGCACTTTTGATGTTCCTCCCGGGACTGGTACTGGCCCGCGCCCTCGGGGCCAGGGGCTTCGCCCTGGCGGCCATGTCACCGCTGGCATCCTGCGGACTCATCGGCCTCGCCGGTGTGCTGGGCGGGCTGGTCCGGCTGGACTGGGGACTGCTGAGCTACATGCTCGTAACCGCGGTCAGCAGCGGACTGGCCGTCCTGTTGCGCAGGCTCTTCAAGGCGCGGATTAATCCGGTGGCCCCGGCCTCCGCGCCGCCCAGCGTCCAGTGGGCGGCCGTTCTGGGCGGCCTGGTGGCCGGTTCCACCCTGATCACCACCCGCCTGCTGCCGGCCATCGGCAAGCCCGGAAACTTCGCGCAGGTGTACGACAACATCTTCCACCTCAACGCGATCCGGTACATCCTCGAAACCGGCAACGCGTCGTCCCTGACCCTGGGCCGGATGCTCAGCCCGGAGTCCGGAATCGCCGTCTACCCCTCCGTCTGGCACTCACTGGCCGCCCTGGTGGCCCAACTGACCAACAACGACGTCTTTGTCAGCGAAAACGCCGTTGTCGTCGCGGTCAGTGCCGTCCTGTGGCCTTTCGCCTGCATCATGCTCGTCCGCGGCATCGTCGGCCCGCGCGTCCTGCCGCTCGTGGTGGCCGGCGTCCTGAGCGGCGGCTTCTGGATCTTCCCCTTCCAGCTGCTCCAGTGGGGGCCGCTGTACCCCAACACCCTCTCGTACAGCCTGCTTCCCCTGGCCCTGCTCGTCCTGGTCGGGTTGTTCAAGGCCGGACGGGAAGGATTCCTGGACATCGTCGGTCTCTGGTCCTTCCTGCTCGTCGCGCGTGGCCGCACTGTTCCTCTCGCAGCCCAACGGCGCCACGGCCCTGATGGCCTTCTCTGTACCGCTCATCGCGGGGGCCTGGTTCGCCCAGCTGCGCTCCCGGATCCGCAGCAAGGCCGGCTCTAAGGCGATCGCTTTCGTCGTACTGTGGGGCCTCGCCTCGGCGGCGGCCTTCCTCGTCCTCTGGCAGGCTCTGCTGCTCAGCTATGACAACTGGAAGCCCAGCCGGACCCTGTCCGAGGCCGTGGGCGACGTCGCATCCGGGACCTTGCTCGGCGGGGGCGAGACGGTGGTCGCCTCGTGGGCGGCCGTCGTCGGCATCCTCACCATCCTCTGGCGGCGCAAGGGCGGCTGGATCATTGCCTGCGCACTTATTGCCGCCGGGCTCTACGTGGTTTCCGTTTACATGTACCAGGGCAAGTTCCGGCACTTCACCACCGGCAGCTGGTACCAGGACCCGTACCGGCTCGCCGCGCTGGTGCCGTTGTTCATGATTGTCCTGGCCGGCGTGGGAGCGGACGGGCTGGTTTCCGCGGTCAGGAGCTGGCTCCGGCGCATGGCCGCCAGGCGCACCGCCGGGCGGCGGCTGGGGCTGCCCGAGTTCCGAGGCTCCGCGGGTCTGTACGCCGTCGCAGCGGCCGCAGTGTTCGCGCTCGCGTTGTCCAACGTGGTGGACCGCTACCACGGGCCCGGCCTGACTGCCGTTTCAACCAAAATCACAAAGTCCTACTCCTTCACCCCGGGCTGGGCGGTATCCAACGACGAATTCGCCCTGATGTCCCGGCTGGATTCGACAGTGCCCAAGGACGCCGTGATCGGCGTTAACCCGTTCAACGGCGGAGCCCTTGCCTACGCCATTTCCGGCCGGCACGTCACCCAGTATCACCTCTCACCCGAACCCGATGCCGGACTCCGCGAGATTGCCAAGGACATCACCACCGCACAGCCCGGGTCCGAGACCTGCACCCTCGCATCAAAGGACCATGTCAGCTACATCCTCGATCTCGGCAACTTCTACATGCTCAACTTCCCGGCCGCCCGGGACTACCCCGCGTTCGTCGATGTGCCCTCGAACCCCGGCGCCAAAGTCGAACTCGTTGACCAGCAAGGTGCGGCCAGGCTGTACAAGATTGACGCCTGCTGACCCGGCGGCCAGCCGCGGATATCCGTGCGCCGGATCACGCCCGCCGACGCCGGGGCCCGGGTCGCCTAAGCTGGGACCATGCGTATTCTCAGCGTCGTCGGCGCAAGACCTCAGTTTGTAAAGCTCGCTCCCATTGCCGCGGCACTTTCCGGCCGGGCGGAGCACCTGATCGCCCACACGGGCCAGCACTATGACGAGCTGATGAGCGATGTCTTCTTCCGCGACCTGGGCATCCCGGCGCCGGACTTCAACCTTGGCGTCGGCTCCGGCAAGCACGGCGCGCAGACGGGCGCCATGCTCGGGGGCCTCGAAGAGATCCTGGAGGAAGCCAAACCGGACTGCGTACTGGTCTACGGGGACACGAACTCCACCCTCGCCGCCGCCATCGCGGCGGTCAAGCTGCACATCCCGCTCGCCCACCTTGAGGCGGGGCTGCGGTCCTTCAACCGGCGGATGCCCGAAGAACACAATCGCGTCCTGACCGACCACGCGGCGGACCTGCTGCTGGCCCCGACCCAGGTCGCCGTCGACCACCTGGCCAACGAGGGCCTCGCTGCCAAGACGGTCCTGGTCGGCGACGTGATGACCGACGTTCTCTACCAGGTCCGTGACCTGCTGGAGAGCCGGAACGAACCGCTCCCCCTCGACGTGGTGCCGCAGGGATACTACGTCAGCACCATCCACCGCCCGGACAACACGGACTCACCGTCCCGACTCAAGTCCATTCTTGACTCGTTGGCATCGCTGGACCGTCCGGTGCTCCTGCTGGCCCACCCGCGGCTGGTCAGCTTCGCCGAGCGGCACGGCCTGGTGCTCGAGCAGGGAAGTATCCGGGTCTGCCCTCCGCTGGCCTACCCGCAGCTGGTCAACGCCGTGGTCAACAGCGCCGGCGTAGTCACCGACTCGGGCGGCCTGCAGAAAGAAGCCTTCCTGCTGCGGGTCCCGTGCACCACGATCCGGCCCGAGACGGAGTGGGTTGAGACGCTCGAGTCGCGGTGGAATGTCCTGGTCAGTGACGACCTCTCCGTCCTTGCCGACACGGTGAAGCGCCCGGCCCCCGAACCCACGGATGCTGCCCCCTACGGCGACGGGCACGCCGCCGAGAAGATTGTGGACGCCCTGCTGGCCTTCGACGCCGATTCCCGCAGCAAGTAGGCAGACGCCGACGGCGGGAAAGGGGCGGGAACGGATCTGCATCCGTTCCCGCCCCTTTTTGTCTTCTGCTGGCCTAGCTGCCGGCCCGGCCCACGGTCTCGATGACGACCGCCGCCGCGGCCTGGCCCGCCGCCCTGAGGGACGCGTGCTCCGCCACCCATTGCGCGCGGCGCGCGTGACCGTCGTCGGCGGTCTCCAGCGCGGCGACCATGGCAGCCGCGACGGCACCCGGCTCATGGCCCACGGCGTCGCCGAGTCCGTTGCCCGCCACCACCGCCGCGCCTTCGCCTGCCCCGGCAAAGATCACCCGGGTACCGCAGCCCGCGGCGGCGTAGATTTTCGTCGGCTTGGCGAAGTCATAGCCCTGGCCCGGCTTGATGCTCACCAGTGCGGCCGCTGCTCCCCGCAGCCAGGCCGCGGCCTGCCGGGGCGGAACGACGCCGCCGAAGACGACGCTCCCGGGAGCCACCTCGTCCGCCAGGGCGCGGATCGCCGGTTCGTCCGTGCCCTGACCAAAGAAGCGGATCTCCGCGTCCGGGTACTTCTGCTGCACGATCGGCAGCGCACGGACGAAAACATCGGCACCCTGCCACTCGGAGATGGTTCCGGTATAGGCAAAATAGGGCCTCCGGCTGGAGGCCGCCTCGCCGTCGGGGGTGAAGACCGAGGTATCGACCCCGTTGGGTACCACCCGGAGCCGTTCCGCCGGGACGCCGAATTTGGCGACCTGCTCGGCAACGGCGTCGGAAATGGCGATGACGCTGGCGGCGCGCCGCAGCACAAAGCCCTCGATCCGGCGCATCAGGCCGATGACAACACCGGGCACCTCCATGGCGGACAGCGCCTCACTCCACACATCCGCGGCGTAATAGACGAAGGGCCGGCGGCGCAGCCAGCTGCTCAGTGCCACCACTAGCCCGGTGGTGGGCGGCGGTTCGGAGACAACCACGTCGGCGCCGAGGACCAGGAGCCGGAAAAAAGCCGGAACGTCAAAGCTCAGGTACTGGAGGTAGCCGCGGACGTTGCCGCCGGCGTCCCGCAGGACCGGCCAGCGGCCGATCTTGAACGGGACGGGCCCGGCCGACGCACCGCCGGGCGCCCGGGTCGTCACGACCCGGACGTCCGCCCCCTCGGCCACCAGGCCGTCCACCAGCGCCTGGAGGCGGAACGCGGCGGCCCCCACTTCGGGCGTGAAAAGCCGGGTAGCGACCGCTACCCGCAGTCGGGAACCGGCCGTCACGAGGCGGCGACTTTGACCATCTGCCCGCTGCGCGCGGACTCCAGCACGGCTTCGGCCACGGCCAGCGTGTCAAGGCCCTCACGCATGGTCACGACGTCGTTGCGCAGGCCCAGGACCGCGTCCCGGAAAGCCTCGTGCTCGGTACGCAGTGGCTCGGGCTTGGCGATGGCGAGCCGGGTCATGTTGCCCTCGGAGACGCCCCGGAAGGCCGCCATGGATTCCCATTCGGTGGCCACGGTGCCGTTTTCGAAGAAGGTGAGGTCCGCGGTCACCGTGTCGGCGACGAAGGCGCCCTTTTCGCCGGTGACGATGGTCAGCCGTTCCTTCATGGGCGACAGCCAGTTCACCAGGTGGTTGGTGATGACGCCGTTTGCCAGCTGCCCGGTCGCGGCGACCATGTCTTCGTGCGGGCGGCCGCTGCGGGTGGTGACGTGGGCGAAGATCGACTCGAAGCGGCTCTGGGCCAGCCAGGCGGTCAGGTCGATGTCGTGCGTGCCCAGGTCCTTGACGACCCCGACGTCGGCGATCCGGGACGGGAACGGGCCCTGCCGGCGGGTGGCGATCTGGTAGACCTCGCCAAGTTCGCCCGCTTCGATCCGTTTCCGCAGCGACTGCAGGGCAGGGTTGAAACGCTCGATGTGACCGACGGCCCCGACGAGGTTCCGCGATTCAAAGGCCTCCACGAGGCGCTGGCCCGCCGGGGCGCTGGCGGCAATCGGCTTCTCCACCAGGGTGTGCATGCCGGCGTCGGCGAGGGCCAGTCCAACCTCCTCGTGCATGCCGGTGGGGACGGCTGCGACAGCCATGTCCAGGCCGGCGGCAATGAGTTCCTCCACCGAGGACAGCACGGGCAGGCCGCCGGCGACGCCGTGCGGGTCGCCGTAGGCGTCCGCGACCGCCACCAGGTCAACGCCGGGCAGTTCGCGCAGGACGCGGGCGTGGTGCCGTCCCATCATTCCCAGCCCGATCAGGCCGACGCGCAGGTTCGCCATCTCAGGCACCGGCCTTGGCGACGGCGTTGACCGCCGTGACGATCCGCTCGAGGTCGTCCTGGCTCAGGGACGGGTGGACCGGCAGCGAGAGCACTTCCTTGGCGGCCGTTTCCGTGTTGGGCAGGTCCTCGGTCCGGTTGAAGGACGGAAGCCGGTGGTTCGGGACCGGGTAGTAGACGCCGGTTCCGATGTTGTATTCCTCCCGCAGTGCCTTGGCCAGGCCGTCGCGGTCCTCGGTGACCCGGATGGTGTACTGGTGGTAGACGTGGCCCGCGCCCGCCTTGACGGCAGGGGTCCCGACGTTCTCCAGGTGGGCGTCCAGGAAAGCTGCGTTCTGCTGCCGCTGCGCCGTCCAGGCGAGCACCTTGGTGAGCTGGACGCGGCCAATGGCGGCGTGCAGGTCGGTCATGCGGGCGTTGAAGCCGACGATCTCGTTCTCGTACTGCTTCTCCATGCCCTGGTTGCGCAGCAGCCGCAGCTTGTGCTCGACCGCGGGGTCTGACGTCGTGACCATGCCGCCCTCGCCGGAGGTCATGTTCTTGGTCGGGTACAGGCTGAACATGGCGAAGGTGCCGAAGCTGCCCACCTTCTTGCCGTTGAAACTGGCGCCGTGCGCCTGGGCGGCGTCCTCGTACAGGTCAATGCCCCGCTCCGCGGCGAGCCGGCCGAGGCCCTCGACGTCGAACGGGTGGCCGTAGAGGTGGACCGGCATGATGCCCTTGGTCTTCTCCGTGATCAGCGACGCGACATGGTCCGTGTCCAGGGTGTAGTGGTCCAGCTCGATGTCGGCGAACACCGGAGTGGCGCCGGTCAGCGCCACCGCGTTGCCCGTAGCGGCAAAGGTGAACGAGGGCACGATGACCTCGTCGCCCGGGCCGACGCCGGCGGCGAGGAGGCCCAGGTGGAGCCCGGAGGTGCCGGAGTTCACGGCGACGGCCGCGCGGCCGTCCACCAGCACCGAGGAGAACTCGGTTTCGAACTCCGCTACCTGCTTGCCTTGGGCCAGCATTCCGGAGGCGAGGACGGCATCGACGGCCGCCCGCTCTTCATCGCCGATGATCGGCTTGGCTGCGGGGATAAAGTCCAGGCTCATGCGTTGTCCTCTGCCTCTTTCAGGAAGTTTTCTTCTTCAACATATTTGGCGCCGGTCTCAGGGCACACCCAGAAGCCGTCCGCCTCACGCAGCGGGAAGCCGGCCTTGCCGACCCACCCGAGCCGCTTGGCCGGCACCCCGGCCATCAGGGCGAACGCCGGGACATCCTTGGTGACGACGGCGCCTGCCGCGATCGTTGCCCAGCGGCCGATCGTGACCGGTGCAACGCAGACGGCCCGGGCCCCGATGGAGGCCCCGTCCTCGATGGTGACCCCCACCGGGGTCCAGTCATGTGCGCTCTTCAACGAGCCGTCGGGGCTGACCGAACGCGGGTAGGTGTCGTTCGTGAGGACCACCGCCGGTCCGATGAAGACGCCCTTGCCCAGCTTGGCCGGTTCGTAGACCAGGGCGTAGTTCTGGATCTTGGTGTTGTCGCCGATCTGGACGCCGGTGCCGACATAAGCGCCGCGCCCGACGATGCAGTTTTCGCCGAGGGTGGCGTCTTCGCGCACCTGGGCCAGGTGCCAGATCTTGGTTCCGGCGCCCAGTACGGCACGGTCCGAAACGTCGGCGCTCGGGGCAATGTTGTTCATCGTGGTACTCCTGTCAAAGGGAAGAGGTGTTCGGTACAGCGACCGAAGTCAGGCCTTGCCGATGACGCGGTATTCGACGCCGTCCCACGCCTCGGGGCTGCTGACCCTGCGGCCGTCAATGAACACCCGGACGCCCGGAAGGTCCGCCGGCCCCAGCGTCCGGTACTCGGCGTGGTCGGCCTGGACCACGGCTGCGTCGGCCGGCTCGCCGAGGTGGTAGGGAACGAAGCCCAGCTTCTCGAGTTCCTCGTCGGAGTACAGCGGGTCGTGGACAGAGACGGCGGCGCCGCGCTGCTCCAGGGACTTCACGGCGTCGAACACACCCGAGAACGCCGTTTCCTTGACGCCGCCGCGGTAGGCGGCGCCCAGCACGACCACCCGGGCGCCGGCGAGGTCGCCGTAGGCGCCCTCGAGCAGCCCGATGGTGTAGGCGGGCATGCCGGCGTTGGCCTCCCGGGCCGCGCGCACCACCGTGGCCTCCGGGTCGTTCCAGAGGTAGAGGCGCGGGTAGACGGGGATGCAGTGACCGCCGACGGCGATGCCCGGCATGTGGATGTGGCTGTACGGCTGGGAGTTGGAAGCCTCAATAACCTGGTAGATGTCGATGCCCGCCGTCGCGGCAAACCGGGCGAACTGGTTGGCCAGGCCGATGTTGACATCGCGGTAGGTGGTCTCGGCCAGCTTCGCCAATTCGGAGGCCTCGGCGGAGCCGAGATCCCAGACGCCGTTGGCGCGGGCAAGGTCCGTGCGCTCGTCAAAGTCCAGCACGGCCTGGTAGAACTCGACGGCCTTGGCCGAGCCTGCCTCGGAGAGGCCGCCGACCAGTTTGGGGTACTTGCGCAGGTCCGCGAACACGCGGCCGGTGAGCACCCGTTCCGGCGAGAACACCAGATGGAAGTCCTGGCCTTCGACCAGGCCGGACGCCGTTTCCAGGGCCGGCTTCCAGCGGCTGCGGGTGGTGCCGACCGGGAGGGTGGTTTCGTAGGAGACGAGGGTTCCGGGCGTCAGGTGCTTGCCCAGCTCCGCGGTGGCCGCGTCCATCCAGCCGAAGTCGGGCTTCGCGTCCGCGTCGACGAACAGCGGAACGACGAGGACCACCGCGTCGGCGCCGGGAACGGCGTCCGCGTAGTCGGTCGTGGCCCGCAGTTTGCCGGCCGGAACCAGCTCGGAGAGCTTTTCCTGCAGCTGGGCTTCACCGGGGAACGGTTCCGTGCCGGCGTTGATCAGGTCGACAACCTGCCGGTTGACGTCGACGCCAACAACCTCATGGCCCTTGGAGGCGAACTGGACGGCCAGGGGCAGGCCGATCTTTCCCAACGCAATAACAGCAATCTTCACGGTTTTCGTGCCTTTTCTCTCAATACCTGGTGGCGGGGCCAGGGGGCTCAGTCTCCACCCTAGCCGCTGCAGCGCCGCGACGGCGGCGGCAGTGCGGTCGGCGGGCTAGTTGCGCAGCCTGCCGACAGCCTCGTGGATCGGCCCATCAAACAATACATTTCCGTGTTCCAGCAGGACGCCTCGGGCGCAGATGCGCGAGACCAGGTCGAGGTCGTGGCTGACGACCACGAGGGTCTTGCCGCGCTCGGCGAGTTCCTGGATCTTGCTGATGCACTTGCGCTGGAACGGCTCGTCGCCCACGGCCAGGATCTCGTCGATCAGGAAGACCTCCGGATCGGTGTGAACGGCCACGGAGAACGCCAGGCGCAGGTACATGCCGGACGAGTAGAACTTCACCTCGGTATCGATGAATTCGCCGATTTCGGCGAACTCGACGATCGACTCGAAGCGGTCGTTGACTTCCTGTTCCGTCATCCCCAGGATCGCGCCGTTCAGGTAGACGTTGTCCCGGCCGGAGAGATCCGGATGGAAGCCGGCACCGACCTCGATCAGCCCCGCGACGCGGCCGCGGGTGCGGACCGTTCCGGTGTCGGGCAGCATGACGCCGGAGATGTGTTTGAGCAGTGTGGACTTGCCGGAGCCGTTGAGGCCCAGCAGGGCGACGGTTTCCCCCGCTTCCACGTGCAACGAAACGTTCTTCAGGGCGTGGAACTTCTTGGTCAGATCGCCCTTCCTGCCCTTGGCCAGCCACACGACAGCTTCCTTGATGGAACGGGTGTGTCGCAGCACGAACTGCTTGCTGATGCCGGACACTTCAATCGCATTTACCACTACAGCTCCTGGGCGAAACGGCCTTCGAGCCGCCGGAAGGTGAACTGGCCGAGCGCCAGGACAAGGATGGAGACAACGAGTCCGACCGGGAGCCAGAGCCCCAGCAGGTCCGGCGGCATCGGCGAGGACCCGTCCGTGGTCGGATACCAGAAGGCGTAATGGAACAGCTCCACCCCGACGGTGATCGGGTTGGCCTGGTAGACCGAGAACCAGCCCGCGCCGAGCTTCGCCTCGACCATGGACCACGCGTACATCACCGGGGACGCCCAAGTGGCGACCATCAGCAGCATGTCCACCAGGTTCTCGGAGTCCCGGAAGTAGACGTTGGCCGCGCCGAACAGCAGCCCCAGGCCGGCGGCCAGCAGGGCCACGATCGCGAAGCCGCCGACGGCGGAGAGCAGCTGGACCAGGTTGGGGTGCCAGCCGGTGAACAGGCAGGCCGTGACGAGTACGACCAGCTGCGGGAAGAAGTGCACCGCCGAGACCCACACGGAGGCCACCGGGAACAGTTCCCGGGGCAGGTAGATCTTTTTGATCAGGTTGCCGTTGTACACGATGGACCGGGCGGCGTTCCCGAGAGCTTCCGTGAAGAAGTTGATCAGCACGATCCCGGAGAACAAGTAGACGGCGTAGTTCGCGAGGCCCTCGGGATTGCGGGCACTTCGCTCCAGTCCGAGGAACACGCCCAGCGCAATGTAGAAGACGATGAACTGGACGCCCGGCTTGACGTAGGACCAGAGCAGGCCCAGGACCGACCCTCGGTAGCGGATCTTCAGTTCCTTGCGGACCAGCAGTTTGAGCAGGAACCGTGAGCGCGCCACGTCGGCCAAACCCCGGCCCAGCCCGGGCTCAACCAGTTCCTGGGTGGCGGCACTCATCGGTCGGCGTCGCCTTTGCTGTTGGCGTCGAACGTCTCTTTCCAGGCTTCCATGGACGTGATCTCGGCGAGGGCCGCGCGGTACTCCTGCTTGAGGGCCGGCCACCTGCGCAGCACCTCGCCGTAAACCTTGATGCTTTCGGCGAGCAGGGCACGCACCCGGCGGGGATCGCGCTTGTACCAGGAGACGGCGCTGCCCTCGGCGTTGGAGACCAGGAGGCTGTCGAACTGGGAGACCCGCCACCACTTGTTGTCCTGGTGCGGGACGATGGTCTCCGGATGGGCTTTGGAAGTGTCGGACACCGGAAAACCGACGTGCCGGACCACAGTCTTGGCCACCCACGGCAGCAGGCCCAGGTAGGAAGGCACCGAAACGCCCTTGCCGCGGCGGGGAACCTTGGTGGACATCACCGACGGGTAGTCGTCAAAGCTGGGCTTGAACTGGGCTTCGGAGAACTGCTGTGCCAGGGCACGGATCTCGGGGAGCTTGGTGGGAAGCATCTTGTGCAGGCTGCCGGGGCCCTGCAACAGATCCTTCATGGCCTCGATCCGGCCCTGCAGCGTGTAGTACTGCATCGAAATGTTGTGCTTGAGGTCCAGCTTGATGGAGTTCTCCACCAGGCCGCCGCCGAAATCATAGGGGCTGTGCAGCAAGGCGTAGATAAACCGGTTCCGGGTGTGGAAATAGGCTTGCCAGCCGACCAGGTCGTCTTTGTCGATCCAGGACACATGCCACACGGCCGAGCCCGGCAGCGACACCGTGTTGAAACCGGCGGCCTTCGCCCGGACACCGTATTCGGAGTC
>CAVZJX010000016.1:0-173464 GCA_963775715.1 uncultured Actinomycetota bacterium | reverse complement strand
GTCCCACTTGATGAAGACGGGCAGCGACAGCCCGATCTCACGGATCACCGCGGTGGGGATCAGGCACATCCACCAGCCGTTGTAGTCGACGTCGACGCGGCGGTGCATCCAGGGGGTGTCCCGGAGGTTCCGTTGCGCGAAGTTGTGGCGCATTTCCTGGTTGGCGTTGGCTTCGGCCGGGCCGATCAGGTACGGGTTAACGACCTCGCCCAGCGTGTGCAGGACGTTGCGGTCGTGCAGGTCGAACATGTGCCCGCCGACGAGGGTCGGCTTTTTGCAGTAGTCCGCGAAAGTGCCCAGCCGGATGAGGCTCTCGGCCTCGATGACGACGTCGTCGTCGAGCAGCAGGACGTAGTCGCTGCCGTTTTCGACCGCCTCGTACATGCCGCGGGCGAAGCCGCCGGAACCGCCCAGGTTGTTTTGGTCGATGATGCGGAGCTTGCCGCCGAGCGCACTTTCGACCTCGGCGAAGCCCTCGGCCTCGGCCACCTTTTGGGTGCCCTGGTCGACGACGATGACTTCCTTGACGTGCTCCAGGGCTTCCGGGTGCTGGCCCAGGATCCGCAGGTTGTTGATGCAGTAGTCGGTCTTGTTCAGCGTAGTGATCTCGAGCGTGATCGAGCCGGCCTGCCGCCGTTCGGCCTGGGTCTGCCACTCGGCGCCCAGGAACTCCATGTCCTCGGTTCCGGCGGTGACGTCGAACCAGTACCAGCCGCCGTCGCCGAACGGGGCCAGCGACAGTACGAATTCGGTCTGCGCTTCGCCGTCGACCCGCGTGGTCTCGACGTGTTGCAGCGAACCGCGGGCGTTGGAACGGTAGATGCTGACGGTGCCGCGGCCGGCGGTGCGGACCTGGAGCCGGACCTCCGTGACCGTGGTCCAGCGCCGCCAGTAACTCGCCGCGAACGCATTGAAGTAGGTGGCGAAGGAGATTCGCTCGCCGGCCCGCACCGAGGCGCTGGTCCGCGAGGTGATGTCATCCGCGTGCGCCATCCGGGCCGGGTCGAGGAGCTTGACCGGAGTCTTGGTCCGGCCCAGTCCGGACAGTTCCGTGGAGATATCGGTGGCGCTGCTCACCACACCGGAGTCCATGTACAACGGGAGGGTCTCGTGCCCCCGCTCCCCCGGAAGGATGACGCGCTGGATGGTCTGCCAGGTCGCGTCGTTGCCGCGCCCTGCCGTCACTGTCTGCTTGTCCTGCTGGCCTACGCTCACGCGTCCACCCCTCCGCTTTCAATCTTGGCGCCGCCCTCGAAATGCGGGCGGATCTTGTTCTCGAACATGGTCAGGGCGGATCCGATGGCCATGTGCATGTCCAGGTACTTGTACGTGCCGAGGCGTCCGCCGAACAGCACGTCCTGTTCGGCGGCGGCAAGGTCGCGGTACTTGAGCAGGCGTTCCCGGTCCGTGGGAGTGTTGATCGGGTAGTAGGGCTCGTCGCCCTTTTCGGCGGCACGGGAGAACTCGCGCATGATGACGGTCTTATCCGTCTGGTAGTCGCGCTCCGGGTGGAAGTGCCGCGGCTCGATGATGCGGGTGTAGGCGACGTCGTCGTCGTTGTAGTTGACCACCGACGTTCCCTGGAAGTCGCCGACGTCGAGGACTTCCTCCTCGAAGTCGATCGTGCGCCAGGAGAGGTCGCCCTCGGCGTAGTCGAAGTAGCGGTCCACCGGGCCGGTGTAGACGACGGGGATGTTGCCGACGACCTTATCCTTGGAGTACTCGTGCGACTCGTCGAAGAAGTCGGTGTTGAGCCGGACCTCAATGTTCGGGTGCTCGGCCATCTTCTCGATCCACGCGGTGTAGCCGTTGGTCGGCAGGCCTTCGTACTTGTCGTTGAAGTAGCGGTTGTCGTAGTTGTAGCGCACCGGGAGCCGGGAAATGATGCCGGCCGGCAGGTCCTTGGGATCGGTCTGCCACTGCTTGCCGGTGTAGTGCTTGATGAACGCCTCGTACAGCGGCCGTCCGATGAGCTGGATGCCCTTGTCGTTGAGGTTCTGCGGGTCGGTGCCCGCGAGCTCTCCGGCCTGGTCCTTGATCAGGTCCTGGGCCTGTCCCGGGGTCAGGTTCGCGCGGAAGAACTGGTTGATGGTGGCCAGGTTGATGGGCAGGGAGTAGACCTCGCCCTTGTGGACGCCGTAGACCTTGTGGACGTAGTTCGTGAACGTCGTGAAGCGGTTGACGTACTCCCACACGCGGTCATTCGAGGTGTGGAAAAGGTGGGCGCCGTACCGGTGGACTTCGATCCCGGTCCGCTCCTCCTTTTCGCTGTAGGCGTTGCCGCCGATGTGGTGGCGGCGGTCAATGACGACGACCTTCAAGCCCAGCTCGGTGGCGGCCTGTTCTGCGATTGTCAGGCCGAAAAAGCCCGACCCTACGATGACGAGGTCAGCGGTCACAAAATCTCCTGGTTCGAATGCGGGCAGCGCAACGTTGTGCATTGTCTGCTGCTCTAGAGTACCGAGCCTTGTGCCGGAGCCACGAATCGCGGCGGTCCGGGCACCGCGCCGCCGACGCCCGGGCAGCGCGGGGCGTGAGGGAGGCGGCAACCTTAGCCACGGCCGGGCGTTATCCACATGGCCGGGTTCCGGTCTCGGCTGCACCGCGGGCGCGGCCTAGCGTGGAGGTATCCGGCCGCCGGCAGAAAGGTGCCTCCCGTGTTGCTGCACTGCACCCTGGTCCGTGGTCCCGGTCCGGCGGCCGCAGCCCCGGTGGAGCTGTCCGTGGAGCTCGCCGCCGGCTGCCCGGGAACAGCGCTCGAGTCGGCGATGGCCGCGGAGTTCGGCACAGCCGCACTGACGGTGGCCGGCGTGCCGCTCGGCGCCCTGAGGGCCGGTGACGCGCCGCTGGTTAGCGGCGCGGTTCTGGTCGACGGCGCCGCACCGGCCAGGGGTCCCGGCGCCGGCGGGGCGCCCGACGCCGGTCCGCCCCCCGGCCCCGGCCGGCCCCCCGACGGCGGATCCGCTCTGCTGCTCGCCGTGCTCAGCGGCCCGGGCGCCGGGACACTGCTTCCGCTGCGCCGCGGAAGCTTCCGGGTAGGACGCGCCGGGACGGAACTGGTGCTGCCGGATCCCGAACTTTCCCGTGAGCACGCGCGGTTCGACGTGGCCGATTCTGGGGTCACCCTGGTCGACCTGGGCAGCGCCAACGGCACCACCGTCAATGGGCAGCGGGTCGGCAGCACGCCGGTCCGCGGAGCTTCCGTCATCGGCTGCGGCCAGTCGACTCTGGGCCTGGCGTTCTGCAACGTCCGAACGGGGCGGTCCGGGGGCGCGGAACCCGGCATTGTGGAAGCCGGCAGCGCGGAACCCGGCCGGGCCGACGCCGGCGGGGACACCTCAGCGCCGCTGCGCATCCCGAATCCGGGCGCCTCCGCCAACCGCGGGGCGTTGCTGCTCATGGCAGGGCTCCCCCTCACAGTGGGTGTTGCCCTGGCCCTGGGCACCGGACAGTGGATGTTCCTGGCATTCTCGTCGCTCTCGATGGTGTCCGTCCTGGTCCCGGCGCTCTCCGGCCGCAGGCGGCGCCGCGACCTGAAGTCAGCCCTGGCGGCCGCGGTCGGCGAGGACCGCTCGCGGCGCCGGCGGGCCGGCCCGTCGGCGGCGGATCTGGCCCTCGACGCCCGGGATCGGGCTGCCGGCACCGGCCCCGCTGCCCACCCGGGCGAAACCGTTACCGGGCCCGTCTGGCTCCGTCTCGGCCTCGGTTCGCAACCCGCCCGGATCCGGCTGGACCCGCACGACCCGGGCTTCCATGCCCCTTCCCTGGGGCTTGTTCCGGTGTTCCTGGACCCGGCGATGCCTGCGGCGATTCAGGGCCCGGATCAACTCCTCGCAGGGCTGGTCCGCTTCCTGGTGATGCAGCTGGCCAGCCACCCGAGGGCGTGCCGGACCCGGGTCCTGCTGCACGGTCCGGTCGGGACGTTGCCGCTGCCGGCACGCTTTTTGGTGCAGGTTTCCCTGTCTGCGAACGGCGTGGCGGCCGCCGCGCACCTTGCAGCGGACCCCGGCGCAGGCGGGGACCGGGGAGTGTTCATCGTGCTGCCCGGAGCGGACGATGCCGGGCTGCTCTGCTCCGCAGCAGCCCGCACCGGCTGGCAGGTGCTCGACTGCTCCGGCGCCGGACCCGCGGGAGACCGCCAGACGGTCGTGCTGGGCCCCGGCGGCGCGGTGCTTACCACCGGCACCGGACCGGCCGTCTTCACCGCCGATCTCGTACCTCCGGAGGTGTTCGACCGGTTCTGCCGGAACGCCGGCGGGCTGGCGTCCGCCCCGGGCGGCGGACCCCGGCCCTTACCGGAGAGCTGCTGTCTGGCCGAGCTCCTCCCGCTCAACGACGAAGATGTCCGGCGGCGCTGGGGTGCAGCCGTCCGCGGGTCCCGGCGGGGGTTGGCCGTTCCCGTCGGCCGGGCTGCACCGGGCCCGCTGCACCTGGATCTGGTGGCGGACGGGCCGCATCTGCTCGTCGCCGGGACCACGGGCTCGGGGAAGTCGGAGTTCCTGCGCACGCTCGTGGCGGGACTGGCTGCCAGTTACCCGCCCGATCTCGTCAACCTGCTCTTTGTGGACTTCAAGGGCGGCTCCGGGCTCGGACCGCTGACCGGACTGCCGCATTGTGTCGGCATGCTGACGGACCTGGCCAGCCATGAGATCGAGCGCAGCCTGGCCTCGCTTCGGGCGGAGGTACGGCTCCGGGAGAGACTCCTGGCCGCCGCCGGCGTCCCGGACCTCTCCGCGTACCCGCAACACCGCGCCGGGGCCCCGGCGCTGCCCCATCTGGTGCTCGTTATTGACGAGTTCCGGATGCTGGTGGAGGAAGCCCCCGCTGCACTGACCGAGCTTATGCGGATCGCGGCCATCGGACGATCCCTGGGAATCCACCTGGTGATGGCCACCCAGCGCGCCCAGGGTGCACTGTCGGCGGATATCCGGGCCAATGTCACCAGCAGCGTGGTGTTAAGGGTGCAGTCGGAACTGGAGTCCGCGGATGTGATGAATTCCCGGCTTGCCGCGGCCATCCCGCTGGACAGCCCGGGCCGGGGCTACCTCGTCCGCGGCAGCGCCGCACCCGAGGAATTCCAGACCGCGGTCCTGGCCGGGGCGACAGCTGCCACCGGCCCGGCGGTGACCGTGTCGACGGCAACCGCCCTGCTCACACGCGTACCGGCCGCCGGCCTCGCCCCGGCGGATCCGGGCGCTCATCCCCCACCCGTACAGACGTCGGCGCCCCTGGTACGCCTGACGTCGCGACTGTGGTCGGAATCCGGCGGAACCCTCCCCCGGCGTCCGGTCGCCGCGCCGCTGCCCCAGGCGTTGCCGTTTCCGGAGCCAGGGGCCGGACCTGCCCCCGGCACGGCAGGTGACGGCGTGCTGCTGGGACTAGTCGACCTGCCCGAAGAGCAGCAGCTCCGTGGACTCCGCTGGGATCCTGTCGGACACGGCCACCTTGCCGTGATAGCAGCCGCCGGCCCGGATGGCGGCGGGCAGAACAGTGCCGGGGTGCCCGCCGGACCCGCCGCGGTCGTCCGGCTCGCGGTGGACCAACTGGTGGCGGCCCACGCCGAATTCCACCTGTATCTCCTCGATGCCGACGGCTCCCTGCGCGCAGCGGCGCACTCGGCCCGGGTCGGTGCCCGGGCGGGCCTTCAGGAGCTGCGGCGCGCCGTGCGCATCCTCGAGCGGCTGGCCGAGGAAATACGTACCCGCCGCGCGGACCCCGCAGATCCAGCGGCGGCGCCGGTCCCGCCGCTGGTCCTTGTACTGAACAACTGGGGCTCGTGGGCGTCCGCGTTCCGGTCCGGGCCCTTGACGTGGGCCGAGGACCTCATGGGCGACATCATCCGTGACGGCCCCGGGGCGGGCGTGGCGGCGATCGTTTCCGGCGGGCGGGAACTCGTGACTGCACGGTTTTTCGAGGCACTTCCCAACCGCGTCTTCTCCCCGGCCGGTTCGACCGAGGAAAGCCGGTTCGGCTGGCCGCGGCTGCCGGAGCTCCCGGCGCTGCCCGGCCGGGTGGCAGTTTCCGGCCCCTTCGCCGCCGCAGCCCTGCACGCTGCCCAGCTCTACGAACCGCCGAAGGTCGTCCGGCCGCTCGCCGCAGGGCCCTTGGCGCGGCGGCCCTTCCGGGTGGAGCCGCTCCCGGCGACGGTGACGGTAGCCGAGGTGCGGGCCCGGCTCGGGCCAGCACCTCCGGCGCCGCCGGCCCACGGAGGCAGGCTCTGGATCGGGGTCGCCGGGGATGAACCCGCCCCGGCCGGTATCCCGCTGCCGCCCGGCAGTGTTCTGGCTGCTCTGGGCGGGCCCGGGTCGGGGAAGAGCTCCCTGCTTCGGGCGCTGCCGGGCCTGAACCCCGCCGCGGACTGGCTGTATCCCGCGACCGGCGCCGCACCGGCGGAGTACTGGGCTGCTGTCCTCGCGCGGGCACGGGCCGGGACGCTCGACCGGGACGCCATCGCCTTGGCCGACAACCTGGATCGCGCGGGCACGGACACGAACGCGCGGCTCGTGGAACTCAACGGGCTGGGCTGGACGGTGGTGCTGACTGCGGCCTTCCGGCCGGGGCTTCCACAGCGGGTACCGCTGGCATTTCAGGCCCGCGGCCAGGGCAGCGGCATCCTGATTGCGCCCCGGGCCCCGAGCGACGGGGACTTTTTTGGCATCCGGCTGGAGCCGGAGCACCGGCCTGTTCCCGGCCGGGCCATCCTTGTGGTGGACGGCCGGACCCGCACTGTGCAACTGGCCGTCGGGGACGCGCCGCCGCGCTCGGCCTCGTCAGGCCCTGCCGGGTCAGCCGGCCCAGCGGGGTTAGCCGGCCCAGCGGGGTCGGCCGGCCCAGCGGGGTCAGCCGGCCCAGCGGGGTTAGCCGGTCCAGCGGGGTTAGCCGGCCCCGCCGGCTGTGACGTCCCGGCCGGGTTAGAGGGCCCGGCTTGAGCCGCCCGGCCGGGAGGCGAACGCGATGACGCGCTTGTCGAACAGGAGCACGATGGCCAGGGCGGCCGGCCCCAGCATGGCCAGGCCCGCAACGGGGTAGCCGCCGGTCAGGGTCGGGAATCCGATGGTGAGCATAAACAGCTGTGCCACCAGCGCCCCGGCCCGGGGCCAGCGGTAGCCCCGGAAGAGAAAGGTACTGACGGCGACGAGCCACGCCGAGAAGGCGAGCAGCAGGCCCAGGGTAAATACTGCGCCCCAGAAGGAAAGGACGGGCGCTCCGGTCAGCAGCTGGAATCCGTACCAGCCGGCCGCCACCAGCAGGGCGCCGGCTTCCAGCGCGGTGACGACGGCCACGACCGTGATTCCGGCCGGCCTGGCGGCCGGCGCAGGGCCCGGAGCGCCGGGCCCCGGCTCGGCAGGTTCTGCGGGGTTCACTGGGGGTCTTGACACACTGGCACACTACCGGACATAGTCGTGCAGATGTGGGGGTACCGCCAGCCAATGTGATGCATCGCTCACGGTCCGGCAGCATTTGAACGGCAAATACCCCTTGTTTACGCAGCGTTAACATGACACGCTTAATCCAGATGACCGAGGGGGCCCACAGGGCCCCTTTCTTATGAAACCTCTAGTGAATAATTTCACAAGAGGCATTTAACGAATTCCCAGGAATGGAGTTACTGATCAGCATGGATTGGCGTAACCGCGCAGCGTGCCTTGACAAGGACCCGGAGCTGTTTTTCCCCGTCGGAAACACCGGCCCCGCCCTCCTGCAGATCGAGGAAGCAAAGAGCGTCTGCAGGCGCTGCCCCGTTGTGGACACTTGCCTGCAGTGGGCCCTCGAATCGGGCCAGGACGCGGGCGTCTGGGGCGGCATGAGCGAAGACGAACGCCGTGCACTGAAGCGCCGCGCTGCCCGCGCCCGCCGCGCCTCCTGATTTTTCGGCTCCGGGCAACCGGAGCGCGATGGCCCCGGACCCACTGGTCCGGGGCCATCGCCGCTTAAGCGCCGCGCTCAGCGGGTCGCGAGGCTCAGTACCACCTGCACCGCCGTACCGCCGCCCTCCCGCGGCGTCCACTGGATACTCCCGCCGAGTTCGCTCGTGACCAGGGTGCGGACGATCTGCAGGCCGAGGCCTTCCGTGTAGGAACCGGCCGGCAACCCGACGCCGTCGTCCGCCACCGTCACCGTCAGCAGTTCGTCCCCGTCCTCGCTCTCGGAACGGTCGGCCAGCAGCCAGACCGTCCCGGCCCTGCCCTCAAGCCCGTGTTCAACGGCGTTGGTCACCAGTTCATTGATAACCAGGGCCAACGGCGTCGCGAAGTCGCTCGGCAGTTCCCCGAACAGCCCGGAGCGCTGGGTCTTGACCTGCTGGGAGGGCGAGGCGACCTCGGCGGACAGGCGGAACTGGCGGCCGATCAGCTCATCGAAGTCCACGCTCTGGGTCAGGCCCTGGGAAAGCGTTTCGTGGACGAGCGCGATGGTGGCAACCCGGCGCATGGCCTGCTCGAGGCCCTGCTTGGCCTCCTCGCTGACCATCCGGCGGGACTGCATGCGCAGCAGTGCCGCCACGGTCTGCAGGTTGTTCTTGACCCGGTGGTGGATCTCGCGGATGGTGGCGTCCTTCGTGACGAGCTCCATCTCCCGCCGCCGCAGTTCGGAGACGTCGCGGCACAGCACCAGCGCCCCGAAGCGCTGCTGCTCATCCCGCAGCGGGATGGCACGGAGCGACAGGCTCACGCCCCGGGATTCGATCTCACTGCGCCACGGCATCCGCCCGGTGACTACCAGGGGCAGCGTCTCATCCACCATCCGCCGGTCCCGCAACAACCCGGCCGTGACTTCAGCCAGCGACCGGCCTTCGAGCGATTCGCCGTCCCCGAGCCGGCGGAAGGCCGACACTCCGTTGGGGCTCGCGTACTGCACAATCCCTTCGGCGTCGAGCCGGATCAGTCCGTCGCCGACGCGGGGGGCGCCGCGGCGCGATCCGGTGGGCGAGGCAAAGTCCGGCCAGAGTCCCAGCGTGCCCATCCGCAGCAGGTCGTAGGCGCACTGCCGGTAGGTCAGTTCCAGCCGTGAAGGCATCCGCGAACTGGAGAGGTCCATGTGCGAGGTGACTATCGCGAGCGTCCGCCCATTGCGGACCATGGGCACAGCCTCGACCCGCATCGCCATGTCGCTGCTCCAGTTGGTCTCATTGGAGCGCTCGATGGTGCGGCTGTCCCAGGCCTTGTCCACCAGCCGTTTCAGGTCCGACCGGATCCCCTCCCCCACGAAGTCGGCGTGGAACACCGTGTGCGTGGTGGAGGGGCGGACGTGCGCCAGTGCCACATAGCCGAGCTCAGGGTGCGGGAACCACAGGGCCAGGTCGGCGAAGGCAAGGTCGGCGACCATTTGCCAGTCGCCCACGAGCAGGTGCAGCCACTCGGCATCCCCCGGCCCGAAATCAGCATGCTCCCTGATAGGGTCCGTAAAGATTGCCACAGCACCTCCATTTTGGACGCGCGGTCCGGCGGACCTAGCGTCGGACGATTGACCTCAAGAGCCTCAATGCTACCGAGAGCGAGGCCATGTCGTCCGCTTCGAGGGCGTTCACCTCGTCGAACATGCTCTTCGCCCGCCCCAGCTGCTCCACGTTCTGGCCTTCCCATGCGACCAGCCGTTCCTCTGCCGGGATGTCCGACGGCGTGGCCTCCAGGACGGCAATCGTCATGTCCGAAACGGTCGAGTACAGGTCGTCGCGCAGGGCCGCTCGGGCCAGCGCCTCCCAGCGGTCCCGCCGGGGAAGCTTGGTAATGCGCTCCAGCAGCGAATCGGCGTGGAAGCGGTTGAAGACGGCGTAGTACACGTGCGCGATGTGCTCCACCGGCTCGGTGCTGACGTGGACAATCTTTGCGATGTCCAGCAGCACGAAGCTCTCGAACAGCTCGGCCCAGCGGTGCGCCAGGTCCTCGGGAAGCTCCCAGCTCCTGGCCTTCTCCAGCCACTGGGACACCCGATCCCGGTCATCGCCGCGCAGGTAGTCCAGCAGGCGCGCCCGCATGGGATCCATCAGCGGTTTGAACTCGGCCACGACCTCGGCGATCGGCCGTGCGGCGTTCCCCTGGCTCAGGACCCAGCGGACGGCACGGTCCAGCAGTCGGCGGATGTCCAGGTGGACTGTGCTCCAGTGCTCGGTCGGGAACGACGCCGGCAGCTCGTTAAGCTCGCCGACCATGACATCCAGCTCGTAGACCTCGCGGAGGGCGACAAACGCCTTGGCGACGGCGGCTTCGGTAGCGGATGTCTCCTCCATGGCGCGGAACGCGAACGTGATGCCGCCCATGTTAATCATGTCGTTCGCCACGACCGTGGCGATGATCTCCCGGCGCAGCGGATGGGTATCCAGTTCGGCGTCGAACCTTTCGCGCAGCTGCTTCGGGAAATAGGAACGGAGCGTGTCGCGGAACCACGGATCCTCGGCAAGGTCGCTGTCGCGCAGCGCGGTCGCCAGTTCGATCTTGGCGTAGGCGGCCAGCACCGAAAGCTCCGGGGAGGTCAGTCCCTGGCCCTGCTCGAGGCGGGTGCGCAGCGTCTCGGTGGTGGGCAACGCCTCCAGCTCGCGCTTGAGGTCAGCGGATTTTTCCAGCCAGTCCATCAGGCGCTCGTAGCTCGGGCTCCATTCGGCCACCCGCATCCGGTCGTTGAGCAGCAGGATGTTCTGGTCGATGTTGTCCTCGAGCACCAGGCGGCCGACTTCGTCCGTCATCGCCGAGAGGAAGTCCGCGCGCTCGGCCGGGTCGAGCTTGCCCGCGGCCACCATGCGGTCCACGAAAATCTTGATGTTGACCTCGTGGTCCGAGCAGTCCACGCCGGCGGAGTTGTCGATGGCATCGGTGTTGAGGATGACGCCCTGCAGGGCGGCCTCGATCCGGCCCCGCTGGGTCATGCCAAGGTTGCCGCCCTCGCCGACCACCTTGACGCGCAGCTCGCGGCCGTCGACGCGGATGCCGTCGTTGGTTTTGTCGCCGACCTCGGCATTGGTCTCGGTACTGGCTTTCACGTAGGTGCCGATGCCGCCGTTATAGAGCAGGTCGGCCGGGGCCAGCAGGATCGCGCGGAGCAGTTCCGGCGGGCTGAGCCTGGTGGTGCCTTCGGGCAGCCCCAGCGCCGTCCGGACCTGCGCGGAGACGGGGATGGACTTGGCCTGGCGGGCGAAGACGCCGCCGCCTTCGCTGATCAGCGACTTGTCGTAGTCGTCCCAGGAGGAACGGGGCAGTTCGAAGAGCCGCTGGCGTTCGGTGAAGGACACCGCTTCGTCCGGGTTCGGATCCAGGAAGATGTGCCTGTGGTCGAACGCCGCGAGCAGCCGGATGTGCCGGGAGAGCAGCATGCCGTTGCCAAAGACGTCGCCGGACATGTCCCCGACGCCGACGACGGTGAACGGCTCCGACTGCGTGTCCAGGTCCAGTTCGCTGAAGTGGCGTTTGACCGATTCCCAGGCGCCGCGGGCGGTGATGCCCATGGCCTTGTGGTCGTAGCCGACGGAGCCGCCGGAGGCGAACGCGTCGCCGAGCCAGAACCCGTAGTCGGCTGCGAGGCCGTTGGCAATGTCCGAGAACGACGCCGTTCCCTTGTCCGCCGCGACGACCAGGTAGGAGTCGTCGTCGTCATGCCGGACGACGCCGGCGGGCGGCACCAGCGCTTCACCCTCCGATGTGGTGACGAGGTTGTCGGTGATATCAAGCAGGCCGCGGATGAAGGTCTTGTAGCTTTCGATCCCCTCAGCCATCCAGGCACCGCGGTCCGCGGCGGGGTCCGGGAGCTGTTTGGCGTAGAAGCCGCCCTTGGCGCCGGTCGGAACAATCACGGCGTTCTTGACGGTCTGGGCCTTGACCAGGCCGAGGATTTCGGTGCGGAAATCTTCCCGCCGGTCCGACCAGCGCAGCCCGCCGCGGGCAACCTTGCCGAAGCGCAGGTGGACACCCTCGACGCGGGGCGAGTAGACCCAGATCTCGAACATCGGCCGCGGGAAAGGCAGCCCGTCTATCCCGGAGGGGTCCAGCTTGAAGCTGACGTGCTTTTTGTCCTGGTAGAAGTTGGTCCGGAGCGTTGCCTGGATCAGGTTCTTGAAGGTGCGCAGCACCCGGTCGGCGTCGAGCGTGGCCACCTGCTCGATGGCCGCGTCCAGGCCGGCGCGGACCTCGTCCTGGCGCTGTTCGCGGTCGCCCTCGGGCAGCTCCGGGTCAAAGCGCGCGGCGAACAGTGCGTTCAGCCCGCGGGCCACGTCCGGGTTGGCCAGCAGCGTGTCGGCCATGAATTCGAAGGAGTTGGTGTTGCCCATCTGGCGCATGTACTTGGCGTAGGCCCGCAGTACCACCACCTGGCGCCAGTGCATGCCTTCGCGCAGCACCAGGCGGTCGAAGCTGTCGGACTCCACGGCACCGGAAACCGCCGCGCCGAAAGATTCGCCCAGCAGGGCCCCGGTGCGCAGCGGGTCCACCCCGGCCGGGTACTTCAGGCCAAGGTCGTAGAGGAAGAAGTCGCGGTGGTCCGCCGTCTCGATCTCGAAGGGGCGTTCGTCCAGCACTTCGAGGCCGAGGTTGTGGAAGTACGGCAGGATCTGGCTCAGGCTCTTGGGCTCGAGCATGTACAGCTTGACCCGGGCGTCCTCCTCGAGGGTGGCGCCGGCGCCGTCGGGCAGGTAGACGTGGACGCCGGGGTGGTCGACGCCGGGCTGGGCACCGTCGGCGGCCGCCCCGTATTTTTCGAAGCGGGCGATGTCCTCAAGCGCATCCTCGACTTCATAATCCACGCGGTAGCTGGCGGGGAAGGCCTCTGCCCAGACGGCCGCTAGTTCCTTGGCCCCGTTCTCGCCGTCGGCGCCGGCCTTGGTGCGCAGCACCTCGGCGATGCCTTCGCTCCAGGACCGCCCCGCACGGACCAGCCGCTTCTCCAGTTCGTCGCTGTTGATGCCGCTGACGTCGGCGTCCTTGGGCAACCGGATCCGGAAAAACAGCCGCGCGAGGGCGGATTCGGTCATCCGGGCCTCATAGTCGATCGAGACGGCGTCGAAGGTCTGTCGCAGCTCCTGCTCGATCCGCAGCCGGACATTGGTGGTGTAGCGGTCGCGGGGAAGATAGACCAGTGCGGACATAAAGCGGCCGTAGATGTCCGGCCGGAGGAACAGCCGGGTCCGGCGGCGTTCCTGCAGGCGCTGGATGCCGGTGGTGATGGCCGCGAGATCGGGCACCTCGACCTGGAACAGCTCGTCGCGCGGGTAGGTTTCGAGGATGCCGAGCAGGTCCTTGCCGGAGTGCGAGTCGGGCGGGAAGCCGGCGTCGCGCAGCACAGCGTCGACCTTTTCCCGGACGACCGGGATGTCTCGGACGGAGCCGGAGTACGCGGTGGTGGCGAACAGTCCGATAAACCGCCGTTCGCCGTTGACGTTGCCTGCGGCGTCGAAGCTCTTGACGCCGATGTAGTCCAGGTACGCCGAGCGGTGCACGGTGGAGCGGGAGTTGGCCTTGGTAATGACCAGCGCCCGCTTCTCCCGTGCCTTCTTCCGGCCCGTTTCGGTCAGGTGCTGGATCTGATGGCGGGTCTCGCCGTTGCGCAGCAGGCCCAGGCCGCTGTCGTCCCTCGGATCCAGCACGTCCTCGCCGGATTCGTTGCGCAGGTCGTATTCGCGGTAGCCCAGGAAGGTGAAGTTTCCGTCGTCGAGCCAGCGGAGAAGCTCCTGCGCCTGGCGGAGTTCGGCGATCTCGGAACTGGCCACCCGGCCGAGCTCGTCGGCGATTTCGTGCGCCTTGTTCCGCATTTTCGGCCAGTCCTCGACCGCGGCCCGGACGTCGCCGAGGACCCGCGAAAGCCCTTCGATCAGCTCAGCGCGCTTCGCCTCGTCGACCCGGTCGATCTCGACGGCGATCCAGGATTCCATGTGCGAGGCGTTGTCGCCCTGGGCGATCAGATGCGAGAGATTGGGCATCGCGGCCGTGTCGCCGCTGGAGATGCCCAGGTGCGAGGGCACGCGGGCGACCTTGACCAGGCGGCCGGTCTCGCGGTTGCGGGTGACGACGAAAAGGGGGTGGATGACCAGGTGGATCGGCGACTTCTGCCGGACGAGTTCGGCATTGACGGAGTCCACCAGGAACGGCATGTCGTCGGTGACGATATAGATGACGCTGGACTCCGGCTCGTCGGAGATCGAGATGTTCGCGGTGCCGGGCCGGCGTGCGGCGGCCGCCTCCAAGTGCGCCTGCGAGCGTGCGTTCAGCACGTCTGTGCCGTAGGCGCGGGCGTCCTCCTCGGCGAGGTGCTCGTAATAGTCCGTGAAGTATCCTTCACCGGCACCGATCGAAACGGGCTGATCCTCCACGCTGGACCCAGACGACATCGACAAACGCCTCCATCAAAAAGTTCATTGCCGCACCGTTGCGGCCCTCACTGGCGAGCCTAGTCCCTATGTCCGCCGCCTGCTGTGGAAGAAAGAACAGAGGATTTCTGATTTCGCTGGACAGGTGCACAAACGAGGTCGGCGAGCGCCCGGCGCAGGGCCGAATCGGGGGCTGCCTCCAGCAGCAGTGAGCCCGCGAGCAGGGCGGCGTCGCACGCCGCGGGGTCCGCCGGGAGGAAGGTCTCGAGCGGCACGGGCGGGCCGAAGCGCGCCCAGGCCTCCCGCAGCTGCCGCTCCGGGGAACGCCCGACGGCGGCGGCCCGCACCTTATTCAGCACCACCCGGGGCGTGGCGTGCGGTACCGCCGCAGCGAGCTCTGCCAGCCCGCGCACCAGCCGGGGCACCCCCACCGGATCGGCGGCTCCGACCGCGTAGACGGTATCGGCTGTTTCGAGGCTCCGCAGGGTCGCCGCGTTCCGGCGCGGCGCCATCGAGTCAAAACTCAGCTCTTCGTCGGCTTCCAGGCAGAAGCCGGCGTCAACCACCGTGACATCGGCGACCTCCCGGGCACGCTCGTACACCAGGGAGAGCGCCGCGGCCCGCAGCTCGGTCCACCGGTCGGCCCGGGTGATACCGCTAAGGACCCGGAAGGTCCCGGCCCGGCTGGCCACCGGTGCGGCGATCTTCAGCAACGCGGCGCCGTCGAGCAGGCCCTGGTCCGCCATCCGGCAGGCCTGGGCGAGGCCAGCCGCCTCGTCCAGCAGCCCCAGCACCGCGGCGACGCTGGCGCCGTAGCTGTCGGCGTCGATGAGCAGGACCGATTTGCCCGCGGCGGCCAGCTCCCCGGCCATGTTCGCCGCCACCAGGGTCCGGCCGGGGGACCCGGCAGGGCCCCACACGGCAATGATCGTTCCGGTGCCGGCCTTCCCGGCACGGGGGCTTCCGCCGTCCGGGCCGGCCAGTCCGTCCCGGTCAGCGCTGCCGGCGCCGTCCGCCGTCCGCGCGGCTGGCTCCGCTGCGCGCCGTCGTGTCCGTAGGGCGGCGGCATGGTCGGCGAAGGCGCTCGCCGGCGGGCCCGGCCGCTGGCCGGCCAGGTCCGCCACTGCGCCGGTGATCAGCGCAGCGAGCACTGCGGGTTCCACACCGGAATCCTCGGCAGCCACTCCGATCCCCTGCAATCTGGCGGCCTCCGCCGGACTGTCGGTCAACGCCACCACGGCAACCCCGACGGCGGACAGGCGGTCCACCAGGGAGGCAGTCAGCTCCGCGCTGCCCTCGGCGACGACGGCGGCCCGGGCCAGCCCTGTTTGGCAGGCCGCCAGCAGTTCGGCAAGCTCGCCGCAGCGACGGACCACGGACACGGGTCCGTGCAGCCGTTCCAAGCCGCCGACCAGGTCGTCCCGTGTCCGGCCCACAGTCACGACCGGGATGTTCATCACGGTGCACCGCCCGGATTCCAGACGACCGAGATGTTGGCCTTGTTGGCCTGTGCCCCCAGCAGTTTTGGCATCTGACCGTCCGGGACGAGCACCATCACCACCGTGGACCGCTGCGCGCCCAGGGCGGTACTGCCGGGGGTCAGCTGGGCGATCTCGGCCCCCGGCAGCAGGAGGGTGGGCTCGGCGAACCCGTTGCGGGAATCCGGCTGCGCCACCCAGACATCCACGCGTGAGCCGGGAACCGCCTGCGGCGGCAGCACCTCGCCCACTGTTATGGCCACCGGTTTGCGGTCCAGCGCGTCCGTCTCGCCAAAGCTCTCCCGGGGAAGCAGCTGGTCCTTGCCGATGCGCTGGACGGCCACCAGCCCGCCGGCCAGGCCCGCTTCCGGGGTGAAATAGTACTGTTCCACGTCGCCAAGCCGGACCTTGACCCGGTGCAGTTTTTCCGCGGTCAGCGCCTCCCCGACGGCTATCGGCTCGCTGGCAGCATAAGCCTCCGTGGTCTGGTCCGCCGCAGCCACGAGCGAGACAACCCCGGCCACGGACGCCAGCACCAGCAGGATGCCCACCAGGAGCCGCGGGTCCTTCCACGATGGCTTTTTCAGCCGGGCTCCGCCGGCACCTGCACTCCCGCTCATGCGTCCTGCTCCCCCTGTAGTCGCAGCCCGGGCTGCGGCGCCGGACACCCCCTATTCTCACGAAACACAGCCCCGGCGGGAAGATACCCAGGCAAACAGGATCAAAATGTGGATAACGGCCCCAAAGGGCGCCATCGGTGGCAAAATGTTGCCATGCCCCGATTCCTCACCCTCGCAGATGTGGCCGAGCAGCTGCAGATCAACTCACCCGCTGCGTACGCCCTGGTCCGGAGCGGCCAGCTCAAGGCCATCCAGGTGGGCGGAAGGGGCCAGTGGCGGGTCGAGGAGGCCATGCTGGAGCAGTACATCCAAGAGCGCTACGCCGAGGCAAGCCGGATGATCGAGGAAGCCAAGGCCAAGGGCAACTGAGCGCGGACGGCTAGCCGTCGGCGCTGCGGACGGACCGCAGCCAGGCCAAAGCTTCAAACGGAACGGTTGCCACGCCGCTGACATTGGCGGGCCGCCGCTGCTCGCCCGGACCGGTCAGCGCCAGGTCAAGGAAGTCCCGCCCCACCCGGTCTATCACGCCATACAGCACCGGGGCCGCCATGGCCCCGCGGGAGGTCATCACGGCCACGCCGGCGCGGTCCCTGGCCAGCCCGCGGAGAGCGCTGGACAACCCGAGCCGCCGGCGGACCGGCGACGGTTCGGCCAGTGCCAACCGCGACAGGCCCCCGTACCGCACGGCTGAGGCGTAGGGAATCAGCATCTGGTGCCGGTCCTCATCGAGGACGAGCCACTGGCTTCCGGCGTGGCTCAGCGTGCCCTCGTGCACCGCCCCGGAGCCAAAGTGGACCGCAATCCGGTGCCCCAGCGACCCCCGCAGCCGGTCCACCAGCTCGACCGCTGCCGCATCCACCCGAGCCCGCTCGCCGACTTCGGCTTCCAGCTCATCGCGTTCGCCGGCGGCCAGCTGCGCTTCCAGGTCTGCAAACAGGTCGTCCCACCGCATGGCGCCAGCGTAGGGGCGGCCCCGGCGCGGGTCAATCCACATCCCACCGCAGACTATGGACAGATCGTAGTCATAAGGTGCAAACTCGCTTTAGTGGCATCAAACGACATCAAAATGCATCAAATACGACAAGTTGGAGGCAGTCAGGGGTCAGCCGGGTCTTGGTCCCGGCCCCATCAGGCGGAGCCAGCGGGCGGACCCCGCGGAGGAGGCGGTTATGAGCACCAACAGGTTTACCGGCACGGGGCGGCGCCGGCTCGGCGCAGACGCTGGCATGGCGGTCGCCATCCTCGCACTGGGGACAGTCCTCACCGGGTCGGGTGCCCGGCTGGCACAGCGCCTGCAGACTGCGGCGGCCCGGCACCAGTCCCTCTCCTTCGAGGACCATCTGGGGGCGGCCGCCAACGCCGCGGGCCTCATTGTGGTCGTGTGGTGGGCGCTGTCGTTCCTGATCGCTGTCGCGTCCGCCCTGCTCGAACGGCGCGGCAACCGCGGTGCGGCGGCGGCTACGGGCAAGTTCAGCCCGGCTTTCATGCGACGGCTCGCGCTGGCCGCCGTCGGACTGCAGCTTGCCGCCGCCCCGCTGGCCCACGCCGATGACGCTCCTGGCACCGCAACCGCCGCTCCCGCTGCCGTGGCGGCGGTATGGGTTCCCGGCGGCGGGCCGAATGTCCCGCCGGCCACCGGCATTGGACTCAACGATTCGGCGCCCCCGGCATCGCAGTCCCCGGCCCCGGACGCCGCCGGCTCCACCGCCGGCGCAGAACCCCTGGGCCTGGACCCGCGTTGGACCCCAGCACCGCAGCCGGCGGAACCCCGCGACCTGGCGCCGGCCCCGCGGCGTCCCCGGCCCCAGGCCGCCGACATGGAGCAGGTCACCGTCCGGGCCGGGGACTCGTTGTGGAGCATCTGCGCGGCGCAACTGGGTCCGCTGGCATCCGACGTCGATATCGCCCTCGCTTGGCCGCGCCTCTACGACGCGAACCGCATCCTGATCGGCAGCGATCCCGGACTGCTGCTTCCCGGCCAGGTCCTTCAGCTGCCTGCCAATCCCTGAAAATCCATCCACGAGTACCCGACCCGACAGCAAAGGAAGGCCCATGAGCCCCATGACCGGTATCCGCGCAGGCACCGCAGTCCCCCTCGCGGCCGACCCGACGCCTCCCCGGCCGGCACCCGCGGCCACGTCCCGCCCTCCGGTGCCAGCCCTGCGGGTCGTGGACCCGGAACGGGAGGTGTGCACGATTTCGCGATCGACTGTGCAAGCCGCCATTGAGGTCCTCGCCGGCACCAGGCCCGCGCAGCAGCTCGCCCGCCGGCTCGACGAGCGCTGCCTGGCCGCGTTGCAGCACCGCGCCGCACTGACACGCCGCATCGCCTCGGGGACATCCCCGACGGCGGGCCGGCTGCACCGGAATCCGTCCGTCCGCTCGGTCCGCGCCTGCCGGATATCCGAGGACATCTACGAAGCCAGCGCCGTTGTCTCGGACGACCTCCGGGTCCGCGCCGTGGCACTGCGGCTGGAGCGCAGCAGACTCGTGTGGCGGGTCACCGTCCTCGAGATCGGCTGAACGGGCATGCCAGGAAAACAGGAAAGGAGGACAACGCAAAGCGGGGCCGGAATCGATCCGGCCCCGCTTTTTGCGTCGTCAGCGCTGTGTCAATGCCGCGTTGGCAGCAGTCCAGCTAACGCCGTTTCTTTTTGTTGGCCCGGCGCGGCGCCTCCTGGGCCGCCGCCTTGGCCGGGTTGCCGGAGCGCCCCGAGGACTTCGCCTCGACCCGGGTCTGGGCGGCACCATCTTCGCCGGGGGCCGTGTACTGCAGCTGCGCGGGCTTCTCCGGCGCCTCAAGGCCTGCCGCGTGGACCTGCGGTTCCTGGTGCTCCGTGTGCTGCCCCTCGGCGTCGGCCACCACAACATCCTGGGCCGGCGTCACCTCGACCTCCAGGTTGAACAGGAACCCGATGCTCTCCTCGCGGATCGCCTCCATCATGGCCTGGAACATGATGAATCCCTCGCGCTGATACTCGACCAGGGGATCGCGCTGGGCCATTGCCCGCAGGCCGATGCCTTCCTTGAGGTAATCCATCTCGTAGAGGTGTTCCTGCCACTTGCGGCCGATCACCGAGAGGACAACACGCCGTTCAAGCTCCCGCATGCTCTCGGAACCGATCAGCTCCTCGCGGGCCTGGTAGACCAGACGGGCGTCGGAGAGGATCTCTTCTTTCAGGAACTCGACGGTGATCCGGGACTTGCCGCCGGCCTCGTCAATGACGTCCCGGGGCGCGAAACTGACCGGGTACAGGGTCTTCAGGTTGGACCAGAGCAGGTTGAAGTCCCAGTCGTCCCCGGTACCTTCCGCCGTTGCCTCGTCGATGAACGCGGTGATCGTGTCCTCGAGGAAGTACTGGACCTTTTCGTGCAGGTCGTCGCCTTCGAGGATGCGGCGGCGGTCGCCGTAGATGGCCTCGCGCTGCCGGTTCAGGACGTCGTCGTACTTCAGGACGTTCTTGCGCTGTTCGGCGTTGCGGCCCTCCACCTGGCCCTGGGCCGAGGCGATGGCCCGGGAGACGAGCTTGGATTCGAGGGCGACATCATCCGGCACCGAGCTGTTCATCAGACGCTCGGCGGCGCCGGAATTGAACAGCCGCATCAGGTCATCGGTCAGCGAGAGGTAGAAGCGGGACTCGCCCGGGTCGCCCTGGCGGCCGGAACGGCCTCGCAGCTGGTTGTCGATCCGGCGGGACTCGTGCCGTTCGGTGCCCAGCACGTAGAGGCCACCGAGGTTGAGGACCTCCTCGTGCTCGTCCTTGACGGACTGTTTGGCGGCCTCGAGGGCGGCCGGCCAAGCGGCCTCGTACTCCTCGGAGTTCTCTTCCGGGTCCAGCCCGCGTTTGGCGAGTTCGGCGACGGCGGTGAACTCGGCGTTGCCGCCGAGCATAATGTCGGTACCGCGGCCGGCCATATTGGTCGCGACCGTCACGGCCCCCTTGCGGCCGGCTTGTGCCACGATGGATGCTTCACGGGCGTGGTTCTTGGCGTTCAGGACCTCATGCCGAACGCCTTCCTTGGCCAGCAGCCGGGAAAGGTATTCGCTCTTTTCAACGCTCGTGGTGCCGACGAGGACCGGCTGGCCCTTTTCGTGCCGTTCGGCGATGTCCTTGACCACGGCGTCGAACTTGACGGCCTCGTTCTTGTAGACGAGGTCTGCCTGGTCGATGCGCTGCATGTCGCGGTTGGTCGGGATCGCGACGACGCCGAGCTTGTAGGTGCTCATGAACTCGGCGGCTTCGGTTTCCGCGGTGCCGGTCATGCCCGCGAGCTTGTCGTACATGCGGAAGTAGTTCTGCAGCGTGACCGTGGCGAGCGTCTGGTTTTCCGCTTTGATTTCGACGCCTTCTTTGGCTTCGATCGCCTGGTGCATGCCCTCGTTGTAGCGCCGGCCGGCGAGGATGCGGCCGGTGTGCTCGTCCACGATTAGCGCTTCGCCGTCGAGGATGACGTAGTCCTTGTCCCGTTTGAACAGTTCCTTGGCCTTGATGGCGTTGTTCAGGAAACCGATCAGCGGGGTATTGGCCGACTCGTAGAGATTGTGGATGCCGAGGTAGTCCTCGACCTTTTCGATGCCGGCCTCGAGCACGCCGACGGTGCGCTTTTTCTCATCGACCTCATAGTCGGTGTCCGGCTGCAGCCGCAGCACCACCTTGGCGAACTCGCTGTACCAGCGGTTGGTATCGCCCTGGGCCGGTCCGGAAATGATCAGCGGGGTACGGGCCTCATCGATCAGGATCGAGTCCACTTCATCGACGACGGCGAAGTTGTGGCCGCGCTGGACCAGCTCGGACTTGTCCCATGCCATGTTGTCGCGCAGGTAGTCGAAGCCGAATTCGTTGTTGGTGCCGTAGGTGATGTCCGAGGCGTATTGCTCCCGGCGGACCGCCGGGTCCTGGTTGGCGAGGATGCAGCCACTGGTCAGGCCCAGGAAGCGGTAGACGCGGCCCATCAGGTCCGACTGGTACTCGGCGAGGTAGTCATTGACGGTAATGACGTGAACGCCCTTGCCGGCGAGGGCATTAAGGTAGGCCGGAGCGGTGGCCACCAGGGTTTTGCCTTCACCGGTTTTCATTTCGGCGATATTGCCCAGGTGCAGGGCGGCGCCGCCCATCAGCTGGACGTCGAAGTGGCGCATCCCCAGGGTGCGCGACGACGCCTCGCGGACCGCGGCGAAGGCCTCGGGGAGCAGATCGTCGAGCTTCTCGCCGTCGGTGTGGCGGGCGCGGAGGCGGTCGGTCTCTTCACGCAGCTCGGCGTCGGTGAAGGTCTTGAAGGAGCTTTCCAGGGCATTGATGGAATCGGCATAGTTCCGCAGTTGCCGCAGGGTCTTTTTGTCACCCGTACGGAGAAGTTTTTCGATAAGTGATGCCACGTGAAATTGCTCCCAGTCTCAAGCTGCCGAATTCCGGCGTGTTTAGTCTACGGGAGAGACGCAGGGCGGGTTGCGCCTGTTCCCTCAGAGCGGAGGCAGGCCGGCCACGGCCCGCCCGAGCGCCGGCGCCAGGTCCCCCACGGGGGCGACAACGATCCGGTCCAGCTCCAACCACTCTGCCATGAGCTGCAGTTCTTCGGCGAGTTCGACGGCGGTATCCGCCGGCGAGCCGGTCTCGGCGTGGCTGGCCCGGGCCAGCAGGGTGCCCGCCGCGCGGTCCGCTTTCAGGTCCACACGTGCCACGATCTGCTCACGCAGCAGGAAAGGCAGCACGTAGTAGCCGTAGCGGCGTTTGGCTTCCGGGGTATAGATCTCGATCCGGTAGTGGAACCCGAACAGCTCCTCCAGCCGCCGGCGTTCGAAAACGAGCGAATCGAAGGGGCTCAGCAGTGCGCGGCCCCGCCCGGTCCTGGGCCGCGCCGCGTCGGCATGCAGGTACAGCGGGCGGTTCCACCCGGCCACCGTCACCGGTTCGAGCCGGCCGGCCTCCACCAGATGCTGCACCGCAACGGCGGCAGCGCGCAGCGGTGTCCTGAAGTAATCGGCGAAGCACCGCACTGTGCCGATCCCGTGCGCCTGCGCCGCAGCATCGATCAGCCGGAGCATCGCCGCCGCAGCCTCGTCCCCGTCCCCGGCCGGCCCGCCAGCGGCACCGGTCCGCCATCCTGGTTCGGCTGCCCCGCCGCTGGCCCCGTCCGGGGTCCTGCCGGCCAGGACCCTGGCGGTCAGCGTGTAGCGGCGTTCGAAGGACTCGGTCCGGGAGGCGGCCGAGACCAGGCCCTCTTCGAAGAGGTGCTCAAGGACGCGTTTGACCGCGTTCCAGTTCCACCCCCAGTTGTCTTTCGGCCGGTCCTCAACGTGGCCGAGCCTGGCCGTCAGTTCGGCGGCCGTCAACGGCCGGCCCGCGGCCAGGACCGCCATCACCTGCCGGGCCACTTCGTTGCGAAGCTCCGGGTCCATGGCGTGGGCGCCGACCCATCTGCGGTTCTGCCAGAGCACCAGGTCCTGGAAATGTTCGGGCCGGATGAAGCTTGCCTCGTGGGCCCAGTACTCCATCATCCGCCGCGGGTGCGCGCCGGCCATCCGGTGCAGGATGGTGCGGTCGTAGTTCCCGAGCCGGGAGAAAAACGGCAGGTAGTGGCTGCGTGAGAGCACGTTGACGGAGTCGATCTGGACCAGGTGGAGGCGGGCAAAGGTACGGCCCACCGCCCGTGCGCTCACGGGTGCGGCGGGCCGTACCTTGTCCAATCCCTGGGCTGCGAGTGCGATCCGCCGTGCCTGCTTGAGGCTTAGCGATGCGGGCACGTCAGTCCCTTCGTCGGGTGGCCACCAGCTCAGGCTCTGGCAGGCTCGTCCTCTGAACGATAGGCGATGATCTTCTCCTCCAGCGGAGCCTCGCCCGGTTCGCAGGTCTGGTCCAGGCTGATGACCCCGTAGGTCCAGCCTTCCCGGCGGTACACGACCGAGGGTGCCTTCGTCTCCTTGTCCACGAACAGGTAGAAGTCATGGCCGACCAGTTCCATGTTGTCGACGGCGTCGTCGAGCGAGAGGGAGGCGGCGGAGAACACCTTGCGGCGGATCAGTACCGGCGAGTCGCCGGCCGGAATATCGTTCTCCAGCTCGTAGGGCGACTTCTCGGCGGGCGCTGGCTGCGGCGGATGGCCCGCCTCCTCATACAGCGGCTCGCTGGCGCTGGCCGGTTCCAGGGCCGCCGTGGCCTCGGTGACGGACTTTGGGGTGTGCCGGCCGTGGTGGACCTTCTTGCGGTCCTTGGCCCGGCGCAGCCGCTCGAGAAGCTTGTTGTAGGCGAGGTCGAAGGCGGCAAATTTATCTGCGGCGCTGGCTTCGGCACGGATCACGGGGCCCCGCCCGAGGACTGTGAGCTCGACGGTGAGCAGTTCGGCGGTCTGCCGTGCCTTGGTCTCCTTAGTGACCTTTGCATCGACCCTCTGGACCTTGTCCCCCAAGGATGCGATCTTCGAGATCTTTTCGTCGGCGTATTCGCGGAACCGGTCGGAAACCGTCAAATTGCGACCGCTGATCATGAACTCCATGGTGCCCTCCAAATGACTTCGGTGACACGACGGCGACACGTCCGGAGGCTGTTCTGACTGACAGTCGAGCCCCTTTCCGAGCCGCCATCGACAGGTACATCTGTTCTTGGTACCCATCTTCGACGTTAGTTCATAGGTCCCTGTTATTCATCTTTTTTTGGTTTATTTTTTTCCTCGCGCCCGGCGTCCCGCGCCAGAACGGGGCTCGCCGCGGCAAAGTTGCCCTGGACGGGCGGGCGTGTCGCCGCGAGGACCACCGCGCCGCGGACCTCACCTCCCGCGGCGCGCAGAGCGCGCGCAGCTTCGGCCAGCGTCGCGCCCGTGGTGAGCACGTCGTCGACGATGACGCAGGGCCGTCCGCCGAGCCCCGGGCGGCGGATCCGGCCCTTGACTCGCATCGAACCGCGGACCCGCCGGAACCTGGCAGCGCGGCCCAGACCCTTCTGCCCGCCGGGCCAGCCCGAACTCGGGTTGCGGCCCGAACCGTCGCGCGGGGGCCGGGTGCGGCGCAGCACGTCGGCGATCTCGGTCCGGCCCAGTCCCGGACTCCGCCGGGCGCGGGCGAGCAGGAGGTGGACCGGGCTGAACCCCCGGCGCCGAAAGGCCGCGCCGCTGGTGGGGACGGGCACCAGCACGGCTCCCTCCGCCCTGCCGACGGCGGCACTGACGGCCCTGGCGAGCGCGGCGGCCAGTTCCCCGGCCAGCTCCTGCTGGCCGTAGCGCTTAAAGGACAGCACGGACTGGGCCAGCTCGCCCCGGTAGACGCCGGCCGCCACGACCGGCAGCAGGATCGAGCCGTCCATGTCCACCAGCGCCGGCGCCCTGCCCTCGGCCCGGAAGGGCCGTCGGGTCAGCTGGCGGATCCGGCGGGCGCAAACGGGACAAAGGGCACTGTCCTCGGCTCCGCAGCAGACGCACTGAACCGGTGCGGCCAGCGCGAGCAGTTCAAGGACCGCGCCGAAGGCACGATCCGCGGCCCTGGCCGGCCAGCGTGAGTAGCCGCCGCGGTGCTTTCCCGTTAGCGTGGCCGGTCGGAGATCCGGATCCGTGCACGGGGTCGTGGAACCACCCGGAACCGGGTGCGGGACCCGGTTCGTTCCGTGCTGCCGGCGTGTGCTCATGATCCCACGGTGGCAGCCCGGGCCCCCGGGCGGAAGCGGTCCCGGACGCTATGTGGATATAGCCGGACCGGGTCCTGTCCCGCACGGTTCCGGCCGCCGGGTCAGCCCGGGAAGGACGGGTCGATGGCGCCCTTGAGCTGCGGCGACCACCCGTTTCCGACGCGCTGGAAGATGCCTTCGGCGGATTGCCCGTAGATCTCCGACGGCCCGTTGCCCGCGCTGAGCGCGGTAAGCCCCGGCCAGGGTGCGAGCGGCTGCGGCGCCCCCAATGTCAGGGAGAGCAGTTCCGGCGTGACGTTCCCGCTCGCTGCGCCCTTCATCACCGCGACCGTGGTGTCGTTGACCCAGACGCCGCGGTCGGGAGAGCCGTCGGTCAGGAGGGTGATCGGCGTGGTGAGGTCGCGCGGGGTACCGTCGCCGGTGCGGACGATGCCGGTGACCTGGACCGTTGTCTTGCCGTTCCGGTCTGAAATAACCAGGGCCCGGGTTCCGTCACGTGAAATCCGGAACTCGCTGACGGTCCGCCCGGCCAGCCACGGCGGCGCCAGGGTCACGGCCGGGACGTTCGCCCCGGCCGCGGTTCCGGTCGGCCGGTAGGCCTGGACCTCGGTGGCCCCGTCGCCGCCGGGACCGGCGGTCCAGACCCAGTCGTAGCGGCCGAACGAGGGCCGGGAAAGTGAACCACGAGTGGTCAGCGCGCGGGCCGGCTGGCCCGGGATGATCGAATACAGCGTCGTGTGGGCACGGTTGAGGAATGCTGCGGCCTGCGACACCGGCGATTCGGCGGGCAGCCGGGGAGCCAGGGCCCGCACGGACTGGAGGTCCGGCACGGGTCCGATTTTGTTGTTCTCGAAGTGGACCAGGTCGTTGTTGCTGACGGCGATCTGGCGCGCCGGAACGTCCTCGTCCCGCACCGGCGGCAGCACTGATCCGTCGTCTTCGACCCGCACCAGGTCCTGGTCGGCCCGCAGCTCCACGTTGATGACATCGGGCTGGCTCCGGAAGGTCAGGGCCAGCTGGGTCTGCATCCGAAGTCGTTCCTTGTTTGAGGCCTCCACGAGATCCTTGGCCGTCAGGTCCACCTGGGCGGCGCCCGAGACCACCGGCACGGATTCGCGTGCCAGCCTGATGCCGGAGGGGAAGGCGCTCACCACGGCGCCCTTGAGATAGGGCGCGGGGCCGCCAAGCAGGGCGCTGGCCATGGCCTTTACGGTCTTCTTCTTGATGAACCAGCGCATATCCGGCACCGCATAGGTGAACGTCGGGTCGTAGAAGTAGATCGGGTAGGCACCATAGATGACCTTGAACGTCTGTTCCGGGATGGCGGTGCCGTCCGGGATTTCCGCGATCCGCCACTCGCCGTCCACCTTGGTCAGCGTCGCTGGGATGCTTTCCTTGGAGCCTTCCGGCAGCGCCGTGGCAATGCCGTCGGCGTCGACCGAGTAGGCCAGGTCCAGTTCATAGTTGAAGACGTTTTCGACGGCGGTCGGCACGACACGGGCGGAGCGGAAGACCAGTACCCGGCGGTCCGGCTTCCATTTCACCGATGAAGCCTGGGTGAGGTACTGCCGAGCGACTGCGTAATCGTCCTCATAGCCGCTGCCGGCGAGGTAGAAGTCTTCTATCACCGCTTCCGGGGACGCGCCGGCCCGCGGAGCCACCGGGAAGAAGACCGGGGCATTGTTGGGCTTTCCGGCGCTCTCGTCGGTGCTTTTGCCAACCGGCCCGGACCGCGGGATCTGCGCGCACGAAGTCAGCAGGAACATTAGGACCGCCAGCAGGGCCGCGGCGGTGCGGGTCATCGTACTGGCGCCTCTCATGGCTGCTCCTTCGTTCCGTCGCGGCCGGCCGCCGGACGGGGATCGGTGACGGCCGGCTCCAGCAGCAGCATTTTTCGATCGGGCTGGACGCCGGCAGGTCCGACGTCGGCCGGCTCCAACTGGAGCGGTGAACTGGTGATCGTCTCCCCCTGGCGCAGCGGGAGCGTGAGGCGGAAGTTGGAGCCACGCCCCTTGGTTCCCCAGGCCTGCAGCCAGCCGTTGTGCAGCTTGGTGTCCTCGGTCGCGATGGAGAGTCCCAGGCCGCTGCCGCCCGTGGTGCGGGCCCGGGCCGGGTCCGCGCGCCAGAAGCGGTCGAAGACCCGGGCCGCCTCCGCGGAGGACATGCCGATGCCGTGGTCACGGACGGCCACGGCCACAGCCGTGTCGTTGGCGGCCACCGACACGTTCACCGGCCGCCCTTCGCCGTGCTCCAGGGCGTTCAGGATCAGGTTGCGCAGGATCCGGTCGATCCGCCGGTCATCCATGTCCACGACGATGCTGCCGACGGGGGCGTTCAGGGTGACCTCCGATCCGTATTCGGCCGCCACCGGAGCCACCCCCTCGATCACGTGCGAGATAAGTTGGACGATGTCGGTCGCCTCGGCGTCGAGCATGGCCGCGCCGGCGTCGAACCGGGAGATCTCCAGCAGGTCCGCCAGCAGGGACTGGAAGCGCTCCACCTGGTTGTAAAGCAGCTCCGCGGACCGCTTGTTCATCGGGTCGAACTGGTCCCGGGCGTCGTAGAGCACCTCGGCGGCCATCCGGACGGTGGTCAGCGGGGTGCGGAGCTCATGGGATACATCGGAGACGAAGCGCTGCTGCATCTGGGACAGGGTGGCCAGCTGGGTGATCTGCTCCTGAAGGCTGGCGGCCATGTGGTTGAACGAGGCGCCCAGCCGGGCCACCTCGTCCTCGCCCCTGACCACCATGCGCTCCTGCAGCTGGCCGGCGGCGAGTTTTTCGGAGACGACGGCGGCGTGGCTGACCGGGCTGACCACGTTGCGGGTGACGTACCAGGCGACGGCGCCGATCATGAGCGCGAGGGCGGCGGCGCCGGCCAGCAGGACGTTCTGGATCTCGTCGAGGGTCTTCTGGGCGGTGTTGAGGTCGTAGATGAGGTAAAGCTCGTAGACGGTGCCGTTGAAGGTCACCTTGTTGCCGACCGCGATCCCGGGCCGGTCCTCGGTGCCCACCGGGAATTCGGTGGAGGCCCAGAACTGCTCCTTGCCGGATTCCTGGACCGCCTTGCGCAGGTCGGGCGGGATCACGCTGATGGTGAGCTGGTCGGAGGCCCTCGATTCAACCCACCGGTTGCGCGGTTTGGTTTGTTCGGGCATGGCCTCGAAGACGTAGCGCCGCTGGATCACGGAGCCGCGGCCTTCGACCGCGTTCAGCGTGTCGTACACCAGCGTGATGACGCTGGACTGATCGGTGACCTGGGCGCCGTCGAACGTGTCCTGGACCTGCTTGACGTTGTAGCGCGTCTCGGACTCGGCCTGCGCCAGCCGCTCCTGGAACAGGTTGTTGGCGATCTGGTTCGAAAGATACGCCCCGACCACCGCGAAGGACCCGATCGCGAGCATAAGGGTCGTCAGCACGGTCCGGAACTGCAGGGACCGCCGCCACCGCCGCTGCAGGGCCCGGAGCAGGTAACGGAGTGCGGGCAGCAGGCGGGACAGGCCGGTTCGAACCAGCCGGACGACGCGGGCCGTGACAATCCGGGCGCGGCGGGCCCAGATGCGGGCCCGGAAAAGCGGGGCCTGCCCGCGGGGAGGCCCCGGCGTCCCGGCCTCAGAAGGAGCCGCCGGTTCCGGACCGGCCGGTAGCGGCCCCGGGGCCGGCCCGGGCGCGGAGGGTTCCGGGGCGGCCTGCGGAGGGCCGTCCGTCGGGTCAGGAACCTGCTTTGTAGCCGACACCACGGACCGTCAATACAACTTCGGGGGCTTCCGGATCGCGTTCGATCTTCGAGCGAAGCCGCTGGACGTGGACGTTGACCAGGCGGGTGTCCGCTGCGTGGCGGTAGCCCCAGACCTGCTCCAGCAGCAGCTCCCGGGTGAAGACCTGCCATGGTTTGCGGGCCAAGGCCACCAGCAGGTCGAATTCCAGCGGAGTCAGCGAGATGCGTTCACTGTTGCGGCTGACGACGTGGCCGGCGACGTCGATGGTCACATCCGCGATGCGCAGGGTCTCGGGGGCCTTCTGGTCTCCCGGGCGCAGCCGCGCCCGAACGCGGGCGACGAGTTCGGCCGGCTTGAAGGGTTTGGGCACGTAGTCGTCGGCGCCCGATTCCAGCCCGCGGACAACATCCGAGGTGTCGGATTTTGCCGTCAGCATGACGATGGGAACATCGGACTCGCCCCGGATCTGGCGGCACACCTCGATGCCGTCCATGCCCGGGAGCATCAGGTCCAGCAGCACCAGGTCGGGCTTGGAAGCGCGGAAAACCTCCAGGGCCTGGCTCCCGTCCGCGCAAAAGACGGGGTCAAAGCCGTCGTTGCGCAGCACAATGCCGATCATCTCGGCCAGCGCCTCGTCATCGTCCACAACCAAAATCCGTGCCTTCATAGCTTACATATTCCCCTATAGAAATGGCTTTGTCGTATTCGGGCGGTCCCGGGCATGGCGCGGTCCGTTGCGCCGGCGGGCGGACCGGGGCGTGCTACCGGCTGTTTCGGGCCGCACGGGCCGGGCCGCTTGCGGGCGCACGCCAGCGCGTCATCGCGTCATCGTGGTCGTTTCGGTCGCGGGCCCATGTTCGGGGAAATGCACCCGGCGGCGCCGGCGGACGCGTACATTCGTTTCAAAGCGGCCGGACGGCTGTGACTGTGGAGGAGAATGCCGTGACCAGCTACGAACCCATCTATCGGCAGGGCCTGGGGCGGGACTTTTCCCGGCTGCAGCCCGAACTGCAGGAGTATTTCTCGCTCGTGCCGGGCTCCGGGCACTACGGCGTGGGTGAGGGCGTTTTCGACGTCGTCGGCTGCCGGCAGCGCTGGTTGCGGCCGCTGCTGCGGCTGGCGACCGGTGAGCAGGCGTTCTTCCCGGAGTACGGCGAGGGCATCAGGTTCCGGATCGAGAACCACGCCCATTTGGACCCGTTCGGGCGCTCGAGCCTGACCGCCCGGCGGGAGATCTTCTTCCCGCGGACCACCAGGATTTTCGAAGACACAACGAGCGTGGAGGCGTCTGCCGGCTCCACGCGGCTGGTGGACTACGTCGGCCGCTACCGCAGGCTGGTCACCGATCTCAACCTCAGCGTCACCCCGGAAGGCCGGCTGCGGGGTGTCTCCGAGGGGTCCCGGCTGCTGCTGGGACCGCTGCGCATCCCACTGCCGCACGTCCTGGACGCCAAGGCGTACGCCGAACAGTGGTGGGAGCCGGAGGAGCAACGGCACCGGATTCAGGTCAAGGCGATCCAGCCGCAAATCGGCCTGGTACTGGTGTACGCCGGGCACTTTGACTACCGGCTTGAGCCTTACCCGGCGCAGGCTGCGGCGCCGGGCTACTTGCCCGGCCGGGTCCGGCCCGAACGCTGGGAACGCCGCGTCTAGGTCCTAGCCGAGGGCGAGCTGGTTCAACCCGTCGGCCAGCTGCGTCAACCGGGTCAGCACCGCCGTCGCGGACGACGGCGTGTGGTCTGCGAGGCCGCCGGACGGCGTCACCCGGACCGTGCCCAGTGCGGTGGCCGGCAGCCCAAGCCCACGCCACGGCCGCCACAGCGCTTCGACGAGCTCAGGCACGCGCGGCAGCGGCGCAGCGGGATCTTCGACCGGGAGCGCCCCGGCCCAGAAGCGTTTCCCGGACTCCACCGCGCCGGCGATGTGTTCCCACTGACGGGAGGTCAGGGCCCGCAAGGGGACCGCCATCCCGTCCGCACCTGCGGCGAGGATCCGGTCGATGGGGGCCTCTACCTCGGGCACGGACACGACGACTTCCGCCGCGCCGGCGGCCCGCAGGGCATCGATGACGAGCCGCCAGGATTCGGTGACTTCGGACCCCGCGACCGCGCGCAGGGTGCGGTAGCCGCTGGAGGTGGGGATGGTGCCCGCCATGACGGCGGCGATGTCCGGTTCGTCGAGCTGCACCACAAGCCGGGCTCCCGGCGCAGCGGCGGCCACCTTGCGGAGATGGGCGTCCACGCCGGCCGCCAGGGACCCCGCGAGGTCCCGCCGCGCGCCGTGGTCGATCAGGGCCCGCTCCCCGTTGTGCAGGTGCAGCCCGGCGGCGAGGCTGAGCGGGCCGCGCAGCTGGATCTTGAGTTCGGCGGCCCGCGTGTCCTCGGCGCCGGCGACGTCGGCGAGGACGTTGATGTCGGTGGACAGCGCCGAACGGGCCCGCATGAGATCCTTGCCCGGCCGGTCTACGAGCCGCCAGCCGTACGGCTGGACGTCGACGGCGAGCCCCTCCAGCAGCGAGGCGGTGCGGCCCAGCGCATCCGAGCCGACGCCGCGGTCCGGGAGCTCGGCGAGGAAGGGAAGGTGCGGGCTGCCCAGCTCGCCCCGGATGCTGCGGGCAGCCTCCACCGGGTCCTCCCCCGGCCATGCGCCGAGGGCGGTGGCCGTGACCTGCCCGGCAGATTCAGGCACGGACACGGCTATGCCTCGGCGGAGACGGCAGGGTCCGCTGCGGAGGCGGCGGCCTGATGGTCTTCGGCGATTGCCTCGTGGTGCCGGATCACCTCGCCGATGATGAAGTTCAGGAATTTCTCGGCGAACGCCGGATCCAGGTGGGCTTCGGCGGCGAGCCGGCGCAGGCGGGCGATCTGGGCCGTCTCCCGGCCCGGGTCACCCGCCGGAAGCTTGTGCGTGGCTTTGAGGAACCCGACCTTCTGCGTCGCTTTGAACCGTTCGGCCAGCAGGAACACCAGGGTGGCATCAATGTTGTCGATGCTGGAGCGGATCGAGAGCAGTTCCGCCATCACCGCCGGGTCCACGCGACCGGCCAGGGAGCTGGCGGCAGGGTCGTAGGTGTCGTCGTCGGGGAAGATCTGGTTCTGCTCGGTCATTGCTCCAGTCTAGGGGTTGGGACGGGGTTCCTTCCGGGTGTTAAGCGTCGGCGCGGGCTGGAACGGGCATGCCCGCCGTTCGAGGCGAACGGCGGGCATGCCCGTTTTGCAGCCCGGCCTGTCAGGCCCGCAGCACCGCGCGGAATTCCTCCCGGCGGCGGGCCTGCTCGTCCGGATCCGGCACGGGCAGCGACGCGATGAGCTTCTTCGTGTAATCGTGCTGCGGGTGACCCATGACCTGGTTGCCGAGGCCCTGTTCCACCATCTTGCCCTTGTACAGGACACCGACCCAGTGCGAGAGGATGTCCACCACGGCGAGGTCGTGGCTGATGAACAGGCAGGCGAAACCGAACTCGGCCTGGATCTCCTTGAAGAGTTCCAGCACCTTCGCCTGCACCGAAACATCCAGCGCCGACGTCGGCTCATCGGCAATGAGCAGCTTCGGGTTCAGGATCAGTGCCCGCGCCAGCGAGGCGCGCTGGCGCTGTCCGCCGGAGAGCTCGTGCGGATACCGGTCCGCGTAGGCAGCCGGCAACTGCACCGACTCAAGCAGCTCCCGGGTCCGCTGACGCGCCTGCTCCGGGGTCGGGTTGCCGTGGATGATCAGCGGCTCGGCGATACAGTCACCGATGGTCAGCTGCGGGTTGAACGAGGCCGCCGGATCCTGGAACACGAAGCCGATTTGCTTGCGCAGCGGCTTGAACGTGCGTTCCTTCAAATGCAGCATCTCGTAGCCAAGCACCTTCAGGCTGCCGCCCGTGGTCCTGTTCAGGCCAGCGATGGCGCGGCCGATCGTCGTCTTGCCCGAACCGGACTCGCCCACCAGGCCGAAGACCTCACCCTCGGACAGGGTGAAGTTCACCCCGTCCACAGCCTTGAACGCCGGGCTGCCGAGCCGGCCGGGGTATTCGATAGTCAGGTTTTTGGCCTCGACCAGCACCTCGCCGCCCTGGTGGGCACGCTCGGTCATCCCGGCCGATGCGGAGTTCCGGCCCAGGTGCGGAACGGCGGCCAGGAGCTTCTTGGTGTAGTCCTGCTTGGGTTCGGCGAAGAGCACCCGGGCGGAGGCCTCTTCGACGACGTCGCCCTGGTACATCACCACGACGCGGTCGGCGAGGTCGGCGACGACGCCCATGTTGTGCGTAATGAGCACGATCGAGGTGCCGTACTGGTCCCGCAGCTCGCGCAGCAGATCCAGGATTTCCGCCTGCACGGTGACGTCCAGCGCCGTGGTCGGCTCATCGGCGACGATCAGGCCCGGGTTGAGCGCGAGCGCGGCGGCGATGACGACGCGCTGCTTCTGACCGCCGGAGAACTGGTGCGGGTAGTAGTTGACCCGGGTTTCCGGGTCGGGGATCCCCACCTTGCGCAGCGCATCGATGGCGCGTTCCTTGGCCTCCTTGGCACTGACCCGGCCGGCTCCCCCGTGGCCGGCATGGGCACGGATTCCCTCGGCGATCTGCCAGCCGACGGTGAAGACCGGGTTGAGTGCGGTTGAAGGTTCCTGGAACACCATCGCCACGTCTCGGCCGCGAATTTCCCGCAGCTTCGAGGCACTGACGCTGATCACGTTGTTGCCGTTGATCAGCACCGCACCGGAGCTGACCGCCGTCTCCGGCAGCAGCCCGAGGATGGTCTTGGCGGTGACGGTCTTGCCGGAGCCGGATTCGCCGACGATCGCGACGACCTCGCCCGGGTTGACCTCGAGGCTGACGTCCTTGACGGCATAGACGTCCCCGGCGTCCGTGGCGAAGGTGACTTTCAGGTTCTCGATGTCCAGCACGGGTCCGGCGGCGCGGGCGTGCTGGTCTGATACGGAGCCGATATTGGTAGTCATGAACTGCTCACTTCTGCTGTGTCGGCTGCCGCGGCGCCGGCGGCGCCGGATCCGCCTTTGCCGGAGACAGCCTTCTTACGGCCGCGCAGGCGCGGATCGTTGAGGTCGTTGATGCTTTCGCCGACGAGGGTCAGCCCCAGCACGGTCAGGACGATGGCCAGGCCGGGGAAGACTCCGGTCCACCAGATCCCGGAGGTGGTGTCCGCCAGCGCCTTGTTCAGGTCGAAGCCCCACTCGGCCGCCGAAGTCGGTTCGATGCCGAAGCCGAGGAAACCCAGACCGGCGAGGGTAAGGATGGCTTCGGAGGCATTCAAGGTAAAGATCAGCGGCAGGGTGCGGGTGGCGTTCCTGTAGATGTGGCGGGTCATGATCCTGATGTTGGACGCACCCACCACCTTGGCGGATTCGACGAACGGTTCGGCCTTGAGCCTGATGGTTTCGGCACGGATGACACGGAAGTACTGCGGAATGAAGACCACGGTGATGGAGATCGCCGCGGCCAGGATGCCGCCCCAAAGGCTGGAACGTCCGCCGCTGATCACGATAGCCATGACGATGGCGACCAGCAGCGAGGGGAAGGCGTACACGGCGTCGGCGACAACCACGAGGATCCGGTCCAGCCAGCCGCCGATGTAACCGCTGACCAGGCCGAGGACGACGCCGATGAAGATCGACAAGATCACGGCGACCACGATCACCAGGGCGGCGGTCTGCGCGCCCCAGACAACCCGGGAGAACACGTCGTAGCCGCCGACGGTGGTGCCGAGCAGATGGCGGCCGCCGGGGGCCCGCTGCGCGGGGAAGCTGCCGTCGGCGTCGGAGATCTGGGAGAACCCGTACGGTGCGATCAGCGGCGCGAAGATCGCGGTCAGCAGGAACAGCGAGGTCAGGACAAGCCCGGTCACCAGCATGCCGCGCTGCAGACCGACACTCTTGTTGAAGTGGGAGACGACCGGCAGTTTCCCGAACCAGGGCTCCCTGCGGTTCTCTTCGGTGGTGCTTGGTTCGATGCTCATGTCAGTACCTCACGCGGGGATCGATCAGCGCGGCAACAATGTCCACGATGAAGTTGGTGACGGCCACGATCACAGCAAGCAGCACGACGATGCCCTGGACAGCCACGAAGTCGCGTGCGGTGAGATAGCTGGCGAGCTGGAAGCCGAGGCCCTTCCATTCAAAGGTGGTCTCGGTCAGGACGGCGCCGCCGAGCAGCACAGCGATCTGCAGACCCATGACGGTGATGATGGGAATCAAGGCGGGCTTGTAAGCGTGTTTGGTGACGAGCCGGAACTCGCTGACGCCGCGGGAGCGACCCGCTTCCACATAGTCCTTGCCGAGCGTGCCGATGACGTTGGTTCGAACGAGACGCAGGAAGATGCCCGCGGTCAGCAGGCCCAGCGCGAGGGCGGGCAGCACCGCGTGCGCCATGACGTCGCCGAGGGCGTTGAAATTGCCGCTGCGCAGCGCGTCGAGCCAGTAGACGCCGCTCGGCGCCTGCAGCGCCGTGAGCGCCAGCTCGGTCCGGGTCGTCGCCCGTCCGGCGACCGGCAGCCAGCCCAACCAGACCGAGAAGGTGAGTTTGAGCAGCAGTCCGGCGAAGAACACCGGCGTCGCATAGAAGAGAATGGCCATGATCCGCAGCACGGCGTCGGGGGCCTTGTCCCGGCGGTGCGCCGCGATCATGCCCAGCGGGATGCCGACGAGCAGGGCTACGATGACGGCGTTGACGGCCAGTTCCAGTGTTGCCGCACCGTAGGTGGTCAGTACCTCGAGGACCTGCCGGTTGTCCGAAAGCGTAGTGCCCAGGTTTCCGGTGATGAGCTGTCCGAGGTACTCAAAGTACTGCACGAAGATGGGCCGGTCGTAGCCGGCAGCGTGGATCCGTTCAGCGAGCTGCTCCGGGGGGAGCCGGCCGCCAAGCGCGGCGGTGATGGGATCACCGGTGATCCGCATCAGGAAGAACACCATGGTCACGAGGATGAAAATGGTCGGAAAGATCAGCAAAAACCTGATCAGGATGTATTGGCCCAGTCCCCCACCGGACGGTTTCTTCTTGGTCGGCATTAGACCGTCGGCGTCGCTCGGCGGCGCCTCAATAAGTGTTGTCATTGGTACCTAAAATTGTGTTTCCGTCGGCTTCGTGGGCTCCCGGAATCGGGTGTCCTGCCCTCAGCAAGAGAGGCGGGACGCCGCGCAGGCGCCCCGCCTCCTTGGCTGGTCAGGACCGGATGGGGAATGGACCTACTTGGAAATCACGCCAAGACGGGTCTTGAAGGACGCGTCGAGGGTCTTTTCGACACCCTTGACGTCCTTGCCGGCGACCATAAGCTGGGCGCCCTGCAACAGCGGCAGCGTGGGGAGATCCTTGGCGACGGCCGTCTGGGCCTCGCCGAGGATCTTCTCCCGCTCGGCCTTGTCCACGGTCGTGAGCTGCTTCTTGATCAGGTCAGTGACCGCGGGGTTCTCGTAGTGGTTCTTGAGGAAGTTGCCCGGGATGAAGAACGGGGTCAGGTAGTTGTCGGCGTCGGAGTAATCCGGGAACCAGCCGAGCTGGTAGACCGGATAGACGTCCTTGGTGCGGTCCTTGGAGTAGGTGACCCATTCGGTGGACTGCAGGTCAACCTTGAACAGGCCGGACTTTTCCAGCTGTTCCTTGATCATGGCGTATTCGTCGCCGGAGGACTTGCCGTAGTGGTCCGGGTTGTACTGCAGCTTCAGGGTAACCGGGGCGGTGACGCCGGCGTCGCTGAAGGCCTTCTTGGCCTTGTCGAGGCTGGGCTTGCCGCTGCCGTCGCCGTACATTTCCTTCAGCGGCGTGATCGCGCCGACGAAACCGTCGGGGACAACGGAGTATGCGGGCAGGTACGTGCCCTTGTAGACCTGGCTGGCGATGGCGTCGCGGTCAACGACGTCGGCCATTGCCTGGCGGACGGCGAGGGCCTTCTTCGGGTCGGCGTTGGCGGTCTTCGCGCCAAACGGCATGGTGTCGAAGTTGAAGACGATGTAGCGCAGTTCGCCGCCGGGACCCTTGTGGACCGTGACCTTGGAGTCCTTTTCGAGGTCGGCGGCGTCGGTCGCCGTCAGGCTGCGGCCGGCGACGTCGATGTTGCCCTGCTGGACATCGAGCTTGAGGTTGTTGGAATCGGCGTAGTACTTGATCGTGGCGCCGTCATTTGCCGGTTTGCCCAGCAAGCCCTGGTAATCCGGGTTGGCCTTGAGGCTGACGAGCTCGTTCTTCTTGTAGCTTTCGATCGTGTACGGGCCGGCAAAGGGTTTGCCCTTGACGATCTCGTCGTCGCTCATCAGCTTGTCGGCGGGGAAGACCTCTTCGTCGACGATCGGGCCCGCGTTCGCGGCGAGCACGCCCGGGAAGACCTGGTCGTTGCCTTCCTTGAGCTTGAAGACGACGGTGGAGTCGTCTTTGGCTTCCACCGAATCGAGGTTGCCCAGCAGCGAGGCGGGCCCGTTGTCATCGTTGATCTTGACGACACGGTCGATCGAGAACTTCACGTCCGAGGACGTCAGCGCGTGGCCGTTGGCGAACTTGAGGCCCGGCTTGAGCTTGACGGTGTATTCGGTCGGGCTGGTGAAGGAAGCGGACTCGGCGATGTCCGGAGTGGAGTCAGCCGTTCCGGGCTTCGAGTTCATCAGGAACGGGTAGATCTGGTTCATCACCATGAAGGAGCCGGCGTCGTAGGAGCCCGCCGGGTCGAGGGTGACCACCTTGTCCGTGGTGCCGTACGTAATGGTGCCTCCACCGGCGGCGTTGCCGGAGGACGTTCCGCCGCCGGAGGGGCCGGTGCACGCCGTCAATGCAAAGGCGGAAACCCCGGCGAGCGCGATGGCGCTCTGCAGGGCCTTTTTGTTCATTGCCATCTGTGAACTTTCTGTTCGATGAGTACTAGCGGGCAGCCTGAAGTTGCTTGACTCGAGGGGCCGCCCGCTGTCCTGATTCCTAGATTCAACCAGAAGAGCATAGGACAAACCGCAAAATCTTGTGAGTTGAGACACAAAATTTACACGATTCGGCGGAACTCATCGTTTTCTTCAGCAAATGGCCCGTTTGTCGCCACCCCTCGGCCTGGCGCTGCCGGGCATGCCCCTCCCCCGGACCAGCGGCTGGACATAATCCGTATATGCCCACTGCCGGGTGTGACGAACGGGCATGCCCATCCCTTCGGACGGGCGGCGAGCTCAATCCGGGTGTGCGCACTCGCGGTCTTGGAGAACGGACATGTGCGTCGCAGCGGGGGCTTCCCAATGGGCATGCCCGGCCCGCGCAGGGTCTGCAGAACAGGGCATGCCCTTCCCCCGGGCCAGCGGCTGGACATAATCCGCATATGCCCACTGCCGGGTGTGAAGAACGGGCATGCCCGTCGCCGGGGACGGGCCTGCGGCGGGTGCGGGCGTAACCCGGTTAGAGCGCGGCGCGCTGCAGCGAACGTGCGGCGTCGATGGTGGCCTGGCCCAGGACCCGGCTGCCCTGGTAGAGCACCACGGTCTGGCCGGGGGCCACACCGCGCAGCGGCTCCGCCAGCGTGACCACGAGGTCGCCCGCGCCCTCCATCCGGGCGGTGGCCGGCACCGGGTCCCCGTGGGCGCGGACCTGGGCGTGGCAGTCGAACTCCTCGCCGGTGCCGATCTCGGTGATCGGCAGGCCGGCCCAGGAAACCTTGATGCCGCGGATCTCGTCGATCGCCAGCAGGGCCTCGGGGCCCACCACCACCTTGTTTTCCTTGGGCCGGATCTCCAGCACAAACCGCGGCTTGCCGTCGGCGGCCGGGGTGCCCAGCTTCAGGCCGCGGCGCTGGCCCACCGTGAAGGCGTTGGCCCCGGGATGCTCGCCGACCTTGGTACCGGATTCGTCCACGATGTCGCCCGTGCTCATCTCGATTTTTTCGGCCAGCCAGCCGGCAGTGTCGCCATCGGGAATGAAGCAGATGTCGTGGCTGTCGGGCTTGTTCGCCACGGAGAGCCCGCGCCGCTCGGCCTCGGCCCGGACCTCGGCCTTGGACGGGGTGTCAGCCAGCGGAAACATCGAGTGCCGGAGCTGTTCATGGGTCAGGACACCGAGCACATAGCTCTGGTCCTTGGCCCAGTCCGCGGCCCGGTGCAGCTCGGGGTTGCCCTCGGCGTCGGTGATCACCTTGGCGTAGTGCCCGGTGCAGACAGCGTCGAAGCCCAGCGCGATCGCCTTCTCCAGCAGGGCGGCGAACTTGATCCGTTCGTTGCAGCGCATGCACGGGTTCGGCGTGCGGCCGGCGGCGTATTCGTCGATGAAGTCCTGGACAACATCTTCCTTGAAGCGCTCGGAGAAGTCCCAGACGTAGTACGGGATGCCCAGCACATCGCACGCGCGCCAGGCGTCGCGGGAGTCCTCGATCGTGCAGCAGCCGCGGCTGCCGGTGCGCAGCGTTCCGGGCATGCGGGAAAGGGCCAGGTGGACACCGACGACGTCGTGGCCGGCCTCGACGGCGCGGGCTGCGGCGACGGCGGAATCAACGCCGCCGCTCATGGCTGCAAGAACTCGCATGCTGGCTTTCTCTAGGAATTGGGAGGGGCGGGACGACAACGCCCGCAGCCCCCATTCTATCGCGCCGCCGAATTCCACCCCAAAAAAGCCTTGACGGCACCGCCCGCCGCTTCTAACGTCGAAAGTGACGGTTTTAGAAAACGGGCTCAGTACAAGATGTTCACCAGGACGGGAGGGGACAGATGGCTGCCGGGAACATCGTGATCGCGGGCGGCGGACTGGCCGGGGCCACCGCCGCGAAAACCTTGCGGGCGGAGGGTTTCCAGGGCCCGGTCACGGTGCTCGCCGGCGAGCACCACATCCCTTACCTGCGCCCGCCGCTGTCCAAGGAATATTTGCTGGGCAAGGAGGGCGAGGAGGCACTGCCGGTGGTTCCGGCCGGCTGGTACGCCGAGCACGACGTCGACCTCCGCCTCGGTGTCCCGGCCACCGGTCTGGACACCGCGGCCCGGACGGTGGCCCTCGGTAACGGCCACCCGCTCCGGTACTCCGCGCTGCTGCTGGCCACTGGGGCGCGGCCCCGTTCGATTCCCCTGCCCGGCAGCGACCTCCACGGCGTCGTGACGTTCCGGACGCTTGAAGACAGCCGCCGGCTGCGGACGGAACTGGAGGGCGGCGGCCGGAACGTGGTGATGATCGGCTCGGGCTGGATCGGGATGGAGCTCGCGGCCGCCGCGAGCACCTATGGCAACAGCGTCACCCTGCTGGGGCTCGAACGGGTGCCGCTGGCTGCAGCGATCGGACCCGAACTGGGCGGCTTCTTCCGCTCGCAGCACGAGTCCCGCGGCGTGCGGTTCCGGCTTCCGGCGTCCGCCGCCGCGGTCACCGGCAAGGCCGGCCGGGTCACCGCCGTCCGCACCGACACAGGCGAGGTCCTGCCTGCGGACCTTGTGGTGATTGCCGTCGGCGTCGTTCCGGACACCGCGCTTGCCGCGGCCGCCGGCATCGAGCTGAAGAACGGGATCCTCACCGATTCCTCGCTGCGGACCTCCGCCCCCCAGGTCTTTGCCGCCGGCGACGTGGCCAACGCGCTGCATCCGTTCACCGGCAGACACCAGCGCAGCGAACATTGGTCCAATGCGCTCAACGGCGGGAAAATCGCGGCCCAATCGATGCTGGGCAAGGATGCCGCGCTGGACACCATCCCGTACTTCTACACGGACCAGTACGACATCAGCATGGAGTACTCGGGCTTCCCGGGACTCGTCGACGGTCCGCCGGTGCTGCGCGGCAGCCTCGAGCAGCGGGAATTCCTGGCCTTCTGGCAGCGCGAGGGCTGCGTCGTCGCCGGGATGAACGTGAATTGGCCCAGGTCCGACAAGCCCCAGAAGGCCATCAAGGCCCTCATCACCGCCCGCACCGCTGTGAGTCCGGAATCGTTGGCGGATCCGGACGTCCCGCTTGACGAACTGCTGCCGGCGGCCCGCCCGTCACCTGCCGGACCGGCGGCCTGACCGGCGGCCCGCCCGTCACCGGCCTGACCGGCGGCCCGGATGTCCATCTAGCCGTTGGCGGCAGCGTGGCGGGCGACGGTGCCCGCGGTCTGGATGCTGGACTCGTGCCCGGCCATACCGGCCTGCCGTGCACGGCTATAGGCCGCCGGCAGGGCCGCCAACAGAGCATCCACATCGGCTTCCGTGGAGGCGTGGCCGAGGGTAAAACGCTGGGCGCCGCGGGCGGTGTCCTCGTCCAGGCCCATGGCGAGCAGCACATGGGAGGGGCGCGGCACGCCTGCGGTGCAGGCCGAGCCGGTGGAGGATTCCACGCCGGCCAGGTCCAGCAGGAAAAGCAGGGAGTCGCCCTCACAGCCCGGGAAGGTGAAGTGGGCGTTCCCAGGGAGCCGGCCCGGCCCGGCTGCGCCCCGCTGCACGGCCTCCGGAACGGCGGCGCGGACGCCGTCGATCAGCCGGTCCCGGAGCGCCGCGATCCGCAGGGACTCCGCGGCCAGGCTCCCGGTCGCCGCTTCGGCGGCCGCGGCGAAGGCGGCGATGGAGGCGGTGTCGAGGGTGCCCGAGCGCACGTCGCGTTCCTGGCCGCCGCCGTGCAGGACCGGGGTCAATTTGACGGCCCGGCCCAGCAGCAGGGCCCCGACGCCCACCGGCCCGCCAATCTTGTGCCCGGAGACCGACATGGCGGCCAGGCCGGACGCGCGGAAATCGACGGGCAGCGACCCGAACGCCTGCACGGCGTCGGAGTGCACGGGCACCCCGGCCGCCCGGGCCAGCTCCACGACCTGGGCGACGGGCTGGATGCTGCCCACCTCGTTGTTGGCCCACATGACCGTAACCAGGGCGATCGAGTCCGGGTCCGCGGCCAACTCCGCCTCCAGCGCGGACAACTCCAGCACGCCGTCGGCGTCGACCGGCAGCCAGCGCACCTCCGCGCCCTCGTGCCGTTCAAGCCATTCAACGGTGTCCAGCACCGCATGGTGTTCGACGGCGGAACAGAGGATGCGGGTCCGCCGGGGATCCGCGGCGCGGCGGGCCCAGTAAAGGCCCTTGACGGCGAGGTTGTCCGCCTCCGTGCCGCCGGAGGTGAAGATGACCTCCGAGGGGTGGGCCCCGGCAGCAGCGGCCAGCGCCTCGCGGGCGTCCTCCACGGAGCGGCGCGCGCGGCGGCCGGAACCGTGCAGGGACGAAGGATTCCCGGTGCGGGCCAGCTCGCGGGTCAGCGCCGCCAGCGCCTCCGCGGCAAGCGGTGTGGTGGCAGCGTGGTCTAGGTATACAGGCACCAGCCAATTCTATCGCGCCGGGCTGTCCCGGCCCCGGGGAGGGGCCCGGCGGAAAGCACGCCGGAGGCACCCCGGAGGGGCGCCGATGGCAACCACCGAACCGCGCGGTTGCCTGGTGTACATTCAAGCGGTGAAAGCGCCCCTGTACTTGGTCCTGGCCACCCTCTTCTGGTCCGGCAACTTCGCCGTCGGCCAGGCGGCCGTGGCCTCCATGACGCCGCTGGACCTGACTTTCTGGCGCTGGACCCTGGCCGCCGTGCCGCTGCTCGCCCTCGCCCACTTCGTGGAAAAACCGGACTGGCGGGCCGTGCTTCGCCGCTGGCCTGTCCTGCTGCTCCTGAGCGCACTGGGGATGAGCGGCTACACGCTGCTGCTCTACGGCGCGCTGGGACATACCTCGGCGATGAACGCCTCCCTGATCACGGCAGCCAACCCGGCTCTCATTGTGGTGATGGCGGTTTTCCTGTTGGGTGAGAAGACCACGCGCCTGGGCTGGACCGGGATCGGCCTGGGACTGGCGGGCGTGCTGCTGGTCCTCACCCGCGGTGAGCTGCAGCGGGCGGCCAGCCTCTCGATCAACACCGGCGAACTTATGATGCTCGGGGCCATAATCGTCTGGGGCAGCTACACGATCATCGCCCGCCGGCTGACACTTCCCGCCATCGCCGCCACCGCGGTGCAGATCGCGATGGCGACCGTGACGCTTGCCCCGTTCGCCCTCGCCCTGGGGGCGCGGCTGCCGGACTCCCCTGCCGAGGGGTGGTCACTGGCGTATATTGTCGTCTTCCCGTCACTGGGCTCGTACCTGTTCTGGAACCTGGCGCTGAAACGAACCCCGCCGGGCACCGCGGGGAACTACCTGAACCTGGTGGTGCTCTTCACCGCCGTCATCACGGTCGCACTGGGCACGCAGTTGACGCTCACCCAGCTTCTGGGCGGCATCCTGGTTGTCGCCGGGGTCCTGCTGACGGGCGTCAAGGGCCAGCCGAGGCTCAAACCGGCCTGATCCGGGCGCAGCACTGGGCCGGGCCGGCCGATCCCCGGTCCCTGAGGTCCTCGATGTCGAGGGCTTCGATCCGGCCCGGATCCTCCCCGCAGCCTTCGGCGGCCCCGGCCAGGAAGGCGCCGTTCATGGCACACACGACGCCCGCATGCCCCTGGGCCACCCGGTGGAACGGGCAATTGAGCAACACCAGACCTTCTGCGCCGTCGTCCGCCGGCCGGTATCCCTCGGCGGTGAGCAGCCCGGCAAGGCCGGCGCCGCCGGAAGCTTCCGCGGCGGCCCGGCCGCGCGACCGTGCGCCCCGCAGCAGCGCGTCCCGGGCGGACCCGCCGTCGGCCGCCGATTCCTCGACAGCCCTTACCAGCAGTTCGGCGGCCAAGTCGTAGTTCCGTTCCGGGACCGAGGCCGAGACTTCCTCGACGGCGGCGCGGTACAGCTTGGCGGGCCGGCCGGATCCCGGCCCCTCCTTGCCGCCGAGCTTGCGGAACTCGGCAGTCAGCAGCCCGTCGTGGACCAGGCGGTCCAGGTGGAACGACGCCGTGCTCCGCGCCAGTCCGAGGGCGCCGGCCGTTTCGTCGCGGCCCACCGCCCGCCCGGCCGCCGCGACGAAGTCAAAGAGCCTCCGGCGGTTGTCGTCGCCCAGCGACACCATGGCGGCGACCCTGCGGGCCCAGGGGGTGCGGTTCATAAATCCAGCCTATCTCTAAAAACAAGATCCATTGCTTAACGCGGTCGTCCCGGTGCCCGCCCAGACGATTAGCGGCTGCTCGGGATCATCGTCAACCTTCTGGAACTGGGCGGCTACTTCGACGTCGCGCTGCGCGACGTCGGCCTGCTGGTCGGCGCCGTGGCCCTGAACCGGCTGGCCGGGGATGCCGTCTACGCCAGCACCCGGACCGCGCCGGGGATGACGTCGATGGCCAGCGGCAGCGGCCCGATCCGTTCGCCGTCCGCATAGGCTACGACGCCGGCCGCCGCCAGTTCGATCCGCCGGACGCGGCGGATTTCTACGGCAGGATGCCCCACGTGCCTGCCGGAAAACACCCGGGGAAACACTGCCAGGAAGCCTGCGCGGGACAGCGGCCGGACGATGAACAAATCCAGGAACCCGTCGTCAAGGGCGGCGCCGGGCACGATTTTCATGCCGCCGCCGATCGAGCGGCCGTTCGCCACCGATATCAGCATCGCCCCCTGCTGCCAGCGCTCGCCGTCGGCCGTCACGGTGTATTCGATGGGGCGCAAGGTGGCCAGCTCACGGAGCATGGCCAGGTTATACCGGGCCCGGCCACGCGGCCGGTGCCAGGCGTTGGCGCGCTCGTTGACCGCGGCGTCAAAGCCCGCGGACACCACGCCGGCAAACCACGATGTCCGGCCGCCCGAACTCACCCGGCCGGCGTCGATCAGTCGCCCGCCGGAGGCCAGCGCCGCCAGGACCCGTGCCGCGGCCGCCGGGACGTCGTGCCGCGGCAGGCCCAGCGTGCGGGCCATATCGTTGCCGGTGCCGGCCGGAATGATGCCCAGCGGAGTCTCGCCGAAGGCGGCGCCGGAACCGGCGAGCGCGTTGACGCCCAGGTGGACCATGCCGTCGCCGCCCACCACGACCAGCGCATCCACACCGTCGGCGAGCGCCTTGGCCACGGACCCGGCAAGCTCCCCGTACCCGTCCTCGCACAGCAGTTGGACCTGCGCCCCCGCAGCACGGAACCATGCCGCCGCCTCCTGTCCGGCCCGCCGGCCGGCTCCGAAGGAGGCGCGCGGATTGACGGCAAGGGCGATCTTCATGCGCCGAATTATGCCAGCCGAAGGGAACCTTCCGCGGCCGCGCGCACGTTATTTAGCCAGCCGGTTAAACTGGCCACCCCGGCGGAACAGGCCGGGCCGGCTCCACCGACGCAAAGGACAGTTGTTTGACGCAGGGCAGCAGCTCGCACTACCAGGTCCTCCGGATCCCGGTTACGGCCACGGACAAGGACATCAAGGCGGCCTACCGCAAGGCTGCCCGCACGACCCATCCGGACCACGGGGGCGACGCCGCGACCTTCCGCCGGGTCACCCTCGCCTATGAAACCCTCATTGACGCCAAACGCCGGGCCGATTACGACCGTTCCTACGGCAGCGGCACCGCCTTTTCCAGCCGCACCGCCCCGGCCGAGGAGGGGGCGCACTTCGACGCACCGGCCGCCGGCAGCCGGGCGTCCGCACACGTCCGCCGCCCCAACACCCCGCGGAATACGGCCTCGGACGCCCCGGTCTACGTCCCGTCCTTCGAGGAGGTGGCCGCGGCGGGCGGGGTGCCGCTGATCCCCGAGCCGGTGGCCCGCCAGCAGGTCCACGGCATGCCGCGCCGGCGCGGAATCTTCGGCGCCGAGGCGCGCATCCAGCGGGAGATGCGCACCGTGCAGTTGATCACCCGGCAGATCCTGCCGGGCATCCCGGCTGCCCGCCTGATCAACGGCCTGCAGTCCCCCGCGGACAACAGCCACATCGACCACGTGCTGATTTCCGGCTACCGGCTGGCGATCATCGGTTCGATGCTCCTGCCGCCGGGTGCCTACGCCTGGAACGGCAACACCCTGAACCACGGCGGCCGCTCTGTTGCCCCGCCGCAGCTGGCCCACGTGGTGCGCCGAATGCAGGACATCTTCCCGGAGCTGAACGTCACCGGCTGGACGGTCGTCCACAGCACCGACGGCAATCTGCACGAACCGGTAATCGACCGTCATCCACGCTCCCGGGACCGCGGCGCCGGGCACGAACTCGTCCAGGTGGTCAACGCGGCGGGACTGGTCCGTGGACTCAAGCAGTTCCTCAGTTCCGGGCCGGCGCCGAACACGGTCAACGTCCCGGTCCTGGCCCGGCTGCTGCGCGGAATGCACTAGCAGCCGGACGGCTCGTTAGGATGGGACCGTGTTCCGCATCCTCTTCCACAGCCCCGAAATTCCCGGCAATACCGGCAACGCCATCCGGCTGGCCGCCATCACCGGGGCCGAACTCCATCTGGTGGAGCCGCTGGGCTTTGATTTCTCCGACGCGAAGCTCCGCCGTGCCGGGCTGGACTACCACGACCTCGCCGTCGTCACCGTGCACCCCGACCTTGACGCCGCGTGGGCGGCACTCAAGCCCGAACGGGTGTTTGCCTTCACCTCCGACGGCGAGACCCCCTACACCGATATCAGCTACCGGCCCGGGGACGTGCTGATGTTCGGCCGGGAATCCGTGGGCCTCTCCGAGGAAGCCAAACACGACCCGCACGTGACCTCCCGGGTGAGGCTGCCGATGCTGCCGGCCCTGCGCTCCCTGAACCTCGCCAACGCGGCATCGATCGCCGTCTACGAGGCCTGGCGCCAACAGGGTTTCGCGGGCGCCAGGTTGTAACACCGGCCGACTCGGCGGGCCCCGCACGCTCGGGAACCGTAAACCGGCCCGGGCGGCCTTCCGCCGAAGTCCGACCCATCCGCCGGTCCGGGTGCTCCGAATGCCTTCTGAGAGACCATTTACAGGGAGCGCCGGAGGGAGCGAGGAGCGGCACGTGAGTACAATTCAGGCGGATCGTCGCCAGACGCGCCGGAAGGCGTGGAGCCGCGACGCCGGCGCCGCCGGGCCTGAGCCCGGAACGCCGGCCGGCACCTTATGCTTGAAGGTGATGGAAACTCCGAATGCCCCGAATCCCGAGGCCGCTGCTCCCCCCACCGCCTCAGCCGACGTGAACCGCCGGCTGGCCGCGCTGCTCGGACAGATCGCCGACGGGGACCAGGCCGCCTTCGCCGAGTTCTACCAACTCACTTCCCGCCGGGTCTTCGGCATGGCACGCCGGGTCCTGATTGATGTTGAACTCAGCGAGGACACCACCCAGGAGGTGTTCCTCCAGGTGTGGCAGAACGCGGCAAAGTTCAACGCCGACGCCGGCAGCCCGCTGGCCTGGCTGATGACGATCTCGCATCGCCGCGCCGTGGACAAGGTCCGGTCCGCCCAGTCCTCCACCGACCGGGAGGCCAGGTACGGCGCCAGCAGCCAGGATATCGACCACGACTCGGTCTCGGACGAGGTCGGCAGCCGGCTTGAGGCCGAAGCCGTGGTCCGTTGCCTGGACACGCTGACCGACACACAGCAGGAATCCGTCCGGCTCGCCTACTACGGCGGCCTGACCTACCGGGAAGTCGCCGAGAGGCTCAACGCGGCCGTTCCCACCATCAAGTCCCGCATCCGCGACGGACTGATCCGCTTGAAGACCTGCCTGGGGGTGAGCTGAAATGAACGAGATAAACCCACACGACAGCGGCCGCACACCCGGCAGCTTCTCTGCCGGCATCGCCGCCGACCTGGAATCCGGCCGCGCGGTCGACCTCGCGGAAATCTATGCCCTCCACGCCCTCGACGACGCCGAACGCGCCGCCGTCGACCGCTACCTCGCGGACGCTCCGCCGGCCGAACGCGCCGCGTTCGACGAACGCGTCCGGCAGGCACGGGAAACCCTGTCCCTAAGCTTCAGCGCCGAGGAGGAGCCGCCCGCCGCCCTCTTCGGCCGCATCGTCGCAGCCCTTCCGGCCGAACCGTCCCTGGCCGGGCAGCCGGGCCAGGCCGTTGCCCCGGTAGTGCCCCGGCCGGTCCGGGAGCAGTCGGGCCTTCCGGCCACGGATGAACTCGGCGCCGCGCGCAAGCGGCGCGAGGAGCGCCGACGGCCGCAGGGCATGCGCAACTGGCTGGTCGGCGTCGCCGCGGCCGCCGCGATCGCCGTGGGCGGCGTCGGGGTCGGTGCCTATGTCGCCAACCAGAACGACCCGCTCACCCAGGTGCGTGAGGCCAGCGACGTGCGGCGGGCAACTGTCGACGTCGTCGGCGGCGGTACCGCGTCGCTGACCCTCTCCGCCTCGAAGGACGCCGCGGTGGTGGAGATGAAGGGCGTTTCTGCGCCGCCGGCGGGCAAGGTCTACCAGATGTGGCTGATCCCCAAGGACGGCTCCGCCCCGGTGTCCAAGGGCCTGATGGACGCGCAGGCGCTGTCCAAGCCGGCCGTCGTCACGGGCATCGGCTCCGCCGCTGCGCTGGGCATCACGGTCGAACCGGCCGGCGGGTCCACGACGCCGACCATGCCGACCGTGGCCGCCGCACCGCTGGGCGCCTGACCCGGACGCATTGCCGCACAGCACGAAGCCGCGCGGGTCCCTGAATTCACCGGGACCCGCGCGGCTTTGTCGTTCCTGCCCGTCCGCCGGGGCCCTAGACGACCAGCGAGAGCAGCATGACGAAGCCGAAGCCCACCACTGAAATCAGCGTCTCCATTACCGACCAGGTCTTGAACGTCTGACCCACGCTGAGGCCGAAGAGTTCCTTCACCAGCCAGAAGCCGGCGTCGTTGACGTGCGAGAGGAAGAGCGAACCGGCGCCCACCGCGAGGGCCAGCAGCGCGGCGTGGGTCGGGGTCAGCGAACTCGCCAGCGGCGCCACGATGCCTGCAGCAGTCACGGTGGCCACGGTTGCGGAGCCGGTGGCCAGGCGCAGCGCCACGGCCACCAGGAAACCCAGGACCAACACCGACATATTGGCACCCTCGGCCCACTTCTTCACCGCGTCGCCGACCCCGGCGCCGATCAGGGTTTGCTTGAAACCGCCGCCCGCGCCCACGATCAGCAGGATCGCGGCAATCGGGCCGAGGCTCGCGCCGATCTTGGTGGTGATGTTGTTGCCGGTGAAGCCGACGGCGTAGCCGAAGGTGCCGATAGCCAGGAGCACCGCCAGGGTCATCGCCACGAGCGGCTGGCCGACGAAGTCGAAGAAGCCCCGGGTCCACGGCGCCGTAGCCGGATCGGTCCAGATGATGTCCACGACGGCTTTGAGCAACATCAGGACTACCGGGAAGATGATGGTCAGCAGCGTGACCGGGAAGCTGGGCTGGCGCTTGACGCCCTCCAGATCGGCCCCGTGCCGGGTGTCGATGCCGCCGGCGACGGCCGGCGCGCCCACCGGCACCCATTTGGCGGCGAGCCGGGAAAACAGCGGCCCGCAGATAATGACGGTGGGAATGGCGACCAAAAGTCCCAGTGCGAGGGTCGTGCCGAGTTCGGCCTTGACGGCGCTGATCGCGATCAGGGGTCCCGGGTGCGGCGGCACGAGGCCGTGCAGCACGGAAAGCCCCGCCAGCGCCGGGATAGCGATGCGCATCAGCGGCATTTTGGAGCGCTGCGTGACCAGGACAATCACCGGGAGCAGCAGCACCAGGCCGATCTCGAAGAACATCGGCAGGCCGATGATCACCGCCACGAGCGTGATGGACCAGACCACCCGGTTGCCACCGGCCTTGGCGAGCAGGGTGTCGACCACCCGGTTGGCTCCGCCCGAATCCGCCAGCAGTTTGCCCAGCATGGCGCCGAGGGCGATCAGCAGGCCGACCTCCTTCAGGACCCCGCCGACGCCGTCTTCGAAGTTGCTGACGATCTTGGCCAGTTCCACCCCGGAAGCCAGTCCGACGAAGGCCGAACCCAGCACGAGGGCAAGGAAGGGGTGGAGCTTAAACTTGGCGATCAGCACCACGATCAGTGCAATGCCGAGGCCCGCGACCACCAGGAGCTGGGTGTCGTGCCCGGTCCAGGCTTCGACGGCAGCGGGAAGCTGCCTTGCTGCAAGAGAATTCAAAACGTGTTCCTAGCTGGAGATAGGGGCGTGGCCGGCACGCGGTCAGCGCGTGGCGGCGTCGGCGCCGTTGAGGTGAAGCCGGTCGATGATTTCCTGGGCTTCGTCGGCCGGCGTCGCACCGACGGAGAGGGCAATGAAGTTTTCGTCGCCGGCGGGGGCTTCCAGGGCGTCGAACTGGGAGTCCAGCAGCGCCGGCGGCATAAAGTGGCCGTGCCGCGAGGCGAGCCGGTCCGAGATCCGTTCCTTGCTGCCCTCGAGGAAGACAAACACGACACCCTCCCCGCGCAGCACGTCGCGGTAGCGCTTCTTCAGCGCCGAACAGGTGACGACGCCGGGGGTCCCGGCGGCGGTGTGCTCCCGGATCCAGGCGGCAATCTGCTCCAGCCAGGGCCAGCGGTCTTCGTCCGTCAGCGGCTGGCCGGCATGCATCTTGGCCACGTTTGCTGCCGGGTGCAGGTCGTCGCCCTCGGCCAGGTCCCAGCCGAGCCGTCCGGCCAGCAGCCCGGCCACGGTGGATTTGCCCGATCCCGAGACGCCCATGATGACCAGAACGGGGTGTTGCGCAGTCTTCGCCATTAAAGTCTGCCTTCCATCAATAAATATGATTTAAACAATGGCAAGCATATGGCAGCGGCCACGCGCGGGCAACACTAGAAGCCGGCGATGGTCCCCGGGCCGTTGACGGCGACGACGTGGAACGCCTCGGCGCTGCGGCCGGGCCCGAGTCCGCCGCGTTCCCCGGTGCGCAGCATCAGGGACCGGACGGTGCGTTCCATGGCCGCCACGTCCGGGTGCTGGCTGGCGTGGATGTGGATCGCCGCGAGCTTGCTCTCGACATGCGCCGTCACGTCCACCATGTGGTTTTCGCGTTCCTCCGGCCCGGCGAAGAGCCAGAGCCAGGGCAGCTTGTAGGCCTCCAGCCCGGCCTCGGCCAGTTCCGGGTAGGCGAAGGGGTTTTCCAGTGCCGGGTATACCGCCCGCGTGACCGCCTCCCCCACCGCAAGGTGGTCCGGGTGGCTCTTCTGGATCCGGTTCCAGTTCCGCTCGGGGTGCATGGCGAGCACGACGTCGGGACGGAGCCGGCGGGTCAGCCGCACGACCTCCCGGATGACCTCGTGCGAGGGTTCAAGGTAGCCGTCGCGCTGGTGCAGGTAGTGGATGTCGGTGACCCCGACGAGCGCGGCGGCGCGCTCCTGTTCCTCGGTGCGCAGCCGGACGATTTCATCGCGCTGCTCCGGGTCGAAGCCGCCGGCGTCGCCGCCGGTCATGATGCAGTAGCTGACCTCGACCCCGGCGGCGGTCCAGGCGGCGATGGTGCCGGCCGCGCCGAAGTCGATGTCGTCGGGGTGCGCGGTAAAGCAAAGCACCCGCTCAATCCGGTGGTGGTCCGGATCGAACGGGCTCTGTGCCACGGGGGCATTGGTGCTCACTGGTCAGCCTTTGCGTTTCTTGATTTCTTCGGTGGCCTGCGGCAGCACCTGGAAGAGGTCGCCGACGATGCCGAAGTCGGCGATCTCGAAGACCGGCGATTCTGCGTCCTTGTTCACCGCGACGATCACCTTGGCGGTCTGCATGCCTGCCTTCTGCTGGATGGCACCGGAAATGCCGGCCGAGATGTAGAGCTGCGGGGAAACGGTTTTTCCGGTCTGGCCGATTTGCGCGTCGTGGCCGATCCAGCCGGCGTCCGTGGCGGCGCGGGAGGCACCGATGGCCGCGCCCAAGGCGTCGGCAAGGTCCTCAACGGGTCCGAAGTCTCCGTCCACTCCCCGTCCGCCGGCCACGATGATCCGGGCCTCGGAGAGCTCGGGGCGTCCGCTGGCGGCCTTCTCATTCCGTGCGGTCACCCGGGCCGCACCGGCCGTGGCGCCGGCCGGCAGCTCGACTGTGACGGGCTGCGGGGCGGTCGACGTGGCGGCCGGTTCCGGGGCGACGCTGTTGGCTTTGACGGTCAGCACGGCCACCGGGGTGGTGGCCCTGGCCGTGGTTGTGTACGAGCCGGCGAGCACCGACTTGTGCGCGGTACCGTCCGGCTCCACCGCCACGACGTCGGTGATCACGCCGGCGCCCAGCTTGACCCCCAGCCGCGCCGCGACTTCCCGGCCCTCCGCCGAGTTCTCGGCCAGCACGACCGTGGCGCCGGAGCTGCCGGCCGCGGCCGCGAGGAACGCGGCCTTGGGGCCGACGAGGTAGTCGTTGAGGTCCGCGACGGCGGGGACGTAGAGTTCCGCCGCGCCGTACGCCGCCAGGGCGACCGCGACGTCGTCGTGCAGTTCGCCGTTGAGCGCCACCGCGGCCTCACCCAGCGAGCGCGCGATCGTGAGCAGCTCCAGGCTGGACTTCTTCAGCGCCGGGCCCGGGGTGTCGATGAATACAAGTACTTTTGCCATGTCCGGTTCTCCCCTTAGAGCAGCTTCTGCGCGGCCAGGAACTCGACCAGCCTGATGCCGGCGTCGCCTTCGTCGGTGATGATGGTGCCGGCCGTCCGGGGCGGCCGGGCCTCGGCGGTCTCTACCGCGGTCCAGGATCCGGCGTGCCCCACCTGGCCGGGATCGACGCCGATGTCCGCCAGCGCCAGGGTGGTGATGGTCTTCTTCTTGGCCGCCATGATGCCCTTAAAATTCGGGTAGCGGGGGTCATTGATCTGGTCGGTGACCGAGACGACCGCCGGCAGGCTGGCCTCGACGGTATCGGCGTGGGAGTCCCCCTCGCGCTGGGCCGTGAGCGTGCCGCCGTCGAGTTCAAGGGAGGACGCAAACGTCACCTGCGGCAGGCCGAGGCGCTCGGCGAGCTGGGCGGGGACCAAAGAGGTTTCCCCGTCGGTGGAGGCCATCCCGGTGAGGATCAGGTCCGCGGGGACGTCGGCACCGAGGTGCCGGATCGCTGCGGCCAGCGCCAGCGAGGTGGCGGCAGCGTCAGACCCGGCGAGCGCGTCGTCGCTGAGGTGGACGCCTTCGGTGGCGCCGATTTGCAGGGATTTCTTGACCGCGTTAACAGCCCCGGCCGGGCCCATGCTCAGCGCAACGACCTTGTTGCCGGCGGCCTCGCCGCCGCGGGCCTCGATCAGCTGCAGCGCCGCTTCCAGGGCGTACTCGTCGAGCTCGGACAGGATGCTTTCGGACCGGTCCGTGGTGTTGTCCCCGCCGGAAAGATGGCGGTCGAACTGCGCGTCCGGTACGTGCTTGACCAGCACGATGATCTTCAAAGTCTTTTCCACTGTGTGTACAGCAGCCTTCCATGCGGGTGGGCAGCCAGCCGGGTGGGGTCGTGGCCAGGGAACGGCCCGGGGGCCGGGATGCTCCTAGCTAACCATATAGCGGGGCTCCGTCGCGGGCCGGGTTAACGCCTGTGTCAGGGCGCCGGGCCGGGCACGGGGCAAGGCACGGGGCCGGGCCTGGCGGGGCGGGGGCACACCCCGCGGGGGCGCGGGCATGCCCGGGCAAAGGAACGCCGGCCGGCACCCTAAAGGTGCCGGCCGGCGTCGTGGTTTGGGGCGCTACCTGCCCGTTACTGTTCGGCGGCGGCGCCGAGGGTCACATCGAGTTCCTTTTCCTGGCCGCCGCGGAGGACGGTCACCTTCACGGTCGCGCCCGCGGCCTGCTCGCGCACGGCGGCGGTGAGCTGGTTCGGGTCGCTGATGCTCAGGTCCTGGAATTTCGTGACGACGTCGCCCACCTTGATGCCGGCCTTGTCGGCGGCCGAGCCCGGTTCGACGGTGGCCACGTCGGCGCCGACCGAGAAGCCGGAGGAGGAGGATCCCGCAGCCTTGGACTTGACGCTCACTCCGAGCTGGCCGTGCGTGGCCTTGCCGGTGCTGATGATCTCCTGTGCGACCCGCTTGGCGTTGTTGATCGGGATGCTGAAGCCGACGCCGATGTTGCCGCTGCTGCTGCCGGTGGAGTCCCCGCCCGCCGAGGCGATGGCGACGTTGACGCCGATGATTTCACCCTTGCTGTTCACCAGCGCCCCGCCCGAGTTGCCGGGGTTGATCGCCGCGTCGGTCTGGATGACATTGATGGAGATGCTGCCCTGGTTGGCGGTACTCGGCGCCTGTCCGCCCCCGGGAGGCGCGAACTGGAAGCCCTGGTCGCCGCCCTGGGAATTATCCGCGCCGCCCTTCGGGGCCGCCGACGAGGCCACGCTGATGGTGCGGTTCAGCGTGGAGACGATGCCGTCGGTGACGGTTCCGGTCAGGCCCAGCGGGGATCCGATCGCCACCGCGGTGTCCCCGACATTGAGTTTGCTCGAGTCGCCGAGGGTGGCGGGGACCAGCCCGGCCGGGTTATCGATCTTGATTACGGCAAGGTCGGAGAGCGGATCCGTCCCGACGATCTTCGCGGAGAAGACTTTCCCGTCGCTGGTGCGGACCTCGACGGCAGCGTTGGCCGTCTTTCCGTCCAGGGTGACGACGTGGGTGTTGGTGAGGACGTGGCCTTCGCCGTCCAGGACGATGCCCGAGCCGGTGCCCCCGTCGCTGCCGCTCGTGGCCTTGATGGTCACAACGCTCGGGGAAGCCTTCACAGCCGCGGCGGTGATCGCGTTGACATCGTCCTTGTTGTTCACAATGACGGTGCCGGACTGGCTGGTACCGCCGGTGGAAGCCACCGGCCGGTTCCCGATCAGGGCGTTGCTGCCCGCGACGACACCGCCGCCGACGAGCCCGGCAGCCAGAATGCTGGCTACGAGCGTCGGGACGCCGAAAGCGGCCTTGCGCTTGGGCGCATTGCTGGGGTGGTTGAACGCACTGTTGTGTCCTTGGCCGGCCGGCGGCTGGCTGCCGTAACCGGCGTAGGGTCCGGCGCCGTGACCGTACGGCGCGCTGTTGGACGGGCCGGGCTGGCCGTACCCGGGCTGGGACGACGGGGCGCCAAACTGCTGGGTCTCGGGAGCCGAGTGCTGGCCGTAGGCCGGCGGACGCTGCGGATAGACGGGCCGCGGGGCTTCTTCGGCAGGCCGGTCCAGCCTCATGGTCGGGTTTTCCTGGGCCGAGTCCTCCGCGTGCGGGGCAGCACCGGCGCGCTCCCCCGGCTCCAGCGGCTCCCGGTTCTTCATTGATGGATCCGGTGACGCGCCCTGCATTGGGTTCTCAGTCATGGGACTTCCTTTCATCCTTGTCTGCACTCAAGTATGGCCGCGCAGACTGGAACAAGAGCGAACATTCGCTGGGAGGTTCCTGAACGCCGACGAGACCGGGGACCGCGCTGCCTGGGGACCCGCGGCACCGGTGCTCCGTCAGATTCAGCGCGTTTCGCTGGTGGCATATTCCCGGTAATGGACGCCCTCCGGCGTGCACCATAGAATCAAATGGAATTGCCTCAGCGACCTGCGGCTTTGCACCTGCGTGGGGGCGCTGTCGCGTTCTGGAAGGACCGGCTCGGCCCGATCCGGTCACAGAAGTGCTGAAGGGTTGCACATGCGGTCAATGATGAAACGATTCCTCGCCGTTCTCGGCGTCGCCGGACTGCTGGCGCTGCCCGCCGCTCCGGCCCTGGCCGAGGACCCGGTGACGCTTGACCCCGCCAGCAAGATCGTCGACTCCGCCGGCGTCCTGGGCGGGAAGAAGCCGGACGTTGAGGCCGCCATCAAGAAGCTCGGCACCGACCACCAGATGAACCTTTACGTGGTCTATGTGAAGACGTTCGAAAATCCCACTGACAGCGGACAGTGGGCGGAAGCCGTGGCGGAGAAGGCCAACCTTGGCCCCAATTCACTGCTGCTCGCGGTTGCCACGCAGGCCCGCAAATATCAGCTGAGCAAGCCGGTTAACAGCAAGATTACGAATGCCCAGCGCGAGAACATCATCAAGAACGCCGTGGATCCCCAGCTGCGTAACGGCGACTATGCGCAGGCCGCGATCGATACCGCCGCTGCCATCGGTGACGCGGCCGGAGGCGGCAGCGGATCGGTCCCCTCCGCGGCCGGGAGCGGCGTCCTGGTTGGCGTCGGAGTGGTCGCCGTCGGCGGCGTGGGAACCTACCTCTACCTGCGCAGCCGGCGGAAGAAGGCCGGTGCCGCCGGCCAGGCCGGCTCCGGCCCGCAGGGCGCCGGGCTGGATCCGCTGGCGGGTCTAAGTATCGAGGAGCTCCGCCGCAGGAGCGGTTCGCTGCTGATCGAGGCAGATGACGCGATCAAGTCCAGCGAGCAAGAACTCGGCTTTGCCCAGGCGCAGTACGGGGACGCCGCCACCGGTAACTTCACGAAGGCGCTGCAGGACGCCAAGGCCCACATGTCCGAATCATTCAAACTGCAGCAACAGCTCGACGACCACATCCCCGACACTGAGGAACAGCAGCGCACCTGGCTCGGCGAAATCATTCGACGCTCCGAGGCGGCGCTGACCTCCCTAAAGGAACAGAAGGCGGACTTCGACTCGCTGCGCGAGCTGGAAAAAAACGCCCCTCAGGCCCTGGCGGCCATCGGCACCGGCGCCACCGAGGCGGAGGCGAAAATCGCCGCCGCCGAGGAGTCCCTGACCGGCCTGCGCGCCAAGTACGCTGACAGTGCGCTGGCCCAGGTCACCGACAACATCAGCCAGGCCAAGGAACGGCTGGCGTTCGTGCAGAACGCCTCCGCCGCGGCGCAGGAAAAGCTGGATGGCGGCGAGGGCAGCCTCGCGGCCGTCGCCGTCCGTGCCGCGGAGGAAAGCCTGCACCAGACCAACGTACTGCTCGGCGCGATCACCAAGGTCGCAGGCAACCTGGACGAGGCACGCAGCGGGCTCGAGTCCGCCGTCGTCGACACCTCGCAGGACCTGGCCCAGGCCCGGGCCATGCTCACCTCCGGCGCGCACCCGGAACTGGCCGGACCGGTGGCCGGGGTCGAGGCGGCGCTGGCCCAGGTGAAAGCCGAGATCCAGGCCGGAAAAATCGACCCTATCGCCACGCTGGAACGGGTGGAGAACGCCCACCAGTCCCTCGATACGGCCCTCACCGGGATCCGCGACCAGCAGCAGCAGGCACGCCGCGCGCAGGCCTCCCTGCAGCAGAGCATCATGTCCGCCCAGGCGCAGATCAGCGCCACCTCGGACTACATCACTGCCCGCCGCGGCGGGGTCGGCACCGAGGCGCGCACCCGGCTCGCCGAGGCGCAGCGCAACCTCGACTACGCCCTCTCCATCTCGCGGACCGACCCGGTCACGGCCCTGCAGTATGCCCAGCAGGCGCATTCGCTCGCCGCCCAGGCCGCGCAGCAGGCCCAGGCCGACGTCGGCCACTTCGGCGGCTACGCCAACCAGGGCTACGGCCGCGGCGGGATGTTCGGCGGCGGCGGTGGCGGCGGCCTCGGCGGCGCGATTCTCGGCGGCATCCTGATCAACTCCATCCTGCACGGTGGCGGCGGTGGCGGCGGTGGCGGCTGGCGGCGGCGGCGGAGGCTGGGGCGGCGGCGATTCCGGCGGCGGCTGGGGCGGCGGCGATTCCGGCGGTGGCTGGGGCGGCGACTTTGGCGGCGGCGGCGACTTTTAGCCGTCCGGCCACATGCTAGGCGCCGGCGGACCCGATCCGGCCGGCGGGTAGAAGCGGTACATTCACTGTTCACCGTATCCAGTGGGCCTCCATTGGATAGGACGAAAGGTAACACCATGGTTAAGCAGTCCATTTTCGGCCGCATGGCGCAGCTGGCGAAGGCGAACATCAATTCCTTACTGGACCAGGCCGAGGATCCGCAGAAGATGCTGGACCAGATGGTCCGCGACTACACGAACAATATTGCCGAGGCCGAGTCGGCGGTTGCGCAGACCATCGGCAACCTGCGGATGCTCCAGGACGACTACAACGAGGACGTCAAAAACGCCCAGGACTGGGGCAACAAAGCACTGGCGGCCTCGCGCAAGGCCGACGAGTACCGCTCCAAGGGCGACACAGTTGACGCCGAGAAGTTCGACAACCTGGCCAAGGTGGCCCTGCAGCGCCAGATCACCTCGGAAAACGAGGCGAAGTCGGCCGAGCCCAGCATTGCGTCCCAGTCCGAGGTGGTCGAAAAGCTCAAGCACGGCCTGGACCAGATGAAGGGCAAGCTCAACGAGCTCACGAGCAAGCGCAACGAACTGGTGGCCCGTTCCAAGACCGCGGCTGCGCAGAGCCAGGTTCACGATGCGCTCAAGAGCATCGACATTATGGATCCGACCTCCGAAGTGGGCCGCTTCGAGGAAAAGATCCGCCGCGAAGAAGCCAAGGTCCGTGGTCAGCAGGAACTCGCGGCATCGAGCCTCGACGCCCAGTTCAATTCCCTGGAAGACCTCGGTGAGCAGACCGAGATCGAGGCGCGCCTGGCCGCCCTGAAGTCCGGCGGCTCCACCCCGGCCCTTGGTGCCGGCAACGGCTCCGCCACCCGCTCGACGGTGAACGAAGCAGACTTCGACAAGCTCTAGGCAGGTCTTTTCGGCGGGACAGGCATCCGCCGGCACAGCAGGCCGGGTCACCCGCAGCGGGGGCCCGGCCTGCTGCCGCGCCCGGGCAGCCCCGTCCATCCAGTAGCGTAGAGCCATGTCTTCGACCCTTGTGTGGCTTCGCGATGATCTCCGGCTCGATGACAATCCGGCGCTGGCGGAGGCCGCCGCGCTCGGCGACCCGCTGACGGTGGTCTACGTGCTGGACGAGGAATCACCGGGCGTGCGCCCCCTCGGCGGCGCCGCGAAATGGTGGCTGCACCATTCGCTCGCAGCACTGGCCGCCGGGCTCGAAGCGGCGGGCTCCCGGCTGGTCCTGCGCCGCGGCCCGGCCGACCGGGTCATCCGCGGGCTGGCGGAGGAGGCGACTGCCGACCGGTTGCTCTGGAACCGCCGCTACGGCGGGCCGGAGCGCGCCATCGACGCGGGCCTCAAGGACTGGGCCGCGGGCCGGGAGCTCAGCGCCTCGAGCTTCCAGGCCAGCCTGATGTTCGAACCGTGGACGGTCCGGACCGGTTCAGGGGGGCCGTACAAGGTCTTCACGCCGTATTGGAAGGCCTGCCTGGACGCAGCGGAGCCCCGCCTGCCCCTGGAGGCGCCGGAGCGGCTTCCGGGGCCGGCCAGGACCGGCACCGGCGCCCTGCCCGCGAGCGACGCCCTGGAGAGCTGGGGCCTGCTCCCCCACAAGCCGGATTGGAGCGCAGGGCTTGCCACGGAATGGACCCCCGGCGAGGCGGGCGCGCAGGAACGGCTGCAGGACTTCCTGGACGCACCGGCGGCGGACTACGGCACGGGCCGGGACGTTCCCGGCGTCGAGGGCACCAGCCGGCTCTCCCCGCACCTGCGGTTCGGCGAAGTCAGCCCCTTCCGGGTCTGGCATGCACTGCGGGAACGCTACCCGCGCGGGGCGCCGGCCGACGTCGGGATCTTCCGTTCCGAACTGGGCTGGCGGGAATTCTGCTGGCAGCTGCTCTACGAGAACCCGCAGCTGGCCACCCGCAATTACCGTCCGGAGTTCGACCGCTTTGCCTGGCAGCCGCCGTCGGACGCCGAACTGCTGGCGTGGCAGCAGGGACGCACCGGCTACCCGCTGGTGGATGCCGGCATGCGCCAGCTCTGGCAGACCGGGTGGATGCACAACCGTGTCCGGATGGCCGCGGCGTCGTTCCTGGTCAAAAACCTGCTGGCCGACTGGCGGCTGGGCGAAGCCTGGTTCTGGGACACTCTCGTGGACGCCGATGCGGCGAGCAACCCGGCAAACTGGCAGTGGGTCGCGGGGTCCGGAGCGGATGCCTCTCCCTATTTCCGCATCTTCAATCCGGTGACGCAGAGCAAGAAGTTCGACGCCGCCGGCCGCTACCTGCGCCGCTTCGTCCCGGAGCTGACCGGCCTGGATGACAAGGCGGTGCACGAACCGTGGAAGGCCGACGGCGGCGCCGACGGCTACCCTGACCCCATTGTGGGGCTGCCCGAGTCCAGGGCGCGGGCGCTGGAGACCTATCAGCGGCTCAAGGACGGCTAGGACACGACGGCTGGGAACGGCAAAGGCCCGGATCTGTTGATCCGGGCCTTTGCTGTGGTGCCTTTGGTTGCGGGGACAGGATTTGAACCTGTGACCTCTGGGTTATGAGCCCAGCGAGCTACCGAACTGCTCCACCCCGCGTCGCTTGATCAACACTACCCTACTTTGGCCGCCGCTCCGACCGCGGCCCGGTTTCGGCAGAGCATGGACCGCGCCGCCCGGGTGAAGGTAAGCTCCGAAGAACCGACCGTCAGCCTAATCCGGTCCCGGCTCCAGTGCTTTCGACAGGTTGGGCCGTCTACTCCGATATCCGGCGGGCTGTACGGCATCCGCCGCGGGGGCGGCGATCCTCAGGAACAAAAGAGGACCCAGCATGATCGGACGCGCACCGGCCCAGCCGGCACCCCCGCGGAACGGGCCCCAGCGGGCTCCCTCGCGAGCCGGCGCCGCAACGGCGGCTTCCAGGCCAGCGACGCCGGCCGGGGCCCCCGTCCGCGACCGGTATCTGGACCTGCTGCGGGCGGTTGCCTTGTTCCGGGTGGTCGCCTACCACTCCTTCGCCAGCGCAGCCTGGCTGAGTATGGTCTTCCCTTCGATGGGCGTTATGTTCGCCCTGGCAGGATCTTTGATGGCCCGCTCACTGGAGCGGCCGGCGCTGGGTGTCTTGCGGAGCCGGACGCGCCGGTTACTGATTCCCCTGGCGCTTTACAGTGCGACCGTCCTGGTGCTTTTGCTGTGGGAAGGCTGGACTCCCGACGACGACGGCGGATCCTGGCTCCAAATCGTTCTGTGGTTCGTCCCCGTCGGGGACCCTCCCTTCCCATCAGCCGTCGGGACGGATGAAGGCCTGGTCGAATCATCCTGGGCGTCACAGGCCGAGGAAATCCTGTGGTACATCCGGGCCTACTTCTGGTTCATGCTGCTCTCACCGCTGCTGCTCACGTCGTTCCGTCGAGTTCCCTGGCCCACGTTGCTTGCCCCTCTGGCACTGATGGCCATCATCAGCATGGCAGCCGTCCCGCTCCCGGACTGGGGGGCGAGCGGCATCACGGACTTCGCCACTTATGGCTCCTGCTGGATCCTCGGCTTCGCCCACTATCAGGGACTCCTCCGCAAAATCCCCCGGTGGGCGTTCTTCGCCGCAGGCCCGGTCCTTATGGCGCTGGGACTACTCTGGGCGGTCACCCACCTGAACGGTCTCGGAATGGGACCTGAACAACATTCCACTCGCCCAGGCCCTGTGGTCACTGGGGTTTTCCGCGGTACTCTTCCGGATTTCACCGTCCTGGCAATCGTTCCCGGGACCGTTACGCATCCTGGACAAGACCGTGGCGTTGATGAACAACAGGGCCATGACCATTTATCTCTGGCATAACCTGCTGCTGGTCATCACGGTGGTGATCATTGACCGGCTGTACGACATCGAAGCCGTCGCCGCCGCCGTCCCCTGGCTGCTCGACGCCGAGTGGACGCAGTTCATCGCGGTCTGGTTCCTCTTGGCTGTCCTGTTCCTCACGATCGGGTGGGTGGAAGACGTCGCTGCCAAACGCCCGCCGCACCTCTGGCCCACCGGGTCACGAAGACCGGCTGGGGAGCGCGGCCAGTCGGCCGCCGGCGCGCCGGAGCGCCCGGGCCGCATCCCGTCCGCCGGGCACGCAACGGCGGGGGCTGACGCCGGTCCACCGGCCACGGGCGAATCCATCACCCGGGGCAAACTGACAGCCCTGCCCCTGACACGGCAGGCCGGGCAGATCCGGGCCTTCAGGTGCACGATCGCGGCCGGATTCGATGATGATCCGCCGGAACCGCTTGCGCACGAGGGAGAGGAGTCGATCCATGTCCTGAACGGGCGGCTGCGGCTAATACTTGGAGGAAAGGAACAGATTCTGGTCGCCGGCGAGAGCGCAGACTTCGACCCGCGGGTGCCGCACTGGTTTGGACGCGCGGGGTGCGAAGCGGTGGACTTCCTGGGCTTCTTTGGCCGGCACAGCGAACTGATTCACGTCCCCGGTGTTCCGGCTGCACAGGCGGACGGCCCTTCACGACACCCCTGACCCCGGTCCCAAACCATGCATACGTTTTGTCCTATAACCCGTTTATAACGCGGGGGTAGCCGATAACGGGCTAGCGGCCAGCCCGGTTAAAGCAGGAAGTCCGGAACACTTTCCAGTGTTCCGGACTTCCTTCCAGTTGCGGGGACAGGATTTGAACCTGTGACCTCTGGGTTATGAGCCCAGCGAGCTACCGAACTGCTCCACCCCGCGTCGCAAGAACAACATTACCTGCCGGTGAACGCGGGGCCAAATCGGGACGGCGTGATGTGCGTCCCACGCCGGTAAACGGGCTACGCAAAAGGCCGGATTCCCTGCTCCAACGGAACAGGAAATCCGGCCTCCGGTTGCCCGCCGGCTGCAGCCGTGGCGGCTACTTGCTCGGCGTCGGCGTCGGCGTGGCCGACGCAGTGGCGCCCGGTGACGGCGCCGGCGTCGGCGCGCCGATCTTGGCCTCCGCGTCGATCGCCCGCTGCAGGGCGGCGGACAGCTTCTTCTGCTGCTCGCCGTAGGCCGCGAAGTCACCCTTGGCCAGCGCCTCCTGCCCGGCCTTGATCGCAGCGTTGGCCTCGTCCAGCGCCGCCTTCAGCTCCGCCTTGGCGTCCGTGGTCCCGCCGCCGGCCGGCGGCGTGGCCCCGGGCGACGGCGAGGCGGGCGTCTGGCCGTTATTGGCGGCGTCGCCGGCGGTGGCGCCGGACCTGCCGCCAAACAGCTGGTTCAGGGCCTCGTCCAGGGTCGGTGCGAAACCGATCTTGTCACCGAACGCGACCAGGACGCGCTGCAGCGTCGGATAGGACGTTTCGCCGGTGGACTTGAGGTAGACCGGCTGGACGTAAAGCAGGCCGCCGCCCACCGGCAGGGTCAGCAGGTTGCCGTTGAGCACCGCCGACGCGCCCTGCCGCAGCAGGTTGAGCGCCTGCGACACCGTGGGATCGGAGTTGAACTTGTTCTGGGCCTGGCCGGGGCCGGGCACCTGGGTTTCGGGCGGGATCTGCAACAGCCGCAACTGGCCGTAGCTCTCCGCCTTGACGCCCTTCTTGTTGCCGGCGTCCGAGTCGGCGGCCAGGAAGCCGTAGAGCACGTTCCGGGCGTTGCCATTGACGACCTGCGGAATGAACGAAGAGGTCAGCTGGAAGGCGGGCTGCTTCTGGTCCGGCATCTGCAGCGACATGTAGAACGGCGGCTGCTTGACCTCCTCCTTGACCGTCGGATCGTTCGGCACGCTCCAGGCATCGTTGTTGGTGTAGAAATTCTCCGGGTTCGTGACGTGGTAGCGGCCCAGGAGTTCCCGCTGGACCTTGAACATGTCCTCCGGGTAGCGGACGTGGCTCATCAGGGCTCCGGACATCTCCGAGAACGGTTTCAGCGACGTCGGGAAGACGTTCTGCCAGGCCTTCAGGACCGGGTCCTGGTCGTCCCAGGCGTAGAGGGTTACCGAACCGTCGTAGGCGTCCACGGTCGCTTTGACCGAGTTGCGGATGTAGTTCACGGAACTGCTCGGCAGCGCGGTGGTGCGGCCCGATGAGGTCAGGGAGTCCCGGGTGGCGTCGGAGAGCTGCGCCTGCTGCGAGTACGGGTAATACGGGCTGGTGGTGTAGCCGTCCACAATCCATTTCACCCTGCCGTCGACGACGGCGGGGTAGGCGTTGCCGTCGACGGTCAGGTACGGAGCCACTTTCTCGACGCGGTCCTTGGGGTTCCGGTCGTAGAGAATCTGCGAGTCGGCGTTCACGCCGTCGGACAGCAGCAGGTCCGAGGACTGGAACTTGATCGCGTAGAGGATCTTGTTGAAGAAGCTCCCAACGTTCGGGCCGCCGTTGCCGGTAAAGGTGTACTGCGTTCCGGCGTCGCCTTCCTTGGCGGCTGGGCGGTCCTGTTCGCGGTGCGGAGCGCCCTCGGGGGCGCCCACGATCGAGTATTCCGGCGAATTTTCGCCGAAGTAGATCCGCGGCTGGTAGCTCGTGTCGGTCCCCAGCACGCCGGTGGACGGGATGCCGGACTGCAGGAAATCCGGCTTGCCGTCTGCGGTGAACTTGTTGCCCTTGGCCGCGACGACGCCGTAGCCGTGGGTGTAGACCACGTGCCGGTTCAGCCAGGACTGCTGGTTGGTTGCCAGCCCGTCCGGGTTCAGCTCGCGGACCGCGATAACCGTGTCCTGGATCTTGCCGTTCACCTCGTACCGGTCAACGTTCAAGGTGCTCGGGAACTGGTAATAGGGCCGGTACTGTTCCAGCTGCGAGAACGCGTCCGAGATCAGGTTCGGGTCCAGGAGGCGGATATTGGCGGTGGTCTGGGCGTCCGGGGCGAGCGCACCGGTGGTGGCGTTGGTGGTGGCCTGGTAGCGCTTTTCCTGGATCTTATCCAGGCCGTAGGCGGCGCGGGTCATGGCGATGTTGCGCTCGATGTAGGTCTTTTCCAGGGTCTGCTCGGAGGGCCGGACCTGGAACTGCTGGATCACCCACGGGTAGACCCCGCCGGCCAGGATGGAGGTGATCACCAGCATGGCTGTGCCGATCACCGGCAGCCGCCACTTGCCGATCACGGCGGCCACGATGAAGAGGACGGCGACGAGCGCCGCGGCGACCGCGAGGATGGCTTTGGTGGGAATCACTGCGTTCACGTCGGTGTACAGCGCTCCTGCCCAGCGGCCCCCGTTGCTCAGCACGGCCGAATAGCGGTCCAGCCAGAAGTTGACGCCGAGCAGCAGCAGGAATACCGCGCCCGTGACCGCGAGGTGGATCTGCGCGGCACGGCTGGTGAAGACGCCCCGCTCCATCAGCCGGATGCTGCCGTAAAGGTAGTGCGTGAGGATGCCGGCCACGCCGGCAACGACCGCGACGCTGATCAGGAAGCCGGTGACGAAACCCAGGAACGGCAGCGTCATCAAATAAAAACTGATGTCCAGGTTGAACTGCGGGTCGTTCTGCCCGAACGGCTGCTGGTGCAGGAACAGCAGCACCTTCTGCCACTGGCTCGCGGCAGCGCTGCCGGCAAAGAGGCCGAACAGCACCGGCAGGCCGATCATGACGACACGGCGGATCGGCTCAAGCTGCGCCTGGTAGCGGTTGAGGTTGTCCCGGACGTCGGCATCGGGGGCATAGACCGGGCGGGCGGTGTACGCGATACGGATCGCGAAGAAGACAGCGGCGAACATGATGGCAAAGCCGGCCAGGAAGATGGCGATCCGTGAGAGGTTTTCGGTCAGGAAGACTTCAAAAAAGCCCAGCTGCTGGTACCAGAGGACGTCGGTCCAGACATTGGCAAAGAAAATGAAGCCGACCACAATCAGGGCGACAACAATCAGGGTCGGCGTCAGTGCGCCTCGCCGTTGCTGCGGCCTTCCGGACGGGACGGTGCTGGGTCGGGACAAACTCGGTACCTCATAGCTGGTCGTCGGTGCTGCTGTCTTAGTTGTCTGGGTGCCTGGTGCTGCTGTTCTGCGGAGCTGGCCGGCGCCGCCCCGGCAGGGCGGCAACGGCCGTCATTAGTGCCACGAGTGGCGTCAAAGCTTAGTTCCGCGGCCAGTCTAGTTGCTCGCGCAAGCCGGAAGTGCCGATGTGTCGCCGCCCTTCGCGGCCAGTTCGACGGCGTGCCGCGCCTCGGCCAGGCTCGCGACCTTCACGACCTGGAGGCCCTCGGGGATGTGGCCGGCCACGTCGTCGCAGTTGGCTGCCGGGGCGAGGAACATCGTGGCACCGCCGGACCTGGCCCCGACCATCTTCTGCGCGATCCCGCCGATGGCCCCCACCTCGCCGTCGGGCGTGATGGTGCCGGTGCCGGCCACGTGTTTGCCGCCGGTCAGGTCACCGGGGGTCACGGTGTCCACGATGCCCAGGGCAAACATCATGCCCGCGCTGGGTCCGCCGACCTGGTCCAGCGAGATCTTCACGTCGAAGGGGAACTTGAATTTGTACTGCAGCACCACGCCGAGCAGATAGCGTCCGGTCCCGGACTTCCGCGGCGTGATGGTCAGCGGCAGTTCGCGGCCGTGACGGTCGACGACGACGCTCACCGGACGGCCGTTCCCTGCGGCCAGCTGCGCCTGGACGACGCCCAGCGCGGTGATGGGTTTGCCGGCGATCGAGACGAGCACGTCGCCTTCCGCGATCTTCCCCTTCGACGCCGAGTCGTCCGGGATCCCGGCAACCTGCAGCTTTTGTTCGAACGGGATGCCGAGTTCCTTGAGCGCCGCTGCCACGGCGTTCTCCTGCGACGTCGTCATGGCGACGGCGCTTTCCTGCTGCGACTGTTCCCTGGTGACGCCGGTGGGAAAGATCAGCTCCTCGGGGTAGACCGCCTTGGCGGAGTTCAACCAGGCGCTGAGGGCCTCGAACGCGGTGACCGGGCCGTTGGGGCCGCCGTCGACGTAGACGGTGGTGAGGTCCAGGTTTCCCTTGGCCGGATACGCCTCATGGCCGGAGACGGTGATGACCGGCTTGCCCTTGTCCGAGCCGAGCGTATTGAAGGTGGGGCCGGGCGATTCGACCACGTACGGAACGGGCAGGCTGACGGCGGCCAGGCCGAGGCCCAGCGCCAGGAGTCCCGAGACGAGCATCGCCGGGGACCGGTTCTCGGCTTTCCTCTCCTTCCGGCCGCGGCGCGGCACGGATTCGCCGGGGGGCTGTCCGCCCTGGGTTAACGTCAATGAAGGACCTCTCCGTGCCGGCTTCCGTCCCCCGGCGGAGCCGGGGTCAGGGCGCTGGGGCCGCGGCCGAAACCGGCTCGGCGGCCTGCCAATATTCCAGCCTCTAACACTACGCGCTCGGGTGCCGCCGGGGCTCTTTGCCGACAGCGAACGTGGCCGGGTTTCGGGAGACAGCCGCCCGGGCGGCGGGTAGCGTGAAGTTGAGCACCAGTCACACCGACGATCGGCGGGATCATGACCTCTAACCCACTCAATCCGTCCAATGGGGACGACGAGCCCAAGGATCCGCTGGCAGAAATGCTGCAGAACCTGATGGGCGGCAAGGGCATCGGGGACATCGATCCGGCGGAACTTGCGAAGGCTGCCGGCCTGCCGGATGACCCGAACCTGCTGGCGCAAATGTTTTCGCAGGTGCAGGCCATGATGAGCGCGTCCTCCGACGGTCCGGTGAACTGGCAGCTGGCGCACGAGAACGCCCGCCGGGTCGCGGCCGGCGGCACCGATCCCTCGGTCACCGCGGCCCAGTCCCGCGAAGTGGATGAAGCCCTCCGGCTGGCCGAGCTGTGGCTTGACCAGGTCACCGACCTCCCGGCCACCGGACTGATCGGCCGGGCCTGGTCCCGCGCCGAATGGGTCGAGGAAACGCTTGGCACCTGGAAGCGGCTGACGGAGCCCGTGGCCAACAGCATCGCCAACGCACTCTCTACGGCCATGACCGAACAAATGCCCGAGGAAATGAAGTCCATGATGGGCGGCGCTTCCTCGATGCTGCAGAACATGGGCGGCGCGATCTTCGGCATGCAGCTGGGGCAGGCCATCGGTGCCCTCTCCGCTGAGGTGGTCAGCTCCACCGACATCGGCGTGCCCCTGGCAGACCTGGAGATGGCGCTGCTGCCCGCCAACGTGGCGGCGTTCGGCGAGGGTCTCAGCCTGCCGGAAAACGACATCAGACTCTTCCTCGCGGTCCGCGAGGCGGCCCACGCGCGGCTGTTCGTGCAGGTCCCCTGGCTGCGCGGACACCTGCTCGGCGCGATCGAGGCATACGCCCGCGGCATCCACATCGATACCTCCAAGATCGAAGAGCTGGCCCGGGAACTGGACCCCAGCAACCCCGAGGGCATCCAGGAAGCCTTGTCGCAGGGCGTTTTTATGCCGCAGCGGACCCCCGCCCAGGAACAGGCCCTGGAGAAGCTCGAGACCGCGCTGGCCCTGGTGGAGGGCTGGGTGGACGAGCTGACGGCGGCCGCCACGGAGAAGCTGCTCCCCTCGGCGGGGGCACTGCGCGAAACCGTGCGGCGCCGGCGCGCCACCGGCGGCCCCGCCGAACACGCGTTTTCCTCGCTGGTCGGGCTCGAGCTCCGGCCGCGCCGGCTGCGCGAGGCCGCCGCGCTGTGGGCCCAGCTCAAGGCAGAACGCGGCGCGGAGGGCCGGGACGCCATCTGGCAGCACCCCGACCTGCTGCCCACCGCCGAGGACCTTGATGACCCGACGGGCTTCAGTGAACGCCGCAAGCTGGCCGAGGCCAGCGACACCGAGGTTGATGACGCCCTGCAGAAACTGCTGAGCGGTGGATTCGACACCGCCGCCCCGGAGGCGGACCGCTCCCCCGGCGGCCAGGGCAAGTCCGGCGACGAACCGGAACCCGGGGGCGGATCCGGCTCGGGGGACGAGCCCGGGGACAGCCCGGAGGGCCCCAAAGCCTGAGGCCCGCTCCGGCAAAGTGCCGGGAGGAGCCCCCGCCCGGACTCCGGTCCGGGCCGGGGCTTTTCCGTGCCGGGGCCGTCAGGGGTCGCCCTGTTCCGCCTCTTCGACGTCGTCTGCGTCCTCCCCCGGCGGCAGCCCGCGAGAGGTGGCGAAGGACACGCCTTCCAGGAAGGCCTTGGCGCGTTCGGTCTCCGGGTAACCGGCGAGCAGCCGCCAGAAAGCGGCATTGTGGGCGGCGACCAGCAGGTGCGCCAGCTCGTGCAGCAGCACGTAGTCGATGACCCATTGGGGCATGGGCTGCAGTTTGTGGGAGAGCCTGATGGTGCCCTGGGACGGCGTGGCCGAACCCCAGCGGGAGTTCTGGTTTGTCACCCAACGGACCGAGGCAGGGGCGGCACGCCCGCCGAGGTAGGCCCTAGAGAGTTCGGCTGCCCGGGCGGCCAGCTCCGCGTCGCTGCCGGGCCGCCGCTTCCCGGCGGCGTTTGGCCCGCGGGTGCCCTGCAGCCGAAGCTTTTCCAGCATCCGGTTAACCCATTCGCGTTCTTGGGCGCCGCTGAAGTGGGCGGGGATGGCGACGACGGCAGTTCCGTTTTCCCAGAACGCGGCCACCGTGCGGCGCCGGCGGGCCGAGCGGCGGACCTCCACGGGCGCGCCGTCGGTGGTGGTCACGGGGGTGACGCCGCTGTTCCGCGGACCCGGCATCAGAGGCTGGAGCTCTCCGCCAGGACCGCCAGGACCGCCTCGCCGTATTTCTCCAATTTGGACGCGCCGACGCCGGGCTGTTTCGCGAGCTGTTCCAAAGACTCCGGCCGGGCCTCGGCGATCGCGGTCAGCGTCGCGTCAGTGAAGACGACGAAGGCAGGTACGTCCGCTTCCAGCGCGGTTTCCTTACGCCACTGGCGCAGCGCTTCAAAGGTCTGTTCTTCGTAGCTGGGCGGGCACTGGCTGCACCGGCCCACCTTGCGTTCGGCTCCGGACGAGAGCATGCTCCCGCAGATCCGGCAGGATGCCGGCACGGCTGCCTTTCGGCGCGGCGCGGCCCCCTTGCCGCGCACGGCGGAACTGGCCACCGAGTCGGGGCGCAGCCCGTCGAGGAACCGTGACGGCTTCCGGTTGGCCCGTCCGCCCGGGGTCCGCGCCGTCGACCAGGACAGGTGCAGGAATTCCTTCGCCCGGGTGATCCCGACGTAGAGCAGCCGGCGTTCTTCATCGACGGCCCCCGGGGTGTCCGCGAAGGAAATCGGCATCAGGCCTTCGCTCAAACCGACCAGGAACACCGCCTCCCATTCCAGGCCCTTCGCGGCGTGCAGCGAGGCCAGGGTCACGCCCTGGACAGTCGGGGCGTGCTGGGCCAGCGAACGTTCCTGCAGCTCGTTGACGAAGTCCGCGAGGCTGAACTGCGCCCCCCTGCTGAGGACCAGTTCATCGGCCAGTGCCACGAGCGCGGCCAACGACTCCCAGCGCTCCCTGAGGGCGCCGCCGCTGTGCGGGGCGGCGTCGGTGTAACCGAGCGAGGCGACTATGTCGCGGACAAGCTGGCCCAGAGGTTCCGGCGTGGCGGTTTCGGCGGCCGCGCGGGTGGCCGCCCGGAGCTGCAGGATCGCGTCACGGACCTCCTTGCGGGCGAAGAACCGTTCGCCGCCGCGCAGCTGGTAGCCGATGCCCGCCGAGGCGAGAGCCTGTTCATAGGCCTCCGACTGGCCGTTGGTGCGGAACAGCACGGCAACCTGGCTTGCGGGCGTGCCCGCGTCCAGGAGTTCCCGGATTTTGACCGCCACCGTGGCGGCTTCGGCTTCGTCGTCGGAGCACTCGGTGAACTGCGGGACGGGCCCGGCGGGCCGCTGGGCCACGAGCTGCAGCGGCGTGGCCCAGGCCGCGTCCGCCGCGGGGCCGCCGCTGCGCCGGCCCGCCAGCAGATCGTTGGCCAGCTTCACCACCTGCGGGGTGGAGCGGTAATCGCGGATAAGTTTGACCACGGTGGCGTTCGGGTACTGGGCCTTGAAGCCGAGCAGGTGCTTCGGCGAGGCGCCGGTGAAGGAGTAAATCGTCTGGCTGGCGTCACCGACAACGCAGAGGTCGTCCCGGCCGCCCAGCCAGAGTTCGAGGAGCCGCTGCTGCAGCGGCGACACGTCCTGGTATTCGTCCACCACGAAGTGGCGGTACTGCTCGCGGACGGTCGCGGCGACTTTGGGGTCCTCCTGCAGGATTCCCACCGTAATCAGCAGGACGTCCTCGAAGTCGATCACGTTCCGGTCCGTCTTGACGTCCTCATAGGACTGGAAGACACGGGCCACGGCGGTCAGGTCGAAACCGCCCGGGGTGCCGCGGCCCTGGGCCTTCTCCAGATAGTTTGCCGGGGTGAGCATGGACACCTTGGCCCACTCGATCTCGGAGGCGAGGTCCCGGATGGAGGCCCGGTCCGTGCTGAGCCGGAGCCGCCGCGCGGCTTCGGCGATGATCTGGGCCTTGTGGTCCAGCAGGTTGGGCAATGCGCCGCCGACCGCCTGGGGCCAGAAGAACTGGAGCTGGCGCAGCGCGGCAGCGTGGAAGGTGCGGGCCTGCACGCTGCCGACGCCGAGGTCGCGGAGCCGGCTGCGCATCTCGGCGGCGGCCCGCGCGGTGAAGGTGACGGCAAGCAGCCGTTGCGGGCTGTACACTCCCGAGTGCACGCCATAGGCGATGCGGTGCGTGATGGCGCGGGTCTTGCCGGTCCCGGCACCTGCGAGCACGCACATGGGTCCGTTCAGGGTACTGGCCACTTCACGTTGCTCGGCATCGAGACCGCCGAGGACCCGATCCTCGAGGGAACGGGTGTCCGGAACGGCAAGGTCCGCGGCCGGGCCGCCCTCGTGTGGCTGTCCGGTCGGGAGGGCACTGGAATCAAAAATATCTGTGTTCACTTCTGTTGCTTAGCGGTTGGAAGGTGTGGGGCGGCGTCCGGGCGCGGCCGGGACGCCCGCCAGGAGTGGCGGTGCTGTCCTCATGCGCTGTCCGTACGGTCCTGGATGACGCCGCCGTACCAGTGCTCGATCAGGGCGCGCGCGATCGAGAGTCTGCTGGAGATCACGATTTCCCCACTCAGCACTGCGTCCTGCAGTTCCTGGCGGCTGAACCAGCGAGCACGGGTGACTTCGACGCCGTCGGGCGTGGCGTGTGTGTCCGCCGTCGTCGCGGTGAAGCCCAGCATCAGTGACGCCGGGAACGGCCAGGACTGGGAGCCGAGGTATTGTGACGCCGAGACCCGGACCCCCACCTCTTCGCCGATTTCGCGGACCACGGCCTGCTCCAGGGATTCGCCGGGCTCGACGAAGCCGGCCAGGGTCGAGTAGTTGCGGGAGTCAAGCGGGCCTCCGCCGCCCAGCAGCAACCGGTCGTCAGGACCAACAACGGTGACGATAATGGCCGGGTCGGTGCGGGGATAGTGTTCGGAGTTGTCCGATGGGCAGCGACGGACCCAGCCGCCGGCCTCGGGGACGGTGGCGGCCCCGCAGCGCGGGCAGTGCGTGTGGGTGGCATGCCAGTTGGCGATGGCACTGGCCTCGATGAAGAGGGCGGTGTCGGTGGGATCCAGCTGCCCGGCCACCTCGCGGAACCCCGCCCACTGCGCGCCGGCCGGAATACCCTCCACATGCGGTTCGAACGGTTCGGCACGGACCTCGAACTGCTCCGGAAGGATGAACAGCACAAACTGGGTTCCTGCCGCCGCCCGGGCTCCGGGCAGCGCGCTGCCGAGGTAAACAACCTGTTCCGGGGCGTAGGCGGTTCCGCTGAGCCGCGCGGCGAGACCGGCCGCATCGAGGAAAACCAGCCCCTCCGCGCTGACCAGCGCCTGGCGCCGCGACAGGATCATGGCCCGTGTCCCGGCGGACCGGACCAGGTCCTCCAGCATGTCCGGCTTCAACCGCGCCGCTGAACCCCGGTCGACCAAGGCTGGGCGTACCGGCAGCACGGTGTCCCGCAGCCAGTTGGCCGGCGGGCTTTCCCCCGATCCCTGGGCCGGCGCGGGCAGCGTCGCCACGGCCCCGCCGGCAGCGGACGCGGGCGCTGTCTTGGGACTGTCCGGCCCGCTGCTTTGGCCGGCAAGTTGGCTGGTATCCGTACCGGCACTTTTAGCGGCATTTGTACCCGCACTTTCACCCGCACTTTTACCTGCACTTTTACTTGTGCCCGGCCCCGTTGACTCCGTAAGACTCATGTACCTACCGTACCGACCCCCGCCGACAATTGACATTTCCCGGGCGGCTGCGGGCGGCTGGCCTGCGGGCCGCCGGGGACCAGCCGCGGGCCGCTATTTCCGGCCGATCTTTCAGACTCGCCGCGGCACATCGCCGTCTTGGGCGCGGCTCAATCTACCGTGGAAGCGTGAGAAGAAAACCAATCGAACTGGCAGCCGTGGCAACCGCGGCAGTCCCCGGCCTGACCCCGACCGCCGTGAGCTCCGCTCCGGACGATCCGGCAGACTTCGATTCCGCCCTTCTCCTTGACTCCGAGGGCAAACGCTGGCGGGTCCGTTCACCCCGGCACGCCGAGGCAAGCGCACGGCTCGAAACCGAGTTCTTGGTACTGCGCGCCTTCACCCCCGGCATCCGCGCCGAACTCCCGTTCCTGATGCCCACCGTGGCCGGCACGGTCCGGCAGGGCGCGCTCAGCACTTTCGTCTACTCGCACCTCTCCGGCGCCACCGCCTCGGTGGAAGACCTGGGCGCCGGCTCGGCCGCCCTGGCCCGGGAAATCGGAGCCGCCCTCGCGGCGATCCACGATCTTCCGCAGTCGCTGGTCAGCAACGCGGACCTGCCCAGCTACACGCCGAACGAATTCCGCCAGCGGCGACTCAACGAACTGGACCAGGCCGCGACCACCGGCAAGATCCCCGCGTTGCTGCTGCGCCGCTGGGAACACGCGCTCGAAGACGTGTCGCTCTGGCGTTTCAACCCCAGCGTTGTGCACGGTGACCTCCATGAGGACAATCTGCTGGTCGAGGGCGACCGGGTGACGGCCGTGACCGGGTGGACCGACCTGCGCATCGGCGATCCCGCCGACGACATGGCCTGGCTGGTGGCCTCCAACGACCAAGATTTCGTGGACGCCGTTCTTGGGCACTACACCACCAGCCGCCGGGACGCCCCCGACGCGCATCTGCTGCGCCGTGCCGCACTGTCCGCCGAATTCGCGTTGGCGCAGTATTTGGTCAAGGGCCTGGCCGCCGAGAACCCGGACATGATCAGCGAGGCGGAATCGATGCTGGCCGTGCTGGCCGAGGACGTCGCCGAGCACGGCGGGCAGCCGATCAGCGTCGAACCGCTGCCGCAGCCCGCTGTCACCGTGCAGGCAATTGCCCCGGGCGGAGCGGGTTCCGCCGCGGATGCGCCCGCTGCCGCCCCCGTGCCGGCGGCACCCGCTTCCGGAGCCGCGCCCCGCGTGCAGGGACCCGGCATGGCGCCTGCCGTTCACATCACACCGATCCCCCGCGATGAAGCCCCTGAACCGGGAGAGGACCGGGCCGACGGCACCGTTCCCGCAGACGCCGCGGACAGCACCGTTCCCGCAGACGCCGCGGACAGCACCGTTCCCGCAGACGCCGCGGACGGCACCGTTCCCGCCGACACCGTTCCCGCAGACCGGCAGGAACCCAGCGACGGCGCCGCGGAACCGGCCAGCGACGACGCCACCGCGGAAACTCCCGCCCCCGCGGCCGAGGACACCTCGACCACGGCGCTGACCGTAGTACCGGCGAAACGGTCCTGACCCGCAGCCGCTAGCCCGCCGCCCTGCCCAGGGCGGCGGCGACAATCTCCTCCAGGCGCTCCGCGGTTCCCAGATCGTGGGGCCGGACAACCGCATCATCGGCCACGTAGTAGAACGCCGCCCGGACGTCCTCGAGCGGGACACCTTTGAGCCGTGACCACGCCAGGCGGTAGACCGCGAGCTGCACAGCCCTGGTTTTGAGCTGGCCGGCCGAGGGCCGGCGTCCGGTCTTCCAGTCCACCAGGTCCCAGCCGCCGTCGGCATCCCGGAACACCGCATCGATGCGCCCCCGCACCACCACGTCCCCGATCCGGGTTTCGACGGGAACCTCGACGTGGGCGGGCGCCCGGTGCGCCCACTCGGACCGGCGGAAGGTCTCCACCATGACGTCCAGGCCGTAGGCCTCATCTATGTGGTCATCCGAGCCGGCTGCTTCGCCGAGGTCCAGCATCCCGGTGGTGCCGAAGTACTCCTCGACCCAGGCATGGAAAGCGGTTCCTTTGCGGGCGGACATACCGGGCTCGCGCGGGACGGGCCGCCGTAGCCGTGCCACCACCGAGGCAGCGTCGTCATCCAGGTCCACCAGGGTGGAGGCGGAAATATGGCCCGGCAGGTGTACTTCCTGGCCGGCGGAGCGCCGGGAGCGCCGGTCCAGCAGGGTGGCCGCTTCCTGCGCCCAGCCCGCAGCCGGCCCGCGCAATTTGCGCGCGCCGGAGACCGGAGCCGGCAGCGCAGCACCGCCGGGCCGTTCCGGTTGCCCCGGTCGTTCGGGCTGTTTAAGCAGCTCGGGTTGCGGCAGGTCCTCGGGCTCTCTGAGTCGTTCGAGGACCCGCGCCGCGGCGGCCTCCATGGCGGCCCGGCGGCCGGGCACGAGCCGCAGGCGCGCCCCGGTGTGCGGGTGGACCGGCCCTTCCAGGGGATCGTAGGGCCACAGCGCGAGCTCCAGCTCGGCGGTCAGCGGGCTCTCCCCGGGCAAGGCTTCCTCGGCGACGGAGAGCGGATGGATCCCGGCCGCGCCGGACGCACTCAACACTTCAAGTTCGGCCAGGAACGGGGACATCTCGGCAAGACCGGCCCGGGAGCCCACCCAGGCGGCACTGGAGACCCAGAGCACGTGCTTGGCACGGGTGTACGCCACGTACGCCAGCCGCCGTTCCTCGGCCTCGCCGTGGGCCTGGACGGCGGACTTGAAGTCCTTCTCGGCGTCGAGCCAGCCCTTCTGGTCCGGCTGCTCCAGGTCCCACTGCGGCAGGTCTGCCCGGTCCCCGCGCAGCGGCCAGGGCAGCGCGGCGGACCCGCTGCTCCAGCGCGAGTCCCGGCCGGACGGGAAGGCCCCGGCGTTGAGGCCCGGGACGAAGACCACGTCCCATTCCAGGCCCTTGGAAGCGTGCACGGTCAGCAGCTGGACGGCCTCGTGGTTGACTTCCGGTGCGGCGGCATCGAGGCCATTCTCCTCGGCGGCGGCCGCTTCCAGCCAAGCCAGAAACGCGAGCACGTCCACCCGCTGCGAGGTGTGCAGGAACCCGGCGGCGGCGTCCTGGAAGGCATCGAGGTTGCGCCGGGCCTGGTGGATGCTGATGCCCGGCCGGGCCGCGACCTCGATGTCCAGCAGCATCGCCCGCTCAACCTCGCCGAGCAGCGTACTGAGGTCATCGCCCATGAAGCTGCGCAGCTGGCGGAGTTCGGCGGAGAGCCGCTGCAGCCGTTCCTGGGCTTCCGGGCTCAGCCGGCGGCCGTGCGCGGACGTCCAGTCCGGGCGGGGCAGCCAGTCAAGCGCCTCGACGAGGCTGGCGGCATCGGTCAGGTCGCCCTCGATGAGTTCCTCGGCGGCCTCGGCGTCGGTGCCGTCGCCGGCGTCGGCGTCGCTGCCGGGGGCTCCGGGACGTCCGCGCCGCCGGGCCAGGAAACTGGACCAGTCGCGGAAGGCCATCAGGTCCGCGGGACCGATCCGCCAGCGGGCACCGGCCAGCAGCCGCATCAGCGAGTCCGAGCGGCCCGGATCGGCCAGCACGCGCAGGGTCGCTACGAGATCCACGATTTCCGGGGTGTCCAGCAGGCCGCCGAGGCCCACGATCTCGTAGGGGATCCCGCGCAGCTCGAATTCGCGGCGGATGCACTCCATCTGGGCGCGCCGGCGGCAGAGCACAGCCATCGCCGGCGGCTCCGGGTCTTCCGCCTTACCTGCGTCGAAATCGGTCCGACGAAACGTCAGCACATCGGCGGCGATCGCCGCGGCCTCGTCCTCGTCCGTGCCGAAACGGCCCATCACGACGCGGCCCTGGACCGCGGCCGGGCTGGGCTGCAGCGGCGGGACCTCCACGGCCCCGGCGCCGTCCCGGGCGCCGGCGGCTCCGGCCCGGGCCGCCGCCTGGCTGAGCGGGGCCGAAATGAGGTTGGCTGCCTGCAGGATGTTCCGGCCGTTGCGCCAGGCCGTGGTCAGGTACGAGGTCGGGGCGACCGCGAACCGGGGCGGGCCGCCGGCGTCGCCGTCGTTTCCGGCGCCGGCGCCGGCATCCACCCGGACGGGGAATTCCCGGACGAAGTGGAACAACTGACCGGCCGAGGCGCCACGGAAGCCGTAGATCGACTGGTTCGGATCCCCCACCGCGGTGACGGCGTGACCGTCCCCGAACAGCCTGGAGAAGAGGACGAGCTGGGCATGGGAGGTGTCCTGGAATTCGTCCAGCAGCACCACTTTGTAACGCTGGCGTTCGGTCTGCGCCGCCACCGGGATCTCGTTGGCGACGCGCGCCGCGAGGGCCACAAGGTCGCCGAAGTCCAGGGCTCCCCGGGCCCGTTTGGCCTCCGCGTAGCGGCCGACCATCTCGGCAACGCTGGCACGGGTGCGCAGCAGCGCGCTGAGCTCCCCGGCGGCCTGGCTGGGGTTTTTCTTGGCCGTCGCGACGTACGGGAGCGCCTCGAACTCGGCCACCCGGTCCAGCAGCCAGGAGCGGACCTGCGCCGGGTCCTGCAGGTGCTCCGCGCACTCACCGGCGAGCTGGATAACGGCCTTGACCAGGGTGGATTTGGCGGAGCGGAAATGCTGGTAGTCACCGTCGAAGGCTTCCACCACCTCGCTGGCCAGTTGGAAGGACTGGGCGCCTCCGAGCAGCACCACGTCCCGTTCGACACCAAGCCGCAGGCCGTAATCCGAGACGATCCCGCTGGCATAGGAGTGGTAGGTGGAGACCTTGGGTTCGAGCGCGTCGGTGCTCAGCAGGCCCGGCGGGAACACCTTGTGCTCGGGATCGGCCGCCGCGATCCGCGCCAGGGCGGCGAGCTTGGCCCGGATCCGGGTGGCGAGCTCGCCGGCGGCCTTGCGGGTGAAGGTCACACCGAGCACTTCCTCCGGCCGGACCCAGCCGTTCGCGACCAGCCACACCACTCGGTCCGCCATGGTGGCTGTCTTGCCAGAGCCTGCCCCGGCGATCACCAGCCGGGGTGCCAGCGGAGAGGAGATGATCAGCGATTGCTCGGCGGTGGGGCTGTTCTTCTCCCCCAGCATCGCCGACAGCTGCTCGGGGCTGAACCGTGGTTCGGGCAGCGGCTGCGGCAGTCCGTCCGGGCTCGGACCCGATTGCGGCGCTGCGGCCGAGGGTGCCTGGCTGCTCATTCGGTGACCTGCTTTCCACGTGCGCACAGCGGGCAGACTTCCGGGAGCCTGCAGCCGTGGCCGCCGTGCCCGCCCTTGGCGGGGTCGTGGCGGGCTTCGAAGGTACTGCCGGACATGACGCGGGCGGCCTCGCCAACCAGTTCCAGCGCCCAGTTCGCATCCGGGTCCAGCGGCGGCTGGCTCTGCACGCCGGGGCTTTTGGTGCCGGTGCCGAGCTGGGCCAGCACGGCACCGCCCGGCCTCGGCGGCGGACCGTCGTCGGGGCCGGTGAATCCGCCGGCCAGCACCGCCGCCTGGTATGCGCCCAGCTGCGGATGGCGTTCGAGTTCGGCCTTGCCCGGCTGGCGTTTGCCGGTCTTGAGATCCACGATCACCAGCCGGCCCTCGGCGTCGATCTCCAGCCGGTCCACCTGGCCGCGGAGCACGGCCGGGCGCGCGGGCCACGCCTCGCCGCCGCCGGACTCCGGCCCGGGCTCCCCGTTGTCGGGGACGGCAGCGGGAACCACGTCGGGAAGTTTCACTTCGAAGTCCTGTTCCACACCGAGCAGGCTCCGCCCCTCGCTGCGCATGACCAGCACGTACTGCGCCAGTTTGCGGACCATTGTCTCGGCCCGCTGGAAGTCCAGCTTGCCCTCCCAGTTGTCCTTCATCCCGAGCGCGGGCCAGCGTTTGACCAGTTCGGCCACGTACTCGCCGCCGGATGCGTCCGGGAGGTCCTGGGCGATCGCATGGACCAGGGTGCCAAGGCTGCGGGCAAAATCCGTGGCGGCCTCGCCGCCGGCGGCCTGGACAAACCAGTCCAGCGGCGACTTCTGCACAGTCTCGACCTTGGAGGGCGAGACGAAGACGGTTCCTCCGGGCGGCACCACCGGATCGGTGGAGGACAGCGGCGCCAGTCCCCACCAGCTGCCGGGGTGGGCACCGGGCACGGCCGGCTCGGCGGCGGCGAGGGCCCCGAGGACGGCGGTAGCCTCGGCAGACTCCGCGGGGGCGCCGTCGAGCTGGGCGAACTGCCGCAGTTCGGCCACGAGCGCGCGCAGGGTCAGCGGCCGCTCCACCGGTGTGAAGCCGCGCCGGTCCTGGTCCGGATCCAGCGGCGAGACATAGTCCAGAAAGGAGGAGGGCTGTTCGTCTTCGGAGGAGACAGCCGTGCAGATGAGCACCTCCCGGGCGCGGGAGACGGCGGTGGAGAAGCTGCGCAGTTCGTCGTAGCGGATCTCGCGGAGCCGGCTCAGCGGATCGAGCTGCAGGGCGTACCCGACACCGTGTTCAACGGCGTCGGCGAAAAGGGTGCTGCCGAGCAGTTCACCGCGGAGCCGGGTATTGGGCCACACGCCTTCCTGGAGCCCTGCCACGATAACGACCGGCCATTCGCGGCCGGCGGCGCTGGCCGGTGTCATGAGCTCCACCGCGTCTTCGAGCTGCGCCCGGGCAGCCAGCGTGTCCATCGGCAGGTCCTGGCTTAGCAGGTATTCCAGGAACTGTTCCGGCCCGGAGCCGGGGAGCTGGTCCACATACCTTTCGGCGGTGTGGAAGAGGGCCATCATGGCGTCCAGGTCCCGGTCCGCCCGGGCTCCGGCGGCGCCGCCGGCCAGGGCGGCGTCGGTCCAGCGGCCGGCCAGGCCGGTGGAGTGCCACAGCGCCCAAAGCACCGTTTCGGCATTGCTGCCGGGGGCCCCGGCCGCGTCCCGGCCAGCCCGGATCATCCGCGCGACGCGGCGTGCGGAGTGCCCCTCGATGCCCAGTGTGGCCAGTGCGCCCGGCTCCAGGAGCGCCTCCACGAGCAGCGTGTCGCTGGTGCGGCCCCCGCCGCCCGCCAGTTCCTCCCGGCGCAGCGACTGGCGGAGCCGGCGCAGTTCGATGGAGGTGGCGCCGCCGATCCTCGAGGTCAGCAGCGAGACGGCCGCTTCCGGCGTGAGCACGGCAGGGTCCAGGGCCGCGGCGTAGGCGTCCAGCAGCGGCCGCACGGCGACTTCGTCCCGGACCGCTGATTCGGCCACCGGGACCCGGACCGGAATGCCCTGGCCCGCCAGGTGGCGCTGCAGCTGGCTGAGCTGGCCGCCGTTGCGCACGACGACGGCGATATCACCGAGATCCCTGCCGTCCTTGAGCTGCGCTTCCAGGATCCGCTGCGCCACGTAGCGCAGCTCGTGCACCGGGGACGGCAGCAGGTGCGCCTCCACCACACCTTCGCCGCCGCCGGAAGGACGCGTGACCGGCTGTTCGAGCCGGCGTGCCGACGTTCCGCCGGAGCGCAGCGAGATCCGCTCAGCTACCGTCTGCCAGGCCTGTGCAATGGCCGGGGCGTGGCGGTGCGCGGTCCACAGCGGCCGCTCCAGGACGGTTCCGCCGGCCGGTGCGAGCAGCCGGGGCAGCTCGGCCACCAGGTCCGGCCGTGCCCCGCGGAACCCCTGCACCACGGTGTCCGGGGACGAAGTGACGAGGGCGTCCTTGCCCGCGGCGATGTCGGCGAGGAGCTCGAATACGGCCGGGTTCGCTTCCTGGATGTCGTCCACGAGGATGAGCTGAAGCCGGTCCCGCTCCGCGGCCAGGAAATCCGGGGCGTCCTGGAAAATCTGGCGTGCGGCCGTGATGATGCCGGCCGGGTCGAAGGACTCCGGCATGCGCAGGTCCAGGACGTCGCGGTACTCGGCGTAGAGCGCTGCGGCCGCGGTCCAGTCGGGCCGGCCGCAGCGCTGTGCGAGGGCCGCGAGGTCCTCGGCGGTACGGCCGGATTCGATGATCCGGTCAAAGAGCTGGCGGACCTCCTGTCGGAATCCCCGGGTCTGCAGGGCCGCGCCCATGTCCTCCGGCCAGGGCAGCTCCAGCCCGGGCTGGGCGTGGCCCTCGAGGAGCTCCTTGATGATCAGGTCCTGTTCGGGTCCGGACAGGAGTTTCGGCGCCCGCGGCAGCGGCAGGACGCCTTCGGCTTTGGCCCGGCGGATCAGATCGAAGGCGTACGACGCCCAGGTGCGCGCCGGCGTCGTGCTCAGGCTGCGGTCCAGGCGCGCGGTGAAGCGGTCGCGCAGCGCGTCGGCGGCGAGCCGGCCGGGCGCCAGGATCAGCATCCGCTCCGGATCCAGGCCGTCCCGCTGCGCCCGGCGGACGGCGGCCTCGACCAGGACGGTGGACTTGCCGGTCCCCGGCGCGCCCGGGACCAGCACGGGTCCGGAGCCGTGTGCGACCTCGACAGCGTCCCGCTGGTCCGGCGAGAGCACGGGCACGGCGCTGTGCCGCGTCCGCGGCGGCAGCAGGCGCAGGCCGGCTCCGTTCGGGGCGGACTGGCTGGGCGTTGTTTGTTTCGGGGTTGTCCGGCTTGGGCTACTCACACGGACATTTCATCATTGGGCACTGACATTCCGTGCAGCTCGCGTTCGAGGCGCCGGGCGATGGCGTCGATCTGTTCGAAGTCGGGCTCGGAGGGAGACCACCGCGCCGCTGCCAGGTCAACCCGCCAGCGGCCCTCGCCGGTGCGCTCGTATTCCAGGTATTCGCCGCGCAATGGCGTCTTTTCGGCGCGGTAGAAGGCCAGCGCCTCGCGTTCATGGCCTGGCGGGGCGTCGCCGTTGGCCTTGAGGATCCGCCACCAGGGGACGGCGCTGCCGTGGTGGCTCATTACCGAGCCGACCTGGCGGGGGCCGCCGGCGCCGAGGAGTTCGGCGACGTCGCCATAGGCGACGGCGGTGCCGGCCGGCACCATTGCGGCGAGCTCCAGCACCGCCTCCACATACTCCGTCCGCATGGCATCAAGGTTACCGGTGCCCGCTGCCGCCGGGCGCCGCCAAACTGTCCGCGCCAGCAGGTAGCGTTGAGGCATGAGCACCTGGCACACCCTCCCCCGCGCAGCGTTCGACCTTGAAACCACCGGCCGGAACTCACGCGCGGCGCGGATCGTAACGGCTTCGGTGACCGTCGTGGATGCCGACGGTTCGGTCATCAAGGAACACGAGTGGCTGGCCGATCCCGGGGTGGAGATCCCCACCGAGGCCAGCGACGTCCACGGTGTCACCACCGAGCAGGCCCGCCGCGAGGGCCGCCCGGCCGCGGAGGTGGTTCGGGAACTGGCCACTGTGCTGCAGGAGCTGTTCGACACCGGCGTGCCGGTCATAGCCTTCAACGCCAGCTACGACTTCACCGTGCTTGCCGCCGAGTCCGCCCGCTACGGCGTGCCCCAACTGAGCCGGTTCCCGGTCCTGGACCCCTTCATCATGAACAAGCAGGTTGACCGGTACCGCAAGGGCAAACGCACGCTGACCGCGCTCTGCGAGGAGTACGGCGTCAGCCTGGACAACGCTCACACCTCGGCCGCCGATGCGCTGGCCACGCTGCGGATGCTCGACGCCATGGCCGGGAAGTTCCCCAAGCTCCGGATGCCGGCCAGCCACCTGCACCAGCTCCAGGTCGAGTGGGCGGCCGCCCAGGCGTCGGATTTCCAGACCTACCTGCGCAAGACCAAGCCCGCCGCCGTGATCGAGGGTGACTGGCCGGTGCTGCCGCCGGAGGATGCGAGCCGGGGCGGCTTCTAGCCGGGCCGTCGGCCGGCGGCGCTGACCTTCACAATTCGACACGTTCGCCGCCGCGGCACGCCGCTTTCCGGCCGCGGCCCTGTTTTTCCGCGCAATGAGACGGACCCCACACCGCGCGGCGGACCCCGCGCCCCGGTGATCGGGCGCTCCGGATTCTGCCCGGGCAGCTCCGAGGTGGCTCACAGGTTCACCCGAAAGCACCTCCCCCGCGGAATATTCGACGAAGATCGCTTGGAGCCGGTCATTCGTTCGATTTGATCCGGCCTGGCGGCCCGGTGACACAATTATCTTTTGCGGTGCCGCCGTCCGTCGGCGCGCCATCCGGCGTGCGGAGCTGTTACCCCGCCGCCGCCCTGGACTTCAGACGAAAGTGATTGCGTGATGAAAAGCAAAGCCTTGAAGTGGCTCACCGCCCTTCCCGTGGCCGTTGCCCTGTCGGTCTCCCTCGCCGCGTGCGGCGGCGGCTCTGCGCAGAGCTCGGGAGCGTCAACGGACGCCCTCCAGGGCAGCGACCAGACGTCCTTGGACGAGTACACCACCAAGGACGTCACGCCCCTGGACAAGATCGACAAGTCCAAGCTCGGGTCTGGCCAGCGAGGGCACCCTCCGGGTCGGCACCCTGTCCGATGCCCCGCCGAACATCTTCATCGACCCATCGGGCAAGTTCACCGGCTACGACAACGAGCTGCTGCGCGCCATCGGCGCCAAACTTGGCCTCAAGGTCGAGTTCGCCTCCACAGACTTCTCGGCACTGCTTTCCCAGGTCAAGAACAAGCAGTTCGACGTCGGGTCCTCCTCGATTTCCACCACGGACAAGCGCCGCGAGACGGTCGGCTTCACCAACGGCTACGACTTCGGCTACATGGCTGTGGTGACCAAGGAGCGACGCCAAGGTCAAGGGCTTCGCCGACCTCAAGGACGGCGTCCGCGTGGGCGTCGTGCAGGGCACCGTTCAGGACGACTATGTGACCAACACGCTCAAGCTCGAACCGGTCCGCTTCCCGGACTACAACACTGTGTACGCCAACGTGAAGTCCGGCCAGGTGGATGCCTGGGTGGCCCCCTCGCAGCAGGCCACGGGCCAGGTCAAGGAGGGCGACAAGACCAAGATCGCGGAAAAAGTCGTCAACACGCAGAACTTCACCGCGTACGCCGTCAACAAGGACAACCAGCCGCTGATCGACGCCCTCAACTCGGGCCTTGACGCCGTTATCGCGGACGGTACGTGGACCAAGCTCACCGCAAAGTGGTACACCGACCGGCCCACCGCCAAGGAGCAGACCCCGCAGGGTTGGAAGCCGGGCAGCAAGGCCGTCCAGATCCCCGCGAAGTAAACCGGGCGTTCCATGGATTTCCTCAATTTGCTCTCCGAGACCTTCCTTGACTGGAATGCGATCGGCGCCGTCCTCCCCAAAATGTTCGCCGTCGGACTTCCGAACACGCTCGTTTTGGCCGTCGCTGCCGGCGTGATCGGAACAGTGCTCGGCATGTTGCTGGCCCTGATGGGGATTTCCCGGAACGCCGGCGTCCGATGGGTGGCGCGCATCTACACCGACATCCTTCGAGGTCTGCCGCCCATCCTGACCATTCTGGTGATCGGGCTCGGGTTCGGGCCCATTGTCCGGCAGATGACCGGCTCCACCAGCCCGTACCCGATGGCCGTCGCAGCGCTGTCCCTGATGTCGGCCGCCTACATCGGCGAGATCTTCCGCTCCGGTATCCAGAGCGTGGACAAGGGGCAGCTCGAAGCCACACGAGCCCTGGGGTTTGGCTACGGCCCGGCAATGCGCCTGGTGGTCGTGCCCCAGGGCGTCCGGCGGGTGCTGCCCGCCCTCGTGAACCAGTTCATCGCGCTGATCAAGGAGTCCTCCTTGGTCTTCATGCTCGGCCTGCTGGCCTCGGAACGAGAAATCTTCCAGATCGGCAAGGACGCGGCGTCCACCAGTGGGAACCTCTCCCCCTATGTCGCAGCGGCGGTGTTCTACCTGGCGCTGACCGTTCCGTTGACGCACTTTGTGAACTGGATCGACCGGCGGCTGCGCTCCGGCCGGCCCGAGAAGAAAGAACCGGACGAGGCAGCTGCCGTCGTCGGAAAGGGAGCCCAGGCATGAGCGAGTTCGTATCCGGATCGTTGACGGCGCAGAATATCCACCTGTCCTTCGGTTCGAACCGCGTGCTGCGCGGCATCGACCTGCATGTTGAGAAGGGTTCAACGGCTTCCGTGATCGGGCCCTCCGGTTCGGGCAAGTCCACCTTGCTGAGGGTGATGAACCGCCTGATCGAACCTGAGCAGGGCGACATCCTGCTCGACGGCCGCTCGGTGCTCAAGGACAACCCGGACGAACTGCGGCGGCGGATCGGCATGGTCTTCCAGCAGTTCAACCTGTTCCCGCACAAGACCGTGGCGGAGAACGTGTCCCTGGCACTGCGGAAGCTGCGCGGCATGTCCAAGGAGCAGTCACGGGAGGAAGCCCTCGCCCAACTGGACCTTGTCGGGCTCAAGCACAAGGCCGATTCCCGTCCCTCCAACCTCTCCGGCGGCCAGCAGCAGCGCGTGGCCATCGCGCGGGCTTTGGCCATGAAGCCGGAGGTGATGTTCTTCGACGAGGCCACGTCCGCACTGGACCCGGAACTCGTCAAGGGCGTGCTGGCGCTCATGGCAGACCTCGCCAAGGGGGGCATGACCATGGTGGTGGTGACCCATGAGATGGGATTCTCCCGGAACGTCTCGGACACCGTCACCTTCATGGACGGCGGCGTCGTCGTCGAGTCCGGGCCGCCCGAACAGATCTTCACCAGCCCGCGAACGGAACGGTTGCAGGGCTTCCTCTCGGACGTCCTCTAGCCCGCGGTCGGCACTGGGCTACATAAAACAAGCTTATTAACTAGAGGGGCACCCGCCGCGGCGGGTGCCCCTCTGGTTAAGCTACGACGCCGACGGCGCCACCTACCGCCGGCTGAACTACGCCTGGGCCGCGGCGGCAGCCCGGGCGGCGGCCGGCAGGGCGTCGAAGATCCGGTTCATCGCCGCGTCGTCGTGTGCGGCGGAGAGGAACCAGGCCTCGAACACCGACGGCGGCAGGTACACCCCGGAGTCGAGCATGGAGTGGAAGAACGGCGCGTAGCGGAAGACTTCCTGGCCCTGCGCGTCGTCGTAGTTGTGGACGCCGCGGGCCGAGGTGCCGAAGGCGACGGAGAACAGGTTCCCGGCGCGCTGGATGGAGTGGTCCACCCCCGCCTCGTCCAGGGCCGCGGACAGCGCGCCGGAGAGTTCCAGCGACCGGGCGTCGACGAAGCCGTACACCTCGGGCGTGGCATGGGTCAGGGTCGCGACGCCGGCGGCCATCGCCACCGGGTTCCCGGAGAGGGTGCCGGCCTGGTAGACCGGGCCCACCGGGGCGAGGTAGTCCATGACCTCGGCGCGGCCGCCGAGGGCCGCCGTCGGCATGCCGCCGCCGATGACCTTGCCGAAGGTCAGCAGGTCCGGGGCCCACGGCTCGGCGGCGTCGGCCGCCCCGCCGGTGAGGCCCCAGTAGCCCGAGTATCCGGTGCGGAACCCGGTGAGGACCTCGTCGAGGATCAACAGGGCGCCGTGTTCGCGGGTGATCCGGGCCAGCCCGGCGTTGAAGCCTTCGCCCGGGGTGACCACGCCCATGTTGGCCGGCGCGGCCTCGGTGATAACGGCGGCGATGCTGTCGCCGTGCTTGGCGAAGGCGGCCTCGACGGCGTCCAGGTCGTTGTAGGGCAGCACGAGGGTTTCGGCGGCGGTCGCGGCGGTGACGCCGGCGGAGCCGGGCAGCGCGAGCGTAGCCAGGCCCGAACCGGCGGCGGCGAGCAGGCCGTCGAGGTGGCCGTGGTAGCAGCCGGCGAACTTGATCACCAGGTTGCGACCGGTGTAGCCGCGGGCCAGCCGGATGGCGGTCATGGTCGCCTCGGTGCCGGTGGAGACCATCCGGACCCGCTCGGCAGCCGGGACGCGCTCCTGGACGAGTGCGGCGAGGTTGGCCTCGTCCGGGGTCGAGGCGCCGAAGGACAGTCCGCGGTCGACGGCGGCGTGCACCGCCGCGAGGACGGCCGGGTGGGCGTGGCCCAGCAGCGCCGGCCCCCAGGAGCAGACCAGGTCCACGTACTCGGCGCCGTCGGCGTCGGTGAGGTACGGGCCCTTGGCGGAGACCATGAAGCGGGGCGTGCCGCCTACCGAGCCGAAGGCCCGGACCGGCGAGTTGACGCCGCCCGGCATCAGGCGGCGGGCGCGGTCGAAGAGTTCCTCGTTGCGGGGGTGGCTGGAAGTCATGGTTCCTATTCTTTCAGTGACTGGTCGGGTGCGGATGCCGCGCCGGCCAGCAGCGCGCGCACGCGGGGCGCGACCTCGGTGCCGAACAGCTCGATGGAGCGCATCATGGCCGCATGCGGGAGCGTGCCGTTGCTGTACTTGAGGTCGAAGCGGTCCACGCCCAGGTTTTGTTTGAGCAGGGCGATCTTCGCCGCCACCGTTTCCGGTGATCCGACGTAGAGCGCGCCCTCGGGGGTGCAGAGGTAATCGAATTCGGCGCGGCTGCCCGGGCCCCAGCCGCGCTCGGCACCGAGCTGGTTCCGCTGGGCGAGCCAGTGCGGGAAGAACTCCTCCCGCGCTTCCTCGTCCGTGGCGGCGAGGTGGCCGGGCGAATGCGTGCCGATCTGCTGCATCGGGTGGCCGTGCTTGGCCATCGCGTCGCGGTAGAGCCCGGCCAGCGGGCCGAAGGACCGCGGCTGGCCGCCGATGATGGCGAAGATGATCGGGTAGCCGTATTCGGCGCAGCGCAGCACCGATTCGGGGGTTCCGCCGACGCCGATCCAGGCCGGTAGCAGGTGGTGTTCCAGCGGCGGGTAGACGCTGAGCCCGTTGATCGGAAGCCTGGTCCGGCCTTCCCATTTGACCGGCCGCTGCGTGCGGACCTTGTCGAAGAGCTCGAGTTTCTCCTCGAACAGGACCTCGTAGTCGGCCAGGTCGAGGCCGAACAGCGGGAAGGACTCCACGAAGGAGCCACGGCCCAGCATCACCTCGGCCCGGCCGTTGGAGATGGCATCGACGGTGGCGAACCGCTGGAAGACCCGGATCGGGTCATCGGAGCTGAGCACGGTGACGGCGGAGCCGAGCCGGATCTTTGTCGTCCGGGCCGCGGCCGCGGCGAGGAACACCTCGGGGGCCGAAACGGCGAAGTCCCGGCGGTGGTGCTCCCCCACCCCGAACGCGTGCAGCCCGACCTGGTCCGCAAGCTCGGCCTGTTCCAGCAGCTGCCGCAGCACCTGGGCGTGCGGAACGGGGTGCCCGTCGGGGAACACCCCGACGTCGCCGAAGGTGTTCAGGCCGAGCAGGATTTTCTCCGGGCCGACCGGTTCGGTCGGGTTGGCGCCGGACGCCGGGCCGGGCACTTCCGGGGTGGTCACCGGGATTCCTGGAGCCAGCCGGCGAGTTCGGTCGCCCAGTACGTCAGGACCATGTTCGCGCCGGCCCGCTTGATCCCCAGCACGGATTCGGTGATGGCGGCCCGGCGGTCGATCCAGCCGTTGGCCGCGGCGGCCTCGATCATCGAGTATTCGCCGGAGATCTGGTAGGCGGCCACCGGCACCGGGCTCATCGCGGCGACGTCGGCGAGGATGTCGAGGTAGCTCATGGCCGGCTTCACCATCACCATGTCCGCGCCTTCGGCCAGGTCCAGTTCCACCTCGAGGATCGCTTCGCGGCGGTTGGCGGCGTCCATCTGGTAGGTGCGGCGGTCGCCGGTCAGCTGCGAGTCGACGGCCTCGCGGAACGGTCCATAGAACGCGGAGGCATATTTGGCGGCGTAGGCCACGACGGCGGTGTTGGCGTGGCCGGCCTGTTCCAGGGCCTGCCGGATCACGGCCACCTGCCCGTCCATCATGCCGGAGGGGCCGAGCACGTGGGCGCCGGCCTCGGCCTGGGCCACGGCCATCTGCCCGTAGATTTCCAGGGTCGCGTCATTGTCGACGTAGCCGTGGGAGTCGAGCAGGCCGCAGTGGCCGTGGTCGGTGAACTCGTCGAGGCAGACGTCGCTCATGATGACCAGGTCGTCGCCGACCTCGGCCTTCACGTCGCGGATCGCCTTGTTCAGCACACCGTCGGGGTCCAGTGATGCGGTGCCCCGAGCATCCCGTGCGGCCGGGACGCCGAACAGCATGATGCCGCCCACGCCCAGCTGCACGGCCTCGGCGGCGGCGCGCTTCAGCGACTCGGTGGTGTGCTGCTGCACGCCGGGCATCGAGGCAATCGGGTTCGGCTCCTCTAGCCCCTCGCGGATGAACGCGGGGAGAACCAGCTCGGCCGCGGACAGTCGGTGTTCGGCCGTCAGCCTGCGCATCGCGGGAGTGGTGCGGAGCCGGCGGGGGCGGTGGGTCGGGAAGCTCATGTCTGGTCCTTCACGGTCTGCTCGGGGACGGGGTCGGGTTCTGGATGGCGTGCGGGGTGTTCCGGGGCCAGGGCGGCAATAACAGCGGCGACGAGCCCTGAGGCGGTGGGTTGACCGGCGACGGCGGCCACCGGCAGGCCGAGGGCTTGGGCCTCCGCCGCCGTCGAACGACCAATTGCAACCAGCCGGCAGCCGCCCAGCGGAGCCAGTCCCGCCTGCACCCTGCGGGCGGCGCTCGGCGAAGCGGCGACGACGGCGTGCACGGTTCCGGCATCGATGGCGTCTTTGGCGCCGGCCATCGTGAGCACCGCAGCCCCTGGCTCCGGCGGTACGGCGGCGCCGGTGAGGCACCGGGCGGGGTCGGCCGGGTAGTCCACCGTCCGGTAGGCGGTAACGGCCTGGACCGAGGCGCCGCGGGCCTGGAGGCCGCGGCGGAGCCGCGGGTCGGCAATGTCCGCCTGCGGCAGCAGCACGCTGCCGCGGCCGCGGGGCCAGAGGTCCAGCAGCCCCGCACCGGACTGCTCGCCGGCGGGGGCGAGGTCGACCGGGATGTCCAGCCCCTCCAGCACCCGGCGGGTGGCCGGACCGACCGCGGCGACCTGCAGGCTGCCGGGCAGCCAGGCACACAGCGCCGCACCGCGCTCGGCCGCCTTGGCTTCCAACACCTGGATGGTCGTTACGCTGCTGACCACCAGCCAGTTATAGGCGCCCGCTCCCAGGGCGTCGAAAGCAACATCGAGGGAGTGCTGGTCGGCGGCGCGCTCAAAGTCGATGAGCGGCAGCAGCAGCGGCACGGCGCCCGTCTCGCGAAGCGCCGACACCAGCGCGCCGGCTCGGTCCGGGCTCCGGGTGACAAGGACCCGGGCACCTTCCAGCGCCCCGGGCCCTGCGCCATCGGGCCGGCGGCCGGCGCTGTGGCGTCCCATCGGATCCAGACCTGTCCGGTTCAGGAGGCGGCCAGGTCAGCGATATCGGCCGCGCCGGCCGCCAGCAGTGCCTCGGCCAGTTCAATGCCGAGCAGCGTGGCGCCCACTTCGGTCAAACCGTCGGTTGCCTTCCGGTCGCGGACCGTCGCGGTGCCGTCCACGGCGCAGACTACGGCTTCGAGGTGCAGCATGCTGCCCTTGCGGTAGGCGTAGGCGCCGACCGGGGCGGCGCAGCCTGCCTCGAGCCGGGCCAGAAGTGCCCGTTCGGCGGTGACGGCCAGCCGGGTGTCCGGATCGTCCAGTGCCGCGAGGGCCTGGGCGAGGACGCCCTGGGAGCCCTCGGTGGAACCGGCTTTGCGGGGGGCGTCGGCGGTGCGGCATTCGATCGCCAGCGATCCCTGCCCGGCGGCCGGGAGCATCACCTCGGTGTCCAGGTACTCGCTGACCGTGTCGAGCCGGCCGATCCGGTGCAGTCCGGCGGCGGCCAGTACGACGGCGTCGAGGTCGCCGGTCTTTCCCTCGACAACGGCGTCGGTGCTGTTCCCGGGCAGGCCGGGGACGCGGCCCAGCCGGGTGTCCACGTTGCCGCGAATATCGCGGATTTCCAGGTCCGGCCGCGCGGCGCGCAGTTGGGCGGCGCGCCGCGGGGAACCGGTGCCGACGGTCGCACCGGCCGGCAGGTCGGCGAGTTTGAGGCCGTCCCGGGCGCACAGCACGTCCCGGACGTCCACCCGTTTCGGCGTTGCGGCGAGGGTCAGCCCCAGTGCGGCTCCGGTGGGCAGATCCTTGAGCGAGTGGACCGCGACGTCGCAGGCCTCCCGCAACAGCGCATCCCGCAGCGCGACGACGAAGACGCCGGTGCCGCCCATCTGCGAGAGCGGGCCGGTGAGCACGTCGCCGTCGGTGCGCACGTGCACCAGTTCCACCGGGAACCCTCCGACGGCGGACAGTTGGTCGGCGGTCTGCTGGGTCTGGGTCAGGGCAAGCTTGCTGGCCCGGGTGCCGATCCGCACGGTCACGGCGTGCCCTGGCCTGCCGCCGGGGCGGCCGCGGCGGTGCCGGCCGGGTACGGATCGTGCCCCGTCCCGACGGTGGTGTCCGCGCCGGCGATGGTCGGCTTTTCGCCGCGGAAGTTGGCGCAGCAGCCGGGGCGGCAGACGTCGTACCAGGGGCCCAGCTTGGTCAGATGCGGCCGGTCCGCGATGTTGTTCGCTGCGGTCCGCTCGCTGATCAGGTCCACGATCCCGGCCACGAACTTGCGGTGCGTCCCGGGCGTCGGAACGCGGGTCGCGGCCAGGCCCAGCTTCCCGCAGGTCTCGAGCGCTTCGGTGTCCAGGTCCCAGACGACTTCCATGTGGTCGCTGACGAAGCCCAGCGGCACGATCACGACGCCCTTGACGCCCTGGCCGGCGAGCTCCTCGATGGCATCGTTGATGTCCGGTTCGAGCCAGGGCACGTGCGGGGCGCCGGAGCGGGACTGGTAGACCAGCGACCAGGGCGCGGCCAGGCCGGTTTCGGCCTCGACCCGGCGGATGACCTCGGTGCCGGTGGCCAGGTGCTGGGCGACGTAGGCCGAGTCCTGCTCGAACTGGCGGGCTTCGCCCTCGGAGCGGCCGGCCGCTTCGGCGTCGCGGGTAGGAATGGAGTGCGTCGCGAACAGGATGTGCACCGGGGCATCCGGGGTGCCGGCGGCGGCCAGCTGGCCGCGGACATCGGTCAGGCCCGCGGCGGTGCCCTCAACGAACGGCTCCACGAAGCCGGGGTGGTCAAAGTACTGGCGGACCTTGTCCACCTCGAGTTTGCCGTCGAGTCCGGTTTCCGTGAGCGCCATGCCGATGTCCTCGCGGTACTGCCGGCAGCTGGAGTAGCAGGAGTAGGCGCTGGTGGTGATCATCAGGACCCTGCGGTGCCCGGCGTCGTAGATCTCCTGCAGCGTCTGCGGGATGTAGGGGTCCCAGTTGCGGTTGCCCCAGAAGACCGGCAGGCCGATGCCGCGGGCAGCGAACTCCTTCTCCATGGCGGTCTTGAGCTCGCGGTTCTGGGCGTTGATCGGGCTGATGCCGCCGTTGGCGCGGTAGTGGTGCGAGACCTCTTCGAGCCGTTCGTCCGGGATGCCGCGGCCGCGGGTGACGTTGCGCAGGAACGGGATGACATCGTCCTGGCCCTCGGGGCCGCCGAACGAGGCGAGCAGCACGGCGTCGTACTCCTTGGGCGCCATCCGGCCGGCTTCGGTGACCGGATTGACGGCGGTGGCTTCCTGCGGATCAAGGGGGCTCATGCGAGGACCTCGGCAATCTCGGCGGCGCTGACGCGGCGGCCGGTATAGAAGGGGATTTCCTCGCGGACATGGTGGCGGGCCTCGGTGGCGCGCAGGTGGCGCATCAGGTCCACGAGGTCCACGAGTTCCGGGGCTTCGAGGCCCAGGATCCACTCCCAGTCGCCGAGGGCGAAGGAGGAGACGGTGTTGGAGATGACCTGCGGGAAATCGCGGCCAAGCAGGCCGTGGTCCCGGAGCATCGCGCCGCGCTCGGCGTCCGGCAGCAGGTACCACTCGTAGGAGCGCACGAACGGGTAGACGCAGAGCCATTCGGCCGGTTCCACCCCGCGGGAGAACGCCGGGGTGTGGCTCTTGGCGAACTCGGCCTCGCGGTGGACGCCCATCGCGGACCAGGCGATCTCGGTGCCGGTGAACAGCTTGCTGCGGCGGATGTCGCGCACCGCTCGCTGCAGCGCTTCGGCCCGGGGGCCGTGCAGCCAGACCATAATGTCGGCATCCGCGCGCATCGCGGATACGTCGTAGCTGCCGCGGTGGACGACGCCGTCGTCGGCCAGCCGTCCGATCAGTGCGTCGAAGTCCTCGGCAGCTTCACCGCTGCGCAGGACGTCCGCGGAACGCTTGAAGACCGTCCACAGCGTGAAAAACTGCTCACCCGTTTCTTCGGCTGCTGTTTCTCCGGTTTTAGTGACAGATTCGGCAGAAGTGTGGCTCATGCATACCAGTTTGCCCCCTCCCCCGGGCTAAGTCGAAACAGAGCACTTCTACAGCGTGTAGAAGTGCTCAATGTCACAATTGTTGGGGTTCCGCGGTCCTAGCTCCTGCGCATCCGGAGGGCCACGGCGCCGGCACCCAGGGAGACGGCAACCAGGCATATCCCCCAGCCCACCAAGGCGGAGGGGCCTGCGGGCTCGACGGCGGACGCGGCCTGCATCTTGCCGCCGGACCGGGCCGCGGCGGCCGGCGACTCCGCCGGTGATGTTTCCGTGGCGGCAGCCGAGGTGGACGCGGACCGCGGTGTTCCGCCGGGGGTTGCCGAGGGCGCGCCCGCTCCCGCGGAAGGCGCCGAACCGCCGGGGACGGTGGCGGCCGGGGTGTCCTGCACGGGCGACTGGGCCTGCGGGCCGCCGGAAGCGGGGCCGGCCGCCGGCCGCGGGCCCGCCGGTGCCGGAGCGGGTGCCGAAGTAGCGGGTGCGGCCGGAGGGGCCGCGGCCCGGCGCGATGCCCGCTGCTCGGGCGTCTGCCACGGATCGGGTTCGGCCGACGGATCCGGCTCCGCGGACGCCGGCGGGTCGGTGCTCCTGGTGGGCGCCGGGCTGGCGCTGCCGGATGTCGGGGAGGGGGTGGGGTCCGGGGACTGCACCAGGCCGCCGATCAGGTCGTCGATGCCGACCGAAATCGAGGCCGACGGGGAGTCCGGGCTGGGCGACGGGGTGGCTGCCTGGGCCGCGGAAACACCTGCAGTAAGGGCCAGCACCGCTCCGAGCGCTGCCACGGCCGTGCCGCGTCGGAGTCCACCGTGGTGTCCGGCTGGCAGTTCAGAAACCTCGGACCTGTGCTTAACCATGGTCATCGAGCGTAGCCGCAGAACGTTGGCGGGGAAAATTTGCGCCAAGCACCCGCTTCCGGCTAATCAGTACCCGAAGGAGCAGGCTCATGGGCCGGGGTTCCCGGACTCAAGGCAGCAGCGTAGCCACCTGCCCAGGGGTGTCGGCCACGATCGCGGCAAGCCCGTTCCCGGAGAGCCAGCCGCCGACGACGGCGAGGTTTCCCTCCGCCGAGCAGAGCCGCCGGACCTGCTCGACCCGGAGTTTATGGCCCAGCGCCGCGAACGGCAGCGCGCCGGACCAGCGCACCACGTCCCAGCCGACGACGTCTGCCCGGTCCAGCGGCACGGCCAGCAGTGCCGAGGCGTCCGCCAGGGCGGCGTCGAACAGCTCCTCGTCGCTCCGCGGCTCGGGGACGGCCGGGCCGGACCGGGTGTTTTCACCGCGTCCGTAGGAGAGCCGCAGGACGTGCCGGCCGGGCGCCGTGAGCTCGTCCAGCCAGGCCCACTTGGCGGTGGCGTGGGTGAGCGCCTTGGCGCGGACGCCGGGGCTTTGCGGGGCCACGAGAACGCCGGTGCCGCGCGGGGCGGCATCGAGGGCGGGACGGTCCAGGACCAGGGTCACCAGCCGCACATCGGGTCCGGCGTCCGGGCGCAGGGCCGCCAGCGCGGGCAGCGCGTCGGCGAGCAGCGCCACGGCTGCCGGCCCGTCCACAGCGACCACCAGCCGCTCGGCGTCGTACCCGGCCCCGCCCGCGGTGACCCGCCAGCCGCCGGGAATGCGGTGCACGGCCTCGGCAGGGGTCCCGCTGAGCAAGGTAACGCCGAACCCGCGCAGTTCGGCGGTGAGCGCGCCAATGAGCGTATGCATTCCGCCGCGCAGGCCGGCGACGGCGGAGCCCGCCTTCTGCATGCCTTGCCCCTGCCCCGCGCCGGGCAGGGCCGGCGCGGCCGGGTCCGGGCGGCCACCGCGGCGCTGTGCCGCCACGGCTGCCGCGAGGGAACCGTGGGTGCGGATTCCGGCGCGAAGGCCCGGGGCCACCATATCCACGTCCAGCAGTGCGGGATCGGCCGAGTGCACCCCGCCGACCACGGGCGCGACGAGCCGGTCCAGCACACGCCGTCCCATCCGCGCGCGGACCAGCGCCGCGACGCTGGTGGCATCGGCCGCGGCCGTTCCCACCCCGGCCGGCAGCAACGCGTCGAGGGAGGCGCGGACGGAGCCCAGGAGGCCAAGGGAGCGCCGGACTTCGGGGTCCCAGGGGTTGGCGGGGATGCCGAGGACGCCGGTCTTAGGCAGTTCCCGCGGACCCTCCGGCAGCTGCACCCAGGCCCCGCCGGGGTTCGGCGGGACGATCCGGGCGGCCAGTCCGAGTTCTTCGGCCAAGGCTGCCACGGCCGCGGACCGGGTCGCAAAGGACTCGGCGCCGCTGTCGAGCGTCAGTCCGGCCACCACGTGGCTGCCCACGCAGCCGCCCCAGTCCCCGGACGCTTCCAGCACGGTGGTGCGGACCCCCGCCCGGGCCAGTTCACGGGCCGCGAGGAGGCCGGAGATGCCGCCGCCCACCACGAGGGCGGTCGGCGCGGCTGCGCCCGGGGCGGCGTCGCTGCTCACCGGGCTTACTCCGGCGCGATCGAGTGGATCAGTTCGACGACGCGGGTCAGGACCGCCGCGTCGGTCTCCGGCGGGACACCGTGGCCCAGGTTCAACACGTGGCCCGGGGCCGAGGCGCCGCCCTTAATGACGTCCCGCACATGGGCCTCGAGGATCTCCCACGGCGCGGAGAGCAGCGCGGGGTCGATGTTGCCCTGCAGCGGCACGGTCCCGCCGAGCCGGCGGTTCGCCTCGTCCAGGGGCAGCCGGTAGTCGACGCCCACGACGTCGACGCCGACGTCGCGCATTGCCACCAGCAGCTCCGAGGTGCCGGTACCGAAGTGGATCAGAGGTGCGCCGAGGTGCCGGACATGGTCCAGGGCACGGGCCGACGCCGGCGCCACGAAACGGGTGTAGTCCGCCAGGCCCAGGGATCCGGCCCAGGAGTCGAAGAGCTGGCCGGCGGAGGCGCCCGCCTCCAGCTGGGCGCGCAGGAACAATCCGGAAGCGTCGGCAGCCCAGTTGGCCAGCGCGGTCCAGGTCTCCGGGTCCGCGTGCATCATGGTGCGCGGACCCAGGTGGTCGCGGGACGGTTTGCCCTCCACCATGTAGGCGGCCAGCGTGAACGGCGCGCCGGCGAAGCCGATCAACGGGGTGCTGCCGAGTTCGGCCACGGTCAGCCGCACGGCTTCGCGGATCGGTTCAAGGGATTCCCAGGTCAGCCGGGGCAGGGCGGCGACGTCGGCCGCGGTGCGGACCGGCTTCTCCAGCACCGGGCCGACACCGGGCACAATGTCCACGCCGACGCCGGCGAGCTTGAGCGGGATGACGATGTCGGAGAAGAAGATGGCCGCGTCGACGTCGTGCCGGCGCACGGGCTGGAGCGTGATCTCGGAGGCGAGCTCGGGGCGCAGGCAGGAATCCAGCATGGCGACGCCTTCGCGCACCTTGAGGTATTCAGGCAGCGAACGGCCGGCCTGGCGCATGAACCAGACGGGACGCCGGGAGGGTTTCCCGCCGCGGTAGGCGGTGATCAGCGGTGAGTCGGCGGTGCGGCCGTCCATCAGGGGGTGGCCGGCGTCGAGGCGGTTGTGTGCCGTGCCCCCGGTTGCAGTGCCGTTCGTTGCCGCAGCGCTAGGTGTCATGCCTTTGATTGTGCCGAAAATCGGGCCCAAAAGATAACGACAACCTGTCAGGCAGCGGCTGCGCTACTCCGCCGTGGCGGGGATCACGGCCGCGGGTGGCCAGTCCCACGTCCGCTAGTTGTTCTACGCGGGCACGAAAAAGCTATGATGGTCGTGCTGTGGTTCTTTTTTCATTGGTGGCTACTCACGCCGACATCGACCTCGAGACCGTTGCTCAACTGAGCACCGGCGCTTCCGGGCTTGCCACATCCGCCCTCGCCGAATCACCGGCCGTAGCGGGTGCCGTTGTGCTCGCCACCTGCAACCGCTTCGAAATCTACGGCGAAGCCCCGAACCCGGACGACGTCGACGCCGCCCGGGCCGCCCTGGTCGCCCAGATCAGCGGCGCAAGCGGGCTCAACGAACAGCTCGTTTCCCGCGCCTTTAACACCCGGACCGGCCCGGACGTCAGCCGGCACCTGTTTGCCGTCAGCTCCGGACTGGACTCCGCCGTCGTCGGGGAACGCGAAATCGCCGGCCAGGTCCGGCGCGCCCTGATCAGCGCGCAGCACGACGGCACCGCCAGCTCCGGCCTGGTCCGGCTCTTCCAGGCAGCCTCCAAGACCGCCAAGGACGTCGGCGCGCAGACGGCGCTTGGTTCGCGCGGCCTCTCGATCGTCTCCGTCGCCCTGGACCTCGCCACCGACCTTTCCGAGAACCCCGACTGGTCCAGCAAAAAAGCCGTGGTGTTCGGCACCGGCGCCTACGCCGGCGCGACCATGTCGCTGCTGCGTGAACGCGGCTGCACCGACGTCTCCGTGTTCTCCTCCTCCGGCCGCGCCGCCGGTTTCGTAGCCACCCGCGGCGGCATCGCCCTGGACAGCGCGTCGCTGCCGGCCGCGGTGGCGGCCGCCGACGTGATGATCGGCTGCAGCGGTTCGGACAACCGCGTCGAGGCGCCGGAACTGGCCCGGATCCGGTCAGCCTCGCCGCAGCCGCTGATCGCGATCGACCTGGCCCTTACGCACGATTTTGACCCGGCCGTCGCGGAGCTCGACGGCGTCGAGCTGCTCACGCTCGAGTCCGTCCGGCTTGCCGCGCCGCAGGAACAGGCGGAGTCACTGAACCAGGCCAGCAGCATCGTCGACGGCGCAGCGACCGCGTTCGAACAGGAGCGCCAGGCGCGCTCGGTCGATTCGGCCATCGTCGCCCTCCGCCGGCACACCATGGACGTGCTCGACGCCGAAATGGAAAAGGTGCGGGCCCGGCACGGCTGCACCGCCGCGGCCGAGGAAGTCGAGTTCGCGCTGCGCCGGATGGTCAAGCAACTGCTGCACGTGCCCACCGTCCGCGCCCGGGAGCTCGCCGCGAACGGCCAGCAGGATGAGTACGTGGCCGGCCTCGAAGCCGTTTACGGCATCACCGTGGACCCGCCGGCCGTCCGCCAGACGGTTGCGGGTACCGAGGCCGGGTGCCCGGTGGACCGTGGCGACCGCACCGCGGCCGAGGGGAACCGGGAAACGGCCTGACGCCGCACCCGCGCGGCAGCGCCGGCCGGTTTCCCGGCGCTCAGTCCCGGGTCGGCGCGAAGGCGTTGATCCCGGTCAGTTCGGCGGAAAGCTGCCACAGGCGCTCCGCGTCGGCCCGGTCCACGGCATGGGCGTCCACTCCCCTGACCCGCGCGTCGGGGCTTCCCGGCTCGGTCGGCTCGGCGATGTCGCAGTCCTCGCAGTAGACACCCCCTTTGCCTGCAAGGAGCGGCGAGGTGGCGGCCCAGACCGAGGTCGCAGCGCCCTGGGCGGGCGTCTTGAACCGCTCGTTGAGGTTGCCCTCGGCGTCCATCCAGCCCGAGGCGACCATTTCCTCCCGGGGCAGGTGGCGTTGCAGTTCGGTCATGATGCCACCCGGGTGCACGGCAAAGGCCCGGACGCCGGCGTCCCTGCCGAACCTGTCCAGCTGCACGGCGAAGAGCGCGTTCGCCGTCTTTGCCTGTCCGTAGGCCTTCCATTTGTCGTAGCCGGCGGTGAAATTGATGTCGTCGAAGCGGACCGGCGAGAGCTTGTGCCCGGTGGAGGACAGGGCCACCACCCGGGCGCCCTCCCCCGCCGCCAGGGCGGGCCAGAGCAGGTTGGTGAGCGCGTAATGGCCCAGATGGTTGGTGGCGAACTGGGATTCCCAGCCCGGGCCCACCCGCTGTTCCGGGCAGGCCATGATGGCGGCGTTGTTGATCATGGATGTCCAGGCTGCCGCCGTCGCCGAGGAAATCGGAGGCAAGGAAACCGGCCGCGAACTCCCTCACGCTGGGCAGCTCGGCCAGGTCCAGCCCGGCCACGCGGACCCCGTCCAATCCGGCCTCGTCCAGGACGGCGCGGGCATGTCCGGGCCGGCGGGCCGGGACCATGACCCGGGCCCCGGCCGACGCCAGGGCCCGCACCGTCTCCAGGCCGAGACCGGAATACCCGCCGGTGACCAGGGCGGTCCTGCCGTCCAGGTCAAGGCCCGCAATCACTTCCGCCGCCGTCGAACGCGGGCCGAAACCCGACCCGATCCTGTGCTGCGGGGTCAGGCTGGTCGCTTCACTCATGGCAGTACCTCTCTTTTAGCGGCCCGCGGGCCGGAACTGTTCGGTCGTGCAAAAGTGCGTTGAGGCAAGGGGCCGGGCGGCGTCAGTAGACGGGTTTGCCCGGTTCGACCTCGCGCACCCAGGCGAGAATCCCGCCCTCCAGGTGGCTGACCCGTTCGTAGCCGGCGGCGCGGGCGGCGGCCAGCACCGCGGCTGAACGGGTCCCGGCCTTGCAGTGGAACACGATGTCCATGTCCTGCGGCAGCTCGGCCCAGGCGTCTCCGGCCAGGATCCTGCCCTGCGGGATCAGCGTGGCGCCGTCGATGCTGACGATGTCGAATTCGCCGCTCTCGCGCACATCCACCAGCTGGAAATCCTTTAGCCCGGCCTTGCGGGAGGCCAGCATGGTCGCCAGCTGGGTGGCGGTGACCGTGTGTTCGGTCCCGGGCTCCGCCGCCGGGGCAATCCCGCAAAACGCCTCGTAGTCGGTCAGTTCCGTGATCCGCGGGGCCGCCGGGTCCCGGGAGACTTTGATTTCCCGCCAGGTGCCCCCGAGGGCATCGAACAGGGCCACCCGCCCCAGCAGGGAACGCCCGACGCCGGTGATCAGTTTGACCGCTTCGGTCACCATCAGGGACCCGACGGCGGCGCAGAGCATGCCGAACACCCCGCCCTCCCCGCAGGAGGGCACCGAACCGGCGGGGGGTGCCTCCGGATACAGGTCCCGGTAGGTGGGGCCGTACTGTTCCCAGAAGACGCTGACTTGTCCGTCGAAGCGGAAAATCGAACCCCATACGTAGGGCTTGCCGAGGATCGCGGCCGCATCGTTGACCAGATAGCGGGTGGCAAAGTTATCGGCGCCGTCGATGATCAGGTCGTAGCCGGCGAAGAGTTCCAGAGCGTTGCCGGCATCGAGCCGGACGTCGTGCAGCCGGACCTCCACCAGCGGATTCAGCGCGGCAATCGCGTCCCGGGCCGACTCGGTCTTGGGCCGGCCGACGTCCGCGACGCCGTGGATGACCTGGCGCTGCAGGTTGCTCAGGTCCACGTCGTCGTCGTCGATGATGCCGAGGGTCCCCACCCCGGCCGCTGCGAGATAGAGCAGCGCCGGTGAGCCGAGTCCGCCGGCCCCGATCACCAGGACCTTGGCGTTTTTCAGCCGCCGCTGCCCGAGCGAGCCGATCTCAGGGATGATCAGGTGGCGTGAATAGCGTTCCACCTCGGCCGGCGTCAGCCCGTCCGCCGGTTCGACCAGCGGTCCGGGCGCCTGCGCCGGGGTTGTTTGGGCGGCGTTTGCGGGGATCTGGGAAGCCATACTTCAATCTATGCCCGAAGATGCCGCCGGGTCATATTACCGCCGCGTAAAGTGGAGCTAAAAGCGAGGGAAGGAAGGCCGACAGTGGTTCATCACGCACCGGTTGAGCGGGGACATACCGGAAAGTCCACTGCGGGCCAGACGCGGAGCGGGTCGCAACGTTCGGCCCGGCTGCCGCGCGATGAACGGCGGGCGCAGTTGCTGGCCGCCGCGCAGGAGGTCTTTGTGGCCAACGGCTACCACGGCGCCGCCATGGACGAAATCGCCGAGACCGCCCGCGTGAGCAAACCGGTGCTGTACCAGCACTTCCCGTCCAAGCGCGATTTGTATCTGGCCCTGCTGGACAGTCATCTGTCGACCCTTACCGAGCTGCTCCTCGGTGCGCTGAATTCGACGTCGGACAACGACGAGCGCGTCCAGGCCGTCATGCGCGCCTACTTCCACTTCATCGCCCACGACGACCAGGCCCACCGGCTCGTGTTCGAATCTGATCTGGTCAACGACCGCGACGTCAGCGCCCGGCTGGAAACCTTCAACAAAACCTTTGCCGACGCGATCGCGCAAGTCATTGCCGAGGACACGAAGCTGCCGCTCCTGGAAGCCCAGCTGCTGGGCCGCGGCCTGTCCGGCATGGCGCAGGTCAGCGCCCGCTACTGGCTGGAAACCGACGGGAACCTGGACCTCGATGTGGCCAGCGACCTGATCTACCGTTTAGCTTGGCGCGGAATCTCCCGCTTTCCCAAAGAGTCCTAGACTACAAATGGAGAACACCTCGTAGAGGAAACTCTTAGAGGAAACTTGAACACTTTGATTGGCTGGGAGGCCCTGCTGTGGAAGTAAAGATCGGCATTCAGAACATCGGCCGCGAAATTGCCCTGGAATCGAACCAGGACGCGGACGCGGTAGCGAAGCTCGTGGGCGAGGCCCTGTCGAAGGGCACCGAGCTGCGCCTGACCGATGAGAAGGGCCGCCAGATCATCATCCCGGCGAATGTCCTGGGCTACGTTGAGATCGGCGCCGAAGAGGTCCGCCGCGTCGGCTTCGGCGCCCTCTAGGCACCGCCCCGGCGACCCTGCCCACCCTGTCCCGCAGATCCCGTCCGAACGTCACGAAGGAGATTCCATGTTGTCCCTGATTGTGGTGGCGATGGTGGCCGTAGCCGCGGGTTTCGTGGTGTGGGGCACGGACAAAAGGCACGCCAAGTACGGCATCGCCGTGCCGGCGGGAATCGCTCTGGGTGTGGCCATGCTGAGCTGGATCATCTTTATGGCGGCAGGTTTCGGCTACCAGCCCGGCCTGACCTGGATGCCCTGGATCCTGCCCATGCTGCTGGGCGCCGCGGCCGCGACCGGCGCGGTGCTTTACCTCGGCAGGTCCCGCACCCGGCAGGACACCGCCCGGATGACCGCCATCCTGCGCCTCTGACCGGCATCCCGATCGTGAGCCTGTGTGGCCGCTGACCCTCCGGGGTGGGCGGCCACACCGCTTTAAAGCGGCGTGGCTGGGGTTGGGTGCGGTGCCGGGGACCCATCCGGGAGGGGGTGTGGTCCCGAAGTACTCCTGACAGTCCACGCCGGACCCGCTGGATATTGTCAGGCCGTGCATCATGGCCGCGGGGACGGGAATTTCCACTGACACGATCTCAAGGAGCACTCCCATGCGTACATCCATCAAGACTTTCCTCGGCGTTGCCGCTGCCGGCTCACTGATGTTCTCCCTGGCCGCCTGCGGCCCGGGAAACGACGCCGCCTCCGCCCCGGCCTCCTCAACGGCGTCCTCCTCCGCCGCGGCCGGCAAGCCCGAGCCGCTGGCCTCGATCCCGGCCCTGACCGGGGTCTCCACCGCGGTGAAGCTGGACGCGTCGTTCGCGAAGGCCCTGGAGACCCTGAAGCTGACCCCGGGCACCGTGGGCACCGCGAAGCTGACCGACGGCTCACTCGTTTTCCCGATCACCGGCGGCAAGGTCGACTACTACGACCCGGCCAAGGAGTACCGCCCGTACGTCCAGGGCCTGATCAGCCACGCCGGGTCCGGGTTCTCCCTCACCGCCGGGGACACCAAGGTCGAGCTGACCAACTTCACCATCGACCCGGGCACCTCCAAGCTCTACGGTGACGTCGCGGTCAACGGCAAGACCGCCGTGAAGCAGGCCTACATCTTCAACCTCGACGGCTCGACCCTCAAGCCCCTCCAGGCCAACGGCGACACCGCAGTGCTCGAAGGCACCCGCGTGCTGATCTCCGACACCGCCGCCGGACTGCTGAACAAAACCTTCAACACCGACGCCGTGAAAGCCGACATGCTCGTCGGCATCGCCAAGATCACCGTCAACACCAAGTAACACCCCACCGGAAAACCTGCCGGAAGCATGGTCTGCACCGGCGGGACGTGCCACGGGCCGCCCTGGCGGCCCGTGGCACTCTTCCGTTCGGGTACCGTAAGAACTTCCGGGCGACGCGCCGGAACCGGAGCTTTTGAGAGGCCCTTCCAATGACCGGATCCATGGTTGATGTCATCCTGCCGTGTTTGAATGAACGCGGTGCCCTGCCCTGGGTTCTGTCCCGGATGCCTGAGGGCTATCGAGCCATCGTGGTGGACAACGGCTCCACCGACGGTTCCGCCGAACTGGCCCTGGGCCTTGGCGCGCGGGTCGTCCGCGAGGACCGCCGTGGTTTCGGGGCCGCCGCGCACGCCGGCCTGCTCGCAGCGACGGCGGAGCTGGTAGCGTTCTGCGATTGCGACGGTTCGCTGGACCCGGCGCTGCTGCCCGGCATAGTTGGGCCGGTTGCGAACGGCACTGCGGATTTGGTCCTGGGCGCCCGGCGGCCCCAAAGCGGTTCCTGGCCCCTGCATGCCCGGATCGCCAACATTGTCCTTGCCTGGCGCCTCCGGCGCCTGACCGGGGAGCCCGTCACCGATCTGGGGCCCATGCGGGCGGCCCGGCGGGCGGAGCTTCTTGCCCTCGGGCTGGAAGACCGCCGCAGCGGCTACCCCCTGGAAATGTTCCTCAAGGCAAGCCTGCGGCGCTGGAAAATCATCGAACTTCCGGTCCCCTACGCTCCCCGCACCGGCAAGTCCAAAGTGACCGGCACGGTGCGCGGCACCATCACCGCCGTGCGGGACATGTCCGCACAGCTCAAGCTCGCTGCTGCCGCCGCTGCAGTTTCGGCGCCGGTCCGGAAGGCAGGCGGCAACGAATGGCCATCATGAGCAAGAACCTGGACCTTACCGTGGCGGTCATCGCCAAAGAATGCCTGCCCGGGCGTGTCAAGACCCGGCTGAGCCCCCCGCTCAGCCCGGCGTCCGCAGCTGGCCTGGCGCAGCTGAGCCTGACCCGCACGCTTGAAACGGCGCGGCTGATCCCCGCCCGACACCGGTGGCTGGTGATGGACGGAACACCGTCGATGGCTGACGCCCGTGGCTTCGACGTCGTGCCGCAGGCCGGCGGAGGGCTCGATAACCGGCTCGCTGCCATCTGCGATGCTGCCGCCGGTCCGCTGCTCATCATCGGTATGGATACCCCGCAGTTTTCGGTCGACCACCTGCAGCCGCTGCTCCAGGACTGGTCCGCTGACACTCCCGTTCACCAGGCGTGGCTCGGGCCGGCGGCCGACGGCGGTTTCTGGGCCCTGGGACTGCGCCGCCCCCAGGGGGACCTCCTCCGGGGCGTCCCCATGTCCACCGGCTCGACGGGCGCGGCGCAGCTCGCCCGCCTGGCCGCCGCGGGGCTGCGGGTCGGGACATTGGCCGAACTGACGGACATGGACCACTTCAGCGACGCCGTCGACATCGCCGCCCTGCTGCCGGGAACAGCCTTCGCCTTCGCGGTGCAGAGGGCCGCCCAAGGCGCCGGGAGCCCGCACGAGACATCCGGGGTCCGGCTGTGACGACCACGGAGGTGGCAGCCGGCGCGCACTTCGGCCAGGGCCAGACGGAACCTTACGCCCGGGCGCTGGCGACAGGATCCGGGACGCTGACACTTCGCGCGGACACCGGGAACGTGGCCGACCCGGTGGACTTCGATGTGCTCAGTTGGTGCGGGGAGGCGAATGCCCTTGAGCACTCACTGCTCCGGAGCCTTCAGGGGCCGGTCCTGGATGTAGGCTGCGGGCCGGGCCGGCTGCTCTCCGCCGCCCAGCGATTGGGTTTGCCGGCCCTGGGCCTTGACACGAGCTCCGAGGCGGTCAGCCGTGCCCGGGCCCGCGGCGTCCGGGCGCTGGAACAATCCGTATTCGCCCCGGTCCCCCGGACCGGAACCTGGCAGTCCATCATTCTGCTCGACGGCAACGTCGGCATTGGCGGCAGCGTCACGTCCCTGCTGCGCCGGTGCGGACAGCTCATCACCCCGCACGGAACGCTGCTGGTGGAAGTTGAGCCCGACGACAAGCTGGACACGGTGTACTCCGCCGTGCTGGAGGACTCGACCGGAAACCGGAGCGAGCCATTCCGCTGGGCGCGCACCGGGAGTGCGGGGCTGGCCTCCCGAGCGCGGAGCAACGGATGGACAGTTGCCTCGGTGCAGCGAATCCAGGACCGCGTCTTCTGCCGGCTCTCTCCGATTGCCGGCCCGGGCAGGACCGCACGGTGACCCCAGCGTCCGACTCAGAAACCCGCGATGCGCCGCGACGCCCTTCGCTCCGCGCCGCGGCCGGGGTAGCTGTCCCGGTGGCGTTGCTCGCTGGCTTGATGTGGTGGATGGTGGCGCCCCACAATCCGTTCGCGTCCGCACCGATCGTCGGGACGCTCCTGTCCTGGGCCGTCCTTGCCTGGGCAGTCGCTGCCCTTCGGCACGTCCCCCGACGCCGCGTCGGTGCCGTCCTGGTGGCCGTCACGATGCTGCTCGGTCTGGCCGCGCTGAGCGCACCGCCGCGGACCAGCAACGATTCGGCCCGTTACGCGTGGGACGGAATCGTCCAGAAGGCAGGGATCTCCCCTTACGCGTACGTGCCGGTCGATGAAACCCTCGCCGGGCTGCGGCCGGAGTGGTTGTTTGAACCCGGCGCCACCGGCAGCGACCACCGACCGGTCTGCGCCCCGGACATGTTCGGAACCGAATCGGTCCCTGCCTTCGGCTTCCCCTCGGGAAACCCTTTATGCACGGCGATCAACCGTCCGCATGTGCCCACGATCTACCCGCCCACCGCAGAAATCTACTTCCTCGGCGTGCGGGCAGCCGTCCCCGACTCGATCGGCTACCTTCCGTTTCAGCTGGGGGGCCTGCTCATCAGCGTCGCCGTGACGCTGCTGCTGCTCGCCGCGCTGGCTAAGCGCGGCCTGCCGCCGCAGCTCGCCGCCGTCTGGGGCTGGAGCCCTTTCGTGCAACTCGAAGCCGTCAACAACGCCCACGTCGACCTTCTCGGCGGAGCCCTGATACTTGCCGCGGGCATGCTCCTGACCGCAGGCAGGCCGCTGCGCTCCGGCGTCGCGTTCGGGGCTGCGGTCGCCACGAAGCTGATCCCGGTCATCGCGGCCCCGGCGCTGCTCTTCAGGCGCCCGGCCCGGTTCATCACCGCGGCGCTGGCAACGTTCGTCCTGCTCTACGTGCCCTACCTGGCCGTTGCAGGCTCGGGAGTTCTTGGCTTTCTCCCCGGCTACCTCAAGGAGGAGGGGTACAGCCAGAGTGGCGGCACCCGCTTCGGGCTTGCCCAGCTGGTGTCCGCGGGCCCCTGGCCGCCGCTGCTCAGCGCCGCGGTGCTGGCCCTCGTTGCGCTTCGCGTGCTGCGGCGGAGCCGGGCAGAGAACATCTGGGAGCAGCACACGGTCATGATCGGTCTGACGTTGCTCGTTGTCAGCCCGAACTACCCCTGGTACGCCCTGATGCTGTTGCCGTTCATTGTCCTGAGCCGGCGCTGGGAATACATCTTGATCATCCTCGCCCTGGACAGCATCTACATGATCCCCCTCGAGGACCCCTTCGCTCTTCCGCTGCACCAGGCCGCCCTCCTGGCCGCGGCCACCGCCATCGGCGCCGGTGCCTGGTGGCGGCGCCGCCAGGAGTACCGCGCGGCCGGCATCCCCACGACACAGCACACCCCACAGAACGACAGGATTGCACCATGAACATTTCCCCATCCCCCGCACCCAAGGCGCGCATCGGCATTATTGGCGGTTCCGGGACCTATGAACTCCCCGGAGCAGAGGTCGTGGCAGCCGTCGACGTCGAGACCCCCTACGGTCCGCCGTCGGGCACTGTGACACTGGCCGACGTGGCCGGCAGGACGGTGGCGTTCCTGCCCCGCCACGGTGGAGGCCACTCGCTGCCGCCGCAGAAAATCAACTACCGCGCCAACCTGTGGGCGCTCAAGAGCCTCGGCGTTGAGGCCGTCTTGTCCTCCTCGGCGGTCGGCGGGCTACGGGAAGGCTTCGGCCCGGACACTTTCGTCGTGACGGACCAGCTGATCGACCGCACCTGGGCCCGCGCGGACACCTTCTTCGACGGGACCGCCGTCGACGGGGTCCCGGCCGCAGGCGTCCAGCACCTGCCGGCGTCGGAGCCCTTCTGTCCCGTCTTGCGCGCGCACCTGGCCGCGGCCCTCGCGGCGAACAACACGGCCTACGTGCCGCACGGGACGGTGGTCGTCATCAACGGACCGCGTTTCTCCACGAAGGCCGAATCAGCGTGGTATGTCGCGGGCGGGGCCGACATCATCAGCATGACGCAGTACCCCGAGCCCCTGCTGGCGGCCGAGCTCAACATGGGCTTCGCCAACCTGGCGTACATCACCGATTCGGATACCGGCCACGACGGCTCCGATCCGGTCACGGCCGACGCCGTCTTCGCCCGGCTCAAGGCCGCCCAGCCCGGCATCCTCGCTGCGCTGGAAGCAACTATTGCCGCCATCGGTGAGGACTACCGGGCGAGGCCCTTGATGAATCCCGAAGCAGTGCGGCGCATCATGGCCCTGCCGGTGATCCGGGATAAGGCGGAGGTCAAATGAAACTCCTGGTGACCGGAGGTGCCGGCTTCATCGGCTCCCACATCGTCGATGCCGCCCTCGACAAGGGCTGGGCGGTCAGGGTCCTGGATTCCCTGGATCCGGGCCTGCACCCTTCCCCGCCCGGCTTTAGCCCCCGCGTGGAACTCATGGCCGGAGACGTCGCCGACCCGGCCACGGTCGATGCGGCCCTGAGGGGCATCGACGTGGTCTGCCACCAGAGCGCGAAGGTCGGACTGGGCGTCAGCTTCGCGGATGCCCCCGACTACATCCGCAATAATGACTACGCCACTGCCGTTCTGCTGGCCGCCATGGAGGTCCACGGCATCAAAGGATTCGTCCTCGCCTCCTCGATGGTGGTGTACGGGGAGGGCGCATACGCGGATCCCCGGACCGGGCGTTCAATCCGGCCCGGTCCCCGCGCCGAGTCCGACCTGGGTGCCGGCATCTTTGATCCCCGGGACCCGGCATCCGGTGATGTGCTGGTCCCTGCCATGGTCACCGAGCAGGCAGCCCTGGATCCCCGCAACGTCTATGCCGCCTCCAAACTGAGCCAGGAGCACCTCGCTTCGGCCTGGGCGCGCAGCACCGGAGGCTCGGCCGTCGCCTTGCGCTACCACAACGTCTACGGTCCCAGGATGCCCAAGGACACCCCGTACGCCGGGGTCGCGTCCTTGTTCCGTTCGGCGCTGGCGCGCGGCGAAGCGCCCCGAGTCTTTGAAGACGGCGGACAACGGCGCAGCTTCATCCACGTCCGGGACGTCGCCGCAGCCAACCTCGCCGCCGTCGAATTTCTGGCCGGCGGCGACACCCGGGGATTCCGGGCCTACAACGTCGGCGCGGACGAGGTGCACACGATCGGCGACGTCGCCCGCGCGCTGAGTACGTTCAGCGCCGGTCCGGCGCCGGTGGTGACCGGCGAGTACCGGCTCGGGGACGTCCGCCACATCACCGCTTCCTCGGACCTGATCAAGGCCGAACTCGGCTGGTCTCCGGCAGTGGGCTTTGATGAGGGCATGCGGGAATTTGCCACCGCCCCCCTGCGTGGCCAACCGCAATCGCCCTGACCGGGACCGGCGGCGCAGGGCCAGGTCAGCGTCCCGCGCCCCCTGCCCGGCAGGTCAGGAGGCCTGGTTTCCGGACGCCGGGCGTGCGCGGCGTGCCCGGCGCTCAAGTATGACGACGGCGGCAGCACAGCCCAGCGCCAGGGCCGCCCAGAACCAGACCAGGTGCATGGCGTAGTCGGCCTCCAGGACGGTGGCGGACCGGGCCACGGACTGGGCTTTGAGCAGGATGCCGGCCACCAGGGTCACCACGGCGCCGGTCAACAGGGCGCCGCGCACAACGGCTGCGGAGGACGGGCGCAGCTTCGAACCCGCCCGCGTCAGGCCCGCCCCGGCAAGGGTGGAGAGCGGAACCAGCACCCCGTCGTGCAGGAGCACGGCAACCGCCATCCACGTCAGCAGTCCAAGCAGTTGCTCCGGGCCGAGCTGGGTCGGCAGGCCCAGCAGCCCGTAGCCGAGGACTGCCACGCCGCCGGCTCCCAGGGCCAGCCGGGCGCCCTTGCGGGCCGTCGGGGATCTCACAGGACCTCCATTTCCTGCAGCCACTTGGTCTGCAGCACGCCGGGACGGCCCGGCGCGATGATGCGCGCCGGGTAGCCGTGCTCAAGATCGAGCACCGAACCGTTGAGTTCCAGCGCCACCAGGGTTTTCTCGTCCCGCGAGTACTCGGCCGGCATGGCCATGGTGCGGTACGCGCCCTCCGGTTCCAGGCTGCTGAAACGCAGTTCCGAATCCGGGGGCGCGCCGACGGCGGCGAGCAGGTCACGGACCCGGACGCCCCGCCACGAGGCCGTCTGGCTCCACCCTTCGACGCAGGCAATCGGAAGCTCGTGGCTGTATTGCGGGAGTGCCCGCAGCTGCTCAAGGGTGAAGGTACGGCTGGAGTCCCCGGAGCGGACCCTGAGGGACCACGTCGGGGCGGTTGCCAGCTCAACCACCCCGGCCGCGGCCGCGGTCCGGTTCACGGGCACGCCCTGGGGACCGGTCCCCATGGCGCGCGGGGCGAACAGGTTCAGCGGTGACAGGAAGGAGAAGGACTGTCCCGCCGTCGTCACCACGACCACGCCGCTTGAGGCCGCGACGGCAGTCAGGAACGCCCGCCGGGACCACCGGCCCGGACGGGCCGGACCAGCACCGATGACCGCACCGGAAGGGTGGTTCTCCGGGCCCGCGGCTCCTCGGGCGGTGGCCTCCCCAGGTTGCCGCCGCCAGTGGGCGGCGATCGTCGGAAGCTTGACGGCGATGTGCAGCAGCAGCGAACCCCAGATCACCCAGGCGAGCCAGTAGTGTGTCTCCCGAAACGGAAACGGCCAGGGGTACCACTTGTAGGTATTGATCAGACCCGTGGTGAGCTGGAGCAGCGACGCGGCAACGAACAGGGCAATCGAGGCCCGTTCCAGGGCATGCAGCGAAGACTTCACGGGCGGCCAGGCCAGCAGTTCCGGGTAGACCGACCATAGTTTGGCCAGCAGCAGCGGAATAGCCGCGATGCCGGCGCCCACGTGCACACCCTGGGTCAGCTGGTAGATCCAGACCGGGCTGGTGGGGAAAAACATCCACGAGGGCGGATTCTGCAGTCCGTGGCTGAAGATCCCGGTGAAGAAGCAGATGGTAAAGGTGATCCCGAGCCACCGGCCCAGGACAACGGTCATCCGGGAACTGCGTGTGGGCGAGGCAAACTTCGCTGCCAGCGCATCGGTGAGCCTGCGCCCGTCAAGCTTTTGCATCTCTGGATCACTGCACCATTCCGTGACGTCCTGGGACCACTCTAGTTCTGAACCGGAAGCCACGGACCCCTGAGGGTCCGTGGCTTCCGGCGGGGCTTCCGGCAGGTTTTCCGGTGGGGTGTTACTTGGTGTTGACGGTGATCTTGGCGATGCCGACGAGCATGTCGGCTTTCACGGCGTCGGTGTTGAAGGTTTTGTTCAGCAGTCCGGCGGCGGTGTCGGAGATCAGCACGCGGGTGCCTTCGAGCACTGCGGTGTCGCCGTTGGCCTGGAGGGGCTTGAGGGTCGAGCCGTCGAGGTTGAAGATGTAGGCCTGCTTCACGGCGGTCTTGCCGTTGACCGCGACGTCACCGTAGAGCTTGGAGGTGCCCGGGTCGATGGTGAAGTTGGTCAGCTCGACCTTGGTGTCCCCGGCGGTGAGGGAGAACCCGGACCCGGCGTGGCTGATCAGGCCCTGGACGTACGGGCGGTACTCCTTGGCCGGGTCGTAGTAGTCGACCTTGCCGCCGGTGATCGGGAAAACGAGTGAGCCGTCGGTCAGCTTCGCGGTGCCCACGGTGCCCGGGGTCAGCTTCAGGGTCTCCAGGGCCTTCGCGAACGACGCGTCCAGCTTCACCGCGGTGGAGACCCCGGTCAGGGCCGGGATCGAGGCCAGCGGCTCGGGCTTGCCGGCCGCGGCGGAGGAGGACGCCGTTGAGGAGGCCGGGGCGGAGGCGGCGTCGTTTCCCGGGCCGCAGGCGGCCAGGGAGAACATCAGTGAGCCGGCAGCGGCAACGCCGAGGAAAGTCTTGATGGATGTACGCATGGGAGTGCTCCTTGAGATCGTGTCAGTGGAAATTCCCGTCCCCGCGGCCATGATGCACGGCCTGACAATATCCAGCGGGTCCGGCGTGGACTGTCAGGAGTACTTCGGGACCACACCCCCTCCCGGATGGGTCCCCGGCACCGCACCCAACCCCAGCCACGCCGCTAGAGGAACTCGGCACGGCCTTCCATGGCGGACGAGGCCAGGGCGTGCTCCCGGCGCGGAATGCGGCCGGCCTGGCGCGCCAGCCGGCCGGCGATGACGGCGTGTTTGAACGCCTCGCCCATCAGCGCCGGGTCCTGGGCCCGGGTCACGGCCGTGGCCAGCAGCACGGCGTCGCAGCCCAGTTCCATCGCGAGCGCGGCGTCGGAGGCGGTGCCGATGCCGGCGTCGAGCACCACCGGCACCGAGGCCCGGGCGACGATAAGTTCGATGTTGTGCGGGTTCAGGATGCCGAGGCCGGTGCCGATCGGGGCGCCCAGCGGCATCACGGCGGTGGCGCCGAGGTTCTCCAGCCGGAGCGCGAGGACAGGGTCGTCGTTGGTGTAGGCGAAGACCTTGAAGCCTCGTGCGACGAGCTGTTCGGTGGCCTCCACGAGCTCCAGGGCGTCCGGGAGCAGGGTGTGCTCGTCCGCGATCACCTCAAGCTTCACCCAGTCCGTCTCGAGCGCTTCGCGGGCCAGTTCGGCGGTGAGCACGGCGTCGCGGGCGGTGAAGCACCCGGCGGTGTTGGGCAGGACCCGGATGTGGTGGTCCGCCAACAGCTGGAACAGTGAGCCGCTCTCGGCCGGCGAGTAGCGGCGCATGGCCACCGTGGTGAGTTCGGTGCCGGAGGCCACCAGCGCGGCGCCGAGGCCGTCCAGGCTCGGTGCGCCGCCGGTGCCCATGATCAGCCGTGAGCCCAGCTCCACGCCGTCAATCGTGAGCGGGTCGCGGCGGCCGGACGGTTCGGTCAGTGCTGCCTCTGCCATGGCGTTCATCCCCCCTGCACCGCGGTGACGAGTTCGACGTCGTCGCCCTCGGCGAGCGCGGTGGCGTGCCACTGGCTGCGCGGCACCACTTCGGCGTTGCGGGCGACGGCAACGCCGAGCTTCCGGCCGTCCGTTGCCTGGCCGTCGGCGGCCAGGGTCCGGCCGGTAACCGCACTGACCAGGACGCGGACCGTTGCGCCGTCGTCGAGCGCGTACTGCGCGCCGTTGAGCCTGATGTTCATGCTGTAGTCCTGTCTGTTGCCGGGCGGCTGTGGGCCGGTGCGTCGGGGGGTGCGGCGGTGTGGGCCGGCTGGTTCCCGGCTGGAGCGTGCCGTCCGTGGCCGGGGAAACGGTCCGGCCGGAACCTGGCCCAGCGGGGGTCCGGGGTCCCGTCCATCAGCTGCCGGCAGATCACGGCCGCCGCGGGGGTGAGCAGGACACCGTGCCGGAAGAAGCCGGTGGCGATGATCAGCCCCTGGACGTCGTGCCCGGCCCCTGCCGCGGCCGCACGGCCCAGCAGCGGGGCGTTGTCCGGCGTTCCGGGCCGGGCCCGGGCCGTGGCCTCCAACAGTTCCAGTTCGGCGACGGCGGGTAGCAGCTGCCGGGCGTCGCGCAGCAGCTGGTACACCCCGCCCGCGGAAACGGCGCCGGCGTCGGAGGGTGAATCCTCCCGCTGCGTCGCGCCGATCACCACCGTCCCGTCCTGGCGCGGAACGATGTACACCGGGACCCCGCGGACCAGCCCCCGCACGGTGCAGCCCAGCAGCGGCCGCAGCCGCGGCGGCACCCGGAGCCTCAGGATGTCCCCGTACACCGGCCGCAACGGCAGGTGCAACCCTGCGGGGAGCCCGTCCAGTGCCGCCGCCCCGAGGCCATTGGCCACCACCGTCTCAGCGGCACGGAGTTCACCGCCGTCCGCGAGCACGGCTCCGGCGACGCGGCCACCCTCCCAGAGCAGCCCGGCGGCGCGGCGCGGCACGGCGGTGAACTGGCTGTCGGCGGCCAACAGCGCGCCGATCCGGGCCATCAGGCGGCGCGGATCCACCTGGTGGTCGGCCGGGATATCAAACGCGCAGGAGATGCCGGGGCTGAGCAGGGGTTCACGGTCCCGCGCCGCACGGACGGTCAGGGGCTCCACGGCCAGGCCGCAGGTCTGCTGCGCGACGCGCAGGTCGGCCAGTGCCCGGCGGTCGGCGGCGTCCGCGCCGACCGCCAGGGTCGCTGTGGTGAGGTATCCGGCGCCGCCGCCCCCGGAGGCGCCACCGGAGAGGCCTGCGGCGAATTCCGGCCACAGCCCGGCGGCTTCGAGCATCAGGGCCAGGAGTTCCTCCTCCTGGTAGTGCAGTTCGCTCACCGGGGCCAGCATGCCCGCGGCGGCCCAGCTGGCGCCGGTGCCCGGGGCGTCGTCGATCAGTGCCACGGAACGGCCGGACCGGCGCGCCTCCCAGGCAACGCCGTGGCCGATGACACCCCCGCCGATCACCGCGACGTCGTAGGACTGAGCCGTGGCGGACGGCGCGTTAGCAGCGGATGGCGCGTTTGCGGCGGATGGCGGGACAAAGGGGTGCATGGGGTTCCTTCCCTACGCCGGTACTAACCGGATCAGGTCAAGCGGTCGGCTCTGACGCCCTCTCAGCCCGGCGGCCGGCTCACGGCTCGCGCGGGCTCCCGCGGTATGGGCCCAGTTTAGAGGAACTAGGCTTGGAACATGCGCCAGGATGTCCACACCACCGCCCGCCTGTACCTGTGCACCGATGCCCGGAAAGAGCGCGGCGACTTTGAAGATTTCGTGGACGCCGCGTTTGCCGGCGGCGTCGACATCATCCAGCTGCGCGACAAATCGCTGGAAGCGGCCGAGGAACTTGAGCTGCTGGCGGTCCTGCACGCGGTGGCGCAGCGGCACGGCCGGCTCTGGGCGGTGAACGACCGCGCGGACCTTGCGTCATTGGCCGGCGCTCCCGTCTTCCATATCGGGCAAAGGGACATTCCTTTCAACGCGGCCCGGGACTTCCTGGGCAAGGGCACCGTGATCGGGATGTCCACCCACACCCCGGAGCAGGTCGACGCGGCCATCGCCGCGTCGCCGGGCCGCAGCGGACTGGACTACTTCTGCGTGGGGCCGGTCTGGGCCACCCCGACCAAGCCGGGCCGCGCCGCCGTCGGGCTGGACCTGGTGCGCTACGCGGCCCAGGCCATAAACGGCGCCGGGGACCGCGGTCTCGGCAAGGTCGACGGCGTGGTGCCCTGGTTTGCGATCGGCGGCATCGACCTTAGCAACGTGGAGCAGGTGGTCGCCGCCGGCGCCCGGCGGATCGTGGTGGTCAGGGCCATCACCGAGGCCGCCGACCCTGCCGCTGCGGCCCGCGCACTGCTGGCCGCCCTGGACGCCGGGGCCGACGCCGGGCGGAACTGACCGGGCACAGCCGGAAGCCTAGCCGGCAGCCTAGCCGGTGAGGCCCAGCTCCGACATCCGGCGGGAGTGGCCCGCAGCAAGTTCGGCGGTCAGAGCCCTGGCAAGTTCACCGGCCCGGGTATCGTCCGCGCCGGTCAGGGCACCGAGGAAGGCGTGTTCGACGCTGACCCGCTGGGCCTGGGTGAGCGCTTCGCCGAGCAGCCGCCGTGCCCACAGAGCGAGCCGGGACGCCAGTCGGGGGTCGTCGGCGAGCGCCAGCTTCAGCCGCTCACGCAGCACCGCCGTCGCGTCCCCGGCCGATTGGACCCGTTCGATCAGCGCGGCGGTCCCGGCGTCGACGTACCCGGCGATGGACCGGTAGAAATCCGCGGACACGGTGTCGATCACATAGGCCTTCATCAGCGACTCATGCCAGTCCGCAGGCCGGGTGCGCTCGTGGAAGTGGTCCACCGAAGGCTGGAACGGCAACATCGCCTCCTCCGCGTCGACGCCGAGCTCCGCCAGTTTCGCGCAGACCAGCTCGAAGTGTGAGAACTCGATGACGGCGAGGCGGCCCAGCACCGCACGGTCGCGCAGCGTGGGCGAATACCGGGCGTCGGAGGAGAGCCTTTCAAAGGCCGAGAGCTCCCCGTAGGCCATCACGCCCAGCAGGTCTGTGAGAAGGCGGTTGTAGCGGGCAGGCTCGTCCGGGGAGGTGCTCATGCTTCAACATTAGTGGCCGGAATCGGGCTACCCTGATTTCGTGTCTCATCATCGCCTGACCCCGAGCGTCCGCCAGCAGAAGAACCAGCTTGCCCAGGCGCTCAACGCGCTGCGCACCACGCTGGAACTGCCGGGCCCCTTCCCGGAAGAGGTGCTCCGGGACGCCGAGTCGGCGGTGACCGGGCACGAGCTGCCCGGGCTGGACCTGACCCACGTGGAGTTCGTGACCATTGACCCGGCGTCCTCGACGGACCTGGACCAGGCCTTGTTCATCGACCGCGCCGGTGAGGGCTACAAGGTCTTTTACGCCATCGCGGATGTGCCCTCTTTCGTGGCCCCGGGAGGCGCGCTGGACGCCGAGACCAGGCGCCGGGGCCAGACGTTTTACACCCCGGACGGCCGCATCCCGCTGCACCCCGAGGTCATTAGCGAGGCGGCCGGCAGCCTGCTCGCGGGCCAGCTCTGCGCGGCCTTCGTCTGGGAGTTCGAACTCGACGCCGCCGCCGAGGTGGCCTCGGTGCTGGTGCGCCGGGCGCAGATCCGCAGCCGCGCCAAGCTCAGCTACCACGGTGTGCAGGCCGCACTCGACGGCGGCACCGCGGATCCGGTGCTGCAGCTGCTCAAGGAAGTCGGCACCAAGCGAGTCGAGCTGGAACGGCTCCGCGGCGGGGCGAGCCTGAACATGCCGGAGCAGGAAATCGAGCAGCTGCCCGACGGCGGCTACCGGATCGTCGCCGCCCCGCCGCTGCCGGTCGAGGACTGGAATGCCCAGATTTCGCTGATGACCGGCATGGCCGCGGCCGATCTCATGCTGCAGGGCAGGGTCGGCATCCTCCGCACCATGCCCGCCCCGGACGAGAGCTCGCTGCGGCACTTCCGCCGCCAGACCGGCGCGCTCGGGAAGCCCTGGGACGGCAGGATCAGTTACGGCGAATACCTCCGGACCCTTGATCCCACCGACCCCCGCCAGCTCGCCATCGTGCACTCGGCCGGCATGCTCTTCCGCGGCGCCGGCTACACTCCCTTCGACGGGGAGGTTCCCGGCGACGCCATCCAGTCCGCCATCGGCGCGGCGTACGCCCACTCCACCGCCCCGCTGCGGCGCCTGATCGACCGGTTCGTCCTGGTCATCTGCGAGGCCCTCTCCACCGGTGCGGAGGTCCCGGGCTGGGCCCGCGAAGCGCTGCCCTCGCTTCCGGCGATCATGGCGGCCTCGGACCAGCTCGCCGGCAGGCTCGAACGCCTGTCGCTGGACACGGTGGAGGCGGCCCTGCTGGTCAACCACATCGGACAGGAGCTCGACGCCGTCGTCATCTCCGGCTCAAAGCCCGCTAAAAACGGCAACGGCAACGGGAAGCAAAACGGCAACGGCCCGTCCGGGATCGTGCAGATCGCCGAGCCCGCGGTGACGGCCCGCTGCCCCGGCGAACTGGAGTCCGGCACCCAGGTGCGGGTGCGCGTGCTGTCTTCGGATATTGCCACCCGGGAAGTCCGGCTCGAGCTCGTCGGTTGACGGCCGCGTGCCCCGCCGGCGGCCCGGGACGGGACCTGGCCGGGACCGGGCGGGGTATCCATGCCGGGGCAGCGGCCGGCCTGCGGGCACGCCGCTGCCGCGCCGCACCGCACGGGCCGGTCGAGGTTCCGAAGCGCGAACAGCTAGACTGGAAGGGTAGTAATGGATGCCCGGTCGTTGATTTCCATGTTTTTCGAATTCAACAAGCCCGCCCCTACGCGATCTTGAGATACACCCGCTGGTCCCCAGTGCCAGCATTCAGATAGCCCGCGATCGGCTTCCACTGGACATGCCTGCGCGCCCGAGCGTGCTCCGGAACGGCCCTGCGCCGGCCCCGTTGAGCAAGCAGCGCAGCCCAAATGAATAAGGAAACTCCCCTGTGAGTGAATTGCACACGCACCAGCTTCTGACCGACGAATCCGGCACGGAATCGATCGAACCGGAAGAGACCATCATCTCGAACGAAACCCCGCACGAAATCGCGGAAAAGTCGTTCGCCGACTACAACGTCCGCGCCGACATTGTCGAGTCCCTCGCCGACGCCGGCATCACCCACCCGTTCCCGATCCAGGCCATGACACTGCCGGTCGCCCTCGGCGGCCACGACATCATCGGCCAGGCCAAGACCGGTACCGGCAAGACCCTCGGCTTCGGCATCCCGGCCCTGCAGCGCGTCATCGGACGCGACGACGCGGGCTTCGCCGAACTGCCCGCCCCCGGCGCGCCGCAGGCCCTGGTGATCGTGCCGACCCGTGAGCTCGCCGTGCAGGTCGCCGGCGACCTGCAGAACGCGGCCCGCAAACGCAACGCCCGGATCACCACCATCTATGGCGGCCGTGCCTACGAGCCGCAGATCGAGGCGCTGCAGCAGGGCGTCGAGATCGTCGTCGGCACCCCCGGCCGCCTGATCGACCTCTACAAGCAGAAGCACCTGGTCCTCAAGAACGTCAAGATGGTCATCCTCGACGAGGCCGACGAGATGCTGGACCTGGGCTTCCTGCCGGACGTCGAGACGCTGATCGCCGGGACCCCGCCCGTCCGCCAGACCCTGCTGTTCTCGGCCACCATGCCCGGCCCGGTCGTCGCGATGGCACGCCGCTACATGACCAAGCCCACCCACATCCGCGCCGCGGACCCGGAGGATGAGGGCCTCACCAAGCGCGACATCCGCCAGCTGATCTACCGTGCCCACAGCATGGACAAGGTTGAGGTCGTGGCGCGCATCCTGCAGGCCCGCGGACGCGGCCGGACCATCATCTTCACCAAGACCAAGCGCACCGCCGCCAAGGTCGCCGAGGAACTCGTGGACCGCGGCTTCGCTGCCGCCGCGATCCACGGCGACCTCGGCCAGGGCGCCCGCGAGCAGGCGCTGCGCGCCTTCCGCAACAACAAGGTGGACGTCCTGGTCGCCACCGACGTCGCCGCCCGCGGCATCGACGTCGACGACGTCACGCACGTGATCAACTACCAGTGCGTCGAGGACGAGAAGATCTACCTGCACCGCGTCGGCCGCACCGGCCGCGCCGGCAACAAGGGCACGGCCGTGACCTTCGTGGACTGGGACGACATGCCGCGCTGGGGCCTGATCAACAAGGCCCTCGGTCTGAGCGTGCCCGAGCCGGTTGAGACGTACTCGTCCTCCCCGCACCTCTTCGAGGAGCTGGACATCCCCGAGGGCACCAAGGGCCGCCTGCCCCGCGACAAGCGGGTGCTGGCCGGCGTCGACGCCGAAGTCCTCGAGGACCTCGGCGAGACCGGCAAGAAGAACACCCGCACCGGCGGCGCGGGCCACGGACGCGAGGGCGGACGCTCCGGCTCCCGCGAAGGCAGACGCGAGGGCGGACGCTCCGGCTCCCGCGAGGGCGGACGCTCCGGCTCCCGCGAAGGCAGCCGCGAAGGCGGACGCTCCGGTTCCCGCGAGGGCAGCCGCGAAGGCGGGCGCTCCGGCGAGCGCCGCCGTCGTTCGCCCGAGAAGGAATCCGCCGCGGGCCCCGCCGAGGCAGCCGCCCCGGCAACAGCCAGCGCCCCGACCGAAGTGGACCGTGCCACCCGCGCACGCCGCCGTACCCGCACCCGCCGCCGCAACGGCGAAGTCGTCGCCGGCGAAGCGCAGGGCGGCGCGCCGGCGCGCGGCACCGAGGCCTAATCCGCTTCATGGCTGACACCGTCTGGGCGCCGGACGGCAGCAACCTGGTGGTTCACGCGGACAACGCGGAATACCTCCCGACGCTGCCGGACGGCGCCTTCACACTCATTTACGTGGATCCGCCCTTCAACACCGGCCGGGTCCAGCGGCGCCAGGAAACCAAAATGGTGCTCAACACCGGGGGCGAGGGCGACCGGGTCGGCTTCAAGGGCCGTTCCTACGACACGATCAAGGGCGCACTGCACAGCTACGACGACGCGTTCAGTGACTACTGGTCCTTCCTGGAGCCGCGGCTCATCGAAGCCTGGCGGCTGCTCGCCGACGACGGCACCCTGTACCTGCATCTGGACTACCGCGAGGTGCACTACGCCAAGGTCATGCTGGACGCGATCTTCGGCCGGGAGTGCTTCCTCAACGAAATCATCTGGGCGTACGACTACGGCGCCCGGGCCAAATTCCGCTGGCCGACCAAACACGACAACATCCTCGTGTACGTCAAAAACCCTACGAAGTACCACTTCGACAGCGCCGAGGTGGACCGCGAACCGTACATGGCCCCCGGACTCGTCACCCCGGCCAAGCGGGAACTCGGCAAACTGCCCACCGACGTCTGGTGGCACACGATCGTCTCGCCCACGGGCAGGGAAAAGACCGGGTACCCGACGCAGAAACCGGAGGGCCTGATCCGGCGGGTTGTCGCGGCCTCGAGCCGACCCGGCGACTGGTGCCTGGACTTCTTTGCCGGTTCCGGCACCCTCGGCGCCGTCGCCGCGAAGCTGGACCGCAGGTTCGTCTGCGTCGACCAGAACCAGGCCGCCGTCGACGTGATGGCCAAACGGCTCGGCAGGCATGCCACGTTCACCACCCGGCCCGCCACCCAGCAGCCCGACCTCCCCACCCAGCCCGACCTCCCCAACTAGCCGGGCCGGGCGGGTCAGGTCCAGCTCTTGATGAAGGCGTGCACCGCGTCGGCGATCATCTGCACCGCGATCGCCGAGAGCAGCAGGCCGGCGATCCGGGTTACCAGCTCGACGCCGTTCTCGCCAAGGACGCGCTGCACGACGCCGGCGAACCGCATCGCCAGGTACAGGGACGCGAGGGTCACGGCGATCCCCAGCCCGACGGCGAGATACTGCGCCATGCTGTCGGAGCGCTGCACGAACACCATGACCGCGACTATGGCGCCCGGTCCGGCCATCAGCGGCGTCCCCAGCGGGACAAAGGCCACGTTCTTGTACCTGGCCGCGTTCTCCTCCCCGCCGGTGGAACCGGTGAGCAGCTGCAGCGCGATCAGCACCAGCAGCAGGCCGCCGGCCCCCTGCAGCGCGGCGAGCGAAATGTGCATGTAGTTCAGGATGGACTGCCCGAAAATTGCGAAGGCCACAATCACGCCGGTGGCCACGAGCAGCGCCTGCAGCGCGGACCGGTTGCGGTCCCTGGCGCCCATCTGCGCCGTCAGGGACATAAAGATCGGCACCGTCCCGGGCGGGTCCATGATCACGAACAGGGTAACGATGACCGAGGCCAGCAGCTGGAGGTCAATCCAGCCCATCAGCGCACCACTGAGGATCCGGTGCCCAGTTCCTCTATCCGGGCCAGCACCTCCGGTGCAGTCAGGTTCTCGCCCAGCAGGTTCGGCTTCCCGGCCCCGTGATAGTCGGAGGATCCGGTGACAAAGAGTCCGTGCCGTGCCGCGAGGCGGCGCAGGAAGGTCCGGCCCTCCTCCGGGTTGTCCCGGTGGTCGACCTCCAGCCCGGACAGTCCGGCGTCGATCATCTCCCGGTAGGTCCGGTCCCCCACGATCCGTCCGCGGGAGGACGCCACGGGATGCGCGAACACCGGTACCCCGCCGGCGTCGCGGACCAGTTCGACGGCGTAGGCGGGATCCGGCGCGTAGTGCTGCACCCAATAGCGCGAGCGCGAGGTCAGGATTGATTCGAACGCTTCGGTGCGGTCCTCGACGACGCCGGCCGCCACAAGGGCATCGGCGATGTGCGGCCGGCCCAGGGTGGCGCCGGGAGCGACATGGTGGATCACGTCGTCCCAGCTCAGCGGGTAGTCCTCGGCAAGCAGGCTGACCATCCGTTCGGCCCGGGTGAAACGGGCGTCCTTGGACTTGGTGATTTCCTCCAGCAGCCCGGGATGGGCCGGGTCGTGCAGGTAACTGAGCAGGTGCACGCTGATGCCCTCGGGCGTCCGGCAGGAAATCTCCATTCCGGGGACCAGGGCGATGCCGGTTGCCCGGGCCGCCGCGGAGGCTTCCGCCCAGCCGTCCGTGGAGTCGTGGTCGGTCAGGGCGACGACGTCGAGACCGGCTTCCGCTGCGGAGGCGATCACCGCCGCGGGCGGTTGGGTGCCGTCGGAGACATTCGAGTGGGCATGCAGGTCAATCCTCACCACCCCAGCCTAGTAGATCCATGGCGGCGGCTTGTTGGCCTAAGCCGCGCCGCTGGTGAGACTATGGATGCGTGAACGATGCAGATAACACCCAAGTCTCCGCTTCCCAGCCCCTCGACGAGCGCGTCAACAACCGCTCGCAGCGGCCCAGCTCCGATGCCTTCAAGGCGTTTATGGCCAGCAACTGGGCTCCGTCCCGGGAACAGCTGCCCGGACTGGACGCCGTCGCCGGCCACGCCGCAGCCCGGCGCCGGGCGGTCTCCGAGTTGTTCAAGGGTGAACGCCTGGTCATCCCCGCCGGCCCGCTGAAGGTCCGCTCCAACGACTGCGACTACCGCTTCCGCCCGCATTCGGGCTTCGCCCACCTCACCGGCCTGGGCCTGGACCATGAGCCCGACGCCGTACTGATCATGGAGCCCGCCGACGAAGGCCGGGGCGACGACGGCGGCCACCATCACGCCACCCTGTACTTCCGGCCGCTCGCCGGCCGCGACACCGAGCAGTTCTACGCGGACTCCCGCTCCGGCGAGTTCTGGATCGGCGCCCGGCCGACCCTCGCGGAGTTCAAGGCCAAGCTGGGCCTGGAAACCGCGGACCTGGCCGAGCTGGAACTGGCCATCACCAAGGACGTGGGTGCCCCGGAAATCGGCGGCATCTCCGTCCGGCTGGTCCGCAAGGTGGACGAGAACATCGATGCGCTCGTGGACACCGCCCGCTACAACACCGCCAAGGACCCGGAAAACCTGGACCTCGGCGTCCTGGACGCGCTCGATGAGAAGCTCAGCGAGGCCCTCTCCGAGCTGCGCCTGGTCAAGGACGAATGGGAAGTCGAGCAGATGAAGACCGCCGTGGCCGCCACGGTGGAAGGCTTCACCGAGGTGGTCAAGTCCCTGCCGCGGGCACTGACCCACCGCCGCGGCGAGCGGGTGGTCGAGGGCGCGTTCTTCGCCCGGGCCCGCGAGGAGGGCAACGAGCTCGGCTACGACACCATCGCCGCTTCCGGCAACAACGCCACCGTGCTGCACTGGACCCGGAACACCGGCAAGATCAACGCCGGCGAGCTGCTGCTCCTGGACGCCGGCGTCGAGGCCGACTCCCTGTACACCGCGGACATCACCCGCACCCTGCCGGCCAACGGCAGCTTCTCCGAGGTCCAGCGCAAGGTTTACGAGGCCGTGCTCGACGCCGCCGACGCCGGCTTTGCCGCCGCGCAGCCGGGCACCCGGTTCCGCGACATCCACACCGCGGCGACCACCGTGCTGGCCGAACGCCTCGCCGACTGGGGCCTCCTGCCGGTATCGGTCGAGGAGGCCATCAGCCCCGAGGGGCAGCAGCACCGCCGCTGGATGCCGCACGGCACCAGCCACCACCTGGGACTGGACGTGCACGACTGCGCGCAGGCCAAGCGCGAGCTGTACCTGGATGGAATCCTGGAGCCGGGCATGGTCTTCACGATCGAACCCGGGCTGTACTTCAAGGAGGAAGACCTCGGCATCCCGGCCGAGTACCGCGGCATCGGCGTGCGGATCGAAGACGACATCCTGATGACCGCCGACGGCCCGGTCAACCTGAGCGCCGCGCTGCCGCGCAAGGCCGACGACGTCGAGTCCTGGATGGCGGGCATCTACCAGGAAATCGACGCCCAGCTGCCTTAGCAGCGGCCGGCCCGCCCCGGCCAGTAGGGGTATAAGACCAGTAGGGGTACAAAAAGGGAGGACCGCCGGAAATCATTCCGGCGGTCCTCCCTTTTCCTTACCCTGGTCCCGGTGCCCCTAGCCCTGCCCGCCGTCCCGGCGGGGTTCGTCCGGCTGTGCGGTTCCCTGCGGGGCGTCGTTGACGCGGACACCGTACTGCGGGCGGCCGTCGGGCAGGTCCGGGTAGGCGACACCGGAGCGGCGCGCCGGCTCCGGCTCGGCATCCTGGCCGGTGGCCTGGCCGGGACCGGCGGCCTGGCCGGCCGGGGCGGGCTGCTGGCCGGCGTCGGGGGTCCGCTGGCCGTAAGGGTCGCTCCAGCCGGCGGGGCGCTGCGGCCCCTGGTCCGGTCCGGCCTGCTGCCGGTCCTGGGCCTGGCCCGGGCCCTGCGGCTGGAACGGCTGGTGCTGGCGGTCGTACTGCTGGGCTGCCGGGACGGAGGTATCGTGCTGGCTCATCGGCAGCTGGTGGAGCAGGCGCCGGGCTTCATGGGCGGCTTCGAAGGCCACGACGACGTCGTAGTTCGTCGCCACCACCTGGCTGGTGGAGGTGAAGTCGCGCTTGCCGCGCTGCATGGCGTAGGTGACGATGCCGAACAGCATGAAGAACGCCGCACCCATCAGCACCGACGTCACAATCGAGAAATAGCCGCCGGTCTCCGAGAAGAACGAGAGCATCACGCCCACGAAGAGGCCGAACCACATGCCGCTCAGGGCACCGGAGAGCGCCACCCGCGGGTAGGTCAACCGGCCGGTGACGCGCTCCACCATCTTCAGTTCGTTGCCGACGATGGAGACCAGCTGCACGGGAAACTGCTGGTCCGCCAGGTAGTCCACCGCCTTCTGGGCGTCCAGGTACGAGTTGTAGGAACCGACGGTGTCTCCCTTGGGAACAGCGCGGGACTCGTCCGCCCCGCCGGGGACGCCGGCCTTTGGACCACCAAAAATGTTTGACATAGGCCCATTCTCACCCATCGAGCTGGGCAGCGCCTGCAAATTCAGCTAAAAGAGAGCGGACTCGGTAGCCTGTAGGAGTGAGCACAACTCTTTCGCGGGTATTTGTCGCGCGCCTCCTCGGACTGGACGTCTTCGACCCCTTGGGCGACCGTCTCGGCCGACTGCGCGACGTCGTGGTGCTCGCCCGCGGCAACCGGGGCGCCCCGCACGTGGTGGGCATTGTCGTGGAGGTCCCCGGCAAGAAGCGCGTCTTCGTGCCGATGACCCGCATCACCTCGATCGACCAGACCCAGGTCATCTGCACCGGGCTGGTGAACCTGCGCCGCTTCGAACAGCGCGGCGCTGAAACCCTCGTCGTGGCCGAGATGTTCGACCGCCGCGTCACCCTCGCCGACGGCAGCGGGGACGCCACGATCGAGGACATCGCGATGGACCGGCACCGCTCCGGCGACTGGTTCGTCAGCAAGCTCTTCGTCCGGCGCGGCCATTCCCTCTCCCCGCTGAGCCGGTTGCGCCGCAACGAAACCATGATCATCGACTGGGCCGACGCCCAGCAGGGCGCCCGCACCGAACCGCAGGCCGCCACCCAGTTCGTCGCCACGCACGAGGACCTCAAGCCGGCCGACTTCGCCGAGGCCCTGCAGGAGATGAGCGACAAGCGCCGCTTCGAGGTCGCCAGCGAACTTCAGGACGAACGCCTCGCCGACGTGCTGCAGGAGATGCGGGAAGGCGACCAGGTGGAGATCCTCTCCGCCCTCGACGTCGAACGCGCCGCCGACGTGCTGGAGGAAATGGACCCCGACGACGCCGCCGACCTCCTCGCCGAGCTGCCCAGCGCCCAGGCCGAGGAACTGCTGCAACTGATGGAGCCCGAAGGCGCGGAGGACGTCCGCCGTCTGCTCGAATACGACGAGGACACCGCCGGCGGCCTGATGACGCCGGTCCCGGTCATCCTGCCCCCGGAAGCAACCGTCGCCGAGGCCCTCGCCCATGTCCGGCGCGAGGAGCTCTCGCCCGCGCTGGCGTCCTCGATTTTCATTGCCCGGCCGCCGCTGGAGACCCCGACGGGGCGCTTCCTCGGCGTCGTGCACATCCAGCAGCTGCTGCGCTACCCGCCGCCGGAACCGCTGGGCAACCTTGTGGACAAGAACCTCGAGCCGGTCTCGGACCTGGCCCACATCAGCGAGGTCGCGCGCGCGTTGGCCACCTACAACCTCAACTCGCTCCCCGTGGTCAACGACGACGGCCGGCTCGTCGGGGCGGTGACTGTTGATGACGTGCTTGATCATTTGTTGCCCGATGACTGGCGCGCACACGAGGACGACGCCCCGATAAGGAAGCTTGGAGGCCGCATTGGCTGATATCAGCACACCACGGACCTCCAATGTCCGCCCGGGGGCACGGAGCGACGGCAGCCTGGACACCCCGCTGAGCGGGCGGCAACGGATCCTGCCGAAGTTCTCACCCAATCCGGATGCCTTTGGCCACGCCACGGAGGGCTTTGCCCGTTTTATGGGTACGCCGACGTTCCTGGTCTACATGACCGTTTTCTGCCTCTTCTGGCTCGCCTGGAACACCTGGGCGCCGGCGGACTGGCAGTTCGACTCCAGGGAACTCGGCTTCACGCTGCTGACCCTCATGCTGTCCCTGCAGGCCTCCTACGCCGCCCCGCTGCTGCTCCTGGCCCAGAACCGCCAGGATGACCGGGACCGGGTCTCGCTGCAGCAGGACCGCCAGCGCGCGGAGCGGAACCTCTCCGATACCGAGTACCTCACCCGGGAACTGGCCTCCTTGCGCATTGCGCTGCGCGAAGTCGCCACCCGCGACTACGTCAGGGCCGAATTGCGCAGCCTGCTCGAGGACATGCTCGAGGCGCAGGAGGAACTCCGCAGCCACGACCCCGCTGCCGGCGCCCACGAGACCCCGCGCGAGAAGGTCAAGGAAAAACTCAAGGAACGCCGCGACAAACAGCGTAACCCGCGCACCCAGCAGATCCCCCGGGTTCGTCCCGGGGCCGGCCCCGAGGGCCGGCAGGACAAACCGGGCCAGTCCCCCCGCACCCCTCCCGAAAGCTGAGTACGGACCGTATGAGCAACCCGCAGGGAACAACCCCGGCACCCGCACTGGAACAGGCCGTGCACACGGCGCTCGCCACCGTGATCGACCCGGAGCTGCGCCGCCCGATCACCGAACTGGGCATGGTGGATTCGGTGGACGTCTCCGGCGCCGGCCGGGTGCGGATCACCGTCCTGCTGACCATTGCCGGCTGCCCGCTGCGGGGCACCATCACCGCCGACTGCGAGGCCGCGCTGGCCGCCGTTCCGGGCGTCACCGCCGTCGACGTCGAACTGAAGGTCATGAGCCAGGACCAGCGAGATGCGCTCAAGGTAAAGCTGCGCGGCCCGGGCGGTGCGCGCAGTATCCCGTTCAACGCCCCGGGCTCCCTGACCAAGGTCTACGCCGTGGCGAGCGGCAAGGGCGGCGTGGGGAAATCCTCGGTCACCGTGAACCTGGCCTGCGCCCTGGCCGCGCAGGGGCTGCGGGTGGGCATCGTCGACGCGGACGTCTACGGGTTCTCGGTGCCGGGGCTGATGGGCATCACCCAGGCGCCCACCCAGGTGGACGACATGATCCTGCCGCCGGTGGCCTACGGCGTCAAGGTCATCTCGATCGGCATGTTCGTCACCGGCAACCAGCCGGTGGCCTGGCGCGGGCCGATGCTGCACCGCGCCCTGGAGCAGTTCCTCACGGACGTCTACTTCGGCGACCTGGACGCCCTCTTCCTTGACCTGCCGCCCGGCACCGGTGACATCGCCATTTCGGTGGCACAACTGCTTCCGAAGGCGCAGATCCTGGTCGTGACCACTCCGCAGGCTGCGGCCGCCGACGTGGCCGAACGGGCCGGGGCGATCGCGGTCCAGACCGGCCAGTCCGTGGCCGGGGTGGTGGAGAACATGTCGTATCTGGAGATGCCCGACGGCGGCCGGATGGACCTCTTCGGCAGCGGCGGCGGCGCGGTGCTGGCCGAGCGGCTCTCAGGGACCGTCGGGACCGAGGTGCCGTTGCTTGGCCAGATTCCGCTCGACATCCTGTTGCGCGAGGGCGGCGACGCCGGCGTTCCGCTGGTGCTTGGCCGTCCGGAGACTCCTGCCGCGGCGGCCCTGGCCGGGATCGCCGGGAAACTGGCCGCCACCCCGCGCGGGCTCGGGGGCCTGTCGCTGGGCCTGCGGCCCCGCTGACCGCCCGGCCGTCCGGCGGGTTCCGGCCTAGGTGGCTTCGGAGTCGAACGGCGCGGGCACACCGTGCGGCAGCCGCTCGACGATGCGGGCCGGGCGCGGTTCCTCCGCCGTCGCAACCGCTGCCGGTGCACCCGGGCTGACCGGTTTAGCGTCGTCTTCCAGCAGGGCTTCCTTGATGATCCGCCGCGGATCGTACTGCCGCGGATCGTACTTCTTCCAGTCCACATCGTCGATGTCGATGCCGACTTCATCCTTGATCTGCTCGCGGGCGCCGGAGGCCATCCGCCGGACTTCCTTGACGATATTGGCCAGCTTCTGGGTGTATTCGGGCAGCCTGCTGGGACCGATCACCAAAAGGCCGATGATCAGCAGAAGTATGAACTCCGGTCCGTTGATTCCAAGCACTCTAGGAAGATTACCCTCTCACTCCGGTACGCGACGATTCGGCCAACGCCCTTGCGCCGGACGCCCCGCAGGCCGTTTCGGGGCGCGCCGCCGGGGCCTCGGTCATCGCGCGATCAGCTCTGCGATGCGCTCCAGGCCGCGCCCCAGCCTGGCGGAGAGCCCCCCGGCGTCCAAGTCGGCCGGCGCCGTGTCCGGGCCGGGCTGCACCAGGGCGCCGACGCCGTCGTCGGCCTGCTCGGGCGGGAACTCGGAGATGTAAGTGAAGGTGGCCGCCGGGGTCCGGTAGATGGCCCGGAAGGGCGCCTGCCGGTTGACCCAGAGTGAACCCGGCGGCAGGGCGGCGGCACCCGCGGGGGCGACCTCGTCCAGCCGGGCGGGAACGAAGCCGTCTTCGGCCGCCGGGTGCCCGGTCAGCACGTTTACCGGCGGAACGCCGGCCGGCCGGGCACCTGCCGGCGGCTGGCCGGCCGCGCTGGCGGCGTCGTGCTGTTCGAGGACCGTGGCAAAGTGCCGTCCGTCGGTAAGCCGCAGCTCCAGGACCTCCGAACCGGCGGCCACGCCGCCGCGCGCCCAGACCAGGTGGTAACCCAGGTCCCGCAGCTCAGGGCAGGCCCAGCCCCGGGAGCGCAGCGCCGAGAGCTGAGCGGAGCTCAGCGCCCCCGCGGGAGCGACGTCGGGGCCGCCGCTGAGTTTCCAGGCCGCCCCGGCGACGGTCCCGGCGGACAGCGCCGGGCCGGCCGCGTCCCGGGCGGGAAACGCCGAGCTGAACGCGTCATCTGCGGGACGGGCTGCGTCGCCGCCGACCAGGTAGGCGGCGCCGCCCGTCAGGACTGCCGAGGCCGCCAGGGCTCCGGCGATCCGGGCGGCCAGCCGCACCGGCCTCCCCGGGCGCGGGGTGTCTCGACGGGGCCGAACCGAGGGCAGCCGCCCTTCGGACGCGGCGCCGTCGCCATCCTGCCCGGCTAGGGCGCCGGTCCGGGCCAGCAGTCGGGCTGTCAGGTCATCGCTGGCGGCTGGCACAGCGGCGCCGCGCAGTCGTTCGAGGTACTGGCGTTCACGCTGTTGCCGGGACCGGCAGGCAGTGCACCGGTCCAGGTGTTTCCGGCGCCGCTCCACCGCTTTGGCCGCCGGCTGCGCCCCGGCCCGGGCGCGCCGCGGTGTGCGGGCGAAATACTTGCACGCGAGGCCACCCAGGAAGTGTTTCAGCTGACCCATCGCCCGGTTCAGAGGAGGCCGGCGATGCGCGGCATCTTGAGCCGCGGCTTTAGGGGCTGCTTTGCTGCGGCCGGCTGCGGCCTGGGGTCGCGGTGCGCGAGCTTCTCCCGGAGCATCGTCCGGCCGCGGTGGATCCGGGAGCGGACGGTGCCGAGCTTGACGTCAAGGGCCTCGGCGACCTCGTCGTAGGACAGGCCTTCCAGATCGCACAGCACCACGGCGGCACGGAAATCCGGCGGCAACTCCTCGAGCGCTGCCTGGACGTCCAGGTCAAGATTGTTGAATTCGAAGCTTTGCTCCGGCCCGGGCTCGCGGCCGGGAATGCGCGACTCGGCGTCTTCGGCCAGCGCATCGAAGCGGATCCGGCTCTTGCGGCGGGCCTGGTCGAGGAAAAGGTTGGTGGTGATGCGGTGCAGCCAGCCGTCCAGGGTGCCGGGCTTGAAGTTTTCCAGCGAGCGGAAGACGCGGACGAAGACTTCCTGGGTGAGGTCCTCGGCGTCGTACTTGTTGCCCGTCAGCCGGTACGCCAGACGGTACACCTTGGCGGAGTGGTTGGTGACCACTTCTTCCCACGTCGGCCGGACCCACTCGGCGTCGGCCGTGGGCTGGGACTGATCAATTACCGGGACAGCTGCCAAAGACGACATTGTCCACTCCCCTCGCGGATGGTGCTTACGCCTGGATGGTGCCTGCTGCCGCAAGCTTTTACACCCTGAATTCGGCGCCGATCACCTCGCGGATGAGCGGATCACCATCATTTCAAAAGAAGCTGGGAATTTCCTGACGCGGCCGCTTCTTCAGCCCACGGCGGAACGGCGATCACCCTGCCGAACACAGTACGCTGTAGGGAACACTCCCCTCCTGCCCGGAAAGCGATACCCATGAGCGCCGATAAGTCCACGAGCTGGTCCTATGCAGAAGATCTGCCTGCCGAGGATGAGGTTCTGTTGCACGCGCGCGAACGGTCTTTCGAACTGGGCGTCACCCCGATCGGGCCCGGCGTCGGCGCCGTGCTGACCGTCCTTGCCGCCGCGTCCAAGGCGCAGACAGCCGTGGAAATCGGGACCGGGGCGGGTGTCTCCGGCGTCTGCATCCTCCGGGGCCTCGGCCCGCAGGCCGTCCTGACCACCATCGACGTCGACGTCGAGCACCTGCGCGCCGCCCGGGAGTCCTTCCACGAGGCCGGCAGCCCCGCCAACCGGACCCGGACCATTTCCGGCCGCGCCGGCGACGTGCTTCCGCGCCTGACCGACGGCGCCTACGACCTGGTCTTCATCGATGCGGACAAGCCCAACTACCCCGGCTACGTGGAGCAGGCCATCCGGCTGCTCAAGTCCGGCGGCCTGCTGGTGGTCAACGATGCCCTGGACAAGGACCGGGTGTCCAACCCCGCCGCCCGCGAAGCCACCACGGTCATCCTGCGCCAGATCGGCAAATCCATCCGCGACGATGAACGGCTCGCCTCGGCCATGCTCCCCACCGGCGACGGCCTGCTGGTGGCAGTGAAGAAGTAGTCCCGGACGCAGCGAAGGGGCCCGCCGCCAACCGGCTGCGGGCCCCTTCGCATTGAACGCTAGTCGGTGACGCCGACCAGGCATTCCTTGAGGTTTGTCGCCTCGGAAGCGTTGAGTTCGACCACAAGCCGTCCCCCGCCTTCGAGCGGAACCCGCATGATCAGGCTGCGGCCCTCTTTGGTCACTTCCATAGGGCCGTCGCCGGTGCGTGGTTTCATAGCCGCCATGAGGAATATCCCCTCCATTAGTCCCGTGACTTAGCAGCCCGGCCGGGCTGCGTCCGCTTGGTCACACATGCCGCCCCGGCGGTCATGATGCGGCCGCCCTGGCTCAACACTTAGTTTTCCTTAGCTTATGGCCCATTATCCCGTAATTACGCGCTTGTAGCTAATCGATGGACTTTCCCCGGCCCCGGCGAATGCCGTATTTCGGGTGGCCAAAGGTGTTCTGCGTCACGGCGGATAGTCTCCCCCGCCGGGCAGTTGGGCCCAGGCCCACAGCCACACAACCCACACGATCTGGAGCAGCAAAAACATGATTACAACGGTGCCGCGGTAGGCGCGCGAGCGGGAGACGAGGGCCGCGCTGAGGGCCAGCGGGAACAGCGGCAGCAGCATCCGGAAGGTGCTCGTCTGGGGGTGCAGGAACACCAGCAGATAGCCCATGTAACAAACGCACCAGAGCCGCAGCTCAGCGCCCAGCGCCGCGACCGGTCGGGACATCATCAGCAGCACGAAGGTCGCCACGAACACGAACGGTGCCAGCGGTCCGAGCACCGGTCCGAAGAGCTGGACGCCGGTGTCGAACCACGGCTTGAACGGCACCAGGTCCTGCCCGCGCCAGACGGTCTCCGTCTTGGTGTAGGCCTGCAGGTCGCCCGTGGACAGCCAGGCGATTGCCGGCCACAACAGCGCCCCGGCGCCGCTGGCCGCGGCGAGGCCGGCCAGCGACCACAGTTCGCCGGCGGTGTGCCCGCCGACGGTTCCGGGCAGGCTGCGGGACCGGGCCGCGAGGCGCGGGTACGCGCGGTACAGGAACAGCAGGCCGGCCATCGCGGCGAACGGCACGCCCGTGGGCCGCGAAAGGCACATCAGGAGCACCACCGGAATCGCCCGGAGGTAGTGCCGGCGCACCACCAGCAGCAGGGAGCCCGCCAGCAGCAGCAGGTTCAGCGATTCCGCGTAGGGCACCTGCAGCACCGCAGAGACGGGAAAGGTGCTGACGAACACGGTGCCCCAGAGCGCGGTGCGGTGGGTGGCCTTGTGCCGGAAGAGCCGGTAGACCACCAGCGAGGCCGCCAGCCCGGCGAGCATGGCGATGACGGTCAGCGACGCCGCGGGGGCGATCCCGGTCAGCCCGGTGAGCGAACGGCCCAGCAGTGGGAACAACGGGTAGAAGGCCCAGGCGTTTTCCTGGACGTTGCCGGCGTCGTCGGTGGGCAGGTCGGCGGGATACCCGTGCTGCAGGGCCTCGCCGTACCAGCGGGCGTCCCAGATGTTGATGAAGTTCCAGTAGTCCGGTTTCGCCGGAAACCAGGGATTCACGCCCTGGTGCAGGGCGGCGGCCATGAAGATGCAGGCGCTGACCAGACGGGCGGCGAGGTAGAGGCCGCCGACCTGCAGCCACCACGGCCAGCGCGCGGCGTGGCTGCCGGCGCCGGCGAGCCGGCTCCACAGGGCAGAGTTCAGGCCGTCCTGTGCCGGTGCGCTCACGGGGCCCGGTCCGGCGCCGCGGCCGGGTGCTGTTCCCGTTCCGCGGGTTCGGGCTGTGCGGGTTCGGACTGTGCGGCTTCCAGCGGGGTGTGTTCGGGCTGGGTGGGTTCCAATTCGGATCTCAGGCGCGCGATCTCGCTGTCCTTGGCCGCGATCTGGTCCCGGAGTTCGTCGAGGACCTGGTCCACCTGGTCCATCCGGTAGCCGCGCACGCCGACAGCGAACCGGATCTTTTCGACATCGGCGGGCACGGCATCGGCGGGCAGCAGCACGGCCGGCAGCGAGGCCACCGGCTCGTCGAAGCCGTCGTCGAAGGGCTGCTCGCCGCCACGGCGGCGGAAGATCCGCGGGGCCAGGTCGGTGCCGACGAGGATGGCGACGGCGGCCAGCACGATCGCCACAAAGACCAGGAAGAAACTCACAGCTCCATCGTGCCAGACGCGGCCGGGCGGGCCGCTCAGCCCCGCGGGCCGGTGCCGCCGGCGCCCTTGTTTCCGGCACCGTTGCTTCCGGCGCCGCCGTTCGCCGTGCCGCGGGTGTTCCCGTTCGGGTTGCGGTGCCGGGCGGCGCCTTCGACGATGAGTTCGACGGCGAGCGCCGGGTCGTCAACCACCTGCACCAGGTCGAGGTCTTCCTCCGACATCATGCCCTCGGCAACCAGGGTCGTCTGGATCCACTCCAGCATCGGACTCCAGAACGCGGTCCCGATCAGCACGATCGGGAACGAGGTGACCTTGCGGGTCTGGACCAGGACCATGGCTTCGAAGAGCTCATCCAGGGTGCCGAGGCCGCCGGGCAACACAATAAAGCCTTGGGCGTACTTCACGAACATCGTCTTCCGCGCGAAGAAGTACCGGAAGTTGATGCCCAGGTCCACCCACTGGTTCATGCCCTGCTCGAACGGCAACTCGATCCCGAGGCCCACCGAGACCCCGTTGCCCTGGACCGCGCCTTTATTGGCCGCCTCCATCGAGCCGGGACCGCCGCCGGTGATCACGGCCAGCCCTGCTTCGGCCAGCCTGCGGCCCACCTCGACGCCCAGCTCGTAGTTGAGGCTCCCCGGCACGGTCCGGGCCGAACCGAACACACTGACGGCAGGGCCAAGGTCGGCGAGGGCGCCGAAACCTTCGACGAACTCGCTCTGGATCCGCAGCACCCGCCACGGGTCGGTGTGCACAAACTGCCCCGGTCCCTTGGTGTCCAGCAGCGTCTGGTCGGACATCGTCACCCTGGCCGCTTTGCGGCGCAACTCCAGCGGCCCCTTGTGCCGGATGCCGTTGGCCGGCGGGACGTCCCGCGGCCCGGAACCGGCTTTCGCTGCGGCGTTCTGGTCTTCGGCGGGCTGCGGCTCGGTACTCATGCCCATAGGCTAGCGCGGATCGGCAGGCCGGGCGCCCCGGCACGTCGGAGCACCCGGACCGCGTGGTACGACCCTGACCTGCGGATATCTCTTGGGTCACGATGTTGACCAACTGCGAGTGATTGGGGTCATATTCGGCTAATGTTCGCTAGATTCTTCTTATGACTACTCAAGTGCCCGGCGATGCCCTCGTCTCCCTGAATGCCGTGAACAAGCATTACGGCCAGTTGCACGTCCTCAAGGACATCAATCTGAACGTCCGCAAGGGCGAGGTCGTTGTTGTCATCGGCCCCTCGGGTTCCGGCAAGTCAACCCTCTGCCGTGCCATTAACCGGCTGGAAACCATCGACGACGGCGACATCAGGATCGACGGCAAGGAACTTCCCGCAGAGGGCAAGGAACTCGCAAAGCTGCGCGCCGACGTCGGGATGGTCTTCCAGTCCTTCAACCTGTTCGCGCACAAGACGATCCTGGAAAACGTCACGCTCGGCCCGATCAAGGTCAAGGGCGTGTCCAAGTCCGAGGCCGACAAGGACGCCATGGCCCTGCTGGAGCGGGTCGGCGTCGGACACCAGGCACCCAAACTGCCGGCCCAGCTCTCCGGCGGACAGCAGCAGCGCGTCGCGATCGCCCGGGCCCTGGCCATGAAGCCGAAGGTGATGCTCTTCGACGAGCCCACTTCGGCCCTGGACCCGGAGATGATCAACGAGGTCCTCGACGTCATGGTCCAGCTGGCCAAGGAAGGCATGACCATGATCGTGGTGACCCACGAGATGGGCTTCGCCCGCAAGGCAGCCGACCGCGTGGTGTTCATGGCCGACGGGGAGATCATCGAGGACGAGACGCCGGAAGAGTTCTTCACCAACCCCAAGACCGACCGCGCCAAAGACTTCCTCTCCAAGCTCCTGACCCACTAACCGTTTCCTGTTTCGCATCCGGACTGCCAAACGGCGGTCCTCCAATGAAAGGAATGTCATGAAGGCATTTTTGACCCGGAGGAAGTCCCTCCTCCTAGCGGCGTCCGCGGCCGTGGCCCTGTCCTTGAGCGCCTGCGGAGGCGGCAGCTCCACGGGCACCAACCCGCCCGTCGCGGAAAAGCCGAGCTTCGCCGCTGATACGACGATGGCCAAGCTGGCCTCCGCCGGCAAGATCACCGTGGGCACCAAGTTCGACCAGCCGCTGTTCGGTCAGAAGGGCCTCGACGGCAAGCCTGTCGGTTTCGACGTGGAGATTGCTAAGCTGCTCGCCGCCAAGCTGGGCATCCCCGCCGACAAGATCGAGTGGGTCGAAACGGTATCCGCCAACCGCGAAGAATTCCTCAAGCAGGGCAAGGTGGATATGATCGTTGCCACCTACACGATCAATGACAAGCGCAAAAAGGAAGTCGACTTCGCGGGCCCGTACTACGAGGCGGGGCAGGCGCTGATGGTGAACAAGGACAACACCTCCATCACCAAGCCTGAAGACGTCAAGGGCAAGAAGGTCTGCTCCGTGACGGGATCCACCCCCGCCGACACGATCGTGCAGAAGTACGGCGCAATCCTGGTCCCGGCCGCGACGTACTCGGCCTGCCTTGAGCCGCTGCGCAACAAGCAGGTTGAAGCCATCACCACCGACAACGTCATCCTGGCCGGCTTCGTCGACAAGGAGCCGGAGGCCTTCAAGCTCGCCTCGGACGAAACCTTCACCAAGGAGCCTTACGGCATCGGAGTGAAGAAGGGCGACACCGCGTTCCGTAACTGGATCAACGACCAGCTCGAGGAGTTCGCTAAGAACGGCGACTACAAGAAGGCCTGGGAGGCAACCGCCGGCAAGGTCATCAAGACCGCCCCGGAACTTCCCGCCATCAACCGTTACTAGCCTGGAGTGGCGGTCACCAGCCCTGCGGCTGGTGACCGCCGCTCCCGTCTTCCGCTCGACCCCCCTCAACGCAGCTGAAGGACCCTATGGACGTCATCATTGAGAACCTCCCCCTGTATTGGGAAGGCTTTCTCAGAACCCTGTTCCTTGCCGTAGTATCCGGCATCATCTCCTTGGCCGTCGGCACCCTGCTGGCCGCGGCCCGTGTCTCGCCCGTCGCAGCGTTGCGGGGGTTCAGCATGTTTTACGTCGAGATCGTCCGTAACACCCCGCTGACCATCGCCTTTTTCTTCGCCGCCATTGTCCTGCCCCGGCTGGGCGTCACGTTCCAGCAGTTCGAAGTCGCCGCCATCATCGCCCTGAGCGCCTACACCTCGGCGTTCATCGCTGAGGCCGTCCGCTCGGGCGTCAACAGCGTCCCTGTAGGCCAGGCCGAGGCCGCGCGCAGCATCGGCATGAAATTTAGCCAGGTACTCTCCCTGATCATCCTGCCGCAGGCCCTGCGCACGGTGATTCCGCCGTTGATCAACATCCTGATCGCCCTCGTGAAGAACTCCTCAGTTGCCGGCGCCTTCTTCGTTCTCGAACTTTTCGGCTACGGCAAGCAGCTCGCCAACGCCAACGGGGATAAGGTCCTCTGGGTCCTGGTCGGTGTGGCGTTCTTCTACCTGCTCATCACGGTCCCGCTCGGTATTCTGGCCGCCCGGGTTGAACGAAAGGTGGCGATCGCCCGATGACGTCTGTACTTTACGATGTTCCCGGCCCCAAGGCCCGGCGCATTTCCCTGATCGCCTCCGTCATCGGCTCGCTTCTCATCGCCGGCCTGTTCGCCCTGGCCATCGTGACCCTGGCCGGCCAGGGCATCTTTGAGGCGCGGCGCTGGGAAATTTTCGGGAATCCGGACGTCTGGAAACTGATCGGTGATGGGCTGGGCGCCACGCTGGCCGCGGCCGCACTGGCAGCAGTCATCGCCTTCCCGCTGGGGCTCGTCATCAGCCTGCTGCGCATCTCGTTGGTACCGGCCATCCGCATCCCGGTCCGGGTGGTGCTGGAATTCCTGCGCGGCATGCCCGTGGTGCTGATGATGTTCTTCGTGCTTCTGGTCTTCGGCACGAGCTCCTACATCGCCGTCGTTGCCGGTCTGGTGCTCTACAACGCGGCCATCTTCGCCGAAATCATCCGCGCCGGCATCCAGTCGCTGCCGAAGGGCCAGCGGGAGGCCGGCCTGGCGGTCGGCCTGACGAGTTTCCAGTCCCGGCTCTTCATTGAACTTCCGCAGGCGATCCGCCGGATGCTGCCCTCGCTGGTGGCGCAGCTTGTGGTCCTTCTGAAAGACACCTCGCTCGGCTACATTGTGGCGTACGGGGAACTGCTGCGGGCGGTCCAGGTGATGGCCGACTTCCTCGGGCCCCAGTTCCTCTTCCCGGTCTTCTTCGTCGCAGCGGCCATCTACATCGCGATCAACCTCGCGGTGTCCCGCCTCGCGATCTGGATCGAAAAGCGCGGCTCCAAGAAGGCCGCCGGCGGCACCGCCCACGTTCCGGCGGGCGTCGACGCCAGCGCTCCCGTCTAACACCACGCACCAACGCAAGAGGTCCGGAACCCCCTCGGGTTCCGGACCTCTTGCGTTGGTGCTTTCAGGGCCGAAAGGCTCCCGGCGAATTACACGCCCAGCCAGCTCCGCAGCGCCCGCAGGCACTCGCGGACCGCGTCGGCGTCGACGTGCTCATCATCCTTGTGCGCCAGCAGCGCATCCCCCGGGCCGAAGTTCACCGCGGGGACACCGAGCTCACTGAAACGCGCGACGTCGGTCCAGCCGTACTTCGGTTTCGGTTCGGCACCGACTGCCGCCACGAAGGAAGCCGCGGCGGGATGGTTCAGGCCGGGCCGGGCGCCGGCGGCGCCGTCGGTGCGGACCAGGTCGAAACCCGCCAGCAGTTCGCGCACGTGCTCTTCCGCCTGCCCGAGCGATTTATCCGGCGCGAAGCGGTAGTTGATCTCCACCACGCAGCGGTCCGGAATGACGTTGCCGGCGGTGCCCCCGTTGACCCGCACGGCGTTAAGGCTTTCGCGGTAGTCCAGGCCGTCCACCGCGACAGTACGCGGCTCGTAGGCCGCCAGCCGCGCCAGGATCGGCGCCGCGGCGTGGATGGCGTTGCTGCCCATCCAGGCCCGTGCCGAGTGGGCCGCCTCGCCGAGGGTGGTTGCCTCGAAGCGGATGGTGCCGTTGCAGCCTCCCTCCACGGTGCCGTCGGTGGGTTCCAGCAGGATCGCGAAGTCGCCCTCGAGCAGGCCGCCGTGGTTCCGCACCAGCCGGCCCAAGCCGCTCTTGACGCCCTCGACTTCCTCGTGGTCATAGAAGACAAAGGTGACGTCCTTCTCCGGCTCCGCGCCGCCGTCGAACATTCCGGCCGCCAACGCCAGCTGCACCGCGACGCCGCCCTTCATGTCGGTGGCGCCCCGGCCGTACAGGATGCCCTCCCCGGGCGCCCCGGAGGGCCAGTAGGACGGCACGGTGCCCAGCGCGCCGTCGGTGGTCGGCAACGGAACGGTGTCCAGGTGTCCGGCCAGGATCACCCGCTCGCTCCGGCCCAGGTTGGTTCGGGCGATCATCGCGTCGCCGTCGCGGGTGACCTCCAGCTGCGGGATGGCGCGGAGGGCGTGCTCCACGGCGTCGGCCAGCCGGCGCTCCTCCCCCGAGACGCTGAAAACGTCGATGATGTCCGCGGTCAGCAGGGCAACGTCCCGGCGCAGGTCCAGGCGGGCAGGGGCAGTATGCTCATTCACCGTTCAACTGTATCTGCCCGGCCCCCGTCACGGGTTTTAGCGAGCGCCGCCGGCCTCTATAGACTTGAGGGCATGACTGAAACCGCTCCTGCCGCTGTGCCCGCCGACGCCCGCTCCGCCTACGGATACGGGGTCGCGACCATCGCCACCCGCAACGGCGAGGCCACCGTGCTGGACGTCTGGTTCCCGGCCCCGGCCCTGGGCACGGCGGCGGAAAACCTGCGCGACGTCGCCAACGCGGACCCGGCGCTGCTCGCCATCGCCGAGCACGGCGCCGATGCTGACCGCGGCACCGAACAGAAGGTTGTTTTCGCCCAGATCCACCTGGACGAGGCCCCTGCCGATACGGCGGATGCGTACCTGCGCCTGCACCTGCTCTCGCACCGCCTGGTCAAGCCCAACACGATCAACCTCGACGGCATCTTCGGCAAGCTGCCCAATGTCGCCTGGACCAACTTCGGGCCGGCCGCCGTCGAAGATTTCGAACTGACCCGTGCGCGGCTGCGCAAGCGCGGCGCCGTCACCGTCTACGGCGTGGACAAGTTCCCGCGGATGGTGGACTATGTCATCCCCTCCGGCGTCCGGATCGCCGACGCCGACCGGGTCCGCCTGGGCGCGCACCTGGCCGAGGGCACCACGGTCATGCACGAGGGCTTTGTGAACTTCAACGCCGGCACGCTGGGAACCTCCATGGTTGAGGGCCGCATTTCCGCAGGCGTCGTCGCCGGTGACGGGACCGACGTCGGCGGCGGGGCGTCCATCATGGGCACCCTTTCCGGCGGCGGCAAGGAAAAGATCTCCCTCGGCGAGCGGGTCCTGCTCGGCGCAAACTCGGGGGTGGGCATCAGCGTCGGCGATGACTCCGTCGTCGAGGCCGGCTTGTATGTCACGGCGGGTACCCGGGTCCGGGTGATCGGGGGCAAGGACGACGACGGCGAGGACACCAGCCGGATCGTGAAGGCGGTCGAACTCTCGGGCGTCCCGAACCTGCTGTTCCGCCGGAACTCCTCCAGCGGCGAGGTCGAGGTACTCCCCCGCCAGGGACAGACCGTTGAGCTCAATGAGGCCCTGCACGCCAACTAGGTGCCGGCGGGGACGCCGACCGGCTCATGCGCTTAGACCGGCCCTCGCGGGCCTGAGGGAGAACTGACGTGGCACGCAAGGGTGGCTGGCGCCGTCGGACCGTGCTGCTGCTGGCCCTGGCCATGGTGGCGGGGGCGGTCTACACGGCGGTGGGATTCCTGCAGCGCTCCGAAACCCTGGTCACCGAACGGTGCACTGCCGCGGGGGCGGGGGGCGATGATCTCGCCACCGACCAGGCCGCCAACGCCGCCCTGATCAGCGCCACCGCCGTGCGCCGCGGGATGCCGGCACGGGCGGCCAGCATCGCACTGGCCACCTCCATGCAGGAATCGAAGCTGCGCAATGTCGGCCACGGGGACCAGGCGGGTCCGGACTCCCGGGGCCTGTTCCAGCAGCGGCCCTCACAAGGCTGGGGCACCGAGGCCGAGGTGCTGGACCCCTATCACGCCACGAACGCGTTCCTTGATGCCCTGGAGAAAGTCCCCGGCTACGAGGTCATTCCGATCACCGAGGCCGCGCAGCAGGTACAGCGTTCCGCGTACCCGGGGGCCTACGCCCAGCACGAGGCGATGGCCCGGGCCTTCGCCTCGGCGCTGACCGGCCAGACCCCGAAAGGCCTCGATTGCTCGCTGCGCAAAGCGCAGGATGCCGGAGACACCGGCCGCGTCCGGCAGCGCCTCGCGGCCGCATTCGGATCCGTACCCGCGACGGCGGCCGGCCGGACGGTGACCGTCCGGGCCCAGGACACGCGGGCGTGGGCGGTGGCGCAGTGGGCGGTGGCCAACGCCAAGGCCCTGTCCGTCACCGAGGTGCGGGTGGATGGCCAGGCCTGGTCGCGGGCCGCGCACGACGGCTGGCAGCCAGCGGACGGGCCGGCGGGGCAGGTCTCGATCACGGTCGCCGGCGAGCCGGCGCCGTAGGCGGATTCAGACCAGCAGTTCGACGACCGGCTGGACGTAGCTGCGGAACAGTTCCGGTTCGGAGAGCAGGGCCGAGCTCATGATGATCTTGTCCGGCTCCAGGTACCAGGCACGCGGCTCGGCAAGGGGCAGCTCGATGATCGTCAGCTCAAAATCGCGTGCGGACCGGCCCACGTCCAGCAGCCGGTCATCCACCATGTCGGCGAGCAACTGGGTGGCCCCGCTGGCGTCCCGTTCCGCTTCGAGCGCCAGGTACTCGCCGCGGCGTTCCCGGGCCCAGCTCAGGGCGGCGCCGAAGTGCGCCTGGAGTACCCGCCGGAGGGCCGGCGAGTTGGCGAACGCGCGGAAGCCGGGCGGACCCAGCTCCGGCTCCATTTCCGGGTGGGCCTTCAGCAGCTGCGCCCACCATGCCTCCCACTCCGTCTTCAGGGCAGGCATGCCGCCCACCTCCTCGATGAGGTGGGAATGGTCGGAGGACCGGATCTTCGGAGCCACGTGGCAGAGGGCAGGGTGGCCAGCGGTGTCCAGGCCGGCTACGTCGCGGACGTAAAGTGCGATGAGCATTGGACCTGACGTGTCCATGGTGATTCGCCAGCCGGGACCGCCTGTGTGGTGCATCCGATCTGCCTCCCTTGGCAAGTACTTGTCCAGTCTATTCCTGATGGCGTCGCACGTTAATGGCTGGCCGCGCCGGACCCCAGGCTCGCCAGATGGGCTTCGAGCACATCGTGGCACATTTGGGCGGTCATCCATTCGGGCTGCAGCAGGGCGTGCATCGTCAGGCCGTCCAGCGTCGCCAGCAGCCGCTCGGCCTCGGTAACAAGTCTTTGCTGCCCGGTCCCGTCCGGTGCCTCCCCGTCGGCGCCGTCCCCGGCAAGGTCCATCATCAGGCGGCCGACGACGGCGGCCACCGTACGGTGGCTGCGGTCCGCCTGCTCTGCGAGGAACGGCCTGGTCCGGGCCGCGTTCTTGAAGGCCATCCAGACGCAGGCGTCGACGGCGCGTTCTTCGTCCAGCGGCAGCAGTTCCGCCAGCAGGCTGCGCGCGCCGCGGCGGTATTCGGCCGACCCCGGGGCGGCGGCCGCCAGCCGGGCTTCGGCGGCCTCAAGCCGGCCGGAGATCCGGTCCACGGCGACGCCGAACGAGTAGGCCAGAAGTTCGTCGCTGCTGGCGAAGTAGTGCCGGACGGAACCCACGGCAAGCTGCGCTTCATCCGCCACTTCACGCAGCGACGCCCGCTCCAGCCCGTCCGCCGCAATGATCCTGAAGACGGCTTCGACAACTTCCTGGCGCCGCAAAGCAGCGTCGACAAATTTGGGCATTGCTCCTTTTTAGCACGGATGTGCCCGCACTCCCGCCTCCCACGCCGGCCACACCAGCAACTCCTGCACCACGCGCGCAGGGCACGTGAAGACGCGTGCCCGCCGCGTGCGCCACGCCACCCGATGCGGCCGTTGCGGCCTGTCCGCGCCGGACTTCCGGACTTCCGGACTTCCGGACACAGCAACGCCGGCCGCGCCCCGGGAAGAGGTGCGCGGCCGGCGTCGTAGTACAGCTGTGCTTAGACGGCCGGGTAGTTCCGTTCCGGCTCCCCCGTGTAGAGCTGGCGGGGGCGGCCGATCTTGGTGTTCGGGTCGCTGATCATTTCGCGCCACTGGGCAATCCAGCCCGGCAGGCGGCCGATCGCAAAGAGCACGGTGAACATCTTCTCCGGGAAGCCCATGGCCTTGTAGATCAGGCCGGTGTAGAAGTCCACGTTCGGGTAAAGCTTGCGCTGGATGAAGTAGTCATCGCCCAGGGCCTTTTCCTCGAGCCGCATGGCGATCTCCAGCAGTTCGTCGTTGCCGCCGAGCTTGGTGAGGATCTCGTGGGCCGTGGCCTTGACGATCTTGGCGCGCGGATCGTAGTTCTTGTAGACGCGGTGCCCGAAGCCCATCAGGCGGACGCCGTCTTCCTTGTTCTTGACCTTCTCCATGAAGTCCTCGGGCTTGGTGCCGTCGGCCTGGATCTGGCGGAGCATCTTGAGTACGGCTTCGTTGGCGCCGCCGTGGGCGGGTCCGAAGAGGGCGTTGATGCCGGCGGACACGGAGGCGAAGAGGTTGGCGTTGGACGAGCCGACCAGCCGCACCGTGGAGGTGGAGCAGTTCTGCTCGTGGTCCGCGTGCAGGATCAGCAGCAGGTCCAGGGCCTTGGCGACCACCGGGTCCACCTCGTACTGCTCGGCCGGCAGGCCGAAGCTCAGCCGCAGGAAGTTCTCCACCAGGTTGTGGGAGTTGTCCGGGTAGAGCATCGGCTGGCCGACGGACTTCTTCAGGGCGTACGCGGCGATGACCGGCATCTTGGCCAGCAGGCGGTAGGTGGAGACCTCCACCTGCTCGGCGTTGAAGGGGTCCAGCGAGTCCTGGTAGAACGTGGACAGCGCCGACACGGCCGAGGAAAGCACCGGCATCGGGTGGGCGTCGCGCGGGAAGCCGCTGAAGAAGCCCTTGAGCTCCTCGTGCAGCAGGGTGTGGTGGCGGATCCGCTGGTCAAAAGCCTCCAGCTCGGCCGGGGTCGGCAGGTTGCCATAGATCAGCAGGTAGGAAACTTCCAGGAAGCTGGAGTGCTGGGCGAGCTGCTCGATCGGGTAGCCGCGGTAGCGGAGGATGCCGGCGTCGCCGTCAATGTAGGTGATGGCCGAGGTGGTGGCCGCGGTGTTCATGAAACCGGGGTCGAAGGCAACGGCGCCGGTCTGCTTCAGCAGCTTGGAAACGTCGTACCCTTCGTTTCCTTCAACAACTTTGATGCGCGGGAGCTCGAGCTCGCCGCCCGCATGGCGCAGGGTTGCGCTGGTGGTCTCAGTCATGGATTCTCCTCATGAGGCGTCGGGGCCCCTGTTGAAAGCTTGATCCAACATCTGGTGGAGCGGCCCACGGAACCTGTATCTGGACACGGATTCCAACGGCTGCGCTGCCTTCTTGTGGAAAGCCACCATTGATAGTCAGTTAAAAACTACCGCCAGTTCGCGGGTGGCACTAATCCGGAGGGCCTTCAAAGCGATCAAATCCGGCATCTTGTGGCCCGCATCACAGCATCGTTACGGTCCCGTAGCCAGCCGTTCGACGGCGGCGTCGATTCGTTCGTCGGTGGCGGTCAGCGCCACGCGGATGAAACCGTTGCCGGCGTCGCCGTAGAAGACGCCGGGCCCGACGACGATCCCCCGGTCGGCCAGCCTGCCCACGGTTTCCCAGGTGGCCTCGCCTGCGGTGGCCCAGAGGTAGAGCCCCGCCCGGGATTCGTGGATGGCCAGCCCGAAGCGTTCCAGCGCCGGGACGATCCGTTCACGGCGTCCGCGGTAGAGGTCTTTTTGCGCCGCCACGTGGGCGTCGTCGCCGAGTGCGACGCGCATGGCTTCCTGGACCGGGTACGGCACGATCATCCCGGCGTGCTTGCGGCTGTTCACCAGGTTGGCCATGATCGCGCCGTCGCCGGCCACGAAGGCGGCGCGGTAACCCGCCAGGTTGGACTGCTTGCTCAGCGAATAGACCGCCAGGAGGCCCTCGTGCGAGCCCTCCGCGACCCGCGGGTCCAGGATGCTGGGGACCGGTGCGCCGCCGCGCTGGACGTCCCATTCCCCCCAGCCGAGTTCGGCGTAGCATTCGTCCGAGGCGACCACAGCGCCGAGCTCCCGGGCCTGGGCCACGATCGTTCTCAGCGATTCGGCGTCGCGCACACTGCCGGTGGGGTTGGCCGGGGAATTGACCCAGACGAGCCGGACCCGGGCACGGGTGCCGGCGTCGAGTTCGTCGAGGTCGTCCGCTGCGACGTGTTCGGCGCCCGCGAAGGTGGCGCCGATGTCGTACGTGGGGTAGGCGACTGTGGGCCGGACGACGACGTCGCCCGGCTTGAGGCCGAGCAGGAACGGCAGCCAGGCCACCAGTTCCTTGGACCCCACCGTGGGCATCACGTTCAGCGGGTCCAGCCCGGGGACGCCGCGGCGGCGGCCGAACCAGTCCGCGATCGCTTCCCGGAGGGCCGGGGTGCCGTGCACCGTGGGGTAACCCGGGGCGTTCGCCGCGGCGCGCAAAGCCTCCTGGACCAGCGCCGGGGTGTCGTCCACCGGGGTGCCGATGGAGAGGTTGGCTGTTCCGCCGGGGTGCTCGGCCGCCCGGGCCAGATACGGGGCCATGGCTTCCCACGGGTAGTCGGGCAGGCTGAGGCCGAAGCTGCGCGCCGCAAATGTCACCGGGGCGCCGGCCTAGTTGTCTTGGTTCTGCGGCGGCAGCGCAGCGATCATCGGGTGGTCCGTGTGGGTGTTGCCGATCTTGGCGGCGCCGCCGGGCGACCCGAGCACGTCGAAGAATTCGACGTTGGCCTTATAGTAGTCAGCCCATTCCTCGGGGGTGTCGTCCTCGTAATAGATGGCTTCCACGGGGCAGACCGGCTCGCAGGCGCCGCAGTCCACACACTCGTCCGGGTGAATGTACAGGGAACGCTCACCCTCGTAGATGCAATCGACGGGGCACTCTTCAATACATGCCTTGTCCTTGACATCTACACACGGCTGCGCGATTACGTACGTCACGTCCCTGGCCTCTCCACGTTGGTTCCGGCGTCCGGCCGGATCTTGCTCCCGGTCTGAGCACCGGGCTGCTGACTTCTGAGCCTATTATCTCCCAGCCGGTTCCCGCGAACCTAGCCGGGGGTCACAGAGCGTTCGCGTCCTAGGATGGACGGGTGACTTCACCGATCCCGCGGCCGCAGCAGTTCCTCGCCGACACGCCGCTGGGCACCCGCGTGGTGGTGCGCTACCGGATCGACGGCGGCCTGCTGACCGACGCGCTCGGCGAACTCGTGGGCAAGGCCGAGGGCGACTGCACCGTCCGCACCCGGCGCGCCGACGTCGTCATCCCGCTGCGGCTCGTGGTGGCCGCCAAAGCGGTCCCGCCGGCCCCGCCGCGCCGCGCCCCGGGACATGCCCGTCCCTAGCCCGCCCGGACGGACATGCCCGTTGCTGGCCCGGCCCAGTGGACATGCCCGTTGCTGGCCCGGCCCAGTGGACATAATGCACTATGTCCACCCGCGCCCAGGTGGATGGGGCATGTCCGTTCACCGCGAGCCGCGAAGGACGAGCATGTCCACTGCTCACGACGCCTGGTGACCATGCCCATTTGGGACTATTCAGCGGGCAACCACTCCCCGGGCCCGGCCACGGGACATGCCCGTTGCCGGCCGGGAACAGTGGACATAACCTGAACATGCTCAGCGGCGGTCCCGGCCCAAGGGCATGCGCAGTGTTACTCCCGGTGCTGCCTGCCCTCGGCGGCCTGTGCTCCAAGGCTTGGACCCCGGCCGAAGACCGGCATGGCCGACCCGGGCATGGTGGATCGCTGCACGGCCGACCCGGGCATGGTGGATCGCGGCACGGCCGACCCGGGCATGGTGGATCGCGGCACGGCCGATCCGGGCATGCCGGATCGCGGAGCGGGGACCTGCAGGGCGCTGAGCCCGTGACTCAGGCGGCCGCGGCGAGCCGGTTCAGCGTCTCGCGGACCATGGCAATGAACTCGCCCGGCCGGTATTTGAGTAAGGGGTAGGTGACAACGAGGACCGGAACGCCAAGCCGGGTGGTGACATTCCACCGCCGTCGGTCTTCTTCGAAACTTGCCCGGTCCATATGGAAGCCGGCACCGTCGGTTTCGACCCCGAGGCGGCCGTCCACCATGAGGTCCAGGTGGCCCATCCCGGGTATGTTCACCTGTGATTCGACGTGGAACCCTGCCCGCCGTAGCAAAAACCGTGCCATGCATTCAATAACCGACTGCGATTGCGGAACGATCGACGCCACGATGCTCCGCTCGCGGGCGTCGTTCCGGCCGCACAGCCGCCCCCGAAGCGCCGCCAGTGGCAGGCCTTTGAGGGCCACCGCCGATTCGGCGATGACCAGGCCCTCCAGTTCCGACAGGCAGCGCAGGCTTTGGACAACGTTGTCCAGCAGGGTGGGCGATGCTGCGGCACGGTGACAGAGATAGCCCGGGTAGCTGCGGCTGTGGGTTACGGCGACGTGCGGGTGTCTCGGCGCCTCCAGCACCCATAGACCGGCCATTTGGGCGCCCGTAACACAGGCAGGCTCGGCCGGAAGGGAGCGGATGGCGGTGAGCTGCGGGTCTGCATTTGGGATTGCGTAGACACCGCGGGCCACCCGGGCGACTGCCCCATGCGCCAGTGCCGCCCTGAGCTGGGAACCAGCCACGCCTGCCGCTGCGAGGTGTTTTGCGCGGGCTACGCCACCGTAGTCCGACATGACTTCAGAAAGTTTGACCATGGATCCATGCTTCCGGCGTGAGCCCCGGATGCGGCAGTCCTGTTTCGGGCTATGTGGAAAAGGGCAAGCCCGGTCCCGCGGTGCGGCGTTGGACATGCCCGTCGGCCAGTGCCGGACATGTTCGCCGCACGGCACGAACAATGGGCATGATGCCAACATGCCCGCTGGCGGGAGCCACGAACGGGCATGTCCAGCCGGGAACGCGAAAGACGGGCATGTCCGGAGGGGCGGGACTGGACGGGCGCAGGGACGGGCCTGGACCGGGTTTGGGGCGTGGCGCGGGCTACGGCCGCGGCCCGGCGTAGCGGCGGCACCAGACGAGCATGGCCACGCTGACGACGCCGATGCCGAAGATCCAGAGGTTCCCGGCCAAGTCGGCGATGATCAGCCGCTTGCCCGGTTCCAGGACGGACCACCAGCCCGCCAGCGCGTAGCAGCCCGCGCCGCACACCGCCGTCGGGATGACGGAACGGTACGCCGCCGCCAGCAGCAGCTGCACCGACCCGAGCAGGGCCAGGGCCGCCACCGCACCCCAGGGAAGCTCGACGCCGCCGAGCGGCAGGCGCTGGCGGTGCAGAGCCGTGCCGGCCAAGGCAACAAAAAGAGCTGCCGGCAGGGCGGCGGCAATGCCGCCTGCCCTGCCGGCAGCTCTCCTAGTCACGTCTCAGCCGACGCCCGGGGACCGGGGTCAGACCTTGGCGCGGGCGCGGTTGGCCTTGGCACGCTCGTTGGTGTCGAGGATGACCTTGCGGATGCGGATGGCCTCCGGGGTAACCTCGACGCACTCGTCCTCGCGGGCGAATTCGAGGGACTCTTCGAGGGTCAGGTCGCGCGGCGGCGTCAGGTTCTCGAAGGTGTCCGAGGAAGCGGCACGCATGTTGGTGAGCTTCTTTTCCTTGGTGATGTTGACGTCCATGTCGTCGGCGCGGGAGTTCTCGCCGACGATCATGCCTTCGTACACCTCGGAGGTGGGCTTGACGAAGAAGGAGCCGCGTTCCTGCAGGTTGATCATGGCGAACGGGGTCACCACGCCGGCGCGGTCGGCGATCATCGAGCCGTTGGTGCGGTACTCGATCGGGCCGGCCCACGGCTCGTAGCCTTCGGAGATGGAGGCCGCGATGCCCGCGCCGCGGGTGTCCGTGAGGAACTTCGTGCGGAAGCCGATCAGGCCACGGGCCGGAACGATGAACTCCATGCGGCACCAGCCGGTGCCGTGGTTGGCCATGTTGGTCATCCGGCCCTTGCGGGCGGCCATCAGCTGGGTGACGGCGCCGAGGTACTCTTCGGGCACGTCGATGGTCATGTGCTCCATCGGCTCGTGGATCTTGCCGTCGACGGTCTTGGTGACCACCTGCGGCTTGCCCACGGTGAGCTCGAAGCCTTCGCGGCGCATCTGCTCGACCAGGATCGCCAGCGCGAGCTCGCCACGGCCCTGGACCTCCCAGGCGTCGGGACGCTCGGTGGGGAGCACCTTGATCGAGACGTTACCGATCAGTTCCTTGTCGAGGCGGTCCTTGACCTGGCGGGCGGTGACCTTCGCGCCCTTGACCTTGCCGGCCAGCGGCGAGGTGTTGATACCGATGGTCATGGAGATCGCGGGATCGTCAACGGTGATCAGCGGCAGCGGCTGCGGGTTCTCGGCGTCGGTCAGGGTCTCACCGATGGTGATGTCCTCGATGCCGGCGACGGCGACAATCTCGCCCGGGCCGGCGGACTCGGCCGGGACGCGGTCCAGGGCCTTGGTGGCCAGCAGTTCGGTGATCTTGACGTTCTTGAGCTCGCCGTTGGCGCGGGCCCAGGCGACGGTCTGGCCCTTGCGGAGGGTGCCGTTGTAGATGCGCAGCAGGGCGAGGCGGCCCAGGAACGGCGAGGCGTCGAGGTTGGTGACGTGCGCCTGCAGGACACCGTCCGGGTTGTAGGTCGGCGCCGGGATGTGCTCGATGATGGCGTTGAAGAGCGGCTCGAGGTCCTCGTTCTCCGGCGCGGTGCCGTCGGCGGGCTGCTCAAGGGACGCCCGTCCTACCTTGGCGGCGGCGTAGACGACGGGGACGTTGAGGATCTTGTCCAGGTCCAGGTCCGGGACTTCATCGGCGAGGTCGGAGGCCAGGCCCAGGAGCAGGTCCATGGACTCGTGGACCACTTCTTCGATCCGGGCGTCGGGACGGTCGGTCTTGTTGACCAGGAGGATCACCGGCAGGTGCGCGGCGAGGGCCTTGCGGAGCACGAAGCGGGTCTGCGGCAGCGGGCCCTCGGACGCGTCAACGAGCAGGACGACGCCGTCGACCATGGACAGGCCGCGCTCGACCTCGCCGCCGAAGTCGGCGTGGCCGGGGGTATCGATCACGTTGATGGTGATGGTCTCGCCGTTGGAGGACGGTCCGTTGTAGGCCACCGTGGTGTTTTTGGCCAGGATGGTGATGCCCTTTTCGCGCTCCAGGTCACCGGAGTCCATGACGCGGTCTTCGAGGTGGTTGTGCTCGGCAAAGGAGTTGGTCTGCTTGAGCATGGCGTCGACCAGGGTGGTCTTGCCGTGGTCAACGTGGGCCACGATCGCGACGTTGCGCAGGTCACTGCGCGATGCAGTGGCTACCGCAGTGTTGGTGGTGGTTTCAGACATGCGTTATTGCTCGATTCAGTGGTGACGTCAGCTGTTGTATCGCGACATTTCCAACCGGAACGCACGACGGGTACGGCCCTTTGACACAGGGCGCCTTCATCCATTCTAGAGGCTAGGGCATTTATTGGCCTAAAATGCGGAAACCCCGCCCTCCCGCCCTGTTACCGAATCGTGAGGCCGGTTCGGCATAAAGTGACCAAAGTCACTGGCTATCCCCCGGGGTGTGCCGCAGTATTGCTGAGGTAACTACGAACGCGCGGGGAGTCCCAGATGCGAAGTGCCCCGATGATGGTCCGTACCATCCCGCCCCTGCTCGCGGCAGTCGTGGCGCTTGCCGGCTGCACCCCGCCCGCGCAGACCACAGTGCCGGAGAAGGCCTCGGACCGGGTCCAAAGCGTCCCGGTGGCCGCGGCAGCCGCAGGTCCCGGCCGGCCAGCGGCCGCGGGGCCGGCCCGCCGGAAAACGGCGGTGAACCCGGACAACCTGCCTGCAGGTGCGCTCTACCGGAACCCCGCCAACGGCCGGGACGAAGTTATTGTCCCGGATATTGAAAACACGGCCGTGCTGATCGGGGACTCACAGTCTGAACCTGCGCAGAGCTGGACCAGGCTTGCCCTTGGGCGGCTCGGTTTTGATGTTGTTTTCTGCGGCGGGAGCGGGACCGGGTTTGTGGTCGGCACTGGCAGCCGCGGCAACTACATCGACGCCCTGGAGAACGGAGACTGGCATCTGCCCTACGGGGCGCCGCCTCTAGTTGTCATTGAGGGCGGCGGAAATGACGCGACCCGCGGGGCATCGAATGTCGGCATCGAGGAAAATGCCGAGCGGCTGATCGAAGCGGTTGAAGACCGCTATCCCGCGGCCGACGTCGTCATGGTCGGCACCCTCGCCCGCGGGGCCCATGCCGGCGGCGGACGCCGGACGGAAGTGGACTCGCTGCTGGGCGCAGTCGCCAAGGAATACGGCCTTTCCTTTGTCAGCGTGGGTGACTGGCTCACCCGTTACGGGCTGGCCGAGCACCTCGCGGACGACCGTCATCTGGATGCCGACGGACACGAGGCCGCGGCGCTCCTGTTGCAGAAGCGTTTCGAGGCGCTCGGCCTCGTCTAAACACCGAAGACAGCCCGAAGCTTCCGGCACCAAAAGCGAGCGAGCCGGCGCCCACCATCAGGTGGACGCCGGCTCGCTTGTCGACGCGGCGGCGCCGAACGGCAGCCGGCAGTTAAGCCGTGGCCGGCTCCGGCGGCAGCATCAGGTGCGCCCCCGGAATCGCGTTCAGCAGCGCCTTAGTGTATTCCTGCTGCGGCGCGTCGAACACGGCATCCGTGGAGCCGGTCTCCACGAGCTTGCCCCTTTCCATCACGCAGACGTGGTCGGCGATCTGCCGGACCACCGCAAGGTCGTGAGTGATGAACAAGTAGGTCAGTCCCAGCCGGGACTGCAGGTCCGCGAGCAGGTTCAGCACCTGCGCCTGGACCAGCACATCGAGCGCCGAGACGGCCTCGTCGCAGATGATCACCTCGGGGTCGAGCGCCAGGGCCCGCGCGATGGCGACGCGCTGGCGCTGGCCGCCGGAGAGCTCGTTCGGGTAGCGCTGCATGGTGGACTGCGGCAGCGCCACCTGGTCCAGCAGTTCCCGGACCTTCTTCTCGCGGCTCGCCTTGTCCCCGATCTTGTGGGTGCGCAGCGGTTCCTCGATGGTCCGGAAGATGTTGTACATCGGGTCCAGGGAGCCGTAGGGTCCTGGAAGATCGGCTGCACGCGCCGGCGGAAGGCGAAGATCTCCTTGCTGTTCAGCGTGGAGGTATCGACGCCGTCGAACACGATCTTGCCCGAGGTGGGCTTCAGCAGGTTCAGCACCATCTGCGCCACCGTGGACTTGCCGGAACCCGACTCCCCCACGATCGCCGTCGTCGTGCCGCGCTTGACGCTGAAGGAGACGTCGTCAACAGCGGTGAAGTCGTTCGAGCGGCCGAAGCCGGAGCGCAGCTTGAAGACCTTGCTCAGGTTCTCGATCTTGAGCACCTCCTCCGGGCCGGCGGGCCGGCCGGCGGCCTCTTCGGCCGGGGCCAGCAGATCCCCGGACTGGGCGCCGTGTTCCTTGGCGGCCTGGATGCGCCGTGACGCCAGCGAAGGCGCCGAGGCGACCAGCCGCTGGGTGTACGGGTGCTGCGGGTTCTGCAGCAGCTCCAGCGACGGGCCCGACTCCACCACCTGGCCGCGGTACATCACCACAACCTTGTCGGCGCGTTCGGCTGCCAGGCCCAGGTCGTGGGTGATCAGCAGGACGGCCGTTCCGAGTTCGCTGGTCATCTTCTCCAGGTGGTCCAGGATCTGCCGCTGCACCGTCACGTCCAGGGCCGACGTCGGCTCGTCGGCGATGAGCAGGCGCGGCTGGCAGGACAGGCCGATGGCGATCAGGGCGCGCTGGCGCATGCCGCCGGAGAACTCGTGCGGGTACTGGTTGGCGCGGCGGGCGGCGTCGGGAAGGCCGGCTTCGGAGAGCACCTTCGCGACGTCGTCCGGACCGCTCGGCAGCCCGTTGGCCTTGAGCGTTTCGCGGACCTGGTAGCCGATCTTCCAGACCGGGTTGAGGTTGGACATCGGGTCCTGCGGGACCATGCCGATGCTGTTGCCGCGCAGTTCGATCATGCGCTTCTCCGAGGCGTGGGCGATGTCCTCGCCGTCGAAGAGCACCTGGCCGGCGGCGACCCGGCCGTTGCCCGGCAGCAGGCCGATGGCGGCCAGCGCCGTCGTCGATTTGCCCGAACCGGACTCGCCGACGATGGCGACGGTCTCCCCCGGCATCACCGTGAGGTGTGCATTGCGGACCGCATTCACCTCGCCGTTGCTGGTGCTGAAGCTGATCGCGAGATCCTTGATTTCAAGGAGCGGACGGCCCGCGGCCGCGCCGGCTTCCTGGATTTCGACTGAGGCGTTCATGGCATCCCCTTTCATCGCTTGCGCGCTTTGGGATCGAGCGCATCACGCAGGGCATCGCCCAGCATGATGAAGCTCAGGACGGTGATGGACAGCGCGATGGCCGGCCAGAGCAGCGGCATCGGGTTGGACCGCAGCGACGCCTGCGCCGCCTGGATGTCGTTGCCCCAGGACATGACGCTCGGCGGCAGTCCGATGCCCAGGAAGGACAGCGTGGATTCGGCAACGATGAAGGTGCCCAGCGAAATGGTGGCCACGACGATGATCGGCGCCAGCGAGTTCGGCATGACGTGGCGCATGAGTGCGCCGAACTTCGACACGCCCAGGGAGCGGGCAGCCGTCACGAAGTCCGCGTTGCGGACCTCGATCACGGCGCCGCGGGTGATGCGGGCAATCTGCGGCCAGCCGAAGGTGACCAGGATGACGACCAACGTCCAGGCGGTGCGGTTGGCACGGAAGACCGGCAGCTGCATCAGCACGATGGCGCCGAGGATCAGCGGCAGGGCGAAGAAGATGTCGTTGATACGGGCCAGAATGGCGTCGACCCATCCACCGTAGTAGCCGGCGAGGGCACCCATGATGCCGCCAATGAGGAGCACACCCAGGGTGGTGAAGAGGCCAACCGTCACCGAGGAGCGGGTGCCGAAGATGACGCGGGCGTAGACGTCGCAGCCCTGTTGGGTGAATCCGAGCGGGTGTCCGGCGGCGGGACCGGCGTCCGAATCGGCCAGCTGGCAGGCCTCCGAGGCAGGGTCGATCCCCGAGAACAGCGAGGGGAAGAGGGATACGGCGACGACGACAAGGATCAGGAAGGCGGAGATCAGGAATAGCGGCTGCTTGCGCAGGTTCTTCCAGGCCTCGCCCCAGAGGCTCAGCGGAGCCTGGTCCTCCTTGACGCTGTCGGTTGCCTGCAGCGGGGTCTCGGCGAAGTCGGCGACGAAGTGTTCGACGTGCCGCTTCGCCGGCGCAGCAGTGCGCGTCTCAGGGGTCATGTTCTCAGGCGTCATAGCGGATCCTCGGGTCAAGCCAGGCGTACAGCAGGTCTACAAGCAGGTTGGATACTACATAGATCAGCACGAGCACCGTGACGATCGAGACAACCGTGGGGCCTTCACCCTGGGTGACGGCGCGGTAGAGCCGGTTGCCGACACCCGGGACGTTGAAGATGCCCTCGGTGACAATGGCTCCGCCCATCAGGGCGCCCAGGTCGGCGCCGAGGAAGGTGATCACCGGGATCAGGGAGTTGCGCAGGATGTGCACGCGGACGACGCGGAAACGCGACAAGCCCTTCGCCGTGGCGGTACGCACGTAGTCGGCGTTCATGTTTTCGATGACGCTGGTCCTGGTGAGTCGCAGCACGTAGGCGAACGAAGCGAGGCCGAGGACGATCGCGGGCAGGATGAGGTCCTGCACCGTGGCTGCCGAGCTGACGGTGGGCTTGGCCCAGCCGAGCTGAACGCCGATGGTGAACTGCAGCAGGAAGCCGAGGACGAAGATCGGGATGCCGATCACAATCAGGGAGGCGATCAGGACGGTCGCATCGAAGAACTTGCCCTTGCGCAGGCCCGCGATCAGGCCGAAGACGATGCCGAACACGGCTTCGAAGATCAGCGCCATGACGCCGAGCCGGGCCGTGACCGGGAAAACCTCGGCGAGCACGGCGGCGATCGGGCGGCCGGAGAAGTCCTGGCCCAGGTCCAGGGTGAAGATGCCCTTGAGGTAGAGCAGGTATTGGATAAAGAACGGCTGGTCCAGGTGGTACTGCGCCCGGAGCTGTGCCGCGACGGTCTCGTTGACCGGCTTGTCGCCGAAGAGGGCCACGATGGGGTCCCCCGGCAGGCTGAAGACCAGGAAGTAGACGAGCAGCGTGGCGCCCAGGAAGACGGGGATCAGCTGCAGGAAACGCTTGAGGATGTAGGTCGCCATCAGCGAACGGCACCCCCGTCAGCAGGCATCCTGTCCAAGGATGCGGCGGAGTTGTTCATCAAAGAACCTTTTCACTATGGGTGCAGCCTGCGCCGGTCGGATCGCGGGGCGCCTGCTGCGGAGTACACCGGCCGAGGCCGGTGCTTAGAAATGGGGTGGAAGCAAAACAACGGCGGAGGCCCCGATCCAGGCAGCCCCCGCCGTCGTTTAGTTGTTACTTGCCGGTGATGTTGTAGTACAGCGGGACGCCGTCCCAGCCGTAGTCAACGTTGGTGACCTTGTCGCTCCAGCCGCCCTGGGCGACCTGGTACCACAGGGGAATGGCCGGAAGGTCGGTCAGGAGGATTTCCTGAGCCTTGTTCATGGCCTGGTTGCCTTCGCTGACCGAGGGGGCGGACAGACCTTCGGAGAGGGCCTTGTCGAACGTCGGGTTGGAGTAGCGTGCATCGTTGGAACCGGCGCCGGTCTTGTAGATCGGGCCGAGGAAGTTGTACAGCGACGGGTAGTCGGCCTGCCAGCCGGCGCGGATCGCACCGGTCAGGGTGCCGGCGGTCGCGTCGTTGCGGACTTCCTTGAAGGTGGCGTACGGCTTGCCTTCAACCTTGATGCCGAGGTTGTTCTTGAGCTGGTTCACGACCGCCTCGATCCACGCCTTGTGTCCGCCCTTGTCGGCGTTGTAGGCGATGGTGAACGTCTTGTTCGCGTCCCACTTCTTGATGGCATCGGCTTTGGCCCAGGTGTCCTTGGCCTTCGCGGCGTCGAACTTCAGGTTCTCCGAACCCGGAATCGAGTCGTTGTAGCCGTCCAGGACAGGAGCGGTGAAGTCCTTCGCGGGCTGGCGCGCGCCGCTGAAGATGACCTTGGTGATTTCGTCGCGGTTGATGGCCATGGAGATGGCCTGGCGGCGGAGCTTGCCGGCTTCGCCGCTCCACTCCGGCAGGTATTCCGGAATGGCGATGGTCTGGTTGCCTGCGTACGGCTTGTTGATGGTGCGGTCACCCAGGTCGGACTTGAAGTTCTTCAGTGCGCTCGTGGGGATGGTCTGCAGGATGTCCAGGTTGTTGGACAGCAGGTCCTGGTAGGCGGCGTCGTCGTTCTGGTAGATCTTGAACGTCACGCCGGCGTTCTTGGCCTTGCGCGGACCGTTGTAGTCCGGGTTCGGGACCAGCTGGATCTGCACGTTGTGCTGCCAGCCGCCGTCGGCCAGCTTGTACGGGCCGTTGCCGACCGGCTTCTCGCCGAAGCCCTTCGGGTCCTTCAGGGCACCGGAGGGAACCGGGACGAAGGCGGTGTAGCCGAGGCGCAGCGGCCAGTCGGATTCGGGCTGCTTGAGTTCAACGGTGAAGGTCTGGTCGTCGACGACCTTCAGGCCGGACATGGTTTCGACCTTGGAGCCTTCGGCGCTGGCCTCGTCGTAGCCCTTGATGCTTTCGAAGAAGCCGCCGCTGAGCTGGGCGTTCTTCGCGGCTGCGCCGAAGTTCCAGGAATCGACGAAGGTCTTGGCGGTGATGGCCTCGCCGTTCGTGAACTTCTGGTCCTTCTTGATCTTGATCGTGAAGTGCTGGCCGTCTTTGCCCTCAATGGACTCGGCCAGTTCGTTCACCGGCTTGCCGCTGGGGTCGTAGCTGACCAGGCCGGCGAAGATCATGTCGATGACCTTGCCGCCGCCGACCTCGTTGGTGTCGGCCGGCATCAGCGGGCGCTGGGGCTCCGAGCCGTCGGCGATGATGACCTTGCTGGCGTTGCCACCGGTGCTGCCGCCGGCGGTGTTGGACCCGCCGCCGCAACCGGTCAGGGCCATGGCGGCGATCGCCATCATGCCCAGTGCTTTGGAAGTGCGCGAAAAACGCATTCCGCCTCCTAAGAGTTGTGGGAGTTCGTTCGGGAGAGACTTGTGCTTCCCGGCAGGCCCGGGCACAGGGGTATCCCCTGTGACGTGGCCTACATATGCAAGTAGCCTAACCGCAAGAAGTCCAAATGTTGGAACTCCGTTGCCAAACCGTGACTCGACAGTCGCGTGACGGCTAGCGTCAATCGAAACGTATTTCAAGTCACAGGCTACTCGCTGGTAGCATATGCCCCCCGCTCGGCGCCGGGTTACGGCCTGTTAACCGGAAAACTCCCAGCGCCTCCCCTTACCGCGCTTCCGAGAGCAGCTGCGCCCGCAACTCCCGCCGCTCGCGCTGCTTCTCGGGGTCCGGGAGCGGAACCGCGGCCAGCAGCCGCTGGGTGTAGGGCTCCTGCGGGTTGCGCAGGATCTGGTCCCGGCTGCCCTGTTCCACGATCCGGCCACGCTGCATCACGCAGATCCGGTCGGCCAGGACGTCGACGACGGCCAGGTCGTGGGTGACGAACAGGCAGGCGAAGCCCAGCTCCTGCTGCAGGTTCTGGAACAGCTCCAGCACCTTGGCCTGCACGGACACATCCAGGGCCGAAGTGGGTTCGTCGGCGACCATCAGTTTCGGTTGCAGCGACAGGGCCCGGGCGATGCCGACCCGCTGTTTCTGGCCGCCGGAGAGTTCGTGCGGGTAGCGGTTGCGGTAGTCGCGCGGCAGCTCGACCTGATCCAGCAGCGCCTCGATCCGGGACTGCAGCTCGGCCCCCTTGGCCACCTTGGCCAGGAACATCGGCTCGCCGATGCTTTCGCCGATCGGCAGCCGCGGGTTCAGCGAGGAGGACGGGTCCTGGAAGACCATGCCGACGTGCCGGCGCATCTCATGCAGCTGCCGGCCGTTCCGCTTGGCCGCGGAGATGTCCTGCCCCACGACCTTCATGGTGCCCGCGGCCACCGGCAGCAGCCCGACGGCGGCGCGGCCGATCGTCGTCTTGCCGGAGCCTGACTCCCCCACGAGGCCCACGACCTGGCCCGGGTAAATCGCCAGGTTGGCGCCCTCGACGGCGCGGAAGGCCGGCACCCGCCCCTGTTTGGGGTATTCGATGGCGACGTCGGTGAGCTCCAGCACCGGCTCGCCCTGCGGCGTCGCCGACGCCCCGGCAGCAGCGGCGGCCGTCAATGCCGCCGCGTTGTCCCGCTCGCGCCGGAGCAGCTCCGACCGCGGGACCGCGTCGAGATCGGTGTGCGCCGCGGCCGCGAGGGCGGCCGTGACGTCAACGTCGTCGTCCTTGGCCGCGCCGCCCTGGCCAAGGTGCGGAACGGCGGCCAGGAGCGCCTTGGTGTACTCGTGCTGCGGGTTGTGGAAGATCTCCGCCGCGGTGCCGGTCTCCACGATCTGGCCGCGGCGCATCACCGCGATCCGGTCGGCAAGGTCCGCGACGACGCCCATGTCGTGGGTGATCAGGACAATCGCGCTGTCCAGCTTGTTGCGCAGGTTGCGCATCAGGTCCAGGATCTCGGCCTGGACGGTGACGTCAAGGGCGGTGGTGGGCTCGTCCGCGATCAGCAGCTTCGGGTCGCAGGAGAGCGACTGGGCGATCATGGCGCGTTGCCGCTGCCCGCCGGAAAGCTGGTGCGGGTAGGACTTGAACGCTTTTTCCGGGTCCGGCAGTTCCACGAGCTCAAGCATCCGGAGGGCGCGCTCTTTTGCCTGGTCCGGCGAGACCTCGTTGTGCAACCGGATGGTTTCGATGATCTGCGCACCGACGGTGTAGACCGGGTTCAGGGCCGTCATGGGCTCCTGGAAGATCACGGCGACGTCCTTGCCGCGGACGGTGCGGATGTTGGCCTCATTGCCGCCCAGCAGTTCCCTGCCCGCGAGCTTCACGCTGCCGCTGACCCGGCTGTTGCTCGGCAGCAGTCCCAGCAGTGCCATCGAGCTGGCGCTCTTGCCCGAGCCGGACTCCCCTACAATCGCCAGGACCTCGCCGGCGCGCACCTCGTAGTTAAGCCCGACCGCGGCGGGAACCCACTTTTTATCCACGCCGAAGTCGACGCTGAGGTCCCGGACCTCCAGGACGGTGTCGCCTCGGCCGGGCGCGGGGGCCGGGGCCGGATCCAGGGTGATGAAATCAGTCATGATGGGTTTTTCCTTCCACCCGAGCCGCCGGCACACCGGTGATTAGTGCTGGAACTCGGAATACTGAATTATGGGGGGCATGAGCACTGTGCCCGCTGCCGGAAACATCGAAATCTTCAAGGCCCGGACGAACAAATGGTTCGCCTGGCTGGCCTGGACGGTTGCCGTCGTGGGCCTGGCGGTCACGATCGCCTCGGCCGGTCCGGCGGCACTGCCGACGACCGGACCGCTGCTGCTGGTCGCGCTGCTGGGCTGGCAGTTCTTCTGGATGCCGGCCGTTGTGGTGCACGACGGCGGGGTGACCCTGGAGAACCCGTTCCGCACCGTCACGGTGCCGTGGCCCGCGCTGGTGCACGTGGACACCCGCTATGCGCTGACACTGGTGACAGCGGACAAGAGCTACGCCGCCTGGGCCGCGCCGGCCCCCGGCATCTGGGGCGGGCGCAATGCCCGCCCCGAGGACCTGCGCGGGCTGCCGGACACCAGCTACGGGCCCGGACAGTCGGTGCGCCCGGGCGACCTGAAGACCACGGACTCCGGCCAGGCCGCCCGCCTGGTGCGCACGCGGTGGCGTGAGCTGGTGGAAAGCGGTTCCCTCGCCGCAGCCGACGCCGACATGGCGGCCGTGACCGTCACGCCGCGCTGGGCGGCGATTGTCGGCGCCGTGCTGCTGCTGGCGGCGAGCTACTGGGCGGTTGCCGCCCGGTAGCCCGCCGTCCGGCAGCCAGCCGACGGCGGAGCGGAAGCTGCAGCGCATCTACTGTTCCTTGGCTCCGTCAAATGCGGTCACCGGCGCCGCCTCCGGCGTCCGGGAATCACGCACCTTCTTCGCGTTGAACTTCTTCTGCCGCGGGTCGAACGCGTCGCGCAGCCCATCGCCGATGAAGTTGATGCTCAGGCAGATCAGCACGATGAACAGGCCCGGGAACCAGAACAGCCACGGGCGGGTTGAGAAAGCCTGCTCGTTCTGCGAGATCAGCAGGCCCAGGGAGGTATCCGGGGCCTTGACGCCGACGCCGAGGTAGCTCAGTGCTGTTTCGGTCAGGATCGCCGCGGACATGGTCAGCGTGACGTTCACGATCAGCACACCGACGGCGTTGGGCAGGATGTGCTTGAAGATGATGCGGGCGTTGCTGGCCCCGGAGATCCGGGCCGCGTCGACGAATTCACGCTCGCGCAGGGACAGGAACTCGCCGCGCATCAGCCGGGCCAGGGCCACCCAGCTGATCAGGCCGAGGAAGATGCCCAGGGCCAGCACGCCGTTGGTGCTGGCAAACGCGGAGAACCAGCTGCCCGAATCGCGACGGCCGGCCATCTGCGCCATGACCGCAGCCAGCAGCAGTGCCGGAATGATGATGATAACGTCGGTCAGCCGCATCAGGATGGCCTCGGCCCAGCCGCGGAAATAGCCCGAAACCGCGCCGACCACCACGCCGATCAGGCCCGCGATCAGGCCGATGGTGAACATGACCGTGATGGACTGCTGCGCCCCGCGCATGGTCATGGCGAACAGGTCGCGGCCGATCCGGTCCTGGCCGAAGGGATGTTCCCCCCAGGCCAGGGGCCACAGCGAGGAGGTGGGCACGCCGTCGTTGATTAGCGGCGCCACCTGCTCGTGGTTGTATTTCCACCAGCCCGGGATCCCCCAGTAGCCGACGGAGGTGAAGGCGAGGATGAAGATCAGGGCAAAGACCACCAGCCCGGCGATGGCGCCGGAGTGTCCGAGGAACCGCTTGCGGACAATCTGGCCCTGGCTCAGGCCCTTTGCTTCGAGGACGGGCTCTACGCCGGCGGCGGGCGCGGGCGGCAGTGCGGTCTCTTCGGCCATGATTTCGTCTTGCTGGCTTGGCTGGCTCATGCTTTTACCCTTACGCGCGGATCAAGTGCGGAGTAGGCGAGGTCCGCGATGAGGTTGAACACCATGGCGGTGATGGCAACGCACAGGAAGACGCCCATCACCGGGTTCGGGTCGACGTGCCGAATGCCGTCCAGGAACAGGAAGCCCATGCCGCGGACGGAGAAGACCGATTCGGTGATGACGGCGCCGCCGATCAGGCCGCCGATGTCGAAGGCCACGATGGTGGCGATCGGGATCAGCGCGTTGCGGAAGGCGTGGCGCATGACGACGGTGCGTTCGGTCAGTCCCTTGGCCCGGGCGGTGCGGATGTAATCCATGTTCATGATTTCCAGCATCGAGGCCCGGGTGAACCGGGTGTAGCTGGCCAGCGAGATCAGGATCAGGGCCAGGGTCGGCAGGATCAGGTGGGTGAACGAGTCCAGGCTCAGGACCCAGAAGTCACCCTGGATGTTCGGGGTGGTCGCCCCGATGGTCGCGATGGGACGTCCCCGGACGCGGCTGTTGTTGAAGTACGTGGGCCACGCCTGCATAAAGCGATCCAGCAGGATCAGGAAGCCCACCAGGAACGAGGTGATGGCGGCGGCGCGCATCGACTGCCCGCGGTCGTAGCCGCCCACCAGGAAACCGATGCCCAGTCCGACCAGGACGGATGCGATGCCCAGCAGCACGATCATCAGGAACGTGGCCTGGTCCAGCAACGGCTGAACGACGAAGTACAGGACGACGCCGACGCCGACGGCGATCAGCGCGGACTGCAGGGCCTTGCGGTTTTTCAGGCCGGCGGTGAGCAGGGTGACGGCGAAGGCGAGGCCGACGCCGGCGATGGCGATCAACAGCGGCCCGAGGCCGGGGTTCTTGAACCATTCGGTCGCCGAGAAGTAGACCAGGATTCCGGCCACAAACAAGAAGACTATGCCGCCGGTGAGCAGCCGGCGCTTCAGCTCCCCGCCCACCGCCACCGCGAGCACCGCGCCGAAGGCTACGCCGATGGCGATGGCGGTCGGTAGCGGGATCTCGGGGTCGCGCAGGAAGTTGTTGAAGCCGATGGCACCGAATTCCTTCAGCAGGACCGCAACCCAGAAGATCGGCAGCGAGAAGAAGAGGAAGGCCATAAACGTCACACCGTAATCCAGCGCACTGTACTGGCGCAGGGCGGTGACGATGCCCAGGGTGATGCCGATCAGGATGGCGAGTACCGTGGCGCCGGTGACCAGCGTCAGGGTCTGGATGAGGGCGTGGCCCAGGGCGTCGGTGACGGGCTGGCCGACGATATTCTTGCCGAGGTCGCAGGAGTTGGCGAACGGAATGAGGCACTGGGCGGCACCGCCGAGCCACTTGAAATAGCGCAGCGGCGCCGGGACGTCCAGCTGCAGGAGTTCGGTGCGGGCGTCCATCAGCTGTTGCTTGTTGGCCGCGCTGGTGGCGCGGTATTCCTCCAGGGGGTCACCTGACGCCGCTGTCAGGATGTACACCAGGAAGGATGCGCCGAGAAGGATGAGGGCGGCGGTCATGAGCCGCCGGACTATGTAGGTCACCATGGGGAATAGAACCTCGGTATTCGGGCCCAGGGATCGCCCGGACCGGTCGCAGAGTAGGGGCCGGATACCCCGGAAGAATTCGGCGGTTCGCCGGAACCCCACCGGGAGGATCGCTAGAAAGGCGTCGGGACCGTAAAGCCGAGGTCCCGACGCCTTTAGCTAGCAAGTGTCACTTGCGGTTGCGGGCTACTTCTGCGCCCACTCCCAGAAGTTCCACCAGACACCGGTCTGGTTCGGCATGTACTTCACGCCGGTGAGGCGGTCGCTGTACGCGTCCACGCCCACTGCCTGGAACAGCGGCAGGCCATAGGCCGAGGCCCAGATCTTCTTGTCGATCTGCTGGATGAGGTCATCCTGCTTGGCTTTGTCGGTGGTGACGATCAGTTCTTCCATCAGCTTGTCGGCTTCGGGATCGCTGAACTTGTTGAAGTTCGAGTCGTTGCCGGACTTGAAGATCTGCGGAACACCGGAGACCCCGACGCCCGAGTTGATCCAGCCGAAGATGGTGGCGTCGTAGCTGCCGTCACCGAGGGCCTTGCCCCAGTCCGACTTGCCGAGGCCGCCGTCGACGACCTTGAAGCCTGCCTTGCCGGCGGATTCGCGGATCAGCGAGAACGCGTCAACACGGTTGGGGTTGTCCTTGTTGTACATGATGCGCACCGACGGCGTGGCGCCGTTCAGCAGCTTCTTTGCACCTTCAATGTCAACATCCTGGTAGGCGGAGGAACCGTTCTCCTTGACGGAATCGGCGTACTTGGCCTGGTCCGGGACGAAGAGCTGGGAGTCCAGCGGGACGGCCTTGTCGTCAAGCTTCTTGACGATCTTGTCGACGATGTCCTTGCGCGGGACCGTCTTCATAAATGCTTCGCGGACGTTCTTGTCGGCGAACGGGCCGCTGTAGTTCAGGTCGATGTGGTCGTAGGAGAGCTGGTTGCCCACGTCCACCGTGACGCCCTGGCTTTCCAGCGCCTTGAGCTGCTCCACCGTGTCGGCGGAAGCCTGCGGGGCGATGATGTCGGCCTCGCCGTTCTTCAGCGCCTGGACCTGGGCCGGAGCCTCACCGATGTAGCGGACGGTGATTTCGTCCAGGTTGGCCTCGGGGCCCCAGTTGTAGTCCTTGTTCTTGACCATGGTCAGGGACTGGTCCTGGTTCATCGACTTCACGACGTAGGGGCCGTTGGAGAGGAAGAGGCTCGGATCGGCCGGCAGCGTCTTTGTGTCAAAGCCGGTGTTCCACATGTCCGCCATGGCCTTGAGCTGCTTGTTGGCGGGCTGCGGGTTCTTGGCGTCGCCGCGCGGCATGCCCTTGACCATGTCGACGAAGGCCTTCGCGTCGGCCAGGCCGGCCTTCTTGGCCAGGACGTGGGCCGGGATGTCGATGCCGGGGCCGCCGAGGGCGATTTCCCAGTCGGCGAACGGCTTCGAGTACTTGATGGTCATCGAGCGGTTGTCATCGCCGAGTTCGGGGAAATCGGTCAGTGCCAGGCCGGTCGGGTCGCCGGCGTAGGAGAAGTAGGACGTTCCCTTTTTGCCGTCGGCGTCGGCGTCGTTGTAGTAGCCGGAGAAGGCGGCCCACTGGAGCACCAGGTCGGCTGCGGTGACGGGGGTGCCGTCGGACCACTTCACACCGTCATTGATGGTGTACTTCACGGTGAGCGGGTTGTCTGAGACCTTTTCCATCTTGCCGAACTTTTCGTTGCGTACAACGTTCAGCTTGTTGTCGATGTAGAAGAACCCGGAGTGGGTGGCGTAGCTGACCTTCGAGTTGATGTCAGTGTTGCCGTCAGCGGTGTTGGGGTTGAACGTGTTGAACGCATTGACCTCGACGACCGTGGCCGAGCCCCCTGACTTGCCTGCTGCTGCAGCAGACGACGGGGTTGACCCGCCGCTGTTGCCGGCGCAGGCGCTCAGTGCGAGCGCTGCTGCTGCCGCGACCCCCACTGCTTTGGAAATACGACCGAAGCGCATTCCGCCTCCTTGTTTCTGTGGTGTGGATGAGACCGGCGCCGTCGGCACCAGGCAGACGTCCACACTCCCCCAGCGGCAGTGTGGCGCGTCTCACATGGCTTGAAGCGTAAACCCACCAAGCGGTGTGCGGGCACGAAAGTTGACCGTCGGTATGGTTCGTTATCGAGCTGCAACATTTGGCGTTACCGACAAGTAAATTTTGTCGAAATTCATTGACGCGCGCGGCCTGGTCGAGATAGGCGCCGCACCAGGAAAGCCCCGGTCCTTGCAGATGGGGGGCTTTCCGGGTTAATCGGCCGTTACCGGCCAGCCGGCGCCACTACATTCGGCTGGCACAGCGACAAAAAGGACGAGATGCGAACTGGCGGCAACCTTGGCGGCCTCCGACACTGCAGTCCCGCCCCACCTTGCCAGCGCTGCCGCCGCCAGGAGCGCCGCACCCCATCCCTTGCGTCGGCTCATGGGCCCACATCCCGCTTCTACACTCAGCCGGCTTCGAGGACGAAGAAAATGAAGGACAGGAACGCCGTCTTCTCGCCGCTGAGGATGCGCGGCGGAAGCAGTTCAGTCGGTGTAGCCGGAGACGGCTCCGGTTCGCTCACGGTGGCTACGCGGTATCCGGCCGAGATGAAGGAGTTGATCATCGCGTGGAGTGGCCGGTGCCAGAAGGTCAGGACCGCAGGCTCGCCGTCGAACTCGTAATCCTCGGAGTACTGCCGGATGGCAAAGTAGTCCTCGGCTGGCTGGGTGACCACGGTGACCGTGGGGTGGTTGACTGACAGGATCAGGCGACCGCCCGGCCTCAGCACGCGCCGCAGTTCGGCAAGCGGCGCCGACCAGTCTTGGAGGTAGTGCAGAACAAGGGACGAGACGACGTCGTCGAACGAGCCATCCGCGAAAGGGAGCGGTTTGCCGAGGTCTGCCAGGTGCAGGTCAGCGGTTGGGCCCAGTCGCTGTCTTGCCAGGTCGAGCATCGCTGGACTGGAATCGAAGCCCGTCATGACCGCGCCTTTAGCGCTCAGCGCCGCGGACAGGGGCCCGGAGCCGCACCCTGCGTCCAGGATCCGGCGTCCGGTCACCTCACCGGCGAGGCCGATCATCGCCGGCCGCTCGTAGTAGGCGTTGAGGAGGCTGGATTCGTTCTCCGCCGAGTAGCTCCCGGCGAAACTGTCATAATGGTCGGCTTTCACGGATCCCCGCTTTCGGAAAGACGCATTCGGTCAGGTCGGTCGGCCCGATCCTAACAACCCGGCCGCCTACTCGGCGCCGGGGCGCCGGTCCCGCCTGCCTTACGCCGGAGTGCGACCCGGTACGGTTCACACCGTCGTCGGCGGGGTGGCTAGGCTGGGTGGATGGCGACAGTACTTCTTGTGCGGCACGGCCGCACCACAGCCAATGCCACGGGGCTGCTGGCCGGCCGGGCCGCCGGCGTCAGCCTGGACCAGATCGGGCGCGACCAGGCGGCTCTGACCGGTGACCGGCTCGCGGCCGTGCCCGTCGTCGGGGTGGTGTCGAGCCCCCTGGAGCGTTGTCAGCAGACCGCCCGGCTCATCCTTGATCGCCAGGCTGGCGCGCCTTACGCGCCGGTCGATCCGGCTCTCACCGAGTGCGATTACGGCCAGTGGCAGGGCCGCATGCTCAGTGATCTCGCGACCGAGGATTTGTGGCCGGTTGTGCAGTCGCAACCGTCCGCCGTCGTCTTTCCCGGCGGTGAATCCATGGCCGCGATGCAGGCCCGGTCAGTGGCAGCGATTCGACGCCACGATGCGGCTTTCGAAGCCGAGTACGGGCCAGGGGCCGTGTGGGTGGCGGTGAGTCACGGTGACATCATCAAGTCCATCCTCGCGGACGCGCTCGGCATGCACCTTGATCTGTTCCAGCGTATTAGCGTGGGCCCGGCCTCCGTGTCGATCGTGCGCTACGGCGCCAGTCGGCCGAGCGTCTACGCCACCAACACCGACGCGGGCGATCTGTCGTGGCTGTCGAACAGCATCCACTCTGGCGATGCACCGGTAGGCGGCGGCGCGGGGCACAAGGCGCCATGAGCTTCGTGTGCCTAAAATATTGACATGCCTTCACGTGTTTACGAGTTTGTCTGGCCTGACCGGGTCGTCGTCGGCACCATTGGCCTTCCGGGGGCGCGCACGTTCTACCTGCAGGTACGCGCAGGGAAGCAGCTCGTGAGTGTTGCCCTGGAGAAGCAGCAGTCGGCTCTGCTCGCGGAGAAGATCGACGAAATTCTCGACCAGCTCATCACCGTCGAGGGCAACCCCTTCAGCGTTCCCACGGGTACTCCCATTGAACTTGTCGACAATGACCAGCTCGAGGCCGTCCAGGAGCAGTTTCGCGCCGGCGCCATGAGCTTGGGGTGGGACCCGACCACGGCCCAGGTCGTAGTGGAGGCCTACCCCATCACTGATGGCGATTCTGATGACAACGACGAACCGCTTGATGAGGCCGGCGCTAACGAGACCGAAATGCTGCTGGTGCGAATGCCGGTCGGCACCGCCCGCGCATTCGCCAAGCGCACCCGCGAGATCGTGGGCGCCGGGCGTCCGACGTGCCCGCTCTGCGGTTACCCCATCGACGCCGACGGGCACATCTGCACCCTTCCCGAGGTCTGATGCCGGCGCCGGACCTCGTGACTGCCGAGCTGACGCTCACCGGCCGCATCACGACGGCCTCAAACGCGACATTCCTGGGCAGCATCGGCGACGTGGTGGTCGTCTACAAGCCGATAGCTGGCGAAAGCCCGCTGTGGGATTTTCCGGGGGCGGTGCTGGCGCACCGGGAGGTTGCGGCCTACCTGGTCTCGCAGGCCCTCGGCTGGGACGTCGTCCCGCGCACCTGGCTGCGCGATGGCCCGCTGGGCGAAGGAATGGTGCAGTTCTGGCAGGATCGCGACCCCGCCCAGAGTCCCGTGGACCTGCTCCCGACGGATCAGGTGCCGGAGACGGGCTGGAGACAGGTTCTTGAGGGAGAGGATCAGAACGGCCGGATGGTCGCTCTCGTCCACGAGGACACGGCGGCGCTCCGGCGCATGGCGGTGTTCGACGTCATCGTCAACAACGCCGACCGCAAGGGCGACCACATTCTGGCCATGCCGGCCGGACACCGGTACGGGGTGGACCACGGCCTGACCTTCCACCGCGACCCCAAGCTGCGCACGGTGCTCTGGGGATGGTTGGGAGAGACGCTGACCGGGGACGAAATCGCCGGCATCGATCGCGTCAGCGAAGCATTGGACGGCGGCTTGGGCCGGGAGCTCTCGGACCTGCTCAGAGCGGAAGAAATTGCATCGCTGGCCGCGCGCTGCGCCCGGCTGCGTTCGGAAGGACGGTTTCCGGCTCCGCGCGGTGAGATGTCGGCGGTGCCCTGGCCGCTGTTCTAAGGGAATTAGGGCTGCGGGCTTCGCAAAACGTGGCCGCTAAGAACACGGGTTCTCGGCGGCCATCGCAAACAGTTGGACCTTGGCAGAGCTTAGAAGGCGGTGCTGGGCAGATCCTTCTCGCCATCGACTATCGCCGTGACGATCCGCGCCGCCACCAGGTCTGGATCCAGCCCCGCTCCGAAGCGCGGCGCTGACCCTGCGATCGGATGATCGGACAGCGCGGTGCCAGTGTGGCCTGGGCGGGCGTCCACGATTCGGATGCCGGCGCGGCGGTACTCGCGCGCCGCTGCCACGACGAAGGCCGCGAGCCCAGCCTTCGACGCCGAGTAGGCCGCCAGACCGGCGACGGGTGCCTCGGCGACAACGCCGCTTAGTGTGACCACGAAAGGCTCCCGGCCCTCACGTGCCGAGGCCGCGAGGTAGGGCTGGCTCTGGGTAATGAGCTGGATCGGACTGGTCGTGTTCACAGCGAAGAGCTCATCCACCGTGGCGGGTTCAAGGTCTGATGCGGCGCCGAAGGCGACGACCCCGGACGCAACCACTAGCCCGTCGAGACGTCCGTGCTGCGCATGCGTGGCATCCAACACTTCCTGGATCACGGCGGGTGCGCGCAGATCCTGCCCGGCAGACTTTGACGACCGGGCGACGACGGCGCCGTTACCCTCCAGCTGAGCGGCGATGCGCGAACCGAGTCCGCCGGTGGCGCCGACTACCAGAACAACCGCACCCTGAAGAGTCGTCATGGGTAGATCCTAGGTCACGTGCTTCAGGTAGCCCAGCGCGGGTCGGTTTCCCGCGGCCGGACGGCTACGGTGCTCTCCATGCAATCAAGCAGGCTTCGCGCGCTCATCCTGAATGAAGTGCGCCAAGTTTCGTGACACAGCCTTTTGAGTTGGAAAGATGCATCCCGGGCCTCGCCTCCGTTCCGTCGCCTGCGTCGAAGGCTCCGCCATCGATGAGAGCTGGTAGTCGAGGTCCGTCCTATCCAATCTAGATTCCACCACGTTCCGTAGCCGAAGAACTTCACGAACCTAGCAGCGCTTGGCGCGTCGGCGTGCGGCTCCTGCGGGACGGCCCCCGGCCGGGTCGTCCCGGCAACACGTCTCCAACAATTCGGTCACGGGAGTTGTCAGCAGTCGAGCAACTCACGGGCTTCCCTTGAATTTCCTTTACATGGGCACTCAGGTGCCGCCCGGGGGACGATATCGTGGGCACATGGCCGAAATTCAAGGTCTCGACGACCTCCTGACTGCACTAAACGCCGGAGAAACGATCCCCGGAGGATCGCCGCACCATGAGGCTATGCACGCCGCCAGCCAGGAGTCGCTGCGCATCACCGCCGAGCTCAACGGGCGGTACCACTCCCCCGGTGAGGTGCGGGCCCTCATTAGTGAATTGACCGGGCGCAAGGTCCCCGAGTCCTTCCAGCTCTTCCCGCCGTTCAGCGCTGACTTTGGCAAGAACATCCGTTTCGGCGCGAATGTGTTTGTCAACAGTGGCTGCCGGTTTCAAGACCAGGGTGGTATCGAAATCGGCGATGGAAGCCTCATCGGCCACAACGCCGTAATCACGACCTTGAACCACGACATGCTGCCGAGCCGACGAGCCGACATGCACCCGGCCCGCGTAGTGATCGGGCTGGGCGTGTGGTTCGGGGCCAACGTAACGGTGTTACCAGGCGTGACGATCGGCGATGGGGCAGTAGTGGGCGCCGGTGCAGTCGTCACAAAGGACGTGCCCGCGGGGGCAGTGGTCGTTGGTGTGCCAGCAAAACAGGTGGGCACCGTTCCGGAAGGGTAACTCCCTGGCCCGGATTATCCGCTTGCAGGTTCAACCAAACTGGCAGTGACTCCCGAAGCAGCTCCCGAGGCGAAACGCGGTGTCAGCGATGATGCCACTGCTCCCGATTAGCCCTTCGGCACAGTGTTGCCAGGGCAGAAAAAACGCAGCTCAGTCGAATACCACCATCGACTGAGCTGCGTTGTTGCACCGCTAAAGCCAGACTCTAAACATTGAACCTAAACTCCACCACGTTCCGTCACGGAATAACCTCTGCGCCCCCCGCGGCAGACGGATCAACACGAACTCTTGGAGCCGATTTCTTAACGATGGTGCCGAAGGACCGCTCGCCGTGCCTTCGTCGTTCGGGCCGCGGAAGCGGGCCTCGTCGCCCTCATTCCAGCCGCACCCCGCAGCTCGCGCCGTCGTCGAAGGCGCCCGTCCATTCTCGATAGGTGTCGAGGTCGGGTATGACGTTCGAGACATGCTGCGCTAAGAGATGCCGGGGGCACCTTTCATGGCACCTGTGAGACCGACTAGCCGTAGAAATAGAACAAAGTCTCTCGCCCGCCCGCCCATTCGAACCGTCTCGTAAACCGATCGCTGAATGGACGCGAATGGGCCAGACTGACAATTACTAAAAACATCCCTGGCCGAACAACAGGCCCTCCCCTGGACACATCCTCGCAGCATGGCCCGCTACCGGAAATACGTCTCACGCCGTCTTCTGCGGTCGTTGTACCCCCGCAGGGCTCGGCCATTCGAGCAGTTGGTGCCCGAGCCCGCCAGGGGTCCCGCCCGCCAACCTCCGCAGCATTGGACCCCGGTGTTGGGATTGTCTCCGCGTCAGTGGCCGGCGCCGAGCTTGCCGCCGAGGCGTTCGCGCATGAGGCTGCTGGCGTCGTTGAGGCCGACGATTTTCACGTCCTTGCCGTGGTGGTGGTACTTCTCGGTGATGGCATCCAGCGCGGCGATCGTGGAGGCATCCCACAGGTGGGAGGCGTGCATGTCGATGACGACGTGCCCGGGATCCAAGGCGTATTCGAATTGGGTGTAGAGGTCGTTCGAGGAGGCGAAGAACAGTTCGCCGTCGACGACGTAGGTGGCCGTTTCGTGGCCGCCGATGGTCTTGACGGTCCGTTCGACGGTGACGAAGTGGGCCACGCGGCGGGCGAACATCACCATCGCGACCAGGATGCCGACGCCGACACCGATCGCGAGGTTGTGCGTGGCGACGGTGACGATGACGGTGGCGACCATCACGGTGGTTTCGCTCTTGGGCATCATTTTCAGGGTCCGGGGGTGAATGCTGTGCCAGTCGAACGTGGCCACGGAGACGAAGATCATCACGGCCACCAGCGCGGCCATCGGGATCAGCGAGACGACGCCGCCCAGGACCACCACCAGGATCAGCAGGAAGACACCGGCAAGGAAGGTGGAAATCCGGGTGCGGGCGCCGGAGGCTTTGACGTTGATCATGGTCTGGCCGATCATCGCGCAACCACCCATGCCGCCGAAGAAGCCGGTGACGATGTTGGCGACGCCCTGGCCCCACGCCTCACGCGTCTTGGGCGACCGGGTGTCGGTGATGTCATCGACCAGCTTGGCCGTCATGAGCGATTCCAGCAGACCCACGAAGGCCATCGCGAGGGCGAACGGGAAGATGACCTGCAGGGTCTCGAAGCTGAACGGCACGTTCGGAATGAAGAGCGACGGCAGGGAATCGGGCAGGTCGCCCTTGTCACCCACGGTGGGGACGGCGACGGCGGCAAGCACGGTGATGAGCGTCAGGACCACAATCGCGACCAGCGGCGCCGGGACGGCCTTGGTCAGCTTCGGAAGCCCGAAGACAATCACCAGACCGAGCACCGTCAGCGGGTAGACCAGCCACGGGACGCCGAGCAGCTCGGGGACCTGGGATATGAAGATCAGGATGGCCAGGGCGTTCACGAAGCCCACCATCACCGAGCGCGGGATGAACCGCATGAGTTTGGCGACGCCGGACAGGCCCAGGATGACCTGGAAGATGCCGGCCAGGATGACTGCGGCGATGAAGTAATCAACACCGTGCGACTTCACCAGCGGGGCGATCACCAGAGCGATCGCGCCGGTGGCGGCGGAAATCATAGCGGGCCGCCCGCCGACGATCGAGATGGTGACGGCCATGGTGAAGGACGCGAACAGCCCGATCCGCGGGTCGACGCCGGCGATGATCGAGAAGGCGATCGCCTCCGGGATCAGGGCCAGGGCGACCACGAGTCCGCCCAGGACCTCGGTTTTCAGCCGGCGGGGGGACATCAGGGTCCCACGGACGGACTGCAGCTGCTCGGGCGTAAATGCGGGTGCATCTACAGCGGTTTTGACGGCCATTTCTGGCTCCATTCATGCTCAAGAAGACACGCGGCAGCGGCTTCGAATGTTTAGGGAGAAACATGGGGCGCATCACCGCGCCGGGAAATAGAAAGTCAGCAACTAGGCTTGATCGTCTACACCCATTTCCCCTAAGTCTACCCTAACGTGGTGGTAGAGTTCAGGCCGGACAACGACGGAGGTCTTCCATGACGGAACGGATCAGCAACCGCACCATGCATATCGGCGAACTTGCTGAAAGGACCGGGCTGTCCCTGCGGACCATCCGTCATTACGACGAGGTGGGGCTCCTGCCGGCCACAGGTCGGACCGAGGGTGGCTTCCGGGTCTATGCGGAGAACGACGTCGAACGTTTGACGCTGATCAAGCAGATGAAGCCTCTGGGGTTTTCGCTGGAGGAGATGGCGGAGATCCTGGACATCCTTTCAGCTCTGGAGTCAGGTGCCGAAAGCGGACGTGCCGGTCAGGAGAGGCTCGCGGAGTTCATGACCCGGGCGAAAGACCAGCGCGCCAAGATGGCACGGAACCTGTCCCAAGCCGATGACTTCATCAACCGCATGGGCAAGAACGCTTGAAGCCGCCCTTACCGGGAACCGGTTCGTCGCCCCGGGACCGGCCCTGCATTCGGGCCCATACCGGGTGCCGTTTTAGGCGATGAGCCACGTGTAGCGGTTGGTGAGCGCGCGGATCAGGACCTGTTTGGAAGCCTCCTGCTCGGCTGTGACAACCGGACGGCGCTGCAGCGCCTCGGTGAACATCCCGAGCCGTATGCGGTAGTGCCCTGAAATCTCAGAGGCCGGGAAGCGGCCCAGGGTGTCCATGACCCGGACCATGTCGCGCATCTCTTCGAGGCGGAAATTCAGGACGCTCATCGCATCGAGAATTTCCAGCATTGGCGTTTGCTCCATGCCAAACAACGGCCCGTGCTCGGGATCGCTGTCGAGAGGTTTGACGATCCTCAGCGCAACGAGGTGGTGGATGGATTCGGCGGGTATGCCTGCGGCAGCGGCCGCGCCGCCCAGATCCAGCAGCTCGCCGCCCGAAGTGCTCTGAAATGATTTCACTCTTGACTCCTGGCATTTTGAGGTCGGTGTCGCTGAGGGCCACCCCCTGAACCGGGGGCTCGAGCCCCGCCCCCTCGATCTTTGAATGGCAATGCTCACGATCAAGATCACTCTACCCTGACGTCAGGGTAGAGTGTAGTTGAAGTGCAGCGTCGTCGCAGAACAGGAGGAAGCCTGAGATGTCCAGTACCGCACCAAGCCGGATTGTGCACGGCCCGACGGTGCTCGACGAAGCCCGGCGAAGGCGGACCTTCGCGGTCATTTCCCACCCCGATGCGGGAAAGTCCACACTGACTGAAGCCCTGGCTCTCTATGCCAGCGCCATCAAGGACGCCGGCGTCACACACGGCAAATCCAGTCGTCACGGGACCGTATCGGACTGGATGGGGCTGGAACAGGAGCGGGGCATCTCGATCAGTTCCGCGGCACTCCAGCTGAATCACCATGGAGCTGTCCTGAATGTCGTGGATACCCCGGGCCATGCCGACTTCTCCGAGGACACCTACCGGGTTTTGGCAGCAGTGGATTGCGCCGTGATGCTCATCGATGCCGCCAAGGGCTTCGAGCCTCAGACCCTCAAGCTGCTGTCTGTGTGCCGCCGCAGGGGACTTCCGATCATCACGGTGATCAACAAGTGGGACCGGCCCGGCCTGGAAGCCTTGGACCTCATCGATGGCATCGCCGAACAGACCGGCATGGCCCCCGTGCCGCTGACGTGGCCCTCGGGCAGGGCCGGTGCCTTTACCGGGCTCTTTGACCTGCGCCGCGGCGAAGCCGTACGGCTCGAGGCGGTCCGGGGCGGGGCGTTGCCATGCCGGGAGACCGCGATCACCGGCGGGCCCGAGGCCCTGGACCCGGAGTGGAAGGCGGCCCTGGAGGAGTCGGAGCTCGTCACAGCCGCGGGCGGCGAATTTGACGCCGCCGCCTTCGGGGCTGCCCGGCAGACACCGGTGCTCTTCACCGCGGCGGCGAAGAATTTCGGGTACGGCAACTGCTCGACGTAATCGCCGATCTCGGTCCGGCCCCCTCGGCCCGCCCTGACTGCCGATGGCGGCCATCGGGCCGTGGACGCTCCGTTCTCCGGGTTTGTGTTCAAGGTCCAGTCCGGTCAGGACACTGCCCACCGGGACCACATTGCTTATCTTCGGGTCTGCTCGGGGGTTTTCGAGCGGGGCATGGTGTTGTCCAACGCGAGGCTGGGACGGCCGTTCGCCACCAAGTATGCCCACCGTGTCATCGGCCGCAGTCGTGAGGTGATCGACCGTGCCTGGCCGGGGGATATCGTCGGGCTCGTCAATGCTGCCAGCCTGCGGGTCGGGGACAGTCTCTACGCCGGCGAAGCGGTGCGCTTCCCCGAGATTCCGCACTTCACCCCGGAGCTCTTCGCCGTCGCACGGGCCGCGGACCCGGGCCGCTACAAACAGTTCCGGCGCGGTATCGCCCAGCTTGAGCACGAAGGCGTCGTGCAGGTCCTGCGTTCGGAACGGCGCGGGGAACAGGCGCCGGTGCTGGCGGCCGTGGGGGCGCTGCAGTTCGAAGTCGCCCAGCACCGCATGGCCGAGGAATTTCATGCCCCGGCCAGCCTTGAGTCACTGCCCTACACGCTGGCCATGAGGGTCGATACGGCAGGTCCGGAGCTCCCTGAGGCGTTCCGCGGCGGGGAAGTGATGCACCGCTCCGACGGAGACGTACTTGCACTGTTCGCTGACCGCTGGAAGCTGGATCACTTCCGGGACGACAATCCCGCGGTAGTGCTCATCGCAATCGGCTCTTAGCCGGTCCTGCGGATCAGCCGGCCATCCGGCCGGTAATGACCGCGATAAACGCGTCCGCTCGGTTCAAGTCCGACGCCAGGGCCTCCCGCCTGGCGGTTGCCTCGCGAAGAATCGACTCGAGGTCGGCGCCGGCCGGGGACGTTGTGGTCCGCGACGTGAGAACGTCGAGCAGCTCCGCGATTTCCTCCAGGCCGAAGCCCAGTGACCGCGCCTGGCGGATCAAGAGCAGCCGTTCGTAGTCCTCCTCGGAGTACACCCGGAAACCACCCTCGGACCGGGCGCTCGGATGCAGCAGCCCCACCTCGTCGTAGTGCCGGATGGTCCTCAACGAAAGAGCGGTACGTTCGGCCAGTTCCCCAATATGCACAGTCTTCCTCCCGGTCTGCTGCGGTTACTGATTTCAAGTCTACCATTACGTTAGGGTATAGTTAGAGACGGGTCGGAAGGTCCCCCTCTTTCCCGGCGCAGCGCGGCGCCCACCACCACTTACACCACCGGGGCATCCGCATGCCCCACAACCACCGATATGGAGCCCGCATGGCTGTTGCCGCCCACGCACCCACCCTGACCCCGGAAGACCGCCAGTCCGTCTGGCGAACCCTTCGTTCCCCCCGCCTGCTGCGCACCGAGGTCCTCGCCGGACTCGTGGTCGCCCTGGCCCTGATCCCCGAGGCGATCGCCTTCTCGATCATTGCCGGCGTCGACCCGCGGATCGGCCTTTTTGCCTCCTTCACCATGGCCGTGACCATTGCCTTCGTCGGCGGCCGGCCCGCCATGATCTCGGGCGCCACCGGCGCGATTGCGCTGGTGATCGCCCCGCTGGTGAAATCCCATGGCGTCGACTACTTCATCGCCGCCGTCGTTCTGGCCGGTATTTTCCAGATCATTCTGGGACTCTCCGGGGTGGCGAAGCTCATGCGGTTCATTCCCCGCTCCGTGATGGTGGGCTTCGTCAACGCCCTCGCCATCCTGATCTTCATATCCCAGGTCCCCGAGCTGCTCGGCGTCCCGTGGCTGGGGGCCCACCCGCTTGTCATCCTTGGTCTGGTGAT
>CAVZJX010000015.1:0-13224 GCA_963775715.1 uncultured Actinomycetota bacterium | reverse complement strand
ACCTCGGCCGGCCGGCAGAACCGCTGCAGCATCGCATTCTGCGGACGCTACGGACCCCGGTCGCAGTCCGGGACGGACAGTCGCAGCGCCGAGGGCCGGGAATCTGTCGTCGCTAACGGGGTCCGTTCCAACCGTAATCCGATATTCTGGAAGAGGTCAGGCAGGGGCCTCCGTTCTTTTCCAGAGGACAGACTGTATGCCCGCGAAACTTTCGGCAACTGTCGCCGTCGACTTGGACGCAGCCGCAGTGACTCTTCGGCCCACCGGCAAGTTGACCCCCAGGAACGTTCACGGCCTCCTTGCGCTGGTGCGACGCGCAACGCGCGTCCTGCCCGGCTTTAACGCCTTGCTTGATCTTGACCAGCTCCTCGTGGATTGCCTTGAAACGCTCCCCGCCCTTAGCCAGGCCGGTGCCCGGACCTTTCGCAGCCATCACGCACGTGGTGGGTGCCGCCCCAGCGCCCCAACACGGAAGGCCGTGTGATGGAACAAAGCAGCTCCGACTACCACGAGCGGATATTCCACCATTTCGGGAGATGGCCTTTCGTGCCCGCTGAAGACCTGTTGAAGTTGCGCCAATCACTGCGTCAGGCGCATAGCCTCGGCGGCCGGACCGGCGCCAGCGAGCTTCTTCTCCTTGTCGATGAGGAAGTAGACAGGCGCCGGGCGGCGCACCGCGCGACGATGAGCCGGCCGGGGACCGGGCAGGCGCGAACTGACCGTATGGATCTGGACGGCGGCTGGGACGATCCCGGCAATCACCTCGTCCGGGTCATGTTCGTGCTGCAGTTCCCTGGCCAGGCCGCTGACTCGTGTGGTCGGTTCGCCGCTGGCACTCCCGCAGTGTCCCTGACTGCCCGGAACGGCCGTCCATCTGTGACGCGATGGTGTTCATAGGCTCACCTCAGTTCTTCCGTTAGCGCCGATGCCATGTCCGGAATCTGCCGCCGGACCCTCCCGGCAGGGGTTCACTTCCCGTGGGCGTGCGCTCGGTGCTGCTGAAGCCAGTAAAGTGCCTAAGCAGCTGGCCCGGACGGGGAATCGGGGAGCCGGCCAGGTCGACCCCTGTCAGCGGATTCGACGGAACGCCCCGGGCATCACGCACAGCCACCCTTGCCCGTCGGACCGCTGGAGGGAGCGACCCACCATCCCGCAAGGGCAGCTAGCTCCTCCAGGATCCACAGCAAGGCCCGCCCCGCGCGACCGCGGGGCGGGCCTTCATCGAGGCGTCGTGGTATTCCTCGGATTGTGTGCTGCTCCGCGGCTCCCACTCAGAGTCTGCTTCGGGAGCTACCTTTCGGTCAGCTTCGGCACCGAGAACACTACGATGGCACCGACCACGGCGAAAGCCGCAAACATGTAGAAGTTGAGCTGCCAGCCGAAGGCCATTCCGGCGATTAGTCCGCCGATCAGCGGTCCGCAGATGGCGCCGATACGCCCGATGCCAAGGGACCAGCTCAAGGCGGTGGCACTGAGGGACTGCGGGAAATGGGTGGCGCAGTAGCCGCCCACCAGGATCTGGGTTCCGACGGAACCGAAACCCGCGAAGGCGACGATCACGAGAAGCATTGCCAGCGGGAGCTGGAGGCTCAGCATGAGGATGGCCACGAAGGCCAGGAGGAAGGACGCCGTCACCACCTTGCGGATACCGATCTTGTCCGCCAGCACGGAGGCGCTGATGGAGCCGACGATCGCGCCGGCGTTGAGGACCAGGAGGAACGTCAGGGCATCCCCGAGCTGGAAGCCGGCCTGGCGCATGATCTGCGGGAGCCACGTATTCAGCCCGTACACCAGCAGCAGTCCGCAGAAGTTGGCGAGCGCGAACAGGACCGTGGAGCGGATCCACTTGCGGGTGAACAAGGTCTTCATGGCTGATTTCGGCGCCTCGGCGCCGGTCTTGACGTCCTCGGCGGTGACGATATCCGAGTAGACCAGGCCGTAGCGGCCTGCGGTTGCCCGGGCTTCTTCGATGCGCTGCTTGCGGGCCAGGTAGGCGACCGATTCGGGCAGGAGCTTCCAAGCGACGGGGAGCACGGTGACCAGGGGCAGTGCGCCGATGGCGTACATCCAGCGGAAGTCGATGTGCTGAAGGAGGTTGATGGCGAGCAGTGCGGCTCCGACGCCGCCCACCGAGTACCCGCTGAACATGACGGCGTTGGCGATCTGGCGGCGCTCCTTGCGGGCGTATTCGACCGTCAGCGCTATGCAGGTCGGCACTATGCCGCCAAGGCCAAGGCCGGTCAGGAACCGCAGGAAGCCGAAGACTTCGGCGGACGGAGCGAAGGCCGTGAGCAGCATGCAGGTGGAGAACCACGCGATGCAGGCAAGCAGGATGCGGCGGCGGCCCAGCTTGTCGGTCAGGATGCCGACGGAGAGCGTGCCAACCAGCATCCCGACCAGGGCCAGGCTGCCGATCAGGCCTGCCTGCGCGGGGGTAACCCCCCACTCCTGGAACTTCAGGATCGTGGGGACGGTGGAACCGTAGACCACCAGGTCATAGCCATCAAAGACGATGGCCACGAAGCACAGGATGAGGACCGCGTGGCCCTTCCAGCGAGGTGTGGCCTCGTTGCGCAACTCAGTCGACATTGACTGCGTCATGGATGTACCTCTCGTTGAGATTTTCTTGGGTTTTGTGTGGTAGCTCACATGCTGTGCCCACTGTGTCACGCTTTGATTCCGACAGTAAACAAATCAGTATATATCGTTTGTGTAACGATCGTCACGTGTTACGCAGGGCGTCAGTGCCCCTTGAAAGCCTCGGCCAGCCACCAGGCGCCGCCGTCCGACGCGATCTTGGCGTCGATGACCAGCGGACGGGCAGGACGCTCCCGCACCCAGTCCCGGACCTCCCCGAGGTCCGCGGCGCTGCGGACCGTCACGGCGTCCGCGCCGAAGCCCCGGGCGATCGCGGCGATGTCGGTGTCCGGGAAGGTGACCGTACTGAGATCGACGGCGGGCTCGACATCGGACCGCCGTCCACCGTGCCGCCCGCGCCGAAGTGGTGGACCTCGGCCCCGTAGCCGGCGTCGTTGTAGATGATGCAGACTAGCGGAAGTCCCAGGCGGACGGCGGTCTCCAGCTCGCTGATGCCCATCAGGAACCCGCCGTCCCCGGCGCCGAGCACCGGCAGCCGGTCCGGCCGGGCCAGCGCCGCCCCGATCGCCGTGGCGAGGCCCAGGCCGATCGACTGGAAGGCCTGGGTGAAACAGAAACCGAACTCGTCCGGAACCCCCAGGTAGGTGCTGGGATAGCCCATGAAGTTGCCGGAGTCGACCGCGACGATCCGGTCCGCAGGCAGGATGGCATCCAGTTCGCGGCTCAGCACCCGGGGATCGATGCGCCCGCCCCCGGAGAGGTCCGGAGTTTCGACATCGTTCCAGCGCGAGCGTTCCGCGATGGCCGCCGCGTTCGCCGGGGTGCGGTACCCCACGGCCGGTTCCGGCTGGAGTCGTCCGCAGTTCCGCGAGGACATCCGCCGCAGTCAGCGCGGCATCGCCCACAACGCCCAGGTCCACGGGCCTGTTTGCGCCGAGCGCGGAATCCTCGACGTCGACCTGCACCACTGCGGTCCCGTCCGAGATCAGGTGACCGTGCCGCATGGTCCACATGTTCAGCGCGCAGCCCCAGCCGACAACCAGGTCGGCGCCTTGGATCAGCCCGGCGCTGAGCGGCGAGGAGAATCCGCCGGAGATCCCGAGGCTAAAGTCCTGGTCATGGAAGAGCCCGTTCGCCACCGCGGACGTGGCGACGAGCGCGCCTGCATGGGCGGCCAGGCCGAGCAGTTCCTCCCTGGCGTCCCGTGCCCCGCGGCCAGCCACAAAGACGGGCCGCTCGGCGGCGTTGATCAGGTGTGCCAGGCGCCGGACGCTGGCGGCGGAGGCGCGGACCGGCTGGGCGTCCGCGACCGCAACCGGGTGCGCATCCGAGTGCACTGCGGGGGCCGCTGCGGACTGGACGTCCAGGGGAAGGTTGAGCACTACGGTGCGGCGCTCGTTCCGTGCCGTTCGGAAGGCCCGGAGGGTGTCCGCTACGGCGGTCGCCGGGGAATGGATCCGTTCGCTCACGGCCCCGACGCTGCGGGCGAGCGCATCCTGGTCGATCTTGAAGTTGGACCGGACCGCGGAGGCCTGGGTGTCCGCCGTCAGCACGATCAGCGGCGTGCGGCTCTTGGCGGCTTCACCGATCCCGGTGATCGCGTTGCTCAGCCCGCAGCCCTGGTGGGTGCTGACCACGCCCACCAACCCGGACATCCGGGAATACGCGTCGGCCATGGTGGCGGCGCCGCCCTCGTGCCGGGCGGCGGTGAACGGCACTCCGGCCAGGCGCAGGGCGTTGGTCACCTCAAAGTTTCCGCTGCCGACCACGCCGAACACATGCCCGACGCCGAGTTCCGCCAGGGTCCGGCCGACGATCTGGGCGACTGTTGCCGGCGCGGCCCCCGTCGGGCCATCGACCGCCTGCAACTGCGCGTCCGGGGAACTTTGTGAAGCTACTAGCATGGATTTACCTTCCAACTCAGTAATGCACTCGTATAGCTCTTCGAACTCCAGGCGGCGTCCATGAACCCCACCCAGTTACTCCCCGGCACGGCCACTGCGGCAACCCTGGTCCGGACCATCGAATGGGTGGATACGGACGCCGCGGGGCACCAGCACAATTCGGCGGTGCTCCGCTTTGTCGAGGCCTGCGAGGCCAAATTGTTCCGGGACCTGGATCTGCCGGAGTACTTTCCGTCGGCACCGCGGGTTCGCCACGAGCTCAACTACCGGGCGAAGTTGTACTTCGGCCAGCAGGTCACCACCACGGTGGTAGTGGAGAAGATCGGCCGCACGTCCATGACGTTCAGCTTTGAAGTGTGGGGCGAGGAGTTCCGCGGCGAGCCCCGTGGCCTCGCCGCCCACGGATCGTTTGTCACGGCCCATGTGGCCCAGGGCGCCACGGCTGCGACGCCGTGGCCGGCTGAACTGGCGGCCAAAATCACCGCCCGCGAGTCCCCCGGCGGGGAATAGCACAGGCGGGAGCTGCCCGGCCGGACGCTGCCCGGCACCGCGCCGTTGAGGCGCCGGGCAGCGGTTATCCTGCCGCCTAGACCGACGCCGGCACTTTCGCCGGCGTCCAGCGCAGGTGCGTGGGCAGTTCGGCGATGTCCGGTTCCCGCACGAGCGCAGCCGGGGCCGGACCGCGTCGGTACGGGCCGCCGGCGGCTTCCGGCTGCCGGCACGGAACGGCTGCGGCCAGTCGGCGCCCGGCCCGCGGTAGTCCTGCTCAATCGCCGCGTGCAGGGTCCACTGCGGATCAAACAGGTGCGTGCGGCCGAGGGCGCAGAGGTCCGCGCGGCCCGCCAGCAGGATCGAGTTGACGTCGTCGTAGGAGGAATCGCGCCGACGGCGATCACCGCCACACCCGCCTTGTGGGCCACTTCCTGCCGGATGCGGTCCGCGAACGGCGTCTGGTAGCTGCGGCCGTAGGCGGGCTGCTCCTCCTTGACCACCTGGCCCGAGGAGACATCCACGCCGTCGGCGCCGTGATCGACGAACGCCCGGGCGATCGCCACGGCGTCGTGCTCGTCGTTCCCGCCGGGGGCCCAGTCGGTCGCCGAAATGCCGCACAGTCAGCGGCTTGTCCGCTGGCCAGGCGGCGCGGACGGCGTCGAACACCTCCAGCGGGTAGCGCAGCCGGTTCTCCAGGGACCCGCCGTATTCGTCGCTGCGCCGGTTGGCCAAGCGGCGAGAGGAAGGACGAGAGCAGGTAGCCGTGCGCGCAGTGCAGCTCCAGCAGGTCGAAGCCCGCCGCGGCGGCACGGACGAGCGGCGGCAACGAATTCGTCCCGGATCGTGGTCCATTTCGGCCCGGCTGATCTCCCGCGGGGCCGGGCTGCCGGGGCCGTACGGCGACGGCAGAGGGGCCCACCGGTTCCCAGCCGCCCTCGGGCAGCGGTTCGTCGATGCCTTCCCACATGAGTTTGGTGGAGCCCTTGCGGCCGGAGTGTCCCAGCTGGACGCCGATAGCCGCGGTGGAGCTGGTCATGCACGAAGTCGACGATTTCGCGCCCAGCTCTCCTGCTGGGCCTCGGTGTAAAGGCCGCTGCAGCCGGGCGTGATGCGCCCTCCGGTCCGGAGACGCAGACCATCTCGGTCATCACCAGGCCGGCGCCGCCGATGGCCTTGCTGCCGAGGTGGACCAGGTGGAAGTTGCCCGGGACGCCGTTGGTGGCGGAGTACATGTCCATCGGTGAGACGACGATCCGGTTTTTCAGTTCCAGCCCGCCGATCCGGTACGGCTGGAACATGGCCGGGGCGATGCCCGCGATGCCCTGGGCCGCGGCGAAGTTCCTCGTCCACCCGGGCCGCGAACTCGGGGTCGCGCAGCTTGAGGTTGTCGTAGGTGATCCGGCGGCTGCGGGTGAGCAGGTTGAAGCAGAATTGCACCGGGTCCTGGTCCTTGTACATGCCGATGTTCTCGAACCATTCCAGCGAGGCCTGCGCGGCGCGCTGGGTGGATTCGACCACGGGCCGGCGCTCGGTCTCATAGGCCTCCAGGGCGGCCTCGAGCTCGCCGTGCTCATGCAGGCAGGCCGCCAGAGCGAGGGAGTCCTCCATGGCCAGCTTGGTGCCGGAGCCGATGGAGAAGTGCGCTGTGTGGGCGGCGTCGCCGAGCAGCACGATGTTGCCGTGCCGCCAGGACTCGTTGCGGACCGTGGTGAAGTTGATCCACTTGGAGTTGTTGACCAGGACCTCGTGGCCGCAAGCTCCTCGGCGAAGATGGCGCGGATGGCGTCCACGGCGGCCTCGTCGCTCTCGCCGGGCCGGAAGACCTGGTGCTCGGTGGCGTCAAAGCCGGCGCTGCGCCAGACGTCCTCGTGCATTTCGACGATGAAGGTGCTGCCCTCGTCGGAGTAGGGGTAGCCGTGGATCTGCATGACGCCGTGCTCGGTCTCCTTGACGAAGAACTTGAAGGCCTCGAAGACCAGGTCGGTGCCGAGCCACATGTACTTGGACTTGCGGACGTCCAGGCTGGGCCGGAAGACGTCGGCGTAGCGGGAGCGGACGGCGGAGTTCAAGCCGTCCGCAGCGAGGACCAGATCGTAGTCCTTGCTGAGTTCCTCGACGTCGGGCGCCAGGGTGCTGAACCGCAGGTCGACGCCGAGTTCGGCGCAGCGCCGCTGCAGCAGCTCGAGCAGCTCCTTGCGGCTCATGGCGGCGAAGCCCTGGCCGCCGACCGTGTGCTGCGCGTCCTTGAAGTGGATGTCGATGTCGGTCCAGCGGGCGAAGCGCTCGGACATGTACTCGGCGATCACGGTGTCCGCGTTGCCGATGCCGCCGAGGGTTTCGTCGCTGAAGACGACGCCGAAGCCGAACGTGTCGCTGGCGGCGTTGCGTTCCCAGACGGTGACCTCGTGGTTCGGGTCCAGCTGCTTCATGAAGGCGGCGAAGTACAGTCCGCCCGGACCGCCGCCGATGATTGCGATTTTCATGTGGTGCCTCCTCAAGCGTTCTGGTGTTCGGGCGGCTGGCGGTGCTCAGCAGCCAGCTGCTCGCGCAGTCGGAAGTGCTGGAGCTTGCCGCTGGGATTGCGGGGCAGGCCGTCGACGAAGCGCACCTGGCGCGGGTACTTGTACGGGGCGATGGCCTGCTTGACGAAGTCCTGGATTTCCTTGCGTTTCGTGTCGTCGGCCCCGACACCTTCGCGCAGCACGATAAAGGCGCAGACCATGCTGCCGCGGTCCGGGTCGGGCCGGCCGACGACGGCGTTTTCCATCACGTCCGGGTGCTGGTCAATCGCGGCCTCGACCTCCGGGGCGCCGATGTTGTAGCCGGAGGACACGATCATGTTGTCGGAGCGTGCCTGGTAGTAGAAGTAGCCGTCGTCGTCCCGGCGGAAGGTGTCGCCGGTGATGTTCCAGCCGTTGACGACGTAGTCGGCCTGGCGGGAGTCGTTGAGGTAGCGGCAGCCCGTGGGGCCGATCACCGCGAGGCGTCCGACGGCGTCCGGGCCGAGTTCCCGGCCGTCCTCGTCCAGGATGGTGGCCCGGTAGCCGGGCACGGCCGTGCCGGTGGCGCCCGCGCGGATGTCCTCGCCTGCCGCGGAGATGAAGACATGCAGCATTTCCGTGGCGCCGATGCCGTTGACCAGCTTCAGGCCGGTGCGTTCGTGGACGGCGCGCCAGGTTTCGGCCGGGAGGTGCTCCCCGGCCGAAACGGCCGTGCGGAGGCTGGCGAGCAGTCCCTCGGCGCCTTCCTTGAGGATCGCCTTGTACGCCGTCGGGGCGGTGAACAGGATGGTTGCCTGCGCCGCGTGCACCGCCCGGGCCAGTTCGAGCGGGGTGGCGCGTTCGGTCAGCAGTGCGGCGGCGCCGAAGCGCAGCGGGAACACCACCAGGCCGCCCAGCCCGAAGGTGAAGGCCAGCGGCGGGGATCCCGCAAAGACGTCCTCCGGCGTCGGCTTCAGGATGTGCCGGGCGAACGTGTCCGCGTTGGCGAGGATGTCGCGGTGGAAGTGCATGGTGATCTTCGGCGTTCCGGTGGTGCCCGATGTCGGGCCGAGCAGCGCGACGTCGTCCGCCGCCGTCGGGACGTCCGCGAAGACGCCGGCCTTGGCGGCACACCGTGCGACGAGGTCGTGCCGGTGCTGCCCCCCATGGCCAGCACCGGCACGTCGTTTCCGGCGGCTTCGGCCAGATCGTCCAGGAACCTGCTGTCGCACAGGGCTGCGGCCGGCCGGGTCAGTTCGATCAGGGTCCGGAGCTCGTTGGCGCGCAGCGCCGGCATGACGGTGACGACGACGGCGCCGGCCTTGAGCACGCCGAGCCAGGCCGCGACGAGCCACGGGTTGTTTGGCGAGCGCAGCATCACGCGGTTCCCGGGGACGATTCCGAAGTCCTCCACCAGGACCTGGGCCACCTCGTTGGCGTGGCGCTGCAGCTCCCCGTAGCTCCAGGACCCGCCGTCGGGCGTGAGCAGGGCGGGGCGGTCGGCCCCGAAGCTGCGGAGGGCGTCGTCGATCAGCACGGTCGCGGCGTTGAGCTGCTGCGGGTACTGCAGTTCCGGGAGCGTGAACTCCAGCGCGGGCCACTGCTCCGCCGGAGGCAGATTCTCACGCGCAAAGGTGTCCTGGTGCGCCGAGGGCGTCAGTTCCATGGCAAGCCTTTCGTATCGTCATTGATAGGAGGTAACAGCAAGGAGAGGGAGCGGTCATCAGTTGCTCCGGAACGGCCGTTTTGACGGGCCAAAAGGGCCCCAGGAGCAGCCGTTTCGGATCATGCCTTCCTGGACGACGGTGGCGAGGAGACGGCCCTGCCGGTCGTAGAAGTGGCCCTGCGCAAGGCCGCGGCTGGCCTGCGCGGAGACGGCTTCCTGGACGTAGAGCAGCCAGTCGTCCACCCGGCCTTCGCGGTGGAACCACATGGCGTGATCCAAGCTGGCCGTGACCAGGCCCGGGTCCCCCCAGGCGTAGCCGTGGACCCGGAGCACCGGCTCCAGGATGGTGTAGTCGCAGACGTAGGCCAGTGCGGCCCGCTGCAGGTCCGGGTCGTCCGGGAGCCGGTCGAAGGCCTTCACCCAGACCGCCTGGTGCGGCACCTGCTCCCCCTCGACACTGAGGTAGACGGCGCCGGGCACGTGGCGCATGTCGAAGCTGCGGCCGCCGGACCAGTACGCCGCGGCGTCGCCGTCGACGCCGTCGAGCACGTCGGCGGAGGACGGCAGCGCCTCCGGATCCGGGATCCCGGCCGGCATGGCCCGGGCGAATTCCTCCCCGGCTTCCTCCGCATGGAAGGAGGCCATGGCCACATAGACAGTCTTGCCGCCCTGGTAGGCACGGACCTGCCGGGTGGAGTAGCCCCGCCCGTCGCGCAGGCGCTCCACCTCGTAGCGGACCTCGGCGCCGATGTCCGCCGGCCGCATGAAGTAGCTGTGCATCGAGTGCAGCGACCGGTCCTCCCCCACCGAGCGCATCGCCGCGGCCGCGGCCTGCGCCACCATGTCCCCGCCGTAGGCCTTGGGCCACGGCACGTACTGCGTCGTCGCGGTATAGGCCTCGTCGAGGAACTCCGGCTCGGCCGGCGTCAGCTCAAGGGCGGACAGGAGGATCTCCGACGTCGGGCTCATACCCGACGGTACCCTTCGAGCGTGGAGTCGTCGACGTCGTCGAGGTTCACCACGATGTTCTCCGGGGTGCGCGCCGTGAGCCAGACGAGTTCCTCGGTGATGCTCATGTTGGCTTCCACGTGCGGCATGTAGGGCGGGACGAAGACCCAGTCGCCCTCGGTCATGTCGATGAAGTCCTTGTAGTCCTCGCCGAAGTAGATCCGGCCGTGGCCGCGCAGCACGTAGCCGCCGGTCTCAGCTTCGCCGTGGTGGTGCGGGAAGGAGCGGTAGCCGGGCTCGTTGCTGACCTGGCCGTACCAAATCTTTGTAGCAGGGGTGTGCTGCGGACTGACGCCGGAGATCCGGACGGCTCCGCCGGACTGGCCGGTGTCGCGGTGCTCTGCGCCCTTGCGGGTGACGACGGGGACAACCTGGTCTGTGATCGGTTCTGTCATGGTGATACCTCTCGGTGTGGCAGGCGGGTATTGCGGTCTGGCGGCTTAGAGGCGCACCGGGTTGGTGAGCGTGCCAATGCCCTCGACCTCGGTGGTGACGACGTCGCCGTCGTGCAGGAAGCGCGGCGGGGTGGCGCCCATGCCGACGCCGCCGGGGGTGCCGGTGAGGACGACGTCGCCGGGGCTCAGCCGGGTGAAGGTGGAGATGTAGGACAGCAGGGCGGCCGCGGTAAAGACGAGGGTTTTGGTGTTGCCGTTCTGGACCTCTTCGCCGTTGACCAGGCAGCGGACCCGGACACCGGCTTCAGGGTCGCATTCGTCCGGGGTCACAAGCACGGGACCCAGCGGGGTGGTCCGGTCGAAGGCCTTGCCCTGGAACCACTGCAGGGTGCGGTTCTGCCAGTCGCGCAGGGAAATATCGTTCGCCACGGTGTAGCCGGCGATCGCTGCGGAGGCTTCCTCCGGCGAGGCGTTCCTGAGCGGGGCGCCGACGACGACCGCCAGTTCCGCTTCCCAGTCCAGCCGGGCGCCCTGCCCGGCGGCGTCGATGGCCTCGCCGTCGCCGATCAGCGTGTCCGCGTACTTGGCGAACAGGGTGGGGTATTCCGGCAGTTCCCGGCCCATTTCCGCGATGTGGTCCGCGTAGTTCAGTCCGCAGCAGATGACCTTGGACGGGCGCGGCAGCACGGTGGCGAACCGGGCGGCATCGACGGGGATGGAGTCGTGCGGGGCTCCGTCGGCCGCTTCTTCCGCGGCGGCAGCTGCCTGTCCCTGCCAGCCGGCAGTCTCCAGCAACTCGCTGAGGTCGCGTGCGGCGAGCAGCACAAAACGGTCCCCTGACTGCACGGCGGCGCGGGTGCCGGAGCCACCGCTGGCGTCGCGGTCTGCCGCAATGAGGGTCGCAAGGCGCATGATTCTTCACTTCCGGTTGGACGGCGGAACCGGCCCCATTGCCGATTCCGGTGACGTGCACACTATGTCATCCCCCGTCGGGGTATGTCGACATTTTTACGGTCGTCACATATGCTCAAGTTAACACGAATTCACCGGTTTGGGTAGACCGGCAGAAGTGCCGCATCCCGCCCGTTCGGAGTGAGCTCGAATTCTCCAGCACCGCTTTCCCCAGCAACGCCGACTCAATGAGGAGCCACCATGAACCACAAGGTCATCAACCCCGCAGCACTGGCCAAGCCCTCCGGCTTCGCCCACGGCGTCCTGGCCGGCAGCACCGTCTACCTGGGCGGCCAGACCGCCATGGACAGCAACGGGGACATCGTTCCCGGCGGCATCGTGGAGCAGTTCCGCCAGTGTTTCTCGAATGTCCTCACCACTTTGGCTGAAGCCGGGGGCCTGCCCTCGGACCTGGTCAACGTCACCATTTACCTCACAGACGTTGAGGACTACCAGAAGAACGGCCGCGAAATCGGGCGCATCTGGCGCGAGATGGCCGGGACCGACTATCCCGCGATGGCCGGCGTCGGCGTCACGCGGCTCTGGCAGGCGGAGGCCCTGATCGAGATCCAGGCCGTCGCCGTCGTGTCGGGCCAGGGCTAAGCGAGGCTACAGCGCTGTCCCGGAACCGCCCGCGGCCGCCAGCAACCGCTCGGCATGCTGGCTGGCCGGGCCGTTCAGGAGACGGTGCAGCTCTGCGAAGATCCGTTCCGCGGTCAGCCCGCGCCAGGCCGGCGGCAGGAACTCCTCCGGCAGGCCCGGGTCCAGATACGGCAGCCGGCGCCACTGGGTGAGCAGCTGGACGTAGTCAGCGAAGGCCGCACGGTCGGCGTCAGGTCCGGGCGGCGGCGCCGGTTCCCAGCGTTCCAACACGGGCGCGAACCGTTCGATAAACTCCGCGTAGAGCGATTCAAGGGCCGGGAGGTCCCACCAATGGGAGACCTTGTCCTTGACGTCCCCGGCAGTCAGGTGCTCGGCCTTAAAGAATTCCACGTATTCCGTCAGCCCGGCCCGCTCCAGCTGCTGGCTGATGTCCTCATAGGTGTTGCCCGGGGCAATCCATAGCCCTGGGGTCACCGAGCCGAAGCCCATTCGGGTAAGCATGCTGCGCAGCTGGTGGCGGAGGTGGCGCTGGGATTCCGGGACGGAAAAGGCGATGAGGAGCCAGCGCTCGGCTGCCGTCGCACGCCGGGGCGAAAAGATGCGGCGGTCGCCTTCCTGGAAGACATCCTCCAGGTTGGGGGCCAGCCGGTAGGCGGCCGCCCCGCCCTCCCTGACGCTTTCCAGCACGCCGCGGCGCTTGAGCCGGGACACGGAAGAGCGCACCCCGGAAGACTCGACGCCGAGATCATCCAGCATGGAGATCAACACCGAAACAGGCAGCGCGCCGCCGTTGGCACGCCCGTACAGGCCGTAGATCGTGACGATCAGCTGCTGGTGCCTCGGGGCTTGCCGGGGAACTGCGGGTTCGCTCGCGGACTGGGCGTCCGACCCGTCGCCCGGATGGGCGTCCAGCTCCGGCGCGGGCTCGGTTACCACCGCGGGCCTTGGCTCGGGAAAACAGTCATGGACCTAGGCTACAGAGGTCTGCGTGCCGCGGCCGCCGTGACGCTCCGCGAACCCCACCGGACAGCGTCGGGCGCGGCGGCAGAACCAGACAGCCAATATCGCCATCATCCCAAGAGCCTAAACTGCACAACCGACAGGCGTCTCGCTAAGCGCCACCGGCA
>CAVZJX010000014.1:0-32201 GCA_963775715.1 uncultured Actinomycetota bacterium | reverse complement strand
GGGCGGCCGGCGGCTGCCGTCCCGGGCGGCGCCAGCGCCGGGGCACTCTGGAGATTAGTAGGAAGTCCGAGTATATTCGGGTGCAGAGATGATCTAGGTCACATGCAAAGGAGCATTCCGTTATGGTTCGTGAGCTTTCCCATTACGTCGGCGGGCAACACGTGGAGGGCACCTCGGGGCGCTTCAGCGACGTCTACGATCCGTGCACCGGCCAGGTGCAGGCCCGGCTCCCGCTGGCCAGCGCGGAGGAGGTCCGCAACGTCATCGCCAATGCGGAGAAGGGCCAGCTGGAATGGGCCGCGATGAACCCGCAGCGCCGCGGCCGCATCCTGCTGAAGTTTGTGGACCTGGTCAACCAGAACATGGACGAACTGGCCACCCTGCTCTCCTCCGAGCACGGCAAAACCTTCCTGGACGCCAAGGGTGATGTGCAGCGCGGCATCGAGGTGGTGGAATTCGCCGCCGGCGCCCCGCACCTGCTCAAGGGTGAGTTCACCGACAGCGCCGGGGCCGGCATCGACGTCCATTCGATGCGGCAGCCGCTCGGCGTCGTCGCCGGCATCACCCCGTTCAACTTCCCCGCCATGATCCCGCTGTGGAAGTCCGGCCCGGCGCTCGCCGCCGGCAACTCGTTCATTCTGAAGCCCTCCGAGCGGGACCCTTCCGTGCCGCTGCGCCTGGCCGAGCTGTTCACCGAGGCCGGGCTGCCGGACGGGGTGTTCAACGTGGTCAACGGCGACAAGGAGGCCGTGGACGCGCTGCTGGAGGACCCCCGCGTCCAGGCCATCGGCTTCGTCGGCTCCACCCCGATCGCGCAGTACATCTACGCCACGGCCGCCGCGCACGGCAAGCGAGCCCAGTGCTTCGGCGGCGCCAAAAACCACATGGTGATCATGCCGGACGCGGATCTGGACATGGCTGCGGACGCCCTGATCGGCGCCGGCTTCGGCTCCGCCGGCGAACGCTGCATGGCGATCTCGGTTGCCGTTCCGGTGGGCAAAGCCACCGGCGACGCGCTCGTAGCGAAGCTGCAGGAACGGATCGCGGACCTGAAGGTAGGCCACAGCCTGGCGAAGGACTCGGACTTTGGCCCCGTCGTGGCGGCCTCCGCCAAGGAGCGGATCGAGGGATACATCGCCGCCGGCGTCGAGGAAGGCGCCAGCCTGCTTACGGACGGCCGCGGCCTAAAGGTGGAGGGCTACGACGGCGGCTTCTGGGTGGGCCCGACCCTCTTCGACAACGTCACCAAGGACATGACGATCTACCAGGAGGAAATCTTCGGCCCGGTGCTCAGCGTCCTCCGCGCGGAGGACTACGACGAGGCCCTGCGCCTGTGCAGTGAGCACGAGTTTGGCAACGGCGTGGCCATTTTCACCCGCGACGGCGACGCCGCCCGCGACTTCGCCAGCCGCGTCCAGGTCGGCATGGTGGGCATCAACGTCCCGATTCCGGTGCCGATCGCCTACTACACCTTCGGCGGCTGGAAGGCCTCCGGCTTCGGCGACCTCAACCAGCATGGCGCCGACGCGTTCCGCTTCTACACCAAGACCAAGACGGTCACCACCCGCTGGCCCTCCGGCATCCGCCAGGGCGCAAGCTTCGTGATGCCGGAAGGCAGCTGATGGCGGAGCAGGCGGCCGGAGAAGCCGCAGAGGTCCTGTTTGAGCGCCGCGGCCGGCTCGGCGTCGTCACGCTGAACCGGCCCAAAGCCGTCAACGCGCTGACCGCCGGCATGGCCGCGGCGATGCTGGAGACGCTCACGGCCTGGGCCGACGACGACGCCGTCGCCGCGGTTCTGGTGCAGGGCGCCGGCGAGCGGGGGTTGTGCGCCGGCGGCGATATCGTCGCGATCTACCGGGACATGCTCGACGGCGGCGGCACCGACACGGCGGATTTCTGGGCCGTCGAGTACCGGCTGAACGTGCTGATCTCGGACTACCCCAAGCCCTACGTTGCTTTCATGGACGGACTGGTCCTGGGCGGCGGGGTGGGAATCTCCGCGCACGGCTCGGTCCGGATCGTCACCGAACGCACCCGGATGGGCATGCCGGAAACCACGATCGGGTTTGTACCCGACGTCGGCGGGACGCTCCTGCTCTCCCGCTCGCCCGGCGAGACCGGCACCCACGCGGCCCTGACCGGGGCGCACCTGAGCGGCGCAGACGCCATCTTCCTCGGCCTCGCCGACTGGTTTGTCCCCTCCGGGCAGCTCGCAGACCTGGCGGACGCCTTGGAAACCGAGCCCGTGGACGCCGCCGTCGCGCGGTTTGCGGAACCGGCCCCGCAGTCTGTTCTTGCCGCGCAGCAGGAGTGGATTGACGCCTGCTACTCGTCCGACGACGCCGCGGAGATCGTGGACCGGCTGCGGACGGTGGGCGGGGAAGCCGTCGCCACCGCGGACACGATCGAGGCGAAGTCACCGACCGCGGTGAAGGTGGCGCTCGCCTCGCTGCGCCGCGCACACGGGCTGAGCCTCGCCGAGACCCTGGTGCAGGAGTACCGGGTGGGCTTGCGGTTCCTGGGCGGACCCGACTTCCGCGAGGGCATCCGCGCCCAGGTGGTCGACAAGGACCGCACTCCGCACTGGCGCCCGGCCACCCTCGCAGAGGTCAGCCGCGACGACGTGGAAGCCTACTTCGCGCCGCTGGGCGAACGCGAACTCAAACTCTCGAAGGAGCGTGACAATGTCTGAAGCAACGCCGGCAACAACCGGCCCGGCGCCCGGCGCCGGCCGGCACCATCGCGTTCCTCGGCCTGGGGCACATGGGCGGCCCGATGGCCGTCAACCTGGTCGGGGCCGGGTACACGGTGACCGGCTTCGACGTGGTCCCGGCGGCGCTGGAGGCCGCGCGCGCCCACGGGATCGCCACCGCGGAGACCGCTGCCGAAGCCGTCGCCGGTGCCGCCGTCGTGCTGACCATGCTGCCCAGCGGCCAGCACCTGCTCGATGCCTACCGCGGCACGGACGGCCGGCCCGGGCCTGCTGGCCGCCGCGGCACCCGGGACCCTGTTCCTGGACTGCTCCACCATCAACGTGGACGAGGCCCGCGAGGCGTCCGCGCTGGCGGTCGCGGCCGGCCACCGGGCCGTCGACGCCCCGGTCTCCGGCGGCGTGGTCGGGGCCGAAGCCGGCACCCTGACGTTTATGGTCGGCGCGCCGGAGGAGGACTTCGAGGCGGTCAAACCGATGCTCGAGGTGATGGGCAAGCGGGTGGTCCACTGCGGCGGGCACGGCGCCGGGCAGGCCGCCAAGATCTGCAACAACATGATCCTGGGCGTCTCCATGATTGCCGTCAGCGAGGCCTTCGTGCTCGGCGAGAAGCTCGGGCTGACGCACCAGGCGCTCTTCGATGTCGCGTCGGCCGCGTCCGGCCAGTGCTGGGCGCTGACCACCAACTGCCCCGTACCCGGCCCGGTGCCGGCCAGCCCGGCCAACCGCGACTACCAGCCGGGTTTCGCCGGGGCGCTGATGGCCAAGGACCTGAAGCTGGCGCTCAACGCGCTCGAAAGCACCGGCGTCGCCGCCCGGCTGGGCCCGCTGGCCTCCGAAATTTACGATACCTTTGCCGCGGAAGGCGGTGCCGGCCGGGATTTCTCCGGCATCATCACCGACATCCGGGACAAATCCGACCACCAGCCGAGGGGACAGGCATGACAGACTACGCAAACATTCTGGTGGAGCGCCGCGGCCGCGTGGGCCTCGTAACGCTCAACCGGCCCGCGGCGCTGAACGCCCTGAACAAGGCCACCATGGACGAACTCGTGGCCGCGGTCTCGGCGATGGACACCGACCCGGAGGTCGGCGCCGTCGTGCTGACCGGCTCGGCCAAGGCCTTCGCCGCCGGGGCGGACATCAAGGAGATGGCGTCCAAGGGCTACATGGAGATGTACGCGGCGGACTGGTTCCGCGGCTGGGAGGACTTCACCCGGCTGCGCATTCCGATGGTCGCCGCGGTGTCCGGCTTCGCCCTCGGCGGCGGCTGCGAGCTGGCGATGATGTGCGATTTCATCATCGCGGGGGACAACGCCAAGTTCGGCCAGCCCGAGATTAACCTCGGTGTGCTCCCCGGCATGGGCGGCTCACAGCGCCTGACCCGCGCGGTCGGCAAGGCCAAAGCCATGGACATGATTCTCACCGGCCGCTTCATGGACGCCGCCGAAGCGGAGCGGGCCGGACTCGTCTCCCGCGTGGTGCCGGCCGCCGACGTCGTCGAGGAGGCCGTCAAGGCCGCCGAGGTGATTGCCTCCAAGTCCAAGCCGGTGGCCATGGTGGCCAAGGAAGCGGTCAACGCCGCCTTCGAAACCGGACTGGCGCAGGGTGTGCTGTTTGAACGCCGGGTATTCCACTCGCTCTTCGCCACCGAGGACCAGAAGGAAGGCATGGCCGCGTTCAGCGAAAAGCGGCAGCCGGAGTTCAACCACCGCTAGGACCATCCGCCGGGCCGCAGGGCCTGCCGCCCGGCGGCGCCCCGGCCCGGACAGGAGGGCAACTGTGCGCAGCGGGTTTCTCGGCGTCCTGGCATCGCCGCAGGAGGTCCGTGCCCGGCTCCCGGGTGACGGACTGGTCCCCGCCGCCGACGTGGTGATGGACCGTGCATTCGACCTGCCGGCCGCGCCCGACGCCGTCTGGCCGTGGATTGTCCAGTTGGGCAAGGAACGTTCCGGCTGGTACCTGCCGCGCTGGGCGGAAGCGTGCCTTCCGGCCCGGCGGCGTGCACTGCGGCGGATCGACCCGGCGCTCCAGGACCCCAGCGCCGGAGACGTTATTGCCGACTGGGGCGGCCCGGACGCAACCTTCGAGATCGTGGAGGTGAACCGGCCGACGGCCTTGGTGCACCGCTCGCAACGGGGCCGGCTCACCATCAGCTGGGCAATCGTGCTGCGGGCAACGGCGGCTAGCGGGGTCTAGCAGGGGCGCCCCGGCCTGGACGGGGCCGGCCGGGCGCCCGGCAGCCCGTTCTAGGCCTTGCGGCGGGCGCGGAGCACGGCGTCCTGGACTGTGACCGGGACGCCGTCGGAATCGCTGGTGGTCCGCGGTCGGGACGTACAGGCGACGATCTCCCACTCGGCGGGATCGAGCTCCGCCGCAAGCTGCTCGGCGGTGAAGAGCAGCCCGGGCGCGGAGGGCCGGCGCACGCTGGTTTCCAGGTCCGAGGGGTGGTGGCCCACAATCAGCAGCGTTCCGCCCGGGGCCACCGATGCGGCCAGCCTGCTGTAGACGCCGTCGCGCTGCGGAGCCGGCAGGTGCAGGTACTGGGCGGAGACGAGGTCGAAGGTGCCGGCAGGGGGCGGTGAAGCGGTGAGGTCCTGGTGCTTCCAAGTGATGCGGGCGGAGGTGCCCGGGTCATCCTGGACTGCCGCGGCCGCAAGGGCCAGCGCCACGGAGGAGATGTCCACCGCCGTCACCCGCCAGCCGTGCCGGGCCAGCCAGACGGCATCGGCGCCCTCTCCGGCCCCGACGTCGAGGGCGGAACCGGGTGCCAGGTCCGACGCCTCGGCCACCAGTTGGGGGTTCGGCTGCCCGCTCCACACCTTTCCGTGCTGGGCGTGCTGGCGGTACCGCTCGTCCCAGAACGATTCGTCGAATTCCATGCAGCTCTCCTTGGGGCGCGTCCCGCGGCAAGGCGCCTGCCGCTCCGGCCGCCCATCCAGTTTATGGGCGGTCCGGCGCCGCCGCATTCTTGCGTTGCGCGCCGGCAGGTGGTTACGCGGTGCTGATCCCAAACAAGCCGATGATCAGGGCCATCACCATCAGGGTCACGAATTCGTGCGCGCAGTTCAGCGCGGTCAGTCCCGCGGGGCGGCCCTCGAAAGCGTCGTGGGTGATGAAGCGGGCCGCGGTGAAACCGGCCCACAGGATCAGGGCGGTAACCAGCGTATTGGCCAGGAAGTTGCCGCCGTAAAAGTGCTGTGAGATGGCCGCGGAGCCGGCCAGCACCCAGGCGCTTACCAGACTGACCAGCAGGGTGAGGAGGATCGGTTTGACGGCGTCCCTGGCTTCCCCGCTGGGGGTGACCCTGGCGACGCGCATCCAGTAGTTGCCGAAGACCCTGGGCGTGTACCAGACGGACCCGACCACCATGCTGGACAGGGTGGCCAGCAGGACGGCCCAGATGTTAATTTCCGGAATCATTGCGCTCTCCTAAGCTGCGGGGCCCCCGGCCGGCGGGCCCGCATACGAAGTGTACGGCTCAGCCGCTGAAGTCCCCTGCATTGCGGCGGAAGTTGCCCAGGATGCGGATCAGCTGCGCCACATCCTGGTCCTCGAAGCCGGACCGGCCGAAGACCTCGGAGTTGAGCACCGCCGTCGCACGCTTGGCAAGGGTGCGGCCCTCGGAGGTGAGCTCAATCAGGGTCGTCCGTCCGTCCGTGGGGTGCGGGGAACGGAGCACCAGCCCGGCTTCCTGGAGCCGGTCGACGGCGTTGGTCACCGAGGTGGGATGGACCTGGAGCAGGGCGCTGGCCTTGTTCATGGGCAGCGCCCCGCTGCGGGCAAAGCTGAGCAGGGCCAGCAGTTCGTAGCGCGCAAACGTCAGCCCGAACGGCTTAAGCGCGGTCTCGATCCGGGCCAGCAGGATCTGCTGGGTGCGCATGATCGCCGTGATCGCCGCCATCGGGGCGGCGACGTCGCCCCAGCCGTGCCGCTCCCAGTTCCGCTGGGCGTCGGCAATCGGATCCCGCGGCAGCGGGCTGCCCATGCCTAGGCCTGGCCCTTCAGCCCGGGGAAGTCGGACTCGGAGTACTCCGTGCCCAGCCCGTCCGGAACACCGCCGGCGCCGTGCCGCAACTCCTCGTTGTGGCGCAGCTCCACCCGCCGGATCTTGCCCGAAATCGTTTTGGGCAGCTCGGCGAACTCCAGCCGGCGGATCCGCTTGAACGGCGCCAGATGCTCGCGGCAGTAGCGCAGGATGTCCTCAGCGAGCTTCGGGCCGGGCTCGTGTCCGGCCGCCAGCACCACGAAAGCCTTCGGGACGGAGAGCTTGAGCGGGTCGGGGGAGGGGACGACGGCGGCCTCGGCCACCGCCGGGTGCTCGATCAGGACGCTTTCGAGCTCGAACGGCGAGAGCCGGTAATCCGAGGACTTGAAGACGTCGTCGCCGCGTCCGACGTAGGTGATGATGCCGCGCTCGTCCCGGCTCGCCATGTCCCCGGTGTGGTAGTAACCGTCACGGAAGGCCTCGGCCGTCTTCTCCGGGTCCCCGTAGTAGGCCTTCATCAGCCCGACCGGCCGCGGGTCCAGGCGCAGGCACAGCTCGCCGTCGTCGGACTCTTCGCCGGTGGCCGGATCCACGAGGACGACGTCGTAGCCGGGCAGCGGCCTGCCCATGGCGCCGATCTTGATCGGCTGCCCCGGGGTGTTCGCGATCTGCACGGTGCTTTCGGTCTGGCCAAAGCCGTCGCGGATGGTCTGTCCCCAGGCCCGGTTGACCTGGTCGATCACCTCGGCGTTGAGCGGCTCGCCGGCGGAGACCACCTTGGTGGGCGGGTTCTTCAGCAGGGTCAGGTCCGCCTGGATCAGCATCCGCCAGACCGTCGGCGGGGCGCAAAAGCTGGTGACCCGCTCGCGGTCCATCTGCTCCATCAGCGCCTTCGCGTCGAACCGGTCGTAGTTGTAGATGAAGACGCAGGCCTCGGCGATCCACGGGGTGAACACGTTGGACCAGGCGTGCTTGGCCCAGCCGGGGGAGGCGACGTTCAGGTGCACGTCGCCGGGTTCCATGCCGATCCAGAACATCGTGGACAGGTGGCCTACCGGGTAGGAGGTGTGCGTGTGCTCGACGAGTTTGGCCTTTGAGGTGGTGCCGGAGGTGAAGTAGAGCAGCAGGGTTTCGTCGGCCAGCGTCGGCGCGTCCGGGGCGAAGTCCGGGGACGCGTCCGCGGCCCCGGTGTATTGCAGGGCGGCGGCGCTGCTGGCGGAGCCGCCGTCGCCGATTTCGATCAGCGTGTAGTCGCCAGGGACGGCCGTGAACTTGCCGATGTTGGCGCTTCCGACGGCGGCCCAGTTGGCACCGCCGCGCTCCACCCGGTCCTGCAGGTCTGCCGGTCCCATCAGGGTGGTGGTGGGAATCATGACGATGCCGAGTTTGATGCCGGCCAGCATCAGTTCCCACAGCTCCACCTGGTTGCCGAGCATGATGATCATCCGGTCCCCGCGCCGCACGCCCTGGGCCCGGAGCCAGTTGGCCACCCGGGCTGAGCGCGCTGAGAGGTCGGCGAAGCTGCGCCGCGTGGCCGTGCCGTCTTGTTCCACGATCACCAGGGCAGGCTTGTCGGCTTTGGCAGGGTCGGCGGCGATCTGGTCGAACCAGTCCAGGGCGAAGTTGAATTCCTCGAAGCGCGGCCACTCGAACTCCTGCCGGGCCGCGGTGTAGTCCCCGCGGAGGGCCAGCAGCCGGTCCCTCGCAGCACGGAATTCTTCAGTGACGGTCATGGTGCACCTTTCGCAGCCGGGTCGCAGCCGGGCGGTCCGGGAGCGGCCGCCGCTGGCCTAGTGATCCATATCACTGTGCAATATACTAGGACATCCAAGGGTTTGGAAGAGCCGATGTTGCTGCCGTTGCGCGGCACATTACGAAGGGATCGTGCCCGTGCAGTTACAAGGAAGCGAAGGCGGACAGGCCGCCGTCCAGGCAGCGGCAAGCCGCGGCGGCGGCGCGGAACCTGCCGCGGAGAGTTCGGCCCAGGTCCCGGTAACGCCGCCGTTCCCGGACGCGGACCTGATGTACATCGTGGACCTGCTGCCGGCGGAGGAACGGGTGCGCTACCAGGAGATGCGGGAGTTCCTGCAGGCCCGGATCCGCGCCGCGTCAATCGACTACTGGAACCGCGAGGAGTTCCCCTTCGGCCTGCTCGCCGAGCTGGGCAAGCACGGCCTCGGCGGCCTGCAGACGGACGGCAGCTCCAAGCTCTTCAAGGGGCTGATGTACGTCGAGGTGGCGCGCGCCGATGTCTCTCTCTCGGCGCTCGTGGGCATCCACAACGAGCTGATCGTGGGGATGATCGACGAACTCGGCTCGGCGGAGCAGAAGGAGCGCTGGCTTCCCGGGCTCACCGGCTTCACCCAGCTGGGCGCCTTCGCCCTGACCGAGCCGGACCACGGCTCCGACATTGCGGGCGGGCTGTCCACCACGGCGCGGCTGGAGAACGGCGAATGGGTGATCACTGGAGCCAAGCGCTGGATCGGCGCCGGCACCATCGCCGACTTCGCCCTGGTCTGGGCCCGCGATGTCGCGGACCAGCAGATCAAGGGCTTTATCGTGGAGACGGACCGGCCCGGCTACACCGCCACCAAGATCGCGAACAAGATCGGCCTGCGGATCATGCAGAACGCGGACATCGTCCTGGACGAGGTCCGCATCCCGGAATCCAACCTGCTGCCCGGTGCCACGGACTTCTCGCGGGCCAACGAACTGCTGCGGGACTCGCGCGCCTGGGTGGGCTGGCAGGCCGCCGGCATCCAGCTGGCCGCGTTCGACGTCGCCCGGGCCTACGCGCTGGAACGCAAGCAGTTCGGCAAGGAGCTGGCCCGCTTCCAGCTCGTCCAGCAGCAGCTTGCCGAAATCCTGGGCAACGCCAGCGTCTCGCTGGCGCTGATGGCGCAGCTGGCCCGGATCCAGCAGCAGGGCAAGCTGGAAATGGTGCAGGCCGCCATGGCGAAGTCCACCACCACCCGGCTGGCGCGGGCCTCCGTCGCGATGGGCCGCTCGCTGTTGGGCGGCAACGGGATCAGCACCGACTACGAGATGGGCAAGCTCTTCGGCGACGCCGAAATCCTCTACACCTACGAGGGCAGCTACGAAATCAACTCCCTGATCGTGGCCCGCGCCGTGACCGGGAAGTCCGCCTTCGTCTAGAGCCTGACGCAGCCACGCTCCGGTAACGCCCTAGCCGGCAGCGCCGTAGCGCTCGCTGCGGTTGCGGCCGGCGTGCTTGGCCGCGTACAGCGCCCGGTCGGCGCAGGCCAGCAGGCTGTGGCTGCCGGCGTCCTGCAGTTCGCAGACGCCGGCGGAGACCGTAATGGAGCCGACCTCGCCGAACGGCTCCGCCTCGATGGCCGTGCGGGCCCGTTCCGCTGCCACCTGCGCCTCCGGCCCGTCCGTCCCCGGCAGCAGCCAGACGAACTCCTCGCCGCCGAAGCGGGCCACGATCTCGTCCTGGCGGGCGACGCCGCGGAGCCGGTTCGCGACGTCGGCGAGGACCACATCGCCCATCAGGTGGCCAAAGGTGTCGTTGACCTTCTTGAAGTGGTCGATGTCGATAACGACCGCGCTCAGCCTGGTGCCGCGGGATGCCGCCACCTCGATCTCGTGCGAGAGGTGCTGCTCAAGGGCACGCCGGTTGGGCAGGCCGCTGAGCTGGTCCGTGGTGGCCTGCAGCTCAAGGCTGGCGCGGGCCTCCGTGTTGCCGATGGCGATCTCGACCAGTTCGGCGAACTGGGCGAGCCGTTCCAGCATGTCCTCGGTGACGCCGGCGCTGGACTTCGAGGTCAGGCTGACCACGCCCCAGAGGCTGCCGTGGACCCTGATGGGGGCGCCCGCCGCGGACTGGAAGCCGCCGGCGCGCATCTGGTCCGCGGCCGCGCCGCCTTCCGGGCCGTAGACCACCAAGGCGGGCTTGCCGGTGACCGCGACGCGAACGGTGGCCGAGGTATCCGTGGGGGAAAAAACGTGCCTTCGGCTCAGGGTGGGCGGCATCGCCGGGGCCATCGCCACGATTTCCGCCGACAGCGCCCCAGTGAAGCGGACGACGGCGGCCGAATCCACGTGGAAGAGGTCCCGCACAATGAAGGCGACCTGCTCCGAGATGGCTGCCGGGGCGGCGTTGCGGGCGACGGCGGTGGCGATCTCGTGCAGCGCGGCCCACGTCTGTTCCTGCTGGAGCCGGTCGGTGACGTCCACGGCCACCACCATGCCGGTCCTCACCTCGTCCTCGGAGTTCACAGGGCCGGCCTTCAGCCGGTAGGTCCGGGGGCCGATCCGGCGGCTCCACGAGACCTCCTGGCCGGAGAGGGCGGCACGGTAGCGGGGCTCCAGCTCGCTGGCCAGGTTCCCCTTGAGGACGTCGTGGATGCGCTGTCCTTCCAGCTCCTCGGAACGGTAGCCGAAGGCCTCCAGCTCCTGGCCTTCGGCGATCAGGTAGCGCAGCTCCGAATCGAACAGCAGCACAAAGACACCCGGGACGCTGCGCGCCAGCGCCCGGTACCGGTCCGTGTCGCGCTGCTGGCGGCGTTCGGCGAGGACCCGTTCGGTGATATCCGTGACCATCACGAAAAAGCCTTGAACCGCGCCGTCGCGCGGGTCCGGCATGTAGGAGACCTCGGCGAAGCGCGTAGCACCGGCACGGTCGGTGAGCGTCCTCTTGAACAGTTGCGGCTCGCCGTCGAGCACCTTGGTGATGTAGGGGTGGTTGGCCTCGTACACGGCGTCGCTGAGCAGGTCCCGGATGTGGGTGCCGTGCAGCTTCTCAGGGGTGACGCCGAACCATTTCAGGTAGGCGTCGTTGGCCAGCCGGTTCCGCAGCCCGGAATCCCAGTAGGCCACCATGGCCGGGATGCCGTTGAGCACGGCCCGCAGCTGGGCGGGCACCTCGGGCAGCGGCGGCCGCTGAGCGTTCTCCCGGGCGAGAGCGCCGTCAATATTCATTGCCCCAGTATCTATTGCGGCGGCGCCCGGCGTGAAACCGGTGCCACGGCGGGCGGAGCCGCGGCCCGATGGGCAGCGTCGCTGCGAACCGGCATTGCACGATCACGGCAGGAAACGGTAGCCGATCCCGGCCTCGGTGATCAGGTGCCGCGGACTGGCGGACTCCGGTTCCAGCTTGCGGCGCAGTTGCGCCATGTACACGCGCAGGTAGTTGGTCTCCTTGGCATACGCCGGGCCCCAGACCTCGGACAGGAGCTGCTGCTGGGTGACGAGCTTCTCGGGATTCCGGACCAGCACCTCCAGCATCTTCCATTCGGTCGGAGTCAGCCGTACGTCCTCGCCGTCACGGGTGACCCGGTGCTTGCCGAGGTCCACGGTGAAGGCGTCGGTGGCGACGACGAGCGGCTCGGCGCCGTCGGCGCTGCGGCGCAGCAACGCCCGCAGCCGCGCCAGGAGTTCATCCAGCCCGAACGGCTTGGTGATGTAGTCGTCGGCTCCGGCGTCAAGGGCCTCCACTTTGTCCTCTGAACCGTGGCGGGCGGACAACACCAGCACAGGCACCCGGCTCCAGGCGCGGAGCTCCCGGATCACGGAGGTGCCGTCCAGGTCCGGCAGGCCGAGGTCCAGAATGACAAGTGCCAGCGGGTGCTGGGTGGCCGCCAACAGCGCCGAATGACCGTCAGCCGCGGTGGTCACATCGTAGCCGTGGGCCTGCAGCGTGATCCGCAGGGCCCGGAGCAGATGCGGGTCGTCGTCGACCACCAGGACGGCGGTCATCCGCCGTCCTGTCCGGACGCACTGAGCGGCAAGGTGTGATGCCGGTGGTCGAGGGCCGACTGCGGCTGCAGGGGGGCCTGTTGCCGGGGCGCCTCGAAAGGCGTCCCGGTGGAGAGCGGAAGCCGGATGACCATGGTCAGGCCGCCCCCCGGGGTCGCTTCGGCGGTCAGGCTTCCGCCCATGGCCTCGGTGAAGCCCTTGGCCACGGCCAGACCGAGGCCGATGCCGGCAGTCTGCGCGGCGTCGTCGAGGCGCTGGAACGGCCGGAACATTTCCAACACCCTCTCGGCCGGGATTCCCCGGCCGTGATCGATGATCCGCAGTTCCCCCGCCGGATGCCCCGCCAGGGCAACCGCGCTGAGGCCGCCTCCCGCGCCCACCAGGACGACGTTCGAATCAGGCGCGTACTTCACCGCGTTTTCGACGACGTTGGCAATGACGCGCTCGAGCATTCCGGGGTCGGCGTCGACCTCCGGCATGTTGGCGGGCAGTTCCACCCGGACCCTCCCCTCCGGCACGGCACGCAGGGCGTCCGGAATCACCTCGTACCAGCGCACCGGCCTGAGCAGGGGGTGGGCGGCGTCGGCGCTGATCCGGGACATATCCAGAAGGTTACCCACCAGGGCGTCCAGCCGGTCGGAGCATTCCTCGATCGTGGCAAGCAGCTCCTGTTGCTCCTCCGGGGTGTACCGGGCGCCGTCGTGGCGCAGACCGCCGACGGCGAGTTTAATTCCGGCCAGGGGAGTGCGGAGGTCATGGGAGACGGCACGCAGAATAGACGTGCGGATCGTGTTGCTTTCGGCGAGGCGCAGCATCTGCCGGCGGCTGGCCACGAGCTGCTGGCGTTCCAGCTGCGCGTTCAGATGCACGCCGAAAGCCCCCAGCAGGCGCCGGTCGCTCGCCGGCAGGACCCGGCCGAACAGCACCAGCCGCGTCGAGGGATCGATTTCTTCAATGTTCTCGCCGCCGGCGCCGCCGCGGTCGGTATCGCTTGCCGCAAGGTCCCCTGCCGCCGCAAGCAGCGTCCACTTCCGCCCGTTGGTCCCTGAAGCGCCTCCGTCGCCCGATGGATCACCAAGGCTGAAGATGGCGGCCCCCCGGACCTGGAAGACGCCTAATGCCTGCTCCAGGAGGGCCCCGACCATATCGTCGGCGCCGGATGCACTCCTGGCCAGGTCGCTAAGGGTGGTGGCTTCCGCGCGGGCCCGGGCCGCTTCTTTGGACCGGCGGGCTGACAAGTCGACTACAACCGCCACGGCCGCCGAAACACCGACAAACACCAACAGGGCGAGGATGTTCTGCGGATCGCTGATGGTGAAGGTCCCGACGGGCGGCGTGGAGAAGTAGTTAACCAGCAAGCTGCTCCAGAGGGCGGCAAAGATCGCGGGCCACAGCCCGCCGACCATGGCGACGGCGACAGACCCGCTGAGCTGTAAGAGCACGGTCGTGGCAATGTTTCGGTCCGGGTTGAGGGCCAGCAGCAAGATCTGCAGCACGGCCGGGAGGAGCACGGCCAGAATGAAACCTACGCTCACCCGAACGCGGCCCAGATCGCGTTGCCGGGAGGGCCGGGTGCCATGCCCACCCAGCGGGTGGGAAACCATGTGGACGTCGATGTCGCCGGAATCCCGGACCACCCGCGTGCCGACACCTCCGCCGAGCAGGTTTCCAAGCAGCGCGGAGATCTTCCTGCGCCGGCTGATTCCGACGACGATCTGGGTGGCGTTGACGCTTCGGGCGAAGTCCAGGAGGGCCCCGGCCGGATCCTCACCGGTCACAATGTGGTAGCTCCCGCCCAGGTCCTGGATCAAATGGCGTTGGGCTTCGAGTGCCTGCGGGGATTCACTGGCGACCCCGTCCGAGGCTCGAACGTGTACTGCCACCAGGTCACCGCCGCTGACGCGGTTGAGGATCCTGGCACCCCGGCGGATCAGGACCTCCCCTTCGGGGCCGCCCGTCAGGCCCACCACGATCCGTTCCCTGGTCGGCCAGCTTTGCTCGATGCCCTGCTCTGCCCGGTACTTGGCGAGGCCCTCGTCCACGCGGTCGGCCAGCCAGAGGAGCGCCAGCTCCCGCAGCGCGGTGAGGTTGCCCAGGCGGAAGTAGTTCGAGAGCGCCGCGTCGATCTTCTCGGGGGCGTAGATCTTTCCATCGCCCAGGCGCTGCCGCAGCAGCTCGGGAGAGATGTCCACGAGATGGATCTGATCGGCCCGGCGGACGACGTCGTCGGGTACCGTCTCCGCCTGGTGGACGTCGGTGATCGCCCTGACCACGTCACCCAGCGATGCCAGATGTTGGATGTTGACGGTGGACAGGACGTCTATTCCGGCGTCGAGCAGTTCGTCGACGTCCTGCCAGCGTTTGGCGTTGCGGCTTCCGGGGACGTTTGAGTGTGCATACTCGTCCACGACCGCTGTTCCGGGTGCCCGGGCGAGGACGGCGTCGAGGTCCATTTCCCCGAATTCGGTGCCCCGGTAGGGCATCCGTCTCGGGGGTATGATTTCCAGCCCCTCCAGCAGCGCCCGCGTCTCGCTGCGTCCGTGGTCCATGGCAAGCGCGACGACGACGTCCTCGCCGCGCTTGCCGAGCCGGTGCGCCTCTTCGAGCATCTCGTAGGTCTTGCCGACCCCGGGCGCGGCCCCCAGGAAGATCCGCAACGTTCCACGTGCCATGCCGTCATTCTCTCACTCGGGTTGTGCCGGCTGCGCCGCTTTCGAGGCCTCAGCGACAGCCAGGTTCAGCGCTGTCACGTTGACGGACGGCTGGCCCAGGAAGGCGAGCAACCCGCTGCTCGTGTGCCGGGCCACCAGTGACGCCACGGCTTCAGTGTCGAGGCCATGCGCTGCGGCCACCCGGGCCACCTGCAGCCTGGCGTATTCCGGGGAGATATCCGGGTCCAGCCCCGACCCGCTGGCCGTGACGGCGTCGGCGGGAACCTCGGACTCGGTGGTTCCTTCCGCCGCGGCGACGGCGGCCCGGTTCGCGGTGACGGCGTCGAGGAGCTTGGGCTCGTTGGGGCCGAGGTTGCTGGCCGACGACGTCGTCGGGTCCCAGTTCACGGCCGAGGGCCGGGCGTGGAACCAGCGCGGATCCTGAACGCCGCGGTCGTCGGCGCTGGCCTGGGCAATCAGGGCGGACGCCGCCGGGGCGCCGCCGGCGTCCTTGATGATCGAGCCGTTGGCCTGGGAGGGGGCGAGCAGCTGTCCTACGCCGAAGACGGCCAGGGGGTAGGCCAGCCCGAGGACAAGGGTGGCAAGGACTAGGAACCGCAGGGCAGTTCCAGTCTGGCGGAGATAACCGGTGAGGGTGTTCATGCGGGCGTGCTCCTAGCCGATTCCGGGAATGAGGGAAATGATCAGGTCGATGATTTTGATGCCGATGAAGGGGGCGATGAGCCCGCCGAGGCCATAGACCAGCAGGTTGCGCCCCAGCGCCTGGTTGGCGGAGACGGCGCGGTACTTCACGCCGCGGAGCGCGAGCGGTACCAGGGCGATGATGATCAGGGCATTGAAGATCACCGCGGAGAGGATCGCCGAGGCTGGCGTGGCCAGGCCCATGATGTTCAGCAGTCCCAGCCCCGGAAAGGCAGCAGTGAACAAGGCCGGGACGATCGCGAAGTACTTGGCGACGTCGTTGGCGACCGAGAACGTGGTCAGGGCGCCGCGGGTGATGAGCAGCTGCTTCCCGATGCCGACGATGTTAATGAGTTTCGTCGGGTCGGAGTCAAGATCCACCATGTTGGCGGCGTCCTTTGCGGCCGGGGTGCCTGAGTTCATCGCGACGCCGACGTCTGCCGCGGCCAGCGCCGGGGCGTCGTTGGTGCCGTCCCCGGTCATGGCGACCAGTCGGCCCTGGGCCTGCTCTTTCTTGATGACGGCGAGTTTGTCCTCGGGGGTTGCCTCGGCCAGGAAGTCATCGACTCCGGCCTCGGCGGCGATCGCCTTGGCGGTGATGGGGTTGTCGCCGGTGATCATCACGGTCCGGATGCCCATTTGCCGCAACTCGGCGAAGCGGGCGTGCATGCCGGGTTTGACGACGTCGGCGAGGTGGATGGTTCCCAAGATTTCCGCGGGGCCACCCTTGCCCACCTGGGCCACCAGCAGGGGTGTGCCGCCCTGGGCAGAGATGTCCTTGACCCGGAGTTCCACCTCCGCCGGGATGTGACCGCCGTATTCGGCAACAAAAGCCGTCACCGTGGAGGCGGCGCCTTTGCGGATCCGCAGCCCGTCAAGGTCAAGTCCGCTCATGCGCGTGCTGGCGCTGAAGGGAACCACGGCAAAATCGCCGGAACCGCGTTGGAGGGTGGCCAGATCGGATCCGGTAACGCCTTTGTCCGCGGCGAGGTCCACGATGGACCGGCCCTCCGGTGTTTCATCCGCCAGGCTGCAGAGCCGGGCGGCTTCCATGAGCCGGGTCCTTTCCACCTGGTTGGCGGGGAAGAAATTAACGGCTCGGCGGTTGCCGTAGGTGATCGTGCCGGTCTTGTCCAGCAGGAGTGTGGTGATGTCCCCTGCGGTCTCGACGGCGCGGCCGGACGTGGCCAGGACATTGTGCTGCACCAGCCGGTCCATGCCGGCGATGCCGATCGCGGGAACCAGCGCCCCGATGGTGGTGGGGATCAGGCAGACCAGCAGCGCGACCAGCACGATCGGGGACGGGGTGGCGCCGGCGAGGGCGGCAAACGGGGCCAGGGACATGGTGACGGCAAGGAACACGATGGTCAGGGACACCAGCAGCACGTGGAGCGCGATTTCGTTGGGGGTCTTCTGCCGGACGGCACCCTCGACCAGCTTGATCATCCGGTCGATGAATGTCTGTCCGGGCTCCGCCAGGATGCGGATGACAATGCGGTCTGAGAGGACCCGTGTGCCGCCGGTGACGGAGGAGCGGTCTCCGCCGGATTCCCGGATCACGGGGGCTGATTCGCCGGTGATGGTTGATTCGTCGACGCTGGCCAGGCCTTCAATGATTTCGCCGTCCGAGGGGATGACGTCGCCGGTTTCGCAGATCACGACGTCGCCCAAGCGCAGTTCCGTGCCGGGAATGTCCTTCGTGGTGCCGTCGGGCTGGCGGAGCCGGGCCGTCACGCCTTTGCGGCTGGCGCGGAGGCTGTCGGCCTGGGCCTTGCCCCGGCCTTCGGCGATGGATTCGGACAGGGTTCCGAACAGGACGGTGAGCCACAGCCAGGCGGTGACTGCGATACCGAACACCGACGGCCGGTACGCCGAGATCGCGGTGCACAGGGCGGCGCCCACCAGCACGGTGAACATAACCGGGGAATGGATCATTTGCCGCGGGGAGAGTTTCCGGACCGCGAGGGGCAGCGCGGCGGCGATGGACGCGAGCGTCAGTTTTGCCGGGGCCTTGGTGTGGTGCTTGTGTTCGCCGGGGGTGCCGAGGGGGTTGCCGTCGGCGTAGGTGGTGGCGGCGGTGTCCGTCTGGGACGGTGTCATTTCAGGAGTCCTTCTGCGAGGGGGCCGAGGGCAAGGGCCGGGAAGTAGCTCAGCGCGGTCAGGATCACTGTCACGCCGAGCAGCAGGCCGCCGAAGAGGGGGCCATGGGTGGGGACGGTGCCGGCGGAGGCGGGAACCTTGCCCTGCCGGGCGAGCGAGCCGGCCAGGGCGAGGACCAGGACAATCGGCAGGAAGCGGCCCAGCAGCATGGCCAGGCCCATCATGACCGAAAGAAACGGGCCCGAGGTGGTGATGCCGCCGAACGCGGAGCCATTGTTGTTGGCCCCTGAAGTGAAGGCGTAGAGCACCTCACTGAATTGATGCGGCCCTGTGGCCGGAGCGTTGGCCAGAATGTCCGGCAGCAGGACCGTGATCCCGGCCAGCGCGAGTACAAGGGTGGGCGTCACCAGGATGTACATGGCAGCGAGCTTCATTTCCGTCGGACCGATCTTCTTGCCCAGGTATTCCGGGGTGCGCCCGACCATGAGGCCGGCGATGAAGACGGAAATGATGGACAGGACCAGCAGCCCGTAGAGCCCGGAACCGGTTCCGCCGGGGGCGACCTCGCCGAGCATCATATTCACCATGGCGACACCGCCGGCCAGCGGAGGCAGGGAATCGTGGGCGGTGTTCACGGCGCCGGTGGAGGTCAGCGTGGTGGACGCGGCGAAGATCGCGCCCGGCACCGGTCCGAAGCGCTGTTCAAAGCCTTCGCCCAGCCCGCCGGCCGCCGCCGCCGCTGTTCCTTGGCCGGAAGCCACGGCCCAGCCCATCAGCGAAACCGATGCCAGCCAGAGGGTGCCCATCACCGCGGCCACCGTGTAGCCCTGCTTCTGGTCGCCGACCATCCTGCCGAAGGCGTAGGGGAGGGCGGAGGGGATGAGCAGGAGCAGGAAGACCTCGAAGAGGCTGATGAGGGCGTTGGGGTTCTCGAACGGGTGGGCGGAGTTGGCGTTGAAGTAGCCGCCGCCGTTGGTCCCGAGCTCTTTGATCGCCTCCTGGGACGCGACCGGCCCGCCGGGGATACTCTGGCTGATGCCCGCCGCCTGGTTGGTGACGTCGGTGGGCCAGAAGTTCTGCACCACCCCGCCCAGGACCATCACCACGGCCGCGACGAACGCGATCGGCAGCAGGATCCGGAACGACGTCCGGGCCAGGTCCACCCAGAAGTTGCCCAGCCGCTGCGTCCTGGTGCGGGTGATGCCGCGGATGAGGGCGACGACGACGACGATACCGACGGCGGCGGAGAGGAAGTTCTGCACCGCAAGCAGACACATCTGCACGAAAATGCCGACCGTGGCCTCCGGTGCGTAGGTCTGCCAGTTGGTGTTGGTCACAAAGGAAATCGCGGTGTTCATCGCCACCCACGGGTCCACCCCCGGCAGGGAACCGCTGCCCGGGAGGACGCCCTGCAGCCGTTGGAGGGCGAACACGGCCAGAACGGAGACAGCCGAGAACGCCAGAACGCTGCGCAGGTACACGGACCAGGTCTGTTCGGTGCCGGCGTCGACCCCGGCAAGCCGGTAGAACAGCCGCTCCGGCTGACTGGACGTGGTTCCCTCGAAAACCCGGGCCAGATAGATGCCGAGGGGCTTATGCAGGGCCGCCAGGACAATGAGGAGTGCCGCCACCTGGACGGCGAAGGAGGCGTAGTTGAAGGTCACGATCCGCTCACCACTTCTCAGGACGGATTAGGACCGCCAGGAGGTACCCAAACAGGCACAATCCGGCAATCAACAGGACGAGCCACATGACCGCGTCGGCGCTCATTTGCCGCCCTCCGGCCGGTCCCCGGGACCGCCGACCATCCCGGCCAGGACGTGGCCGATCCACATCACGAACCCCATGGACGCCATGAGAATTCCAATAACAGCCACATCGGCCATTGCAGGTTCCTTTCATCTGCGCCCCGTCTGCGGGGCTAAGTCCAGTCAAGTCCTCCACGGGGACGAAAGAGCAGGCCCTAACGAATCCTTGATGCCGAGGGCCGGATCTTGACGGATCCTTGACACTGCCCGCGCAGGGGATGCGGTTCAAAGGGCGTCAAGGATTCGTCAAGATCTGCCGGCAACGCGGGGAACCGCCCTTGGCCGGTGCAAACTGCTGCTGTAATCGCAGTACGGTGCGGCGACGTGTGCCGTGAGGAAAGGACGACATGACCACCCTGAGCAGGCCGCCGGCCGATCCGTCGGCGCTGAAGCCCGGCCGTAAGACCGCGCTGCGGAACTGGCTGCTGGTGGGGCTGCAGGACAGCAAGGGCGCGCACCAGGGCCCGGGCGGCGTGCCCACGGCCCACGAGGAGAAACACACCTGGTGGCAGGTCATGTGCCTGACCGGCGTCGACTACTTCTCCACCCTGGGCTACCAGCCGGCCATCGCCGCGCTCGCCGCCGGGGTGATTTCGCCGCTCGCGACCCTCGTCCTGGTGGCGATCACCCTGCTCGGTGCCCTGCCGGTCTACCGCCGCGTCGCCGGTGAGAGCCACCGCGGTGAAGGGTCCATCGCCATGCTGGAACGGCTGATGCCGCGGTGGGGCGGGAAGCTCTTCGTCCTGGTCCTGCTCGGCTTCGCCGCCACCGACTTCATGATCACCATGACGCTGTCCGCCGCGGACGCCACCGCCCACCTGGTCGAGAACCCGGTGGCGCCGCAATGGCTGCAGGGACAGAATGTGACCGTCACCCTGATCCTGCTGGCACTGCTCGGAGCGGTGTTCCTGCGCGGCTTCAAGGAAGCGATCGGCGTCGCCGTCGTGATCGTCGGCCTTTACCTGGGCCTGAATGTCGTGGTCGTCGCCGCCTCGCTCTGGGAAGTGCTGAACCAGCCCGTGGCCGTGACCAACTGGTGGCAGGCCATTTCCACCTCGCACGGGAACCCGCTGCTGGCGGTCGGCTTCGCGCTGCTGGTCTTCCCCAAACTCGCCCTGGGCCTCTCCGGCTTCGAGACCGGTGTCGCCGTCATGCCGCAGATCAAGGGCCATGCCGGCGACACCGAAGAGCATCCCGCCGGCCGGATCCAGGGCGCGCGCAAGCTCCTGACCACCGCGGCCCTGATCATGAGCACCTTCCTGATCGTCAGCAGCTTCACCACCGTGGTGCTGATTCCGGCGCAGGAATTCCAGCCAGGCGGGCAGGCCAACGGGCGCGCCCTGGCCTTCCTCGCCCACGAACACCTGGGCGTGGGCTTCGGCACGGTTTACGACATCTCCACGATCGCCATCCTCTGGTTCGCCGGCGCGTCCGCCATGGCCGGGCTGCTCAACCTCGTGCCGCGCTACCTGCCCCGCTACGGCATGGCCCCCGGCTGGGCCCGGGCCGTGCGCCCCCTAGTCCTGGTCTTCACCCTGATCGGGTTCCTGATCACCTGGCTCTTCGACGCCGACGTCGACGCGCAGGGCGGCGCCTACGCCACCGGAGTGCTGGTGTTGATGACCTCGGCGGCCGTGGCCGTGACACTGTCGGCCCGCCGGAAGCGGCAACGCAAGCGCACTCTGGGGTTCGGCGTCATCGCCGTCGTGTTCATCTACACCACCGTTGCCAACATCATCGAACGCCCGGAAGGTATCCGGATCGCGTCCATCTTCATCCTCGGCATCATCGTGATTTCCCTGCTCTCCCGCGCCCGCCGCTCCTTCGAGCTGCATGCCACCCACGTCCATCTGGACCGGCAGGCGCTGGAATTCATGTCCGATGAACTGGAAGGGCCGCTCCGGATCGTCGCCCACGAGCCGCTGCGCCTCAGCGCGGGGGCGTACCGGGACAAGCTGGAGTCCGCGATCGAGGTCAGCCACCTGCCGCTGGACTACCGGGCGCTGTTCCTAGAGGTCATCGTCGACGATTCCTCGGATTTCGAGACCGCACTGGAGGTCCGCGGCATCACCCGGCACGGCTACCGGATCCTGGAAGTGCACGGCCCGGTTGTCCCCAACACGATCGCCTCGGTACTGCTGCACATCCGGGATGTGACCGGGCTGATGCCGCACATCTACTTCCGATGGACCGAGGGAAACCCGCTCACCAACCTGCTGCGCTTCCTCGCGTTCGGCGAGGGGGAAATCGCGCCGGTCACCCGCGAGGTCCTGCGCGAGGCCGAACCCGATGTCACGCGGCGTCCCTGGGTCCACGTCGGTTAGGGCCCGAGCCGACCCGTGCCGGGAGCGCTACGCGGAGACCACGGATTTCATCAGGGTGGTACCGCCGACGCCGACCAGGACGGCGCCGAGCAGATTACTCACCACTCCCTTCCGCCCCTTTTCGGGCCATCACAGTGCAGCCGCGAGTGCCGGCGGAACCCGGCTTTGGGAACCCGGCTTTAGGGAGCCGGCGGCAGATCCGGGGCGCGGCGGTCCTGGCTACGAAACACAGCAGCCCCTCCGGAGAGTTACTCCGGAGGGGCTGAGTGGTCTTCTAGGAGAAGTATTCCGGCAGGCCGGGCCTTCCTGAAAGCTTAGAGCGGGCGGATGTTCTCGGCCTGCGGGCCCTTCGGACCCTGGGTGACGTCGAACTCGACCTTCTGGTTCTCGTCCAGCGAGCGGTAGCCGCTGGTGGCGATTGCCGAGTAGTGGGCGAAAACGTCGGCCGACCCGTCATCCGGGGCAATGAAGCCAAAACCCTTTTCGGCGTTGAACCATTTAACTGTGCCTGTAGCCATGCTTTATCCTTCTGAAACGCTGCTGATCTCCGGCGGCCACGGAGGCCAACGGCTGCGGAGACATTCGTCCGCTGTCCCCAACGTACGGGTCGCAGGGCCCCTGTGCAAGGGTCTGAGTGCGGGAGTTAAGCCGGGCGGGAAGCTATAGTCGGCTCACCATGTCAACAATCTCGGTGGTGATCCCCACCCGAAACGACGCGCAACTGCTGGCCGTGTGCCTGGCCGCGCTCGCCCGGCAGAGCCGCCGAGCGGACGAGCTGATCGTGGTGGACAACGGCAGCACGGACAACACCGCCGAGGTCTGCGAGGCCGCGGGGGTGCGGCGGATCGCTGTGCAGTTGCCCGGGATCGCGGCGGCCACGGCCCTCGGATTTGATGAGGCGGACTCGGAAATCATCGCTCGCCTGGATACCGACTCCGTCCCGCCTTCAGACTGGCTGGAACGCATTGAAGCCATCCTGGACAGGGCGGGTCCGCTCGCCGCGGTGAGCGGACCGGGGATCTTCTACGGCGGGACGCGTTTCGCCCGCTGGATGGGCGGACGTGTCTGGATTCCCGGTTATTTGTGGGCTATCGGGCTCATGCTGGGGCACCCGCCGCTGTTCGGCTCCAATTTTGCCCTGCGGGCCGGCGTTTGGAAAAAGATCCGGGACTCGGTGCACCGTGACTTACCGCCGGTGCACGACGACCTCGATATTTCATACCAGCTCCCGCCAGAGGTGTCCGTGATCTGGGATCCGGCGCTGCGGGTGGGGGTCTCGGCCCGGCCGTTCGAGAGCTGGCACGCCGTCGGGCGCCGGCTGTCGATGGCGTGGACGACGTTCGGCGTCGAATTCCGGTCCGAGCCGCCGCTGCGGCGCCGCCGCCGGCGCAGGCAGTGGGAACGCGCGCACCGGCGCTAAACGCCGCGGCGGTCAGTCGGCGTCGGCGTAGAGGGCTATCAGATCCCGGCTCATCTGGTGCGGCGACGTTTCGCTCGGGCTGTGGCCGCCCCGGTAGACGGCGATCTTGGCGCCGATCGCCTGGGCGAAGCGGCGGTGCAGCCCCAGCGGCCACAGGTCGTGTTCGCCGACGGCGACGAACTTCGGCAGCGCCGCCGCCGCAAGCACCGGCCGCAGATCCGGCGCATGCTGCATCAGCCCGAAAATGTCACGGACGGCTTGGCGGCGGGTGAGGCGGAAGCGGTGCCGGACAAAACGTATCCGGTTCGGCGCCACGCGGACCACGTTGCTGCGGATGCCCCAGATCATCAGGGCCGCCCCGACCCTTGGGCTGGCCCGCCCGCTGAACCGGCCGATCCGCTGCACGCCCCGGAAACTGTTGCCGGGCTCGGGCGGGCAGCTGAGCAGGGTCAGGCTGCGGAACAGTTCAGGCCGCTGCGCGAACGCGAGCTGAGCGACGATCGCGGCAAAGGAGTACCCGACGACGTGCACGGCGCCGTCCCCGGCCTCGAGCAGGGCGACCAGGTCGGCGGTGAAAAGCGGGTAGTCGTAGTGCTCCCGGGGCGGGTTGAGGTGCTCTGGCCCGGCGCCGGCGGACTCGTACTGGCCGGCGATGTCGCAGCTGAGCACAAAGTAGCCGGCGGCTGCGAGTTGGGGCAGCATCAGCGAGAAGTCTTCCTTGGACCCCGTGGCGCCCGGGATCAACAGCACCCGCGGGTGGGACGGGTCACCCATGGACAGGGTCGCCAGGGCGCCGCTTGGAGCCTCGAAGACGCCGCGGACAGCGGCCGGCGGCGGTACTGACCAGTCGACGTCGGGCAGGGCGGCGTCCAGCCGGGCGGCCTCGTCGATGAGCCCGGAGCCGAAGACTCCGGGGTCGGGCTCGGGTGCGCCTGGTATGTCGCGGCCGGGTGACGCCATGGACTAAAGATAGCCCCCGACGGCGGGGCGCTGACCTCAGGCGCCGGCCACCCGGCGGACAAACGCGTGCAGGCGGCGGTACACCTCCTGCGACTCCGGGTAGCGGAAGTCCTGCTGCCAGGTGTGTTCGGTGTTCGGCGCGTCCCAGCCGTAAATCAGGGTCTCCACCGGCACGGCGTGCACCCGGAGGCGCTCGATGAAGTTCAGGTTCGCGGCGTAGAAGAAGTCGCGCTCCGAGGTGGTCACGAAGACCGGCGGGCACCGGGCGTCGAGCCATTCGATCGGGGACAGGAAGACGGCCGCGCTGCGCAGTTCCGCGGTCCGGCGGCGGGGGCTGCGCGCTGTCCGGGGCAGGAGCATCCGGACGAAGTCCAGGCTGAGGACGAATCCCTTTTCGAAGAACACGGAGAAGTCCACGACGCTGCAGTGCTGCACCAGGCCGCGCAGGCTCGGGGCCGGGGTTGCCGGCGTCAGAGCGTAATGGCGGGTCAGTTCCGGGCGGAAGCTGGCCGCGGTGAGGAGGGCGGCGATCTGGCCGCCGGCGGAGTCGCCGCCGAGGACAATCCTGGCGGGGTCGCCGCCGAAGCCTGCGATGTTGTCGCGGACCCAGCCCAGCGCCGCATTGGCGTCCTGGAGGACGTGGGCCATGTGGAAGCGCGGCGCCCGGCGGTAGTTCACGTTGACCGCCACCATCCCGCCCTCGGCCTGGCTCGCGCAGTATTTGGTCAGCGCAGCCTTGTCACCCGAGGTCCAGCCGCCACCGTGGAAGTAGACGTAGACCGGCAGCGGGCCGCCGTCGGCGGAGGCACCGCTTCCGGCCCCGGCTGGCGTGATTACGTCTAGGCGGTGCGCCCTGATTCCGTCCCCGACGAAGTCGATGTCGTGGAAGTAGTCAACGCCGGTGACGGGCTCGGCGTTGAAGCGGACGCTCTCGCTCGGGCCCAGCGAGTGCATCAGCGCCCGCCAGGCCCACACCGGCACCCGGCGCAACATGCCGCGCGCGCGTCGGGCGAGGCTGAAGGCGCTGCCGGACGCGGCCGGGCGGGCCGGGTCCGGCTGCGCGGGCCCCTGTTGGGGTGGCTGGACCGCCGGGATCATCCTGCCATTTTAGCTGGCACGCCTGTGCTAGTACGGTGCAGCCGGCCCCGACTCCGGGGGGCGGCACTCAGCCCGGCAGCTCGCGGACCGTTCCGGCGGCGCCGTCAACGGTGACGCGCTGGCCGGTCCGCAGCCTCGTGGTCGCATCCGGCACGCCCACCACCGCGGGAATGCCGTATTCGCGGGCCACAACGGCGCCGTGCGAGATGACGCCGCCCATCTCCATCACCAGGGCGCCGGCGGTCATGAACAGCGGGGTCCAGCCGGGGTCGGTCGAGGGGACCACCAGGATTTCGCCGGGTTCAAGGCGGGCGCCCACCGGGTCCAGGATCACCCGGACCGTCCCGGTCGCGGTGCCGGCGGACGCCGGGGTCCCGGACAGGGCGCCGGTGGCCGGAGTCTTCGCCATCACGGCGGCTTCCACGTCCGTCCCGTCCGAGAGCAGCAGGCGCGGGATGTGGCGGCGTCGCAGCTCGACGTCGTACAGCCTGCGGCGCTCGGCGACGAGGGGCTGCATCGACGCGCCCCGCAAAGCCACACGGAGCTCACCGAAGTCCAGAAAGAAGGCGTCCTCGTCCGCGGTCAGGACGCCGGCCCGCACCAGTTCCGCTCCGACCAGCAGCAGCTGGCGGTGCATTTCGGCGAGGATCTTCACGATGTGGAACTTCGGCAGCTCCCGGAGGCCGGACAGCTCCCGGACCTGATGCAGGCACCGCTCCAGCAGCCGGGCCCGCCACTTGCCGTGCGCGGCCGCGCGCTCCACCAGGCTGCGGATCCTTTCCTCGGCGTGCTCTGCCGCCCGGCGGAACTGCCGGTCCGGTGCCTGCTCGGGGTCCTCCACCCGCAGGTAGTTGGAGATCATCCCGAGGATGTGGTCCGGCTCCTCGGACCAGCGGGGCATGCCGAGGTCGATCTCGGCGACCGCGCGGTGGCCGTACCGGGCCAGGAAACTTCGAACGCCTTCCTGCGCCGGAGCAGGAAGCGTGCCGGCGCGGTAGGACGCGGCCAGCCGGTCCGGCGGTTCCGCCAGGAAGGTCTCCCGCGAGCCGGAATCGGCCCCGATTCTCACCGCCAGCTGCCAGAGTTCAAGGTCCATCTCGGTGGTGACGTTGTGCGGCAGCCCGCGCAGCACCGCCTCCAGTTCGCGGGGCGGGGCGATGCCGCGCAGCAGCCGCCGGGCCGCCGCCAGCATGATGTAGCCCACGGACGGCCCGGGCAGGGTGGCCCTAATGAGGCCGTCGATGGTCCGGTTCGTGATCTGTTCGGCGTAGTCGAGCCGCTGCAGGGCGGTGGCGGGTTCGGGCAGCACCAGCTCCGCTGCGAGGCGTTTTTCGTAGGCGTTCGTCCGGCGGAGTTCCGCCGCGGGCCGGAACGCGGCTCCCACGAGCGCCGGGACCAGGCCCAGGACCATGCCGAGGCTGGCGGCGGATTCGGAGCGGCGGGGCGGTGCCGCGTGAAGGGGCAGGGCCGCCTTGGACGGAATCTTCGGGCGCGTCCTGACCGCGAAGCGCGGGTCGGCCAGCAGTTCGGGGAAGATGGCGGCCGATCTGCCGTCCGCGAGCGGGAGGATCCGGCTCAGGTAGCGGCGGCCCCACTTGCTTTGGACCACCGCGGTCAGGTCCACGTACATCCGCAGCCCCGGGTTGACGTAGCGCCATGGTCCTTTGCGGTTCCGCATCAGGCCGAGGGCTGCGAGGCCGATCGGCGTGATCGGACGAGTGAGTCCTTGGAGGAGGGTTCCGCACAGGTAGACGCGGGGTCCGCCGTCGGGATCCGGGTTGAGGGCGGACGGGTCCTTGGAGATCGGATCCTCTAAGGGATAGAGCGTGGTGATGGGCCGGGACTGCGTCAGCCAGAGCGTGCCCGCGCCGTCGATGACCCACTCCACATCCTGCGGCGTGCCGAAGAGCCGCTGGACGGCATTGCCAAGCACGGTCAGCTCCGCCAGCTCCCGGATGGAAACGCTCCACTCGGCGTCCGGGCCGCCGGCTCCCCGTACCCGGTGCCGGACCCTCGCCGTCGAGGTGTCCAGGGTGAACTGGTCCGGATTCACCGCACCGGACACCACGGCCTGTCCGGCTCCGGCGCTGGCGTTGATGACGGTCTCGGTCCGCGTTCCGGTCACCGGGTTGGCGGTGAACAACACGCCGGCGCTGGCGGCATCGACCATGAGCTGGACGACGACGGCGAGCCCCACCTCGCGGTGGCTGATGCCGTTGGCGGAGCGGTAGGCCACCGCACGGTCGCTCCAGAGCGAGGCCCAGCAGCGCCGGACGGCGTCGATCACGGCGTCGGCTCCGGTGACGCCGGTGAACGAATCCTGCTGTCCGGCGAAGCTGGCGAAGGGCAGGTCTTCGGCTGTCGCCGACGAGCGCACAGCGACGGCCGGCTGCGCCCCCAACGCGGCGTAGGCAAGCCGCAGCGCTGCCTCGACGCTGGACGGGACCGCCGCCGCAAGGATCAGTTCGCGGGCGCTGGCCGCCAAGCGGTCCATTTCAGCTGGTTCCGGAGTAGCCGCTCGGCCAGCTCCGGTGCCGAAGCCGGGAGCGCTGCCGTGGGCCTCCCCGTCGGAGGCCCCGTCCAGCCGGGCGGCGAGGGCCTCGAGTCCGGGCGGCGCCGTCTGCCGGTAGGCCTCGGTGGTCAGGCAGAAGCCGCGCGGCACCGGAAAGCCGGCCTCGGACAGTTTCCCAAGGTTGAGGGCCTTGCCGCCGACCAGCTGCAGGGGAGCGGCGCCGGCCCGGACGAGGTCCAGCACGGGATCGGCGTGCGCGGAGCTGTCAGGTCCGCTGTCGTCAGGGGCGGGGCGCATGGATGGCGTGCCTAGTCGGTCGCCGCGTCGCCGGCGTCCTCCCACTGCACGTCCAGGTTGCGGAACACCGGCGGGGAATCGCAGAGCGCGGCCATCTGCGCCGCGAACTCGGACGTCTCCGGCCGCCGGGAATTCTCCATCGCCGACTCGTAGGAATCGAACTCGACGATGGTGAGGTACGTCCCGGGCCGGTCCCGGTCCGCGGTGTTCAGGATCCGGCGGAAGGTCGGGGCGGTTTCCCCCTCGGTCCGGGATGGCCGGCCGAGCGCTTCGATCTCCTCGATCCGGGAGGACTGGTACTCGATGATCTGCACAAACCTGGCCATGACGGCTCCTTGACGGTTGCGGGTGCTGATGCGCATCACGCTAGACCCGTGGTCCCGGCAGTGCAAGAGTCCGTGGAGTGCCGGGGCCGGTGCCGCGGAAGCCGCCCCGCGGCACCGGCCGGGCCTCCGCTGCTACGGAGTCAGCAGCACCTTGATGGCGCGCCGTTCGTCCATTGCGCGGTAGGCCTCCGGAGCCTCTTCCAGCGGCATCACGACGTCGAACACCCGGCCCGGGTTGATCCTGCCGGCCAGCACGTCGGCGAGCAGTTCCGGGATGTAGGTCCGCGCCGGGGCCATCCCGCCGCCGATCGTGATGTTGGTGTCGAAGAGGTAGCGGAGCGGGACTTCGCCTCCGCCGGTGGGGACGCCGACAAAGCCAAGGGCGCCGCCCGGGCGGACGCTGTGCAGCGCCTGTTCCATGGATTCCTTGGTGCCGACGCATTCCAGCACGGAGTCGGCGAGCACGCCGCCGAGCAGCTCGCGGACCTTGGCCACGCCGTCCTCGCCGCGCTCCGCCACGATGTCCGTGGCGCCGAACTCCCGGGCGATGGCCTGCCGGTCCGCGTGCCGGGACATGGCGATGATCCGTTCCGCGCCCAGCCGCTTGGCGGCCAGGACGCCGCACAGGCCCACGGCGCCGTCGCCCACCACGACGACGGTCCGGCCGGGGCCCACCTGGGCCGCGATAGCTGCGTGGTGGCCGGTGGCCATGACGTCGGAGAGTGTCAGCAGGCTGGCGCGCAGCGCGTCGTCGGGCTCGGTGACGCCCGGGACCTTGACCAGGGTTGCCTCGGCCAGCGGAACCCGGACCGCCTGGCCCTGGCCGCCGTCGATCGCCAGCCCGGCGTCGTCCTTGCCGCCCCAGCCGGCCAGGTGGTCGCAGGCGACCGTGACCCCGTTCAGGCACTGCGGGCACTTGCCGCAGCTGACGACGAACGGCGCAATGACCAGGTCCCCCACGGCCAGCCCGGTCACCGCGTCGCCGATGCTTTCGACCAGGCCAATGAACTCATGGCCGATCGCACGCGGCTCGTGCGTGGGCCGCACGCCCCGGTACGGCCACAAGTCGGAGCCGCAGACACAGGAGGCGGTGACCTTGACGACGGCGTCGGTGGGCTGCTGGACGGTGGGGTAGTCGCGGTCTTCGACCCGGATGTCGCCGGGGCCGTGGATGATGGTCGCGCGCATGAGAGGCTCCTCGCCTGGTCGTGGATGGGGGTGGAAACGAGTCTAGTCCTGGAGGCTGGGAGCGGTTTCGGGGCGGAGCAGCCGGCTGATCCGGTCCTGGACCCTCAAGTCCGGGGCGGACTCATGGTTGAACAGGATGCGGTAAATCACCGGCGCCACCACGGTGTCGACAATTTCCCGGGCCGACGGCGCGGTCTCGCCGCGGGCTTTAGCCAGCCTCCGGAGCTCCTCGACATGGCCCTGCATGAGTGCGAAATAGTCCCGGGTTACGGCGCCGTCCGCGAGCATGTCCCGCAGCACCTGCCGCCCCAGCGGGGAGGAAAATTCCTCGACATAGGGGACGAACCAGGCCTCCATGTCCCCCTTGAGCGACCCGGTGTCCTCCACCTGCTCGGGCAGCATCCGGTTGGAGGCGACGGCGGCGAGCAGCCGCGGCAGGTCCCCCCACCGCCGGTAGATGGTCGAGGAGTTTACCCCGGCGCGTTCCGCCACCAGCGGCACCGACAGGACCGTACGGTCGCCGTCGTTCTCCTCCAGCAGCGCGCGGACCGCCTGGTGCACCGCCTGCTGGACGCGTGCGCTGCGGCCGCCCGGGCGCGGAGTCGCTGTAGCCATCATCACACCATGCTAAGGCACAACTTCTGCTTTAGTGACGGTTTCCGGTGCTAGTCTCTTAATGCACAGATTGTGCTTTAGTCATTTGGTTAGTAGGCAGGGAAAGCATTGAAGAACACCGGTACCGCGTTCTGGCTTCACGCGGCGCTCCTGACGGTCTTCATCGGGGCATCGTCGGCGCCGTCGCCGTTATACGAGTTTTACGCGCGGCAATGGGGGCTCGGCTCCGCCGCTGTGACGGTCGTCTTCGCCGTGTACGCGGTGGCTGTGCTGCTGACGCTGCTGGTGGTCGGGTCGCTGGCGGACCATCTCGGCACGCGGCCCGTGCTGCTGGGAGCCGTGGCGCTGCAGATCGGCGCCATGATGACCTTCGCGTTCGCACCCGGTCCGGAAATGCTCCTCGCGGCGAGGGCCCTGCAGGGCGTTGCTACCGGCGCGGCCATGGGCGCGGCCGGGGCCGCGCTGCTAGCCTTCGAAGGCGTCGGCCGCCGGGGCCGCGGCTCCCTCGTGAACAGTGCCGCTTCGCCTGTTGGGCTCTCCATCGGCGCGCTCGGCTCGGCGTCCCTGGTCCGGTTCCTGCCGGAGCCTACCAAGACCGTGTACTTCTTCCTCGCGGCCCTGCTGCTGGTCCTCGGGACCGCCTTGCTGTGGCTGCCGAGCGCGGGGCGGAAAGCCCCCGGCTGGCTCCGTTCCCTGGTTCCCGAGGCGAAGGTCCCCAGTTCCGCGCGCAAGACGATGGCCGCGACCATGCCGGTGGCGGCCGCGACCTGGGCGCTCGCAGGCTTCTATCTTTCCCTCGGGCCCGCCCTTGCGCATTCCATCACGAAGGATAGCTCCGTGCTGGTGGGCGGGTTGGCCCTGTTCGCGCTCTTCGTCCCGGGGGCCCTGGCAATCCTCGTCGTTCGCCGCTGGTCCGACCGGAACACGCTCCTGACCGGCGTGGTCTCCCTGATCGCGGGGATATCCCTGACAGTCCTCGCTGTCCAGTTGGGGTCCGGGCCGCTCTACTTTACCGGCACCATGGTGGCCGGCGTCGGCTTCGGCAGCGGCTACTTCGGCGCGATGCGGATGACGCTGCCGCTGTGCGGGCCGCATGAGCGCATCGGGATGCTCTCCAGTATCTACCTGATCTGTTACCTCGGCTTCAGCGTCCCGGCCGTGGCCGCCGGGCTGCTGGTCGCCGTGGCCGGGATGAAGGGCACGACGCTGATCTATGGTGCCGCCCTGGTGCTGGCCGCTGTCCCCGCCCTGGTGCTGACCGCAAAGGCGACCCGCAACAACCCCATCAACCTGGTTGCTGGAACGTCAGCAGCCTCATGAAAGGAACCGACATGAGCTTCACCCTTCCGGCCGACATTGCAGGCCGCCCCATCACCGTGATCGGCGGCGGCACGCTGGGCCGCCGCATCGCGCTGATGCTCTCGCTCCGGGGCGCCGAGGTGCGCGTCTTCGACACGAACCTTGCCGTGGCCCAGGCCGCCGTCGACTACATCGGAACCGAGCGTCCCGGCATCTCGGATGAGTTCGGCGGCACTGCCGAGGGGCGGTTCACGGCTGGCGACGACCTTGCCGCAGCACTCCGGGACGCCTGGCTCGTCGTCGAGGCGGTGCCGGAAAAGCTCGAACTCAAGAAGAAAATCTTCGCCGACCTCGACCGGCTGGCCGCGCCGGACGCCGTGCTGGCGAGTAATTCCTCCTCGTTCGCTTCGTCCGAATTCATCGATGGGGTGGCCGCGCCGGACGCGTCCTGAACCTGCACTTCTACATGCCGCCGGCGGTGC
>CAVZJX010000013.1:0-52264 GCA_963775715.1 uncultured Actinomycetota bacterium | reverse complement strand
TCCGGCTCGGTAGCGTGTGGGGCATGAGCATCAAACTGGAGAACGTCGGCATCGCCGTGCGCGACCTTGAGGAGGCGATCGCGTTCTTCACCGACCTCGGCCTCGCGGTCGTTGGCCGGGACACCGTCAGCGGCGCCTGGACCGACACCGCCGTCGGGCTCGACGGCAACCACGCCAAGATCGCCATGCTCCAAACGCCGGACGGCCACGGCCGCCTCGAGCTCTTCGAATACATCCATCCCGAGGCGATCGAGACGGCGCCCACCCGTCCCAACGAGATTGGCATGCACCGGGTCGCGTTCTCAGTTCCTGACATCGACGAAGCCGTGGCAATAGCCGCGCGGCACGGTTGCCATCCGCTTCGCGGCGTGGCGACCTATGAGGACCTCTACAAGCTCACGTACCTCCGCGGTCCCAGCGGTATCCTCGTGATGCTCGCCGAGGAACTGAAGAAAGACTGAGGGCCGGCCCCGAACTTGTTAGGTAGAGAGATGTGCAAGGACGCCCTGGGTAAGGTGGCTGCATGCTTGAGATTCGCCCAAATTGCGAATGTTGCGACCGCGACAGCGCTCATTCAGCTTCATCTCACTTTTGAGTCACTTTGCCCGGACTGCGTGGCCCTAAATCGGGCTTGCCTGAACTGCGGCGGCGACCTTCAGCGGCGCGCTGCTCGGCCGGCGGCGGCGTTGGCGTCCAATCCGCCGAGCACTTTCAGGGTGGTATCCCCGGGTTGCCGGGAGCAGCTCACCGGCAGCTAGCGTGACGGGGGCACGGTGACAGTTCACCTTCGGGCGGGCTACTCGTTCTCCTGGTCGGTCTGGTTGTCGCGGAACCTCCGTGTCTCGAAACCCTGGCGTTGCGCGATGATGTGCAGTGGAGCGTGGAGGGCACGCTCACCGGGCAATTTTGCGGGCGGGTCATACGGGAATCAATGCGTGCCGGGATGGCGGGCTTCTTGAAGGGCGCATCAGGTGGCTCTCCGGCGGCCGGTGAAGGACCGCCTCACGGACAGTGAGCCGCCCGCGGCTTCTGGTGACTGAGCGGTAACGCTCACGTTCCCTGTCCGCCCAATTTTGGTCCGAATGGCCGGCTGCTGGCCACCAAGTAATGACGCATACTGATCCTATGAACATGGCAGGTGCCACCTCATGGCTGCCTTGGTTGGTCCTCATCCCGTGCGTGGCCATATGGGGCTACAGCGTGGTCGACTTCATCCAAACGGACGAAAGAGAGATGCGAACCTTCAGCAGGGATGTCTGGCTGGTGCTCCTCGTCTTTGGAAGTGTGGTGGGTGGGCTGGCGTGGCTGGTAGCGGGCCGCCCTCGGCCGCCTGGGCTTCATCGTCGAACCTAGTTCAGCACCGGACGGGGATTGCCCAGAGGTCGCCAAGGACATGATCGGCACCGTCGACCTCTGCGGCGACGACGGCCGCTCCCTCGTCGTGGTGCTGTGGGTGCTTGCCGGGTTGGAGTAACGTCCGGCTTTCGCGGTTGCACCGTTCGAGGTACAGGCGTCGCGGATGCTCAAGTCTGTCCCGGAGAAGGCCCGGATGCACGCCCAGCGGACAATGGGCGCTAGGACCTTGGGTGGCACTCGCCCCCACGTCTTTCAGCCTGGGAGACCGCCGCCGCCGTTGTAGCCACCGTTGACCCGGGTGGCGTTCGGGTAGTTGCGGCCGTCATTGCCCAGCTCGCGATCTCGGGTGGCACGTGGCTCGAAGTGAGGGTGCTTGTTACCAGCACCCGCCTTCTTGCGTTTGATGACGAGGAAGTAGATGGCCGTTGCGATCAAAGCCGTGATAACGAAGGCCGCGATTACTACCTGAGTTGTGTCCATGGCTTGATTGTCCCCTCTATCCCGCGCGACTGGTGGACCCTTACGAGCCAATCATTACCCACTTGTCATATTCCCGATGCTACCGCCCCCGGCCGGTCGGGTCGGATCGGACCCTGTATGACCACGTTCTTGCCGCGGCGGGGACGGAACCGGTGATCGATGCCGGAAAGGTTGAAATTAAGCCGCCCGCGAAGGAGGGCAAAGCCTGGACCGTGCCCCAGGCTGACGCGGTCGCGGTCGACCCCGCCACCGTGATGGTGAGCGGGCGACTCGTCTTCAACGATTTCAACGTCGCCGCGAGACTCACGTGCTGGGGCATCGACGCGCACGCGGGCGTTCTCTTCGGCCTCGCCAACCAGATCGTTCTCCCCGCTATTGCGCTCGGTCTGGCCGGAAGCGTCGTCGGCGGATACCTCAAGTGGTGGAAGCGCCGTCCCATCCGCGGCACGTCCTGGGCCACCGGCCCTCCCCGGGCCCGCCGCTTCCTTTGCACCGCCTCGGGGCCGCTGACCGCAGCCGTAGCCGTCTTCGAGTCGGGTGACGCACGCTGAGGGATCCCCAAGCGAGCGCTTGGAGTGGCTGCAAGAAACCACGGGCTTATGGGCAGCCTGCCAGGCTCCTTCAATCCCGCTTGCACCCCGTCACCACCAGCATTATCAAAAGACCACCCTGGTGATTAGACTCCCGACATCACAGGAAGCGGGTTTCCCATGCGCGGAACGGACTTGGAACCAACACCGAGGAACCGGCTGGAACGGGCATACGATGCCTTCGGTTCCTTGCCGCTGGTCGTCTTGGCCGGCATCCTCTTTGTCCCTTTGCAGGCCGTCTTGGGCTGGTGGCCTACCTTGGTCGTTGTTATCACAGCTGGCGTCGTCCTTATGACTGCCATCCGGCTCATTGTCATTGCTCCCCTGCGAAAGAAGCGAGCAGCTCAAGACGCGGAACGAGGCCTTTTCGAATGCGCCCACAGAGAGCCCGGATCGGGACTACGGAGTAGATGGGCCCGGGGCTATGCGAGAGCAGAGCCAAACCGACTAATCTTTCAGCTGGGTGCAGGCGAGAACGGACCACTTGCGGTGCCACTGGAAATCTACGCGGCTCCCACGGCCATTGGAGAGCCTGTAAAAGCCCCCTGGACCGTTTTTCCCGGAGGGCTTATGGTGACCATCAGCTCAGGCAATACAAAACTCCAGCTAGCCACTAGCCGTGCAAGCCTAGCGCTCCTCAATGAACGGTGCCTGACCAATCGAGCCCAGGCTTCCTAAGCAGTTGGCACCTGGACCGCAAAGTAGCGGCCGGTGGAGGTCCTCTTCGGACCAGACGCTGCCTAGATTCGACTGGAAGGGTACGGTGCCCTGGCTAGCGCCGGAGCTCCATGAATGTGTTCGTATCTGTTCGGCTTCATATAGCCACCGACGAACTCCAGGTTCAGTCCTTCATCGGTCCATGCCAGCCGGGGACTGCACCCTCCTGACGCTTCTATGACGCGGGCTGCCCAGGGTTGTCGAGCACCTCCCTCGGTGGGGACCTACCTGGATCAGGCCGCCTTTAGCGGTGTCCCGCTGAGGGATCCCTCTACGGGACGCCTGCGTGAGCAGTAGTGCATTCGCTGCTTCGGACGGCGCCGGCTTATCGCGGCCCACGGGGAGGAGATCAAAACGAGCCAGTCGTCTCTCGGGGAGCCTCATCCGTGACTTGCGTTCGCTGCCCCAGCGGGTATGCTCGCGGCATGTCACGAGACTGGCCTGTGCCACGTGTAGGACAACGGGCCCAGGCGCCACACCGAGGGGGACAACAATGAGTAGTCGACCCGCCCTACCGGGTTTCATTGCTGGAGTGTTCTTCCTGGTCTGGGCGGCAATCTTTCTGGCTTGGGCGCCGGTGGATACTCTGCGCCTGGTCACTGGCATCATCTTCGTGCCGATCGGCCTGGCCCTGGTCGTCCAGTACTTTGTGGGGCGCCGAGCCGCGAAACGCGAGCACTCCGTCGGTGGAATGTTTGGATGGCAAGTAACCCGCGTCTTGTTCTCTGTCGGCACCATGTCGATTTTGACCGGCATTTTCCGCATCGCGCTGGATCAGTCACAGGTATTCCCGTGGTTTCTGGCCGCGGTCGGCCTTGGGCTGGTGGCACTTTCGACCCGCGGCCCGTGGGACAGCGAAACCAGCGGTCGAAATCGTTCAGTTCTGGGCTTCAGGGCCCGCCCGCATCAGCACTCTGGCGAGCTTAGATAAAGACGCCCTTCACCAACACACCGAGCAGGGGGAATGATGACCGCAGGACGATGGGCTTTTCTCTTGGTTGCCGCAGTAATCCTGATCGTCTCCGTAACTCTCGCCTTTCAGGGATCGAGGGCTCTGTGGTTCACCGCGGCGGCCATGGGCATCGCGATCTTCACCACCCTGCGGTCAGCACTCAAGGAAAATCGCCGTCGCCCAAACAGCTCGGCGTCAGAAAGCTAGGACTCAGCTGCTGTGTAAATTACCGGTTGCCCAGCCAGAAGGGCGGTGAAGCCAACCTTGAGATTCCGGCCTGGGTGGGGCAGGACCCGGCTTGGTTGACTCCTTCATCAAAGTTCCTGGCGGACCGAAGCGCCCGGTGAAGGATTTGCTTGCGGCCGCAGTTGGTCAACAAATCGATCAGTCGGGAGCGAGGCCGATGTGTGAAGCGTCTAGTTGGGGTTGACGACGACGGCATCGCCGTCGAGCCCGCCTAAGGCGACGCCAGGATGGCGAGGCACATGCGGAACAGCCCACGGTCCGCCGCGAACACCAGGGCGGATGCGGACGATCCGCCTTCCCAGTGCCGCACCTAAAGTAGGCTTGCAGCGTCGAAGGCCGGACCACGAGTTTTGGGGAAACAGATGGATATTGTCCTGACTGCCGTGTTTGCGGCCATCTTCTTCTACGTCCTTTATGGGGTCATCCGGGCGGCGACCCGGGACGGAATCATTGCGGCCCGCCAAACCGAGAAAGAAGACGCCACTCGGAGTTGCCGGGAGATGAAGCATGACGAGCCCGCATCTTGACCAGTGGCCCCCAAGCGGCCGCGGGTACCGCCGCTCAGAACGAACAGTGCTCCTCGGAAGTGGCGACATGCTTTGGCAGCGCGCCGCTGACGGTGTGCTCCACTGGGAAGTTAAGACTGCGAGTGGATTTGCGGTGGACACCACGGGCCCGGTGTCTCCGGGCGCCCGGGTTATCGTAACGGCGCGCCCGTTCGGTCTCGCCGTCGTCGAACCCGTTGAAGTGGTATCTGTGGTGCGGGAGGCTGCGAAGATCGGGTTCTCCTACCGCACTCTGCCGGGGCACCCCGTCGACGGCGAGGAAGCATTCGTTATTCACCGTCACGGCGACGAAGTGCACCTCACCATTCGTTCGCTCACCCGCGCGGCATCACAACAACCGTGGCGGTCACTCTTCCCGCTCCTCCTAATTGCCCAACGCATAGTCCAAAGAAGGTACAGACGCGCTCTGCGGTAATGGCCGATAACTCCGATGCTTGGTAAGTGACCGTTCACTTTGGCAGGGGGAACTGTGCCGCAAGACGATCCCACAACAGACTCTTTGAGGCGGGTCGGGCATGCCAGGGTTGCCGGGGTCCATGGCCCAACGGTTAGGGGACAAGCCAAAATGCCCGGTGCGGGATCGGCTAACGGGCGGCTCACCGGCGGAAATCTAGGTCAGGGCTTGTTTCCAGGCGTCTCGGTTGCCCACGACATAGTCGGTCGCAGCCCGCCAGTGCTGGCCGTGTCCGTTGACGTACATGTCAGCCCAGGGCTGGAATCCGGTCTCGTGTGAGGACTTCAGCAGCTCGTGCATGGCCGCCGTCCTCTGTCCCAGGGCCTCGGGCAACGCTTCCCGCAGGACTTCGTCCGCCCCATATCCGTCGACAACAGCGCGCAGCCTGGCAGCTGCCTCTGGAACCGGTTGGCCGTCGAAGAGCATCCCGAAGGACTGCGCTGCATATGAAAGGTCCCAGAGGCGCGTACTCGGGGCCGCCGCGTCCCAATCGATGAAGACCCACCGTTTTCCCATGATGAAGTTCCACGGAGCAAGGTCGTTGTGGCACATCAGGTTCGGGTTCTCGGCAGGAAGCAACACGTTCCATCCGGTCGTATCCGGGAGTTCAAATCCTTCGCTGGCATCGTGAATCTGGCGGATCAAACGACCGACCCGCAGCAGGTCATGCTGTCCCAGTGGCAACTGCTCAAGCGCCGAGACACCCTCGACGTACCCGGTGACCTGCCGCCCAGCAGGATCTTTGCCCAAGGGTGTGGGAACGTCGAGGCCAGCTACTTGGAGGGTTTTCAGGTACTTCTGGACAGTGGCAGAGTTTTCCAGCCACGGCTTGCGCACCGTATTGCCAACGCGGAGGACACTTTCTGAGGCATTTCCGCCGGCAAGTTCTTCAGCTTCCTCATTCACCCATGGAACGCTACTGCGTGCCAGCGAGAGGGCCAAGCCAACTGCCGCCAGAAAATGCTGACGCGGCTGCCGCAACGTCGAGTGCCTTCTCGAGAATGTCGTCCGTTTCTGTGGCCCAGTGTTTGTGACCGTCGTTGTCGACGTACTGATATGTCGAGGTGGTTCTCGGCCCCGCAAATGTAAAACCCAGGCGTTGATAGAGCCGGCGGGCTCCATGGTTCTCTACGCCGACGCCGAGGTAGAGCCTGTCGAATCCCGCCCGCCTCGCGTGACGTTCCGTCCAGACGCACAGGGCCGTACCCGCGCCGGCAGGTAGCGTGCAATGCCGGATCGTGGCGGTTCGGCCTCTTCCAAGGCAGCCAAATCGTCGTCGGTGCACTGCCGAACTACCAACTCCGCAGTCATACGTTCCCCCTCGCCCTGTACCTCGTCAAGCGTACCGAGCACAGCGTTACCGGAGTCGCCGCCTTATCCGCGTCCGGTGAGGAATCGGCAAACTGGCATGCAAAGACGCACGGTTTTCGGCGCCTGCTCATGCTGATGAGGTAGACGGTCCTTACGATGTGACCAGGCGTTCAGCTGATTGGACGGCCGAACCGCTTCCCGCAACGATGGTGGGGTGAACGAAGGACACGATGTTTCGGATTTAACGTTCCGCACGCTCATGCCAGGCCGATACCGGGCAGGTGTGCTGATTCTTGGTTTAGTTACCACGTCCGCGGTGCTGGTTCCGTTGAGCGTTGAGCTACCAAGCGTGATCAGCCCAGTCCTCGCAATCTTGCTTGCAGCTTTCTTCACTGCCGTCTCTTTGATGCGAGCGGTCGTGCGCCTTGGGCTGCAAGAGGTGCATATCCGGGTCGCAGGTATATTCACGACGACCATCCCCTATGACCAGATCACCGGGGTTGTCCCCGACAGGTCTACGGGAGTGCGTGAGGGAATGGGATTGCGCATCCTGCCCAATAAGACGGTTGGCTACTTGGTGGGGGGTCCTTCTGTGCGTATCAACACCGGCGGCGGCACCGCTGTCCTGGTCTCATCAAATACTCCGAGCGAGCTTTCCGAGGCTATCCGGCGTCGTTCGTAGACGACGACGCGACCGAAGACTGTGGCCGAGGATCCCACCGCGGGCGGAGGCACCCTCACGCAAGAAGGACGCACATCCCAGGGCGGGGGGTCAGCACATGCACGCCTTCTGAAGGATCGTCGATCGGGGCCACAAGGAGCTCATCGCCATGTCCCCCGATACCCCATTCCCCTCACTCCGCGATAAGCCCCCGCGATACCGCTCGCCTGCTCCGCGTCGTCTTGGACTGCTGTGGCGGCTCGCCCGTAGGGCCTCCCGCCGCGTGGCCATAGGTTTGATAGTGGCATCCCTGCACTACGGTCCGTCCGGCGGGATCGGCGGCGCATGCCGAGGGCCCGTTCCCTACACCGTCCTTGACTCAACCGTCCTCGACCTGCCCTACAACACGTCCGCGGCCGACACCATCACGCCCCGGTTCACCTTCCGGGCACTGCAGGAGCCGGACCGCGTCACCGCCTCATACGGCCTCACAAGCAGTGTGGCGGGGAAGGATGGGACGTCATGCATGTTCTATAACGTGGTCAGCGGTCCGGCCGAGGCGCCGTTGTACTCATTTGCGGACGCATTCCAGGTCAACGCCGGTGCACCTATGAACAGCGGAGCCCGAAAAGGTGCCAAGACGTTCCCCACGATGGACGCGGCGCGCGCCTACATGCAGACTCCCGAATACCTGAACGCGAAGCGCATGATCACATCACTGAAAATAGCCGCCGCCTCATCCGCACGGTGATTACCTGCTCCTACCCGAACTTCGTCCACTGCCCTTCGGAAACGACCTCGACGGAGCCGTCGACGACCTTGATGGCTGTCTGTTCGTCGATGGCGTAGGCAGGGACGCCTATGTCGGCGGCCCACCGCTCTGCGTGGGCCAGGGTGTTGGTCGGGAAGGCGTCCAGGTGCGGAAAGATCGAAAAATCCACGACCCCCAGGGTGCGATCATCCGGAGCGGACGGCCACGCGACGAAGCAGTCCCCGATCCGGGGCGTCATCACCATGCTTCCGGCGCTCACTCCCACCCACACCGTGTCGGGAAGTGACGGCAGCAGCCCGGCCAGCCCGGACTCCCGCATCCAATGGCTCAGGTACGTCGCGTCGCCGCCGTCGACCAAGAGCACGTCGGCTTCGCGAAGCCAAGGAACCCAGCGCTCGGCGCCGATCGTGGGCAGCGCGGTGAGCTCGAGGACGCCGAGCGACGCCCAGCCCAGGCCGGACAAGTGACGGAAGCGGGGCTCGGCGGACAGGAGGCCCCGCACCGATGCCGGTCCGCACATCGGGTGACCCCACTGCGCTGTCGGGACGATTAGGGCGTGGCATTGGGCGACCGGTTTGTCGAGGAGCTGCACGAGCGCCGAGTGAATGCTCGGGTTCGTCACGCCGCCGGAGGTAAGCAAGAGCTTCACAGGTGCCTCCAGGGCTCGGAGAGTGGATGGGGATTCGGGACACAACCAGAAAGGCTTTGTCCACGTTTCGCATCCAAGCAAACCTTACGTCGGTCTGTCCAGACCTGAGAGGAACATGGCCCGCCGCAGCCCTTGCGCTCCACTCCCGCGGGGGAATACCTTCGCGACAAGCAGGAGCAAATCACGGGGAGGTGTGTCGTGCTGAAGCAAGTCACTGAGGGCGTCCTGGTTCACGAGAGCGAGTTCCTCCAGAGCAACACCGTCATCGTGCAGGGCCATGCCGGCGCCCTGCTCATCGACCCCGGCATAACCGAGGGCGAAATGGCCGCGCTCGCGGCCGACCTTCGCGGGCTGGGCCAGACCGTCGTGGCAGGCTTTTCGACGCATCCTCACTGGGACCATGTGCTCTGGCACGCGGACTTCGGCGACGTGCCCCGTTACGGCACGGCACGCTGCGCGGCCACCATGCAGGATCTGCTGTCCCACCCGGGGTGGAAGGCGCGCGTTGCCGGAGTGCTGCCGCCGGAGTTCGCCGGGGAGATCCCGATGGAACTGCTTGGCCGCATTACCGGCCTGCCCGGCAACGCTGCGCAGATTCCTTGGGATGGACCCACAGTCAGGATCATCGAGCACCAGGCCCATGCCCAGGGCCATGCGGCGCTCCTGATCGGGGAGCGCGGCGTCCTCGTCGCCGGCGACATGCTTTCCGACGTCCTGATGCCGTTCCTGGATCTCGGAGCCGCGAATCCGCTCGAGGACTATCTCGCGGCCCTGCTCTTGTTCGAGACCATGGCCGACGACGTCGTCGCCGTCGTCCCCGGTCACGGTTCAGTTGGCGGCGCCGGGCAGCTGCGGGCACGAATCGAACAGGACCGCGCGTACGCGGCGGCCTTGCGGGCCGGGGCTGAACCCGACGACCCGAGGCTCGGTCCGTCGGCCCCGCTGGATTGGCTGTCCGATCTGCATCGCTGGCAGGTGCAGCAGCTCGCCCCAGGCCAGCGGAACGGGTGAGCCGGGTAGCGGACCCGTCGCCTTGCCCTGAACCCGGAAGGTGGCAACATGGGGTCATGAACCCTGCTCACGGTGTTTCCCGCTTCTTCCGGCGTCCCCGGCCCGTTCGGCCCAAAGCCGGTCAGGAATCGGTGTGGGACTACCCGCGCCCGCCCAGGATCGAGCCGCGGCCCGAACGGGTTGTGGTCCGCCTTGGCGGGCAGGTGGTTGCCGACACCACCGATACTGTGCGCGTCCTGGAAACCAGCCACCCGCCGGTCTACTACCTGCCGCTGGACGCCTTCCCCGCCGGGGCGCTCGTCCCCGTCGGGGGCACCAGCTTCTGCGAGTTCAAGGGAGAGGCGCGCTACTTTGACGTCGTCGCCGGCGGAAAGGTCGTTCACCGCGGCGCTTGGACCTATCCGGACCCCGCCGCGGGATTTGAGGCACTCCGCACCCGGGCGGCCCTCTACCCCGGCCTCATGGACTCGTGCGAGGTCGACGGCGAGAAGGTCGCCGCCCAGGCCGGCGACTTCTACGGCGGCTGGATCACCTCGAACATCGTCGGCCCGTTCAAGGGCGGCCCGGGCACGGCCGGATGGTGAGCACCATGCCGCCGGGCGGGGCACTCTGGCCCGCCCGGCCGGCAACTAACTGCGCAGCACCACGTTCGCGGGCGGCTCGTCCGCAAGCATGAGCTCGATCTGCCGCTGCAGCAGCCTGCCCATCCGCGGCCACATGGCCGAGGTGGCGCCGCCGATGTGCGGGCTGATGATGACCCCGGGCGTGCCCCACAGCGGGTGGTCCTCCGGCAGCGGCTCGGGATCGGTCACGTCCAGGGCGGCGCGGATCCGGCCGGCGGAGGTGTGCTTGACCAGCGCCTCGGTGTCCGCGACCGGACCGCGGGCGACGTTGACCAGCAGCGCGCCGTCGGGCATCGCCGCGAGGAACGCGTCGTCGATCAGATTCCGGGTGGAGCCGCTGAGCGGGACCACCACGACCACGATGTCCTGTTCCGGGAGCAGCTCGTGCAGTTCGTCGATGCCGTGGATCGGGCCCCGCGCGTCGGAGCGAGCCTTGCTGGCCACCCGGGTGACCGTGGTTTCGAACGGCAGGAGCCGGTCCTCGATCGCCTGGCCGACACCGCCGTAGCCGACGATCAGCACGCGCCGGTCGGCCAGGCTGGCGGTGGGTCGGCTCTCCCAGCGCGACTCCCGCTGGTTCTGCAGCATCCGGGGGAATTCGCGCTGGCTGGCCAGGATCAGGGCCAGGGTCAGCTCCGCAGTGGACGCCTCGTGGACCCCCGCGGCGTTGGCGAGGACGTTGCCGGAGGGCAGGAACTCCTCCACGCCGTCGTAACCGATCGACTGGCTCTGCACCAGCCCCGTCTCGACGCCCTCCAGCCCGCGCAGCGCGGACCAGCCGCCCATGTACGGCGGGACGACGATGTCGATGCGCTGCTGCGGCGGCTCCCCGGACAGGTCCCATTCGAGGACGGTGACGTCCGGATGGGGCTGGAGGTACTCGCGCAGGGTCGCGTCCGACAGGCTGACAGTAATTTTCTTCGGCATAGCTGCCAGCCTAATAGGCAGGCGCGGACAACGGCGCACGCCGGGCGCCGCCGTCGTCGGCATCCGAAGCCGCGGACGCCAAAGGGGCGGCGGGAGTGGTCCCGCCGCCCCTTTGGGGAACGTAAGTGGTGCCGGAAGTTCCTAGCGGCCGAAAAGCTTGGCGAAGAAGCCGGTCTTGGGCTCGTCGGCGTGGCCCTTGCAGCGGTCCGCGCCCTTGACGCCGCGCATGACCTGGTCAACGTGCTGGCCGCAGCCGGCCCAAGTGGTCTTACCGCACTTCTTGCATGCAACCTGACGGCACATCTGGTGTCTCCCTTTGCTAGGTCTGTGACCTCGGTGGTCTAGAACCCAAGATATACCCCCTGGGGTATAGGGCGCAAGTCGGTGGAACACCCCGCCCGCCGTCGGCGTTACTTCCCTACAGTGGGTCCTGCCACGGGACGCACTGGCTTCAGACCTACCGAGAGGATCGCTTCATGGCTTACATCAAGGTTGGAACCGAGAACAGCACCGACGTCGAGCTCTACTACGAGGACCACGGGACCGGGCAGCCGGTGGTGCTGATCCACGGCTACCCGCTGGACGGCTCGTCCTGGGAGAAGCAGACCGCGGCGCTGCTGGGCGCCGGTTACCGCGTCATCACCTACGACCGCCGCGGCTTCGGCCAGTCCAGCAAGCCCACCGAGGGCTACGACTACGACACCTTCGCCGCGGACCTCAACACCCTGATGACCACCCTGGACCTGAACGACGCCGTCCTTGCGGGCTTCTCTATGGGCACCGGCGAAGTCGGCCGATACCTGGGCAGCTACGGCTCGGCCCGGGTGGCGAAGGCGGTGTTCCTCGGCTCGCTGGAACCCTACCTGTTGCAGGCCGAAGACAACCCCGACGGCGTCCCGCAGTCCGTGTTCGACGGCCTGATGGAGGCGGTCACGGCCGACCGTTACGCCTTCTTCACCGACTTCTTCAAGAACTTCTACAACAGCGACACCTTCCTGGGCACGCCGCGGCTCAGCGAGGACGTCATGCGGGCCGGCTGGAACCTCGCCACCTCCGGCGGTCCGACGGCGTCCGCGGCCGCGCAGCCCACCTGGCTCACCGACTTCCGTGACGACGTCGCCAAAATCGACATCCCGACCCTGATTGTGCACGGCACCGCGGACCAGATCCTCCCGATCGACGTCACCGGCCGCCGCTTTGCCAAGGCACTGCCGAGTGCGGAGTACCTGGAGATCGAGGGCGCCCCGCACGGCATGCTCTGGACCCACGCCGCCGAGGTCAACGAAGCGCTGCTGGGGTTCCTGGCGAAGTAGCCCCGCCGTCGCGCTTTCCGCGCCGGTTCCGGACGGGCGCACCCTGGATCCGGGGTGCGCCCGTCCGTTTCCGCAGCGCTTCTCTGAAAGCGCCGCGGGGACTGGCGGATACGCCGTCACAGGAGCACCCTTAGAGAACCGGGAATGCTCAGCGCAAAGCCCGGCGGTAGCCCGGATTTAGCACGGGCGAGCTAATCAAAAAAACCACGCGGAACCCCGCCGCATGTCCGGCGGCTCCGGTGGGCCGTCGTGGCCAGCCCCGCTGCCCGACCCGCAGAACCGCATCCTCTCGCAGGAGCACCAAAATGTCTGACACCACTTCATCACCAACAAAGATCCGCCCCCGGACGGCCAAGTTCACCTTGGTCTCGGCCGTCGCCCTGGGCCTCGTCGGCGGCCCCGTCGCCTTGGCCGCACCGGCCGACGCTTCGACGTCCGTGCGCGGCTGCACCGTGAACCCGCTGCGGCCCACCGACCGCAGCCACTGGGTTGATTTCCGGATCAAAATCGACTGCCGGGACAACAAGACCGTGCAGATCCGGCAGCTTCGCTATGAGGACGAGCGCGGCCGCCGGCACGACGACTTCCTGGGCAGCTCAACGTTCTGGGAGTCCTTCAACCGCCGCCACGACTCGGCCACCGTCCACAGCTACGACCGTGTCCAGGACCGCCGCGGTCCCGAGAAGGTCTACCAGCTCGTGTCGTTCCGCGTCCGCGTCGGCAACCACTGGTCCGGTTGGACCCGCTGGGAGAAGAGCCCGGTGGCAACACTCTGGCACTGATCTTCCGGCCCGGGTCCCGGCCGGCCTCCTACCCTGATGTCCGGCCCCCGTTTGCCATACCGAAATGCCAGGAGTGATCCCCCTGGCTTTTCCATGCCCCCCTGCGGCGAGGACGGACGGCTACGTCCGGTCGTCCCACCCGGCGGCGTCGACGGCGTCTTCGGGCTTGCCGTCCGCGCCGGGGTCGCCGGACCCGACATAGGCCGCGGGGACCGTGCCGCCGGCCTGGGTCAGCTGGTCCTCGCGGATGTTGCCGGCCTGGCCGGGTTCCGCGTGCGGCTGCCGGGCCTCGACGGCTTCAGCACCGGCGTTGGCACCGTCGGGGTCCGGATGCTGCTGGCGGGCCGTCGCGGCCTCGGGGTCGCCGGGACCGCGCAGGCCTGCAGGATCGGCGCTCGGTTCGGTGGGATCGCTCATAGCCCTGCCTTCCGTCGGAATCGCTTTCCTCCACACTAACCAATCTCGCGCGCGCCGACGCCGTCGGATTTCCGGGCCGCAGCGCCGCACCGCAGCGCCGCACCTCAACGGCCGGCACCGGCCGCGATCAGCTCCTCGAGCCCGCGCTTGAACCCGGACCGGCCGCCGTGGGCAGGATGCCTGATCTTCGGCGCCTCCAGGCCGCTCCGGAGCAGGCTCTTGTGCGCCACGTTGCCCACCGCGACCAGTGTCCGGATCTCAAAGAGCCGCGCGAGCGCCTGCCAGAACGGGGTCCCCAGGGCGGCTTCGGAGGCCGTCGGGGTGCGGTTGGACAGCGGCCGCCCCAGCGCGTGGGTATGCCACGGGCAGGCGCTCCAGAGCACCGGGAGGAACTCAAGCTCGGCCAGGACCTCCCACATCACCGTGGCCGTCGGCTCCGCCGCGACGCCCTCGGCATCGGCAGGCAGCACATAGCCCTTCCCCGGCCCGAACAGCCCGAAGCTGTTGGCTGGCCCTTCAAGGATGGTCCGGTTCGTGAACGGCACGCCGGTGATCCGCATGCCCCGAAAACCCGGAGCCTCCCCCACAAGCAGCACCTTCGGCGAGCGCTCCCGCAACTCCTGCAGATAAAGCGACAGATTCTGCCGGCGCTTGGCATTCTCCGGGGCGGTGTGGTCGAAGAAGTTGGTGCACCCCGGTCCGGTTTCCACGGCAGCAAGGCGGTCCACGAAGTCCTCAATGGAGCTTGAAGTCATTTTGGCGCCTGTTCCGTCGGCAGCATGCGGCTCAACCACCTTATCCGCGGCTGTTGCCGGCGGCGGCGCCGCAGCCAGCGCCTAGCATGGGGACATGACGGATACGACCATCTTCACGGTGGGCCACTCCACTCACCCCATCGACGAGTTCATCGACATCCTCAAGGCCCACGGGATCAAGAAGCTGATTGATGTGCGCACCGTCCCCAAATCACGGCACAATCCCCAGTTCAACGCGGACGAACTCGCCGCGAGCGTCCGGGCCAGCGGTATCACCTACCGCCGGATGACAGCCTTGGGCGGCCTGCGGCACACCACCAAGGACAGTCCGAACGGCGCCTGGCGGAACGCCTCCTTCCGCGGCTACGCGGATTACATGCAGACGAGCGAGTTTTCCGCCGCCGTCGACCAGCTCGTGGAGCGCGGCCGCAGCAACAACGCAGCCATTATGTGTGCGGAAGCCGTCCCGTGGCGCTGCCACCGCTCGCTGATCGGCGACGCGCTCCTGGTCCGGGACATCAAGGTGCTGGACATCATGACGGCGACGTCCGCCAAACCGCACACCCTGACCTCCTTCGCCCGGGTCGACGGCCGCCGGGTCTGGTACCCGCCGGAGTAACGCCCTCCCCTACCGCAACGCGGGGTCACCGACGGCCCATCAATGCGGCCGGAATGGGCGCAAAGTGACCCCGCGTTGGATTTGGGCCGGGGCTACCAGCGCGGGTGGACCGACGCGCGGAAGTAGCGGTCGTAGATTTCGTGGACGCCGACGTCGAAGGTTCCGTCAATACCGCGGACCGAGGCCGCCTCGGCGTTGGCGCGGGCCTGCTCAACGTTGCGGGCGCCCGGAATCACCGTGCTGACGCCCTCCTGCGCCGCAATCCAGGCCAGAGCCGCCTGGGCGGTGCTGACGCCGTCGGGCACCAGCTCACCGAACTCCGCTGCGGCCTTCAGGCCCTCTTCGAAGTCGACGCCGGAGAAGGTCTCCCCGACGTCGAACGCGGAACCGGTGCGGTTGTAGTTGCGGTGGTCGTCCGCCGCGAAAGACGTCTCCGCGGTGTACTTGCCCGAGAGCAGCCCCGAGGCGAGCGGCACGCGGGCGATGACCCCGACGCCGGCAGCGGCGGCCGCGGGCAGGACCTCGTCCAGCGGCTTGAGCCGGAAGGCGTTGAGGATGATCTGCACGGTGGCCGTGCCCCCGTGCCGGATGGCCTCGAGCGCTTCGTCGGTCCGCTCCACGCTGACGCCGTAGTTCCGGATGACGCCCTCGGCCACCAGGGTGTCCAGCGCGTCGTACACCTCGGTGTTGCTGTACACGGCGGTGGGCGGGCAGTGCAGCTGGACCAGATCCAGCTGCTCGACGCCGAGATTCCGCCGGGACCGGTCCGTCCATTCGCGGAAGTTGGCGAGGTTGTAATTTTCCGGCTGCTGCTCCATCCGGCGGCCCATCTTGGTGGCCACCGTGATGTCCAGGCCGGGGTTGTCCGCCATGAACGCGCCGATGGCCTGCTCGCTGCGGCCGTCCCCGTAGACGTCCGCGGTGTCGAAGAAGGTGACGCCGGCTTCCGCGGAGGCGGCCAGGACGGCCCGCGCCTGCGCCGGGTCCACGGTGCCCCAGTCGGCGCCGAGCTGCCAGGTCCCCAGCCCGATGATGGAGACGTTCCGTCCGGTCTTTCCCAAGGTTCTCTGTTCCATCGTTCGACTATAGGCGCAGTCATCCGGGGCAGGCCTTGCTAGCCTGAGGCTGTGAAGTACGAGTCCCTGTGGATCGGAATGCTTATTGGCGCCGCACTTGGCTTTGCCGTGGGCGTCGCCACCGCCGACAAGCCCTTCACCGGGCTGCTGATCGGCCTGGCGATCGGGGCGCTGGTGGGTATGGCTGCCCGGAAGGATCCCCGGAAACGGTAGGGCTTGCCACCTGCACCAGAAAGGTCCCGATGACGTATTCGGTGAATTGCTCCATCATGCTGGCCGAACTGCCCCTCCTGGAGCGGCCGGCGGCGGTGAAGGCGGCCGGTTTTGACGCCGTCGAGTTCTGGTGGCCCTTCGCGAGTTCGGTCCCCGGCGACGCCGAGATCACCAGGTTCGAGCGGGCGGTCACGGACGCGGGGGTCCGGCTCGCCGGCCTGAACTTCAACGCCGGCGACATGCCCGCGGGTGACCGCGGCCTGGTGTCCTGGATCGGCCGCTCGACGGAGTTCAGGGACAACGTCGACGTGGTGGCCGGGATCGGCGGACGGCTCGGCTGTACCGGCTTTAACGCCCTTTACGGCAACCGGCGGCCCGCGCACACCCCCGAAGCCCAGGATGACCTTGCGGTCGAGAACCTTGCGGCGGCGGCCGCCGCCGTCGCCCGGATCGGCGGGACCGTGCTGCTCGAGCCGGTCAGCGGCGCCCCGGACTACCCGCTCCGCACCGCCGAGGACGCCCTCCGGGTCATCGCCCGGGTGAAGCAGGAAACGGGCGCGGAGAACGTCAGGCTGCTCGCCGACTTCTATCACCTTGCCGTGAACGGCGACGACGTCGGCGCCGTCATCGAGCAGCACGCCAAGGACTTCGGCCATGTCCAGATCGCCGACAGCCCCGGCCGAGGAGCTCCCGGAACCGGCACCCTGCCGCTGGCGCAGTGGGTCGCCCGGAGCCGCGAACTCGGCTACGAGGGCCGGGTCGGCCTGGAGTACCAGGCGACGGCGGCCACCGCCTTCGACTGGGCGCGCGCCGCGTCCGGCCGGGCGTCCGAGCAGCCCGCTTCCGGCCGGAAGGACAGGCCGTGACGCCCACCGTCACCCGGAACGCGGCCGACCGCACCACCCGGGTCGGCGTCGCCCTCATCGGCGTTCTGCTCATCGCAGTCAACCTTCGGGTGTCCTTTGTCAGCGTCGGGCCCGTACTCACGAACATCAGCAGCGACCTTGGGCTGTCCAGTGCGGCGGCAGGGTTCCTCACCGGTCTTCCGCTCATCGCTTTCGCCGTCTTCTCACCCCTGGCGCCGGGCTTCGCGGCACGCCTGGGTCTCGACCGTGCCCTGTGGCTGTCCCTGCTGATCCTCGCCGCGGGCATCGTGCTGCGCTCCTTACCGTTGCCCGGCCTCATCTGGGCGGGCACCGCACTGATCGGCTTGGCTATCGCGTTTCTCAATGTCCTGGTGCCCTCCCTCGTGAAGCGGGACTTTCCGATGAGGGTCAGCCAGGTCACCGGAAGCTACACCGCCGTGCAGGCCGCTTTCGCCGCGGCCGGGGCCGCCGTCGTCGTTCCTGTGGCGCAAACGTCCCCGGCCGGATGGCGGCTGGCCCTCGGAATCTGGGTGGGACTGGCTCTCATCGCCATGGCGGTGCTCCTGCCGTGGTTGCGCCGGCACGCGCGACCCGGCGCCCGCGCCGCCCCACCTCAGGCTGCCTACCGGTCGCCGTGGACCTCGGCCCTGGGCTGGCAGGTGACGATCTTCATGGGGCTGCAATCGATCGCCTTTTACGTCTTGATGGCCTGGCTGCCCACCATCGAACAAAACCGCGGGGTCCCCGCCGCGACCGCAGGCATCCATCTGTCCGTCTTCCTGCTCATCAGCGTGTTCGCCAGCCTTGCCGCAGGGGGAATCCTTCACCGCCATCCGGACCAGCGGCTGGTGGCCTTCACAAGCGGCGCGCTGACGGTCGTAACGTTTCTCGGCCTTGCAGCTGCACCGGGGCTCGTATGGCTCTGGATCATCCTTGGGGCAACCGGCTGCGGGAGCCTCATTGTCATCGCCCTGTCGTTGTTCAGCCTCCGCACCGTGAACCACCCGCAGGCAGCATCGCTGTCCGGTATGGCGCAGTCCGTGGGCTACGGCCTCAGCGCGGTGGGGCCGGTATTGTTCGGCGGACTTCACGACGCGAGCGACGGCTGGACACTTCCCCTTCTCGTGACGGCCGGCATCATGGCGGTCCTCTCCCTGGTGGGTCTGCTGGCCGGGCGGGACCGGGTAATCGGAAGCTGAAGTAGGAATACCGGGTCCGCACCGGGTGTTGTGCAGCACAGACCAACTTCCAGCCGCCCTCCCAGCGAAGGACTCCCATGAGCCAGAACCTCACCGTCAAGCTTCAGCCCGGCACCCCGGCGCCCGACTTCACGCTGCCCGACGCCGAGGGCAGGCCGGTGTCCCTGGCCGACTACCGCGGCAAGAACGTCATTGTGTACTTCTACCCGCAGGCCGCCACCCCGGGCTGCACCACCGAAGCCTGCGATTTCCGCGACAGCCTCGCCTCCCTGCAGGGCTCCGGCTACGAAGTCCTCGGCATCTCCCCCGACGCCCCGGAGAAGCTCGCCCACTTCACCGGCGACTTCGCCCTGACCTTCCCGCTGCTTGCCGACGAGGACCACGCCGTCGCCCTCGCCTACGGCGCGTGGGGCGAGAAGCTGGTCCGCGGCGAAATCACCGAGGGCCTCGTCCGCTCCACCGTGGTCCTCGATCCCGAGGGCAAGGTGAAACTCGCGCAGTACCAGGTCAAGGCCGAGGGCCACGTGGCCGCACTGAAGGACGAGCTCGGCGTCTAGGCACGCCCGCCGCGGTTCCGGAAATCCGCGCCGGTTCCGGACCGGCGCGCCGCCGATCCGGCATGCCTCCGTCCCAAAACGCAGCGGAAATCCGCAACCGCAGCAGGACTACTCCGCAACCGCAGCAGGACTTGTCCACATCCGCCGTCGGGCCCGTTGCCCATGTCCGGCCGAAGCGTCACCATCGGCACATGGAACTTCCCGCGCTCATCCTCAGCAGTGACCCGGCACGGCTTGGCCGGGACGCGCGCGAACTGTGCCGCCGGGCCGCGGCAGGGGAGCTGCGCCGCATCAGGCGGGGCGTCTACGTCCAGGCGGCGGCCTGGGACGCGCTGCCGAGCTGGAACCGGTACCCGCTCCTGATCCAGGCCGCCGCCTCGACGCTGCAAAGCCGCACCGTCTTCTGCCGGAAGTCCTCGGCCGCGCTGTGGGAGCTCCCCGTGCTCGGCCGTCCCACGCTGGTGCACGCCTGCACGTCCGACGACGGCGGCGGCCGCTCGCGGGCCGGGGTCCGGCGGCATTACGCTGATCCGCTGACCCTGCAGGTCGAAGAGCGCCGCGGGCTGCTGGTCACGGGGCGGCTCCGGACCGCCCTGGATCTGGCGGCGTTCGAGTCATTCGAACAGGCCGTCGCGGTGCTTGACCACGTATTGCGTCCGCAGCCGGGGCTGCCCGCGCTGGTCAAGGAGGAGCTCGACGGCGGCATCGGAGCCAACTACAGCGCGGCCGCGGCGCGTAGAATCCGGGCCGCGATCGACTTCGCAGACCCGGCGTCGGGATCTCCCGGGGAATCGGTGAGCCGGGCCACGATGCACCGGCTGGGCTTCGAGCCCCCTCGGCTGCAGACCGCCATCCGCGATGCCCGCGGATTGGTGGCCTTCACGGATTTTGAGTGGCCGGAGGAGCGGCTGTGCGGGGAATTCGACGGCCGGGTCAAGTATCAGAAGGCCGAGTACCTGCGGGGACGGACTCCCTCCGAAGTCGTTATCGACGAGAAGGCCCGCGAGGACCGGATCCGGGCCACCGGCCGGCGGGTCATCCGCTGGACCTGGACCGAGATCTCTAGTCCAGCGAAATTCGAGGCGTTCCTCGCCGCCCAACGGGTTCCGCGGCTGGTCCGGCCGGCCTGCCGAAGGTGATTGCGCGCCCGCACCGGAAATCCGCGGCGGTTTCGGACAGCCGCGGCCCGGATCCGGGGCGCATCGGTCCGGAACCGGCGCGGAAATCGGAGTGGGCAAAATCCTAAGCCCGGGTTCCGGTCACGATCGTCGCCGTCGACCGCAGCCTGATCGCACCCTGGTGCTCATAGCGGCCCAGAAGCTGGAACACGTCCGAGCGGATAAGCCCCTGAGCTTCGTGGTCCGCCTGCTCCAGGCCCAGGGCCACCGTGGCGGCGATGTCCACCATGAACGCCCAGTAGCTGGCCGGGGAGTCATGCACGAGGTCCGTGCCGACCGCCCGCTCCACCACCTCCACCAGCCCGGCTTCCCGGAACAGTCTTGTCATGAAGCCCGGCGCGGAGCAGCGGAACACCCCCGGCATCCACACGGGCGGCCGCGACAGCCCCGCGTACTGCGCGAGCGCGCCCAAAACGAGGGTGGCCCAGGGATTCTCGGCCGGCCGGCCCCAGACTGCGGCGCTGATCCTCGCGCCGGGTTTTGCGGTGCGGACCATTTGCCGGAGCGCGTTTCGCTGCTCCGGAAAGTACAGGAAACCGAAGCGGCACAGGACAGCGTCGAACGTCCCGTCGTCGAACGGCAGCTCCGCGGCGCCGCAGACGACGAAGCTCACATTGGACAGGCCCCGGGCGGCGGCTTTTTCCTTGGCCACGTTCAGCATGCCGGCCGAAAGATCCGTCAGAACCACCTCACCCTCGGGCACCAACTCCGCCGCCGTGAGCCCGGGCTCGCCGGTTCCTGCCGCAACGTCGAGCACTGTTGAGTCGGGGCCCAGCCGGGCGTCCTGGATCAGGGCGTCGCCGAAGGGGCGTTGCCAGCCGAGCAGCTCGGCGTCCCATTTCCTCCAACCGGCCGCGAACTGGTCCCAGATGATGCGCTGCTGGTCCCGGATGCTGTCTGCAGCGACTGACATGATGCGTCCTTTGCACGCCGGACCGCACCCTCCCCCACCCCTTAGTGTGCCCCGCCGCCGGTGTTCCCGCTAGGGCCCAGGATTTCCGCCACGGAATCGGGCAGACGCCCCGCGGATCCGCGTAGCAGCAGTCCGGAACCGGCGCGGAAAATGCCGGCGAAAGAGCGGCCGCCCCGGGGGCAGTAGGCTTAATGGCATGGCTCCTGAAGACACCCCCGTTGCGCCCGAACGCCGCGCCGTCACCGTCCGCCGCGCTCCGAGATACGTGCCGTTCCTGATCCTGGGCGGGCTGCTGGGCGTCGTCGTGGCGGCCGTCATCGCCTACGGGCTGCCGGGCGACGAGGGCTACGACGCCGGCTCTGTCTTCGGCTTCTTCCTGACCTTCTGCATCGCCGGCGGCGCGGTACTGGGCGCCGCCGTCGCCCTGGTGCTGGACCGGCTCAGCGTCCGCCGCGCCGAGCGCGCCGTCGTCGAGTCCGTCCCCGATTCCGTTCCGGACCCCGACGGTGACGACCGCGCCTAAGCCGGACCACGGGCCTGCAGGTCATAATCGGACGCCCGGAAAAGTCCTAGCGCACAACGTGAGATAATCGACCAGTGGCACGCGGCGATGGAAAACTTTCTCATGATCTTCTCTCTGGCGAAAAAGGCCCGCAGGACGCCTGTGGCGTCTTCGGGGTCTGGGCTCCCGGCGAAGAGGTAGCAAAACTCACCTATTACGGGCTGTACGCGCTGCAGCACCGCGGTCAGGAGTCGGCTGGTATTGCGACCAGCGACGGCAAGCGGATCAATGTCTACAAGGACATGGGCCTCGTGTCCCAGGTCTTTGACGAGACCACGCTGAACACCCTGACCGGGCACCTGGCCGTCGGCCACTGCCGCTATTCCACCACCGGTGCGAGCCACTGGGCCAACGCCCAGCCCACCCTCGGCGCGACCGCGACCGGCACCGTGGCCCTGGCGCACAACGGCAACCTGACCAACACCGCCGAGCTCAAGGCCATGATCGTGGACCGCAACGGCGGCCAGCTGACCGGCGAAATGAAGCAGGGCAACACCTCCGACACCGCCCTGGTTACCGCCCTGCTGGAGGGCGAGGAGGGCAAGTCCCTCGAGCAGACCGCCATGGAGCTGCTGCCCAGGATCAAGGGCGGTTTCTGCTTTGTCTTTATGGACGAGGGGACCCTCTACGCAGCCCGCGACACCTACGGCATCCGCCCGCTGGTGCTGGGCCGGCTGGAGCGCGGCTGGGTGGTGGCGTCCGAGCAGTCCGCCCTCGCCACCGTGGGCGCGAGCTACATCCGCGAGATCGAACCCGGCGAGTTTATCGCCATTGACGAACAGGGTGTCCGTTCCCAGCGGTTCGCCGAGCCGACGCCGGCCGGCTGCGTCTTCGAATACGTCTACCTCGCCCGCCCGGACGCCGCGATCGCCGGCCGCTCCGTGTACGAATCCCGCGTGGAGATGGGCCGCCAGCTGGCCCGCGAGAACACCCAGGAAGCGGACATCGTCATCCCGGTGCCGGAATCCGGCACCCCCGCCGCCGTCGGCTACGCGGAGGAATCCGGCATCCCGTTCGCGCACGGCTTCGTCAAGAACGCCTATGTGGGCCGCACCTTCATCCAGCCCTCGCAGACCCTGCGCCAGCTCGGCATCCGGCTCAAGCTCAACGCGCTCGAGTCCGTGATCCGGGGCAAGCGCGTGGTGGTGGTGGACGACTCGATCGTCCGCGGCAACACCCAGCGCGCCATCGTGCGGATGCTCCGCGAGGCCGGCGCCGCCGCGGTGCACGTAAAGATCTCCTCCCCGCCGGTGAAGTGGCCCTGCTTCTACGGCATCGACTTCGCCTCCCGCGCGGAGCTGATCGCCAACGGCGCCACGATCGAGGAGATCTCGCAGGCCATCGGCGCGGATTCGCTCGCCTACATCTCCGAGGACGGCATGATCGGCGCCACCCGGCAGCCGCGCGAACGCCTCTGCACGGCCTGCTTCACCGGGCAGTACCCGATCGAGCTGCCCGGCGCCGACAAGCTCGGCAAGAACCTGCTCGAACGCACGGACCTGGGCGGCGTGCCTGCCGCTGCGGGTGGGGGTGCTGCGGGTGGGGGTGCTGCGGGTGCTGCGCCTTCCGCCGTTGCGCCCGACGGCGGCGTGCCTGCGGACGCTGCGGCCGCCGCCGACGAGGATCCCGCCGAGAAGGCCGGCGCCACCGGCTGCGATCCGGGACCCGACGCCGAATTCGAAGAACTGCTCACCGACGCCGACCGCGTACCCGCCGACAAGCTTGATGCCGACCTTGATGCCGACAAGAAAGAGCCAGTATGACTTCCGCCTCCCCGGCCGCTGACATGAACGACGCCCAGAACACCGGCATCACCTACGCCTCCGCCGGCGTCGACGTCGAAGCGGGCGACCGCGCCGTCGAACTCATGAAGGACGCCGTCAAGGCGACCCACAACTCCTCGGTGATCGGCGGCGTCGGCGGCTTCGCCGGCCTCTACGACGTCTCAAAGCTGCTGAGCTACAAGCGGCCGCTGCTGGCCACCTCCACCGACGGCGTGGGCACCAAGGTCGCCATCGCCCAGGCCATGGACATCCACGACACCATCGGCTTCGACCTGGTGGGCATGGTGGTGGACGACATCGTGGTGGTGGGCGCCGAACCGCTCTACATGACCGACTACATCGCCTGCGGCAAGGTGGTTCCGGAACGCATCGCCGACATCGTCCGCGGCATCGCGGCCGCCTGTTCGGTCGCCGGCACCGCCCTGGTGGGCGGCGAAACCGCGGAGCACCCGGGCCTGCTGGGCGAGCACGAATACGACGTCGCCGGCGCCGCCACCGGCGTGGTCGAGGCCGACTCGCTGCTCGGCCCGGACCGCGTCCGCGCCGGCGACGTGGTGATCGGCATGGCCTCCTCCGGCCTGCACTCCAACGGCTACTCGCTGGTCCGGCGCGTCGTCAACCACGCCGGCTGGGCCCTGGACCGCCACGTCTCCGAATTCGAGCGCACCCTCGGCGAGGAACTCCTGGAGCCCACCCGCGTCTACGCTGCCGACTGCCTCGACCTGGCCCGCACCTTCCCGGTCAACGGCTCCGCTTCCGGCCAGGCCGTGCACGGCTTCAGCCATGTCACCGGCGGCGGCCTGGCCGCCAACCTGGCCCGCGTGCTGCCGCAGGGCCTGCTGGCCACCGTGGACCGGGCCACCTGGGAACTGCCGGCCATCTTCAAACTCGTCTCCGAGCTCGGCAACGTCCCGCTGGCCGACCTGGAGCGCACCCTCAACGTGGGTGTGGGCATGGTGGCCATCGTCTCGCCGGAGGCCGCCGACGCCGCGGTGAACCACCTGAACGCCCGCGGCCTGCCTTCGTGGGTCATGGGCACCGTCGGGGAAAACTCGGATTCGGTCGTGAAGAGCGGCCCGGACTACGTCCAGGGCGCCAAGGGTGTCGACGGCGGCGCCGTTCGGATGGTCAACGCCTACGCCTAGGTTCGCCGCCCCGTCGAGCCGCCGTCCTCGCCGAGCGAGCGAGTCGAGGTGGCCGGCGGGGAGTACTCGGCGGCTCTAGATCTCGAGCACGCTGAAGACGCCGCCCTGCGGGTCCCGGAGCGTGGCGATCGCGCCGGCGTCGTCGCCGTCCTCCGGTTCCACCAGCACCGCGCCGCCGGCCGCACGAGCCGCAGCCACGGCCTCGGCGACGCTTGCGACCCCGAAGTACACCTGCCAGCCGGGCTCCAGACTGCGTTCGGCCGCGGGGACGGTGGCAATTCCGGCGACCTCGGTGCCGTCCACCATCAGCGTCGTGTAGGTCCCGCCGTCGTCCTGCGGGTATTCGGTCACCTCGTGGCGGAACAGTTGCTGGAAGAGTCCGACGGCGGCCTGCGGTTCCGGCGTGAGCAGCTCGACCCAGGCCAGGGCGCCGGGCTCCTCGCTCCGTGCCGCGCCGAAGTGGCTGCCGGCCTGCCAGGCCCCGGTGGTCCCGCCGCCGGGCGGGGCAAAGAAGACCATCACGCCGGTGTCCGCCACCGGATCCGGCCCGAATTCCAGCGTCCCGGCCGCGTGAGGGACCTCGGCGGCGAGTTCCGCGGCGTCGTTCACTGCAAAGTAGACGTTCCATTGACCGGCGGACCCGGACTCCTGTTGCTGCGGATTCTGCGGGGCGATGACGCACACCAGTTCGTCGCCCAGCAGGGCCCTGGCGAAGCTTCGGCCGTCCGGGGTGGGCTGGTCCTCGTACCGCCAGCCGAAGACAGACGCATAGAACTCCTTGGCCGCAGCCACGTCCGACGTCTGGAGATCGGCCCAACAGACCTCGCCCTCGGCATACCCCGCACGAATGGTCATCGAGTTCCTTCCCAGTAGTCGCGGCCGCGAACGCTGCCGGCAGGATCAACCTAGTCCGGGACGGGTACCGCCGCAACGGGCGCCCCTCCCTCCGCCGTGACCCTCCGCCGTGACCCTCCGCCGTTTCGACGGTTCCCTGCCGGAACGACGTTTATAAACCCCGAACCGGCAGGGAACCGTCGAAACGGCGCGGCACAACACACGCGAGGGCGGGCCGGCCGGGCGACAGGCTTCGCCGGCGGGCCGCACCAGGGACGGGACGTGAAAAACCCGCCGGGCGCGCCCGGATGGGGCGTGGCCGGCGGGCCTGAAAAACATGGCCGGAGCTCCTCGAAGCGAAGAACTGCCGAAGAAGGTGCGACTAACCTATGCGACGGGTGTCAACCTCGTCGTCGTCTTCTTCCAAATCGTCCGCGTACTTATCCACGTAGGCCGAATAATCCGGCTCAACCGGGTCATCCGCGAAGTGGCTCGTGGCACGACTTCCCGGGCCCGTGAGCTCGCGCTGAAGGGCCGAATAGTCAGTGTTCGGGGAGTAGTACTTGATGTCCCGAGCCTGCTTGGTAGCTTTTGCCTTTTGACGGCCGCGCCCCATGGCGTGACCCCCTTTTGTACTTGGACCGGAGGTGGTCACCTTGGCTGTCGGTGAGGCCCCGGAATGATTGGTCAATTTGTCGTACACCTAGATTACATGCTTTCGGCAGTGCCCGCTTGCGGTCCGGGCCGCCGCGGGCAGTGTCATGCCTCCCATCCGCCGGAGCCGCGAGCGGGGCGGCGGCGGCCGCGGCATGCAGCCCGGCAGGCATCTTCGATAGAGTCTCTTGATGGGCTTCGGGAAACGGGGCCGCGCGCCGGGCGTCCAGCCCGGTGGAAACGCACGGACGAGGTGAATTCCCCAGTGGCCGAAAAGCCTGTGAACGACGAGAACGCCAGCCGCGGCGGCACCGGAATGCCGGATGCCTCACCCGCGCACGACGCCGGCGAACGGCCCGTTCCGGTCCAGCCGGGGCGCGGGCCCTCCTCGGTAAACATCCCGCCGCGGCCGTCCTCGCCACCGACCTCCGGCATGCCGCGGGTCACCACCGCCGACAGCAAGCCGCGGCCCGCGAAGGACGCCGGCTCCGACGCTCCCCAGCCCGGCGATCCCGAACCGGACGCTCCCCAGCCCGCCGGCTCCCGACGCTCCCCAGCCCGGCGCTCCCGAACCGGACGCTCCCCAGCCCGGCGATCCGGGATCGGCGCGGCCGGCGTCGCGGCGGGCAGCCGGCAGATCCGAACCCGGCGCCTCGCCGTCGAGCGCTCCAGCCGACCGCACCCCTGCCCGCCGCACCGCCACCAAAGCCCCGCGCAAGACCACCTCCGGCACCTCCCAGCTCGGCAAGCTGCTGTCCGCCCAGGCCTCCCAGCTCAAGACCGGGCAGCTCGGTCCCCGCGCCCGGCGGCTCGGCGGCAGGCTGCTCGCCCGCGCCCGGCGGCTCGCCCGCAGCCTCTGGACCGGCGCCCACCGGCTGGGTCTGGCCAAAGTCGGAGCGGCCCTGGCCGCCGTCGTCGTGCTCGGCCTGGTTATCTGGTGGCTGACCGCGTTGGGCAGCACCAAAGAGCAGGCTGCCGCGGGCAGTTCCCCGGCGGCCGCCGCGTCGTCGTCGTCGTCGGCGTCCTCGGCCTCCTCCGCCCCCGCAGACCGCGGCCCGCTGCCGCTGGAGGGCGTCAACCCGCTGGACTTCCGGCTCGGCGACTGCTTCAAGGACTTCGACGCGAACGCCCCCACCTCCACCATCGTGGCCTGCGAGGACGGGCATTCGGCCCAGCTGGTCGCCGTGGACAACTACGCCGCCTCGGACGCTTACCCCGGCCGCGACCCGCTGAAGCAGAAGGCGCTGGACACCTGCAAGGCCGCACCCCTGACCGACAAGTCCCGCAGCTACGACTTCAGCTACAAGCTGGCGTACCCGAGCTCCTCCAGCTGGGGCGCCGGCGACCGGCGGGTGGACTGCTATTTTGTGGCCGACGGCGGCAACGTCATCAAAGAATCCCTGATCCCCCGGCTTTAGGCGCTGGCGCGCCCCGGAGGGACGGACCCCGAAGCATCACCGAGAGGAAAGAGAGACAGTGGCAGCTGATTATGACGAAGTGAAGCCCGACGTCGCGGAATCCCGCAACGCCTCCCTCGAAGCCGTGCAGGCGGCCAACGCCCCGGACGCCCGCAGCGTCGTCCGGGAGCTTGAAGAGACCGACACCGCCGACGGCGTGGAGCTCCCCGGCGCCGACCTCTCCAAAGAGGAACTCATTGTCCAGGTCATTCCCGAGGCGGAAGACGAGTTCACCTGCAGTTCCTGCTTCCTCGTCCGCCATCACTCCCAGGTCGCCCGCGAAAAAGACGGCCTCAAGTACTGCGCCGACTGCGAGGCGTGACCTGCGGGCAATCCGCTGACGGTGGTAACGTCGCACACTTGTGCCCTGCGCACGGCAGGCATGACATTGGGGAGGCTAACGCGTGTTTTCGTTTGGACTGTTGGGGATTCTGTACTACGCGGTGATGCTGGCATTGCTGGGGCTGGCCGTCTACGCCCTAGTCCTCGTCGTGATCTTCCTTCGCCTGCGCATCCGGGAGCTGAGGGCGTCGGAAGGCCCGGGTCAGGCACCGGACCGGAGCCCCGACGCATGATGACCAAGCCCAGGTTCATCCGGATTTTTGCCGTCTTTGCCGCCGGCTACCTCCCGTTCGCCCTGCTCTGGCGGTCCACGGGGGCCGTGCAGGCGTTTCTCATCGGCGCCGCGGCCGCCGTGGCAGTTGCGTTGATCATCCGTTGGCGTGACCTGAAAGCACGGGAGCCGCGCTAGCGGCCGGCGGCAACCCCTAGGCGGGGCGCCGCCTCCGGCCCTAGAGTGTGGCCATGGCTATCGCACGCATCCCCGTCGTTGTCCTTGACTGCCCCGATCCCAGGGTCCTCGCCGGGTTCTACGGCGCCCTGCTCGACTGGAAGGTGGAGCAGGACGACGACTGGTGCTCCGTCCGGGCCGACTACGGTGATTCGCTGAGCTTCCAGCGGGTCGATTCCTACACCCCGCCGCAGTGGCCCGGCCAGGACGTGCCGCAGCAGATGCACCTCGACTTCACCGTCGATGACCTCGACGACGCCGAGGCGGCGGCGCTCGAGCTGGGCGCGCGGAAGCACGAGCACCAGCCGGGGACGACATTCCGGGTGTTCCTCGATCCGGCAGGCCACCCGTTCTGCCTGTGCCTGCCCTGATCTGAGCCCGGCGGGGCTGCCGGCCGCCCTGCCGCGGCCGGGCAGCCCCGGGCGTCTGCGGCGGTTAGTCCTTGCGCCGCACCGAGAGTCCGCTGCCGCTGGAGGCGCCGCCGTCGGGCCGTCCCGAAGCCTCTGTGCCGCCCATGGTGAGCTCCATCAGATCCGGGGCGGTGTCCACGACCACCGTGTCGCCGTCGGCGATCTCGCCGGCGAGGATGGCCTTGGCCAGCCGGTCGCCGATTTCGCGCTGCACCAGCCGGCGCAGCGGCCGGGCGCCGTAGGCCGGGTCGAAGCCGGTGACGGCCAGCCACGCCCGGGCGCCCTCCGAGACTTCCAGGGTCAGGCGGCGGCCCTTGAGCCGTTCGCCGAGCTCCTTGACCTGCAGCTCCACGATCTCGGCGAGCTCCTCCACGGTGAGCGGATCGAACAGCACCACCTCGTCGAGCCGGTTCAGGAACTCGGGCTTGAAGGACGCGTGCACGGTGGCCATCACCGCCTCGCGCTTGGCGGCCGCGTCGAGGTTCGGGTCCACGAGGAACTGGCTGCCCAGGTTGGAGGTCAGCACCAGGATCACGTTGCGGAAGTCAACGGTGCGGCCCTGGCCGTCGGTGAGCCGGCCGTCGTCGAGCACCTGCAGCAGGATGTCGAAGACCTCGGGGTGGGCTTTCTCCACCTCGTCGAGCAGCAGCACGGAGTACGGCCGGCGGCGGACCGCTTCGGTGAGCTGGCCGCCCTCCTCGTAGCCCACGTAGCCCGGAGGCGCGCCGACCAGCCGCGCCACGGAGTGCTTCTCCGAGTATTCGGACATGTCGATCCGCACCATGGCGCGTTCGTCGTCGAACAGGAAGTCGGCCAGCGACTTGGCCAGCTCGGTCTTGCCGACGCCGGTGGGGCCCAGGAACAGGAACGAACCGGTGGGCCGGTTGGGGTCGCTGATGCCCGCGCGGGCGCGGCGCACGGCGTCGGATACGGCGGTGACGGCCTTGGACTGGCCGATCAGCCGTTCACCCAGGACGTGTTCCATCTCCAGCAGCTTCTGGCTCTCGCCCTGCAGCATCCGCCCGGCCGGGATGCCGGTCCAGGCCGAGATCACCTCGGCGATGTCATCCGCGGTGACCTCGTCGGCGACCATCTGCCCTGACTTGTCGGTCACGGCCGCCTCGGCCTCCGCCGCGGCCGTGAGCTCACGCTCCAGGGCCGGGATTTCGCCGTAAAGCACCCGGGACGCTGTCTCGAGGTCGCCTTCGCGCTGGGCCTTGTCCGCCGCCGAACGCAGTTCGTCAAGCTTGGCGCGCAGGTCGCCGGCCCGGTTCAACCCGGCCTTCTCGGCCTCCCAGCGGGCGTTCAGTGCCGCGAGCGTTTCCTTTTTGTCCGCCATGTCCGCGCGCAGGGTGGCCAGGCGTTCCACCGACGCCGGGTCGGTCTCGCCGGCAAGGGCCAGCTCCTCCATGGTCAGCCGGTCCACCTGGCGGCGGAGCTGGTCGATTTCCTCCGGGGCGGAGTCGATTTCCATCCGCAGCCGGGACGCGGCTTCGTCCACGAGGTCGATCGCCTTGTCCGGCAGCTGCCGGCCGGAGATGTACCGGTTGGACAGGGTCGCGGCGGCGACGAGCGCGGAGTCGGAGATGGAAACCTTGTGGTGGGCTTCGTAGCGTTCCTTGAGCCCGCGCAGGATGCCGATGGTGTCGTCCACGCTCGGTTCTCCGACGAAGACCTGCTGGAAGCGGCGCTCCAGGGCCGGGTCCTTTTCAATGTTCTCGCGGTACTCGTCCAGCGTGGTGGCCCCGATCAGCCGCAGCTCGCCGCGGGCCAGCATGGGCTTGAGCATGTTGCCGGCGTCCATCGAGCTGTCCCCGGAGGCGCCGGCGCCCACCACGGTATGGATTTCGTCGATAAAGGTGACGATCTGGCCCTCGGAGTTCTTGATCTCCTCCAGGACGGCCTTGAGCCGTTCCTCAAATTCGCCGCGGTACTTGGCACCCGCCACCATTGACGCGAGGTCCAGGGCGATCAGGGTCTTGCCGCGCAGGCTTTCGGGCACGTCGCCGGCCACAATGCGCTGGGCCAGGCCTTCGACGACGGCGGTCTTGCCGACGCCGGGTTCACCGATGATCACCGGGTTGTTCTTGGTGCGCCGGCTCAGGACCTGGATGATCCGGCGGATCTCGGCGTCACGGCCGATCACCGGGTCCAGTTTGCCGGAGCGCGCGATCGCGGTCAGGTCCGTGCCGAACTTCTCCAGCGACTGGAAGGTGTTTTCCGGGTCCGCGTTATCCACCTTGCGGTCGCCGCGGACCCCGGGCAGGGCCGCGAGCAACGCCTCGTGGGAGGCGCCCGCCTCGCGCAGCAGCCGCCCGACGTCGTCGTTTCCGGATGCGAGGCCCAGCAGCAGGTGCTCCGTGGAGACGAAGCTATCCCCGAGCCGTTCCGCCTCGTTCTGCGCGTTTTTGATGGCCTGCATGGCGGTGCGGGAGAGCTGGGCCTGCTGCACTGAGCTGCCCGACGTCGATGGAAGGGCCTTGATCGCGGAGCTTGCCTGGACGCTGACGGCGTCGGGGTCGGTGCCGGTGGCGCGGAGCAGTGCGACGGCGACCCCCTCGCGCTGGTCCATCAGCGCCTTGAGCAGGTGGGCCGGTTCCAGCTGGGGATTGCCGGCCGTCGAGGCGTTCATGGCGGCGGCCGAAAGAGCCTCCTGGCTCTTGGTGGTGAATTTGGCGTCCAAAGAGAGCTCCTTCCGGGGTAAGGCTATCGTCAAAGTTGAGTGTATCCCGCTCAACTTTGGATTTGTCCCCTTTGGCACCATGTTTGCCCACGGCGAAACTCGTGTCTAGGGCCGGAGTCCCCCGGGAACCGCTTGCCGGAACGGCGGGCCGAATGGACATGCCCGTTTTCAGAACCAGGCCCCAATGGACATGCCCGTTTTCAGAACCGGGCCCCAATGGACATGCCCAGCCCTGGCCGGCAGGAGTGGACATATAAGGCATATGTCCACTCCTGGCACGGTGGGCTGGGCATGTCCACGGACAGCCGGCGCAAAAAACGGGCATGTCCGGTGGCGGGGCGGCTCCCTAGGCCTGGCGGGCCTGCTTGATGAGCTCGGCGCAGCGTTCGCCGATCATCATCGTGGTGATGTTCGGGTTGACCGTGGTCAGCTCCGGCATGACCGAGGCGTCGGCCACGCGCAGCCCGGTGACGCCCTTGACCCGCAGTTCGGGGTCCAGCGGCGACATCGCGTCGTCGGGGGCGCCCATCCGGACGGTGCCGGCCGGGTGGTAGACCGTGTTGTGGGTCTTGCGGATGTAATCAGTCAGTTCCTCGTCCGTCTGGAGGTCCTGGCCCGGGTACAGCTCGGCTCCCACCCACTCGGCAAGCGCGGGCTGCGCGGCGATCTCGCGTGCCTTCCGGATCCCGGCGACCATCACGCGCATGTCGTGTGGGTCGGTGAAGTAGCGCGGATCTACCCTGGGCTTGTCCCGGAAGTCCCTGCTCCGCAGCTTGACCGTGCCGCGGGAGCGGGCGTGCGTGACGTTCGGAGTGAGGCAGAAGCCGTTCTCCGTCGTCGGGAAACCCTGCCGCAGGGTGTGCATGTCGAACGGCACGGACCCGTAGTGGAACATCAGGTCCGGGCGGTCCAGGCCCTCCTCGGTGGCAGCGAAGATCCCGGCTTCCCACCACTGGGTGGAGGTCTCGGTCATCGGCTGCTTGGCGTCCCACTGGATCACGCCTTCGGGGTGGTCCTGCAGGTGTTCGCCGACGCCCGGGGAATCGGACCGTACCGGGATGCCGAACTCCTCGAGCTGGGCCGCCGGGCCGATGCCGGAGAGCATCAGCAGCTTCGGCGAGTCGATCGCCCCGGTCGAGACGATCACCTCGGCGCGCGCGCCGAGCAGGTGGGTCTTGGCGAAGGCATTGTCGACGACGGCGACGCCGGTGCAGCGGTTGCCGTCGTCGAAGGTCAGTTCCTTGGCGCGCAGGCCCGTGAGCAGGGTGAAGTTCTTCCGCTCCATGATCGGGTGGATGTAGGACACCGAGGACGACGAGCGCGTGCCGTCCGCCCGGCGGTTGATCTGGAAGAACGCGGCGCCGTTGATGACGGTCTCGCCGGTGTTGAAGTGGACCTTCGGGATGCCGGCCTGCTCGCAGGCGTCCAGCAGCGCCCGGCCGGTGGGGTCCGTGGCGGGCACATTCATCAGGTGGACCGGTCCGCTGTCGCCGTGGTGCGGGGCGTCCGGGCCGGCGTCCTCGTTGGTCTCCAGCTGCTTGTAGAGCCGGTAGGCCATCTCGGCGTTCCAGCCGGTGGCGCCGAACTTCTGCTCCCACTCGTCGATGTCCTCGCGGGGGGCCCAGAAGGCGATGCAGGAGTTGTGGCTGGAGCAGCCGCCCATCACCTTGGCCCGGGCGTGGCGCATAAACGAGTTGCCGTTCTCCTGCTCTTCGATGGGGTAGTCCCAGTCGTAGCCGGATTCCAGCAGTTCCATCCAGCGGTTCAGTTGCAGGATTTCGTCCTGGCCCCGGTCGTCCGGGCCGGCCTCGACCAGAGCCACCTCCACGGCGGGATCCTCGCTGAGCCGGGCGGCCACGGCCGCGCCGGCCGAGCCGCCGCCCACGACGATGTAATCGAATTCTGTCTTCTCCACGTTGCTCATGGCCCTACTTCCCCTCGGCAGCGGAATGGTCGGCGAACCATCCCGTGACCTGCGGATCGATGTTCTGGTAGACGTGCTTGGCTTCCTGGTATTCGGCGAGGCCGGTCGGTCCGAGTTCGCGTCCGACTCCGGACTGGCCGAAGCCGCCCCACTCCGCCTGGGGCAGGTAGGGGTGGAAGTCGTTGATCCAGATGGTGCCGTGGCGCAGCTTGCGGGCCACGCGCTGGCCCTTGCCGGCGTCCTGGGACCAGACGGCGCCGGCCAGGCCGTAGTGGGTGTCGTTGCCGATCTTCACGGCTTCCTCTTCGGTGCTGAACGTCTCGACCGTGACCACGGGGCCGAAGGCTTCGTCGACCACCACGGACATACCGCTCTTGACCTGGTCAAGGACGGTGGGCAGGTAGTAGAAGCCCTTTTCCAGCTCGCCCTCGCCCCAGGTGCCGCCGCAGCGCAGGCGGGCGCCTTCGGCGACGCCCTTGTCCACGTAGGCGGTGACCTTGTCGCGGTGGGCCGCGGAGATCAAGGGCCCGGTTTCGGCGTCGGGATCGAACGGACCGCCCAGGCGGATCTGCCCGGCCCGGCGCACCAGCTCGTCCACGAACTTCTCGGCGACGGATTCCTCAACGATCAGCCGTGCCCCGGCGGAGCAGACCTGGCCGGAGTGCACGAACGCGGCGTTGAGCGCGTTGTCCAGGGCGGCGTCGAAGTCGGCGTCCGCGAAGATGATGTTGGGGTTCTTGCCGCCCAGTTCCAGCGCCACCTTCTTGACGGTGCCGGCGGCCGCGGCCGCGATCGTTTTCCCGGTTTCCAGGCCGCCGGTGAAGGAGACGAGGTCGACGTCGGGGTGGCTGGAAAGCACCGATCCCACGGTGGCGCCGGCGCCCAGAACCAGGTTGGCGACGCCGGCGGGCAGGCCCAGTTCCTGCAGGACCTGCATCATCAGGATGGAGGTGTGCGGGGTAAGTTCGCTGGGCTTGAGGACAAAGCTGCAGCCCGCAGCCAGCGCCGGGGCGATCTTCCAGGAGGCCTGCAGGAGCGGGTAGTTCCAAGGGGCGATCAACGAACAAACGCCGACTGGCTCGTACTCGATCCGGCTCACCACCGTGGGGCTGCCGGCGTCGACCATCCGGCCCGCGTCCTGGCCGGAGAGCTTACCGAAGTATTCGAAGCAGTTGGCGATGTCGTCCATGTCGATTTCGCTTTCCACCAGGCGTTTGCCGGTGTCCAGCGTCTCCGCCCGGGCGAATTCGTCCTTGCGCTCCCGCAGCCGGTTGGCCACGTTGATCAGGAATGTGCCGCGTTCCAGCGGCGACCTGCCGGACCATTCGCCGCCGTCGAACGCTTCCCGGGCGGCCGCCACGGCGCGCGCGGAGTCCTCCGCGGTGCCTTCGGAGACGACGCCGACCAGTTCGCCGTCGGCGGGGCAGTGGATCTCACGGGTGCCGCCGTCGGAGGCCGCGCCCCAGCTGCCGCCGATGAAGAGTGTTTCGGTGCTCATTTTGCTGCCTCCTGCGTTTCGAAATCTGATTCCCAGTTGTCTTTGGCTACCTGGTCTTCAACCAGCACCGTGTTGCCCGGCGCCGACCGGTTCAGGTGCAGGAATTCCAGGTGTTGCTCGTAGTGGTCCAGGACGTCGGTGATGACCTGGTCCTTGGTGTACCCCATGAGGTCGTAGCCGTGGCTTCCCTCGAGCGAGAACACTTCCATCCGGTAGTAGTGGTCCTCCGGGTCCGCGCGCCGGGTGGCGTAGGAGGGCGTCTCGTACTGCACCGGATAGATCTGGTACTTGAAGGGACGCTCATCGCCCATGGCCAGCTGCAGGTCGATGCTGTCGATCCCGCACGACTCCACCCGGGCCACGGAGAGGATGGTCTCCGCGCCCTGGGACTTGAGTTCCTCGCTGACCTCCTGCAGGGCCGGCAGCGCGACGGTTTCGACGAACCGGGTGGTCTGCCGGCGGCCGGGGTAGCTCATGGCCCGGGTCAGCCGCTGACGCCAGCTGCGGCCGCCGCGCTGCTCTCCCCCGGCGCGGCCGGAGATGATGCCGGGCAGGCTGGCGCGGTAGCTGTCGTTCAGGGAGTTCTCGACCCGCAGCGCCTTGTACAGGCCCAGCATGATGAACACCAGCAGCAGGGACAGCGGCAGTCCCATCACGATGGTGGCGTTCTGCAAGGTGGTGACCCCGCCCACCATCAGCATGGCCAGCGTCAGCAGCCCGGTGGCAACGGCCCAGAAGACGCGCATCCATTCCGGTCCGTCGGCGTCGGCGTCCTTGAGGTGGGAGGAGAAGTTCGACATCACCAGGGCGCCCGAGTCCGCGGACGTGACGTAGAACAGCAGGCCGGTGAAGGTCGCTACCGCGGCCGTGACCGGGACGGCCGGGAACTCCGCCAGCAGGCTGTAGAAGCCGCGCTCGGGGTTGCTCATGGCCGTCTCGCCGAAGACCGCGTTGCCGCCCATGATCAGGTCGAGGCTGGAGTTACCGAAGATCGAGATCCAGAGCAGGATAAAGAGGAACGGGACGGTCATGGTGCCCACGACGAACTGGCGGATGGTCCGCCCGCGGGAGATGCGGGCCAGGAACAGGCCGACGAACGGTGCCCAAGCGATCCACCAGGCCCAGAAGAACAGGGTCCAGGCGTTCAGCCAGTCGGTGGGACGGTCGTAGGCGAAGGTGTCCAGGGTCATGGCCGGGAAACGGCTCATGACGTCGCCGACGTTCTGCACGATACCGTCCAGCAGGAAGCTGGTCTTGCCCGCGAACAGGACAAACAGCATTAGCGCGACGGCCAGGACCACGTTGATCTCGGACAGCCGCCGGATCCCCTTTTCCACCCCGGAGACCACAGAAATGGTCGCCATAACGACGGACAGCGCGATCAGGCCAATCTGGATGGCGAGGTTCTCCGGGACACCGAACATAAAGTGCAGTCCGTAGTTGAGCTGCACGACGCCGATGCCGAGTGAGGTGGCGATGCCGAAGATGGTGCCCAGCAGCGCGGCGATGTCGACGGCGTGACCGATGGGGCCGTCGATTTTCTTGCCGAAGATCGGGTACAGCGCGGAGCGGATGCTCAGCGGCAGGTTGTGCCGGTACGCGAAGTAGCCCAGCGCCAGGCCCATCAGGGCGTAGAGCGCCCAGCCGGTCAGGCCGTAGTGGAACAGCGTCCAGACAAGCGCCTGGCGGGCGGCATCGGGCGTGGATCCTTCACCCTGCGGAGGGGCAAGGTACTGGCTGACCGGTTCGGAGACGGAGAAGAACATCAGGTCAATGCCGATGCCGGCCGCGAAGAGCATGGCAGCCCAGGTAAACATGCCGAACTGCGGCTTGGAGTGGTCGGGGCCAAGCTTGGTCTTGCCCACCCGGGACAGGGCCGCGATGAGCACAAAGACCACGGCTGCGGTGACGATCAGGAAGTAGTACCAGCCCATGTTGGTCGACACCCAGCCGACCAGAGTTCCGATGACTGCCTCGGCGTTGTCTTTGGCCACGATGGCCCAGAGTGCGATCGCCAGGACGCCGGTGGCGGAGCCGATGAAGACGCTCTTGTTGGCTCTGGTTCTGCGCTCGAGACGTCCGTCCGGCTCACCGGGGGCGGGCGTCGAGTTTGTCCTGACAGTTGCGTTCTGGCTCATGGATCCCATTTCAGTGGTTGAGGCTGTGTTGGGGACGCCGGTGCGCGCAGGCGGTGCGGTGGGGCTGTTTCCAGCCGGGGCCAAGGCCTGGTGGCGGCGTCCCGTCGGGTCTGGCTCAGCCATCAAGGCTAGCAACCATGCCGCCGGAGTGCGGAGTTTCGTGAGTTCGCTCACGCGCGGGGCCGGCCGTTCCTCGCCGGCCCGACAGGACGGGACATGCCCGTTCCTCACCCTGGCCAGTGGGCATAACCCGGTTATGTCCAACCGTGGCGCGCAGCACTGGGCATGCCCGGCGGGAAACTAGGCCCGGCAGAACGGGCATGCCCGTTCCTCACCCTGGCCAGTGGGCATAACCCGGTTATGCCCAACCGTGGCGCGCAGCACTGGGCATGCCCGGCGGGAAACTAGGGCCCGGCAGGACGGGACATGCCCGTTCCTCACCCTGGCCAGTGGGCATAACCCGGTTATGCCCAACCGTGGCGCGCAGCACTGGGCATGTCCGGCGGGAAACTAGGCCCGGCAGCACTGGGCATGTCCGGCGGGCGGACGTGGCGAAAAATGGGCATGTCCGGCGAGGGACGCGGTGTCCGGCCTAAAAACGCGATCCGGCGGGCGACTCCCCCAAGGAGCCGACCACCGGATCGAATAATTGCACCTTGGAGATCTTGTCACACGTTTGACAAGTTTGTCATACCAGCGGACGGCGCGGCTCCGCGGAGCCTTGTAATCTGGGGTCCATGGAACAGACCCCGACCGCCGAGCACAGCACCCGCAGCGTTTTCCTGGACAAAGCGCACCCGGCAGCGTGGCGGGCGCTCAACGGCCTGGGGCTCAAGGCCAAGGAAGCTGCCGCGGAGGCCGGGGTGGAGCCGATGCTGGTTGAACTGCTGAACGTCCGCATCTCCCAGATCAACGGCTGCGCCTTCTGCCTGGACCTGCACGTGCGCGACGCCGTCAACGGCGGTGAATCGGCCCAGCGGCTGGCGGTGCTCCCGGCCTGGCGTGACACCGCGCTGTTTACCGAAAAGGAACGTGCGGCGCTGACCCTGGCGGAGGCGATCACCAACATCTCCGACGCCGAGGCCCGCGAGCGGGAGGGCCGGCAGGCCAGGCGGCACCTGACCGACGATGAATTCTCCGCCGTCAGCTGGCTCGCGATCACGATGAACGCCTTCAACCGGGTCTCCATCGTCAGCCAGCACCCGGTCCGCGCCAAGGCCCAGGGGAACAGGCAGCCAGCCGGCGAAGTGCAGGCCGGCCCGCACCGGTAGCCGGCGGCACGGGCGCTACGGCATCAGCCGGCCCGCACCGGTAGCCGGCGGCACGGGCGCTACGGGATCAGCCGGTCCGCCCGGAACCGGTCGAACAGCCCCGTGAACGAGTCCAGGGTGCGGCGGTAGCCGGTGAAGCCTGCGAGCCGGCTCTTGCTCATGTCGGCCAGCACCTCGATGTTGCGGCCCAGGTCGCCGTCGGTGTGCCACCAGGAGGAAACGCGTGCCAGGTCCGGTTCAGCCAGGCCGCGCCGCGCGGCCAGATCCGCCCACACCGTTTCCATGCCCCGCATCTGCTCTTCCAGCGGCCGGGGCGCACCCTGGAAACCCACCGCTTCGACGCCGAAGTAGGCCGCGAGGCGCGGCCACATCCAGCGCCAGCGGAAGACGTCGCCGTTGACGATGTTGTAGGCCTCGTCGCCTGCCCGGCCGGCCGTGGCCGCCCAGATCATGTGCTCGGCCAGCAGCGAACTGTCGGTCATGTCGGTGAGGCTGTTCCACTGCGTCTCCGAGCCGGGAAAGATGAACGGCTTGTTTAGCTCCTTGCAGATCGATGCCTGGACCGCGAGGGTCAGCCCCATGTTCATGGCGTTGCCCACGGCGTGGCCGATGACGGTGTGGGCGCGGTGCACCGACCAGCTGAACCCCTGGCGCTCCGCCGCCGCCCACAGTTCGTCTTCCTGGGCATAGTAGAAGTTGGGAACCGGCAGCCGGGGCTCCTCCTCGTGGAAGGGCGTGTCGGGCATTTCACCGGCGGCGTAGGCCTCGAACGGGCCAAGGTAGTGCTTCAGTCCGGTCATCAGCGCGACGTGTTCGACCGGGCTGCCGGCCAGGGCGTTGAGCAGGTTCCGCAGCAGCGCGGCGTTGACGTCGATGTTTTCCCGTTCCGTCTCCTGCCGCGACCAGGCGGTGAAGAACACGTGGGTGGGATTTTCGCCGGCCAGCGCTGCCGCCAGGCTGGCCGGTGACCCGAGGTCCGCGCTCAGCGGCCGCACCCCGGGGCGCTCGACGCCGCCGCGGGAGAGCGCCAGGACGTCCCATCCGGTATCCGCCAGACGGGTGAGGAGGGCGGAACCGGCGATGCCGCTGGCTCCCACCACCAGTGCGGTCCGTCCGGGGGCCGGGGCTGAGCTGTTGTGCACGGATTCCTCCTGGTTGCGGTACGGGCGGGCCTCCCTCCACCCTACGGCGGGAGCGCGCCCGGGCCGATTCTGGCGGCCGCGGCGGGACGCCGTGCGGGCCGCTTCTGCCGTTGCCGCGGCGCCGGTGAGCGGGCGGCCCCGGCAGAGCCGGTAGCCCCTACGCCGGGTAGATCGCCACGGCGGCGGCCTTGACCACGAAGTACACGGCCGCTCCCGGCGCCAGGCCCAGATCCGCTGACGCGGCGGGGGTGACGTCGGCGGACAGCTCGCCGGCCCGCACCCGGATCTGGTCGCCGTGCGGTTCGAGATCGGTGACCGTCACCGGGAAGGAGTTGCGCGGGCTGCCGTGCGCTTCGCCGGGAAAGACGGAGACGGCCGACGGCGGGAAGGCCGCCACGCCGCTCTGGCCGGGAACCGGCGGCCCGTCGTGCTGACCGGTGAACTCCAGGCCCGAGGCCGTGCGGAGCCCGGTCGCGGTGACGGTCCCGGCGACGAGGTTCAGCCCGGCCAGCCCGGCGGCGAAGCGGCTGCGGGGCCGCTGCAGCACTTCCCGGGTGGGCCCTTCCTCGGTGATGGTGCCGGCTTCGAGGACCACCACCCGGTCTGCGAGCATGTAGGCGTCGAGGACATCGTGGGTGACGATGATGGCCCGGCGGCCGGACAGCACGCGTTTCAGCAGGCGCCGCAACAGCGGGGCGGCGTGCACGTCGAGGGCGGCCATCGGCTCGTCCAGCAGCAGCAGTTCCGGGTCGGCGGCGAGCGCCCGGGCTACCGCCACCCGCTGGGCCTGTCCGCCGGAGAGTTCCCCGGGCCGCCGGGCTGCGAGCTCCGACGCGTCGACCTCGGCCAGCCAGTGCCTGGCGGTCTGCCTGGCCTGCACTTTGGCGGCGCCGGCGCTCCGGGGGCCGAAGGCCACGTTTTCGAGGACGGTCAGGTGCGGAAACAGCAGCGGCTCCTGGGCCAGCAGGCCGGTCCCGCGCCGGTGCGGCGCGGTCCAGGCGTTCCGTCCGGCCCCGAGCTCGAAAAGGACGCGCCCGTCCACCTGCGCGCGGCCGGCGTCGGGGCGAAGCAGGCCTGCCAGCACGGACAGCAGCGTCGATTTCCCGGCACCGTTGGGACCGAGCACCGCCACCGTCTCCGTTGCCCCCAGGCTCAGCGAAACGTCGAATCCTCGCGCGGCGACGGCGGCGTGGAAGGTGAACGTCATCTCCGCCCCCGCCCCTGCCCGGCGGCCACGGCCGGGGTGTCGTCCGCGGCAGCCGCGGCCGTGCCCGCCGGGCCCGCCGCCCTCGCCGGGCCCGCCATGCGGCCGGCCGGTGAGGGGCCCCGGTAGCTGAGCCCGACGACGATGACCGCCACCGCGACGAGCAGCAGCGAGAGCGCAACGGCGGCGTCGGCGTCGGTCTCGCGCTGCAGGTAAATCTCCAGCGGCAGCGTGCGGGTGACACCCTGGAGGCTGCCCGCGAAGGTGAGGGTGGCGCCGAATTCGCCGAGGCTGCGGGCGAAGGAGAGGACGGCCCCGGAAGCCAGGCCGGGAAGCACCAGCGGCACGGTGACCCGGCGCAGCACCGTGGTGGGGCGGGCGCCCAGGGTGGCCGCCACGGCCTCGTACCGGCTTCCGGCCGAGCGCAGCGCACCTTCCAGGCTCACCACGAGGAACGGCAGCGCGACGAAGGTCTGGGCGAGCACCACCGCCGTCGTCGAGAATGCGATCTGGATGCCCGCGAGTTCGAGGCTGCGGCCCAGCAGGCCCTGCCGCCCAAAGGTGTAGAGCAGCGCAATGCCGCCCACCACCGGCGGCAGCACCAGCGGCAGCAGCACAAAAGAGCGAAGCAGCCGCTGGCCGCGGAACTCCCCCCGGGCCAGCACCAGGGCCAGCGGGACACCGAGCAGTACACAGAGGACGGTGCTTGCCGCCGCCGTGCGCAGGCTGAGCCCCAACGCGGTGAGCGAGGCCTCCGAAGTGAGCAGCGGGATGAAGTTGGGCCAGTCGACCCGGGCGACCATCGCGGCGAGCGGCAGCAAGACGAACAGTGCCCCGACGGCGGCAACGGCCAGCACCCAGCGTGGAATGCCGCTGTAGCCGGACCGGGTCACGGGCTGCCGAAGCCCGCGTCGGCGAGGACCTTCCGGCCCCCGGCCCCGGTAACCAGGGAGATGAACGCGTCCGCGAGCTCGCGGCTCGAACCGGGCTTCAGCGCGGCAATCGGATAGTGGTTGACGGCCGACGCCGACTCCGGGAACGGGACTTCCCTGACCTTGCCGGCCGCGGTCCGGACGTCGGTCACGTAGACCAGCCCGGCGTCGGCCTCCCCCGAGGTGACCTTGCCCAGCACATCGGTCACGGAGGATTCCTCACTCACCGGCCGGAGGGCGATGCCGGTTTCCGCTTCCACCGTCTTGGCGGCCGCGCCGCACGGAACCTGGGCCGCGCACATCACCAGCTTTGTGCCGGGTTTCGCCAGGTCGGCGAAGGAACGGATGTCCGCGGGGTTGGCCGGGGGTACGGCGATGGCCAGGACGTTGCTGGCGAAGTTTGCGGGGGCGGCCGCCACCAGTCCGGCGTCGGCGACCTTGGCCATGTTTTTGGTGTCGGCGGAGGCGAAGACGTCCGCGGGGGCGCCCTGGCCGATCTGGGTGGCGAGGTCGGCGGACCCGGCGAAGCTCAGCGCGACCCTGGTTCCGGGGTGGCCGGCTTCAAACTCCCGGGCCAGGGCCGTGAACGGCGCCTTGAGCGACGCCGCGGCGAACACGGTGAGCTTTTGCTCCGCCGCACCGCCGCTGCCGGGGGCGGGGTCGGGGGCGGCGCAGGCAGCAGCGCCCGCGGCCAGCGACACCGCCAGGACCAGGGCGGCGGCCGGCCGGAGCCCGCTCATGCCAGCGCCTTCCCGTGCGGGCTTTCAATGATCACCGTGGTGGCTTTGACGACGGCGGTGGCCACGGATCCCAGCTCCAGGCCAAGCTCGCGGACGGCCTCGCTGCTCATCAGCGACACCACCCGGAAGGGGCCGCACTGCAGTTCCACCTGGGCCATCACCGTGTCGGCGGTGATGCCGGTGACCAGCCCCACGAACCGGTTCCGGGCCGAACTCCCGGCACGGGCGGGGTCCTCGGGCAGCTTCGCGTGCTCCCGGGCCAGGGTGGCGAGTTCCAGCCCGTCCACGGACAGCCGGCCCGCCTCATCCTTAAGCGGAGTCAGGCTGCCGTTCTCCGTCCAGCGCCGGACAGTGTCGTCGCTGACGCCGAGGAACCGTGCCGCTTCAGAAACGCGAATAGTGGGCATAGGGCAACTATAACCCGCACTTGCGGGGTGAAGTAGGGATTGGTTCCGTATTTCCGGAAATCCGCCCGATCCTGGGGCCTTCGGCGCCGGCAGCTATGACCGGCTCGCCCGGGTGAAGCGCGGCTTCGGCCGGGCACCGTCTTCCGCGGCAACCAGAACATCCTGCCGGCCGCCTCGTAGACTTCCTGCATGGCCGTCTATCTCGATCCCCCGCTCTGGCCCGCCCACGGAACCCGCTTCTCGCACCTGGTCTCGGACAGTTCGCTGGCGGAACTGCATGCATTCGCGCGGGCCGCGGGCATTCCGGCGCGGGCGTTCGACGGCGACCACTACGACGTGGCCGAGGCCCGCTACGATGCCCTCGTGGCCGCCGGCGCCGTCCCCGTCGAGGGCAGGGTGCTGGTCCGGAAGCTGGTCGCCAGCGGCCTGCGGATTCCGGCACGGCGGCGCAACGGATCGTTGAAACTGCCGCTGCTGACCCGCTGGAACGAGGTCCTCCCCGGCCACGACGCGCTTTTCCTGGACCTGCTGGACCGCTGGGGCGAGGAACACCGGAAGTACCACGGCCGCACCCACCTGCTCGACGTGCTGGAGGCCCTGGACCGGCTGACAGCACCGGCACGGCCGCCCCGGACGGTGCTGCTTGCGGCCTGGTTCCACGACGCCGTCTACCGCGGCATCGCCGGCGAGGACGAGGAGGAGTCGGCCCGGCTGGCCGAGGGTCGGCTGGCCCACGCCGGGCTGGCCGCGGCCGAGATCGACGAGGTAGCCCGGCTGGTGCGGATGACGGCGGACCACCGGCCCGATCCCGACGACGAACCGGCCGCCCTGCTCAGCGACGCGGACCTCTCCGTCCTGGGTGGCGAACCCGCGGCCTATGACCGTTACCTGGCGGCCGTCCGTGAAGATTTTGCGCACATTGGCGACGCCGACTTCGCCGCCGGACGCGCCGCCGTCGTGCGCCAGCTGCTGGAACTGGACCCGCTGTTCCGGACCCCGCGGGGGCGCGAGCTGTGGCAGGACGCGGCACGGGAAAACCTGCAGGGAGAGCTCGCCTGAGCCATCAACCCAGCAGCCCCGCCGAGCGCGAACCGGCGCCGACACAGCAACGCGGGGTCACTCCGCGCCCATAAAATCCCTCCGGGTGGGCGCGTTGTGACCCCGCGTTGCTTGGATCCTCAGTCGCGACGGCGGAGGTGCTCGGCCAAACGGTCGAAGGACTCGCGCCAGCCGGCGCCGTTGCTGTCCCGGTTTTCGGCGGTGTCGAAGGGGCCCTGGCTGAACGTCATCCGGGTGCCGCCGTCGAACTCCTCCAGCCGGTACGTCACCTCGGTCTCGAAGCCGCGCGTGCCGTCCGCTTTGTCCCAGGCATGCGTAAACACGAACAGCACGGGCGGCTCGATGTCCGTGTGGATGCCGCTCCACCAGTACTGCTGGCCGGTGGCGTCGTGGATCATGCAGGCCCGGTACATGCCGCCGATTTCAAGGTCCGCGTCGATGCTTTCGCGCGGGGTGTGGAAGCCGCGCGGCCCCCACCACGCGGGCGCCTGGTCCGGATCGGTCAGGGCGGCCCAGACCGCCGTAATCGGGACCTGGAACTCCCGGGTGATGACCAGCATGAGGTCACCGCCGTCGGGCACCGTCTCCGGGACTGTTGGCTCTGGCATTGGTCCTCCCTCGACTTGGTGCGTGGTGGTTCGGCGCGTGCCTAGCGGTAGTTGACCGCAAAAGGCCGGTCGGTGGGCACGATCTGCTTGCCCAGCGGCATCAGGGATACCGGGATGAGTTTGAGGTTGGCGATGGCCAGCGGAATGCCGACGATCGTGGCCGCCATGGCGACGGCGGTGACCACGTGGCCGACGGCGATCCAGATCCCGGCGACGAGGAGCCAAACGACATTGCCGAGCAGCGAGAACACCCCCGTGCCGCCGGGCCGGTCCACGACCGTGCGTCCAAACGGCCACAGCGCGTACGACGCGATCCGGAACGAGGCCAGCCCCCAGGGGATAGTGACGATCAGGACGCAACAGATGATGCCGGCGAGGAAGTACCCGAGGGCCAGCCAGAGGCCGCCGAAGAGCAGCCAGATGAGGTTCAGCAGTGTCTTCATGGCTCCATTCTCTCCCACCGGCCGCCGGGCCGGACCGGGGGCTGGCCCTGATCCAGCCCTGATTCGGCCCTGATTCGGCCCTGATTTGCCGGCCGTTTCGGTGGCCCGCTGACCGTCAGGCAGGCCCCGCGTCGGCCTGCTTCACCAGGGCCGCTTCGACGTTGATCTTGACCTTGTCGCTGACCAGCAGCCCGCCGGCCTCGAGGGCCGCGTTCCAGGTCAGGCCGAACTCCTTGCGGCTGATGTCGGCCTCGGCACTGAACCCGGCCCGGGTGGCGCCGAACGGATCCACCGCGACGCCGGTGAACTCGACTTCCAGTTCCACCGGCTTGGTCACGTCGCGGATGGTGAGGTCGCCGGTGAGCACGTAGTCCTCGCCGTCGCCCCGGACAGATGTGGCCCGGAACGTCATCTCCGGAAAGTTCTCGACGTCGAAAAAGTCGGGTCCGCGCACGTGTCCGTCCCGGTTGGCGTCGCCGGAATCGAAGCTCGCGGTCTTGACCGTGGCGTGCAGGCTGGCGTCCGCCAGGGAGTCCCGGACCCGCGCCTCGGCCGAGGCTTCATTGAACCGGCCCCGGACCTTGCTGATGCCGGCGTGCCGCACGCTGAAGCCGACTTCGCTGTGGGACATGTCCAGCGTCCAGACGCCGGGGGTCAATCCTTCGGGCAGGGTCATGGCCGTTCTCCTTTGGTGGGAGTCCGGGAGCGCCGCCGGGATGCGAAAGCCCCCACCAAGCATGCTAACGAGGAAGCTTTCGCGGCGATAGGGGACGCCGGCGGCCTGGCGCCGGCGAGGCCGCCGCGCACCAAGCCGTCCGGCCCGGAAATCGTCAGAGCCCTTTGGCTGCCTGCACAAACGCGCGGATCTTGGCCGGGTCCTTGACCCCGCGGGATTGTTCGACGCCGGAGGAAACGTCCACCCCCCAGGCGCCGGCCGCCGCGGCAGCTCCGGCCACGTTCGCCGGGTCCAGGCCGCCGGCCAGCAGCCAGTGGCGGCCCTCCAGCCCCAGCGCCCGGACCGACGCGTAGTCCCATGCTTCCCCGGAGCCGGGCACCGCCGCGTCGATGAGCAGCAGTTCCTCGCCCCAGTCCGCGAACGCGTCCGGCGCGGCGGACATGGTGACGGCCCGGATGAGTTTCAGGCCCGCGTCGTGGACGGTCCGGAGATCACCCCGGGTGCGGTCGCCGTGCAGTTGCACCCACTCCAGCCCTGCTTCGCGGGCCACGGCGACGGCGTCGGCGGCCGGTTCGCCCCGGAAGACCCCCACCGCCGGCAACCCGGCCGGCACTCCGGCAAGAAGTTCTCGGACCCGGCCCGGGGCCACCTCGCGGGGGCTGCGGGTCAGCACGAAGCCGAGCGCGTCGGCCCCGGATTCGACGGCGGCCCGCACCGACTCGGCGGTGCTCAGGCCGCACACTTTGACGAACATTTCCGGCTCCCTCCGCTTTTTGTCTCCGCTCCGACGTTAGCAAGCCCGCCCGGGCCGTGCGGCGGTTACGCCCTCCAGGCGGAACGGGGCCGGACGCCGGCCACGGGCGGCGCCGGAGGTGCCGGACGCCGTCGGCGGCGTGCGGCGGCCGGCCGCTAGGCTGGGGCGATGGAGATCATCCGCTATGCCGAGCTGAAACCCCGCCCCTGGCGCAACGGCGGCGGGGTGACCCGCGAGCTGGCCAGCCACCCGGCGGCCGCCTCCGTACCGCACGATCAGGGCAGCAAGACGGAAAAGCCCGGTGGCTGGGACTGGAGGGTGAGCCTCGCCGAGGTGTCCAGGGCCGGGGAGTTCTCGGCCTTCCCCGGTATGGACCGCGTCCTCACCGTCGTCGAGGGCGAACTGCTGCTGCTGACGGTCGACGGCGCCGAACATCCGCTGGAGAAATACCGCCCGTTCCGGTTTTCCGGAGACGCCGCCGCGGCCGGGGCCCTGCCCACCGGGGACATCCGGGACCTGAACGTCATCACGCGCACCGGCGCCTACAAGGGCTACACCTCCATTGTTGAACTCTCCAAGAAACGGGCACACCCGGTGTTCGCCGGCCAGTTCGGCATTCTGCTGCAGGGCCAGGCCACCGTCAGCACCGGCGGCATCAAAGCCAAGGACTCCCCGGGTCCGGACCCGGCGGACCTGGATGCTGGCGCGGGCGCAGCCGGTACCGGTACCGCCCCGCAGCCCCTCGGCCGGTACGACGCCGTCGTCGGTTCCGACACCGGCACCCCGGAAATCCTGGGCCGGGGCTTCCTCGCCGTCGTCTCCATCGATCCCGCCGACGAGGACCACACCCCCTAGCCGAGCCCCAGCCGGCCCCTCCCGTGCCCCCAGCCCCATCAGGTGCCCTTTCAAGCCTCAAAGCGGCTGCCACGGGGCACAAGACGGTCCTGCCGGGCGGCGGGGCGGTTGCTAGGCTGGAACCAAGGCCGCCGCTTCAGCGACCTCCGGACGACGGTTCAGTACCCGGCATGCGACAAGACTGGCCAAAGGAGCTGGCATGGCGTGGTTCATCCTCATTCTTTCCGGGTCTTTGGAGGCGGTCTGGGCTGCCGCGTTGCACCGGACAGCGCAGTCTTCCGGCCGCCGCCGTCTTTTGCCCGGCGCAGTTTTCCTCGTGTCAGTGCTGGCCAGCACCGGCGGCCTGGCCATCGCCATGCAAAGTATCCCCACCGGCACCGCCTACGCGGTCTGGGTGGGCGTCGGCGTCGTGCTGACGTCGGCGTACGCCATGGTGACCAAGGTTGAGCCCGCGACCACGGGACGGGTCCTGCTGCTCGGCGGAATCGTCGCCTGCGTGGCCGGCCTGAAGCTGGTGGCGTGATGGCACCGGACCGCACGCGCGAAACGGCAAAGGCGCCGGCGGCGACGCTGGCCTGGCTGATCCTGCTCGCCTCGGCCGTGCTGGAGGCTGTCTGGGCCACGGCCCTGGGCCTGTCCGACGGCTTCACTCAGCCGCTGCCCACGCTCGTGTTCGCCGTGACCGCCACCCTGAGCATGGTGGGGCTGGGTCTGGCCGTGAGGAGCATTCCGCTCGGCACGGCCTACGCCGTCTGGGTGGGGATCGGCGCGGCCCTGACGGTCGGCTGGGCGATGGCGACCGGCGTCGAGCCCGCCAGCCCGCTGAAACTGCTGCTGATCGCCGGGGTCGTGGGCTGCGCGGCCGGGCTGAAGCTGCTGCCGGCCGGAAAAACCGCGGAGTCAAGAACGCTCCCGCCCAGTTAGTGCCCGCGTAGTGCCCGCGCGGACGGTCGATCTGAGGCGACACGCCGTGTCCCGGCCCTGTCCGCCGCAACCAACTGGGCAGGAGCGCTGGAATAGCCGCGCGCCTGCCCGAGTTCTTGGCTGGGACGGCAATTCCGGCAGCGATAGGAGATCAAAGATGACTTCAGCAACAGTCCAGCTCGGCGACGGCTTCAGCGTCAGCCCCCTGGGGTTCGGCGGCATGGCCCTGACCCCGGTCTACGGGGAAGTGGATCCGGCCGAGGCCTTGGCCACCCTGCACCACGCGGTGGACGCGGGCGTGAGCTTCATCGACACGGCAGACATCTATGGCGGCGGCAGCAACGAGGAATTGATCGCCCAGCTCCTGAAGGAACGCCGCGGCGAGGTGCAGCTGGCCACCAAATTCGGCCTGGTGGGGACCCCGTCCACCGGCTACTCGGACATCCGCGGCGACGCGGCCTACGTGAAGCAGGCCGTGGACCGCAGCCTGCAGCGCCTCGGCACCGACACGATCGACCTGTACTACATGCACCGCCGCGACCTCCGCGTTCCGATTGTGGAAACCGTGGAGGCCATGGCGGAGCTGGTGCGGGCCGGAAAGGTGCGGCACCTTGGCCTGTCCGAAGTGACGGCCGAGGAGCTGCGGGACGCCAGCAGCGTTCACCCGATCGCCGCAGTGCAGAGCGAATGGTCCATTTGGAGCCGCGACGTGGAACGCAACGTGGTTCCTGCCGCGGCCGAACTGGGCGTGGGTTTTGTGCCCTACTCGCCGCTGGGCCGGGGATTCCTCACCGGCACGGTCGACGCCTCGAAGCTGGGCAGCAACGACTTCCGCCGCAATATCCCGCGCTTCGCCGAGACCGCCCTTGACGCCAACCAGGCCGTCGTCGCCGCCGTCCAGGCTGTCGCCGCGGAACTCAGCAGTCCCGGGCAGACAGCGACGCCGGCCCAGGTGGCGCTGGGCTGGCTGCTCGCCCAGGGCCGGAAACTTGGACTGCCGGTGGTCCCGATCCCCGGCACCCGCAAGGCGGCCCGGATCGATGAAAACCTCGGCGCCCTGTCGCTCGACTTGACCCCGGCGCAGCTGGAGAGGCTCGACGCCGCCGCGGACGCCGTCGTCGGTTCCCGTTCGGCTGACCCCAACTGGGTCTCGCAGGGCCGCGAATAAGCCCGTCCTAGACTGAAGCCCATGGACTCACTTATTCACTCGCTTCGTGACATCACCATCCGCCGGATTTCGGTCAGCGAGATGGACAACAACGTGTATCTGCTCACCGCCAAGGCGTCCGGTGCGCAGCTCCTGATCGATGCGGCCGATGATCTGCCCGCCATCCAGGGGCTGCTCGCCGACGCCTCCGCGGATACCGCAGCGACGCCTAAGCTGGCCCTGATTGCCACCACCCACCAGCACTGGGACCACGTCCGGGCACTGCCTGGCCTGGTGGAAGCCACCGGCGTGAAGACGGCGGCCGGGACGGATGATGCCCCTGACCTGCCGGTGAAGGTCGATGTACTGCTGGATCACGGCGACGTCGGCAACTTCGACGGGTTCGACGTGACCGCGGTGCACCTGCGGGGCCACACCCCGGGGTCGGTGGCCTTCGTGTACCAGGACCCGGAGGGCCCGGCACACATTTTCTCCGGCGACTCGCTGTTCCCGGGCGGTGTGGGCAACACGCAGCAGGATCCGGAGCGGTTTGCCCAGCTGCTCAGCGATGTGACCGCGCGGCTGTTTGACGTGTATCCGGATGACACCGTGGTCCATCCCGGCCACGGGAAGCCCACCACCCTCGGTGCGGAACGCCCGCACCTGGAAGAGTGGCGCGCCCGCGGCTGGTAGTCCCTGCGCAGGAAACCGCTACGTTTCCGGACGGCCGCTACGGTGATACCCGTGGCGGCCGTCCGCTTGCGTAGCGGAAAGCCTGAACCCTAGCGGCTGCGGCGTTCGTTCGACGCCGGAGCCGACGCGCGGCGGGAACCGCCGCCGCGTGCCGGACGGCCTTCGCCGGAGCGGCCGTTGCCGCCGCCTGCGTAGGATCCGCCGGAGGTGCCGCCGGTGTTGGAGGACCAGACCGGCGCGGACCCGCCGGACTTCGCGCCTGCCGCGGCACGCTGGCCGGTAGCCGGACGTCCGCCGCGCTGGCCGCCGGCCGACGCGCCACCGGTACGGCCTGCGCCGCCGGTGCGGGGTGCGGAACCGCCGCGGGGTGCGCCGCCCGTGCGGGGTGCGCCGCCCCGGGAGTCGCCGCGGCCATCAGCTGCACGGCCGTCGGAGCCCCGGCCGGCTGAGGCGCGGCCGCCGGCGGCGGGAACATCGTTGTGGTGCGCGTAGGCAGTGGTGCGGCCGCGACCCCGGGCGTTGCGGCGCTCGGCCCGCTCGGCGTCGGCCCGGTCCTGGTTCTTTTCCGCGACACGCTCGGCGGCGTTGCGGGCAGCGGCCTGGCCTTCGTAGGCCACGGCGCGGCGTTCCGCGCGGGGAAGGTCAGTGCGGGGCGCCTCGGCGGAAACGCGTCCGCGTCCGCCGCGTCCGCCCCGGCCGCCCGCGGTGGGTGCAGCCTGGCGGCGCGCGCGCTTACGCTCGGCGTTGGCGCCGGTGGAGGTGCCGCCGCCCTGCTTCGCGGCCTTGGCGGCCAGCAGCGCGGCACGGGTGCGCGGATCGATCTTCTCGGCCATTTCGCCCACGAGTTCGGCTACGAGCGGGGAGTTGGCGGTGACGCGCTCGAAGTTTACGTCGACGCCGGCAGCCTTCATCAGTTTCTTGACGTCCGACTGCTGCTCCGGCAGTGTCAGGGTGACCACGGTGCCGTCGGAACCGGCGCGGGCGGTGCGGCCGGAGCGGTGCAGGTACGCCTTGTGCTCCGTCGGCGGATCCACGTGGATGACCAGCTCGACGTCGTCGACGTGGACGCCGCGGGCGGCGACGTCGGTGGCCACCAGCACGCGGACTTCACCGGAGGAGAACTCGGCGAGGTTGCGGTCGCGGGCGTTCTGCGAGAGGTTGCCGTGCAGGTCGACGGCGGGGATGCCGGCGTCGGTGAGGGTCTTGGCCAGCTTGCGGGCGTGGTGCTTGGTGCGCATAAAGAGCACGCGGCGGCCGGCGCCCGAGGCGAGCTCGACGATCAGCTGCTTCTTGACGGTCTGGTCATTGACGACGAGGACGTGGTGCTCCATGGTGGTCACCGCGGCCTGGGACTCGTCCACGGCGTGGGTCAGCGGGTTGGACAGGTAGCGCTGGACGATCTTGTCCACGCCGTTGTCCAGGGTGGCGGAGAAGAGCAGGCGCTGGCCCTGGCTGGGGGTCATGTCCATAAGCTTCTTGACCACCGGGAGGAAGCCGAGGTCGGCCATGTGGTCGGCCTCGTCCAGGACGGTGATCTCCACGCCTTCAAGCGTCACGATGCGCTGGCGGATCAGGTCCTCCAGGCGGCCCGGGCAGGCGATGACGATGTCGACGCCGGCGCGCAGGGCCTTCTCCTGGCGGGCCTGGGAAATGCCGCCGAAGATCACCGTGGTGGTCAGCCCGGCGGCCTTGGCCAGCGGCTCGATGGTGGCGTTGATCTGGGTGGCCAGTTCGCGGGTCGGCGCCAGGACCAGGCCCAACGGACGGCCCGGCTTGCGGAAATGCGCGGCTTCCCGCTCAGCGAGCCGTGCGACCAGCGGAATCGCGAAGGCGATGGTCTTGCCGGAGCCGGTGCGGCCACGGCCCAGGACGTCGCGGCCGGCGAGGGTGTCCGGGAGGGTCTTGACCTGGATGGGGAACGGCTCAACGATTCCCTGGGCGGTGAGGGTGTCGGCAAGGGCCTTGGGCGTGCCGAGGGCAGCAAATGTAGTCATGTGTTTCAAAGGTCTTTCAGGCGGTATCCGTACGGATATCGGCCCCCGGCGCCGGTTGGACCGGGGGTTCGCCGAAGAAAAGTCAGGTGGTCAACCGGGCCGTCTGCACAGTCGTGCAGGCCGCCGGGACCAAATAGAACGCGTTCATCGACGCAGGATGTGCCTCTCACATGAATAAAGCCCACGGCTGCACTTGGATTCCGGGAGGAATCCTGCAGCGGATCCGGGCGGCGCGCCGTGGCGGTCAAGCGGATCCAAAGTGGGCATCACTGCACATCAAGTTCCTCCAGTCTAGCATCTGCGTGTGCCCTCCCGTTTCCGCGGCATCCCAGC
>CAVZJX010000012.1:0-8843 GCA_963775715.1 uncultured Actinomycetota bacterium | reverse complement strand
CCATCGCGCCGAACGCGACGGGGGCGGTGTTGGCCACCAGCACGGCAGCGGCCGCGCGGAGCGGCGGCAGCCCGAGGGCGAGCAGCATGGTGGCGGTGATCGCCACCGGGGCGCCGAAACCGGCCAGGGCTTCGAGCAGGCCGCCGAAGCAGAACGCCACCAGGACGGCCTGGAGCCGGACGTCCCCGCCGCCGATCACGTCGAAGACGCGGCGCAGGTCCTCGAACCGGCCGCTGAGGACGGTCACCTGGTAGAGCCAGACGGCCATGATGACAATCCAGAGCACCGGGAAGGCCCCGAAGACGCCGCCCTGGGTTGCCGAGAGAACGGCCAGGCCCGCGGGCATGTGGAACGCGGCGATGCCGACCAGCAGCGCCACCAGCAGGGCGAATGCCCCGGCCACGTGCGCCTTCGTTTTCACGACGGCCAGCAGGATGAAGAAGGTGAGCAGCGGCAGCAGGCCGACGATGGCCGACCAGGCCACGCTGTTGAGCACCGGATCGGTGGTGGGGGTGAAGTGGTCCACGGAAGTTCCTCTACGTTGAGAGACGACGAGTTCTTTGGTCAGACCACTGTGGTCGGACCATGAGAGTGTAGCCTACATCTCACCCGGAATGTGAGCCGGTTCACGCTGCGCCCCTGCTTTGGGAGTGGCGGCCATCACGTGCTTTACTATGGTCAGACCACATACCTGCGAGGCTGCTGGAAAGGCCAAGATGAGAATCGCTTTGTTCGCCACCTGCATTGTGGATGCGATGTATCCGCGCACGGCGCAGGCCACCGTGAGCATCCTCGAGCGGCTGGGACACGAGGTCGTGTTCCCCTCCGGCCAGGCCTGCTGCGGACAGATGCACGTCAACAGCGGCTACCTCAAGGAAGCCGTCCCCGTCGTCGCCAACCATGTGCGCGCCTTCGACACCGGGGACTACGACGTCGCCGTCGCACCCTCCGGTTCCTGCGTCGCCTCGGTCAAGCACCAGCACCCGATGGTGGCCCGCACCTGCGGCGACGCCGCCCTGGAGGCCCGCGCCGCCGCCGTCGGCGCCCGGACCTACGAGCTGTCCGAGCTGCTGGTGGACGTCCTCGGCGTGACCGACGCCGGCGCCCAGCTGGGCTCCTACTTTCCGCACCGGGTGACCTACCACCCGAGCTGCCACGGGATGCGCCTGCTCCGCCTGGGCGACCGCCAGGCCAGCCTGCTGCGCAGTGTCCGGGGGCTCGAGCTGGCCGAGCTGCCGGAAGCGGACCAGTGCTGCGGCTTCGGCGGCACCTTCTCGATGAAGAACGCGGACGTGTCCTCGGCCATGCTCGAGGACAAGACGGCCAACGTCCGCTCGACCGGCGCCGCGCTGTGCACGGGCGGGGACGCCTCCTGCCTGATGCACATCGGCGGCGGCCTGTCCCGCCAGGGAAGCGACGTCACCACCCTGCACCTGGCCGAAATCCTCGCCAGCACCGCGGAAGCGCCCGCCTCCGTCACCGGCGAGGTACGCGTCAGCACCGGAAAGGCAACACGATGAGCACCTTCCTGGGCATGCCCTCCCTGCCGGTCTTCGGCACGGGAAACCTGCACGCCGCCGAGTCCTTCCCGAAGGCGGCGCACCGCGAGCTGGGCAACACCCAGCTGCGCGCCAATCTCGGCCACGCCACCCACACGATCCGCGACAAGCGCCTCCAGGTGGTCTCCGAACTGCCGGACTGGGAGCAGCTGCGCGACGCCGGGTCCGCCATCAAGGAATCCGTGATGGCCCGGCTGCCGGAACTCCTCGAGGCCTTCGAAGCGAACTTCACGGCCCGCGGCGGGACGATCCACTGGGCCCGCGACGCCGACGAAGCCAACCGGATCGTGGCCGGGCTGGTCCGGGAGACCGGGGAAACCGAAGTGGTCAAGGTCAAGTCGATGGCCACCCAGGAAATCGGGCTCAACGAATACCTCGAAGAGCAGGGGATCACCGCCTACGAAACGGACCTCGCCGAGCTGATCGTGCAGCTCGACCACGACAAGCCCAGCCACATCCTGGTGCCCGCCATCCATAAGAACCGCACCGAAATCCGCGACATCTTCCTGCGCGAGATGCCCGGCGCGGACCCGGAGCTGACCGACAACCCGGCGGTGCTGGCCATGGCCGCCCGCGCGCACCTGCGCCGCAAGTTCCTCACCGCCAAGGTGGCCGTGTCCGGGGCGAACTTCGCGCTTGCCGACTCCGGCACCCTCGCCGTCGTCGAATCCGAGGGCAACGGCCGGATGTGCCTGACCCTGCCGGAGACCCTGATCACCGTGATGGGCGTGGAGAAGCTGCTGCCGGGCTGGCAGGACCTCGAGGTGTTCATGCAACTGCTCCCGCGGTCCTCCACCGGGGAGCGGATGAACCCCTACACCTCGCTGTGGACCGGCGTCACCGAGGGCGACGGGCCGCAAAACGTGCACCTGGTGCTGCTGGACAACGGACGCAGCGCAGCGCTCGCGGACGAGATGGGCCGTTCGGCGCTGCATTGCATCCGCTGCAGCGCCTGCATGAACGTCTGCCCCGTGTATGAGCGGACCGGCGGCCACGCCTACGGCTCCACCTATCCGGGACCGATCGGCGCCATTCTGTCGCCGCTGCTGACCGGCATCGAATCGGAAGAGAACAGCTCGCTGCCCTACGCTTCCTCGCTTTGCGGGGCCTGCTACGACGCCTGCCCGGTGAAGATCAATATCCCGGACATCCTGGTGCACCTGCGCGGCGTCGACGTCGACAGCAAACGCGGTACGAAGAAGCTGCCCAGCCAGATGGACGTCGGCATGAAGGCCGCGTCCTGGGCGCTGTCTTCCGGCAAACGGCTGGGGCTGGTGGAAAAAGGCCTGCCGCTGGGCCGCCTGGCCGCCGGGCCGGACAAGAAAATCACCAAACTCCCCGGCATCGCCGCCGGCTGGACCCAGAGCCGGGACATTCCGGCGCCGCCGCAGCAGTCGTTCCGCGACTGGTGGGCCAAGGAACACGAGAAGGAAGACCGGGCATGAGCGCACGCGAAGAAATCCTGGGCCGGATCCGCTCCGCGCTGCGGGACGGCCCCGAGGCGCCGCAGATCCCGCGGGAATACCGGGCCTCATCCGGACTGGATCAGGAGGCCCGGATCCAACTGCTGGTGGACCGTCTGATCGACTACAAGGCCCAGGTCTGCGTGGTGGAGGCGTCCGGCGTGCCGGCGCGGATCGCGGAACTCCTTGGAACGTCACGCAGTTACGTGGTGCCGGAGGGGCTCGACGCCGGCTGGCTTGCCGCCGCCGACGCCGTTGACGCGCCGCTCCGCCGGGTGGACGCGGCCGCGGCGCCGTTGACCGTGGCCGACCTGGACGCCACCGACGCCGTCGTGACCGGCAGCGCCGTCGCTGTCGCCGAAACGGGGACCATCATCCTGGACGGCAGCCCCGGCCAGGGCCGGCGTGCCATCAGCCTGGTCCCGGACCACCACATCTGCGTCGTTGACGCCGCCGACATCGCCGGCATCCTCCCCGAGGCGCTGCGCCGGATCGACGGCACCCGGCCGCTGACCATGATCAGCGGGCCCAGCGCCACCAGCGACATTGAACTCGAACGTGTTGAAGGCGTCCACGGTCCCCGCAAACTCGATGTGATCATCGCCCGCTAGCAGCGCCTTGCGGGTCTGAGCAGCGCCGCCGCGGGGCCTTAGGCCCTTGACCGTCCCGCTCCGGCGGCGGAGTCTGGCCTCATGAGCGAGACACATCCTGGCCCGGCACCGGACATCCAATCCGCGGAACTGCAGGAACAGCCGACGGCGGTGCTGCGCGAGACCGTGCCCATGAACGCCCTGCGGGACTTCTTCGACCGGGCCTACAAAACGGTGATGGCGGCCGTGCAGCAGCAAAACGTCCAGCTGGCTGGGCCGCCGTACGCGCTCTACCGCGGTACGCCCACCGACGTTGTCGACGTCGAGGCGGGCTTCCCGCTCGCCGCCCCGTACCCGGGCGGGGGAGACAGCGGCGTGAGGGCCGGTGTGCTGCCTGCCGGGCGCGCCCTTCAGGCCATGCATGTTGGCCCCTACGAGACGTTGCCGCAGACCTACAACGCCGTGATGGCCCGGATGCAGGCGGACGGCCTGACCCCGGGCGATGCCATGTGGGAGTACTACCTGAGCGATCCAGGCACCGAACCGGACCCGGCCGCCTGGAAAACCCTGGTCGTCTGGCCGGTCGCCTGAAACCGGCGCCGCTAGCCGGCGTCGAGCTCTTCGAGGAGCTTTTTGGCCGCTTCGGCGATGTCGTCGTGGCCGTGCTGCGCGGCCCGGCTCTCCAGTGAAATCACCGCGCAGCGGTGCACTTTCTTAAAATCGCCGAAGGGGAACGTCACGCTGCCCTTGGTGCCTTCGGAGGCGTCCGGGTCCAGGCCCAGGTGCCATTGGGCGAACTCGTCAAAGCCGTTCTTGTCGATGAACTTGTTCTCCTGATCGGCCGAGGGCGCATGCTCGCTCCAGTCGTCCCGGGTGTCCCGCTGGACCTGGCCTTCCTTGATCAGCCGGCGTGCCTGCGCGAGCGCTTTTTTGTTCAGTTTTGTGGCCATCTCTGCCTCCCGATTCATAGGGTCCGTGACGCGGAATGTCGCGTTAAACACAGTATTCTCTAAGTCCAAGGATGATGCCCTAAACTGCTTCACTGAGGTGCCTGAAATGGCGCTATGCAGCAACGAAAGTGAACCCCGCTATGGCTACCGATTACGACGCCCCACGCAAGACAGAAGAAGAGTCTCCCGCTGAATCGCTGGAGGCCCTTCAGGCATCCCGTGGCGGCGGTGCCCAGACTGCTGTTATCGACGTCGACGAGAACGACACCGCCGAGGGCATCGACCTTCCCGGCGCCGACCTCTCCGGCGAAGAACTGACCGTTATTGTTGTCCCCGAGCAGTCTGATGAATTCACCTGCGCCTCCTGCTTCCTGGTCCGTCACCGGTCCCAGGTTGCGAAGGAAAAGAACGGCCTGAAGTACTGCCACGACTGCGAAGGCTAAGAGCTTTCCCTGAACGTGGCCGGCCCGCATCACCGGGCGCGTGCCACAGATTCTGAATCCCCAGCAAAGCGCCGGGTCCCGCGAGGGGCCCGGCGCTTTGCTGTCCCCGGACTGAGGCCGAAACCGTGACCAAAACCGCCGCCGCCTAACGGTTGGACGCCGATCCGGGCCCGGATCTCGCCAACCGGTCCGCACGCTCCTACCCTTGAACTGTCCGGATGATTCGAGGGGGCGGCCCGTATGTTCAAACTCCACGGAAAAAAGCTCACCGGCTGGCTGGTGGCCCTGCTGATGGCGGCGGGGCTGGGCCTGCTGACGCCCGGGCCGGCCGCGGCTGCACCCTATTGCGGACTCGTCTGGGGCTCACTGGCCAAGGCGGACCCGGCAATGAGCCAGGCGAAGGTGGCCAACGTCCGGACCGGCCGGCATTACTGCTTCGACCGTCTGGTGATCGACCTCAATGGGCCTGCGGCCGGCTACTCGGTGCGCTATGTTCCCCAAGTAGCGCAGGACGGTTCCGGCCTGCCGATTGCGCTGCGGGGCCAGGCCTTCATCCAGGTCACCGCCAACGCACCCGCGTACGACTCCAACGGCAAGGCGACCTACACCCCGGCGAACAAGAGCGAGCTGAGCAACGTCACCGGCTACCAGACGTTCCGGCAGCTTGCCTGGGCCGGCAGCTTCGAGGGCTACACCAGCCTGGGGCTGGGCGTGCGGGCCCGGCTGCCGTTCCGGGTCTTTACCCTGAACGGGCCCGACACCGGTTCGCGCCTGGTCATCGACGTCGCGCACTACTGGTGAGCCGACGGCGCCGCCTCGCAGCATCCCGGCGGCTGCTGCTCCGACGCCCGACGGCGGCAGCGGCTAGAGCGCGCCGAGCTCCGCCCGGAGCGGGTACTCCTTGCCGTCCAGCACCAGCTGCGTGCAGCGGCGGCTGGCCGGGTTCAGCACGATCGGTGCCATCAGGTTAACCGTCGTGGATGCGGGGGAATGGTTGACCACCACGAGGAGCTGCGGCGTTTCGCCGTCGCCGAGCTCCAGGGCTTCCAGTGCCGCCGCCGGCAGCGGGGGCGTGTAGCCGGGAACGAAGACTGCGGCGTCCGCCAGGAACAGCCGTACCGGCGCGGACCCGGATTCGAGGGCGAACAGGCCCGGGGCGCTGTCGATGTTCCGCAGGGCGAAATCGTGCACCCTCTCCAACCCCGGCATCGGGGCGGTGAAGGTCACCGGGGTGCTGCTGAGGACGGAGTTCATCGCAGGAAGTCCATCAGGGTGGGCTGCAGGACCCGCGCGGTGGCGGCCAGGGCCACCTGGTAATTGGTTTCCTGCAGCTTCAGGTCCATGATTACGCTGCCGAGATCTGCCTTCTCGATTCCCGTCTTCTGGGCGTCCAAGCTGGCCTCCAAATCTGTGTTGACGGTTCCTGCGCGTTCGAGTTCGGCCTGCCGTGTCCCGATTTCCGCGCGGCCGCTGATGACATTCTTGATGCCTTGATCCAACGCGGTCAAATGGGTGTTGGGGGCCTTCCCGGCGTCAAGATCGCCGGTGATCTGTCCGATCAGGGCGAAGAGGGACGTGCCTCCGTCACCGAAGATTTTTGCGCCGTCGGCGTCCACCCGGATAGTCCGGTTATCGCTGACGCGCCGCTCCACGGTGCTTCCCAGCGTGCCGTTGAAGCTCGGCGGCGTGCCCGGGTCACCGGGAACCGCCGGGTCCGGCGGTATTGGCGGGGCGAAAGCGCCGTCCTTGTCCGAGGTTCCGGCGAAGATGTTCCGACCCAGGTGCTGCGTGTTTGCCACCGACAGCAGGTCAGCGTTCAGGCCCTTGAGTTCGGTGGAGATGGCGTCGCGTTCCTTTTGGCCCAGCGAATCGTTCGACGCCTGCAGGGTCAGGTCTCGGACCCGGTTCAGGATATTGGTGGCCTGGCCCAGTGCGGAGTCGGCGACTGTCAGCCAGCCGTTCCCGTCGTCGATGTTCCGGCTGTATTGTGCCGCCGCAGCCTGGCGCGTGCGGGTCTGCAACGCCTGCGCAGTGGCCGACGGGTCATCCGAAGGGCGGCCGATCTTGTCCAGCGACGACGCCTTGTCCTGAAGCCCGGCGAGCTTGGACTGCTGCAGCTGGAGGTTGCGCTGCGCAGCCGCGGACATGGTGAGGTTTGTGACTCGGTTAAGCATGGCTACCTTCCTACCAAGCCGGTGCGGTTGATCAGGACGTCCAGGGCCTCGTCGACAGCGGTCATCACCCGGGCGGCCGCCTGGTACGCGTGCTGGTTGGTGAGCAGGCTGACGTTCTCCTCGTCCAGGCTGACAGACGAGGAGGATGCACGGCTTGTCTGCGCCGAGGTTTCCACGGCAGCGGTCATGGTTTCGTGCTGCTGGGCGTTCCGGGACTGCAATCCGATACCCGTCACAATCGACTGCCACGTGGCGTCAGGGGAGGTGGTTCGGGTGCCGATTTGGGCCAGGGAGTCAGCGTTGTGCCCATCCTTGGCCCCGAAACCGGCGGCGGCCGCACCAATGAGGGCCGGGTCCTGGATGGAGCTGATCCCGAGCGCCGCGGGGCGGGTGGCATCGATCGAGAAGAAGTTGCCCGCCGGTGTACCCGCGGCTGTCAGCCCGCCGGAGTGGACGGTATTTACGTCCGTGGCCAGCTGGGTGGCGAGGCGGTCGTAGGAGGCGGCGGCCTCGGCGATCACACCGCCGGATCCGCCAGCCGCAGGAGCCAGGACGGACAGCGAACCCGCCAGTTGGCCGCCGTCGAGCCCCACCGCAACGCCGGGCCGGTCCGCCCACTCGAGCTGAACCGGTGTGGCGGCTGAACCGGCCATGGTCGCCGCTCCTGTGAGGGCAAGCGTCCTCACAGTGGAACCCATCACCAGGGCGTTGCCGCCGATGTGGACATCCACGGTGCCGTCGGCCTGCTCGCGCACGGTGCCCCCGGCCAGCCGCGCGATGCTCTCGGTTAGCTTGGCCCGGGCGTCGATGAGCTCGTTGGCCGACCCGCCGGCGGCGAGAGTGGAACGAATGGTGGTGTTGTAGGCCGCGACCTGGGACGCCGCCGAATTCACGGCGGTCACCGCATCCGCCGCCTGGCCCCTGGCGTCGGTCCACTGCCCGTCCAACGACTGGTAGGCCGTGGCGATGCGGGTGGTCAGGGTGTTCGCGGCCTGGATCACCAAGCCGGACGGAGCGGCTTCGCCGGGCTGGTTGGCGACACCCTGCCAGGCGGACCAAAACCCCTGCAGGGCGGCGGAAACGCCGTTGTCGCCGGGTTCGTTGAGGACGCCCTCGATGCTCTGGAGAGCGGAGGACCGGACGTTGGCGTACCCTGCCTGGGCGCCTGCGGACCGGACGCCGCCGTCGAGGAAGCTGCTTCCCAGCCGTGCGATCGCGTCAACCGAGACGCCCTGACCGACTTGGGGTGCACCCGCGCCCCAGAGACCCTGCGCCGGCGCCGCGAGCGGGGATTGCTGCACGCGCTGGCGGGTGTAACCCTCGGTGGCTGCGTTGGCAATATTCTGCCCGGCCACATTCATTCCCTGCTGGGCCGCGGTCAGTCCACGGTAGGCCGTGTTCAGGGCACCGAAAGTGCTCATGCTGGCTCCTTAGAACCTCTGGTCGAAAATACGGGAACCGGCGGTTGCCCCGGTCTTGCCCTGGGCGTCATAGGTACCCGCGGCCGAGGAGGGCTGCAGGTCAGCGATCGACTCCTGGGTGGAGCGGACGGCGGACCGCAGGAACTGCTCGTTGGTGTCCCGCAGTTCCTTGATCAACGACGTCTGCCGCGTCAGCGCTGCCAGGTGGGCGTTGAGCACCTCGGCCCAAGCTCCCTCCGGGGC
>CAVZJX010000011.1:0-127387 GCA_963775715.1 uncultured Actinomycetota bacterium | reverse complement strand
TGGACCTCGTGCACGTGGTCCTCAAGCAGAGCCTCGGCCGGCGGCTTCGCGGCGATCATAAGCAGGCCGGAGACCAGGGTTCCCAGCGCGCCCACCCAGACGGCCGCGGTCCCGGTCCCGCTTCCGGCGGCGATCGCGGTGAAGATGGCCCCGCCGATGATGGTGCCCGGCTGGCTCATGGCGCCGATGAAGGCGGTGCCGGTGGCGCGGCAACTGACCGGGTAGCACTCAGCCATGAAGTACTGGATTGCGGCATAGGGACCGACCAGGAAAAACAGGCCGGCTCCATAGGTGAGGATGATCATGAAAGGGCTGGTGGCGATGGGGCTCAGCATGATCGTGAAGGAAATGCCGGAGAGAATCCAGCCGCCGATGATGGTCCGCTTGCGGCCGATCTTGTCGCCCAGCCAGCCGTGGAAGACGTAGCCGAAGTACGCCAGCAGGTTGATCACGATCAGCATCCAGAAAGCATCGGAGAGTTCCACGCCCTTCGCGTTTTTCAGCACGGAACTGCCGAGAACACTGAAGATGGTGATGCCGAAGAAGTTCACGATCCAGGCCAGCGAGAACACGATGGTGTTCCGGCGCAGGTGCGGTTCCCAAATCCGCTTCAGCGGGGCCGCGGAAGAGTGCTCGACGCCGTAGGCGCGGGCCAGTGCATGGGCATCCGCCGATTCTCCGCCTTTTTCGAGTTGGGTCAGCTTGTGGTGCAGCTCGAATTGGGGCGTCTCTTTGAGCTTCTTGGCAATGACCCACACGATGATTGCTGCAGGGATCGTCGCCATCAGGTACAGGGCACGCCAGCCGAGGGAGGGGAGGAAAGCAAGGGCCAGGGCACTGGCAAGCAGGAAGCCCAGCGGCCAGCCGCCCTGAATAAAGGAGTAGTGGAAGCCGGGGCGCTTGCGCTTATCCGCGACCTCGGTGACCTGGTAGACCTCGTTCATGTACGTCGCGTTGACGGCCTGCTCGGAGAAGCCGAGCCCACCGAAGGAACGGACCAGCACGAGCAGGCCGTTGCTCAAGAAAGGGATTCCGGTGGGAATAAGAGCCGTCACGCCGGACACCACGGCCGTGCCGCCAATCGTCACCATCATGCCCTTGCGGCGGCCGAGCCGGTCGATAACGGGACCGATGCCGAAGGCGACAATCGCGGTGCCGACGGCGATCCAGGTGTTGATGGCGTACGCCTCGGGCGCTGTCCAGCCGAACTCTTCCTGCATGGCCGGCAGGAGCGTACCAAAGAGGCCGTAGTCAAAGACTGCGACTGTCCAGGCCAGCAAGGCAAGGACGGTGGCGATGCTGGTATTTTTTTTGGAAAAGACCGGGAAGCGGCGCTTCTCGTCAGGCTGCGGGCGCGTCAGGTCGACAGCAGGTTCATGGATGCTCATTACTGGTTTTCCTTTCGGGGGCTGCGGGCGAGGAAGGAGTCGGCGATCTGGTCGAACTTGAGCCAATTGACGCCTTCGTGTGAGTTGATGTGTTCGATGAGGCGTTCGAGCATGAGCAGGACCTGGGGCCGGCCCGAGACGTCCGGATGGATGGTCATGGTGAAGGCGGCCTGGTCCATTTCCCGGTAAACCCAGTCGAACTGGTCGCGCCACATCTGCTCGATGTCGCGGGGGCTGACGAAGCCGTGGGAGTTCGGGGACGCCTTGATGAACATCATCGGAGGCAGGTCATCGAGGTACCAGTTGGCCGGAATCTCGACCAGGTCAGTTTCCTTTCCGCGGACCAGCGGCTCCATCCAGGTTTCGGCGTCCTTGGTGTAGTCGATCTTCTTCCAGCTGTCGCCGACCCGGACGTAGTAGGGTTCGAAGTCGCGGTGCATCAGCGAGTGGTCGTACTTAATCCCGCGTTCGAGGAGAATCTCGTTGGTAACCTGCGAAAATTCCCACCAGGGAGCGACGTAGCCCGTGGGGCGTTGGCCGGATACCTTCTCGATGAGCTCGATCGACCGGTCCAGGATGGCCGTCTCCTGCTCGCGGGTCATGGCGATGGGGTTTTCATGCGAGTACCCGTGCACGCCGATTTCATGTCCTGCATCGACAATCATCCGGGTCAGGTCCGGGAACGTTTCGATGGAGTGGCCCGGGACGAACCAGGTGGCGGGCAGCCCGTACTTCTCGAAGAGGCGGATGAGGCGCGGGCCGCCGACTTCACCGCTGAACAGGCCGCGGGAGATGTCACACGGGGAGTCTTCACCTCCGTAGGAACCGAGCATTCCGGCTACGGCGTCTACGTCGACGCCGAATGCGACTTGGATGTCCTTAGTCATGAGATCAACCTTTCACTGCGCTTCTTGTTGGAGTTCTGTTGTTGGGGTACTGGTTTCGGCGCCGCCGGGGTCCGGAACCCTGCCCCGCAGGGCGAAGATTTCCGCGATACGCGCCGCTGGGGTGCCGAGTCGGAGGAGCAGGCTGAGGAGGACCAGCGACTGGGATGGCCTGAGCAGCCCGGAGGATACGGCGCCCGCCGCGCGCAGATCGTCGCCGCCGCCGTCGCCGTAGATCGGCACGACGGCGCCGGCGTCCACCCGGGTGCTTGTCACTACCACGACGCCGTCCGCGGTGGCCGCGGCGACCTCCCGGCAGATCTCGCGGTTGGCGTTTCCCGTTCCCGTTCCCTGGAGGACGATCCCCGCGGCCCCGGCCTGGAGGGCACTGCGCAGCAGGGTGGCGTCCGCCCCGGGGTAGGCGGCAATCAGGTCCACGCGGGGCGAACCGGCCCCGGCGCCAGGCAGCGGTAGCGCCTCAAACGCGGGCCGTGCCGCTGTCAGGCTGACCTCGCCGGCTTCGCTGACCGATCCGGCGGTTCCGAAATCCGGATTGGCGAAGGCCTCAGCTCTGGTGGTGTGGCATTTCCGCACTCCGGTTGCAGGGAAGATGGTCCCGGCAAAGGCCAGAAGCACCCCCTTTCCCCGGGCTGCGGGAGAGCCGGCGACGGCGATTGCCCGGGCTAGATTTCCCGGGCCATCCGGGGTGCTGGAGTCCGCCGCCTGCTGGGCTCCGGTGAAAACAACGGGTCGGTCATCGTCATGGGTGAGTTCCGCCAGGTAGGCCGTCTCCTCCATCGTGTCGGTGCCGTGCGTGACGACCACTCCGAGAACCTGCGGGTCGGTAAGGGCCTCCCGGATCCTGGCGCAAATGGCGATCATGTCGTCGATGGTCAGGAGGTATGACCCCTTCCGGAAGACGTCGATCACGCGGACCGGGTGAACCGCCGGCACGCCCAAGCTGGCGAACACCTGCTCCCCCGTGTCCGACGCTACGGCTCCTCCTCCGGCCCCGGAACCGCGGGAGGAGATCGTTCCTCCCGTGGCAAGCAGCACCACGTAGGCACTACTTGAATCTGTGACAGTCATCTTTACTCCGTTGCTCCTGCATCCGGTTCCGAACATTCACCCAATCGATTGGGTTTGTGGGTAGAAAGTAACTCTGCGATGTTTCGTGCAACTGCCGCCCGGCATTTCATTGGCGTAAACACTTTGGTGTTCCACGTCACCCACCGAGCTACCCAAACGATTGGGTTGGGGGTAAAAATGACTATAGAATGTGACTTGTGACACGTCAAGGGCCTTATGGCGGGAGATCCCGGCCATATCCGGCAGTCTTGGGGTGACGCCTTCTCGAGCTGCGGAAGGGGACCCAATGCAGGAAAATTCGGCCGACGGCCGCACCGTGACACTGAAGGACCTTGCACACGAGCTCGGCATCCACCCGTCGACCGTGTCCAGGATCCTGCACTCGGGTTCGGACGTGGCCCGCGGCGCCGCCTCCGTCGCGACCGCCGAGCGGGTCCGCGACCTCGCGCGGAAACGCGGCTACTCGCCCAACCCGCAGGCCGCCGGACTGCGGACGCGGCGGACGCGACTCATGGGCGTCATCGTTCCGCGACTCTCCGACCTCGTTCTGGCCATCATGTACGAGGGCATCGAGGAAGCCGCGGCCGAGCTCGGCTACTCCACGTTCGTCATGAACTCCCGCGACGACCCGGAGGAACAACGCCGAAAAACGGACACGATGTTGGCACGGAGGGTCGATGGGCTGATCATTGGAGACGCGCATCTGGACGGCAGCCAGCTTCGCGAGCTGACCGGGCGCAAGGTTCCCTTCGTGCTCATGAACCGCCGAGTTCCGGGCTACCCGTCGGCCACCTGCGACGATGTCCTCGGCGGACAGCTCGTGGCCGACCATCTCTGGAGCCAGGGCCACAGGACCGTGGCCGTGATCGCGGGTGAACCGTACGCCAGCACGGCCGTGGACCGGACGGCCGGGTTCGTGGACCGGTGGCGATCTCTGGGCGGCGTCATTCCAGAAGAAGCGGTGGTGTGGTCCCGATTCGACACAGCCGGCGGGCGGGAAGCCACCGAGGCCATCCTGGCCAGCGGCACGCCTCATCCGACGGCCGTGTTCGCCGTTAACGACTTCGCGGCCATTGGCGCTATGGGCGTGCTGCGCACCCACGGCTTCACCGTCGGCCGTGACGTCGCGGTGGTGGGCTTCAACGACACCTCAGTTGCAGCCGAGCTTCCCATTCCGCTGTCCTCGGTCCGCTCCCCGATGCTGGCTATCGGCCGGACCGCGATGCAGCTCCTGAAGCGCGTGCTCGACGGCGAACATGTCGAACCTGTCCTGCTCGAACCGGCCCTCTGCATCCGCGAAAGCAGCGCCCAGGCGATTCCTGGATGACCTCGAAGACTCCGCGAGGAGAGCCGCGGACAGCCGGACCCCGCGCCGGCACCCTTCGCGTCTCGCCCTAGCCCGCTGCTGCGACGATGCCCAGCGCCAGCATGTAGGTGGCGCGGACTTCGCCGTCGGTCAGATCCAGCCGCAGGAGCTCCTGGATCTTCCTCAGCCGGTAGCTGAGCGTATTGCGGTGAATGAAGAGCTCGTCGCAGATTTTCGCGGAATTCCCGCTGTGCCTCAGGTAAGCGTCGAACGTCTCCCGCAGCGCAGTGCCGCCGTCGGACTCCAGGGGGGCCAGGAGGCGCCGGCACATAGCCACCAGACCAGGGCTGGGCAGCCCCTGCACAATGCCGGCGAGGTCGGCCAGCGGCGCTTTGTGTACGCCGGGCCGCCCCACCTGGCGCCGTGCAAGCCGAAGCGTCAGCGGCAGTTCGCCGAGGTTCGCGGTCTCGGTGACGATGACCGACAGTTCCGGGGCGTCCAGGAAGAAGTCCCCAACGGCATCACGCAGGTCGGCCGGCCCGTGCCGGTGCTGCAGCAACAAGGTGGTGAGCCCGGTTTCCTCCATGAACCGCACGGTCGTGAAAGAGCCCTGCAGCCCCACCCGCGCGCGCCAGGCGATGGCCCGGAGCTTGGCGGGCGCGACCGCCTCCGAACTGCCAATGAGTACCGCGCTCCAGTCTCCGTCGGGATCGAAACCGGACTCGAGGGCATAGCGGCGCAGCGGCCGGGAGGGCTCACCGTGGCCGGCATAGAGGGACTCCATGAAGCGCGCCGCCTCCCGGGAATGCAGGGGCGAGCGGGAGCCCAGGGTGTAGCTCAGCTGCAGGCCGATCACGGCGGCGACGGGACCCAGGACGGGTTGCAGCACTACGTCACTGCCAATCCCCTCGATGGCAAGCCTGAATTGCTCCGCTGCGCCGCTTGGCAGGCGCAGCGTGGTCCGCGCCGTATCCCCGTGGGCGGTGCCTGCGGCAACGAGTTCGAAGGCATTCTGGTCGATCACGGCCACCCTTGCGTTGACGGCGCCCGCCACCCGCTCGAGCACCTCAACCAGGGATCGTCCGTCGGCCGCCAGGCGGGTGCAGTCGTCGGCCAGCTCCCAGCCCTTGCGCAGTTCCTCATAACGCTCGGCGGCAATGATCCGCTCCACGTGGCGCATGACCAGCACGAAAGGCACCTCCGGCGGGAGCTCCAGCAGCGGCAGGCCGTGCGCCTCGCAGGCCTGCAACAGGCCCTCCGGCAGCTCGCGGTGCGCTGCGCCCAGGCCAAACACGAGTCCCGAGACGGGAACGGAGACCAGCCGCTCCACATAGGCGTCCCAGATCCTGAAGTCCCTGACATTCAGGCCCATGCCGTTGGTCAGCACCAGGGCATTGACACTGAGGAAGGGCGTGGGGTCCATGTGTTCGGTGGGGGCGCACCAGGTGATCGGCCGGTCAAGGCGGCCTTCAGCGCCCGGAACACGGAGGCGGATGTTGAGATCGGCGTCGTCGATCAGGTCTGAGATGCGCAAGGAAGCCTCCGATGAGTGGCGGGCGGACCCCCAGATAGTGCAAACATCATAAGTCAGCCCGCCCGATTCATCGAACTGCACAATATCGGCGACCCCGGATGCTGAGTAGCGTTGCAGCATGCAAACAAATGTGACCGCCGACACCGCTCCGCGCGCTCAAGGGCGTGTGCTGTTGAACTCCGACATGGGTGAAGGCCTGGGCCTCCACGAGTTCGGAAACGACGAAGAACTCATGCGTATCATCGACGTCGCCAACGTCGCCTGCGGATTCCACGCGGGCGATCCCGACGTGATGAACCGGACCGTTGCGCTCGCGGCCGAGCACGGGGTGGCTGTCGGTTCGCACCCCGGCCTTCCCGACGTCGTGGGTTTCGGCCGCCGCCGGATGGTGCTCAGCCCTGACGAGGTCGAGTCGATCATCCTGTACCAGACCGGAGCCCTGACGGCGTTCCTCGGCAAGCACGGGCTCACGCTGAACCACATCAAACCGCACGGCGCCCTCTACGGAATGCTGGCCGGCGACGAGGAACTGATGCAGGCCGCCGCCGGAGCGGCGCTGCAGTACGGAGTTCCGTTTTACGGACTCGCCGGCACGGCCCACGAAAAAGTGTGCCGGGCGATGGGCGTGGAATTCGTGCCGGAACTCTATGTCGACCTCAACTACGGTCCGGCGGGCGAGCTGCTGATCCAGCGCCGCCCGGTTCCCACCGATCCCGCCGCTGCCGCCGAGCGCGTCAGCCGCGCCCTGGCCGGCGAGCCGGTACTGGCCGTGGACGGCACCGAACTGGACATTCCGTTCCGCAGCATCTGCGTGCACTCCGACGCGCCCAATTCCACTGCCGTGGCCAGCGCCGTGCGTGCGGTCCTGGGCTAGAGCCGAATCATCCAACCATCTGAAAGCGAGCACCCCATGGCAAACATTGTTTCCCCCCTCCCCGGAGTCTTTTACCGCAAGCCCGGCCCGGGCAAGCCGCCTTTCGCCAACGAGGGCGACACCATCGAAGTCGGCCAGACGGTAGGCATCGTCGAAATCATGAAGCAGTTCACCGAAATCCAGTCCGACGTGGCCGGAACCCTCGAATCCTTCCAGGTCAACGAGGGCGACATGGTCAATCCGGGCGACACCATTATCGTCATCCGAGAAGGCTAGTGATGAAGAAACTGCTCATCGCCAACCGCGGTGAAATCGCCGTGCGGATCGCCCGCACCGCCCGCGAAATGGGCATCGAGACGCTCGTGGTGGTCAGCGAGCCCGACGCCGATTCCCTGGCCGCGCGCAGTGCGGACAACTTTGTGGTGGTGGGGCCGGCCCCCGCCCCCGCCAGCTACCTGAACCAGGACGCCGTGATCGCCGCCGCCGTGGACAACGGCTGCGATGCCGTCCATCCCGGCTACGGCTTCCTTTCCGAGAACGCCGAGTTTGCGCGGAAGGTCGCGGCAGCGGGACTCACCTGGGTGGGTCCCGACGCCGACGCGATCGAGATGATGGGCAACAAGTCCCTGGCCCGCGAATCTGCCCGCAAGGCAGGGGTCCCCATCCTCCGCGGCTCCGACGGGCCGCTCGACCCCAACGCCGACGCCGTGGCAGAGGCCCGCGGCATCGGTTACCCGCTGGTGGTCAAGGCCTCCGCCGGCGGCGGTGGCCGGGGCATCCGCTTTGTGCACAACGAGGGCGAACTGCTGGAGACCATCGAGATGGCCCGCGGCGAAGCGGCGTCGGTCTTCGGGGATCCGACCGTCTACCTGGAGCGCTTCGTGCAGCACGCCCGGCACGTGGAGGTACAGGTCCTCGGCGACGGCACCAACTTCATCCATCTCGGAGACCGCGACTGCTCCATGCAGCGGCGCTCCCAGAAAGTCATTGAGGAAGCCCCGGCCCCGGACCTTCCCGATGCCGTCCGCCGGACCATCCGCGAATCCTCGGTGGAACTTGCCCGGGAGTGCGGCTACAGCGGCGCCGGAACGGTCGAGTTCCTTTACGACCCGGCGGGCCACGAGGCCGCGTTTATCGAAATGAACACCCGCATCCAGGTGGAGCACCCCATCACCGAGGAAATCACCGGCGTCGACCTGGTCCGCGAACAGCTGCTCATCGCCTCCACCGGTGCCATGTCGGTCCGGCAGGAGGACATTAAGTTCAGCGGCCACGCCATCGAGTGCCGCATCAACGCCGAGGACCCGCACAACAACTTCTTCCCCAGTCCGGGCCTGATCACGGCCCTGGAATGGCCTGCCGGCGACGGGATCCGGGTCGACGCCGGCGTGGAGGCAGGATCCACGGTCAGCCCGTACTACGATTCCATGCTCGCGAAGCTCATAGTCCACAAGGACACCCGCGAAGCCGCCATCGAAGGGGCGCTGGAGGCGCTGTACGGGACCAGGATCGAAGGGGTCAAGACAACCATTCCGGTGCTCAAGAAACTGCTGGACCGGCTCGAATTCGCCGCCGTCAAGCACCACTCAAAGTTCATCGAAACCGTCGACAATCTGATGGAGGCACCATGAGTAGCCCCGCACCCGCCGAACTGGAGGCCCGCTACACCTGGGGCGGAGACGAATTCCTGTTCGTCGAGGTCTCGGAGGCGATGAGCCTGGCCGCAAATTTCAGGGTCATGTCCATCGCCGAGAAACTTGCAGAGCGGAAGTTGCCCGGCATCGTGGATATCTGCCCTGCCAACGCCTCGCTGCTGGTGAGATTCGATCCCGACGTCCTGCCGCCGTCGACCCTTGAAGAGACCGTCCGGGCTATTGAAGGGGACCTGGCGCACCACCAGCAGCAGGCCCTCGAAACCCGGATCATCGAGGTGCCCGTCTGGTACGACGATCCCTTCACTGCCGAAGTGGCAGAGCGCTTCCGCGAAGGATTCCACCAGGAACCGGGCGGCAGCGACATCGACTACGCCGCCAAAGTCAACAATCTCAAGGACGCCGCGGAGTTCATCAAGCGGCACCACGAACAGCCCTGGCTTGTGTCCATGGTCGGCTTCGTCGCCGGACTGCCGTTCCTCTTCCAGCTGGTTGAGCGCGAGAAGCAGCTGGAAGTCCCCAAGTACCTGAGCCCCCGCACGGATACCCCCGCCTTGACCGTGGGTCACGGCGGCTGTTTCGCCTGCATCTACTCCGTGCGGGGTGCCGGCGGCTACCAGATGTTCGGCATCGCTGCCGCGCCAATCTTCGATCCGGCGCAGGCCCTGGCCGATTTCAAGGACTTCATGGTGTTCTTCCGGCCGGGCGACATTGTGAAGTTCAAGCCCGTGACCGAGGCCGAGTACAACAGCATCCAGGCCGAGATCGCCGCCGGGACGTTCCGCTACCGGCAGGCGCCCGTGACCTTTGATCTGTCCAAAGCGCTGGCGAATCCCGAAGGCTACAACAAGGAACTCATGGAGGCCCTCAATGGCATTTGATATCAAGAGCCCCGGGCTGGCCACGACGGTCCAGGACCGGGGACGCACCGGCCACTACAACGTCGGCATCCCGCAGAGCGGTTCCCTGGACCAGTACTCCGCCGAACTGGGCAATGCGCTGGTGGGCAACACCGCCAAGGAAGCTGTCCTTGAATGCACCTACCTGGGCCCGGCGCTGACCACCGACCAGGACGTTGTTCTTGCCGTCACCGGGGCCCCGGTTGAGGTCAAGGTCAACGGCGAGCCCCGGCCCCAGTGGACCCGGCTGCCGCTGAAGGCCGGCGACGAACTCAGCTTCGGCGTCATCCAGGGCGGCACGCGCTATTACATCGCGGTCCAGGGCGGCATCGACGTGCCCGAGGTGCTCGGTAGCCGGTCCACCTACAGCCTGGGGGCAATCGGCGGATTCCACGGCCGCAAGCTGGAGGCCGGCGACCGGATCCCCGTCGGCAGCCCGCTCAACAACGGTGCCGTGCCCGATGCCGAGACCGTTCCCGAAGAGTTCCGGCCCGTCTTCGGCAAGGAGCAGATCGTCCGGATTGTGCTGGGGCTCTACGACCACCGCCTCACCGAGGAGGGGCTGGACAACCTTCTGACAGGCGAGTGGAAAGTGACTCCGGTGGCCGACCGGATGGGGCTGCGGTACTCCGGCCCCGGTGTTAAGTGGAAGGAACGGGAGCAGCCATTCGGCGCGGGCTCCGACCCGTCCAACATCGTGGATGCCGGCTACGCCGTCGGGTCTATCCAGATTCCGGGCGGCACCCAGCCGATCATCCTGCACCGTGATGCCGTCTCCGGCGGCGGTTACGCCATGGTGGGGACAGTCATCAGCGCCGACATGGATTTGGTGGCACGCGCCGCACCCGGCACGTCCACCAGGTTCGTCGCCGTCAGCATGGACGAAGCCTTGGCTGCACGTAAGGAACTCGCTGAACGCAAAAACAAGGCCCGCGTGGCCCTAGGACTCGGCGGTTGAGGCCGGCCACCGGATAACTCCGCCACCGGGGCATCCTCGTTCACCCCGAGGAGATTCTGCGCTAGTATCTTTTGGTTAGACAACCGTACAACTAGGCTATCGAAGGAATTCGCGTGACTCCCCTTGGTGAAAGCGAAGGCTATTGGTACCCGCCTACGCAAAGCGGGCAGCCCTCCGCCGTAGACATCCTGAATGCCCTACGGGAGTACCGGGCCTCGGAGACCGCCATGCGGCGGCGCACTCGCACGTCCATGGCAATGGGGGAAACCGACCTTCTGGCGCTGCGGTACCTGCTCGAGGGCGAGACTGCCGGCCGGGAAATCCGGCCCAAGGAGCTGGCGGCCCGCCTGGGCATGACGTCGGCCTCGATGACAGCCCTGGTCGACCGCATGGCCACCAGCGGCTACATCACGCGGGAGCCGCACCCCACCGACCGCCGCGCCGTCATCCTCCGTCCCACCCGAGGGGCCGACGAGGAAGTCCGCCACACCCTGGGCAAAATGCACGGGCGGATGATCGAGATCGCCGAATCCCTGACCCCCGAGGAATCGACGGCAGTCCTGCAGTTCCTGATGCGGATGCGCGAAGCCGTGGACGCGATCGACGTCGACGGCGACTGATTCAGCGCAAACTGGACATTCCGCTAATACTAGTTAGGCTAGCTACATTGTGATCTAGTTACTAGAATGGTGGATTGAATGACGGCCGTAGTTGACCGAAAGACAGCTGGGCGCATTCTGCCCGCCGGCCCGGAAGCCACCGCCCCTGCACCGCGGACTCCCGTCCACTGCGGCGCGGCCATGAACATGGCCGCGGCGGAGGACTTGTCCTTGCCGTGGGCGCAGCTGCAGTCAGGGTTTGCCGAGTGGACGTGCGGGTGCGGCTACCGCCTCGATGCCGACGTTGCCGCCGATCCGCTCGCGGCCGTGCGTCTGGCCTCCGCTCGGGTTGAGAGCCTGCAATGGGAGCTGGACGCAGCCCAGGAGCACTTCGAGACCGCGCTCAAGACAGCGTCGGACCTCGGGGCAGCGCACGCGGCCTTAAGCCTGGCAGCCGGGCTGACCCCGGCTGAACTGCAAAATCTCCTGCGGTGACGCTCGCCGCGCTCAGCCGTCCCAGGCCAGTACCACCCACGCCGTCCTCGAAGTAGTCCGGGAAGCCAGCCCTGAGGACCGCCTTGTAGGCCGTCGCTACCGGCTGGGCGCACTGCTGGGCAGGCGCCGCGACAAGCAGGGCACGGCCGGGCCGGAAATCCGCACGGCCAAATCCGAAGGGGTGCGTCACAATGCGGGGCGTCGGGTCCCCCTGCCGTTCACCGGCGCTCCACAAACGGTTCATTACCGGTCAGTACGTTGGCGGGGTCCTGTTGAGATCCAACCTTGAGAGGCTCCCCCCATGAGCGCTACTCGCACCCGAGGCATCCTCACGGCCGCCGCCGCCATCGTCCTGGCAGCGTCCGCAATCGGCGGCACAGCAGCCGCCCAGGCCGCCGGCCCCGGCAGCCGGCACGGCGGGAACGACGCCGGCTCCGGCGCCCACCACGAAACCAACACCGCCCTGGCCGAGGCGTTCGGCGGCGTCGACCGGGCCACGAACTGGCAGCAGACCGGCAAACTGAAGCTGGATTTCCCCACGTACCACACCGAAGGAATCGCCTTCAGCCGGGACCACATCTTCCTGTCGGCCGTCCAGATCCTCGAACCGACCACCAAGTTCCCCTCCCCGCAGGGCGGCTTCGACCGCACGCCGGGCAAGGGAGTCGGGCACCTGTTCGTCATGGACAAGGCCGGGAAACTGCAGAAGGACATCATCCTGGGCGAGGGCGACATGTACCACCCCGGCGGCATCGACTTCGACGGCACCAACGTCTGGGTCCCGGTTGCCCAGTACCGGCCCGACAGCAGCGCGATTATCTACCGGGTGGACGCGACCACCCTCGACGTACACAAGCAGTTCGAGGTGAAGGACCACTTTGGCGGCATCGTGATGGACAAGCAGACCGGCCATCTGGTCGGCAACACGTGGGGCTCGCGGCGCTTTGCCGAATGGGACCTGCGCGGCAAGCAGCTTTCCACCTGGCAGAACCCGAACTACTTCATCGACTACCAGGACTGCCAGTACGTGCCCAACTCGAAGATGCTGTGCGGCGGGGTCACCAACCTCCCGCAGACCCCTGCCGCCGGCGGAACCGGCGCCACCTATGAACTGGGTGGCATGGCCATGATCGATCTCAAGTCCCGCAGCGTGATCCGCGACGTCCCCTTCCAGCAGTGGTCCACCGCCGGGCACGTGGCCACCCGCAACCCCTTCAAAATGACCGCCGACGGCGGCCACCTCACCCTGAAGGTGGCCCCCGACAACGGCGACGAGGGCAGCGGCACCGAGATCCTCAGCTACGAAGCGACCGTCACCCCCGCCAAGTAAGGCACCCGCACCCAACCGATCGGATACCCCATGCCCCATCCTGCACGCTTCACCCGAAAAAGAGTCGTCGCAGCCACCAGCGCAACTGCCCTGGCGGCGTCGGCCCTCGCAGCCGGCCTGATCGGCGCCGGCCCGGCCGCTGCCCACGAAAAACACGGCGAAACCGCGACGCCCATCAAACACGTGGTGGTGATCTTCCAGGAGAACGTCTCGTTCGACCACTACTTCGCCACCTACCCGAAGGCGGCCAACATCCCGGGCGAAACCCAGCAGGGCACCGGCACCAAGGCGGCCACGTTCACGGCGGCGAAGAACACGCCCCGGAAGATCGACACGCTCGCCGCCGCCGGGCTGCTGGCGCCGAACAACCCCAACGCCGTCCAGCCCGCCCGGCTCTCGCCCATGCAGGCCGTCACCTGCGACCAGGACCATAACTACGGCGCCGAGCAGAAGGCGTACAACGGCGGCCTGATGGACAAGTTCGTCGAATACACCAGCCGGGATTCCTGCGGCACCAACCAGTACGGCCGCAACGGGCTGACCATGGACTACTACGACGGAAACACCGTCACCGGCATCTGGAACTACGCCCAGAACTACGCCATGAGTGACAAGCACTTCAGCACCGTCTTCGGCCCCTCCACGCCGGGCGCCCTGAACCTCGTCTCCGGCCAGACCCACGGCGCCACCGAATTCACCGCGGCCGGGCAGCCCGTCACCCCGGGGGCCAGCGACTACACCGTCCGCGAGCCCGACGCGAACGGCGTCGGCACCGTGATCAACGACCCCGACCCGGTCTACGACGACTGCTCGAACAACAGCCACACCAAAACCAACAACCTGGCCGGCATGACGGGCAAGAACATCGGCGACCTGCTCAACGCCAAGGGCACGTCCTGGGGCTGGTTCCAGGGCGGCTTCACCCCGACCACCCCCGCGACGGCCACCGCCCCGGCGTCGTGCCTGTCCGCCCACACGAACGCCGCCGGCGCGTCCGTCGTGGACTACTCCCCGCACCACGCACCCTTCCAGTACTACAAGTCCACGGCCAACCCGCACCACCTGGCACCGGCGTCGGATGCCGAAATCGGCCACGACGGCCGGGCCAACCACCAGTACGACCTCACCGCGTTTAACAAGGTGGTCAACACCGACAACATGCCCGCCGTGTCCTTCCTGAAAGCGGGCATGTACCAGGACGGCCACGCCGCCTACTCCGACCCGGTCGACGAGCAAAAGTTCATCACCAGCACGGTCAACCGGATCCAGAAGTCCAGGAACTGGAAGGACACCGCCGTAGTGCTGGCCTACGACGACTCGGACGGCTGGTACGACCACGCCGCCGCGAAGGTGAAGAACTCCTCCAACACCGCCGACGACGCCGCCTGGTGCCAGAGCGCCGCGGCCGGCGGAGTACCCATGGCCGGCGGCTACGCCGACCGCTGCGGGCCGGGCCCGCGCCAGCCGCTGGTGGTCATCTCCCCGTTCGCGAAGAAGAACTTCGTGGACCACACCGAGACCGACCAGGCCTCGATCCTGCGCTTCATCGAGGAGAACTGGCACACCGGCCAGATCGGCGACGCCTCCGCGGATGCCGCGGCCGGGTCGCTGAACGCGATGTTCAACTTCCACAAGCAGCGCACGGACCGGGTCTTGCTGGACGAACAGACCGGTGCCGTGACCTCGCTCACCAAGAGAAAGGGCGACGCCGGACACCACGGCGGGCACGCCGCGAGTTAAGTCGGCGGGTGGCCGCTCCTCGGACGCTACCCGACAGTCCGCACCTACGGCGCTCCAAGGGCCGCCCCCGTTCACCTGACGGGGGCGGCCCGCTTCATCTCTCCCCGGGGGGTATACAAAGATACCCCCGGGGGTATAGAGTGATGGGTATCACAGCGTTTATCCGGCGCCGAAGCGACGCTCGAATCCCAGAGAGGCGTTTATCCATGTCTATGCACCACGAGATCCTGATCATCGGCGGCGGCAACGCGGGGCTGAGCGTTGCCGCCCGGCTGCGCCGCGCGGGACGCACCGACATCGGGGTGATTGAACCGAGCGACCGGCACTACTACCAGCCCCTGTGGACCCTGGTGGGCGGCGGTGCCGCCAGCCAGGCGGAAACGGTCCGGCCGCAGGCATCCGTGATGCCGCAGGGGGTGGCCTGGATCAAGGACGCCGCGGCGGACATCGATCCGGAACGCCGCAGCGTCACGCTCGCCTCCGGCGGTTCCGTCACCTACGACTATCTGGTCGTCGCCCCGGGCATCCAGCTGGACTGGGACAAGATCCCGGGCATGGCCGAAGCCATGGACTCGCCCACGGCATCGAGCAATTACCGGTTCGACCTGGCGCCCAAGACCTGGGACCTGATCCGGAACCTGAAATCCGGCACGGCCATCTTCACCCAGCCCTCGGGGCCGATCAAGTGCGCCGGAGCGCCGCAGAAAATCGCCTACCTGGCCGCCGACTACTGGCAGAAGCAGGGGGTCCTGCAGGATATCCGCGTTGTTATGGTGCTGCCGACGCCGGGGATGTTCGGGGTCAAGGTCTTTGCCGACGAGCTCGAGCGGGTGGTGGCCAAGTACGGCATCGAAGTCCGGTTCAACAGCGAGATGACCTCGGTGGACCCTTCCGCCGGCAAGGCAGTAATCAGGGACAATGCTGCCGGCTCCGAGGAATCGCTGCACTACGACCTGCTGCATGTGGTTCCGCCGCAGTCGGCCCCGGACTGGCTCAAGCGCACCCCGCTGGCGGATCCGGCCAACCCGGCAGGCTACGTGGATGTGGACAAGCACACCCTGCAGCACAAGCGGTACCCGGAAATTTTCGCCCTGGGCGACGCCGGGTCCACGCCGAACTCGAAGACCGGCGCGGCGATCCGCAAACAGGCTCCGGTGCTGGTGAAGAACCTGCTCGCCGCGATCGAAGGCGCCGCTCCTGCGGCCCAGTACGGCGGGTACGCCTCATGTCCGCTGACCACGGCGCGGGGCAAAATGCTGCTGGCGGAGTTCGACTACAGCCTGCAGCCGGCGCCGAGCATCCCGTTCATCGACACCACCAAGGAGCGCAGCGACATGTGGCTGCTGAAGCGCTACGGGCTGCCGTTTATGTACTGGAACCTGATCCTCAAGGGCCGCGCGTAAGCCGGTTGGGTTCGGCCAGCGGCACGACGACGGCGGGAGTCCCCCGCCGTCGCCGTGCCCGGCCCCGTCTTGTACCGGGAGCCCGGCAGCCTTACAGCGTGGCGGTTTCTTCCTGCGCCAGCCTGATCATCCGGAGTTCGTCCTCGACGGCCCGGGCCGGCCAGTAGTCTTTGGCCAGCTCGTCGGCGTAGCTTCGATCCGCTGCTGCCGGGAAGAGCTTGCCGAAGAGCCCGGCCGCCTGAACCAGGGCGATCAGTGCCGTGGTTCGCGGATCCGGCGCCGCGGCCACGGGCGCCCCGCCATCGGGGGCCGCCGTGGCCCCAGGTGCGCCGGCTGCGGGCGCCCCGGCGCCGGGGGCCTTCGGCGCACGACGAAGCGCGGCCTCTATCTCTTTCAGCAGCGTAGCTTCCGGGCCGTGGTCTTTCTCCGGGTACCGCGTGGACCGGAACAGGCCCAGGTGTTTCTCACCGACCGGTTCGACGACGCCCAAGGACGCCATCCCCTCGTAGACATGCTGCACTTCGGCGCGGCCCTCCAGCATGGCAACCCAGCGCTTGGGAGTATGGGGCCGCGACTTGCCCCGGATGAGCCCCAGTTCGCGCTGGAAGTCCGTGGGCGGCGCGGCTGCGGTGGTCCGGACATTCTTTCCCTGCAGCCCGATGGCGCCGACCAGCTCCAGCTCAGCCAAAATGGCCCCGGCCAACGTGGTTCTGAGGGCGAACACCGGCACTTCGGGTTTGCCGGTTTTGTCGTTCGTTGCCAGCAGCAGGAAGGCCTGGGGAAGGTTCAGCTCCGGCGCTTTCGGGGTTTTTTCGTCCATACGATCATGGTGGGCCCGCCTGGTTGACACCACATGAGGATTTCGTCCCGGATCCCCGGACTACCCCTAAAAACCAGGAGCGCCCCCGGCGACTGCTGCCGGGGGCCCTCCGAATATTCTCCGCCCAAAATTCGCGGCCAGGAGCATTCGCGCGGGTGCCTGGGTCAGGCCTGGCGGTACACCTTCCGTGAAATGGCCAGGCTCACGGCGGCGATAGCCGCAATGGCGACGAGGTAGTAACCCGGCACCAGCAGGGAGCCGGTGCTGCCGATCAGCCAGGTGAGGATGAAGGGAGCGAACCCGCCAAAGACCGTGACGCCGATGTTGTAGCCCAGGGATAGCCCCGTGGACCGGATGCGGGCCGGGAACATCGAGGACATGATTGCCGGCAGCGGCGCGAAATATGCGGTAGCCAGCACGGACAGGACGAGTTCGACCACGATCATGGTGGGCAGCTCCGGCGCCGCGATGAGCCCCAGGAATGCCGGGATGCCGACGACGACGGTTCCACCGGCGGCCCAAGTCATGACGCGGGCGGGCCCGACTTTGTCGGCGAGCAGTCCGATGAACGGGGAACCGAGGCTCATGACCACGCCGAAGATCAGGGTGGAAAGGAAGGCTACGGCCTTGGGCATCCCGAGGTTCACGATCGCGTAGGTGGGCATAAACAGGGCGATGTAGACGCCCACGGATCCGAGCGAGACGACGCCCACGATGGCCCAGAGCCGGCCGCCGTTGCCGATGAACGTCTCCCGCAGGGGCGCGGCGGACCGTTCCGAGGCCAGGAATTCCGGCGTTTCCTCCATCTTGGAGCGGATGTACCAGCCCACGGGTCCGATCGCCAGCGCGAAGATGAACGGCAGCCGCCAGCCCCAGGAGTCCAGCGACTGGGTGCTGAGGTAGGTGTTCAGGACAAACCCGAAGATGCCGGCCAGCAGGATGCCGCCGCCCTGGGTGGCCACCTGCCAGCTGCCGTAGAAGGCCTTCCGGCTGGGCGCGTACTCAATCAGGTAGGCCGTTGCCGTGCCGAATTCCCCGCCGGTGGCGAAACCCTGCAGCAGCCTGGCGATCAGCACCAGGATGCTGGCCGCGACGCCGATCGCGGCGGCCGTCGGTGCGACAACAATCAGCAGGGTGCCAACAAACATGACGAGAATGGAAACCAGCATGCCTGCCTTGCGGCCGGCCCGGTCCGCGTAGCGGCCGATGATGATGCCGCCGAGCGGGCGCATGATGAAGGAAACGCCGAACGAGGCGAAGGTCAACAGGAGCGATGCGGCTTCGCTCGTGGTCGGGAAGAACAGCCTGGAAATGGTGACGGCGAACGTGCCGTACACGATCAGGTCGAACCACTCGAGGCCGTTGCCGATGGAGGCAGCGACAACAGCCTTGCGGGCGTTGCTTCGCTCAAGGGCGACGACGGCGTGCGGCCGGGTGTCCAGGATCCCGTCCTGTGTTTCCACACCGGTAGTGGCTTGATGGCTCATGGCTGTTCGGTCCGTTCGGTTGAGGAGAGGTGGTCGGCGAGGGCCTGCAGGAAGGTCTCGCAGGCGGCGATCTGACTCAGGTCGATGTATTCGTTGGCTGTGTGTCCCTGGTCCATGCTGCCGGGGCCGCACACCACGGTGTCGATGCCAGCCCGCTGGAAAAGGCCCGCTTCGGTGGCATAAACCACCGATTCCTCGACGACGTTGCCGGTGAGGCGCTGGGCCAGGTCAAGTGCTTCGCGGGGACCGTCGGGGTTGAGGCCGGGGACTGTGCCCAGCGCGTCCATCCTGACCTCCGCGGAGGAGTTTTCCTGCTGGATTTCGCTCCGCAGCACCGCCAGGTGCTCCTGGATCCGCGCAATCACCGCTTCCGCGTCATCACCCGGAATGGTCCGGAACTCGAATTCGAACTCGCATTTTTCCGCCACGGTGTTGACGGCTGCACCGCCGCTGACGACGCCGACGTTGGCCGTGGTGTAGGGAACCACGAAGGTCTCGTCGAAGGGCCCCTCAAGCCGGTGATCGTCGGCGATGGAGCGAATGAAGGCGATCGCCCTGGCTGCGTATTCGATGGCGTTCACGCCGGTGGAAGTCATCGAGGAGTGGGCGGCAATACCAGTGACCGTGACGCGGAAGAGCTGGCTGCTCTTATGCGCCGAGACGGGCCGCATGCTGGTGGGCTCACCGACGAAGCCGACCCGGGGATGAATCCCGCGGGCCGCGAGCTCGGCCAGGAGGACGACGGCCCCGTGGCAACCGACCTCTTCGTCGTAGGTCCAGGCGAAGTGCAGCGGTTCCGCCAGCGGACGGGACAGGAATTCCGGCAGGAAGCCCAGGATCGCGCCGCTGAAGGCCTTCATGTCGGTAGTGCCGCGGCCGTAGAGCCGCCCCTCACGGACCTCGGGTGCGAACGGCTCACTGTCCCACGCCTGACCGTCGACGGGGACGACGTCGGTGTGGCCGGCGAGCATGATGCCGCCGGTGACGGTGCCGTCGTGGGCCGGGAGGGTGGCGAAAAGGTTGGCTTTGTTGCCATCCGGGCTGGGGACGACCAGCGGGGTGATGCCGTGGGCGGTGAGCTCATCCGCCATGCAGCGGATCAGCGCAAGGTTGGAATTGCGGCTGGTGGTGTCAAAGGAGACAAGCTTCTTGGACCATTCCAGCGCGGCGGCACTGGGGTCCGTGGCGATCGGAGCGGCGGTGGCTGGCACAATGGCGGACGTCATGGGCGGGTTCCCCCTGGAGCGTTGACGGGCCGGCCTCAGTTGCCGGCGGCGGAAGCGCTAGCCAGACGGCTGCGCATTCCATCCAGTATTTGGGTCGCCCATTGCAGGTGTCAACACTTTAGACTGGATTTGTTCATTTTATTGAACAGACTGCCGCCCGGCTTCCGTCAGAACGACGGCGGCGTCATAGCCCCGATGAGGACGGCGTCCTTCGACGTCGGATTGCGGTACCAGTGCGGCAGGGACGAGTCGTAGGTCAGCGAGTCGCCCTCGTCAAGGTCGTATCCGATGCCGTCCACACAAACGTGCAGCCGGCCCTGCACGATGGTGACGCACTCCTCGCCGGGGTGCACGAAGGGGGCGTCCCGGTTGTCCCAGCCTGCAGCGATCTGCGCCCGCAGCATGCCGAGGTGTCCGTTCATATGCGGGGTCAGGAGTTCGTAGATCAGGTTGTCTTCGGCGACTTCGAGTCGCCGCCTCTCGTTCCGCCGGACCAGTGCCCCGCCCTTGTCTTTCGTGTCAAAAAAGCGTCCGACCGGCACCTTGAGGGCCTGGGAAAGCTTGATCAGCGTGGTCAGCGACGGGTTGCCCTGGCCGCGCTCGATCTGACTGAGCAGGCCCGGGCTGAGGCCGGCCGCGGCCGCCAGGCTGCCGATGCTGTACCCGGCTTCCCGCCGCAGCTGCAGGACCAGTGCCCCGACGGCGGTCATCGCCCGCTCCGCCTGATCCTCCACGCCAGGGAGCTCCATTGCCGCTGGGCCGAGGCCGTGATGTTCCATGCCACGATCGTCCGTCATAGTGAAGGTATCGTCAAGATAATGAATCGGAGGCGGATGGCCGCTACCGAACCAGACGCGCGAGGCACTAGCTTGGTGCCATGACCGCCAGTTACCGGTACGACGTCGAAATCCTGCATCTGCTTGTCTCACCGGCCCACGCCTACTTCGGCCGGGCGCGCGAGGGCGCAGCCGACGTCCCCACCGCCGACGCGGACCAGGCGGCCCTGGTGGCCGGCAAGGGCATCGTCGGCGACCGGTTCTTCGGCAAGGCCGCGCACATGGATGCCGCCGTCACCGTCTTCGCCGTCGAGGCTCTCGAAGCCGTCGCCGCAGAGCTCGGAACGGCACCCCTTGACCCGCTGCTGACCCGCCGCAACGTCATTGTGCGGGGCGCGCACCTGGCACCGCTGCTCGGCCACGAGTTCGCGCTGGAATCCGGCAGCGACCGAGTGCGGCTCAAGGCCGGGCGGCCGGCCCACCCGTGCGCCTGGATGGATGCGATGCTCGCCCCGGGCGCCCACAAGGCCATGCGCGGCCGCGGCGGCGTGCGCTGCCAGGTGCTCTCCGACGGCGTCCTGCACCGCGGTCCGGCCGTGCTGATCAGCCCGGTGCCGCTGGATCCTGACCGCGCCGGCGACGCCACGGTCCTGCGCCCGTCACGTCTGCCGTAGCTATTAGGCTGGCGCTATGAACCAGCCCGGCGATGCGGTCCCCACCCTGTTCGGCGTCGCCGTGCTGGTGGCCTTAACCGTCGCGGTGCTGTCGCTCTACCGCGTGCCGGCCCGCTTAGCGCCGGCGTGGGCGATTCTCCGCGGGGCCGCCCAGCTGGCTGCCATCAGCCTGGTCCTGAGCGGCATCATCACCAACGGGCTCCTCGTCGGATTTGCACTGCTCGTCATGTTCACGGTCGCAGCGGCCACCGCGACCAGGCGACTCGGCTGGAACTGGACCATGTTCGGTCGTGTGTGCACGGCAATGGGCGCGGGGGTGGCCGCTACCCTGGCGATTGTCTTCGCCACCGGGGCCATCGAGTTCACGCCCCGCTACGCCCTGGCCATCGGCGGCATCGTGATCGGCAACGCCATGTCCATCACCACCCTTGCCGGCCGGCATTTCAGCCAGACAGTGATCTCCCGGTGGGAGGAAGTGGAAGGGTGGATGGCCCTTGGCGCGGGGCCCCGGCAGTCCACGGCCGAGCTGGCGCGGGGGGCCGTGTACTCGGCCCTGATCCCCTCAACCGACCAGAGCAAGACGACGGGCCTGGTCACCCTGCCGGGTGCCTTCGTCGGGGCGATCTTTGGCGGCATCTCTCCCCTGGCCGCGGGCCTGTTCCAGATCGTGGTGCTGGCGTCCATCATGGCGGCAGGTTCCATCACGGCCGTCGTCACCATCCTGTTCCTGGCGCCACTGCGCGTGCGGCCGCTGCCGCTACCCTGAACGACGGCGGCCCGGGAAAGTTCGTCGTCGACATCCCCCGCGCCGCCGGACACCCCCCGGGGGCTACACCGGGACAGCGGCTTCCGCCGCCGGGACCGGAGTAAGGGCCAGTTCCCGGGTGATATCAGCGGCGAGGTCCTCGATCACCTGCCGGTAGAGCAGACCGCCCTTGGCAGCGCTGGACCCCGCCGCCGAGGAGAGGCACCCGGTGGCAGGAGTGCGGTCGGGCACCACGGGAAGCCGGTCGAAGCGCGGCAGGACAGCCGCGGGGCCATCGACAAGGCGGTCCATGGCCACCCGTGCCGGTTCCAGGTGGAGCATCAGCGAGGTTTCCAAGACGCCCCCGTGTTCGATTTCCCAGCCTGGGAATCCGTCAGGATAAACCTGCGAAAGGGTGTCCTGGCTGACAAAGTCCCAGTAGGACAACAGCAGCACGCTCTGCTCCGCGCCGGGCCTGATCCCCAGGTCTTCCAAGGCCAGGTCGATTCCCTCATAGAGGAATTGGTAGTTCTCGAAGTGGCCGTTCATCAGGACCAGGTGCCGGACGCCCTGGTTCAGGAAGGACTTCACCAGGTTGCGCACCACTCCGATCAGCGTGGTCCCGTCCAGGCTCGTGGTGCCGGCGAGGTGGTTGCCGCCGCCCGATTTCTGCTGGGATTTGTAGCCGTATGCGATGGGTTGGGCCACCAGTGCACCCAGCTGCTTCGCGACGCCTTCGGCGAAACGGGAGGAGAGGGTGGTGTCCGTTCCCAGCGGCAGATGCGGTCCGTGCTGTTCAAGGGACCCGACCGGGATAAGGACGACGGCGTCTCCGGACGCCAGGGCTTCTCGATAGGTGAAGGCGTCCGTGTCTTCCAGAAATACTGTCTTGTCCATGCGGGTGGGGCTCCTTGGTTAGTGCGTCTGCGGGTGCGGCGCCACGGTGTCCGTGGCGCCGCACCCGCAAGGTTCAGCCGATGTGTGGATCAGGCGCCGATGATGTTGTGTTCGGGGCCGAAGGGGAACTTGGTGATGTTCTCGGCCCCGTCCTCGCCCACCACGAGGATGTCGTGCTCGCGGTAGCCGCCGGCGCCGGGCTGGCCGTCCAGGACGGTGATCATCGGTTCCATCGAGACCACCATGCCGGGTTCGAGGACGGTGTCGATGTCCTCGCGGAGCTCGAGTCCGGCTTCCCGGCCGTAGTAGTGGCTCAGGACGCCGAAGGAGTGTCCGTAGCCAAACGTCCGGTTGGCGAGCAGTCCGTGGCCCACGTAGATCTCGTTCAGTTCGGCGGCGATGTCCTTGCAGACGGCCCCGGGCTTGATCAGTTCCAGGCCGCGTTTGTGGACCTCGACGTTGATGTTCCACAGTTCCAGGGAGCGGGCATCCGGTTCGCCGTAGAACAGGGTCCGCTCCAGGGCGGTGTAGTAGCCGGAGGTCATCGGGAAGCAGTTCAGGGACAGGATGTCGTGTTCCTGGATCTTGCGGGTGGTGGCCCAGTTGTGCGCCCCGTCGGTGTTGATGCCGGACTGGAACCAGACCCAGGTGTCGCGGATTTCCGAATCCGGGAAGGTGCGGGCGATTTCGTGGACCATGGCCTCGGTGCCGATCAGTGCCACTTCGTATTCGGTGATCCCGGCCGTGATGGCATTGCGGATGGCCTCGCCGCCGAGGTCGCCGATGCGCGCGCCGTGCTTGATGACCTCGATCTCCTCGGCCGACTTGATCATCCGCTGGCGCATGGCTGCCTGGGCGACATCCACCAGGGCGGCCGAGGCAAAGGCTGCCTGGATCTTGTTGCGGTTGTCCAGCGGGAGCGAATCATCTTCGACGCCGAGCCGGCGCGGGGTGATGCCGCGGGTGCGGAGTGCTTCCTGGATGGCGAAGATGTAGTTGTCCCGGCGCCAATCCGTGTAGACGATGTTGTCGCCGTAGCTGCGGCGCCAAGGCATCCCGGCGTCGATGTTGGCCGTGACGGTCACGGTGTCATCCTTGGTGACCACCATGGCGTAGGAACGGCCGAAGTAGGTGAAGAGGAAGTCGGAGTAGTACTTGATCGAGTGGTAGCTGGTGAGGACGACGGCGTCGAGGTCCTTCTCCGCCATGATTCGGCGAAGCCCGCCGAGGCGGCGCTCAAATTCGGTGTCGGAGAACGTCAGGCTGACCTTCTGTCCATTGTTCAGGACCTTGAGGCGCTCCAGCTCGGAGACGTTTGCAGCGGGGGCGGAAGTCGTGACGGTCATGCGTGTTCCTTACGTTGCGGGGTTTTCAGGGGAAAGCTGGTGCCGGTTCAGGCCACGGGGGCCGGCGCCGGGATGCTGTGCTTGTCCTCGCAGGCGTCGCCGTGTTCGGCGAGCACTGCTTCTTCTTCGAGGTCGAGGCGGATGCCGATAGGCACCCCGGCCCGGATGCGCTTGCGGAAGCGGGCGTAGCCGAGGGCGAAGTAGATCGCTGACGAGGTGACGGTCCCGGCGAGCCAGGAGAAGTCGACGCCGCCCATGGCCGTGGCGATCGGGCCCTGCAGGGCCGGGATGCCGCCGTACATGAACATCCAGGTCATCAGGATTCCGGCGAAGAAGGCGATGAACGCCGCGGGGTTGACGGACTTCAGGGAGGTCTTCTTCGAATCGAGGAACAGGTAGGAGAAGTCCTTGTGCTTCCGCTCGAAGATGAAGTAGTGGACGGCCATGATGCCGCCCCAGGTGGCCACCCACGCCACGATCGCGCCCAGCCAGGAGTCGAGGATCATCGCGAAGTCCTCGGCGAACATGAATCCGATGACCGCGAACATGGAGAGTATTCCGACGATGATGGACAGTTTGCGACGCGAGATCTTGACGTCGAGGGCCTGGAAGGCGACGCCGAAGGTGTAGAGGTTGATGATGTTCGTGGCAATCGGTCCGTGGATGACCAGCAGGATGACCGGGATGGCCATCGTGCCGAAGTTGGAGACGATCAGCTCGCCGGGATCGGCCTGGCCGTTCTTGGTCGCGAGGCTGGCCCCGAGGATGCCGAGCCAGACCACGGGCAGGAACTGGCCGAGGACGCTGACGGCGAACAGCTTGGCGGGTTTGACCTTGCGGCTGACGAAGCGGGAGTAGTCCGGCGCGTAGGTGAACCAGCCGATGCCCCAGCCGATGCCGATGACCGTCATGATCGAAGACATGGCGGCCAGGCGCGGCAGCCCTTCCAGGACAGCGCCGGCCGGGCCGGCGTAGCTCCAGTTGATGTCCAGCTGGGTCCACGCGACGATGGACATTGCCACCAGGACCAGGATGGTGGGCGGCATGGTAATCCGCTCGAATTTCGAGATGGCGCGGTAGCCGCGGTAGCAGATGGCGACCTGGACGGTCATGATGACGGCCGCGACCAGGATGCGCACGCCGATGTTGCGTTCGGCGGGATCGACCCAGCCGATCATGCCGAACAGGGCGAGGATCAGGTCGAGGATGACCCACGTGTTGACCGCGGACCAGCCGATGGCGATCGTTGCCTGGATCGCGGCCGGCAGGTAGGCTCCGCGGCGGCCGAACGCGCCGCGGGCCAGCAGCATGCCGGTGGCGCCGGTCCGCTGGCCGAGGATGACGAAGAAGCCGAAGCCCGCCATGCCGATCAGGTTTCCGACGATCAGCACCAGCACGGTATCGCCGAGGCCGAGGCCCAGTTGGATGCCGAGGGCGCCAAGGATCCAGTTGATGGGGGCAACGTTGGCGCCGGCCCAGATCCAAAACTGGCCGGAAAGTTTGGTGGTCCGCGCGGACTCAGGAATGGGTTGCAGGACATCTTCAACCTCCACAGTGGCTGCTTCATGCGAGCCTTGTTGAGCTTGGTTCATGCTGTGCCTCAATTCACTACGTTGTGATGAAGAACGGGGAGTGAATCCAGTTTATTGGTGATCCAACCCACAAAGTAGAGTCGTTTTGATTACACTGAAGCCCTACCAAGTGACACTATGACGCACCCCCAAGGGAGCAGGCCCTCAATGATTACGCTCGCTGAAGTGCTCGCCACCCCCTCGATGGCGGCGGCCAACCCGCTGGTGCGCAGCAGCGTCCCGGACACCCTGGAGCGAGCCGTCCGCTGGGTGCATTCCAGTGAGGTGCTGGAGATCGCACCGCTCCTGCGCGGCGGGGAACTGCTGCTTTCCGGCGGAGAGTCCCTGCTGGCCCTGCCCGCCGAAGAGCAGGCGGCGTATGTCAGGAGCCTTGCAGCCCGGCGAATCGCGGCGCTGGCACTGCAAACCGCGGGCCAGTCGCTCCCCCTCCCGGAGGCGCTGGTCGCGGCTGCTGACAGCAGCGGACTTCCCTTGATCGAGCTGCGTGCGGTGGCGCCCTTCGTGGATATTGCCGAGGCGGTCAACCGGCTGGTGATCAACCAGCAAGCGGCCGCCCACCTGGTGGTTGACGACGTCTCGCGGCGGATTGCCCGGCAGATCACCGACAAGGGTCCCCACCTCCCGACAATCCTCGAACTGGTGGCCGGAACCCTGGAGGCGGAGGTTTTGCTCGTGGCTCCCGACGGGTCCCTGCTCGGCCACGCGGGGGAAACGGTCACCGAAGGGGGCTTCACAGCAGAGGCCGGCATCGTGGTCGGCGGCCAGCATGCGGCCCAACTGACGCTGCGGTCACCGTCGGAGGACCCCCTGCTGCTCGAGCTTGCCGCCGACCGCCTCTCAGGGATCCTGGCGCTGGCCATGGCGCAGGCTTTTCGCCCCACGCCCGCCCAGGTGGCCGAGGCGCGCCTGCTGGAGGCCGTGATCGAAGGGGGCGACGCCGAATCCATCCAGCGGTTCTGGCTGCAAGCCGGGCTCCCGGCCGGCCATGCGGCGATCGTGGCAGTCTTCCGCGCGGCCGGGAGGGACACCAAGTTCCCCGCGGTCGAGCGCGCGCTGCAACAGCGTGGGATCCACGTGCGATCCCACCTCTCGGACGGCGAGCGCGTGGTGCTGCTGGCGCTGCCGCACCAGGGCGCCAGGGCTGCCCGCGAAGTGCTGCTCCGCGCGGCCCGGGAAGCGCTGTCCGGTTCCGACACCTGCGCCGCCTTCGGACCAAACGTGGCCGACGGGTCCCGGGCGCGTGACTCCTACGTCGAGGCACGGGAAGTCATGAAACTGGGCATGCCCGCCGCCGGAGAAGTCCTCGATGCGATGGATTTCCTGGGCCGGCGGATCCTTGCGGCAGTGCCGCAGCCGGCCTTCCTGGACTCCTACGTGGAGTCGGCGCTGGGCGAAGTCCTCGAGTGGGACCGCAGGCACGGGACCGCCCTGCTGGACACCCTCCTGTGCTGGCTCGATTCGGGGTGCAATACGACGGCGTCTGCCGTGGCCTTGAATGTGGAACGGCAGACGATGCACAAACGGTTGAGCAAGATCCAGGCATTGCTCGGCGGCGACCCGCGGACTTCGGGCAGGCTGTTCAGCATCCACATCGCAGCCGCCGCGGCGGCTGCGGCGTCCGCCGGACCGTCCGGAAGGACGTCCTAGAGCACGCTCCGGATGGTTTTCTCGAAGCTCGTCACGTGCTCGAGTGCCAGCTTCGCGGCCAGGTCGGCGTCGCCGTCGGCCACTGCCTCGAGCAGGCTCACGTGTTCGGTGATGTGCCCCTGCACCGAAGGCACCTTATCCAGCACGAGGCACCAGATCCGCGTCGCCAGGTTGTCGTGGCGGATCAGGGTGTCCTCCAGGTGGGGGTTTCCGGCGGCGCGGTAGATCAGCCGGTGCACGGTCAGGTCATAGCGCATGAGCTCACGCTTATCGTCCGGCTTGGAGTCCAGGGCGGCGATAGCACGGGCCACTTCGCGAAGTTCGGCACGCATGGCGGCGCTGGCGTTGATGGCTGCGCGCCGGGCGGCCAGGGGTTCCAGTAACTCACGGATATCGGAGACATCCGCTAGTTCGGTGATGTCCACGATCGTGGCGAACGTGCCACGGCGCGGATAGGACACCACCAGCCGGTCCACCTCCAGGCGCTTGATCGCCTCGCGGACGGGCGTCCTGCCGAAGCCCAGCTCGGCCGCCAGCTGCCCGTCATTGATGGGTTCGCCGGGCCGGATCTCCAGCATGATCAGCTTGTCGCGGAGCTGCCGGTACGCGGCCTCCGCCTGGGACAACGCCTCATCCTCCGCAGGGGACAGGACTGGAAGTTCATTCAAGGCGCTGCTCCTTTTTCTCGCTGTTCAAACCCGGTCTCGATCCAGGCGTCGCTGAAACTTTCGGACATGCTATTGACTCGGTGTGATCCCAATCATAGCATTGAACTCACACTGATATATCAGTTACGCCAATAGTGGTATTTCAAAGGAGTATTCGTGGTTGAGCAATTGAACGAGCGGCTCTCGGTGGCAGATCCCGAGGTCCAGCAGGCCATTGCCCGCGAGCTGGACCGCCAGCAGTCGACGCTTGAAATGATCGCGTCGGAGAATTTCGCCCCCTCCGCCGTGATGGAGGCACAGGGCTCGGTGCTGACCAATAAGTACGCCGAGGGCTACCCGGGCAAGCGCTACTACGGCGGCTGCGAGCACGTGGACGTGGTGGAGCAGCTGGCCATCGACCGCATCAAGGATCTTTTCGGCGCAGAGTTCGCCAACGTCCAGCCCCATTCCGGCGCGCAGGCCAATGCCGCGGCCATGTTCGCCCTGCTGAACCCGGGCGACACCATCATGGGACTGGACCTGGCCCACGGCGGCCACCTGACCCACGGCATGCGTATCAACTTCTCCGGCAAGCTCTACAACGTGGTTCCGTACCACGTGCGTGAATCGGACCTGCGGATAGATATGGCAGAGGTCGAGGCCCTCGCCTTGGAACGCCGGCCCCAGCTGATCGTCGCCGGTTGGTCCGCCTACTCCCGGCAGCTGGACTTCGCCGAGTTCCGCCGCATCGCCGACCTCGTGGGCGCCTACCTGATGGTGGATATGGCCCACTTCGCCGGCCTGGTGGCCGCCGGGCTGCACCCGAACCCGGTGCCGTACGCCGACGTCGTCACCACGACCACGCACAAGACCCTCGGCGGCCCGCGCGGCGGTGTGATCCTGGCCAAGGAGGAGTACGCCCGCAAGATCAACTCCGCCGTCTTCCCCGGCCAGCAGGGCGGCCCGCTGGAGCACGTGATCGCCGCCAAGGCCGTGGCGTTCAAGCTCGCCTCCGGGGACCAGTTCAAGGACCGACAGCAGCGCACCCTGGACGGGGCCAAGATCCTGGCCGAGCGCCTGCTCGCGGCCGACGTGGCCCAATACGGGATCTCCGTGGTGGGCGGCGGCACCGACGTGCACCTGGTCCTGGTGGACCTGCGCAACTCCGAACTGGACGGCCAGCAGGGCGAGGACCGGCTGCACCGGATCGGCATCACGGTAAACCGCAACGCCGTCCCCTTCGACCCCCGGCCGCCGATGGTCTCCTCCGGCCTGCGCATCGGTACCCCGGCGCTGGCCACCCGCGGCTTCGGAAAGGCCGAGTTCACCGAGGTTGCCGACATCATCGCCGAGGCCCTCAAGGGCGAACTCACCGAGGAAACCGCGGTACTGCTCCGCGACCGGGTCACCGTCCTGGCCGAGAAATTCCCCCTCTACCCCCACCTCTCCGGCCATTCCGGAACCTCTACGAACGGAGTTGCACAATGAGCACCCCCCACCTTCCGGAACACCCGGACTTCCTCTGGCGCAACCCGGACCCCAAGAAAAGCTACGACGCCGTGATCGTCGGCGGCGGCGGCCACGGCCTCGCCACCGCCTACTTCCTGGCCAAGAACCACGGGATGACCAACATCGCGGTCCTGGAAAAGGGCTGGCTGGCCGGCGGCAACATGGCCCGGAACACCACCATCATCCGGTCCAACTACCTCTGGGACGAGAGCGCCGCGATCTACGAGCACGCCCTGAAGCTGTGGGAAATCCTGCCGGAGGAACTGGAGTACGACTTCCTCTTCAGCCAGCGCGGCGTGATGAACCTCGCCCACACCCTGGGCGACGTCCGCGAGAGCATGCGCCGGGTGGGCGCCAACAAGCTCAACGGTGTCGACGCCGAATGGCTGGACCCGCAGCAGGTCAAGGAACTCTGCCCCATCCTGAACATCAGCGACAACATCCGCTACCCGGTAATGGGTGCCACGTACCAGCCCCGCGCCGGCATCGCCAAGCACGACCACGTCGCCTGGGCCTTCGCCCGCAAGTGCGACGAACTGGGCGTGGACATCATCCAGAACTGCGAGGTCACCGGCTTCGTCAAGGACGGCAACCGGGTGACGGGCGTCAAGACCAACCGCGGTACCATCAGCACCGAAAAGGTCGGCCTGGCCGCGGCCGGGCACAGCTCGGTGCTGGCGGAAATGGCCGGCTTCCGGCTCCCCATCCAGTCGCACCCGCTCCAGGCCCTGGTATCCGAACTCCACGAGCCGGTCCACCCCACCGTCGTCATGTCCAACCACGTGCACGTCTACGTCTCCCAGGCGCACAAAGGCGAACTGGTCATGGGCGCCGGCGTCGACTCCTACAACGGCTACGGCCAGCGCGGTTCCTTCCACGTGATCGAGCACCAGATGGCCGCCGCCGTCGAACTCTTCCCCATCTTCGCCCGCGCCCACGTGCTCCGGACCTGGGGCGGGATCGTGGACACCACCCTCGACGCCTCCCCGATCATCGGCACCACCCCGGTGGAGAACATGTTCGTCAACTGCGGCTGGGGAACCGGTGGCTTCAAGGCCACCCCGGCCGCCGGCCTGACCTTCGCCCACACCATCGCCACCGGCACCCCGCACCAGTTGAACAAGCCGTTCGCGCTGGAGCGCTTCGAAACCGGAGCCCTGATCGACGAACACGGCGCCGCCGCCGTGGCCCACTAGCCGCACACCAGAAAGTAGAAGACGCACATGCTGCTTATTACCTGCCCCAACTGCGGCTCGCGCGACGAGACCGAGTTCCACTACGGCGGCCAGGCCCACGTGCCCTACCCCGAAAACCCCAATGAGCTGACCGACCGTGAATGGGCCGAATTCCTGTTCTACCGGGACAACACCAAGGGCGCCTTCGCCGAGCGCTGGCTGCACAGCACCGGATGCCGCCAGTGGTTCAACATGCTCCGGGACACCGTCACGTACGAGATCCAGGCCGTCTACCCGATGGGCGCGCCCCGCCCGGACGGCACCCCGCCGGCCGCCGGTTCCGGCACCACCGAGTCCGGTACTGCCAGCACCGCCGCTGACAGCACCACCACGGGCAACGCCGCCCCGGACACCACCGGCACCAGCACCACCACCAGCACCACTGCCCCGGAAGGAGCAACAAAGTGACTTCCCAGAAACCAGGGACTTCCCAGAACGCCCGTCTCGCCGCCGGCGGCCGCATCGACCGCACCATCACCTGGCGTTTCACCGTGGACGGCGAGGAGTTCACCGGCCACCCCGGCGACACGCTGGCCTCGGCCCTGCTCGCCAACGGCCGGATCGCCGCCGGCAATTCGCTCTACGAGGACCGGCCCCGCGGCATCCTGGCCGCCGGAGTGGAGGAACCGAACGCCCTGGTCCGGGTGGAGCCGCGCTTCCCCGGCCACGTGGCCGAATCCATGCTCCCGGCCACCACCGTCACGCTGGTGGACGGCCTCAAGGCCGAATGGCTGAGCGGCCTGGGCCGCCTGGACCCCGCCGATGACAAGGCCGAATACGACAAGAAGTACGTCCACACCGATGTCCTGGTGGTCGGCGGCGGGCCCGCCGGCCTGGCGGCCGCCCGCGAGGCAGCCCGCACCGGTGCCCGGGTGATCTTGATGGACGACCAGCCCGAACTGGGCGGCTCGCTGCTGTCCGGTTCGACTTCGCCCGAGCTGGCCGAGAGCATCGAAGGCAAGCCGGCCCTGGAATGGGTCGCGGACGTCGAGGCCGAGCTCGTCTCCGGCGCCGAAACCACTGTCCTGAACCGCACCACGGCCTTCGGCGCCTACGACGCCAACTACGTCATCGCCGTCCAGAACCGCACCGACCACCTCTCCAGCCCGGCCGCGTCCGGGGTGTCCCGGCAGCGGATCTGGCACGTCCGTGCCAAGCAGGTGGTCCTCGCCCCCGGCGCCCACGAACGTCCGCTCGTTTTCGAGGACAACGACCGGCCCGGCATCATGCTCGCCTCGGCCGTCCGCAGCTACCTCAACCGCTACGCGGTGGCGGCGGGCCGGTGCGTCGTCATCGGCACCACGAATGACAGCGCCTACGCCCTGGCCGCGGACCTGCGCGCCGCCGGCGTCAAGGTCGCCGCCGTCGTCGACGCCCGCGCCAGCCTCAGCGACGTTGCCGCGGCCGCCGCCGAATCCGGCACCCGGGTGCTGATCGGCAGCGCCGTCGCCGCCACCGGCGCGGACGCCGCCGGCCGGCTGGACACCGTCACCGTCCGCAGCCTCAACGACGACGGCGAGCTCACCTCCGGCATCGAGGAGATCGCCTGCGACCTGCTGGCCATCTCCGGCGGCTGGAGCCCGCTGGTCCACCTCCACTCCCAGCGCCAGGGCAAGCTGCGCTGGGACGAGGACCTGGCGGCCTTCGTGCCGAGCACGGTCGTTCCCAACCAGCAGACCATCGGCTCCGGACGCGGCAGCTTCGACCTCGAAGACTGCCTCGCCGAGGGCGTCTCCGCCGGAGCCGCCGCAGCCATCGCCGCCGGTTTCGCCCCCGAAAATCCGACCGCAGTCACCGTTCCGCTGGTCCTCCCCGAGCCCAAGGCGTCCGCCCCCACGCGGCAGCTCTGGCTGGTTCCCGGCCAGGAGGGCACCGCCGACGACTGGCACCAGCACTTCGTCGACTTCCAGCGGGACCAGAGCGTGGCCGACGTGCTGCGCTCCACCGGGGCGGGGCTGCGCTCGGTCGAACACATCAAGCGCTACACCTCGATCAGCACCGCGAACGACCAGGGAAAGACCTCCGGCGTCAACGCGATCGGCGTCATCGCGGCGGCCCTCCGGCAGGCCGGCGAGGCGTCCCGGGGCATCGGCGACATCGGCACCACCACCTATCGGGCACCCTTCACCCCGGTAGCTTTCGCGGCCCTCGCGGGACGCCAGCGCGGCGAGTTGTTCGACCCCGCCCGGGTCACCTCGATCCACCCCTGGCACGTCGCCCAGGGTGCACTGTTCGAGGACGTCGGGCAGTGGAAGCGTCCCTGGTACTTCCCGCAGGACGGCGAGGACATGGACGCCGCCGTGCTGCGGGAATGCGCCGCCGTCCGCGAGTCCGTGGGCTTCATGGACGCCACCACCCTGGGCAAGATCGAAATCCGGGGCAAGGACGCCGGTGAATTCCTCAACCGGATCTACACCAACGCGTTCAAGAAGCTCGCCCCGGGTTCCGCCCGCTACGGCGTGATGTGCATGGCCGACGGCATGATTTTCGACGACGGCGTGACCCTCCGCCTCGACGAGGACCGCTACTTTATGACCACCACCACCGGCGGCGCCGCGAAGGTGCTGGACTGGCTGGAGGAATGGCTGCAGACGGAATGGCCGGAGCTGGACGTGCACTGCACCTCGGTGACCGAGCAGTGGACCACGATCGCCGTCGTCGGGCCCAAATCCCGGGCGGTGCTCGCGAAGGTGGCACCCGAACTCGCCGCCGGCGGCGGACTCGACGCGGAGGCTTTCCCGTTCATGACGTTCCGCGAGACCACGCTGGCCTCCGGCGTGCAGGCCAGGATCTGCCGGATCTCGTTCTCCGGCGAACTCGCCTACGAGATCAACGTGCCTGCCTGGTACGGGCTGAACACCTGGGAGGCCGTTGCGGCCGCCGGCGCAGAGTTCAACATCACCCCGTACGGCACCGAAACCATGCACGTGCTCCGGGCTGAAAAAGGCTACCCGATCGTCGGCCAGGACACCGACGGCACCGTCACTCCGCAGGATGCCGGGATGGACTGGGTGGTCTCCAAGGCCAAGGAATTCATCGGCAAGCGCTCCTACGCCCGGGCCGACGCCGGACGCCAGGACCGCAAGCACCTGGTCAGCGTCCTGCCCGTGGACACGAGCCTGCGGCTCCCCGAGGGCACCCAGCTCGTGGAACAAGGGATCACCACGAACCCCGCCTTCGGACCCGTCCCCATGCAGGGCTTCGTGACCTCGAGCTACCACAGCGCCACGCTGGGCAGGTCGTTTGCCCTGGCACTGATCAAAAACGGACGCAACCGGATCGGCGAGACCCTCGTGGCCGCCGCCGGCGACCAGCTGGTCGACGTCGTCGTCGCCGAAACCGTACTGTTTGACCCCGAAGGGACCCGCAAAGATGGCTAACACCGCAGCACTCACCGGCATCAATGGACTCCGGGAAATCCGCCGCAGCCCCGCCTCAAGCCTGGCCGGGGCACTGGACACCGGCTCCATCCCCGGAACGGTGGCCCTGAAGGAAATCCCGTTCCAGACCATGGCCGGGGTCCGCGTCGATCCGCGGTCGGAGGCCGCGGCAAGGATCGCGGCCGTCACCGGCGGCCTGCCGGCCGGCTGCGGCGAGGTGGCCGGCACGGAGCCGGTCAGCGTGCTCTGGCTGGGACCGTCCGAATTCCTGGTGGTCGCCCCGGAGGACGCCCATGACAGCCTCGGCGGGGACTTGCTCGGCCCCCTCACCTCCGCCCTGGCTGACGCCCCGGGCCAGGTGGTGGACCTCTCGGCGAACCGCACCACGTTCGAACTGACCGGCCCGCTGGCCCGGGCGGTGCTGGAGAAAGGCTGCGCCCTGGATCTCCACCCGCGCAGCCTCAAGCCCGGGACCGCGCTGGCGACGGAGGTCGGCAACATCCCGGTGGTCCTGCTCAAGAACGGGGAAGAGAGCTTCCGGTTGTTCCCCCGCGCGTCCTTCGCGGACTTCCTGGGCCGCTGGCTCCTGGATGCGATGAGGGAGTTCGCCTCCCCCGAGGTCCCCTGATGGCCCTCAGCGTCCTGGACCTGTTTTCCGTTGGCATCGGTCCGTCGTCGTCACACACGGTCGGCCCGATGCGGGCGGCGAAGCTCTTCGCCGACGGGCTGAAAGCCGACGGCCAGCTCAGCGCCACGGTCCGCGTCCAGTCCGAGCTGTTCGGCTCGCTCGGTGCCACCGGGCGCGGCCATGGCTCGGACAAGGCCGTGGTGCTGGGCCTGCAGGGCCTGGACCCGGACACCGTGGACACCGCCGCCGCCGACGACCAGGTGGCCGCGGCCGCCCTCGATGCCGAACTACGGATCGGCGGGGACCACCGGGTGGACTTCAACTGGGAGGAGGACGTGGTCCTGCACCGGCGAAAGTCCCTGCCGGCCCACCCGAACGGCATGACCTTCCGCGCCCTGGACCACACCGGGGCCGTGCTCAGCGAACGGAGCTTCTATTCGGTCGGGGGCGGCTTCGTGGTGGACGGGGACGCCGACGGCGCGGACCAGGTGGTGGCGGATGACACCGTGCTGCCGTACCCGTTCACGACGGCGGACGAACTCCTGGCCGTCTGCCGGCGGGAGGGCATGTCCATCTCCGAGGTGATGCTGGCCAACGAGCTCGTCTGGCACAGCGAAGCGGAGCTCCGGGAGAAGCTGCTGGCGCTCTGGGCCGTCATGCGCGAGTGCGTGGAGAACGGCTGTGCCGCGGAAGGCATCCTCCCCGGCGGGCTGAACGTCCCGCGCCGGGCGCCGTCGCTCTTCCAGACCCTGTCCGCCGACACCGGGACGACCGATCCGCTCCGCGCCATGGAGTGGGTGAACCTCTTCGCCCTCGCGGTCAACGAGGAGAACGCCGCCGGCGGCCGGATCGTCACCGCCCCGACCAACGGCGCGGCCGGGATCGTGCCCGCGGTGCTGCACTATTACGACAAGTTTGTTCCCGGAGCGGACGACGACGGCGTCGTCCGCTTCCTGCTGGCGGCGGCCGCCGTCGGGATCCTGTTCAAAATCAACGCCTCCATCTCCGGCGCGGAAGTGGGCTGCCAGGGCGAGGTGGGATCGGCCTGCTCCATGGCGGCTGCCGGGCTCTGCGAGGTACTCGGCGGCAGCCCCGAACAGGTGGAGAACGCCGCCGAAGTCGGGATCGAACACAACCTCGGCCTGACCTGCGACCCTGTGGGCGGCCTGGTGCAGATTCCCTGCATCGAACGGAACGCGATCGCCAGCGTCAAGGCCATCAACGCCGCCCGGCTGGCGCTGCACGGCGACGGCAGCCACAAGGTGTCGCTGGATAAGGCGATCAAGACCATGCGTGAGACAGGAGCGGACATGAAAACCAAGTACAAGGAGACCTCCCGCGGGGGCCTCGCCGTCAACGTGATTGAGTGCTGAGCCATGACTGCGATCGATACTGAAAGTTCCCGCCCGCTGCCGGTCACCACGGTGGAGCATGTCCTGACGCTCGACTGCCCGGAGACGCCGGGGATTGTCCACGCCGTCTCCGGCTTCCTGCTGGAGCACGGCTGCGACATCATCGACAACAAGCAGTTCGGCGAACGCTCCGAGGGGCACTTCTTCATGCGTGTGCACTTCGCCTCCGACGGCGACGCGTCCACCGCGGACACCCTGCGGACCGCGTTCGCCCCGGTGGCCGAGTGCTTCGGAATGAGCTGGCGGCTGGAACCCCATGGTTCCAAGCGCCGCGTGCTGATCATGGTCTCCAAGTTCGGGCACTGCCTGAATGACCTGCTGTTCCGGGCGCGGATCGGCGAGCTCCCCGTGGACGTGGCGGCCGTGGTCTCCAACCACACAGACCACCAGGCGCTGGTGGAATGGCACGGCATCCCGTTCTTCCACGTGCCCGTCACGGCCGCCACCAAGCCCGAGGCGGAGGGCAGGCTGCTGGAGCTCATCGACGAGTTCGACGTCGAACTCGTCGTCCTGGCCCGCTACATGCAGGTCCTCAGCGATGGCCTCACCCGGCAGCTGGACGGCCGTGCCATCAACATCCACCACTCGTTCCTGCCCAGCTTCAAGGGCGCCAAGCCATACCACCAGGCCTATGCCCGCGGCGTGAAGACCGTGGGCGCCACCGCCCACTACGTCAACGGCGAACTGGACGAGGGCCCGATCATTTCCCAGCAGGTGGTGGAGGTGGACCACACCTACGGGCCGGACGACCTGGTGGCCGCGGGGCGTGATTCCGAGTGCAAGGCCCTGTCCAACGCCGTGCGCTGGCACTGCGAGGGCCGCGTCATCCTGCAGGGGAACAGGACGGTGGTGCTGAGGTAACCTTCGGCGCCGAAATGGCGCGGCGCCGGTCGGTAGTGACTCAGGGAAGAAGCGCTTCTTCGTCGGACAGTTGATGGTCCTCGGTCCGTGCGTTTCTGAACTTCGAAAACAGAAGCAGGAGCGCGGCCAGCAGCAGGAAAGCAACGGACACCCAGAACGCAGGCTCGGTGCCCGCAGCCGCCGCAATGAAGCCTCCCAGGGGTGCGCCGAGGACAATCATTCCCCGATTGACGGAGCGCATGGTCGCGCTCATGCGGGCAAGGAGCCGGTCAGGGGTAACGGCTTGGCAATAGCCCATCTCCAGCGGCCCCTCAACCCCCATCAGGAAGCCGAACAGCATCTGGCCGGCCCCGGCCAGCATGAACCCGGCCCACAGCCCGCCGGGCCATTCCAGGGCGGACCCGTACGTCTCACCGCGGTGTGGGGTGCCGGCGGCCATCGGTGCGAACGCCACGAGCGCGATCGCTAACGGCTGGGCCAAACGCGAAGCGACCATTGCGCCGCCGGTGCCCCAGCGGCGGCCCAGGCGGATGGAGAGTGTTGTGCCGATGACTGCCCCGACGCCGGCGCATCCCATGACAAGTCCCAATCCCAGGGCGCCCAGGCTGAGATCGTTCAAAATCAAGATGGGCAGGACGGTGCCCAGGATCGCGGAACCGATGAACCAGGTGTGGGTACTCCACGCCAGCGGGGTAAGGCGGGAGTTCCCGTAGACCCATTGCAAACCCTCGGCGACCTTCTGGTGAAGCCGTTGTTTGCGCTGCGCCCTGACCTGGGCGGCTGGTTTGTCGAGGGTGAGCAGGACTGATGCAGAGAGAAAATAGGATGCTGCATCGAGGAGAAGGGCGAAAGGGGCGCCCACCAGGGCCACCAGCCCGCCCGCCAGGGCGCCTCCCGTGGTCTGTGCCACGGTGTCGCTTTGCTGCAGCCGGGCGTTCGCCTTGGTCAGCAAGGATCTGGGGACCAGTTGGGGGAGGAAACTCTGATGGGCGGCGTCGCTGGCGAGGGCAAGCATTCCAAAGGCGAACATCAAGGTCACGACAGCGGCAACAGAGATCATCCCTGTGACTGCCATCGCGCAGAGGCCCGCCAGGATCAGGCCACGGCCATAGTCTCCGCCCACAAGGACTGTCCGACGGGGGAACCGGTCGACCCACACACCCGCGACCAGCCCGAAGAGCAGGTATGGTGCCCACCTGGCGGCGTTGACAAGGCCCTGGTCCAAGGGCGAGCCGTTCATGGTCACCAAAATCAGCACGGACAAGGCCACTGAGGTTATATAGGAGCCGAAATCCGACACGGTCGAAGCCAGCCAGAATCTTACGAAGGACGGATGGCGACGCAGCTTTAGCCGCGTCACCCCGGTTTCATCTGCTGATGGTCCCACGTCGCCCCCAATCGTCGCGTAGATGCCGAGCTTAGCGTCCCGAAGAACGCAGGCAGGAGGGCATCACCATGCCCGAAGGCCGCGACGGCTCGGCGGGACCTCGCAACGTGACGTGACCGAACGTCGTGACCAGGACCTAGTCCGGCGAGCGGTGGAGGACGAAGATTCCCCCGTACGCCGGCTGGTCCAGCCGCTGCCGGTCGCTGTCCGTGTAGTCGTTCAGCACCGCCTGGATGCGCTCCACAAAGTCGGCGGCGTCGGCGTCGGAGAGGTGCAGGACGAACCGTGAGAGGCTGGCGAGGGCGTCCGGTCCGGCTTCCGTCAGCTCTTCCCGGAATGCCTCAACCGGTGCCATCGGGCCGTCCGGACCGGCATCGCCAAGGGCGGTATCGAGGTTCCACGACCGGCCCGTGGAACGGTACGGCTTCTCCAGGGCGCCGCTCTCGCCGGTGCGGACCGGGGCGGCTTCAAGGAATCCGGCGGCAAGCAACTGCCGCACGTGGTACAGCGTGGTCCCGGGATCCTGGCCCAGCCGGTCGGCGAGTTGCTTGTTGGTCAGTTCGTGAAGTCCGCACAGGCGCAGGATCCGCAGGCGCAGCGGGTGGGCCAGCGCCTTCACCTCACGGGCGCTGGCGGCAGGTCTCTCCACGTTCTTGCCCGTCGGCGCTGCGTCCGTCATGTCTCCATCCTATGATCGATGCACTAAATTCAACCACCTTGAGTTTTCTCAATCGATGCGGCAGGGTTCAGCTATGACCAGTCACGCAACGAAGCTTGAGACTCGGGTCCGCGCGCCGCTGGGGGCGTCCTTTTGGAGGTTGTGGACCGCCTCCGGGCTGTCCAACCTCGCGGACGGCGTCTTCAAGATCGCGCTGCCGCTGCTGGCAATCCAGTTCACCCAGTCACCCACCCTGGTCGCCGGGCTGAGCGTCGCGGCAACACTTCCCTGGCTACTCTTCGCCCTCACCGCCGGGGCGCTGGCCGACCGCCTGGACCGGCGCAAACTGATGCTCTGGGCCAACCTCGGCCGCGGGGTGCTGCCTGCGCTGCTGATCGTTCTCATCCTGACGGATCTGGGCTCCATCTGGGCCCTGTATGTTGTCGCGTTGCTGGTGGGGGCGGCTGAAACGCTCTACGACACCTCCGCGCAGTCGATCCTGCCGCAGCTGGTTCACCGGGATCAGCTTTCGCGCGCCAACGGCAGGCTCTACGCCGTCGAGCTCACCGCCAACCAGTTCGTTGGTCCTCCGCTGGGCGGGCTGCTGGTGGCCGCGGGTGTCATCGCGGGCTTCGCCGTGCCGGCGGCGCTGTGGCTGGCGGCCGTCGGTGGCCTGCTCCTGGTTCCGGGGATTTTCCGTGTGCAGCGGGCGCAGAAGACGACGCTGCGGTTCGACGTCGGCGAGGGGTTGCGGTTCCTCTGGAACCAGAAGATTCTTCGCACGCTGGCGGGCATGACGGGGGTATTCAACTTTGCATCCAGCGCAGCCTTCGCCGTCCTGGTGTTGTTTGCTGTCGGCCCGACGTCGGCAATGCAGCTTTCCGAGGTGGGATTCGGCCTGCTTCTGACCGCTTCGGCCCTCGGCGCCTTCGTCGGCTCGTTCATTGCTGAGCGGGTCGAGGCCAGCCTGGGACGGTCGAAGTCCCTGGCCCTCACGATTATGGGCGGTGCACTCCTTGTTGGGGCGCCCGCCGTGACCAGCAGCCCCTACGTCCTCGGGCCGATCCTCTTCGTTGGCGGCATGCTGGTGGTGCTCTGGAACGTCATCACCGTGTCCCTGCGCCAGCGCATCACCCCCGACCGGCTGCTGGGCCGGGTCAACAGCGCCTACCGCCTGTTGGCGTGGGGCACCATGCCCTTGGGAGCAGCGGCGGGCGGCCTTTTGGCGCAATGGCTGGGCCTGCAGGCCATGTTCGGCATCATGGGGGTGTTGACCCTCGCGTTGCTCGGGATGATGCCCATCCTCACGGACAAGGCAATTGCGGCCGCCGAGGACGACTCCTAGACCGTGCCCTTGGGCGCGGCGACACGCGCCCTGCAAGCCGCGGTGGCCGCACTTTCGTAGACTCTAGGGAGATCCGACATGTCTCCCTTGTGGCGGCATGCCCGCCACAGGAAGAGCCATCAATGAAGATTGTCGTCCTTGTAAAGGAAGTCCCCGACACGTACGGGGACCGAAAACTGAACCTTGAAACAGGCCTCGCCGACCGGGAAGCCAGCGAGACCGTCATCGATGAGATCGGCGAGCGCGCCCTGGAACTGGCGCTGAGCTACGCCGACGCGAATGAAGGCACCGAGGTCGCCGTCCTGTCCATGGCTCCCGAGGCGGCGACGGCCACAATCCGCAAGGGGCTGGCGATGGGTGCCGGCAGCGCCGTCCATGTCTGCGACGAGGCGCTCCGGGGTGCGGATCTTGGACTGAGCGCGGAAACCCTCGAGGCCGCGATCCGCCGCATGGAATTCGACCTGGTCATCACCGGCAACCTCTCTACCGACGGGTCCGGCGGCATGATCCCCGCGATGCTCGCGGAACTGCTCGACGTGCCGCTTGCTTCCGGTCTGAGTTCCGTTCAGATCAGCGGCGGCACGGTGTCAGGCACCAGGGGCGTCGACGCCGGTGTGCAGCAGGTCTCGACGGATCTGCCCGCGGTCATCTCGATTACCGAAGCCCTGCCCGGGCCGCGCTTCCCGAACTTCAAGGGCATCATGGCGGCGAAGAAGAAGCCCCTGGAGGTGTTCACCCTCGCAGATCTAGGGATCACGGCCGAGGATCCGGACGTTGCGCGTTCGATCATGCTGTCCGTCGCGGAGAAACCGCCGCGCGCTGCGGGCATCAAGATCGTTGATGAGGGCGACGCCGGCGAGAAACTCGCTGAGTTCCTGATCGAAAACCGACTGGCGTAGGAGCACTGACATGACTGAATTTTCTCGCGATGCCATCCTCGTCGTCGTCGAAACCGGACCCTCCAGTGAACTCGAAAAGGCCGCCGCGGGGCTCTTCGGCGCCGCCGCCGGGGTGGGCACCCCGGTTGCCCTGGTGCTCGCCGCTCCCGGCACCGGGAGTGCCGCCGCCGCAGAGGCCGCGGCGCTGGGTGCCGCGCAGGTGCTCATCGCGGAGGCCCAGGATCCGTCCGCTCTGGGCGTGCCAGCCGTGGATGCGCTTTCCGCCGCAGCGGAACAAGTCCAGCCGGACGCGATCCTGATCTCACACTCCCTGAACGGACGCGACCTCGCAGGACGCTACGCCGCCCGGTCCCGGACGGCGGTGTGCGTCGACGCGGTCGGCGTCTCCCGTGACGAGGAGGGCGTCGTGGCCCACCACTCGGTCTACGGCGGCGCCTACAACGTCACCTCCACGGCCACCTTCGGGCCGCCGGTCATTACGATCCGCCAGGGCGCCATCGAGGCACGCGCCGCGGCCCAGTCGGAAGCGTCGGAGAGCCTGGCCATAACGCCGTCCGGGAAGCCGGCCGCCCGGATCGACTCCTTCGAGGAGTCCGCTGCCGCCACCTCGCGGCCGGAGCTGCGAGGCGCCGCCAAGGTTGTCGCCGGCGGCCGCGGCCTCGGATCGGCGGAACAGTTCGCGCTCGTCGAAGAGCTCGCCGACACCCTCGGCGCCGCCATCGGCGCTTCCCGTGCCGCCGTGGACGCCGGCTACATCCCGTCGGCGCACCAGGTCGGCCAGACCGGCGTGTCCGTGTCCTCCCACCTGTACATCGCACTCGGCATCTCCGGCGCGATCCAGCACCGGGCCGGCATGCAGACCGCCAAGACCATCGTCGCCGTCAACAAGGACGCGGACGCGCCGATCTTCGAGATCGCTGATTTTGGCGTGGTGGGCGACGTTTTCAAGGTCGTGCCCCAGCTGATCAGCGCCCTCGAGGCCCGGAAGAAGTAGGGATGGCCACGCAATCCCGGTCCATCCGACGGGGCCTGCCGCGCGTGCCGGGCGGCGAGCCCTGGCCCCCCGCCGGCGAAGCGCCCGCCCGCCTGGTTTCCGCTGCCGCGGAGGTTGCTGAGCCCCTCGTGGACGTACCCTCGCGAAGCACCGCCGTCCGCCCGCTTCGCCGCGGGCTGCCCCGGGTGCCGGGCGGCGAACCCTGGCCGCCCGCGGGCGAGACCGCGGTGTCGGTTCCCGCGTCGCTCCCGTCTCCGGCCACGGCGCCGACCACGGCTGCCGTGCCGGCGCCCGTCGCCGAGCCCGCGTCGGTAGCCGGGCCTGTTCCCGACGCTGCCGCCGCGGTGACAGAACCGCCGGTGTCGTCGCCTGCAGCTGCTTCGCTTACTGCGTCCGAGCTCCCGACGCCGGGAAGCGTCAAGCTTCGTCGCGGGCTCCCCCGCCTTCCCGGTGGCGAGCCGTGGCCGCCCGCCGGCCTCGCCCCGGCGCGCGCTGCCGCCACCCCCGCGGTACAGGCACCTGCCACCGTGGCGGAAACGACCGCCGCGCCCGAGCCTCAGGTGACCGCGAGCGCCCCCGCGGCGCCCGCCGTCCCGGCGTCGGCAGCGCCCGCCGTCGTCGAAAAGCCCGCCGCCGAGAAACCCGCCGTCGCAAAGCCCGAGAAGCCCGTCGCGACGAAGGCCGATCCAAGGCTCTACGGGTCGCGCACCCTGGCCCAGTGGATCAAGCGCGTGGTGCTCCTCGCCGTCGGCGCCGTGGCGGCCGCCGGAATCCTGGTGCTCGCGGCGCGCGGCGTCACGACGCTGCCTGGCGTGCCGGAGTTCCTCCGGCGGTACCCCGGCGAGTATGCCCTGCCGCAGGGCGCTGAGCCAGGTTTCCCGTGGTGGGCGCAGTGGACCCACTTCCTGAACCTCTTCCTGATGGTGCTCATCATCCGCTCCGGCTACCAGGTGCGCACCCAGCAGAAGCCGCCGGCGTTCTGGACGCCGAAGCGCGGCGGCAAGAAGATCAGCATCACCCTGTGGCTGCACCAGTCGCTCGACATTTTGTGGCTGGCGAACGGACTCATCTTTGTGGTGCTGCTGTTCGCCTCGGGCCGCTGGGTCCGAATCGTGCCGAGCAGCTGGGAGGTCTTTCCGAACGCGGCCTCTGCGCTGCTGCAGTACATGACGCTGGACTGGCCCGTCGAGACCGGCTGGGTGAACTACAACAGCCTGCAGCAGCTCATGTACTTCCTCGTGGTGTTCGTCGCCGCTCCGCTGGCGGCGGTCACCGGGGTGCGGATGAGCGAATTCTGGCCGAAGAACGCGAAGACGCTGAACAAGGCCTACCCGGTGGAGGTGGCGCGCGCGCTCCACTTTCCGACAATGCTGTTCTTCGTGCTCTTCATTCTCGTCCACGTGTTCCTGGTGTTCGCGACCGGTGCGCTGCGGAACCTGAACCACATGTTCGGCGGCACCGACGAGGTGAACTGGGTGGGGTTCTGGCTCTTCGCGGCCGCCATCGCCATCACCACTGCGGGATGGTACGCCGCCCGCCCGCTCGTGCTCGCACCCCTCGCTAAGGCGTTCGGGCAGGTGAGCAGCCGGTAGGGAATGACCACCAGACGGTTTAATCCATTCGGTATAGTATCCGGGTGGGCTGGCGCCGTCTGCGCTGGTTCCCCCTGACTCTCACACCAAGGAGCCTCCGTGGGCCAACAAGCGACGGAAACGACTGTCCTCGATAGCCGGCCAGGCCGTTCTGCCGCCCGGGACGCATTGTGGAGTGTACTGATCGGCATCCTGGCGGGACTTCTCGGGTTGGGCCCCTGGTTCATCACCGGGGCACAACTGCCTCTACAGAACCTGTGGGCCTCCGAGGCTGCCCCGGACCAGATGCCGGTATCCCTGCTGCCGCTCAGCCAGTACGAACTGACCACCATCGTGGCCCTCCTCACCGTGGGCGGTGCGGCAGCAGGGCTGGCGGTGCGGCTCTGGTCCCCCGCCCGACGGCGGCTGGCGGTGTGGTGCGCGGCAGCCGGCGTGCTGGGCGTCCAGTTCACGGCGACGGTGCAGTCCTTCACCGTGCTCGACGGCGGGCTGGCGGGTGGAAGCATGGCCCGCGTCTACTTCGCCGGGTTGCTTGCCGGCGTGGTGGCATCCCTCGCCGCGGCCCTCGTCGCGCTGCTGCTGATCTCGTCGACGTCGCGGGCGCTGGTGGCACTGGGCGTCGGACTCATGGCCGTGCCGTTCGGATCCTGGCTGGTGGAGTGGGTTGTCGGCTTTGTGGGGCCAACCAACATTCCGGCTGTGGTGCCGTCAGCGGCCCGTTGGATCCCCGCCATCCTGGTCGGCTGCGCCTTGGCGTGGTGCGGCGTTCGTCCTTGGCCGCGTGCGGTGGTGTGGCTTGCGGACCTGGCCCTGTTGTGGGTGGTTCCCGCCCTGTTTATCTCCGTCAATTACGTCCTGGGAACGCGTGTGGTGGCCGGCGACCTGCAGGAGATGCTGTTGATGAGTAGGCAGATCCTGGCTGCCACCCTCGGACCGGCCGGCGGAGCAGTGCCGACAGTCCTGCTGGCTCTGGCCCTCGCTTTGGCAGGCCTGGGCGCCCGAACCCTCGCAGCTCGCCGCCGGCCGGCCGCGGCCATGGAGTGACGCGGCCGTAACAGCGCGGCCGGCTTACGCCGGGCCACGACCTGTGTTCCTACCGGCCGGTCGTCAGTACACTGGGTCGCATGACCGAGCACGAACCGGTCCGGCAGCGCCCCGCTGTGACTGCCGCCGCCGTCGGCGCCCCCTTGCGAGGTCCGGAGCAGCGTTACCGCACGTTTATGGGGATTCTGGTGAACACCGGCCTCGCCAACATCACCACCAGCTACCTGTGGTTTGCCCTGACGTTTTGGGTGTATCTGGGGACGCGTAACGTGATCGCCACCGGCGTCGTGGGCGGTTCGTACATGCTGTTGATCGCCCTTTCCAGCATCAGCTTCGGCACCTACGTCGACCGCTACCGCAAGCTGGCGGTCATGCGTTTTGCGGCCGCCTTCACCCTGGCAATGTTCCTGCTCGCCGGGGCCATGTTCCTGCTGACGCCCGGCGACTCGCTGCTGGACCTGGCGCGGCCGTGGTTCTGGGCTTTCATGCTGGTCGTCCTGCTCGGCGCCGTGGTGGAGAACATGCGCAACATCGCCCTCGCGGCTACCGTCACCATCCTCATCGAGCCGGACCGGCGGGCGAACGCCAACGGGCTGGTGGGCATGGTGCAGGGGCTGATGTTCATCGTCACCTCGGTGTTTTCCGGGCTGTCGGTCGGGCTGCTGGGCATGGGCTGGACGATCGTCGTGGCCCTGGCGCTGACCGCATTGGCCTTCTTGCACGTGCTCACATTGCGCATGCCCGAGGAGGTCCGCGCTGCCGCCACGGACGCCCAGGGCGGATTCGACCTCCGGGGCTCCCTCGCCGCCGTGTGGGCCGTTTCCGGATTGTTCGCGCTGATCCTGTTCTCCACGTTCAACAACTTCATCGGTGGCGTTTACATGGCGTTGATGGATCCCTACGGCCTGGAAATGTTCTCCGTAGAACTGTGGGGCACGTTCCTGGCGCTCGGCGCCACCGGCTTCATTGTGGGCGGCGCGCTGGTCAACAAGTTCGGGCTGGGGTCCAACCCGTTGCGCACCCTGCTGGTCGCGGTGGTCGTGATGGGGGCCGTCGGTGCCGTCTTTACGCTCCGGGAGTGGGCGTGGCTGTACGTCGCCGGGATCTGGCTGTACCTCGTCCTGGTGCCTGTGGTCGAGGCGGCCGAGCAGACTGTCATCCAGCGAGTGGTGCCTCTGCACCGGCAGGGGCGGGTATTCGGATTCGCCATGGCATTCGAGTCCGCGGCAGCGCCGGTCACAGCCTTCCTGATCGCGCCGATCGCCCAGGTCTGGATCATTCCCTACGCGCGCTCCGCTGCGGGTGCCGCCCAGCTGGCCCCGCTGCTGGGCGAGGGCACGTCCCGCGGCATCGCCCTGGTGTTCCTGGTCTCGGGCATCATCCTGATCGCGGCCGCCCTGCTGGCCTTCCTGGCGCCGGTCTACCGCCGGGTCTCGGCGTCGTATGCGCAGACGGACACCGGAACGCTCATCGAACCCCAGTAGCCTGTCCGACGGTCCTTAGCTGGCGGGGTCATACGCGAAAGCGCGCACCTCCTGCGCACAGCGGCAGGCAACGGCGATCTTGGCCGCCCATTCCAGGGCCGCCTCGTACGAGGGCAACTCCAGCACCGAGTAGCCGCCTTGAAGCTGTGCCGTCTGCGGGTAGGTGCCCTCGCGTACGGTCCCGTCGCCGTCGACCATGACCGGCGGGATGCTCTCATCAATGCCGCCGCCGAACACCCAGACGCCGGCGTCCTTCGCCTCCTGGACGACGGCGTGCGCCGCATCCGCAACGGCCGGCAACTCTTCCTCGGAAACGGCCATGGCGGCACTCGGGAAAGAAATCAAATACTTGGTCATCGCGTCACTCCTTCTTCGCAGCACGTGGGATGGGGTTCATCCTCGCCGACGCCGGAGGGCAACACAAGATCCCGGCCGAACCCGGCTCACGAGCCCAATTGGTTCCGGCGGCGCCGCTACGGCGAATTTCTTGTCAGCTCAGAGCAGGCCAGCGATGACGGCCAGCGCGGTGCCTGTGCCGTCTTCGGCGGCCATTGACTGGGCGGCCGCGGCCACCGCGGGACGGTATCCCGCGGCACTTTCGAGTGCCGAGGTAAGTTGCGCGGCTGTTAGTCGCCCCTGGGCAACCGGAGCGGGCGAAAGTCCGCGTGCGTGCAAGCGGGCTCCCCAGAACGGCTGGTCCGCGATGAAGGGGACAATCACTGAGACCGTGCCGGCACGGGTCGCGGCGTGGACAGTCCCGATTCCGCCGTGATGGACCGCGGCCTCGGCGCGAGGCAAGACCAGGCCGTGGTCCACTGAGCCGACCACGAGCACGTCGTCGCCCAAGAGATCCGCGGGAACCTCCAGCCCGCCAAGGCCAGAGGCGAGGATCGCGCGGGCGCCGTAATCGCGGATACCGCGAACCACTTCTTTGGCGCGAGCAATCGGATCGCCCGCTGCCATCGATCCGAATCCCGCGTAGACGAATCCGCCACGGGCGGCGAACGCAGCAACCTCATCGGGCAGCGGCGTGCCCGCGGATCGGGCGTTCCACGGCCCGGTCAGGTGTGCGTTCTCGGGCCAGTCTTCGGGCCGCTCGAGGATGGTGGGGCTGATGGGCAGGACCGTTGCCGCGGGCGGAGCGGAAGGGCGCCGCTGCACGCCCACCAGCCTGGCGACTTCGTCGAGATCCTCGCGGAACATTGCCGCACTTGCTGATGCCGCGCGGTAGGTGAGCGGGTTGAGGACGCCCAGGCTGCGGGTGAACGTACCAGCGGCCGGGAAGGCCATCGTGGGGGTCATCGCCGGAACGATTTCGACCATGACATGGGGGATGCCCAGAGCTTCTGAGACCAGTGAAGCGGAGAGCACCTTCGGATGCGAGACGATGACATCGGGCCGATATTCCATGGCAGCGCGCGCCGATTCGACAATTACCCGACGCATGATTGGCCGGACGACCGAGCGGTAGGAGCGCATCGCGGCGCCCAAGGAGACACCCTGATCCTTGATCATCCGCGAGTAATCGACCCCCATGCTGGCGACATCGATGCCGGACAAATCGGCTCCGGAGTTGTCCGGGGCCACGATCCGCGCCTGGTGCCCTTCCGCGGCGGCTCGGCGCGCGAGCGCGGCGAAAGGTTCGACGTCGCCACGCGACCCTGCGGTCGCCAGGAGAATTCTCACAGGCTCGCACCGTCCTTGGACGGACCGACCCAGAGGCCGCGGGCGTAGATGTCGGCGATCGGTTCCGCTATCCGGCCGATGCCGGCCCTCGCGTCACCGCCTGCCCAACGTGCAAGCTGATGCGCTAGGAAGAACGGGGCTACTCCGAGGGTCACGAGCGCTGCGGCCTGGGCGTCGACGTCGTCGGACTTTCGCATCGTGCCTGACCTGGTCCCGGCCTCAACGGCGTCGCGGGCAGTGGCGAGAAGCGCGTCAAATAGCGCGTCCGTGGAGCTGCCGGTTTCGTAGAGCATGCGGGCGAGGTACGGGCCGAATTGGTTTGCTGCCCCGGCGAGCACTTCGGCCGGCGCTTCGCTTTCCCCCTTCTCGACAATGAACCGTAAAACTCGCTCGTCGCACTCGCGCCGCAGTCCTTCTTTGCCGCCGAAGTGGTGCACGACAAGGCCCGCGCTCACCCCCGCGTCCGCTGCGATCGCGCGCACCGTGGTCGCACGAAAGCCTCCGGCAGCAAAGAGTCCGAGTGCGGCCGCCACGATCCGGCCGCGGGCGCTGAGATCGCTGTCATACCGTATTGAACTCATGTTCAGTATCCTAGTGCCTTGTATAGCGGCGGCCAAGGACAGTTCGCACTGGTTCCCAGCGGCAGTTGCCACCGGGCGGCAGTTCTCTCCGGGCGGCAAGGCCCGGTGCGGGACCGTCAAGAAGGCAACTGGTCCCGGCGGCGTCGCAGCGTCGCCGCCTCGGCGGAGTTGCCGGCCAGGCTGATGGCCTTGTCGTACGCGTCCCGCGCCTCGGGGGTGCGGCCCAGCCTCCGCAGCAGCTCGGCGCGGGCGGCGTAGTACGGGTGATAGCCGGCCAAGACGTGTTCAAGGCGGTCGACGGCGGGCAGGGCCACCTCCGGTCCGTCCAACTCCCCCACCGCGATGGCCCGGTTCAGCGCCACGATCGGCGACGGATCGAGGGCGACCAGCTGGTCGTAGAGCGCGACGATCTGGGACCAGTCGGTGTCGCGGAAATCTTGGGCTGAGGTGTGGACGGCGTTGATGGCCGCGAGGAGCTGGTAGGGCCCCGGAGCCATCCCGGACGCCAGACGCTTCCGCACCAGGCGGTGGCCCTCGGCGATCAGCACCGCATCCCAGGCACCCCGGTCCTGCTCGTCAAGGGTCACGAGCTCGCCACTCGCCGAGATCCGGGCGGCACTCCGGGCCTCGGTGAGAAGCATCAGGGCCAGCAGCCCGGCCACCTCACCGTCGTCCGGCATGAGGTCCCGGAGCAGGCGGGCGAGCCGGATCGCCTCGGCGGTGAGGTCGGAGCGGACGGGGCCGCTGTCAGGGCCCGTCGCCAGATAGCCCTCGTTGAAGACCAGGTAAAGCACCGCGAGCACCCCGGAGATGCGCGCAGGCAGATCCTCCGCGGACGGCACCCGGTACGGGATCCGCGCGGCCTTGATCTTGGCCTTCGCACGGGTGATCCGCTGCCCCATCGTGCTCTCCTGCACCAGGAAGGCCCGGGCGATCTCCGGCACGGTCAGCCCGCCGACCATGCGCAGCGTCAGCGCCACGCGGGTCTGCAACGCGAGGGCCGGGTGGCAGCAGGTGAAGATCAGCCGGAGACGGTCGTCCTCGACGGCGGGGGCAGGCTCAGGCGGGCGGTCGTCGTCGAACACCAACTGGGCCTCCCGGTATTTGCCGTCGCGTTTGTTCTCGCGCCGGAGCCGGTCGATGGCTTTGCGCTTGGCCGTGGTCATCAGCCAGGCGCCGGGGCTGGCGGGGACGCCGTCGGAGGGCCACCGCTCAACAGCTGCGGCAAACGCCTCGGCCGCCGCGTCCTCCGCGAGGTCGAGGTCGCCGAAACGGCGGGCCAGGGCGGCGACCAGCCGCGCCCAGTTCTCCCGGTAGGCCTGGGTGACGGCGCCGCCGGCGTCGGACCCGTTCACAGGAACGGCCGCCCTCGATCTTCCGGTTGCAGGCCCTCGATCCCTCGGCGGCGAGCCTGAGCGCCACGTCGAGGTCCGGAGCCTCGATGATCCAGAAGCCCGCGAGGAACTCCTTGGACTCCACAAACGGGCCGTCGGTCACCACAGCGGCCCGTCCCGGTTGTCGATGACGGTGGCCGTGTCCGGGAAGCCGAGGCCGCCGGCGAAGACCCAGTGGCCCTCGGCCTGGAGGCGGTCATTGAACTCGTCGATGGCCGCCATCTCCTCGGACGGGGCGAGCTCAAGCTTGTCGTGGATCACGGACAGCAAATACTGCATCTCGGTTCATCTCCTGCGGTTTGGGGCGTCCCCGGCGGGCGGCCGCTCACCCTTACTACGAGCAACTCTGCCCCGATCCGACAGAAATGTGCGGATTTCTCAGGAGCCACTGACAATTTGGCCGCACGCAAAATCAGCCCTCCAGGACCTGCCGGATCCCGAACTCCCCCACGTCGAACATCCGCGGATTGTCGTCGGAGTTGCTCACCGTGGCGGTGGACAACACGAGGGCCCAGCCCCGCGCCCTCATCCAGGTGTGACCTTCCACTGCGGCGCCAAAGGAGTCCATAAAGCGCCGGCGGGCGCCGGCGTCGAACATCAACCACCCGGCGGCAAGATCCACGGCCGGATCCCCGGCGCCGACGTCGCCGAAATCGATCACGCCGGTCAGCGAGCCGGAAGCATCGAGGAGGATGTTGGCCGGGTGAAGGTCGCCGTGCAGCATCATCGGCGGACCGTCCCATGCGCCGGCCGCGCAGACCCGTGCCCAGACTGCCTCCAGTTCCGCGGCCTGGGGATAGCGTTCCTTGTCTTGGAGCCGCTCCCGAACTGCGGTATCACGGTGCATCAGCGGCACACCGCGGACGGGGTTCACCGGGACTCCGGCAACGGCTGGAATATGGAGGGACCGGAGGAAGGCCGCAAGGCCCTCGGCGGCCAGTCCGCGATCAGGTGTCCCGGCCTCGGCCGCCGGGGCACCGGGAATCCACCGCACGATGCTCCACGGCCACGGAAAGTCCGACGTCGGCCGGCCGGCGTGGACGGGGACCGGCACCGCAACCGGCGAGCGCTTGGCGATTTCGGGCAGGTACAGCTGCTCATGCAGGATCAGCGGCGCGGCTTCGGCACGGCGGGGCAGCCGGACGGCCAGCTCGTCCCCGAGCCGGAATGTCACGTTGTCCCAGCCATGGGCGTTCCGGACGAGGGGGAGGTAGGCGAGGTCGGGGCGCTGGGCGCGGAGCAGGGAACGGACGACAGCGGCGCTGACGTCCACGTTGGCTGGGGGCATGTCCGCCATGTGAATGATCCGCCTTCCTGCCGTCGCGCGAAGCATGACGCGTCCCATGGCCGGTCGCATCGATGGTGCGTGTACGACTGTACGCGAGGGCCGTCATTTAGCGGCCTGGCACTGAGTGTCAGTGGGCGCCCGCATGATCAGTGCATGAATTTCCCCATCCGCGCAGCGCTCCGCAGTGCCGCCGTCCCGCCCGGGCGGATCCCTTACGACATTGGCGCGCCCGTCCTGCTGCTCCACACGATCCAGACCGAGGATGCCTTCGACGAGCTGATGTCCACTGGCCGACTGTTGCCCGACCCTCGCCGGGCCGAGCCGGAGTTCGTAGACGCCTACGCTTGGATGCTTCGTCAGATGAACCGGCGCCTCCCCACCCGGGGCACCGGGGCACTGTGGCTGTTGGCGAGGCAGCAGCGCCGGGATCTGATGTCCTGCTGCCGCTTGGCGCGTGGAGAAGTGCTTCTGACCTGCCGGATTCCCCGCAACCGTGTACTCCTGTCGCACTTCAGCGATTGGCATCAGGTTCTCAACGTGTCCCCCAACGTGATCCCGTTGCCGGGCGAGAGCGACGCGGCGTACGGTAACCGGCTCGACGTCGTGCTGGATGAATTGGGGTCCCGGCTCGATGCGCGCGGCGTCGATCACCGCGCGCCCAGCACGTGGCCCGATGACCTGCGGACGGAAATTGAGGCGTCCTGGGAGTCCATCTTCGAGCCTTCAAACTACGGCAGGACCGACTACTGGCAGGCGACTGTGCACGAGCTTCGGACCGAGGACGTCACGTACGCCGTCCGTCTCGAATAAGCCAGCGGGAGGGACTTCCCCGCAGCCCCTATGTCGCCCAGTCGTCCTCCCCGAACGCCTGGCCGCGGAAGTCGCGCGGTACTCCCCGACGACGGCGGCGCCCAGGTCCCCGGTGTCGGGCGCCACCACCCGGCCGTCGATCCGCCGGGCCAGCTTCTGGATGAAGCGCTCCAGCCCCGGGTCGTGGCCCAGCCGGAAGAACGTCGCCTGCACCCCGGCGGCCCAGCCGGTCGAGCTCGGCGACCGTGACGCGGATGGTCTCGGCGTCCGGCGGATAGTTGAACCATGAGTCGCCGTCGGCCAGCAGGTGCGCGGTGGGCTCGCCGTCGGTCACCACCAGCAGGACCGGCTGCATGGACGGGTGCTGGCGGAAGAACCGGCCGGCCAGCAGCAGTCCGTGGTGCAGGTTGGTGCCCTGCTCCCGGAAGGCCGGCAAGGCCGTGAGCTCGCCGATGTCCATGGTCTGCGCGTAGCGGCCAAAGCTAATCAGTTGACCTACGTCACATGTCCCAGCTAATCTATTTTGCATATAGGTGCTTTTGCATCTAGCAATGCTATCTCGATGGAGAGTCATGAAACTGGAATTTCCTCTACTCGGTCTCCTGGCCGCGCGCCGTATGAGTGGTTACGACATACGCCGTTGGGTCAATGTTGAGGGCAAATTTGTGGGTCTTGATCGTCATCCCAGCCAGATTTACCGTGAGCTCAACAGGATGGAAGCCGACGGGCTGGTCACCCACGAGATCGACGCGCGCGACAACGCGCCTGATGCCAAGGTGTATGAACTCACCGATGACGGCTTCTCCCGCTTGACGAAGTGGATCCGCACTGCCTATGTTCCTCCAGCCCGGTTCCAAGACCCGACTTTCCCGTTGCGCCTCCGCATGACTGTGATGCTCGATCCCGTGCTGGCGCGTTTGCTCGTCGAAGAGGAGCACGCTGCCCGTGTGCGTCAGGTAGCCGAGAACCGCGGGCGCGAACGAACCTTCGACCATCTCGTTGATGGGGCAGCTCGCCCTGAACTCAACACGAAAAACCTCGCGTTGGTCGCTGATTTCATGAATGAGTACGGCGAGGGCGCCATCGACGCCTGGATCAACTGGCTCGAAAGGTTGATGGGCCGATTGGACACCATCATCGCAGGCCAGTCCGAAACGGTCACTGGCGCCCCTGACCTTAAGGAGGGCTGAGCGTGAAGGCAATCATGGTGCTGTTCGACAGCCTCAATAGAAGGTTCCTGCCACCTTACGGCGGAGACTGGGTACACGCGCCGAACTTCGAGCGTCTCGCCTCCCGCTCGGTGACCTTCGAGACCTGCTACGCAGGCAGCATGCCTTGCATGCCGGCCCGGAGGGAGCTTCATACAGGCCGCTACAACTTCCTGCATCGATCATGGGGCCCTCTTGAGCCGTTCGATGATTCTGTCCCGGAAATGCTGTCGCAGTCAGGGGTGTACTCACATCTGGTGACCGACCACCAGCATTACTGGGAAGACGGCGGCGCTACCTACCACAACCGGTTTAACAGCTATGAATTTTTCCGAGGCCAGGAGGGAGACGCGTGGAAGGGCCACGTAGACGACCCTGAGGACGTCCCCGGGCCCCGGGTGCTGCGTCACCAGCTATGGCGCCAGGACCTGATTAACCGACAGTACCTCACCCAGGAGGAAGATCACCCGCAGACCAAAACCATCGGAGCTGGACTCGAGTTCATTGAGACCAACCATGCATCCGACAAGCCCTGGTTTCTGCAGATCGAGTGCTTTGACCCCCACGAACCGTTCTTCTCATACGCCCAACACAAGGAACACTACGCAGCTCCTGCCCTTGAGAAGGGCGAACGTTTCGACTGGCCGGATTACAAGCGTGTAGCCGAATCCCAGGATGAAGTAGAACACGCACGTATGGAGTACGCCTCCCTCCTGAGCATGTGCGACGCCAACCTCGGCCGGGTCCTGGATGCCATGGACGATCACGGCCTGTGGGACGACACGATGCTTATCGTCTGTACTGATCATGGATTCCTGCTGGGCGAACACGGCTGGTGGGGTAAGAACGTCCAGCCCTGGTACGACGAGAACATCCACACACCTCTCTTCGTCTGGGACCCGCGGAACGGCAGCGGAGGTGCGCGACGCACGGAACTCGTGCAGACGGTAGACCTTGGCCCCACCCTGTTGGAGCACTTTGACCTCCAGCCAACGCCGCGGATGCAGGGCCGTTCAATTGCTCCTGTCCTCCGCGGTGATGAGCCCATCAGGTCAGCGGGGCTTTTCGGCACTTTTGGTGGCCATGTGAACGTCACTGATGGCCGTTACGTCTACATGCGTTCCTGTGCCACAGCGGAGAACATGCCACTCTACGAGCACACTCTCATGCCCACCCACATGGCATCGCGCTTCGCCGTCTCGGAACTGGTGGATGCCGAACTGGTCGAGCCGTTGCCCTTTACGCAAGGAGTGCCCGTCCTCCGACTGCAGGGAAGTCCTTTCGGGAATCCGTATTCGTTCGGCACGCTCTTGTTCGACCTGGCCATGGATCCCGAGCAGCAGAATCCTCTCATCGATGACGATCTTGAGCTGCACATGGTGCGCCTGCTCGTGAACCTGCTGCGTGAGGCCGATGCCCCGGAATCGCAGTATGAACGCCTTGGTCTTCCGGTCACCGGTGATCCCGGACTCGAGCATCTGCTCGCTGCCGCACAACGCCACCTGTATGAGGATGCGCGCCTGCCTTTGGCAGGTTCCACCGAATTCCGCGATGAGTTCCCCGGCGTCAACACCAGGCTCGCAGACCTGGCAGCCGATCCGCTGACGAAGGCAGTTCTCGTCGATCACCTCGGACCCGTTGTGGACTTCCTGATAACCAATGCCGCCACCAGCACCGTAGTCGACATAGCCGCCCTCACTCCCGGGCTCCGCTATGACCGGCTGAAGGCTCTCGACTCGGCCCTCGCCGCAGCACGTGAGCCCGCTGCCAAGTTACCGTAACCACACCGGTCGTCACCCATCAAATCCACCCTGATTCCCTTTTTATATAGGTTCAGCGACAACTCAATGAGGAGAACCATGTCCAACCCGTCCAACACGGCGCCCACGCCGACGCCTGCCGCCCCGGTGAACCAATCGGGAATTGTTCCCGGCCGTTGGCGCAAACTCACCATTATTGGTATCCCACTTTTCGCGGATAACAATGAGGTTTCCGTCCTCAGTACCCTTGCTCCGGTCATCATCGCGGCGCTGGCACTACCTCTTCAGGCTCTCGGCATCCTCGTGTCGCTGGCGAAAGGCATCAGTATCGTCGCCGGGCCCATGTGGGCGGTGATTGCCCGCAAAACCAACCGCAAGATTGCCTTTGGTCTCGCATCGGTTATGACCGGCCTTGGCACGGCGGCGTGCGGGCTGACCCAAAACTATGCCCAACTCGTTATCGCTTGGAGCCTTACGGCGCTGTTCGTCGCGGCTGCTCTGCCGATCGTCTCCGAGATCACAATGGACCTCTTCGACGAGAAGTCCCGTGGCCGTGCAAACGGCTACACGTGGGGAGCCGTCGCGCTGATCGGTTCCATCGCCGGTCCTCTCACCGGCCAGCTCGCCAACCTCGAAGACGGCTGGCGCTATGGTTTCTTCATTTGGGGTGCGATCACGTTCCTGGCCGGGCTCGTACTCATGGCCTTCTTTAAAGACCCCGGACTCGGTGCGAGCGAGCCGACCACGACCACGATGACGGCGGAGCAGAGAGCCGGGAATTCGAAACTGACCTGGGCGAAGACGCGTCAACTCCTTACCATCCCCACATTCGTTGTCATGCTTCTGCAGCGCATCCTGAGCGGACATCTGCTGATCGCATCTTTCGGCATCGTCTTCCTCGTCCAGACATACGGCTTCAATACTGCAGTGGCAGCCGTGGTCCTCCTGCCATTCGGCCTTTCCTATGTCGCCGGGACCGTTGTTGGTGGGGCTGTCACCGATGCCCTGCATGTGCGCAATCCTCGCTTCGGCCGCATCCGTGTGCTGCAGTTCGCCCAGTTCGGCTTCGGTATCGCCGCTATCGTCGGTACACAGTTCAACTGGGGCAGCATCTGGGTCTTCGCCGTCTTCTGGGCGCTCATGGGCTTTATGCAGGGTGTGAACCCGGGTGTGAACCGCCCCATCGTGGCAGCCGTCGTTCCCCCCGAGATGCGCGGCGCTGCCTTCGCGCTCATGCTGTCAGTATTCGAAGCGCTCGGCTTCGTGATCTTCAACCTGTTGGCTGGATCTCTGGGCGCAACGATCGGTCTCACAGCCGTCATGTTCTGGATCCCGGGTGTCCTGATGCTCGTCAACGGACTATTCTGCACCATCCTGTACCGCACCTACCCGCGCGACACCCACCGGCTCGAGGCGCTGCTGCAGAGCCGCGCAGGACAGACCGCCGGACCCCAGTAATTAGCCGCATGGGCTCTTCACACGGCCCATGCACTCACTCACCCGAACCGCCGCAGAAACCGCTGATAGGACGACCCCATGCCAGCCGCGCACAACATGACAGCCGAACGCCTCGATGGACTTGTTGCCCAACTGACCCTCGAGGAGAAGGTCATGCTCCTCACGGGGCGGGACTTCTGGACGACCTGGCCGATCGAAAAGATCGGGCTCCGCCGTCTCCTGATGTCAGACGGCCCCTCCGGTGTGCGTGGTGAGGCCTGGGATGAACGCGATCCGTCGCTGAACCTGCCCTCGGCTACCGCCCTGGCGGCATCCTGGGACCAAGCCATCGCCCGACGCTATGGTGCTGCGGCCGCCGTAGAGGCCCGGCGCAAAGGCGTCGACGTCGTCCTTGGCCCGACCATCAATCTGCACCGCTCACCCCTGGGCGGACGGCACTTCGAAGCGTTCAGCGAGGACCCGGTGCTCACCTCCGACCTCGCCACGGCCTATGTCAAGGGCGTCCAGGAACACGGCATCGCGGCGACACCCAAGCATTACATCGCCAACGACTATGAAACGGACCGGTTTACCGCCTCAACCGAGGTTTCGGACCGCGCCCTGCGCGAGCTCTACCTGCTGGCCTTCGAGAAGTCCGTGACCGAAGCGCACGCCTGGGCGATCATGTCCTCCTACAACTCCATCAACGGCGTCACCGCTTCCGAGAACCCACTGCTTGAGACCCCCCTGAACTCCGAATGGGGCTTTGACGGCATTGTGGTATCAGACTGGACAGGCGTCCGGTCGATAGAAAGCGCCCGAGCCTCACAGGACGTCGCCATGCCCGGACCCGACGGCCCCTGGGGAGAAGCCCTCGTCTCCGCCGTCCGCAATGGCCAAGTGCCAGAATCTGCTATCGATCGCAAAGTGCGGCGAATCCTCCTCCTGGCAGCCAGGGTCGGAGCGCTGGAAGGCTTCGAGCCCGCTGTTATCAAGCCGCCCCTGGGCGAGGACGGCGTCGCCTTCGCGCGTGAAGCTGAGGCCGAGGGTACGGTCCTGGTGGAGAACAACGGCATCCTGCCGCTCGTCCACAGTGTTTCGCGGATAGCAGTGATCGGCCACAATGCAGATCAGGCCCGATCCCAGGGTGGCGGGTCAGCGACTGTACTCCCTGAGCATGTCGTCACCCCGCTGGAGGGAATCAGGACGGCATTCCCTGAGGCCACTGTGGATTACGCACTCGGTGCGGTAGTCCAGGAAGGCATCGCCGAACTGCCACTCAACTGCATCACTAACCCTGATACCGGCAAGCCCGGCGTCCGTGTGCGTTTCCTCCAGGATGGACGGGAGATCTTTGGCGAAGACCGCCGCACCACCACTCTTGTCTGGTTCGGCGGCGATGCTCCCATCAGGGACGCCGACACCCTGGAAATTGTGACCCGCTATGTGCCCAGCACATCTGGTTCTCTGAAACTAGGGGTTGGTGCTGCAGGTGTTTCCCAGATGTGGGTTGACGACACGTTGATTCTTGACGCAGATGTGCCGCTGGAATCCGACGACCTGGGAGCGGCGTTCCTCAACCCACCCTCCGAGGGCACAACCATCAAAGCTGTGGCCGGAACACCCCTCATGGTCCGCGTACAACATGAGATCGCGAAGGACTCGGCCCTGGCTGGTGCGCTCTCATTTGGGTTCGGCTCTTTACCAAGCGACGTCGACGCTGACCAGTTAATCGCAGACGCAGTCGCGACCGCCAATCAAGCAGACATCGTCGTCGTCGTGGTCGGAACTAATGCAAAGGTCGAATCCGAAGGTTATGATCGGGCATCGCTCGCTCTTCCCGGCCGACAGGATGACCTCGTGGCTGCCGTCACCGCCGCCAACCCGCACACAATCGTGGTGGTCAATGCCGGTTCACCCGTGGCGCTGCCCTGGCGCGAGGACGTCGCAGCTTTGCTTCTGACCTGGTTCGGCGGACAGGAGTACGGCAACGCCCTGGCAGACGTCATCACGGGTCTCCGGGAACCAGGCGGGCGCATGCCGACCACCTGGCCGATCAAACAAGACGACGTGCCCGTCATCAACGTAACCCCCGTCGAGGGCAAAGTGCACTACGACGAAGGCATCCACATCGGCTATCGCGCATGGCTCAAGTCCGGCGTGAGGCCAGCCTACGAATTCGGCTACGGCCTCGGCTACACGAGCTGGAATCTCGACTCCGTGGAAGCACCCGAAGCCGTCGCTCCGGACGAAGTCATTCCGGTCACAGTCAACGTCACCAACACCGGCGACCGCGCCGGCAAACAAGTAGTGCAGATCTATGCTGAAAAGCCGGACTCAGCCGTCGACCGGCCTGTCAGATGGCTTGTCGCGTCCTGCCCCGTGAGGGCGGAAGCCGGCCAAACGGTATCAACTGTTCTTAACGTTCCTTCCCGCCTCCTCGCCTACTGGGACAACGGCTGGACCTATGAACCCGGAGAGTACCTTTTACGCACAGGCTTTTCGGTATCAGACCTGCCCATGACCGTCACCATGGTCGTGAAGTCATGACGGCCACAGCCCCCTGGCAAGCATCCCCCGGAGTCGTGGAAGTCCGCGTCGACGATGCCATTGACGTTGACAACGCATTGGAGGAGGCAGTGGCGGCAGTCAAAGACTCCGCAATCCGCCACCATACGGGTATTTTGGTGACAAAGACCGGCCCCGGCCGGTACACCGTCCGGGCACATCCCGCCGTGCCCTTCGGACTCACCCGGCAACAATATAAATAAGACCCACACTAAAGGCACCGCCACCGGGTTCACCCGCTGCAAGCGACTAAAAATTGAGCGATCAAGGCAACATGACTGACAAGACTCCCCTGGATAAGAAGCCCCTGCTTCCTGTCGCAAACTGCTGTTCACCGACAAGACCGGCGCGCCCGAGGCGCGATGAACCGGGCTGGCTTGAGACGTTGCAGGCGGAGGCAGCGGCCGGGCATTTTGACGTGGAGATCCCGGCCGGGGTGTTCCTTATGGGAGATTCCTTCGGTGAGGGCTACGCCGCTGACGGGGAATTGCCGGTTCATGAGGTGGAGCTGGGGGCATTCCGGATGGATGCGACGGCGGTGACTAACCGGCAATTTGCCGCGTTCGTAGACGCCACCGGGTATAGAACTGAAGCGGAGAAGTACGGCACCTCGGCAGTTTTCCACCTGGTCGTTCATGCAGGCAGGAACGACATCCTTGGAGCCGCCTCCGGATCACCGTGGTGGCTCACGGTCCGGGGAGCCGACTGGGCACACCCGACAGGTCCTGGGCAGCACTGGTCTGACATCCCTGACCACCCCGTCGTTCAGGTTTCCCATGATGATGCTCTGGCCTATTGCCGGTGGGCCGGACGCCGGCTGCCGACCGAGGCTGAATGGGAATACGCCGCACGTGGGGGCCTGCAGCAGCAGCGCTACCCGTGGGGCAATGAACTGCTCAGGGCTGACGGGGCCCACAACTGCAATATCTGGCAAGGCACCTTCCCCGAAGTGAACACGCAATCCGACGGGTACCTGGGCACCGCCCCGGTCCGCAGTTTCCCCTCGAATGGCTACGGACTCTACGAGGTCAGCGGGAACGTCTGGGAATGGTGTGCCGACTGGTTCCTGCCCAAGTACTACCGAAACTCACCACCGGCAAACCCGCAGGGGCCAACAATCGGCAAGGGCCGTGTCATGCGTGGCGGTTCCTACCTATGCCACGATTCCTACTGCAACCGCTACCGGGTAGCAGCCAGGACATCCAATACGCCGGACTCCTCCAGCAGTAACTGCGGCTTCCGAACGGCCAATGGTTGATGGTCGACGACAAGACCACCAGTCCGGATTCCGTTCCCCCACGCAGGGGGAAGATCGCCGAACTGCTGCTTCCAGGGGGGACCGAACCCGATCCCCGCTTCACACTGGCCAATGAACGGACCTTCCTGGCCTGGACCCGTACTTCCCTTGCTCTTCTGGCGGGCGGCATCGCCATCGAAGCATTTACCTCGGGCATTTTCTTCGAGCCGGTTCGCGAGGGCCTGGCCGTTGTCCTGCTCCTGCTCGGGATGCTGCTCAGTGCCGGATCCGCTGTGCGATGGCTCCGGGTGGAGCGCAGTATGCGCAATAAGGCGCCCCTTCCGTTACCGTTTGTTGTTCCCCTCCTGGCCGGAGCTGGAGCGCTGGCCGCCGCAGCTGTTCTGGTCTTTATCCTCTGGCGCTGAACCCATGAGGACATCCCGGCACCCCGCCGGCAGCCACGGAGATCCGGGTCTGCAGCCGGAACGGACATCATTGGCCTGGGGCAGGACAATGATGGCTCTGCTCACGGTCAGTGCCATCTTCCTTCGATGGCTCCCCCACCACGGGTCCCCAATCCTCACGCTATTTGCCGTAGCGGTCGCCGCGGCCGCAGCCATCTACCTCACACAACACCGACGCTACAACGCCAGCTCCCACGGCATTTCGCAAGAAAGGATTGATGCGGAAATCCCTGCGGTATTCTGGACAGCCTTCGGCGGAGTTGTGCTGGGAGGGCTTGGTATCCTCGTCGTCCTCGCCGGCTAGCTCCTTGCTCGCCGGCGTAAAGGCTGATAATCATGTCATCGAGGCCGCCGGTCCGGCGGGCACCCTTCGGGACCAGATGCGGGGTGAACGAGCCCTCACGGTCCCGCGGCACAGCCAGATCCACGTCACCGGCGGAGGTTCCGAGCGTCTTCGGATACGAGCCGTTACGCGCATTGGGCAGGAAACGGCCGATTGGGTCGCCCTTGTCATAGCCCAGATGGCCGGAGAGCTCGGCCTGCAGACCGCGTTCCAGCGAGGCCTTGATCAGCTGCTGGATGAAACCGTCCTTGCCATCGAGTTCCAGCTGCCCGGAATCGATCTGGGCCATCAGCTCATCAAACGCACCCGAGGCCTTCAGCGCGTCCATGCTGCCGGCCGCCGCGGCCCTGCGGGCCAGCTCCTCCGGCGATGCTTTACGGGGTTTAGTCATAGCCACAATGATTCTCCAATCAATCGGCGACTACAGCCCTCCTACACAAACAATCTGACACCTTCTTCCCAGCCGCAGGTCTACGGCCCGGTGGCCTCGGATCCCACGATCAGCCGGCTGATCAAAGCCCTCTCCACGGCCAGACCGGGCAAGGCGCTGACGGCAATCAATGCAGCCCGGGCTGCGGCCCGCGCCCATGTCTGGGCCGCTGCCGGGCAGGACTCGCCCCTGCACGGCATCAGCGCCGACACGCCACGGATCATTGACTTGGACGCCACGCTCATCACCGCGCATTCCGAGAAGGAAGACGCCTGTCCGACGTGGAAGAAAGGATACGGTTTCCACCCGCTCGCGGCGTTCCTGGACCACGGCGTGAAAGGGACCGGGGAACCCCTGGCGGTGCTGCTGCGCCCGGGAAACGCCGGATCCAACACCGCCGCGGACCACATCCAGGTCACCAAAGACGCGCTCAAACAGCTGCCCGCCGGGTACCGTTCGGGCCGGAAGGTCATGATCCGCACCGATTCGGCCGGCGGCACGCACGGCTTCCTGCACTGGCTCGCAGCCAAGCACCGGAACCTGGGCTACACGGTCGGGTTCCCCATCCACGGTCCCGTCGAAGCGGCCCTGCCCAGTATCCCGAAGCAGGCCTGGACCCGGGCCTACAACAGCGACGGGATCGAACGCGACGGGGCCTGGGTGGCCGAGATCACCGGCATGCTGGACCCCTCGTCCTGGCCGGCCGGGATGCGGGTCATCGTGCGCAAGGAAGAACCCCACCCCGGCGCCCAGCTGCGGATCACCGACATCGACGGGATGCGCTACACCGCCTTCGCGACCAACCAGAAGCGCGGACAGCTCGCGGACCTGGAAGTCCGCCACCGGCTCCGTGCCCGGTACGAGGACCGGATCCGGGGCGCCAAGGACACCGGGCTGGCGAACCTGCCCCTGCACTCCTTCGCGGCCAACACGCTCTGGTGCCACCTGGTCATGCTCGCCGCCGAACTCACGGCCTGGACCCAGATGATCGCCTTCACCGGCACCCCGGCCCGGCGCTGGGAACCGAAGAAACTCCGGACCAGAATCTTTGAAACCGCCGCCAAAATCAGCAGGCACGCCCGCCAGGTCACCGTTCACCTTGCCGCGAAAGCCCCCGAAACAGCACTGCTTCTCAAAGGACTGCAGCGCATCGCGGCCCTCAGCCCGCCATAGCCGGGCGCGCCCCCGACCAGCCCGAAGAAAGGAAACAAGAACCACCAAACGATGGCCGTGGAACCATCACGCCCCGCCGCCACCGGTCAGCGGCCACATTGTCATACCCACCCGCAAAAATCAGGAACGTCAGGCAGCCAGTAAGCCCTGACACCGACGAAACCAACCCCCATGAAAGATCGAGGTTAGACACGCAAAGGCCCGCGGGTGGAGTTCACAAAAGAAAGCACGTTTTCAGCGAGGACGCTCCCATGGCCAACCTCATGCTCTCCGTCACGCCAACGGCCCGGTTCCGAAATCGGTCCACCAGTACTTGAGCCACCCAAACCGAGCTGAAGGGCTCCACTGCCGTGGGCGACAAAAAACTGAAAAGCTCGGCAGCTACTGCCACATACTATCCGTCTCATGGATAGCACATATCTAAAACGCCTTCTTCCCCGAATATATGAAGTGCCTCACAGTAGTTACAGGACCTGCACCAATCAGACCGCAGCCAGTAACCAGAAGGATTTCACCGTGGAAACTCCCCTCTCCCATCTTGCCCACCTCGAGATCACCAGCCCGGACGTCGAAGCCTCGGCACGGTTCTACGAGGAAAAGTTCGGCATGCGCATCATCGACCGCGTGGACGGCAACGTCTACCTGCGCTGCTGGGGCGACTACTACCGCTACAGCCTGGTGATCACGGAAGGACCGGAAGCGTCCCTGGGCCGGATGGCCTGGCGCACCAACTCCCAGGCAGCCCTTGAAGCCGCGGCCGAGCGCATCGAAGCAACCGGCGTGCAGGGCACCTGGACTCCCGGCGGCCACGGCTACGGCAAGGCTTACGAATTCACCGGCCCCTACGGCCACCACATGCGCCTCTTCTATGACGTGGAAAAGTTCGTGGCTGAGCCCGGTTTCGAGTCCACCTACCCGGACCGCCCGGAGCGCCGCAGCAGCCACGCGGCAGCACCCCGCTTCCTGGACCACGTCACCGTAGCCTCCTCCGATGTCCGCGGTTTCGCCAAGTGGTACAACGAGGCCCTGGGCTTCCGCGTCATGGCGTTCGTGGACCTGGATGAAGCACCCATCACCGTGTTCTCCGTTCTGACCACCAACGAAAAGTCCCATGACCTCGGCGTGGTCCTGGACACCTCCAGCCGTGCCGGCCGCGTGAACCACATCGCCTTCTGGGTTGACGCCACTGAAGACCTGCTCCGCACCGCGGACGTCATGATGGAAAACGGGACCCCGATGGAATACGGCCCGTCCATCCACGGCGTGGGCGAGCAGAACTTCCTCTACTTCCGCGACCCCTCTGGCCTGCGCGTGGAGCTCAACTCCGGCGGCTACCGCAACTACGTCCCGGACTGGGAGGCCAACACCTGGAAGCCGTCGCTCGGTTCGAACAACTTCTACAAGAACGGTGCCATGCCGCACTCCATGACCGAATCCTTCCCGCCGGCCGAAGGCTTCACCGCCACCGAGGAAGGCGCTTCACCCGAAATGAAGGAAGCGCTGCTGAACCCGTACGCCAAGCAGGGACGGGGCTGAGGACACCATGGCCGAGACGCACTACGCACTGGTCCGCTTCCAGGAACCGGGCGACGACAAGGCCCGGGCCGGCCTGCTGGTCGAAGACCGGGTCCTGCCGCTGGACGGGGACATCAACTCCCTGATCGAGCACTGGGACACCGCGGAAAGCCAGCTCGACGCGCTGGCCGCCTCCGCAAGCGAGGACACCGGCCTGGCGCGTGCCGCCGTCGAGATCCTTGCTCCGGTAGAGCCCGCGCAGGTCCTGCAGACCGGGGCGAACTACCGCAAGCACGTCATCGATCTCGCCGCTGCCCACCGCGAACCCGGCGAGGACGAGGAGGAAGTGCGCGCCAAGACCGCCGCCATGATGGACAAGCGCGCAGGTCAGGGCACGCCGTACTTCTTCATGGGGCTCCCGACGGCGATCGCGTCCGCCACGGACGACCTCACCCTGCCGTCCTACTCCAAGTCCCATGACTGGGAGCTGGAACTGGCGGCGGTAATTGGAAAGACGGCGTTCCGGGTTACCCCCGGGGAGGCCTTGGAGTACGTGTTCGGCTACACCATGGTCAATGACATCACCACCCGTGAGTACGTTTTCCGCAAGGACATGCCCGCCATCGGTTCGGACTGGTACCGCGCGAAGAACGCCCCGGGCTTCCTGCCCACCGGGCCGCTGCTGGTGCCCGGCAAGTTTTTCGGTGACCCGCAGGACGTCCAGGTCACCCTGAAGCTCAACGGCCAGTCCATGCAGGACGAGTCCACGCAGGACATGATCTTCGGTGTGGCCAAGCTGGTCAGCGAAGCGTCGCAGATCATGCCCCTGCGCCCCGGCGACCTGGTGCTCACCGGCAGCCCTGCAGGCAACGGCCAGCACTGGGGCCGCCTGCTCCAGGACGGGGATGTGATGGAGGGCACCATCACAGGCCTGGGCACCCAGCTCATCCACTGTAAGGACGAAATTCAGTGACCACCCAGGACACTGCAGCAACGACCGGCGCCGGGGAATCAACTGATTCCCCAGTTATCCGGCGTGAGGATCCGCTCGGCAGCATCCGCGCCATGGCCGCGGCACACAACAACTGGGGCCGCTGGGGCCAGGACGACGTCCTGGGCACCCTGAACTTCATCGACACCGCCAAGCGCATCGAAGCCGCGGCACTGGTGAAAACCGGCGAGGCGTTCTCGCTGTCCCAGCCGTTCGACACCAACGGCCCGCAGAAAGGCTGGCGCCGCCGCACCAACCCGGTGCACACCATGACGGACACCGGGGTGGACGCCGAACGCGGCAACCAGGGCTTCCCGCACGGCTTCGGCGGAGCGGACGACGTGATCGCCATGCCGCTGCAGTGCTCCACGCAGTGGGACGGCCTGGGCCACATCTTCGACCAGGGCAAGGCCTGGAACGGCCGCGCCGCCGGGGACGTGGTCACCTCGGAGGGCGACCTGGTGACCGGCATCGAGACCGCCGCGGCCAAGATCGTCACCCGGGGCGTGCTGCTCGACGTCGGCCGGGCGCTCGGCCCCGAGCTGGGAAGGACCGACGGCGAACTGCCGGACGGATTCGCGATCACCCCGGAACACTTCCAGCGGACCATCGAACTTCAAGGCTCCAGCTCAACCGTGGGCCGGGGCGACATCGTGATAATCCGCACCGGCCAGTACACGCGGGTCCGCCGTGACGGCTGGGGCGACTACGCCGGCGGGTCAGCCCCGGGGCTGTCCTTTACCACCGCGCCCTGGCTGCACCGCAGCGAAATTGCCGGGATCGCCACCGACACCTGGGGTTTCGAGGTCCGTCCGAACGAGTTCGACGCCGCCTTCCAGCCCCTGCACCAGATCGCGATCCCCAACCTTGGCCTGTTCCTGGGCGAGATGTGGGACCCGGACGGGCTGGCCGAGGCGTGCGCGGCGGACGGCAGGTACGACTTCTTGCTGACGGCAGCCCCGCTCCCCATCACCGGGGCAGTCGGATCACCGGTCAACCCGATCGCCGTCCGGTAATCCCCGTCCGGTAGCTTCAGTTAAAACAGCAGCAACCACCAGCAGTATCGCCGTCAATACAAAGGAGTCAGCGATGGCAGCAGTACAGAACGTCGGAATCGTTGGGGCGGGAGCGGCCGGGCTGGCCGCAGCCATCCTCCTGGCCGACGCCGGAATCCAGGTCGAAATCCTCGAAAGGGCGGATGCCCCGCAGACCCTCGGGTCCGGCATTACGCTGCAGGGCAACGCCCTGCGGGTGCTCCGCCAGCTCGGCGTCTGGGACCAGGTGGAGGCAAAGGGCTACGGGTTCAGCACCCTGGGCCTGCGCGCCCCTGACCCCGCCGGCACCGTCATCGCGGTCCTCGAGGACATCCGTACCGGCGGCGAGGACCTTCCCGCCACCATGGGCATGTACCGGCCGGACCTCACGGCCATCCTTCGCGAACGGGCCGAGCAGGCCGGTGCGCGGATCAGCTACGGCAGGACCGTCACCGGAATAACGGACGACGGCGGGTCCGTCACCGTCAGCACCGCCGACGGCGTCTCCGCCACCTACGACCTTCTGATTGGTGCCGACGGGCTGCACTCGGCCGTGCGCAAGGCCATCGGCATCGAGGTTGAACCCCAGTCCACGGGCATGGGCATCTGGCGTGCCTTTGTCGAGCGCCCCGAGGAAGTGGTCCGCACGGACCTGACCTACGGCGGCCCCTGCTTCATCGCCGGCTACTGCCCCACCGGCCCGGACACCATCTACGCCTACCTGGTGGAGAAGGCCCAGGAGCGCAAGCACGAGGACGGACCCCGCATCATGGCCGAACTCGCCGCAGCCTACGGTGGACCGTGGAAGGAAATCCGCTCTAACCTGGACCACAGCGCGCGCATCAACTACACCTGGTTCACCACCCACCTGGTGGACGGCCCGTGGAACCGCGGCCGGACCGTGATCATCGGCGACGCCGCCCACAGCTGCCCGCCCACAGTGGCGCAGGGAGCAGCCATGGCACTGGAGGACGCAGCTGTTCTGGCGGAGCTGCTGATCCAGGCTGACGATGTCACCGAAACGCTATGGAAGGAATTCACCGACCGCCGGCTGGACCGGGCCAAGGCAGTAGTCACCGCTTCCGTCCAGCTGGGCCAGTGGATGCTCGACGGCGTCCGCGACGCCAACGTGCCCGGCCTGATGAACTCACTGTCCACCATGCTGGAAGGAACCCGCATGAGCACCGATGCTGTTCGAGCCCCCACCGTGGATGTCCACGCCCACATCCTGCTTCCGGCCCTGCAGCAGCTCGTGGCCGAGGCGGATCCCGAGGGCTTCGGCGCCCAGCAGGCGTTGGAAGTGCGGCGCAACGGGCCGGAGTCCATGGCCGCGTCGGGCCGGATGATCAAGGAGCGCTGGCCGCAGCTGACGGACCTGGACCGCCGGGTCGCTGACATGGACGCCCAGGGCGTGGACGTGCAGCTGGTCTCGCCCTCGCCGTCGCACTTCTATTACTTTGCCGGCGAGGAACTGGGTTTGAAACTGGCCAAGGCCGCCAACCAGGCGGTGCGGGAGTTCGTGGACCGCGCGCCGGACCGGCTCAACGGCCTCGGCCTGGTCCCGCTCCAGCACCCCGCCCTGATGGTGGAAGCCCTGGAGCATGCGGTGCTCGAATGCGGGCTGCTGGGTGTGGAAATCGGCTCGTTCGCAGCCACCCCTGGGGACCCGGAGCGCAGCACCGTGGAACTGTCCGATTCCCGGCTGGAGCCGTTCTGGGGCCGGGCGGAGGAGCTGGGCGCCCTGGTGTTCCTGCACCCGTTCGGCTGCTCGCTGGATGAGCGGCTGGACCGCTTCTATCTTGCCAACACCGTTTCCCAGCCTGCCGAGAATGCGGTGGCCCTGTCACACCTGATCTTCAGCGGCGTCCTGGACCGGCACCCGGAGCTCAAGGTCATCGCGGCGCACGGTGGCGGCTACCTTCCCACCACCCTGGGCCGCTCGGACCGCGCGTGGAAGGTCCGGCCCGAGGCACATGGCTGCGCCCAGCCGCCGTCGTCCTACCTGAAGAGGCTGTACTTCGACTCGCTCGTCCACAGCCCCGCTGAACTGCGGGCTCTCGTGGCCGCCGCCGGTCCGGAGCAGGTGCTGCTCGGCTCGGACTACCCGTTCGACATGGGCTCGGACCTCCCGGTGGACGAGGTGCAGGCCGCCGGACTCCCCGCCGACGACGAAACCCATGTTTTGGGCGGCAACGCACGCACGCTGGGCATCACCGCGGCAGCCGCCCTGGCTGCCCGACGCAACGCTTAAGGAACACGTACATGGTCAAGATTGCCCGTTGGGATCACGACGGCGGGACGCTGTCCGGCTTTGTGGACGGCGGAAACTGCTATGCCCTTCCCGCAGGCCAGTCCGTCCAGACGCTGCTTGATGCCGGACTCGAGGAGACGCTGGCACTTGCCGGTGAGGTCATTGGTTCCGCTGCTGCCGTTCCGTTGGGGGGTGTGCGCCTGCTCGCCCCGCTGGCGCCCGCCACCATCCGGGACTTCGTGGCGTTTGAAGAACACGTCGAAGGCGTGCGGAAGAGCATCGACGGTGTGGCCGGCGTGGTGCCCGAATGGTACGAGGCGCCGACGTTCTACTTCACCAACCCGCACACGGTGACGGGCACCGGCGAGGTCATCGGTATGCCGGCAGGGTGTACGGACCTGGATTTTGAAACGGAAGTGGCCGCCGTCGTCGGGCGCGTTCCTGGCAGCGACGGCCGGAACCTGAGTGCGGAAGAGGCCCACCGGCACATCTTTGGGTACACCGTACTCAACGACTGGTCCGCCCGCGACCTGCAGCGCCGGGAAATGAAGGTCAGCCTGGGCCCGTGCAAGGGCAAGGATTTCGCCAACACCCTGGGGCCCTGGATCGTCACCGCGGACGAGTTCGAAGACCGGCACGACCCCGAAGGGTTCCTGGCGATCTCCATGTCCGTGGAAGTCAATGGCGAACGCATCGGCCAGGACCTGCTGTCCAACATGGGCTGGCCCTTCGCCGAGCTCGTGGCCTACGCCTCCCAGGACTCCGTGGTCCGTCCGGGCGACGTGCTGGGCTCCGGCACCTGCGGGAGCGGCTGCCTCGCTGAATTGTGGGGCCGCAACGGCGCTCAAACTCCCCCGCCGCTGAAGACCGGTGACACCGTCCGGATGACCGTGGAGGGCATCGGCACCATCGAAAACACCGTCGGCGGGCGCCGCGAGGCCGTCACCAGGGTGGCCGCCCGCGCCCGCCCCTCGGAACCGGCTGGACCGAATGGATCCGTGACGGCAAATTATCCAGTGGCCTAAGCCGTCAGTGAATGGGCCCTCCGGGGCTCTCCAAGGTGGCAACCATGAAGCTGGGACCCCGCTCATCCAAGTGAACACCGTCCACGCGGCGGGCTTCATCGAGACGCCCATAACGGCCAGCGCCACGCCGGCCTTCCGGCAGGCATGGCGCTGACCGAAACACCGCTCGGCCGGCACGTCCCCAAGGGTCCTGCGAATTGCTCCAAAACATCAGCCGATGTCACGAAATTGCCGGAACAGTAGAGTTAAAGCTTCTCGCAGAAGCCGATGTTTTGCGAAGAAGCCAGCGATTATTTTGGCAGCATTGAGCTGATGCTCTACCGCTGGCGGCCACCACGGCGCCACCGCTCCCGGCCAGTCGTGGCCGCCGCCCTCAATGACGTATGCCTGCACTTCAGACGCGTTGGGTCCGTTCGTCCAGGCCTCAAAGGTAACGTTCCCACCTAGGCGTTCACGCGTGGGACCAGTCGTGCAGCCGTTGAGGCGAGCCCATTGCGCTACGGCACAGGGGAGGCTATAGCCCCATCGCATATCCGAGTTGCCTCCGAATGGATTGACGGGATCAGCGTCGCCATGGAATGTCAGAACGGGAACAGGCGTGAGCAGGGGCGTCAAGTGTTCCTTAGGCCGCGCCGGATCGTCCGCGTTCGGGGGGCCGGCACGGAGACCGGCCACCGGGGCAATGGCTGCAAAGGTGCCCGGGAGTGCGATAGCCAGGGCCGAAATCATGCGGGCCCCGCCGGAAAATCCAGTCCCATAAACCCTGTCAGGGTCTGTTTGCAGGTCCGCAGAGACAACTCGGATTACCTCAGTAAGGAAGCCGATGTCGTCCCTGGTGTCCCCAGAGGGATGCTCCCCCGACGTAAGCGGAACACCCGGGACGTTCCAAGCCCAGCCATCCGGCGATGGTTCTCCGACGGGCGAGGGGATGGGAATGACTCCAGTCGGTGCAACAACGACAAAAGATTGTTCGTCTGCAAGCTCCCTTAGTCCGCTGAGATCCATCTGACCGGCGCCACTGGAACTGCTGCCATGCAGATTGAGGACGAGCGGGAGGGAGCGTTCCCTCGCGACGGCGGGGACATGAATCAGCACGGGGTATTTTTCCCCGTTGTAGGAGACCAGCATTTCGACATCTGTTGAGCCGCTGCGCCCTCCCCTTGCCGCAGTTTTGATGCATTCCATTTGTGTTCCTTTCGACTGATTCGCACAGTGTCCCACGTCACTAGCCGGGCCGGCTCCGGAGAATACGGGGCTGCTGGGGCTGACGAAGAAAAACGGCAGCCAGGACGCCGACAACCTTAAGGACCAGGGAGCGCCGGCGCTGTGTCATGTCCGGCCCTTTAGGCTTCTTTATCGAAGAATTTCCGGGAGCGGTGATCCAGTGCCAGCCATCAGTATGAAGGAGATGTGCAGGAATAGCACATAAGTCTTCTCTATATAGGGCATAAGCTAGGCGGGGGTCCCACCGAGGCCCCACCGCGCCCCGCATATAGGCGCGGGCACGGGGGAGGCCGAAGCGTACCTGAGGGCTGTGGCAGAATGGCGCGGTAGGCCAGGGAAGGTGAGGAGCCGTGCCAAGCGTCAAGCAGCCGCAGCAAAAGCGAAGCCATGCTTCGTTTAGCAAGGTGCTGGCCACCACCGTTTCCCTGCTGGCCGAAAAGGGCCTGGCCGGTGTCACGATTGCCGAGGTGAGCGAGCGCGCCGGGGTCTCCGTTGGCACCATCTACGGGCGCGTAGGGAGCCGCGCTAACCTCTTGCGGGCGGCCCACGAGCAGGAGCTCGCGCGCCTCCAGGCGAGCCTGGACGCAAGGCTCGCCAGGCTCCAGGACGAGGGGCGCAACACCATCGAAGGAATCATCGGAGTCTACGTCAGCGAGATGGCACTCAATGCTTCGATAATCCGAGCGCTGATCGAATTGACCAGCGAACTGAACGCGGAATCGGACGCGGGGCCTGCCTCCTGGCGCGCTTCGCGGCAGTCGATCACCTCGGCCCTCCTGACAGCAACAGACGTCGACACGGGCCACTGCACAGGCGACTTGGCCGCGTGGATATTCGAGGTCATCTTCGCCACCACAGTCCACCGGCTGGAGCATCCCGAAGACGAAGGGGTGGCAAGTGTGGACTTCACCGACAAGCTGACCGCCACGGTGCGCTCCCTAATGACTTCGGGGATGTCCTGACGGATCCGACGCTGTGTCCACGAGATCCCTAAAGATTGCTATTGAATCCGAATGTCGATTCGGATTAGACTCATTGAACGTGCCCCGATAAGAGATCGGCGGCCCTCGACAACGAGGTCAAGGTATCCACTCATGAACCAACTTTTCCGCGCGGTCACGCGCCTCTCTGGGCCCGCCACTATCAGCCTGGCGGCCGCGCTGGCCCTCTCAGGCTGCGCCGGAGGCAGTACCCAGCAAACCAAGGAGAGCCTGGACTTTTCCTTCTCTTACCCCGCAACGCAAGGCAGCCCTTACGCTGAACTCGCCCGGAAGTACATGGACGGGCATCCCGACATCAAGGTCACGCTCAGCCCCGTCCCCTCGGAGAGCTACGACAGCCTGCTCCGCACGGCCCTACAAGGCGGCAATGCCTCCGACGTCATCATGGCGACACCGGGTTCCGGTACCAACGTTTCGCTGATCTCGCTCGCGAAGGCGGACCTCCTTGCACCCTTGGCTGATAATGCAGGGAAACTGGTACCGGAACCGAGCAAACCGCTCTTCTATCTCGACGGCAAAATCTACGGCCAGCCCACCGACATCAGCGTCACGGGAACAATTTTCAACTCCTCCGCAGGCCAGACGTACCCGGAAACAACCGCAGACCTGGCCACCGCCTGCCGCGCGTTGGCTACCAGCAACTCGTCGTTCTTCGCGCTGGCCGGATCAATTCCCATCAACACCGGCATCGCCGCAGTCAGCATGGCAGCGACGAACGTCTATGCCAAAACACCTGACTGGGACAGGCAACGAGCCGAGGGCAAGACAACGTTCGCCGGAACGACGGGCTGGCGCGAAACACTCCAGCTCTTCATCGACCTCAAGAAGGACGGCTGTTTCCAGCCCGGCGTTGAAGGTAGCGGATTCGATGCCATCGTTGGCGGACTGGGCAAGGGAAGCTCACTGTCGGCCTTCGTACCAGGTGGCGCGGCAAAGGAACTGCAGCAGGGGATGAAGGGCGCAAAGCTCGTCGTCCAGGCTTTCCCACACCCGGCCGATGGCAGCCCGTTCATCTTCGCCAGTTCAGACTTCTCGCTTGCCATCAGCAAGGCGTCCACCCATCAAAATGGCGCCCAAGCCTTCCTGGACTGGTTCGCCCAGCCCGAACAGGCCTCCCGCTACGCAGAATTGGCAGGATCACTGCCCGTCACCGGCGTCAAAGGACTGGATTTGTCTAACTCCCCCTACGCCGCGGTCGCTCCGCTCCTTGCGGAAGGAAAATACACCACTATGCCGGTCAACACCTGGACCAAGCCAGCCGTCTTCAACACGCTCGGCACCGGCGTCCAGGGTCTGCTCACGGGACAAAAAACCGTGGACGGCCTCCTGCAGGAACTGGACAAGGCCTGGGACGAATAAGTACGGAAGCGAATGGAACAGGCAGCACACATGACAAATACCCCAGCCCCACAAACCATAAGTTCGGACGATTTCCGGGCCATGAGCGTGCAGGACATGGCACGCTGGATCTTCGAGCACGGGGAACCTGAAGACCCCCGCACTGACATCGACACCGCGTCGCTGCGCCACCGCTTTCCAGCACTGGCAAACGTTCAGATGATGGACATGGAGATTGCCGGCTCCGCGGGCAATCTCCCCCTGAGGTCATACCGGGACCCGGGAGCTCCCGCATCCGGGCGTGGTTTCGTTTGGGCGCACGGAGGAGCTTTCCTTGGCGGCCATCTGGACATGCCCGAGGCCCACTGGGTATCCATGGAACTCGCTGCCGCAGGAATTCCCGTCCTGTCCATCGACTACGCCAAGTGTGTCAACGGCACGCACTTCCCCGCACCCTCAGACGACGTCCTGAGAGTTTGGGAGGCAGCATCGGCGAACTCCGAAGAATGGCTGGGGGTTGCGAGCGACTGCCTGCTCCTGGGCGGAGCCAGTGCCGGCGCAACGCTCACAGCCGGAGTTGTGCAGAGGCTGATCGACACAGGCCGGGAAGTCCCGGCAGGCCTGCTGCTCGTCTACCCGGCCCTGCATCCGGACAGCACCCAGCCGAACAGGCCGTTCGACCCTAAAACGAAGGTGGGCGAGCTGGCGCTGAACTACGCGGGATCTTTGGAAAATCTTGCCAACCCGCAGGTATTTCCGGGCCTTGGGACAGGCGAGGGCTTTCCCCCTACATTCCTCATTGCCTGCGAATTGGACGACTTCGTCCCGTCAGCGGTGCAGTTCCGCAGACTGCTGGACGGCGCAGGCGTGGACGCTAGCCTTCGAATCGAACCAGGCGCCAACCACGGGCACATCAATGAACCAGGCGACTCGGGAGCGATGCTTACCGTCCGCGCAATGGCTACGTGGATCAAGCAGCCCTGACTACATGAGGAGAGCACAAACAAGCCGGGCCCCGGCTTGTTCAGCCCTCGGCAATCTTCCGCGCGCCGCGGACGGCGATGTCCACGCTCATCAGCGTGGGGTTTGTTGCCGCCCACCACGAGGTCGCCGTAGCCCCACATACGGGACCAGGGGTCTGCAACCGACGTCCAGTCGGCGGTCTCTCCCATCCGCACCGTGCCCTGGTAGTGCAGGCTGGACCCGTTTGGCATCAGGCGGGGCTCGGCAACGAACGCTCCAAGGGCTTTGCCGGCTCGCCGGAGTCGCTCGGCTGCTTCTTCGATTTCCGCTTCCCCACGCTGCGTCAGGGCGTATGCGATGGTCATGTCGGGGAAACCCCGGTAGTCCAGTTCATTGTCATCAACGGTCACACCGTCCTCGACGCTGGTGCACTTGCGTACGCTTACCCCATGTTGACGTGTCCCCCGCGGTTACTGGCATGGGCTGCGTCCGGAGCCATGGGGGAACGGGTGGTGTCGGAGTATATGACCTGGACCGAGTACGGGTGTTCCGGCTCGGAGAACGAAATGCGGTGTGACCGGCGCCACCGGGTCTGCGGGGTTCTGGGCCGCCGTGCCAGCCCAGCTTTGAGGTCCTCCTCCGTGGCGAGCTGCTTCATGTTGTCGGCATCTAGAGGGACGGTAGAAATGACCACCGGGGTGCTCCGTCAGGTACCGGCCCAATACCTCCGGCCGGACACGCCCGGCGCACGGCAGCTGCGGCGAGCGGAAGACGTCGGCGGCAACCACCACCACGTCAGCAGTCACGACCCCTTCCTCCCCCGTGCGCGGGTCCTGCACAGTAACCCCGGTTGCCCGGCTCCCGTCCAGCTCGACACGGCGCACCAGGGTGCCGTGCCGGACGAGGCCGCGCAACCGGGTTGCCGCCGCGGTTCCGTCCGCACCTAGGGTGGTCTCGCCTCAGCTCGAGTGCCGGACCGTGGTGGTTACCGGCGCCTGCCAGGGTCAGGGCGCTGCCGAGGCCCGCCTTCCTGGTGGAAGCAGGAGCACGCGTCATCGCCACGGACCCGGTGGCGGACAAGGCTGGCTGAACTGGCTGACGTGCCCTCACCTTCCGCCGGAGCGATGATCTACCGGTGGCTGGATGACAGCGATGCCGCGGCTGGTCGCGCTCGCCTCCTGGATCCGGCACCAAGGGCGGCGGGTGGACGGACTGGTCGACAACGCGGGCATCACCCAGCGCAGCCCGCTGCTCGACGCCTCCTCGGCTGACCTGCAAAAGGTCTATGAGGTCAACGTCACCGGCAGCCTGCTGGGGACCCAGGCATCCACACGCCTTGATGGGCCGTGAGGCTTCGATCGTGAACGTCGGCTCCGTTGCAGCCCTGACAGGGCACTATCCCGTGGCCTACACCGCCAGTAAGCGGGCGCTCCGGGCGCTGACCCAGGTGGCCGCCCTGGAACTCGGGCCACGCGGCATCCGGGTGAACACCATCCACCCTGGCTTCATCGAGACCCCCATGGCGGCCGACGCTAAATCCGCGTTTCGCCTAGCCACCCTCGCCGAGACCCCGCTTGGGCCCACCGGCAGGTGGAGGAGGTCGCCAGCGTCGTGTTGTTCCTGCTCAGCCCGCTCTCCTCGCTTGTGACCGTCGCCGAGATACCGGTTGACGGCGGCCAGTCAGGCCACGGCGGAGCAAGGTCCGTCTCCGACGCCCTGCGCTGACCAACCGCGGCACTTCCGCCTCGCCAGGCAACACCGTCGACCAGGCGCTGACTGTGAGCAGACATGGCGTGTCCTTCCGAGGGCGTGTTTCTTCGGCTCTCGCAGGAATGGGCCGGGCGGGAAACGCCGTATCGGGTCTAGGTGGTATCCGCCGCGTGGATAGTCACCGGGTGGGCGCTGACGGGGAAGAGTTCGTGGAGCCGGGCACAGGAGCGCTGCACCACCGAGCGCAGCCACAGGCTCGCCGGGTCTTCCGCCTGGGACGGGTGCCAGTACATGGCTTCCACCAGGGACGCCTCGGTCCCGTCGGAAAATTCCAGCACAACGATGCCCGCGCCGCGCTGCGCCCGTCCGGCCAGCATCCGCGGGACCAGCGCCACGAGGTCCGTGCCTTCCACCAGCAGCGGCAGGGACAGGAAGCCGGCCACCACGGCAGCCACCCGGCGCTGGAGGCCCCTGGACTCGAACAGCTTGTCCGCAGGGGTGCTGATTCCCTCACCGAAATAGCCGACGGCGTGGGGCACCGCGGTCAGGTCTTCGGGGGTAAGTCGGGGTTGCTGGAGCAGGGGGTTTCCGGCGTCGGCCACGGCGACGAAGCTGTCGCGGAAGAGCTGCTTGCTGGCGCCCTGCATCTGGTACCCCGTGGGCCCCACCAGCAGGTCGATCTTCGAGTAGTCGGCCATCTGGCCCTGGATGCCGGAGCCGGCCGTCGGGACGAAGTCCACGGACACGCCCGGCGCTTCTTCCCGCAGGATCCCCCGGAGGGGTCCCACGATCAGCGCCGCCGCATAGTCCGAAGCCGCGATGATGAACTCCCGCTCACTGGTGGCGGCGTCGAAGCCGGACCGCACGCGCGTGGCCCGCTGGATGTGGAGCATCGCTTCATCGACCAGTGGGACCAAGGACTGCGCGAAGGGTGTGAGGTCATAGGTGCGGCCGTTGCGCACCAGGAGTTCGTCGTCGAAGTGGCGCCGGAGCCTGGCCATGGCCGCGCTGGTGGCCGGCTGGCTGAGCTGGAGCCTCTCCGCCGCCCGGGAGATGTTCCGCAGCTCCAGCAGGACCTGCAGATGTGGCAGCAGGTTCAGGTCCAGGTTCTTCATACCCATAGGTTAGCCGTGCTCCCGGCCGCTCCGGCCCGGCGGCGGGTAGCACCCGGCATCCCCAGAGCTAGGGGTTCAGGCTCCTTGAGCACCAAGCCCGTCGGCGATCTTCCGGGCACCGCGGACCGCGATGGCCACGCTCATCAGGGTGGGATTCATGGCAGTTGCCGTCGGAATGAGGGCATTGCCGCCCACCACCAGGTTCTCGTAGCCCCACACCCGTGAGAATGGATCGGCCACTGAGGTGCCGTCGTCGGCGGCGCCCATCCGCATGGTGCCCTGGTAGTGGAGGCTCGACCCGTTGGGCATCAGCCTCGGCTCGGCGACGAAGACGCCCAGGGCCTTGCCAGCACGGCGCAGCCGCTCGGTAGCCTGCGGCGATCTCGGTGTTCTCCCGCTCCGTGAGCGCGTAATCGATGGTCATGTTCGGGAAGCCGCGATAGTCCTGTTCGGCGTCGTCGAAGGTGACGGCGTCCTCGTAGCGCGGGTGCTTGCGCAGGCCGTAGCCCATGTTGACGTAGCCCCAGCGGTTCTCGGCGTACGGGGTTCCCGGCTCCATGGGGAACGGCGTCGTCTCGGTGTACATCACCTGGACCGAGAACGGGTGCTCGGGCTCGGAGAACGGGATGCGGTTGACTGCCGCCACGGGATCGGCGGGGTTCAGCGAGCGGCGGGCCAGTTCGGCGTCGAGGTCCTCTTCGGTGGCGAAGCGGCGCATCTTTTCGGCGTCGAGCGCCACCGTGGAGATGACCACCGGATGCTCGGTCAGGTAGTGGCCCGAGGGCCGCCGGCCGGATGCCGGAAGCCCACAGCAGCTGCGGCGAGCGGAAGGCGTCCGCGGCCACCACCACGACGTCCGCTGCCACGAAAGAGTTCTCCCCGCGTGCGGAGGTCCTCGACGGTGACGCCGGTGGCCCGGTGACCGTCGAGCTCGACCCGGCGGACCAGGGTGAGGTCGCGCAGTTCGAACCGCTTCGAGCAGCGGGCTGTCCTTATCGACCAGCGGGCCGAGGACGACGTCGGCGCCCGCCCAACGCATCGGAGCCGTCCGGCTGCGGATCCCCGGCCACCGGAAGGGTGCCCACCCCGTAGCCGTCCGGCAGCTCCGCGCCGAATTCCTCGTCGAGCAGCGTCCGGATGGCTTCGCCGACTGCGGAGTCGGCGAACGCAGCGCTGTGGACGTGCAGCAGCTGCTTCGGCGTCCTCAACCAGCCCGTCCCACTCGTCGTCGGCGATGAAGGGGATCTTCTCGCTGAAGGCAGGCGACGGCGTCGCGCAGGTCCAGTGCGCACCCTGGCCGCCGACGTTGGTGGCCGCAGCCGCGGCCGGAAAGGTCGGCGCATGAGCGGAGCCTTCGCCGCCGAAGTCGAGGAGGTGGGTGCCCTGGCGGGCGGTGAACATCCCCTCGACGACGGTGGCCGCCGGGATGCCGAGCGACTCGCGGTAAGCGCCGGCCTGCGGCCCCTGCGACATTTCGCGGGCGCGCGCCTTCTCGGCAGGATCGGCGATGTTCCGGACGCTCTCGCCTGGGACCTCGGTGAGCTGCGGCCCGGCTTCGAACATCACCACCCGCGCGTTCGGGACCTGCTCCAGGAGCACGCGGGCGTAGGCGGAGCCGATCGGTCCGCTGCCGACGATGGCGATAGTTGGGTGTGGACATGATGTCTCCTTTCAAGGTCAGGCCGAAGAGGACTTCGGAAGGTGTCGGGCGGAGCGGGAACGGGTTCGTCGGAGAGGCGGCCGTTCGGAGCAGGATCGCTGCGACGATGCCGACGGCGTAGACGGCCGCCAGGGCGATGAAGATGGGTGCAAAGCACGCACCGTAGATCTGCGGCGACCTCGGCCTGGACTGCCGGTGCGGCCGCGTGCACCGAGTGCGGGCGTCAAGGTGGCGGCGTCGAGGCCTGCCGGCAGGCAGACGGCGACGCCGAAACCGATCACGCCGCCGATGATCGCGGTCGCCGACTGTCGACCCCACCTGCCGCACCAGGTTGATCGTCGCTGTGATGGTGCCGGTCTCGGCTGCGCGGGGCCGCGCTCTGCGACCACGGCGACGATCAGGCTCATGAACGCCCCGGTGCCCATCCCCACCACGGCCATCACCATCATCGGCACCCACAGCGGCAGCCCCGGGGGCAGCAGCGCCATCACAAGCAGCCCGGCCGCCGCCATCGCGGTCCCCAGGATCGGGAAGATCCGGTACGGCCCGTCCGGCTGGCGAGCCACCCGGTGAGCAGGTTGCTGACCAGCATCCCGAACACCGTTGCGATGGGGACGAGGCCGGAAACGGTGGCCGAGGTCCGGTACGCCATCTGGATGTACGTGGGCAGGTAGGCAGTGATCGAGAAGAGGCCGACCCCGATGATTGCCGAGAGCGCGGTGCCCGCCGCGATGGTGCGGTTGGCGAAGTAACGCAGCGGCACGATGGGTTCGGCCGCACGCCGTTCGATCAGCGAAGAACGCAATGAACCCGGCGATGCTCACGGCGAGTGCGGCAGCGGTGGCGGGGCCTGGTCTACGTTCGGAGGCCCAGCTAGCGGCAAGTACCAGGGCCACTAGGGCGGTGGTGAAAACGGCCGCCCCGGCAACGTCGAAGTGGCGGCGGCATGACGCCCGGCTCCAGATGTGCGGAACAGCGATGAAAGCAAGGGCCAGGGCGCCACTCCTACCGGGATGTTGATCCAGAAGACCCACCGCCACCCCCAGTAGTCGGTGATGAGCACCGCCCAGCACGGGGCCGACCAGGATCGCGATCGGGAAAGCGGCGCCGATGATGGCCATATAGCGCGGACGCTCCCGCGGGGTGGTGACGCGGGCCGATGATGGTCTGGGACATCAACTGCAGGCCCGCGGAGCTCGATGCCCTGCAGGACGCGGGCGACAATGAGCCAGGCCATGTCCTGCGCGAAGCCGCAGGCCAGCGAGGCGACGAGGAACATCACGAGCGAGACGAGGAAGATCGCGGCGGGCTCCCAGCACATCACCGAGTTTGCCGAGCACCGGCAGCAGCACGGTGCTCGCGAGGGTGTAGCCGACGACAACCCAGCTCATCTGCTCAATGGCGCCCAGTTCCCCGGCAATGGTGGCAAGCGAGGTGGACACCACGGTGTGGTCCAGGGCCCCGAGGAAGGAGACGGTGAGCAGGGAGACGACGAGGAGACGGAGTCTCAGAGGCGAAAGTGGCATAGTGGTCTACCCGAACGATCGGGCCGTCGACGCGACGTGGTGTGCCTCGGGAGCACCGTCACGCCCGAGAACGGGTCCGGCAGGAACCCCGGCGCCGTTACCCATGATAGCGCACTTTAGTCTGAAAGCAACATAAGAAGGACCGGAACAGACATGTCAGATTTTGCCTACGCATCGAGCAGGGTCCGGGTAAGGACCATGTCCCGGAGCAACTCATCCAGGTCGGCCACCGCGTCACCGGGCAAGCTGGCCATGATGGCCCGCCGGAGCGCCAGGCGCGCTGACGATTCATAGTGTTCGGGAGCCCGCAACACGCCTGCCTCTGTGGCGGCCTCCACCCGGGCCAGCCCCGCAGGCTGGTCCACTGCGATCTCGGTCCGCACCTCGCCGAGGGCCAGTACCTGCAGCAGGGCTCCATGGTGGACGCCGCCGACAGGCGTGGCCGCCACGGGGGCGGGGATCAAACCGTCCGGGCCTTCCGAGTCCAGTAATGCGATCCTGTTCTGCCCCGCGGCGGCGGCCGCCCGCAGCGACAGTGGTGCCCCTGCCAGGGACCGCGCCCAAGCCGAGACTGTCGCTGATCATGCCGGCAAGGCCGGCGGCCGGACCGGCACACTCGACGGTGACCAGGCGCGCCGGACTGCCCCGCCGCGCCCGGAGGACATCAGCAACAGCGTCGCGGCGCAGGCACGGGCGCTCAACGATCACCGGAATGTCGGCGGGCCACGGCCTGGACTCAGCCACTGCGCGCGGAAGTTCGCCAGGATCCGCAAGCACCACCGCCGAAGCTCCACCGGCCCGGGCGGCCAGCATGCCCTCCCACCAATCGCCGGTTCTGGGTACAACCGCCACCGCCCCACGAACGTCACCGGCGAGCGCGGCACTGACGGGAAGTTCGGCAACAGCCGCCGCATAGTCAGGCAACACGGTCACGACGCTGAACGCGCGGTCTCGGCTCATTGCCGGCCCCGTTCCATAAGTTTCGCGGCAGCAGCGTCGGCCAGGTCGATGGCATAGAGCGAATCAGCCAGCAGTTCGTCGTACTCCACGGGGGCATCACCCTCGAGGAGCGAAGCGAGCAGGCGCCACTCGGCCACGTACCCGTCCTCTTCATCCCGCTCGTACTCCGTCCGTTGCCCGCCCACGCTTCGCACCCGGCTGGCAGCGCTTCCGGCATGGACGAAGGACGGCGGAAAATTCACCTCGATGCGGTCGCGGGACGTGGCGATACTCGTCCGCCAGAGAACCAGATCTACGGCCGCATCCGCCAGCAGGTCCACCTAGGCATCATTGCCCCCTCTTTCGTCACTATTATTCATAAGTTCGGAAATTTCTGGCTATAGTCGCGCCGAACCGCGCCTTTGTCGGCTCCAATATGTGAGAATTGTTAACCATGACGACAGAGTCCACCCTCCGCTTTGGGGCCCAGACCGATGAAGTGACGAGCCTTCTACGGATCGTCAACCTGGTGCGGACGGGTGACGCAACCACCCGGCCCGAAATCGGCAAGGTCACCGGACTGGGCAGGGGCGTTGTCAGCCAGCGCGTGGATCAGGCCATCCAGTTCGGATTCCTCGGCGAGGGTGACTTCGGCGCCTCCTCCGGCGGCCGCGCGCCCCGGACCCTGCGTTTCCGCGCCGAGCGGGACGAATCATCGTCTGCGCCCTCGGAGCGGCACATATCAGGGTTGGCGTAACCGCCTCTCGACGGCGACGTCCTGGAACATACGCACCGCGCTTGGGATATTGCCCTGGGGCCGGAGAAGACCATTGACGCCGTCATGGCTCTTGGACGACGTGCTCCAAGGGACTCCAAAGTGCCCGTCTGGGCTGTGGTGGTCGGGCTCCCCGGTCCGGTCGACTTCGCCTCCGGGCAGCCCGTGTCGCCGCCGATCATGCCGGAGTGGAATGGATTCGATGTCCGCGCGCCCTTCGAGGAGCGCTTCAACGCCCCGGTCTGGGTCGATAACGACGTCAACCTTCTGGCCCTCGGCGAACGTGCCCGCCGGCGCGAATCCCTGGTAGACCTGATCTACTGCAAGATCGGGTCGGGAATTGGCGCGGGGCTGTTGTCCCAAGGCAGGATCCATCGTGGGGCCAACGGCTCGGCCGGCGACATCGGCCATGTCCGGGTGCTGGATTCCCAGGCCCAGTGCCGCTGCGGCAAAACCGGGTGCCTCGAAGCCGTGGCAAGCGGCTGGGCACTGGTCCGGGATGTGGAACAGGCCGTCAAGGAAGGCGCCAGCAGCTCCATGGCTGCACTGGCGAAAAAGGGAGCACTGACCCTCGAAGAGATCACCCTCGCAGCGCAGGCCGGCGACCCACTGGCCATTACGTTGATCCAGAAGTCTGCCCGGGTAGTGGGCGAGACCATCTCGGCCCTGGTGAACATGTTCAACCCCGGAGTCATCGTGATCGGCGGGGCCATGGCGGTCGGCCGGCGAGGTCTTCCTCGCGGAAGTCCGCCAGCGGGTCTATGAGCTGTCTCTGCCGCTAGCCACGCGGGATCTGACGATCACGCTGTCCGTGAATGACGAGCGTGAACCTCTTCGCGGGGGCGCGGAGCTGGCGCGCGAGCAGCTGTTCGATGTCACCTTCCCGCGCTGGTTCGCCAATGGCCGCCCGTCGCCGGATACGGCTTGCCGTTCCGGCTTATTTCGCTTTTCTCCTAAGCGGGTAGTTCTCCTGGGCGCCGCCGCTCAGGCGACGTCGCGGGACTCGACGCTGGGCATTGACGCCGGTCAGTTCCAGCTGGGCTTCCAGATGGAACGGCAGCACCAGCGGACGACCGGGTCGCGCCTGCAGGTAGGGCACCAACAATTGGAAGTCGACGGCGACGGCGTGCACGCCGGAACCCAGACCGCGCCGCCCGGCCACGACAAGCGGTTCTGTACGAGACCACCAGCCGGACTCCGCACGAGCGCGTCGGGATGGACGCCGGCCCCCCAGCTCCACGTACAGCTGGTCGATGCCACCGGAACGCATCAATCTGACTGCAATGCCGGCACGCTGGACAGAGGCATCGAACGGATCCACGGCAGTGCCTCCGCAGCCGAATACCGTGCGGAGTGGCCGGCCAGGGCATCTTTGCGCATAGCGGTTCCCAACATGACATCCGTCCGTTCTCCTGAAACTGACGTAAGTTTTCATTAGCGGGCAGAAAGGGGAAGGCGCACGGCGCTCGACATTCCCGCGGACTGGAGGGTGCGCGCCAGCTCTTTCAACTGGGCGCCGGACATCATCGCGGCCCGCCGAAGCGCCGTGGACATCGTCTCCGGCATCGCGCGGACGCAGTAGCGAAGGTGATCGAGCTCGAACCCGGGCTGGTGTGGCGGTCATTTCCCGCCCCGCAGGGTGCCGAGGCGGACGAGCTGCGGGAAGCCCTGGCCTCAAGAGGCGGATCCGTCAGCATCGTCGGGGCCAGCCTGGACGACTTCACGCCGCGGGACGCCGTTCCACGGAGCAAAGACTGGATTTTCCTGCTCCCGCAACTCCATGCAGCGCACCGCGTCGGCGCCAGCGGCGTGCGGCTTCCGCTCGGACAGGCGGAACCGACTTGCTCACGCTGGTCCAGCCGCTGCTGCACGAGCCGGACCTGGCGCTGTACGAGGAAATCCAAGGGCAGCAGGCCCCCGGCAGCACCGCCGTCGGACCTTCCCGGAAGCCATAAGCGCGCTCGACGATGACCGCGTGCGGGTGCTGGTTGACATCAGCATGCTTATGCCCGCCCTTCCGGTCAGCTACCTTGAGACACTGCGGCGCGGTGGCATGACCCGGGACTTCATGGGGCGCCTGGAGAATGACTGGCGCGATCCCGCGACGCCTGAAGCGGTCCACGGCCTGCTCCGCGCAGGGCAGGTTCCGCCCGGCATCCGCACCCTTTTCATGAACCTGCTGATCCGTTTCGGCCGCAGCGACGCGGCCGAGCTGCAGGGCATTCTCCCGCTCGTGGGCGCCTTCCACCTGAAGTTCTGGGACCTGGACGACGACGGCGGAAGGGTTACCCTGCCGTTACGGGACCTCGGCACCCTCCTGGGCAGGAACGGCTTCAACGGCACCCTGACCAGCGAATGGGGCGGCCACGAGTGGTTGCAGAGCGACCCCACGGAGATGACGGGGCGGCACCTGGCGGTGGCCACGGCGGCCCTCACGGAGGCGGCGCGGGCCGCAGTCTGATCGCCCGTCGGTGCCCGGACGACAGGACGGCCGGCCCCGCGGGACCGGCCGCGCTGCTCCCAGAGCTACACGTGGCTGAGCTGCCTGGCGCGCTGCTACTTGGTGCTGAAAGCGGCGTCGAAGGCCGCCGCGGAGGGCTCGTACTTGGAGAGCCGGCGCACGAACGCCAGCGCCTCCGGAGCCCCATCCAGCCGGTCCATCCCGGCATCCTCCCACTCCACGGACAGCGGGCCGCGGTAATCGATGGCATTCAACATGCGGAACGCGTCCTCCCACGGCACGTCACCGTGGCCGGTGGAGATGAAGTCCCAGCCGCGGCGCGGATCCGCCCACGCCAGGTGCGAGGAGAGGCGGCCGTTCCGGCCGTTGCCCAACCGCTTCTTCGTGTCCTTGCAGTGCACGTGATAGATGCGGTCCTTGAAGTCCCACAGGAAGCCCACCGGGTCAATATCCTGCCACACCATGTGGCTGGGGTCCCAGTTCAGCCCAAAGGCCTCGCGGTGACCGATCGCCTCCAGGGCGCGCTGCGTTGTCCAGTAGTCGTAGGCAATTTCGGACGGGTGGACCTCATGGGCGAAGCGGACACTAACCTCGTCAAAGACGTCCAGGATGGGGTTCCACCGGTCGGCGAAGTCTTGATAGCCGGCGTCGATCATCTTCTCGGAAGCCGGCGGGAACATCGCCACGTACTTCCAAATGGACGATCCCGTGAACCCGGTCACCGTCTTCACGCCGAGCCTGGCGGCGAGCCGGGCAGTGTTCTTCAACTCCTCGGCGGCACGGCGGCGGACCCCTTCCGGCTCGCCGTCGCCCCAGACCCGGTCCGGCAAGATGCCACGGTGCCGTTCGTCGATCGGGTCGTCGCAGACAGCCTGGCCCTTGAGGTGGTTGGAGATGGTCCACACCTTGAGTCCGTGGCGTTCCAGAATGTCCAGCTTGCCCTGTACATAGGCGTCGTCGTTCCAGCGCCAGGGATCCAAGTGGTCACCCCAGCAGGCGATCTCCAGTCCGTCGTAGCCCCACTCGCCGGCGAGCCGGGCCACCTCCTCGAACGGCAGGTCGGCCCACTGGCCGGTGAACAAAGTGATCGGTCGTGCCACGTTTTTCCCTCCTACACAGCCTGGACGGAGACGCCGGCGGCGACGCGCATCCAAGCCGAATTATTGTCCGAACTGCGTTCAACGGCCTCGAGCACGCGCTGGACCCGCAGCCCTTCGGCGAACGTCGGATGCGGGTCGTTGCCGTTCACGATGCCCTCCACGAGATCCTTGACCTGGTGGGAGAATCCGTGCTCGTAGCCGAGCATATGGCCCGCGGGCCACCAACCGGAAACATAGGGATGCTCCGCCTCGGTGACCAGGATCTTCCGGAAGCCTTGGCGGTCCGCGGGTGCCGTGCGGTCGTAGAACTGGACGCTGTTCAGGTCTTCCAGATCGAAGGTCAGCGCGCCCCTGTCCCCCGACACTTCGATCTGCAAGGCGTTCTTCCGGCCGGTGGCAAACCGGGTCGCCTCAAAGGAAGCGAGTGCACCGGATTCGAAGCGCCCGGTGAAGATGGCGACGTCATCGACAGTCACCTGGCCGTAGCCCGCGCCGACCGTCCCCGCGAGACCGGACCCCGATTCGAGGAGCGGGCGTTCCTTCACGATGGTGTCGATGACACCGGAAACCGACTCCAGGTTCATTCCGGTCACAAACTGGGCCAGATCGATGGCATGCGCTCCGATGTCCCCCAGCGCCCCGGAACCGGCATGTTCCTTCTGCAGGCGCCAGGCCAGCGGCATCTCCGGATCCACCAGCCAGTCCTGGCGGTAGGAGGCCCGCACCTGATTGATCGTCCCTACGGCGCCTTCGGCAATAAGGCTGCGCAGGAATGTGACGGCGGGGACACGGCGGTACGTGAAGCCCACCATCGCCCGGATGCCCCGGGCCGCGGCCCGCTCCGCAGCCTCGGCCATCGATTCGGCTTCCGCGACGGTGTTGGCCAGGGGCTTTTCACACAGGACGTGCTTTCCTGCCTCCAGCGCCGCGATCGCGATCTCGGCATGAGAGTCACCGGGTGTGACGATGTCGACTACGTCGATGTCGTCGCGGCCGATGACCTCGCGCCAGTCCGTGGTGGACTCAGCCCAGCCCCACTTGTGGGCGGCTGCGGCAACGGCTGAGGCGTTCCGGCCCACAATGACCGCCATTTCCGGCTCTGCAGGAAGATCGAAGACCCGCGGCGCCGTGCGCCAGCCCTGCGAGTGGGCTGCGCCCATGAAGCCGTAACCGATCATGGCCACGCGCAGCGTGGTCATGCGAGCACTACCTTGCGTTCAACCGCGACCCGGTTTCCGACATAGCGCATGGGTGCGATCTGCATGTAGAGCAGGCGGAGGGTCAAGACGACCTCGACGTCGATCTCCTCGCCGGCGCCGGGGACGCGGTCCAGCGGGATGACCACCTCGGGCTTGTCCGCGACAAACCAAAGCGTGTCCCATTGCTCGGGAAGTTCGGCAATGGAATAGGTCTTGCCCTGCAGCCCGAAGCGAAGGGATTCTTTGGGGATGTCCACGCCGTTGACAGTTGCCGCGACGTCGTCAACGGCGGACAGCCAGAGGCTCCGGTACCAGGGCAGTTGCACTGCCACGGAGATACCCTCGGGATGCATGCGGACGTCGGCGTCCTGGAACAGGGAATTGTGAGTTGCCATTGCTTTCCTTTACTTAGCAGTCTCGACCAAGGTCGCGGAGGAGTCCGATGCGTTCAGGTCAACGGCTTCCTCGACGGCGCGGCGCATCAGCGCGTGCTGTTTCTTGACGAGGTCGATCGGGTCTGATTCGCCGAGGTCCGCAAACGCATGCCCCTCCCATTCGCTGGAGAGGTAGCCCTGGTAGCCGCCCTTGACGAACTGCCGCACGATGCGCGGAATGTCCATTGCGGGTTCGTTGCCGTGCTCGTCGATGTCGTAGAACTTCGCGTGCACGTGGAAGATCTGCGGCATGATGTCCAGCCATTCCTCCGGCGGGACCAGGCCGTGCATGTTGAAAGCCAGGCGGGTGAAGGGGCCAAGGCGTGCCGGGTCGAAGTTGTTGGCGTTCAGGTAGTCCTCGAACTCCTGGTTGCGCTCCTGCATGGGCAGCGGTTTGCGCCAGATGTCCTGCATGACGGCGAAGTGCTCCTGGGGCAGGCCCATCTGCATCAGTGTGCGGAACAGGGTCGGGGAAAGGCTGTGCATGGTGGAACTGAAGTCGGCAGTGAAGCCGAGGCGCTCGCTTCCCAGTTCTTCGTACATTTCGCGGATCTGCAGGATCTTAGGGTCGTTCGGGCCCTGCGGGGCGTGGATTTCGTAGCCGAGCTTCTGGTCGTACTGTTCGGCGAGCGGCAGCAGCCGGCGCAGCAGCTCCTTGCCCGCGGAGCGGATCACCACGCGGCGGAAGCCGAGCCTGTTGGCTGTGCGCAGCTGCGCGGCGAAGAAGTCGTATTCCTCGTCGGGGGTCATGTCCCGGTCCTTGCGGCGGCCCATGTCCAGATTGGTGCCCACGGCGCTGGGGGTCAGTCCGTAGCGGTCCATGCTGTCGCGCCACAGTTTAACGAAGTCGTCGTCGACATCGGGGTAGGTGCGCAGCACCTGCGCGATGTTGAATTCCATGCCGGGGCCAAGGCCTTCATCGGCGACGGCCTTGATCAGCGTCTCTGGGGTGTAGAGCCCGGCGGCGAATTCGGAGGTGAGCGAATAGAGGGTGATGCCAAGCTCGATGCCCGAGCCGGCGATGCCTTCCGACATGGTGATGTCCATTCGTAGTCAGCCGCGGACGGGCTGGGCGAGGTGGCTGTTGAGGATCCGGCGCGCTTCGGCGGCGTCGGTGATCATGGCAGAACCGGCGTTGGCTGCAGCGGAACGCTGGATGGCCTGCTCGCCGCGGATGATGTCGAAGGGGTCCTGCCAGTTGTTCCAGTGCCAGCCTTCGTATTCGCTGGAAATGGCACCGGAGTAGCCGTTCTCCACGAGTTGCCGGACCAGGTCCCGGACCGGCACTGAGGGCTCTTCGCCGTTCTCGTCGATGCCGAAGAACTTGCCATGCACGTGGCGCACCCAGGGCATGATCTCCAGCCAGGTATCCAGCGGTGCCGGACCGAAAAGCCCGGTCCCGTTGATACCGAAGTCAATGCCAAGGTCCGGTCGGCCGTTGCGGGCCGCCAGGCCGATGAAGGCCCCGAAGCGCTCACCGTGGACCTTCTGGGTGATAGGTGGTCCTTCGGCGTAGAAACCGTTCCACAGGTCCACCACCTGCCGCAGCAGGTCCTCGGACGCGCCGCGCCGGCGGTAGGCCTCCAGCAGGGAGGGGGCGAACCCGGTGACCGTGGCTCCCCAGTCTGCGGTGAAGCCAAGGAGCGGGGAATTGAGCTTTTCGTAACGGTCACGCAAGGCAAGGACCCGCTCGTGCGCACCGTGCTGGTCAGCGTGGACTTCCAACGCCAGGGTGACGCCGTATTTTTCGGCCACGGGCAGCAGGCTTTCCATGGCGTCAGGGGTCAGCGAGATCTGGACCCGGGCGATCGGGAAGCCGAGCCTGGCGGCCACTTCGATCTGCTTACGCATGTACTCGACGAGCTCGTCATGGTTCATCAGCCGGTCACGCCGGATGCCGGTGTCAACGTTGACGGCGAGGGAGGTGGGGACCAGGTCCACTTCCTGGACAAGGTCGCGGAACTGCCCCACGAAGTCGTCGTCGATCCGGTCCGGGAAGCCGCGCAGGCTGGAGAAGCCAATGACCTCCAGCCCCGGGCCGAAGCCTTCGGCCGCCACCTTGCGGATCAGGCCGTCGAGGTCGTACTGCCGGGCATGGGAGGCCCGGGTGAAGCTGTAAAGAGTGACGCCCTGGATCGGCGTTCCGAGGCTGGTCATCGCTGTGCCACCTTCATGGTCTTGGTGTCGTGCTCTTCGATGTGCAGCACGCCGTGGTCGGTGATGATGTACGGGATGTAGAGCTTCAGGTCAACCCGGACCTCGTGTTCGGACCCGGGGGCCGGCACGGACAGGTCGCCGGAGAGGACGGCAGAGTCCAGCGGAAACCACCATTCGCCGGTTTCGTTGACGAGGTCGCCGAAGCTGAACGTTCGGCCGTTCATGGACCAGCGCAGCGAATCTTCGGGAGCAGCGACGCCGTCAACCGTCAGCGCCGCCCCGGCGATGCACGAGCCCGGAAGGGCCCGGTACCAGGGGATACGGACTTCGACGGCGGTGCGGCCATCCTGGGTGGTGAGTGTTCCCTGCTCGATTATGCGGTCGGCGATCATCGAGACCTCCTTGTCTGCGGCATGCCTTGCCTGCACCTGGGCGAAGCGGCCAGTGGCCACTTCTTCATTATTTTGTCAGTCTATTGTCTGATTCGGACATAAGCAAAGCGCTGTCGAGTTCCTCCGCGATTCTGCGGGCGCCGCGGACTGCCAACGCCACCGCCGTCAGGGTGGGGTTGCAGGCCGTGGCGGTGGGAATGACGCCGTTGCCCGCCACAAACAGACCCGGGACCTGCCAGACCTGGCTGTCGGGTGAACAGACGCTCTCGCCGTCGTCCGCCTCCCCCATGCGGGTGGTCCCCTGGTAGTGCAGGGACGCGCCGGGCGGAAGAACGAACGGACGCTCGTCGAGCGGTTCGCCCACCGCCTTGCCCAGGCGGACAATCTTCTGCTGGGCGCGCTCCAGCACGGCCCGGTCCCGCTCGGTCAGGCGGTAGTGGATGCGCATCGCAGGCATCCCGTACGAGTCCCGGGCGCCGTCGTCGAAGGCCACCCGGTCCTCCCGCTGGAGGTCCTTGGCGCAGAACAGCCCCAGCCCAACGATCGATCCCGGAACAACCGGGTCGTCCTCGGCCAGCGGGACAGGAGACGCATCCAGCTGCATGATCTGGCCGTGGAAGGGCGCGTCGTCAGTGTAGGGAACCCACGCCACGCCGCTCTGTTCACTGAGTGCGCCGTCCGCGCGTACCAGAGTCTGGTCCGCCTTGACGTCGCGCAGCCTGCTCGCAAACACCACCTGCGCCTGGTCATTGAGGTAACGGCCCAGGGCATCAGGCCTGATTCCGGAGGCCCACAGCAGCTGCGGCGTCCGGAGGGCATCCGCGCCCACCACAACGTAGCGGGCAGCCACCTGGTGGGTTGCCCCGCTTTGCCGGTCCTGGACTTCAATGCCGGCGGCCCTGCCATCCTCCACCAGCACGCGAGTCACCAGCGACTCGTCGAAGAGCTCGAACTGCGGGTTGTCTCGGGTCACGTTACCCATCACGACGTCAGAGCCGGACCAGACGAGGCCGCCGTCCTCCCGCCGATGCACGGCGAGGGGCATCGGCTGGACCCGGTAGGCCGGCTCCCGTCCTTCGTCCACCGCGGACGCGAGTCGACCGCGAACCAGCTCAGAGAACGGGGCGCCGTCGAAGGCGTGCGTGGTCACGCCCAGCAGGCGGCCTGCCTCATCCAGCAACTGCTCGAGGTCGGGCAGGAACGCGATACGCTCTTTGCCGCCCGGGCGCGGACAGGCGGCTGTCCAGTGGGCGGCCATGCCGCCCACGTTGCTGGACATCGCCGCGACGGGCATGCCGTCTTCGCCGGGGAACGCGTAACCTTCCGGGAGCAGGTAAGTCCCCGGTCTCGCGCGCCGCTGTCCGCTCTTGACGGCGCCGGGCGAGTCCACCGTCTCGGCGCCCGCGCGGGGGCCTTCCGAGGCCCGTTGGGCCAGACTGCGGCGCTCCGAATCCTCGATGTTCTTGACGTGCGACCCCGGCGGGCTGCTGACGGTCGGGCCCACCTCAAACATGGCAATAGTCGCGCCCGACGCTTCTTCGCTAAGGATCCGTGCGTACGCCGATGCTGTCGGGCCGCTGCCGACAATGGCGATGTCGACGGCGGCGGGGTAGCGGTTGTTGCTGCTCAACGTCCCGTCACCAATTCCTGGATGCGCCGGACGGACTTTGCCGAGTCAATGGTCGGGTAGTACTCGAGGCCGATAGGGCCGGCATAGCCGCTATTCTGCAGGTCCGCGAAGCGGGCGGGCCAGTCGATGGACCCCGAGCCCGGTTCCCCGCGGCCGGGGGCGTCGGCAACTTGGACGTACTTGATGCGGTCTCCGGCGTTGGCCAGCTCGGCGGCCACATCCTCGCCTTCGACGGTCGAGTGGTAAAGGTCGTACAGCACGCCGAACATTGGCGAGTCGACGCCCCTGGCGACATAGACAGCTTCCGCGGTCCGGTCCAGGAGAGCCCCCGGGTGATCGACACGGATGTTGACAGGCTCGAGGACCAGCGTGATGCCGGATCCCTCGATGTGGGCGGTGCCCTTGGTGAAGATCTCGATGAGTTCGTCCAGCTGGTCCTGCCGCTTTCGGCCGCCGAAGCCGGTGCCGCTGCCTACCACGATGCGGGGGCAGCCGAGCTGCCGTGCCACGTCGACGCCGGCGTCGAGGCCGGCGAAGAAGGGTTCGTGATTCTTGGGCGGGATCATGAACTGCATCCGCGGCTCAGCCAGCTGTGCGGTGAGCTGGACTCCGGTTTCCTCGAGGGCGTCCTTCAGCGCTGGGATGTCCTTGCCGGTGGGACTCCACATTTCCACGGCATCGAAGCCTGCCCCGGCTGCGGCGCGGACCCGCTCCGCGGCGCTGTCGCCGGCTTCGGCGAAGAGTAGGTCGATGTTGGGTGCGAGCTGGTACATGGATGTCTCCTGGAACTCGGATATAGGTCTGAAACGTTGGGTTTGCTGTGGGCGGGCGGCCGGTTTTGGGCGCACGGGACCAAGTCAGGCACCCGGGGGCGGGCGGCTTTTAGCCTTTGAGGCCGCCGGAGAAGCCCTGGATGAAGCGCTTCTGGGCAAACAGGAACAGCGCCAGGATGGGGATCATGGACACGATCACGATGGCGAAGATTGAATTCCATTGCGACACCAGGGAACCGATGTAGTAGTACATGGCTACCGGAAGGGTCTGGTTGGCGGAGCCGCCCAGGAAGATCAGGGACGTGAAGAAGTCGTTCCATACGATGAGGCCGGCGAAGATGGTGACGGTGCCCGTGGCGGGGGCCATCATGGGGAACACCACCTTGGAGAAGATCTGGGACTTGCTGGCGCCGTCGATCATGGCTGCTTCCTCATAGTCCGTGCCGAGGCCGCGGAAGAAGTTGGAGTACAGGAAGATAGAGAGCGGCAAAAGCATGCCGGTATACAGCACAATCAGGCCCCAGGCCGAACCGGTGAGCCCCACTGCACGGGCACCCATGTAAAGGGGAACGGCGCCGAGCTGGCCCGGAAGGATGATCGCGATCAGGAACAGGTAGTAGGCGGCTTTGCTCCAGCGCCTGGTACTGCGGGAGATGACGTAGCCCGTGATGGACCCGAGGGCCACCAGGCCCACGATGCTGCCCGCAGTGATGATGGCACTGTTGGCCAGGCCCATCACCACGTTGGAGTTGCCTTTGGCGGACAGGACAGTGATGAAGTTGTTAAAGTCCGGCTGGGTTGGCGGTGCCAGGGCTGAGGTGGTAAAGAGCTCGGCGTTGGGCTTCAGGGCCGTGGTGACTAGGAAGTAGAAGGGCGCGAGGAACAGCAGGGCGAGTGTCCAGAGGCCGATTTCGCGGAGGAAGGTGAGCTTGGTGTAGCGGAACATGGCTTAGTCCTCAGGGTTCGAGCGCGTCAGCCGCTGCTGGATTACGGCGAATATCAGGATGATGGCGGCCAGCACCAGGGCCAGGGCAGCGCCGCCGCCGAAGTTCCCGAGCGCGAAGGACTGCTTGTAGACCTGGGTGGCCAGTGTTTCCGTCGCTCCGGCGGGTCCGCCGCCGGTGAGGGCCATGATGGGGTCGAAAACACGGAGCCCCTGGACGATTCCCAGGGTGGTGGCAATGGCGACGGCGGGGCGGATCGCGGGGAGGGTGACGCTGCGGAACCGCTGCCACAGATTGGCGCCGTCAATGGCCGCCGCTTCCTCCACCTCCACCGGGACGCCGGCAAGGCCGGCCATGAAGATGACCATGGCGAAGCCGGTGGAGGACCAGACCAGAACCACCAGGACGGTCCAAATGGCCCACTGCGGGTCCGCGAGCCATGGCTTGGCCTGGCCGCCGGCGCCGATCGCGGTGAGGAAGGCGTTGAGCGGGCCGTCGAAGTCGAAGATGTACTTCCAGATGTAGGCGGTGGCCAACGGGCTAAGCACCACCGGCATGAAGAACAGGGTACGGAGGATGTAGCGGGTCTTAACAACCCGGTTCAGCCCCAGGGCGATGACCAACCCGGCAATGTTGCCCAGCAGGACCGAGCCGAAGGCCAGGAAGATGGTGTTGGACAGGGCCCCCACTTTGGTGGGGTCCTTGAAGATCGCTTCGAAGTTGGCCCACCCGGTAATCTTGAACGCGCCGATTCCCGTCCAGTTGGTAAAGGCGAAGAACCCCCCGATGCCGGTCGCAACATAGTGGATGGCAAACACCAGTGCGATTCCGGGGAGGGCCCACCACCAGTGTCCGAACTCCAGGCCGCGCCCCTGGGGGCGGGCGCCTTGGGCCGCCCCCGGGGTGCGCCTGCCTCGCCGGGGCGCTTCGGCTGCTTCGCTTTTCGGTTGCATCGTCGCAGTCATGCTATTTCCTTGCTTGTCCCTTAGAGTCATGTCCGAACCTCGTGGTGGTCGAACGCTTACTGCCCCCAGGCCGCGTCCATGGCCTGCAGTACCTGGTCAGGGGTTTTCTGGCCGGTGATGATGCCCTGCACGCCGGTGGCCAGCGCGTCATAGACGGCGGAGTTCGGCCACTCGATGTTCGGCAGTGGGCTGTACTTGCCGTTCTTGATCATCTCGCCAACGTTCTTGTACGCGCCGCTGGCGAAGTCATACTTATCCAGCCCGCTGACGGGAAGAGCCCCGGAGATCTCGGCAAAGGCCTTCGTCTGCTCCGGCTCCGCAGCCCAGTCAAGGAAAGCCTTGGCAGCGTCCTTATTCTTCGAAGCTGCGTTGATGGAGAAAGCATAACCGGCGCTGGCATACATGTAGTCGTTGCCGCTCTTCTCCGCCGGAAGCGCCCGGACAGCGAAATCAGTACCGGAAGCGGCAGCTGTCAACTGCTTCCAACTCCCCCCAGGAATAAACCCTGCCACCGACGTACCGCTGACAAGGCCCTTGGTGATGGCATCAAAGCCGGCTCCAGCAGCGCCCTTCTGGAAGCAGCCCGCGTCCTTGAGGGTATTGACCGCTTCCAGCGCTGACTTCCACCCGTCGGAACCGGCGAACGTTACCTCTTTCGTGGCGCGCTTCTCGTTCCACTTCGGGTCATCCGCGTAGACGCGGGTGGCGGCCAAAGACATGCCGATCATGCCCGTGTTCGGCGGGGCTGAGCCCGCGACGGCAAACAGCGACTTGCCGGAGGCCTCCAATGCCTTGCACTCGTCCTTCAGTGCTGCAAAGTCCGCCGGGAACCCACCGGCAGCTTTCACCGCGGCCTCATTCGCGACCAGACCAACCACCGCGATTTCCGTCGGCTGGCCATAAACCTTCCCATCCTTTCCGAAGGTACTATCGCTCCCGGCCGGCAGCAGCTTCTTCGCCGCATCACCCAGCGGCTCCAGGAAGCCAGCCTCGGCCAGCGGCAGGATGCTCCGGCCCTGACCTGCACCAGGAGAGGTCACCAGGACATCGGAGGCATTGCCGGCCTGCAGCTGCGTCCGCATGGTCTGGTCATAGGAGTCATTCGGCTGCGGGTTGAACGTAATCTTCACGTCCGGGTGCGACTTCATGTAATCCTCGGCCAGGCTCTGGTAAGAACTTTCAGCGGTATTGGAAGTGGCAAAGGAAAGCGAAAACTCCTTGCTGCCCGACGAGCTGGCGCTCTCGGCAGAGGAAGAGCAGCTGGTGAGGGCCAGGGCAGCCAAGGTAGGAACGGCAAGGGCGCCGGCAACCTTCAGGCCCAGTGAGCGTCGGTGCTGTGTCATATTCAGCCTTTCAGACTTCGTTGTCGAAGAACATCCGGGGCGGTGATCCCGGTCACTCATAAGTATGGATGAGATGTGCAGGAAAAGCACATAAGTATTTGCTATGACAGACATAAGTCCGGTGGGGGTGCTGCAAAAGTGGACCGCTCATTGAGAGCACTGATGTAAAGACGCAGGAACATTGAAGCCGCTGATAAACTTGCGTGACGTGCTTCACGATCGAAGGACCACTGGTGACCGACTACGCCTCCCTTTCCCGCCTCGACCTCAATCTGCTGGTTTCGCTGGATGCACTCATTACGGAGCGCAGTGTGACGCGGGCAGCGGAGCGGCTCCACCTGAGCCAGCCGGCCCTCAGCGCCTCCCTGGCGCGGCTCCGGTCCCATTTCGGCGATCCGATCTTGGCCCGGCGGGGCAACGCCTACGAACTCACGCCTTTCGCGCTGCGCCTGGCGGAGCACACCACCGCCGCCCTGGAGGGCGCCCGCCGCGTCTTTGAGAGCCGGGCTGCGTGGGAGCCAGCGGAATCAGAGCGGGAGTTCTCCATCTACGGTTCCGATTACGGCTTCAGTACCATCGGCCGCGTTGTTTCCGAGCTGGCGGCCCAGCGCGCCCCGGGAGTCCGTTTCCGGTTCCTGCTGCACAATCCGCTGGTGGTGGAAGATGCCGCGAACCGTCTTCGTTCCGTGGACGGCATGGTTATCCCGCATGGCTTCCTCAACGGGCTGCCGTACCAGGATTTGTGGCGGGACGGCTGGGTGGCCGTTGTCTCTTCGTCCAACAGTGCGGTGGGCGCAAACATCACTATGGAAAACATCGCCGAGCTGCCGTGGGTGATGACCTACCAGTCGCGGTCAGCCTTCACCTCGGCCCAGCGCCAGATCCAGCAGCTTGGGATTGAACCGCGCGTGGATGTCACGGTTGAGAGCTTCCTGGCCCTGCCCCACTTCGTCGTGGGCACGAACCGGATTGGCCTCATCCAGGCCGCGCTGGCGCCCATTGCCCTGCAGCTGGACGGCGTACGGGTGCTGCCCCTGCCCTTCGATGCCACTCCGCTGGTGAACGCCCTGTGGTGGCACCCCGCTCATGACCGGGACTCCGAACATGAGTGGATGCGGGCACTCTTCAAGGAGGCGGCTGACATGGTTGCAGCCTCCACCGCAGCCAACGTCAGCCGCTAGGCGCGCCGATGCCCGGCCGGTATCCCGGCCGGGCATCGAGCGATGAAGGTGGGGAGCCGCCGGGGGTCAGGCTGCCGCGAGCGCCGACCGCATGCTGCGACGGATCAGATCATGCTGCTTGCGGACCAGCAGCAGCGGGTCCACCTCGCCGAGTTCGGCGAAGGCGTGGCCCTCCCATTCGCTGGACCAGTAACCGCGGTAGCCGCCCTCGACGAAGACCCGCACGAGTTCCGGGTAGTCGATGGCGGGCTCGTTGCCCTGGTCGTCGATGTCGTAGAACTTGGCATGGACGTGCATGATCTGGGGCATGATGTCCGCCCACTCCTGCGGGCTGACACGGCCATGCATGTTGAACGCCAGGTGCGCGAAGGAACCCAGCCGGCCAGGATCAAAGTCCCGTCCGCGCAGGTAGGCGATGAATTCCTCCTGGCGCACCCGCATCGGGGCGTCGGTGGCCCAGATGGCCTGCAGCTTTTGGACGGCGTCGTCGTCCAGCCCGGCACGGCGGACCGCGCGCAGGAGGGTGGGCGACATACTGTGCATGGTCGAGGAGAAGTCCGCCACGAAGCCCAACAGTGGTGAGTCAAGTTCCGCATAGACGTCACGGACCTTCATGATCTCCGGCGAGTTGGGACCCAGCGGGGCATGGATCTCGTAGGCGAGCTTGAGTTCGAGGTCTTCGGCGAGCGGCAGCAGCCGGCGCAGCAGCTCCGGCTTCGCACTCTGAATGCGGACCAGGGGGAACCCCAGCTTTTTGGCGCCGTGAAAGAGCGTCTGCGTGAACTCGTACTCCTCGTCCGGGGTCATGTCGCGGTCCCGGCGGCGGCCCATGTCCAGGTTGGCGCCGAAGGAGCTGGCCGTGAAGCCGTGCTTGTCAAAGGCCTCCTGCCACGAGCGTGCGAAGTCGTCGGTGACGTGGGGGTAGGACGGCAGGACCTGCGATGCCACGATCTCGATTCCGGGGCCGATGCCCAGCTCGGCCACGCGGTTCAGCAGACCGTCGAAGTCGTACCAGCCGGCCCGGAATTCGGCGCTTGCCGAGTACAGGGTGAGGCCAAGTGAGAAGGGATCGTCCTCGGCTTTGGGCGGAGGCGGCGTGACCGTCGTCGTCAGTTCCGGTGCCGCCGCAGCCCTGTCCGTGACGGTCAGTTGGAGGGTCTGGTTCACGAAGTTGGGAACGTACATGCCCGGCCCGCCGTCTTGGCCGGGAGCGATCTGCATGTAAGGCAGGCGCAGCTCCCCCGCGAGCTGGATGGTGTGCTGCTCGCCCAGGGCGACCCGGCTACCGGTCTTGGCGATCAGCAGGGGGTGCTCCTGGAGGTACCAGAGGGTTTCGCTCTGTGCGGGCAGATCCTCGAGCGCGTAGCGCACCCCGTCCAGTTCCAGAGCCAAGTCCGGGGCCGGGATTTCGCTGCCATCAACGGTAAGCCGGAGGCTGGAGACCGAGGAGAGCCACAGGCTCCTGTACCACGGGAGGGTCAGTGCCAGTGCGAGGCCGTCGGGGTGGGTGCGGAGGCTGGAATCGTCAAGAAGTCCGTTGGGCATGGTTGTCTCTCCGGTGGGGGCGGGATGGGTCAGGTAAGGTCGTCGGCGATGCGGCGGATCAGGGCGTGTTGGCGACGCACCTGCTCGATGGCACGCCAGGCGGTGCGGTCGCCCTCGTATTCGCTGGAGAGGTAGCCGTTGTAGCCGGCGCCCTTGAGCGCCTTGAGAACGGGTTGCCAGGGAATCTGCTGGTCTTCCAGTTGTTCGTTGATGTCGTGGAACTTCGCCTGGATGAACACCACGTACTGCGCGATGTCCGCAAAGTCGGCGGGGTCGACGCCAATGCCGTCTAGGAAGGCTGGCCGCTTCTCACGGGTCTCACCTTCGCGCAGCGGGATGGGCCGGTCCTGGAAGATTCCGGTGTCGATCAGGAGCCCGAAGTTCTTGGTTCCGGTCCGTTCAATGAGGGAAATGTAGTCGTCGACGACGGGGTGCTTGATGGGCGTGGGCGAATGGATCTCCGGGCAGATGATGATCCCCAGCTCGTGGGCCAGGTCCAAGGAGCGTTCCACGGACTCCGTCCAGATGGGGTCCGGAACCAGATCTCCGGACACCACGCCGATCTTCGGGCGCACGAACCCGAACCCCAGTCGGCTGGCCAGCCGCAGGTCCCGCTGCAGGGCATCCGCACCCTCGGCAACTGTCATGGTCCGTCCGGGGTGGAGGCGCGTGTCGATCCATGAACCGTAGTTGGTGGGCTCCAGGGAGTACTTCTCCAGGAGGCCGAACCAGCTGTCAACCCAGGCTGGGGACGGTTCCGGATAGTTGGGTATATGGCCCTCGCCCAGGATTTCGACGCCGGTGGCGCCGACGTCCGCGACGGACGCCAGTGCCGTTTCCAAGTCCATGACCGTGCCGTAGTCGCCCATGAAGCTGTACAGGGAAACGCCGTAGCGGAAGCAGCCTTCGCCGCCCTCCGGCGCCAGGGTCACTTTGCGACTGGTCCGGTACACGCTGGGCTGGTGCTCCAGCGGGATGTAGGACATGCGCAGCCGCAGCTCAATGGACAGTTCGTGGACGCCCTGCGGCAGGCCGCCGTCGAGCGGGACGGTCACCACGGCCGCCTCCTCCAGGGGCCAGCGCACGCCGTCGCCTTCCCAGAGCTGCTGCAGGCTGAAGGTCCGGCCGCCAAAGGTCCAGAGCGGAACGTCAGGCCCGACGTCGACGAGGTCGCCGATGCGAACGGCGATGCCGTCAATCAGGGATGCAGCCATGCCTCGGTACGAGGGCATCCGGACGCGGAATTGGAAGCCGGTAACGCGTCCGCCGTCCGTGATGTTACGGAAGCCGACGGACTGGATGAGGTCTCTTTCGAGTAGCATCGTTGCTCGCTCTCTGTAGGGGCAGATTCCACCCTAGCAAGCATTCCGTCTGATTTATACCTAAGTCGGCCAATAATCGGCGGAACATTTCCGGCCCTGTGCAGAGTCGTGAGTGCGGCTCTGCTCCGCAGCGCATGGATCAGCGCGGCAACTGGTCCCGGCGGCGTCGCAGCGTCGCCGCCTCGGCGGAGTTGCCGGCCAGGCTGATGGCCTTGTCGTACGCGTCCCGCGCCTCGGGGGTGCGGCCCAGCCTCCGCAGCAGCTCGGCGCGGGCGGCGTAGTACGGGTGATAGCCGGCCAAGACGTGTTCAAGGCGGTCGACGGCGGGCAGGGCCACCTCCGGTCCGTCCAACTCCCCCACCGCGATGGCCCGGTTCAGCGCCACGATCGGCGACGGATCGAGGGCGACCAGCTGGTCGTAGAGCGCGACGATCTGGGACCAGTCGGTGTCGCGGAAATCTTGGGCTGAGGTGTGGACGGCGTTGATGGCCGCGAGGAGCTGGTACGGCCCCGGAGCCATCCCGGACGCCAGACGCTTCCGCACCAGGCGGTGGCCCTCGGCGATCAGCACCGCATCCCAGGCACCCCGGTCCTGCTCGTCAAGGGTCACGAGCTCGCCACTCGCCGAGATCCGGGCGGCACTCCGGGCCTCGGTGAGAAGCATCAGGGCCAGCAGCCCGGCCACCTCACCGTCGTCCGGCATGAGGTCCCGGAGCAGGCGGGCGAGCCGGATCGCCTCGGCGGTGAGGTCGGAGCGGACGGGGCCGCTGTCAGGGCCCGTCGCCAGATAGCCCTCGTTGAAGACCAGGTAAAGCACCGCGAGCACCCCGGAGATGCGCGCAGGCAGATCCTCCGCGGACGGCACCCGGTACGGGATCCGCGCGGCCTTGATCTTGGCCTTCGCACGGGTGATCCGCTGCCCCATCGTGCTCTCCTGCACCAGGAAGGCCCGGGCGATCTCCGGCACGGTCAGCCCGCCGACCATGCGCAGCGTCAGCGCCACGCGGGTCTGCAACGCGAGGGCCGGGTGGCAGCAGGTGAAGATCAGCCGGAGACGGTCGTCCTCGACGGCGGGGGCAGGCTCAGGCGGGCGGTCGTCGTCGAACACCAACTGGGCCTCCCGGTATTTGCCGTCGCGTTTGTTCTCGCGCCGGAGCCGGTCGATGGCTTTTCGCTTGGCCGTGGTCATCAGCCAGGCGCCGGGGCTGGCGGGGACGCCGTCGGAGGGCCACCGCTCAACAGCTGCGGCAAACGCCTCGGCCGCCGCGTCCTCCGCGAGGTCGAGGTCGCCGAAACGGCGGGCCAGGGCGGCGACCAGCCGCGCCCAGTTCTCCCGGTAGGCCTGGGTGACGGCGCCGCCGGCGTCGGACCCGTTCACAGGAACGGCCGCGCCTCGATCTTCCGGTTGCAGGCCCTCGATCCCTCGGCGGCGAGCCTGAGCGCCACGTCGAGGTCCGGAGCCTCGATGATCCAGAAGCCCGCGAGGAACTCCTTCGACTCCACGAACTGGCCGTCCGTCACCACGAGCCTCCGTCCCGGTTGTCGATGACGGTGGCCGTGTCCGGGAAGCCGAGGCCGCCGGCGAAGACCCAGTGGCCCTCGGCCTGGAGGCGGTCATTGAACTCGTCGATGGCCGCCATCTCCTCGGACGGGGCGAGCTCAAGCTTGTCGTGGATCACGGACAGCAAATACTGCATCTCGGTTCATCTCCTGCGGTTTGGGGCGTCCCCGGCGGGCGGCCGCTCACCCTTACTACGAGCAACTCTGCCCCGATCCGACAGAAATGTGCGGATTTCCGCCGGCGCCAGGAGGGGCAGTGGCCGGCCGGCTCAGGAAGGTTCGTCCCATCCCGGCTGGGGAGTGGCGCAGGTTCCGCGGAAGACGTATTGGGAGATCCGCTTCCGCTCGCGGCTGGACCAGTCGATGGCCGGGCGGCGCTGGGTTTCGGGCAGATAGCCGAGCCGGTACACCGCCATCAGCTCAAGCTCCGCCGGGACCTGCAGCAGTTCCTCGACGCGCTTCCAGTTTTCCGGAGCCTCCATGGGGAAGGACACGAACTGAATGCCCATCCCCAGCTCCACGGTGGTCAGCCAGAGGTTCTCCACGGCTGCGCCCATGCTGAAGACGGAGTAGAAGCCCGAGAGCTGCCCCGGCCGGTATTCCGAACGGTCCAGCAGCACCCCCACCAGCAGGGGCGAGCCCGCGACCAGTCTGCGGTTCTCCTCGCCCAGGGTCCGCGGAACCCGCAGCGTATTCATCAGCGACTGCCCTGACGGGGTAAACACCCTCTTGGTGAACGGCCGCAGGAGGGCCGGCAACTGATCGAAGAGCATGCCGCTGCGCTGCTCCTCCATTTCCTGGCGGCTGAAGCGGAAGTACTTCTTGTAACGCTCGAAGAAGGTCCCCTCGGCCATCACCTTGGTCATGCTGGCCCCGCTGATTTCGGCGATCCGGTCGATGGTGTCGCGTTCCTCGATGAGCACGAACCGCCACGGTTGGCTGTTGAACTGCGACGGCGCCGCAGCGGCTACCTTCATCAGCAGTTTCTGGTGCTCTTCGCTGACCTTGTCCGGCAGGAAAGGGCCGTTGGTGGTCTTCCGGTTGAAGACGACGTCGAGAAATTCCATGCGCTACCTCCAGGCGATGAGGACACTGACGAGAAAGAACGGGGCGGCAGCCGATGCAAGCACCGCGTGCCGGATGACGCTTGAGGAGCCGACGGCGGGCAGCGCCGCCAGCGGGACAGCGGCCGGCAGCAGGAACCAGCCGGCCGGGCTCGCGGACCAGAACAGGGAGCTCACGGCGGCGGCGGCCAGGGCGCAGGTGACCCCGAACAATGCGTGGTGGACCCACCGGAAACCGCCGGTGCTGAACCACTTCAGCGCTACTCCGAGGCCAAGCAGCGCACTGGCCAGGAAACTGCCTCCCGCCAAGCCGAACCAGAACCGCAGCCAATCCACGCCTACCTCGCCGTCTTTATCCTGCCGGATATGAAGATACCCATCCTTGCACCACCGGCAGCTGCAGCGTGCGCAACCTTGCCCGATCCGGCGGGCCTGGGCTTCGTAGGGCTGCCTCCGAGGGGCTGTGCGCAGTCTTACCACCACCCAGCTACTACTTGAGAGCCGCATCGGGCTCGAGCGTGTTGCCGGTTCCGATTGCTTACTCGCGGCCGGGCACCGAGACGGTCGCCGGTGTGTGCTCGATGATGAGCGTGCTCCGCTGACTTCCTGCTGCTACCAGGCGGGCGTTGCGTTCGTCGTTGCCGGTTGCACGCCATTCAGCGATGCCGGCGTCGTTGTCGAACTTCAGGTGCCGGGCGGTGAGGCGGCGCAGGCGTTCGTGCTGTTCGAGTTCCACGAACCAGGTTTCATCCAAAAGGGATGCAACCTCGTTCCATGGGCTCTTTTCCAGGAGAAGATAGTTGCCCTCGGTGATGATCAGTCGCGTTTCGGGCGGGACGGCGATGGCCCCGGCGATCGCGTCGTTGACTTCGCGGCGGAATACGGGTGCAAAGATCTCCCGCGACGTCTCCGAGCGCAGCCGGCGGAGCAACGCGACGTAGCCGACACCGTCAAAGGTGTCCGGAGCGCCCTTGCGCTGCTCAAGCCCGCGGGACTCAAGCAGCGACTGCGCCAGATGGTATCCGTCCATAGGGACCAGGGCGACCTGCCCGGGATGGTTAGTGAGCAGATGCCTCAGCAACCATTCGGAGATGGTGGATTTTCCGGCACCCGGCGCCCCGGCGATTCCGAGAAGACACCGTCCGGGCCGCAGGAGCAACGCCTCGGCCCGGAGGAGCAGCTCCTGCTGGCCCGATTCGTCCCAGCGCAGGCGTAACGGAGAGCTCATTGCCTCATCCTTTCCGGCTCTTGCCGTGACCACGGCGGAAACCGACGAAAAAGCATGGTGGATGACCGGTGGCCGGGCGCCTGGAACGCCCTATCTTCGCTGATCGCCCGGGAACCGTGCATCACCTTGCCAACGATGGTACTTGGAGGCGGGATGTCTAAGCCGTCAGGCAACGCATTTAGGGTCCCCGGCCGGTCCTCGTCAGACGAGGACGAACCTACGCCGTCCCTTGCCCGGGGCCGGCGGCGGATGGTTGGCTGTGGGTATGAAAGACAATGATGCCAGCGCTGAGAACCTGCCCGCGGACGACCACCTGCGGGAGGATGTTTCGCTGCCTTCCGACGGCCCCGCAGACACAGCTGATGAGTTCGCCCCCGGTCAAACCAATGCCGGCCAGCAGGTAGCGGGCCTCGCTTCGGCCCCGCACTACGGGAAAGATCAGGATCCGGAGGCGGGGACGGACTCAAACAACCCGGTCTGAGCGGTGACCGGCCTGGTGCCGGCCAGCCGGTAAATCCCGGACCGCAATGGTTCGCCGACGCAATGAAGACGACGCTCTCCAACGCCCGGGCAAGGGCCGCGAGCCAGCGGCGGGTGGGCAGCCGGTCACAAACCGGCGGCAGCTCCCTCCGAGCGGCAAACAATTCTGTGCGGGGCCTTCATGGCGGCAGCAGGCCGCGGCGTCGCTTCAAAGCAACGTGGAGGTATGGAACTGCTACCAGTCCCATACCTCCACGACTGCGCGTTATGCAGCGGTTAGCCGCGCGTAGGCAGGCTCACTTCCTCGTGGGCGAGGACGCGTGCCGGTTCCCGGGTGCCGAATAGCAGGGCCGCGGCTGCGATGACACACAGAACGGCCATGATGACGAATCCGCCGGTGTAGCTGCCGGACTCGGAGACGATGAAGCCCATGACGCTCGGAGCGATAATGCCGGAGAGCGCAAAGCAGGCATCGGCGAACCCGGCGGCGGTGCCGGGCTGCTTGGGTGCGGCGTCGATGGACGCCACCCACCAGATACCGCCGGTGACGAACCCGAAGCCCACGCCCAGGGAGATGCAAACCAGGGCGAGCGTCAAGGTCACCGGCATGACCAGCAGCGGGACCAGGGACGCTCCCGCCAGCAGCAGGGCGACGCCGATGATGGTGAAGCGGGAACGGACCTGCTGGGTGCGCTTGTAAATTCGGTCAACCAGCACGCCGCCCACCAGGGCGCCGACGACGCCGGCGGCCCACGGTGCCACGGAGAACGCGCCGACGGCCTTGAGCGAGAGACCGAACCCTGCCTGCAGGTACTGCGGGAGCCAGTACATGAAGGCCCAGAACATGAAGCCCCACGCGAAGTAGCCCAGGCCGACGGTCCACAGGTTGCGGTTGCGCAGGATCGCCCCTAAGTGACGAGGAACTGGCTGAAAAGTTCCGCCTCAACGTCGGAGACCGCCGCCCTGAAGAGGACGCGGACCGGGTCGCGGCGTTCGCCCTGGACCTGGCGGACGCTCTGGGCGTCGCTGAGCTGATGGCTACCGTCCGGGACTAAGGGTAGCCAGCCGACGCCGCGGCCCGTACCCATGGGGTACGGGCCGCGGCCGTTCCTGCGTATGAGGGCGCCAGCCGGATCTACCGCGAAACCGGCTACTGCAGCTCCGTCACCCAGGCCGCCTGGTCATTGGATTCCGCGCGCAGATAGGGGCCAGTAATTCCCGCAGCGGGCTCCGGCTCGATTCACCGGAGCACACTGTCGAGGACCGGCGCCTCCTTCGCATCGACGAAAACGGTCTTGTCCAACTCTGCAATCGAGGTTCGGCCGACGAAGCCCATAGTTCCTTTGAGCTCCTCCTGCAGAATCGAGAAAGCCCGGTCAACCGCCGGCTCTCCACCTGCAGCGAGTGCGTACGCGAACGGGCGTCCCGCAAGCACCGCGTTAGCCCCCAGCGACACTGCCTTTACTATGTCGTGGCCACGCCGGATTCCACCATCAAGATAGATTTCGGCCCGTCCGCCGACGGCCTCCACGATAGACGGCAGAACGTCGATTGTCGCAGGCTGGGCATCGAACTGCCTGCCGCCGTGATTTGAAATGAAGATGCCGTCAGCACCTTCGTTCACAGCCCTTAGGGCATCCTCCGCGTCCATAATTCCCTTGATGACGAGGTTTCCGGACCACTCGGCGCGGAGCCTGGCAAAGTCATCCCAGTTAGCTGCGGGATTCTTGTTGGACGCCATCCAGCTGTTCATCTCGTCCATCCGGAGCGGTCGGCCGTTGACCTGGTAGTTGCCGTATGTCATCTTGCGGCCCGTGAGCCAGCGCCACAGCCACCCGGGGTGGATCGCAGCGTTGAAGTAGTCCGCCACCGGAGGGCGCGGCGGCATGGACAGCCCGTGGTGGAGATCGCGTTCCCGCTTGCTGGAGGACCCGACGTCGCCTGCAACGACCAGCGTATTGACGCCGACGGCCCGCGCCCGCTTGACGTAGTCGGCAGTCTCTTGGGGATCTTTCCAGAAGGCCACCTGCGCCCAGAGATTGTCAGGAGCCACTCTGGCAACTTCTTCCAACGAGCATCCGGCCCACGCGCTGTGAATGAAGATCGATCCTGCCCGGACAGCCGCTCTGGCGACGGCAGGGTCGGAACCAGGGTGAAATATCGTGAGCATGCCCATCGGGGCGACCATGAGCGGCATCGCCAAGGAGTGGCCGAGCACCGTTGTGGACGTGTTTATCCCGGTGACGTCTACCATGGAACGCTGGCGCAGCATCAGGGCATCAAACTGTTCCTCGTTGGCCCGCATGGTGGTTTCGTCGAGCGCGCCGCCCTCCAGGTAATCAGAGATCATGCGCGGAAGCTGCCTCCGCGAGGCCTTGCGGTAGTCGTCGATGCTGACAATCCATTTTTTTCTCAAGGTTCCTGCTCCCAATGTCACGGTCTAGAGTACTTTTGCCAGAAACTGCTTGGTCCGTTCGTGCCGGGGGTCCCTCAGCACGGTTCCAGGCTCCCCTTGCTCCACGATGCAACCGTCGTCCATGAAGATGAGGTGGTCGCTGACCTCCCGGGCGAAACCGATTTCGTGGGTGACCACGATCATCGTCATTCCGGCGTCGGCCAGCCCGCGCATGACGTCGAGGACCTCACCCACCAGTTCCGGGTCCAAGGCCGAGGTCGGCTCGTCGAACAGCATCAGCCTGGGTTCCATGGCCAAGGCGCGGGCGATGGCCACGCGCTGTTGTTGGCCGCCCGACAGAGCACCCGGGTAAGCGTCGGCTTTCGCCTCCAGCCCGACCCGCTCGAGGAGGGCTCTTGCCCTCTCCCGGGCGGCATTGCGGGCTAGCTTCTTCACTCTGATCGGAGCCTCGCAAACGTTTTCCAGCACGGTCATGTGGGGAAAGAGATTGAAGCCCTGGAAGACCATGCCAATGTTCTCGCGGGACTTTGCGGCCTCGGCGTGGCTCTGCGTCTGCAGCCGCCCGTTCTTGATCTTTACTCCCACGGGCTGTCCCTCGACGATGATGTAGCCGCCGTCTAGCATCTCCAGCTGGTTAATGCAGCGCAGGAACGTGGACTTGCCGGAACCGGAAGGGCCGATAATACAGGTCACATCGCCCCTGCGGACCGTCAAGTCGATTCCCTTGAGAACGTTGAGGCCTCCGAACTGCTTCGTGACCTCTCTGGCCTCGACCACTATGTCGTTCATGACTGAACCTCCTGAGCCGCTGCGGTACGGGATCGCAAAGCCTTGGCCTTGCGGAGAGCGCCGCGCCGGGCGGCCCGGCCCGGCACTGCCGTTCCCTTGTTGAAATGCCGTTCGATATAGAACTGGCCAAGGCTCAAAATGCTCGTGACCAGCAGATACCAGAGGCTCGCCGCGATCAGCAGGGGGATGGTCTTGAAGTTCGAGCTATAGACCAGCTGCGCGGAATACAACAGCTCCGGGAAAGCCAGCACACTCACCAAGGAAGTCGTCTTGAGCATGGAGATAGTTTGATTGCCGGTGGGTGGGATGATGATCTTCATTGCCTGCGGCAAAATGATCCGCCAGAAAGTTGTTACCCGCCGCATCCCGAGCGCCTTGGCCGCCTCGGTTTGCCCACGGTGGACGCTGAGGAGACCGGCCCTGACGATCTCGGACATGTATGCGCCTTCATTGAGCCCGAGGCCCAGGATGGCGGCGAGAAATGGCGTGATGATTGTGTTCGCGTCAGCTGAGAAGAATTCGGGTCCGAAAGGAATCCCCACCGACAATCGTGGGTAGATGGCCGCGATAAAGCCCCAAAAGAGGAGCTGGACAAAAACGGGAACACCGCGGAAGATCCAGACCAGAAAAGCCGCTACGCCGGCGATGATGAAGTTCGGCGCGAGCCTCGCCAGAGCCAACAGCACCCCTGCGACGATCCCGACTGCCATCGAAATGACCGTCAACTGCAGGGTGCGCATGAGGCCGGAAAAAAGCCGCTCAGAGGCGAACCAACCGAAGACCACCCCCCATTCAAAGCGGGGATTCGTGACCAGGGAGTAGCCGACCAAGAAGATGGCAAAGAGGACGACTGCTGCGGTCAACCACAGCAGACCGTGATGCTGTTGCGGGCGCCCCGAAAGCAGTTGGCGGTCGAGGTCGTCGCCAGCAGGTGCCAGGTCGCTTTGGGCCGTAGCCGCGTCATTCACGACGGGACCTACTGAGCTTTGTTGAATGCGAAGTCCGAGATGGCACCGCCGCCGACTCCCCATTCGTCAAGAATCGCCTTGTATTTGCCGCTCTTGGCCAAGGACTCCAGGCCGAGTTGAACTGCCTTCTCCATGCCTGCACCCTTCTTGAATCCAATACTGACTGGCGAGAGGTCTTTCTCGCCGAGCAGTTCGATCTGGCCACCCTGTTTGATGGCGTATCCCAGGGTCGGACCATCGACGTACACGGCGTCAATACGGCCGGCGGTCAGCGCGAGAATAGGTGCCTGCATATCGGGGTACGTCATGGCTTGAATGGCCTCCTTGCCCGCGGATGTACAGTCGGCAGACAACGCCGGGAGCCGCTTAAGATCCTGGAAGGACCCCTTGAGCACACCGACGCGCTTGCCGCACAGCGTGTCCAGGCTGAGGTTCTGGGGGTTCCCGGGGGCAACACCGATCCCGCTCCCGGACTGGTAGTAGTCGACGAAATCGAGTACTTTCATGCGTTCCGCAGACGGTGACATCTGGGAAATGGCCATGTCGAACTTCCCTGCCGCGATTCCGGGAATGATGCCATCAAATGGTCCACTAACAACCTTGGTATCGAGGCCAAGCGTCTGGCCCAGGGCGACCGCAATCTCGGGATCCACGCCGATCGTCGTAGTACCGTCTTGGGCCATGAAGTGCAGGGGCGGGGAGCTCTGGCTCATGGTCACCGTCAAGGTCCCCTTGTCCCGAACGGCCTTGGGGAGTGCTGCGACCGCAGCGGGGTCGGCGTCGACGGGCGCCGCCGACGCCGTAGATTTTGCAGAGTTCTCCGAGCTTGGGCTACCAGTCGCAGGATTTGAACATCCCGTAAGAACGGTGGCCACTAGTGAGACTGCTGCCAGGGACAACAAGCTGGTTCGGAGCTGGTTCATTTGCACACCCTTTGAAAGTCGAGATCATGCCGGAGGGAGGGGCTCGTCCATGGACTACTCCCAGTCGTGTCGTCAGCGGGGCGCCACCTGTGTTTCAGGTCACATCCTCGCTGGTATCATGTACCGTACATCATGCATGATTTGCTGGCAACGGATGACGCAACCGTGCCGCCCAGCCAGTTAGGCTCTGGATAAACCATCGCAATGCTGGCAATAAACCCATTACTTCGGCAGGGGATTTCTGAATGACTGACCTTTCGTCCCACGAAGATGCGGGGCTCATTGCCGCGCGGCCCATGCTCGTCGATCAGGTGTTCGAGGCAGTTTTGTCGCTGCTGCTGGACGACAAAATCTCCACCGGATCACCGCTCAGCATTGATGGCCTCGCCAAGCGCTTCAAGGTTTCCTCAACTCCGGTCCGCGAGGCTCTCGCCCGACTGGAGGCGACAGGTATGATCCGACGCGAAGCCCTCCGGGGCTACAAAGTCGCGCCGGAACCGACGGCAGCCGATGTAGCTGCGCTCCTGACCTCCCGGCGGGTGCTTGAGCCTTCGCTGGCAGAGCTTGCCTGCGCGAACGCAACAGACGAATTGATCACAGAATTGGAAAAGTTCAACACCGACCTTGATGCTTCCCGCCTCGGCGGCGACACCTTCGCCGGCTATCGTGCCTACTGGAAGGCGGATGAGAACTTTCACCGACGGATCGCGGAAGCCACCGGCAACGAATTCCTGCTGAGGGCTTACGGTTCAATCGAGGGGCATATTCAGCGGTTCAGGCTCATGGTGCATAACGACATGAGCGGTGAGCATACAGTCCGGGAGCACCAGGCAGTCATTGATGCCTTCCGGGCCCATGATGCCGAGCGCGCGAAGGCCGCGATGAACGAGCATATGGAAGGGATCAAAGCACGCTCGTCCCAGCTGAAGAAGTTTTCGACCACCACCTAGACGCCAATCGAGCGCCGGCTACGTCGCCCAGTCGTCGTCCCCGTACGCCCGGCCGCGGAAGTGCGCGCGGAGGTACTCGCCGACGACGGCGGCGCCCAGGTCCCCGGTGTCGGGCGCCACCACCCGGCCGTCGACCCGGCGGGCCAGCTTCTGGATGAAGCGCTCCAGCCCCGGGTCGTGGCCCAGCCGGAAGAACGTCGCCTGCACCCCGGCGCGGCCCAGCCGGTCGAGCTCGGCGACCGTGACGCGGATGGTCTCGGCGTCCGGCGGATAGTTGAACCATGAGTCGCCGTCGGCCAGCAGGTGCGCGGTGGGTTCGCCGTCGGTCACCACCAGCAGCACCGGCTGCATGGACGGGTGCTGGCGGAAGAACCGGCCGGCCAGCAGCAGTCCGTGGTGCAGGTTGGTGCCCTGTTCCCGGAAGGCCGGCAGGGCCGTGAGCTCGCCGATGTCCATGGTCTGCGCGTAGCGGCCGAAGCTGATCAGCTGCAGCCGGTCGCCGCGGAACTTGGTGGACACGAGGTGGTGCAGGGCCAGCGCGGTGCGTTTCATCGGCACCCAGCGCCCCTCCGCGGCCATCGAGAAGGAGACGTCCACCAGCAGGGCGACGGCGGCCTGCGTGCGTGCCTCGGTTTCGGTCACCTCGATGTCGTCCACGGCCAGGCGCAGGCCGCTGGCGCGGGTCGCCGCCGTCGGCGATGGTGCGGCGGATCGCGTTGGTGATGGTCCGGGTGACGTCCCAGGGTTCGGCGTCGCCGAACTCCCAGGGCCGGCTGGAGCCGGTCTGCTCCCCCGCGGCGCCGGCCATCCGGGTGTCCCGGCGGCCCTGCCGGCCGGAGAGCTGCTTGGCGGTGTCGCGCAGCAGCGACCGCCCGAGCCGCCGCATGGCCTGCGGCGAGAGCTTCAGGTCGCCGTCGGCGCCGCGCTGCAGGAAGCCGCCGTCGTGCATGGCCTTCTCAATCTCCGCGAGCGTCCGCGCGGAGACGGCCGCGTCCTGCCCCAGCTGGCGGGCCAGTGCCTCCAGGTCCAGGTCATCCAGCCGGGAGCCGTTGTAGGACTGGGAGAGCTGCTCGGCGAGTTCGTCCAGTTCGGCGAGGTCCTGCAGCACGCCGGTGCCGTCGCCGAGGCCCAGCCCCTCCTCGCCGTTGAACTGTTCGGAGCCGGACCAGTCCTCGCCGGGGCGCAGCGCCTGCAGGTTGGCATCGAGTTGGCCCAGCTGTGCCATAAGCTCCGGCGAGCCGAACGCCTGGGCGGAGAGCTGCATCAGTTCCGCCCGCTGCTCGGCGGACATGGAGCGCAGCATCCGCTGGGCGGCGGCCGCGCGCTCGGCCAGCGCGTCGATCAACTCCTCGACCGACTGCGGGTTCTCCGGGAAGAACTGGCCGTGTTTGGCCATGAAGTCCTGGAAGTCCGCGTCCGTGTCCTCGCCGCGGCGGTGCTTGTCGAGCAGTTCGTTGAGGTCGCCCAGCATCTCGGCGACGGCGGCGCGGTCCTCCTCGGTGGCGCCTTCGAGCGCCTGCTTCATGCCGGCGAACCGCTGGTCCAGGATCTCGCGGCCCAGCAGGTCCTTGATCTGCTCGTAGGCCTCCCGGGCGGTGCTGGACTGCCAGTCGTAGGAGGCGAGCTCGTTGACCGCCGCGGCCGTGGACTGTGGGCAGGTTCTGCAGCTGCATCTCGCGGAAGGCGCGGTCCGTGTCGTCCATCCGGACGTCGCGGGCCAGCTGCTTGCGCTCCTCCAGCACCGCGGTCTCCAGCAGTTTCTGGACCTCGTTCAGCGTCCCGTCCAGCTTGTGCCGGCCCAGCAGGTCCTTGCGCCGCTGCTGCACGCGGCCGGCGAGTTCGTCGAGCCCTTCCCGGTTCCGGCCGCCGCGGCGCAGGTATTCCTGCAGGGCGTGCCGGGGCGAGTAGCCGGCCATCACGTCCTCGGCGACGGCGTCCAGCGCCTCCGCCAGGTCCACCGGCGGCGCGAGCGGATCGGGCCCGCCCGCGTAGCGGCTGTACCGGGACCGGTGGTGAGCGGTCATGGGCCCTCCTTAGCCTTAGCGGCGCCTAACCGTAAACCGTCGCCTCGTCGTCGGAGTCCTTGGAGATCCGGCGGGCGAGGTAGAGGCCTTCGAGGGCCAGTTCGACGGCGGCGGCGCGCTGCCCGTCGTTTGTCCGCGCCGAGGCGCTCACCGATGTCGTCGTAGAGGCTGGATCCGTTGAGCGACGGGAGGTTGTCCAGGAACTCCCGCGCGGTGACCAGTTCGCCGGTGGTGACCGTGGTGTGGCCGTCCAGCGCGGCGACGAGGTCGCCCATGTCGATGCCGTGGAAGTGCGCCCGCACGGCCTCGGCGGTGGCCATCCGCAGCAGGTGGTCCAGGATGTCCTGTTCCCGGCCTTCCTCGCCGGATTCGAACTCGATCTTCCCGGCGAGGACCTCCACGGCGGCGTCGAGGTCGATGATCCGGGCGACGGCCTCGTCCTCGCCGCGCACGCTGGCCCGGCGCAGGGCGGCCGCGGCGACGGTTTCGGCGCCGGCGATGGCGAACCGCGCGGACACCCCGGAGGTCTGGTTGATCGCCGGGGACTGCCGCAGCGCCCGGGTGTAGCGGGCCAGGATCTCGAGGATGACGGGCGGGACGCCGGCCACCAGGTGCCCCTCCTGCCGGATGACGGCCACCTCGTCGTCGAGCTCGATCGGGTAGTGGGTGCGGATCTCGGCGCCGAAGCGGTCCCGCAGCGGCGTGATGATCCGGCCCCGGTTGGTGTAGTCCTCCGGGTTGGCGGACGCGACCACCAGGACGTCCAGCGGCAGCCGCAGCACGTAGCCGCGGATCTGGATGTCGCGTTCCTCCATCACGTTGAGCATGGAGACCTGGATCCGCTCGGCGAGGTCGGGGAGTTCGTTGATGGCGATGATGCCGCGGTTGGAGCGCGGGACCAGGCCGTAGTGGATGGTTTCCGGGTCGCCCAGGCGGCGGCCCTCGGCCACCCGCATCGGGTCGACGTCGCCGATCAGGTCCGCGACGGAGGTGTCCGGCGTCGCGAGCTTCTCGACGTACCGTTCGGAGCGGTGCCGCCACGCCACCCGCAGCCGGTCCCCCTCGGTGAGGGCCAGGGCGCGGGAGTGCTCGGTGATGGGTTCGTACGGGTGTTCGTTCAGTTCCGAGTCCTCGATCACCGGCGACCACTCGTCCAGCAGCCCGGCCAGGGTGCGCAGCAGCCGGGTCTTGCCCTGCCCGCGTTCGCCGAGCAGGACGACGTCGTGCCCGGCCAGCAGGGCGCGTTCGAGCTGGGGCAGGACGGTGCGGCTGAAGCCGTACATCCCGGGCCAGGGGTCGCGGCCGGCGGCGAGCGCGGCCAGCAGGTTGTCGCGGATTTCGCGGCGCAGGTCCTTGTGGACGTGGCCGGAGGCACGCAGTTCACCAACAGTGAAGATTTCGGGGCGATCACTCACTCCTCCACCGTAGACCTGTACCCGGCGGGGAATCGAGGGATTTGGTGAGATTCCTGCGCTCGGACTTGGGCGTGTTGCGCCGGCTGCTAGGCTGGATCCTGATGACTGCAGCAACGTCTGGACCTTCGGCGGAGCCCCCACGGCAGGGCACGCTCCTGCTTCTGGTGCGCCACGGGGAGACGCCGACGACGGGCATCGGTCCTGCCGGGCCGGGCGCCGGGGCTGCACCTCTCCGACCGCGGCCGGGAGCAGGCCGAACGGGTTGCGGAACGGCTCTCCGGCCTGCCGGTGGATGCCCTCTATTCCTCCCCGCTGGAGCGCGCCTGCGAGACGGCGGAGCCGACGGCGGCCCGCACCGGTTTGGCGGTGAAGCACGACGACGGGCTGCTGGAGTGCGATTTCGGCGGCTGGACCGGCTCCGCGATCGCCGACCTGGCGGCCCTGCCGGAGTGGCAGACCGTGCAGCACAGCCCGTCCCAGTTCCGCTTCCCGGACGGCGAGAGCTTCCCGGAGATGCAGGCGCGGATTGTCGGGGCGATGGAGGCGCTGTGGGCTGCCCACGCCGGCGGTGTGGTGGTGTGCTTCTCGCACGCCGATCCCATCAAGGCCGCGGTGGCCCACGCCCTGGGCACGCCGCTGGATCTGTTCCAGCGCATCGTCATCAGCCCGGGCTCGGTCTCGGCCATCTCGTTCGTGGAGGGCCAGGATCCCGCGGTGCACATGGTGAATTCGACGGCGGAACCGCTCAGCGGGCTGAGGGCGTCATGACCTGGTTCGAGGCGCAGTGACCGTGTCCGGCCGGGAGCTGACCCTGCTGACCGAGGGCAGCATTGAGCTGCTCGGCCTCATCCCGCGCAGCAGCAACCAGACGTTCCTGGTCCAGGTCACCTGCGGCGAGGACGAGGGGTACGCGGTTTACAAGCCGGAGGCCGGCGAACGCCCGCTCTCCGATTTCGAGCCCGGGCTCTACAAGCGCGAACGCGCCGCCTACCTGCTCAGCGAATCGCTGGGCTGGGGTTTCGTCCCGCCGACGGTGATCCGCGAGGACGCTCCGCTTGGGCGTCGGGTCGCTGCAGTGGTTCATCGAGTGCGACTTCCAGGAGCACTACTTCACCCTGTTCGAGGACGCCCCCGAGACCCACCGCGAGCTGGCCCGGATCGCCCTGTTCGACTTCGTCGCCAACAACACCGACCGCAAGAGCGGCCACGTGCTGCGCGGCGACGACGGCCGGATCTGGGGCATCGACCACGGGCTCTGCTTCTCGGCAGCCTTCAAACTGCGCACCGTGATCTGGGACTTCGCCGGCGAACCCATCCCCGACGCCCTGCTGGCGGACATCGCCCCGCTCGCAGAGGCCGTGCCCGCCGAGCTGGCGGAACTGCTCGACGACGACGAGGTCACCGCCCTGCAGCGCCGCGTCCAGCGGATGCTGGTCGCCGGGCCCTGCCGGTGGACCGCACCGGCATGCGCTACCCGTGGCCGCTCGTTTGAGCGCCCATGCGTCCGCGGGACGGCGGCCTGCATCAGCGGACCGAGTCGTTCGGCCGCGGACCGGCACCCGCAGCGGCCAGCATGTTGAGACAATTGAGGTCGGTGGCGACGAAGCTAATGCGCAGGCACTCGGGCCGTGAGTGAGCGCTGATTTGTCTATCAGGCTGGCGACTATGAGTGCAGCCAGCGGCGACGCACACGGACAAGGCGCCGCCGCCGGCTGCTGGCTGGCTAGCCGCGCTGGAGGGCAGCGGTATCCTGGTCTAGCGCTGTTTCCGGGGAGTCTGCGTCCGCATCTCCGGCGAGGTGTCCGCTGAGAATTCTGGTGTTGCTGCGCAGGCGGAACCAGTAGTAGAGGAATCCGCCACCACCGATGCCCACAACCATGATCACTCCGCCCCACGGGTAGTCGCCGTAGAGTTCCTCGCGGGGCCACACCAGGTTCAGAGCCATCAACGTGCCCCAGATGACAGCGATGATGTTGACGGGAAGTCCCCACCGGCCGAGGGAGAAGTAGCCGTTGCCCGGTCCCTCGCCGGGCCATTCACCCTTGATCCGTTTGATGAGCATGGGCACGGTAACGGTCAGGTAGGCCGCATAGATGAAGACGACGGCCACGCTCGTCACGACCGTGAAGATCTGCGGCTGCCCGACGTTGACTACCAAAATCAGCAGCCCGATTGCGCCGATAACGATGGCGGGCAATATGGGTGTTTTTGAGACCGGGTGGACCTTGGACAGCTGCTCGGCGAACGGCAGGTTGTTGTCGCGGGACATCGCAAAGACAGCCCTGATAGCGGCTGTGTGGATGGCGAGGACGCAAACAACAATGGCGATGGCCACGGCGCAAAGGAAGATCTTCCCAACGGGCTCGCCGAGCGCGCTGAGGACCAGATACTGCAGCCCGCCGTCGCCGGAGGTGAGCTTGGGGTCGTTGATATCAGATGCTGACAGAATGCCCAGCAGGAGGATGGCTCCGCCGAGCCAGAACGATGCGTTGACGGCTCGCAGGACGGACTTGGGCGAACTCTTTTTGGGGTCCTTGGCTTCCTCACCCAGGGAGGATGCCGTGTCAAAGCCGAACATCACGAAACCGGACGCGAGGGAAGCGACCAGGAAAGCCCCAAGGAACCCCATGTTATGGGTCTCCGGGGCGTTGTTTGCATCAAAAATGACGGTGATGGGCTGCTTAATGTGGAACAGAAGGGCGATAATGAGGGCGACGGCCGCGATGAGTTCGATTAAGACGCCGGCACTGTTGATGCGGGCCATGAGCTTGACGCCGTACGCATTGACCAATGTGGTGAAGATAATCAGGACAGCGCCGAGCAGCACGCCGTTCAGCGCGAAGTCGTATTGTCCGGTGCCGTCACCGATGACCTGGAATCCGCTCCAAATTTGGGGAAGCGTAATTTGCAGGGCCAGCGCCGCGCCGGTCAGGGTGAATACCGTCGCAAAGACGAGCAGCCATCCGCCCAGCCAGGATACCGCGGGGTTGGCCATCCGTTTGGCCCAGTTGTAGATGGAACCGGCGACAGGATAGCGGGCGGCGAGCTCGGCAAAACACAGGGCGACCATGAGCTGTCCGACGAAGACCATTGGCCAGGTCCACCAGTAGGCAGGGCCGCCGAATCCAAACCCGAAGTAGAAGAGCTGGAAGCAGCCCGTCAGGATGGAAATGAAGCTGACCCCTGCGGCAAAGGTGGCGAAGCTTCCGAGGCCGCGTTCGAGCGTCTGGCTGTAACCGAACTCGGAGACGCCGTGGTCGGAGTCCTTCCTGGCAGCCACTGTTGGGGATGAAGTGGAATTTTCCATGATCATATCTTTCGTCTGCGGCTGATTAGCCAAGGAGGGCACGGGTGTGGTCGTTAAGGAACACACCGTTCGGATCGAAGCTACGGCGGACATCAAGGAACGTGTCGAGCTCGGGATAGAGGGCCTCGAGCCGTTCCCGGGTCATGAAATGGATCTTGCCCCAGTGCGCGCGGGCATCGAACTGTTGCAGGACAGCGTCCACGTCGCGCAGGTAGGGCCAGTAGTTGGTGCCGGGTGCACCAGAGACGGAGATCACTGTCGTGTCCCGCTTGTAGAACGGAGAAATGTACCCGTCGTCCTGCTTTACCCACCGGACCTCGATGGGGTACATCTGGTCGGGATGCACGGTCCGCATAAGGTCCTGCACTGCCTCGACTGCCTCTCGTCCGCGTTCGGCCGGTACATAGTACTCGAGTTCGTGGAAGGGGATCATGAAGCCGCCGGGGTAGATGCGGTAGGAACGGTCGCAGCGTGAGCCTTCCGCGAGGCTGATGCCGGACGGCTCCTCGATGCTGATCGCGTTATAGCGCTTGGTGTAGCTGCGGTTGGCCATGAGTTCCCCGGCGGGCGTGGGCAATTCGTAGAGCCCCGCAGACTCTTCCCCGCGGCACCAAAGGAACGAGTAGTGGCGGTTGTTGGCGATGTCCCGGTCCCAGGTTGAAACCGTCTGGTCCCAGGTTGGATAGGTTATCTGCTCCTTGAGGTGGTATCGGTCCACGACCTCTAGTTCCACTTCGAGGAATATCCCCAAAGTGCCCAGTGCGACCTGAGCGGCGCGGAGCTCGCGCAGTTGGTCTTCGCCGACTTCTACGATCTCGCCGTGGCCATTGATCAGACGGACCCAGCGAAGACTGGACGAGAAGCAGCCGAGGTCGATGCCGGAGCCGTGTGTCCCGGTGGCGATGGCCCCGGAGATGGACTGTTTGTCGATGTCTCCCTGGTTGGAAAGCCCAAGTCCGTGGTCCCAAAGCACGTCACCGAAGGCACTGATCGCTGTACCACCTCTGGCCCTCGCCCGCTTCTTGCTGGTATCGGCGCCGGTGACCCCCGTGATGGCCGAGAGGTCCATCAGGACACCGCCGGTCTGGACGAGGGGGGTGAACGAGTGCCCTGCCCCGACCGCCCGCACCGGCAGTCCCTCGCTGATGGCGAATCGGACTGCTTCGAGGGCTTCCTGGTCATTCCGCGGACGGACGGTATAGGCAGGGGTGGCGGTCTGGTTACCGCCCCAGTTGCTCCACGGCTTCTGGGTGTCGAACGGGATCGGGGGAGTGGACAGGCCTTGGTTTGCAGCGGCCGATACAATTGTCGGGTTCATGAGAATCTCCAGTTGTGGGCGTCAGGCGCCGTGGTTGATCATGATGTGTTTCGTGCGCGAGAAGTCATCGAGTGCATAGAGGGAAAGGTCGCGGCCGTATCCGGAGCCTTTGAAACCGCCCCAGGGAACCTCGCAGGCGAGTACCAGGTGTGAATTGACCCAGACAGTACCGAAATCGAGCTGTTTGGGGACGTTCAGGGACCGTGCCGCGTCAGTGGTCCATACAGAGGCGGCCAGTCCGTACGGTGTTTCGTTGGCGCGAAGGACCGCTTCGTCGTCGGTGCGGAATGTTTCAACGGACACAACCGGCCCGAAGATTTCGGTCCGGGTGATATCGGCTCCCGCCGGCACATTTGCCACGACTGTGGGCTCGATGAAGTAGCCCGGCCCTTCCAGCGCGGAACCGCCTACGGCGATAGTCAGGCCATCGGCCTTGGCCTGATCCAGGGCCTTTTGAACGCGGTCATAGTGAGCCCGGGAGATCATGGGGCCGATTTCGATGTCATCCCCGGCTCCCGGTGTCCCGATTTTCATCGAATGCACTTCCTTGACGAGGAGCTCGGTGAATTCGTCTGCGACGGACTCATGGACAAGCACTCGGCAAGCGGATCCGCACTCTTGTCCGGCGTTCCAGTAGCCGGCGGAACGGACCCCTTGGGCCGCTGCCGCGAGGTCGGCGTCGGGGAAAATAATGACCGGCGCTTTGCCGCCCAACTCGAGATGGACCCGCTTCACGCTTCCGGCCGCAGCGGCCGCGACTTTCTTGCCGCTTGCAACGCTTCCTGTGATCGCGACAAGATCCACCTGGGCATGCTCGGCGAGGTGCTGGCCGACCACATGGCCGGCGCCCGTGACGACGTTTAGCACGCCTGCGGGTAGTTCCCCGGCGATGAGTTCGGCCAACTTCAGGGTCGAAAGCGGTGTCTGCTCGGATGGTTTCAGCACCAGAGTGTTCCCGGTGGCAAGGATGGGGGCAATCTTCCAAACCGCCATGAGCAGGGGATAGTTCCAGGGCGTGATCACGCCAACGACACCGACAGGCTCGCGCATAATTACCGATGTGTGGCCCTCGGCGTAATCTCCTGCGGCCAGGGATGTGAGCGCTCGTGCGGCTCCGGCTGTGAAGCGAAAGGTGTCGATGGCGCTACTGATATCGTCTTCGGCGACCGCCGAGGGCTTGCCTGTGTTGGCGGACTCCAGTGATTCGAGCAGTGCCCGGTTGCTTTGGATGACCTCCGCGATGCGGTGAAGGATGTCGGAGCGGTGTTTCGGCGTGGTGTTCGACCACTGCATCTTTGCCGAGACGGCAGCCGCGACGGCCGCGTCCACGTCCTCGATGGTTCCGGCCGGCACCGTGGCAAGAACAGTCCCGGTGGTCGGATCCTCAACCTCGGTGGTGGCCGGGGAGGTACTGGGCACAAAAGATCCCCCCGATGAATTGCCCGCGAGGCGGGAGTTCGTGTGAGGCTGTTCCGGAACTGGAACGGAGAACGGTGAACCGCTCGGTCGCTACAAACGTCATGTCGTCCAACACTTTCTGGGTGCTTTGCTAGGTTCACCCCTGTGACAGGGGTCACTGTCGTGCCCCATCAGGTAATCATGAACAGATCAGTCGCGCAATAGACTTTAGATTTAAATGTTTTAGGATTATTGGGGAAGCAAGACGCCTGAGGCACGGCAGAGCGGGGGGCAACTCCGAGAAATCCGCGGCGCCCGAGCCGGCTGGGATGTGCTTTAAGGTGTAAGAATAAAATCTAAGGATCTGGTGTCCTCATCTGCGGTCTTCGTTCTGGTATCAGAAAGTACACGCTCCTGAAGGGCCTCGTGGGCATAAAGGGGAGGCATGGAATCGCTTAATCCGAGCCTGACAACACTGTCTCGGTTCGTGCCCTGGAGATGGTTGCCCAGGTACGCACCGGAAGCCTTGATGCCTTCGGACGGGCCGAACAGGTCTCGCTTCAGATGGAGGCCGCGATGGGTATCGGCATCCTCAACGATGGCGAACGGTTGCCACCGGAGCAGCGGCTTGCCGAGCACCTTGGCGTCTCCCCCTCACTCTCCGTCAGTCCCTGGCCGTATTGCGGAGTAAAGGATTGGTCGAAACACGACGGGGACGCGGTGGTGGCAGTTACATCAATGGAACGGTCAGCGTCAGTGACGCGGACGTAAAGCGCATGCTGCGGGCTCACCGGACGGATGATCTGCGTGACCTCGCCGATACGGCCGGTGCCATCGCCTCATCAGCGGCGCGGCTGGCCACGCTTCGATCGGATTCAGGGGACGTCCGTCGGGTACGCGAGCTTGCAAAGCGTTTCGAGCGCGCCAAGCACCCCGACGAACTGCGCCGGGCGAACAGCAGGTTACATATCGGGCTAGGGGTCGCCTCCCAGTCGCGTCGATTGACGACGCTGACAATTCAACTGCAGACCGAGCTTTCACCTATGTCGTGGGGCGAAGTCTGGGAACAGTATCGCTTCCCCGCGGCTGAGCACCACGACCAGCTGATCAGCGCAATCGAAAAGCGCGACACGGAGGCCGCCGAGCGCATTGCCCGTGGCCTTTTCGATGAGCAAGGTGCCTTGCTCATTGACCAGCACCTCGACCTCCTGACTGTGGAATGGGATTCAGCATGATGCCCTCATTGGAAAGGCCCCTTGATGTAACGGCACGAGAGCTGGGACGGCTTCTCGATTCGGTCTTTGAAGGCCTGGAACGTCTCAGGGCGGACGCCGAAGCAATATTTTCCATCGGACGAGCCACCAGAAGCAGCCTCAGCGCCCTTCGGGTCCCCGTCGAGCGCTTTGTTGTCGAGCAAGGCGAGCTCGTGGACGGTGCCGGCGTCGCGGTGGCCCCCGGCGTTCTGGAGGACAGCAACACTTGGCTCCAGTGGTGGCGTCGCGACCCCGCCGGGGGATTTTCCTTCGCGCCACACAGCTTCAATCCAGTGTCCATGAATTACTACGACTACACGTCGATGCCTTGGTTTCAGCGGTGTTCGCAGATCGGGGAGCCCGGTCCTCTCGGGCCCGTACATAGATCAAGGTGGCACCGACCTGAAGGTGATAACCGCCTCCGTGCCTCTGCAGCACGGGGAGCCCGGGCACAGCGTTATCGCCACGGACCTGTCACTGGACTTCATCGAAGCGGCCTTCCTGCAGGCCCTGGGCAGGAGAACACAGAAGATCGCCTTGGTTACGGAGAGGCTCGGCAAAGTAGTTGCATCGAATACAGCCCGATTCGCTGCCGGCACTCTGCTTCATCCAGAGCGTGAACCAGGATCACCGCAGGGTCTTCGAGGAATGGACGTTCCCTGCGCCTACCTCCCCAAGGGCTCGTGGCGGCTCATCGTTTCCGATTGAGTAGGACTAACCCCACCCGTCCCACTTCCAGCGCTCTGCGCTAGCGTGGGCCCGGCGGGTGCTACGAGCGTGGCTGATGACTTCGGCGTGGTGGACGATGCGGTCGATCATGGCCGAGGCGGCGACCTGGTCGGCCAAAGCGTGCTTCGACCTTAGGTTTTAAGCACCGGAGCGCGGATCAGGAAGTTTCCACCGGCGACTCGGGCATCCGTCCCCATTCGGCCCAAGACCCTTCGTAGACGCGGACGTCATCACGGCCGAGCAGATAGGTGAGCGCGAACCACGTTGTACAGGCCCGGATTCCGATGGCGCAGTACGGGATCACCTCTCCCGCGCCGGCCCGGTCTATCGGCGCAAATATCTCCCGCACTGCTTCGACGTTTCGGAACGCCCCGCCGTCGTCGCGCAAGCCGTCGATCGGCAGGTGAACGGCCGAGGGTATGTGGCCGGCGCGACCCCCGGGTTCCAGGCCACCTGATGGCCAGAACCGTTCGCCCCGGAATTCAAGATCACTGCGCACATCCAGAAGTCATGACCGACGGATCATCAATCGCGGTCCGCACCCGCGTCTGGTCGGCGCGGAGCCGTTCATCTGGATCGGGCAGACGGTATTCGGTCGTGGCCGGCGCGGGCACCTCCGTGGTCCACGGAAGTCCGGCCTCTTTCCACGTGTCTCGCGAGCAGTCGAGCATGCGGACGTCGGCGTGGCCGTAGAGCTTCATGAGCCAGAAGCCCATGGCCGGTCCATACCCGTAGAAGACCACCGTTGAGTCCGGAGCGATCCCGGAACCGGCGATGAGCTTTTGGATGGCGGTCTTGTCAACGAGCTGATAGTTGCCGTCCTTTAGATCCCGGTAGACGTTCCACAACACAGCACCCTCGATGTGTCCGGTGCCATAGGCCGCCGCGTTCACATCGATCTCGATCAGGCGAAGCCCGGGATCGTGCAGGTGTTCCACGAGCCAAGGCGCATCTACGAGGACGCCGCCCTTGGCGTCGCCTGTATCGGGCATTTCCGGTCCTCCTAAAGCGCGACAGGAATCGGGATGGACCCGCTCTCCCCTGAGAATCCGCACATTACTCCGCCTCCGACAAATGCGGTACGGCCGGCGGAAAATGCGGAGGCACCACAAGGTCATGCATCTGGACCAGCCTCGCGCGGCGACGGGGACCAGGACAGTTCGGGGCCAGCACCCATCAAACTTCAGCGATCCAGCGCCCTTAACACCGGCGCCGCGAACTGGGCCTCGTACAGCCGCGCGTACGCCCCGCCGGCCTCCAGCAGTGAGGCGTGCGTCCCCTGCTCCACGATCTGGCCGGCCTCCATCACCAGGATGAGGTCGGCGTCGCGGATGGTGGAGAGCCGGTGGGCGATGACGAACGACGTCCGGTCCGACCGCAACGCGCTCATCGCCTTCTGCACCAGCACCTCGGTCCGGGTATCCACCGAGGACGTCGCCTCGTCCAGGATCAGCACCGACGGCCGGGCCAGGAACGCCCGGGCGATGGTCAGCAGCTGCTTCTCCCCCGCCGAGACGTTGCCGCCCTCGTCGTCGAGCACGGTGTCGTAGCCCTGCGGCAGGGACTTCACGAACCGGTCCACGTACGTCGCCTTCGCCGCCTCCAGGATCTCCGCCTCCGAGGCACGAGGGCCGGCCGTAGGCGATGTTGTCCCGGATGGTCCCGCCGAACAGCCAGGTGTCCTGCAGCACCATGCCCATCCGCGAGCGCAGCTCGTGCCGGGACATCAGCGCCACGTCCACGCCGTCGAGCGTGATCCGCCCGGCGTCGAGCTCGTAGAAGCGCATCATCAGGTTCACCAGCGTGGTCTTGCCCGCCCCGGTGGGCCCCACGATCGCCACCGTCTGCCCCGGCTCGGCCACCAGCGACAGGTCGAGAGATCAGCGGCTTGTCCGGCGAGTACGCGAAGGACACGTCCTCGAACACCAGCCGCCCGCGCGTCGACTCCGGCCGCAGCGGCACGTCCGGGTCGGTCAGCTGCTCCTCGGTGTCCAGCAGCTCGAACACCCGCTCGGCCGACGCCACCCCGGACTGCAGCAGGTTCGCCATCGAGCCCAGCTGGGCCAGCGGCTGGGTGAACTGCCGCGAGTACTGGATGAACGCCTGCACATCGCCCAGCTGCATCGCCCCGGACGCCACCTGCAGGCCGCCCACCACGGCGATCCCCACGTAGACCAGGTTCCCGATGAACGTCATGGCCGGCATGATCAGCCCGGAAATGAACTGCGCGCCGAAGCTGGCCTGGTACAGCTCCGCGTTCTTCTGCCGGAACGTCTCCTCCACCTCGCGCTGCCGGCCGAACACCTTCACCAGCGCGTGCCCGGTGTACGTCTCCTCGATCTGGCCGTTCAGCTCGCCGGTGTTCTTCCACTGCGCCACGAACAGCTTCTGCGAGCGCTTGGCGATCAGCGCCGTCGTCACCAGGGTCAGCGGAATGGTCACCAGCGCGATGATCGCCAGCGTCGGCGAGAGGATCACCATCATCACCAGCACCCCGGCCACGGTCAGCAGCGAGGTCACCGCCTGGCTGATGGACTGCTGCAGGCTCTGGGAAATGTTGTCGACGTCGTTGGTCACCCGGCTGAGCAGCTCGCCGCGCTGCACGGTGTCGAAGTAGCGCAGCGGCAGCCGGTTGATCTTCGCCTCGATCCGCTCGCGCAGCCGGTACACGGTCCGCTGCACCACGCCGTTGAGGATATATGCCTGCATCCACATAAACGCCGACGCCAGCACGTACAGCACCAGCGCCCACAGCAGCACGGAGGACAGCGCGGCGAAGTCGATCCCGGTGCCCGGCGTCAGCGCCATGGCACTGAGCATGTCCGCCTTTTGGTTCTCCCCCGCGGCCCGCAGCTGCGCGATCAGCTGCGCCTTGCTCACCCCGGCGGGCAGCTGCTTGGACACGACGCCGGCGAAGATCAGGTTGGTGCCCTCCCCCAGCAGCCGCGGCCCGATCACGGAGAACGTCACGCTCACGACGGCGAGGAGCCAGTACCAGCGTCAGCCAGAGCCGCTCGGGGCGCAGTTCGCCCAGCAGCCGCTTCGCGGACGGGCCGAAGTTCATCGCCTTCTCGGCCGGGACGTTCATCCCGGCGAACGGGCCGCCGTGGCCGGGGCCGCCGCGCGGGCGCGGAATCCGCAGCGGGGCTTCCCGGCCGGCACCCGGGGCCGGCAGCGCCCGCGCCGGACCGCCGCCCGCCGGGCCCGCGGCACCTGCGCCGCGCCGCCGAGGACCACCCGCGCCGCCGCCCGCCGTCGGCCGCTGGGATTCGACCTTGCTCATACCGCCTCCTCCGCCGCCAGCTGGGAGTTCACAATCTCGTTGTACGTCTCCGAGGTCTCCAGCAGCTCCTCGTGCGTGCCGTGCGCGACGATCCGGCCGTCGTCGAGCACCAGGATCTGGTCCGCGTCCACGATGCTGGAGACCCGCTGGGCGATGATCACCAGCGTCGCGCCGGCGGTGTGCTGCCGGAGCGCCTGCCGCAGCCGGGCGTCCGTGGCGGTGTCCAGCGAGGAGAACGAGTCGTCAAAGATGTAGAGCTCGGGCCGTTTCACCAGCGCCCGGGCGATCGCGATCCGCTGCCGCTGCCCGCCGGAGACGTTGGTGCCGCCCTGCGAGATCGGCGCGTCCAGGCCGCCCTCCATCGCGCGGACAAAGTCCTCGGCCTGCGCGATGGCCAGCGCCCGCCAGAGTTCGTCCTCGGTGGCGTCGGGCTTGCCGTAGAGCAGGTTGCTGCGGACCGTGCCGGAGAACAGGTAGGGCTTCTGCGGGACCAGGCCGATGTGCCCCCAGAGCAGGTCCGGGTGCAGCTCGCGCACGTCCACGCCGTCGATCCGCACCGAGCCGGAGGTGGCGTCGAAGAGCCGCGGCATCAGGTTCACCAGGGTGGTCTTGCCCGACCCGGTGGAGCCGATGATCGCCGTCGTCTGCCCGGCGCGGGCGGTGAAGCTGACGTCCGAGAGGACCGGCGCCTCGGCACCCGGGTAGGCGAATCCGACGTCGCGCATCTCCAGCTCGCCGCGGGCGGCACCGGCGAGGCTGACCGGCTGCGCGGGCGGCCGGACGCTGGATTCGGTGCCCAGCACCTGCCCGATCCGGTCCGCGGAGACCGCGGCGCGCGGGATCATGATCGCCATGAAGGTGGCCATCATGACGGACATCAGGATCTGCATCAGGTAGCTCAGGAACGCGATCATGGTGCCCACCTGCATGGACCCGTCCTCGATCCGGTACGCGCCGAACCAGATCACGGCCACGGAGGAGACGTTGAGGACCAGCATCACGGTGGGGAACGCGAGCGCCATCAGCCGGCCGGCGCGCAGCGCGGTGTCCGTGACGTCCGCGTTGGCGCGGCCGAAGCGGGCGGTCTCGATGTCCTCGCGGACGAAGGCGCGGACCACGCGGATGCCGGTGAGCTGTTCGCGCAGCACCCGGTTGACCGTGTCGATCCGGGTCTGCATCAGCCGGAACAGCGGCACCATCCGGGTGACGATCAGGCCCACGGCGATGCAGCAGGACCGGCACGCTGACCGCGATCAGCCAGGACAGCTGCACGTCCTGCCGCACCGCCATGATGACGCCGCCGATGCTCAGCATGGGCGCGGTGACCATCAGCGTGGCGGACATCAGCACCAGCTGCTGGACCTGCTGGACGTCGTTGGTGGAGCGGGTGATCAGGCTGGGCGCGCCGAACCGGGTCACCTCCTGCTCGGAGAACTCCGCCACCCGGGTGAAGATCGCCCCGCGCACGTCCCGGCCCAGCGCCATCGCGGCCTTCGCGCCGAAGTAGACGGCGGCGATGGTGCAGGCGATCTGCAGCAGCGTGATCATCAGCATCATGCCGCCGGTGCGCATGATGTAGTCCGTGTCCCCGCGCGCCACGCCCTGGTCGATGATGTCCGCGTTCAGGGTGGGCAGGTACAGCGAGGCGATGGACGCCGCCAGCTGGAAGACGACGACGGCGAGCAGCAGCGCGCGCTGCGGCCGCAGGTATTCGACGAGCAGTTTCCAGAGCATCCGGTCTCCAGTTCCACGCACGGTCCCCGGTTGGTGGTCCGGAGGTCAGTTTACGTCCGGATGCTGGGTGCGGACGGGGTTATTCTCTGGGCTGATCCGGGGCGTGTTCGTTGGCGTCGACGGCGGCACGCTCGCTGTGGTCTTCGTGCCCGCTGTTCTTCTTCCCGAACGGCAGCACCTTGAGCAGCGGCTGCAGGACCGCCATCACGACGAGGCCCCAGGCGAGCCCAAGGACGGCCGAGCACAGGGTGTTCACGAGCCAGGCCAGGAAGCCGCCCACCACCGGGATCCCGGCGACAGGGTGCTCGAGGGCGTGGACCAGGTCGTAGGGCGCGTGCCAGCCGAGGTCGTGCGCGCCCTGCAGCATGATGTGGCCGCCCACCCACAGCATGGCGACGGTCCCGACGACGGTGATGGTGGTCAGCACGTGCGGGCATCCCCCGGACCAGCAGCTCGCCGAAGCGCTGGGAGCCCGCGGAGTCCTTGGTGGTCAGGTGCAGGCCGATGTCATCCATCTTGACGATGAGCGCGACGGCGCCGTACACGGCCGCCGTGATCGCGATCGCCACCGCGACCAGGATGACCGCCCGGACCCACAGGGATTCGGCCGCCACCTCGTTCATCGCGATGACCATGATCTCGCAGGAGAGGATGAAGTCCGTGGTGATGGCGCCCTTGGTGACCTTGGCCTCCGCCTCCGGCCCCCGGTCGACCGCCGGAGTGTCCTCTTCGGCGTCGTGCTGGCCGCGGAGCTTGTGCCAGACCTTCTCGGCGCCCTCGTAGCAGAGGTAGGTGCCGCCCGCCATGAGGATGAACGGAATGACCCCCGGGATGAAGGCGCTGATCAGCAGCAGCGCCGGCAAGATGATCAACAGTTTGTTCCGCAGCGAGCCCCAGAAGATCTTCTTGATCATCGGCAGTTCGCGGGACGGGTCCGCCCCGGACACGTACTGCGGGGTGACGGCGGCGTCGTCAATGACCACGCCCGCGGCCTTGGCTCCCGCCTTGGCCGCTCCGGCTGCGACGTCGTCCACCGAGGCGGCCGCAATTTTGGCCAGGGCTGCGATGTCGTCCAGCAGGGCGACGAGACCGCCGCTCACAGCCCGCGTCCGTACTGCTTGAGGGCGGACGGCTGGAGGAAATGGCCTCGGTCGAGGCGCGTCATTGGCATGCTGGAATTATATGGCGGCGGGCACGCCGCCGACTCTGGATCTGGGCCG
>CAVZJX010000010.1:0-19619 GCA_963775715.1 uncultured Actinomycetota bacterium | reverse complement strand
CGCGGGCGCCGGAACCGGGCCGGGAGCCGCATGCCCGGGCGCTCCTGCCCGGTTGTTAGCCCCGACACGCGGAACAGTGCGGCGTGTCTCCGTCCCGGCGTCGTAGTTTCCACCCACAACCGGGCGGGAGCGGGCCGGAGGGGAAGCGTGGTGGCACTAATCTAGGGGAGTGGCAAGCATTCGAGAAGCGCAAAAGCAGCTGACCCGCCGGTTGTTGCTCGAGAAGGGGCTGGAGCTCTTCGAGGAAAAAGGGTATGCCGCCACCACGGTGGATGACATCGCCGCTGCCGTCGGCACCACCCGGGCCACCTTCTACTCGCATTTCCCGTCCAAGGCCCGGCTTATGCGGTCCCTCGTCGAGCGGACCAACGAGATGCTGACGCAAAACGATGTCCCGCCCTTGCAGTCGGTGGTGGAATCCGGGGACCGTGAGCTGATCCGCGCCTGGCTCGCCCGCAAATTTGACCAGTGGGCCGAGATCCGGCCCTACGTGGTGGCGGCACACCAAGCCGCGGCCAGCGAACCGGACATCCAGGCGGCCCTGGATCAATGGTTCGACTCGGCGATCGATGACATGGTGGCCGGCCTTGTCCGGGCCGGACGGTTCGAGCCCGCCAGCCGCCGGGTGCGGTGCGCGTTGGCCTTCGGGGAACTGGAGTTCTTTTCCCGGCGCTGGATGCGGCTCGGCTGGACCGTGGACCGTGATGCCTCGCTGGAGCTGATGGTGGAGAACTGGTGCTTCCTGCTCGCCGGGTAGTTCACCGGGTATGCAAGCAGGAAGCACCAGGGGCTCCCGGCATCAGTCTGTCTGGCCCTCCGCTGTCTTGGTCCCCGCCGGCTGGCGGGCGGTGAACGGCAGGACCAGTCGGGACGGGTGGGCCGCGTCGCGGTAGATCTTGTGCGTGACGGGCCGGCCCACCGGCAGGTGGAACGCATCCGGCGGCAGCAGCGCGTTGTGCTCGTCGGCCAGCGGCTCATCGTTCGACAGCTCCACGGTCAGGCGTGTGGCCGGGCCTGAACGTGTTCGCGAACGGGTAGAGACGCAGCACGTACTCCTCGATCACCCCGGGTTCCACCGGAACGGAGCGGGTGTGCGGGTGGACCGGGCTGCCCTCGGTGCTGCGTTCGTCGAGCTCGCGGTGTGAGGCCTTGAGGTACCCGCTGGTGATCAGCTGGCGCTTGCCGTTGGGCGCATAGTCCCAGAGGCGAAGGATGAAGTTGGTGTCCGGCTGGTCGATCTCCGCGAAGATGTGCGCGGCTCCGGTGCCGATCATCTCCGTGTCCTCCTCGAAGGGCGGTGTGGACCAGCTGAGGATTTCCACCTTGTCCGTCACCGTCAGCGGTGCCTGGTAGAAGCCGTCCGGCGCGGCGTACTCGAGCCCCATCGCTTCAGGCTCGGCCGACAGCTTGCGCCGCGGGCGCAGGTAGAGCGGCCTGTACTCGACGTCCTTGGGCGGCCACTGCCCGGCGGTCACCAGCTCGCGCGAGCCTTCCACGAAGACGCTGACGGCCGGCTCGTCCATGACACCGTTGTCGATGCCCTTGATCCAATAGTCGTACCACCGGAACATCTTGTCGTGTTCCTCGATGAAGGGCCGCGACTGCATCGGCGGGTAGGGGCCGATGTCCAGCTTCTTGGGCCCCTTCAGCTCCTTGAACAGCTCGATCGTGCCGTCCATGGTCCAGCCGCGGCCCTGGTCGATCTGCAGCCAGACCGGGATGTCGATGTTCGGGGCCAGCGTGATGGGGTTGCGCTCCTCGTACCAGTCGCCGTCCAGCTCGTTCATGACGATGTCGAACCAGGCCTCGTGGTTCTTCGGGTAGTGCAGTACGTGGACGAGGTTGGGCCAGGCGGCGACGTCCGGGATCCTCGAGGCGCTTGGCCACGAGCTCCTTCAGTTCTCCTCGGGGGAGTACTTCTCGAGCATGCGGGACTTGACGTTGTCTGTGAAGGCCCAGCCGGAATCGCCGCCGCGGCCCTCGCGGGCGGCGCGCGGCATGAACCACATCACGCCGCCGTGGTAAGTGGTCTCGTAGAAGTCGTAGTGCCCCCCGGAAACGAAGATCGCCTTCAGGTGCGGCGGCCGCTCGGCCGCGGCCAGCACCTGCATGGACCCGAAGTAGGAGATGCCGACCATGCCGACGTTGCCGTCGCACCATGGCTGCTCCGCGACCCACTCAATGAAGTCATAGGCGTCCTCGCCCAGTGAGACGCCGCCGGCGTTGTAGTTGCCGATGTGCTCCCCGCCGGAGTGCCCGGAGCCGCGCAGGTCACCGATGACGTGGACGTAGTCCTCTTTGACGATCCGGGCAATGTCGCCCGCCTCGATGCAGCCGTCCCACATCGGGCTGGGGCGCCGCTGCGGCGGGGTGGTCAAGGCGAGGGCCTGCAGTTCCTTGCCGTAGGGGCTCAAGGCCACCAGCGCGGGCCGCGGCTTGTCCTCGGGACCCTGATAGGCGTCCGCGGCGAGCTCAACGCCGTCGCGCATGGGAACCCGCAGGTCCTTGCGGACGGCGATCTTTTCGCCGCCGGCGTTCAGTAGCTGGAAGTCATCCATGAGTGCTGATCTCCTCATTTTCTGTCAGGTGGTCCGACGCCGCGCGGTAGCCGTGCAGCGTGGTGAAGAACGGGGACGGTTCCAGGGCGGGGTCCCCGGCGTAACCAAGATCCGCCGCTGCCCGGGCGAAGGGGGAGTAGGGCGAGTCCGTCTCCTGGAGTCCGGCAGCCATACAGCCGCAGGCCGCCTCCCTGACCCGGGACTCCACGGCCAGGCTCCCCTGCAGCGCTTCGCGGGCCTGCCCGGCGTCGAGCTCCACGCCGTACGGTGTGCCGTCCGCGCGGCGGTACGGATGCCCCAGATAGAGGTGCCGCGGACGGATTTCGTCGCTCAGATACTGCAGGCTCGAGCGGTAGCCGGCCGGGTCCACAAAGCCGGGGAATCCGTTGGCGGCACCGTGGACCTGGACGGCGTCACCGACGAACACGTCGTTTTGGCCGTCCAGGACATACGCGACCGAGCCGCGGGTGTGGCCCGGAATCGAGTGGACCGAGAGGCTGACGTCGCCGCCCAGGGAAATGGTCTCCCCGCCCCGCACCAGCAGGTCCGGCTCCAGCTCGCCCGAAATCGCGGCGTTCGTGGCCGCCGTCAGCTTCGCCTCGCCGTCGGGGTCGTGCAGATACTGCCCCCGTCCGGACAGGTATTCGTCCACATGGGCCCGGCGCGAGCGCAGGAACGGGGCGTCCGCCTCGTGGATGACCACCCGGGCACGCCGTCCGGTGAGCTCCCACAGGGCGTAGGCGCCGCCGATGTGGTCAATGTGTCCGTGGGTCAGCAGGATCCAGCGGACGTCCTCGATCCGGCGGCCGATCGCCTCAAGGGCCGGCACCATGCCGTCGGCGGGTGAGGACGCGATGCCGGTGTCCACGATCGCGGGCTCCGGGGCGTCGATGTAAAAGCTGCAGAGACCGAACCGCCCCCATGGGGAGACCAGGGGATGGACGGCGACCGGTTCAGTCATGGTGCTGTGCTCCCGCTTGCGGCTGGGCCGCGGCTGCGCTCAGGCTCCCGTCCGATCCCTGGGTCCCGCGCAGGAAGGCGGCGGTCTCCTCGAAGACCCCGTAGAACTCCGGGATCCAGGAAAAGTTCTGGACGAAGCCGTGGTTGGCCCCCGCGTAGCGGCTCACCGCCGCGTCCACGCCGGCCGCCCTCAGGAGCCGGCCGTAGAGTTCGCCCTCGTCGCGCAGCGGATCGTGCTCGGCGGTGATGACCAGGGCGGCCGGCAGGCCGGCGAGGTCCCGGCGTTTGATGGGGGAGACCAGCGGGTCCGACGGGTCCGCCCCGCTGCTGAGGTAAAACGCGTTGAACGGTTTGAGGCCGGCCGTTTCCAGCCCGTAGCCCTCGGCGTTCTCCCGCAGCGACGCGTAGCGGTCGACGTCGAAGTCCAGGTCCAGCGACGGGTAGAACAGGACCTGATGCGTGATGGCGCCGAACCCGTCGCCGTGGGCCATCGCCGCGACGGCGGCGACGAAGTTGCCGCCCGAGCTGTCGCCCGCGATGGCGAGGTTCTTCCCGTCCCAGTTGAGGCTTTCGCCCTGCCCGGCCGCCCACCGGACGACACCGTAGCAGTCTTCGAGCCCGGCCGGGAACGCGGCCTCGGGGGCCAGCCGGTAGCCGACCGAGATGACCTTGTAGCCGGATTCCTTGGCCAGGGACCGTGCGAGGTGGTCGTGCGTGTCCAGGCTGCCCAGGAAGAACGCGCCGCCGTGGAAGTAGACCAGGATGCCGTAGGCGTCCGCTTCCGCCGGCGTGTAGATCCGTACGGGTACCTCGCCCGACTCCGTCACCGCCGTCGCGTCTTCGACGGTGTGCAGCGGCAGCCGGTCTTCGGCCGGCGGGACCTGCGCGGCCTCGCCGGCGCGCATGGCATGGGGGTCCAGAGGCGAACCGTCGGGTGCCGGCAGGGTGCTGAGGATTTTGGCAATTTCGGGATGGATGCTCATGGCGTTCAGGCCTTTGCCGGTGCTGCCGCGGTGGCGGGCTGCTGCGACGCGGGTTTCTGGCCGGGGAAGACGTCGTTGACCTCTTCCTCGCTCCAGCCCTGGCGGGAGATGCGCTGCAGTTCGTCGGTCACCGGCTTGCGGGTCGCCTGGAACCGGGCCAGCGCCTCCCCGACCGAACCGGCCTGGGCCAGTGCGTCGGCCAGCGCGCCGGCGTCCTCGATGGCCGAGTTCGCGCCCTGGCCCTGGTGGTGCAGCATGGAGTGGGCCGCGTCGCCCATCAGGACCACGGAGTCGGTGTGCCAGGTGTCCAAGGGGTCGATGTCGTAGACCGCGCGGATGTTGACGGTGTCCATGTCCAGGCCGCGGGCAATCGCCACGATCCGCTCGTCGAAGCCTTCCACCGTCTTCAGGATTTCATCCTTGGTGATGACCGGCGCCCAGGTGCCGTCCGGGTTCAGGGCCGTGATGTCGAAGGACATCTGGTTGCGGTGGCGCAGCGGCAGCAAGTAGACCTTGGTGCCCTTACCGATGTACATCCGCAGGTTGTCGTCGGTCACCATGCCGTGGGCGTCGTCGGCGGAGATGACCACCCGGTAGGCATGCTCGCCGGAGAACACCGGGCCCTTCTCGGAAAAGAGCTGCTCGCGGACGGCGGACTTGATGCCGTCGGCACCGACCACCAGGTCGGCTTCGACGCTCTTGCCGTTGGCGAAGGTCAGGACGGAGCGGCCGCCCTTGTCCTCGATGGTCTCCAGCCGGTGGCCGAGCTGCACCATGCCCTGGGGAAGCACGCCGAGCAGGGCCTCGATGAAGTCGCGGCGGTGGATGAGGTAGGTGTGCTTCTCGTCGCCGAACTCCGGCCAGCTGTCCTTCATGATCGGTTCGCCGGTGGCGCTGAGGATTTCGAAGTAGTCGCTTGCCGAGCTCACCTTGGCGACCGCGTCGAAGATCCCCCACTGGCGGAACCGGGCCATCGTGGCGGGACGAAGGCCGATGCCGGCGCCAACTTCTCCCATCTGGGGAGCCTGCTCGTAGACCGTGACGTCTGCACCGAGCAGGCTCAGCGCCTTGGCCGCGGCGGCGCCGCCGTAGCCTGCGCCGATGATGGCGATCTTGAGGTTCTGGATGTCTTCAGCCTTCATGGTTTCATCTCTTTCTTGAAGCTTTTTCGTGGCCCGGGCCATGCCTGCTGGAACGGGGAGGGTGTGCTGGCCTGTGTGCGGCTCAGGCGTGCAGTGACAGGAAGTCGGCCGGGTTGTCTTCGAGAAGGAGCTTGAGGGTGGCGTCGTCGATGCCGGCCGCCCGCATGTCGGGGATCATGTCCTCGAAGATGTAGTTGATGGTGTGGCCCTTCACGCCGGGCCAGCCCAGCGGGCTGCAGTTGGCGTCCGCCGAGACCAGGAGCTTGTCCGCGTACCCCTTCTCCACGAGGTTGACGAAGTGCTGCATGCGTTCGGCGCGCTTGCGGCCCCAGAACGGCGGGTCCGGCAGCTCCAGGTCGTAGCCGAAGGTGTCGAAGCCGATCCGGCCGCCCTGCTGGTAAATCCAGTCGTGCGGAGTGATCGGAGCGTTCAGGCCGTCGTCGGCGTGGCCGAAGAGCACCCGGTCCAGCGGCAGGCCCTCTTCGTTGAAGATGGTCACGGCCGGTACGGGGTCGATAGCCAGGTGGGTCAGGATCGGGGCGCCGGTGACGACGGCGGCGCGGGCCGCGGCCCGGTAGATGCGCTTGTCCAGCTCCGTCATGCGGCCGCCGCGGCTGACGCCGACCTTGATGACTCCGGCCTTGGCGCCGGTGTTGCCGATACCGACGGTGATCTCATGGATAAAAACCTTCGCGAGGTAGTCCACGCTGGCGCGGGAGAAATGCGGCAGGGCGGTGTCGCCGCCGACGAAGCCGGTGCAGGCGACGATGTGCACACCCGTCTTTTGCGACAGGGATTTGTAGTAGTCGACGTCGCGGCCGTTGCAGATGCCCGTGGCGTCCACGAAGGTTCCGCCGCCGTATTCGCGGAACTTCCGCAGCTTCGGCACGGTCTCCTCGTAGGCCTGCTCCGGGGACTTCCACCACTTAGTGTCCAGCTCGGACCCGGGCATGCCGTAGCCGATGTGTTCGTGGACCGCCACGATTTCCAATTCCTCGACCGGGATGGTTCCCAGCACTGTGTTGACCTTGGTCATGCGTTCACCTCAGGGGTTCGAAAGGTTTGTTGTCTGGGGGCCGACGGGTGCTTAGCGCACGGTCAGCAGTTGACGCGGGTTGTCCACGAGGATCCGCCGGGCGTCGTCGTCGCTCAGGCCGCGGGACTTGAGGTACGGCACGAACGTGGCCAGCACGTGGCTGTAAGGCAGGTTGTACTCCGGCAGGCCCTTGGCCACGCCGATCGAGTTGCCCGAAAGGATAATCTTGTCGGCATGGCCGGCCTTGACGAGTTCCAGGACCAGGTCGGCGCGCCCGTGGTCGGTGAGGTAGTCCGCGTCCTCGTTCAGGCCCACATGGTCGATGCCGACGAAGGCTCCGCGGCCGGCCACCTCCAGGGCGGAGCCTTTTGCGTCACTGCGGTCCAGGTCGCCGACAAGCACCCGGTCGGCCGTGAGCTGCTCGTCCAGGACGACATCCAGATCGTGCAGGGCGTCGGCGCCGAAGCGGATGGAGACTGCGACGCCGGTGTTCTTCGCGGCGCGGGCGGAGCCGCGGAACAGGCTTTCCTCGGTGGGCGTCATGCCCGCGCGGTCCGCCATGGTGGCAACCATGCCGGCGGCGGCGCGGCGTTCGACGCGGGGGACCACCATCCCCTCGCTGACCTCCTTGCCGAAGAGCTCGCTGAACTTTTCGGCCGGCCACGGGGTGGGCGGGTTGGTCTGCGGCGTCAGGAAATAGCCGCCGAGTTCTTCCTCCGGGCCCAGCCCGGTGGAGGCGACGATGTGGACGCCGGTGGAGCGGGACAACGCCTCGTAAAGCTTGAGGTCGCGGCCGTGGAACATGCCGGTGCTGTCGACGATCGCGCCGCCGCCATGGGCGCGGAAATCGCTGAGCTTGCCGGCCAAGGTCTCGAAGATTTCGGTCCGGTCCATGGAGATGTCCGGGGCGTACTGGGCGCCGGGGAGAACTGACAACAGGGCCTCATGGACCGCGACAACGCCCAGTTCGGAAGCGGGCACGGGACCCAGGACCGTGTTGACGGTGGGTCCGGCGGAGGCAGCAAAGGCGGCGCCGGTGCCGGGGGGTGTGGGGTAACTCACGTGGCTTCTCCCTTGAAGTTCGGGTGCTGTATGCAGGAGCGCCTCGGAGTCTGGCCACGCCGTCGCTCCGTTGCGGTGTAGCCAGCATCACACAATGCTTTACATGGTGTCAAGGAAATAGTCGGGGCGTACATGCTCGTCCTGTTCATGAACCCAACGATGCGTAAGGCCTCTTGACATCATGTAAAGCAAGGCTCCAAGATGTGGGGAGCGCCACATCTACTTCCGGCCCAGGCCGGCCTCCCTCCCGGCAGAACGCCACTCCCGGCGTAGCGCCGGTGTATCGACCGGAAACAAAGGAGTTTCATCGATGAGTCAAACCACTTTGGTAGCGAGCCGCGGCTCGGTACGGGCCACGTTCGTCGCCGCCTACAGTGCGGTCACCCTCGCCCAGATCACCAACGCCCTGCCGGGCGCCCTCAACGGCACCTTCGCCGTGGAATTCCGCACCTCCGGCGCCGGGCTGACCTGGATCGCCGGCATGTTCATGATGGGCATCGTGGTGTTTGAGCTCAGCTGGGGGCTCCTGGGCGACATGTTCGGCCGCAAGAAGCTGCTGTACGCCGGCGCCGTGGTCAGCGTCGTCGGCTCGGTCCTCGCAGCACTGGCGTCCACCACCGAAATGATGATCGCGGCGCAGGCGGTCGGCGGCATCGGAGCCGGCATTCTGTTCCCGATTTCGCTGTCCATGATCGCGGCGATCACCCCGGACCACCGAGCCCGGGCGAAAGTCATCGCCACCTGGGCCGGGTTCCTCTCGCTGGGTGCGGTCATCTCTCCAACGCTGGCCGGCCTGACGGCTGCGGCGTTCACCGTTCCGGGTGCCGGGGCGGGCGCGCCCAACGCCTTTAGCGGCTGGCGCGTTGCCTACTACGTCGCCGCCGCGATCGCCGTCGCGGTCCTCATCATTGCGGTCCGGGCAAAGGATTCCGCAGCCGCCGAGGGCCGCAAGCTGGACCTGCCCGGCCAGGTGACGCTCGCGCTGGGCCTGATCGCTGTCCTTTTCGCCACCGTGCAGGCGGTCGACGCCGGCTTCGGCAGCGCCGAGGTGATCGCCAGCTACGTGGCCGGCGGGCTCCTCCTGGTTGCCTTCGTTGTCACCGAACTGCGCACCAGCCAGCCGCTGATCCACCTGTCCCTGTTCCGCAACAGCGCCTACTCCATCACGGGCATTGTTGCGGTCACCGGCATGTTCGCCTTCCTCGCAGTCTGCTTCAGCACCAGCGTCGCCGTCGGCGGACTCGCCCTCGCCGAAGCCTGGAAGGTCGGCGTGTTGTTCGTCTTCATCCAGGGCCCGGCCTTCGCGTTCATCCCGGTGGTGGGCTGGCTGATCCACCACGTGGCCCCGCGCTGGGTGCTCACTGCCGGCTTCGGCTTTATGGCCGTTTCCGCCTTCTGGCTCTCGACGTTCGCGCTGGGCACCCCGGAGGCCTTCGGCGGAACGCCGTGGACTGCGTTCATTACGCCGCTGCTGCTGCTGGGCATCGGGTTCGCGCTCACGGTCGGCTCCATCACCGCCGTCGCCATCAACACGGTCCAGCCGCAGCACATCGGCATGGCCTCCGCCACCACCAACCTGCTGCGCGACCTTGGTTTCGCGCTGGGGCCCGTGATCGGCTCCGCCATCGCCTTCGGCGTCGGAGCCAGCGTCTTCGCCGGACCCCTCGCCGGGATCCTCGGCGGCGCCGGGCTGCCCGCCGACGCCGTAGCCGGGCTCTCGAATGTGCCGCCGCTCGGCTTCCTCTCCGGCTGGGACGGCGTGATCGCGCAGTTCTCCGGCCAGGCAGCGGGTTCCGGCGCACCCGCCCAGGCCGTCGACGGCATGGTCAAAGCCCTCGGGTCCGCCCAGCAGCAGATCCAGGGCGTGGCCGGGACGTCCCTCGGTCAGGGGTTCCAAGTTGTGTACCTCGTCGCGGGCATCGCGGCGGCCCTATCCGCCCTCCTGACCCTTTTCATCTCCGCTCGTTCCTCGGCGCCCACGGCGGACGCGGTCGCGGAGACCACCGAAGCCAACGCCGAGGCCGTCGTCTGAGCCTGGCGTCCCATCCGGCTACCGACCATTCCACAAGGAGAACACCATGACTGAACCTATCGAATCCGACGTCGACATCTGGGATGACGACATCCTGGTCGACCCTTACCCCACGTATGCGGCGCTCCGCGAGCAGGGAGCCGTGGTCTACCTGCCCAAGAACGAGCTCTATGTCCTGACCCGCTACGACGTGATCCGCGACGCCCTCGGCGATCCGGAAACCTTTTCGTCCAGCAGCATTGGCTTCAACCCGATGGTGAACGAGGCGCTGCAGGGCACTTCGCTTGCCTCGGACCCGCCCATCCACACCCAGCTCCGCGCCACGCTGTCACAGAACCTCACCCCTCGCGCCCTCCGTGGACTGAAAGTCATCATCGACGAAAAGGCGGACAAGCTCGTCGCGGAGCTCGCCGGCAGCGGCAGCTTCGAGGCCATCGATGCGCTGGCCCGGGCCTTCCCGATCGAAATCGTTGCCGACCTCATTGGCTTCAGCGGCCACGTCAAGGACAACATGCTGCGCTGGGGCCAGGCAGCAATGCAGGTCATCGGCCCGCTGAACCAGCGCACCCAGGAGAGTTTCCCGATCGCCGGCGAGCTCTATGGCTGGTGCTCGTCGGTCACCGCCGAGGACCTCACGCCCGGCTCCATCGGCCGCGGAATCTTCGACGCCGAGACCCGCGGGGACATCCCGCAAGGGTCTGCGGGGCACATCATCCACCAGTACCTGGGGGCCGGTGTGGACACAACCATCGCCTCGATCGGCAACATCATTGCGTTGTTCGGCCACCACCCGGAACAGTTCGAGCTGGTCCGGGAGAACCCGGAACTCGTTCCCGCCGCCTTTGCCGAAGTGCTGCGCTACTGGGCGCCGGTCCACATCTGGGGCCGCAAGGCAACCCGCGACGTCGACATCGACGGAGTCACCATTCCGGCCGGCGCCCAAGTGGGCATCCTCTTTGGCGCCGGCAACCGGGACTCCCGGCACTACGAGAATCCGGATGTCTTCGACGTGGCCCGCAACCCGGTGGACCACCTCTCCTTCGGCTACGGCCCGCACGGCTGCGCCGGCCAAGGGCTGGCGAAACTTGAAGCACACGCGATCATCGAGGCACTTGCCCGGAGGGTCAAAACATTGACGGTCTCCGAGGAGGTCCGGGAGCCAAGCAACATCACCCGGAGCTTCGAACTGCTCCAGGTGGAAAAGGTGGTGGCAGCATGAGGATCGAACTGGACCGGCCGCGCTGCGAGGGACACGGCCTGTGCGAGGAAGCCGCACCGAAGCTGATGCACCTCGACGACGACGGCGAACTGGTGATCGACGTCGCTGAGGTGGACGGGGCCGAGCTCGACGCCGCTAAAGCGGCGGTGCGGGTCTGTCCGGTGGCCGCACTGCGTCTGGCCGCGGCCTAATGATGCGCAGGATTGTGGTGGTCGGCAACGGCATTGCAGGGCTGACGGCCTGCGACTCGCTGCGCTCGGCCGGCTTCGACGGTGAACTCACTGTCGTTGGCGCCGAGCCCCACCATCCCTACAGCCGCCCCGCCCTGTCCAAGGCGCTGCTGCACGGTGTTGATGGGGGCGGTGCCGACGGCACGAGCGGGCACGAGCTTCCGGCGCCGTCCCACGAAGCAACCGAGATGCTCGGCGTGAGCGCCGCGGGCCTGGACGTCGACGCCCGGCTGGTTTACCTGGACGGTGGCGGCGAGCTGCCGTATGACGGCCTCGTCATCGCCTCCGGTTCCCGGGCCAGGCGGCTCATGGCAGGACCCGGAGCAGCGCGGCCCGGCCCGGTCGGCGGGTCCCGGGAGTTCACCCTGCGCACCATCGAGGACGCGGTCCGCCTCAAGGAGCGCGTCGCGTCCCGCCCCTCGGTCATCGTGATCGGGGGCGGGCCGCTCGGCATGGAGGTCGCGTCCGGTTGCCTGCACCAGGGCTGCAAGGTTACCCTCGTCGCCGACGCCACGCCCTTGTCGCGGCAGCTGGGCGGCTACCTGGCCGATATATTCACCAGCGCCGCGGTCCGGCGCGGCCTCCGGGTGGTGGTGGGCAGTAAGGCGAGGCTAATCGATCACAGCGGCGGCGCCACAGTGGCCCTGTCCGACGGGACCGTGCTGGAGGCGGGTTTGGTGGTCACGGCCGTTGGCGATGAGCCGAACATCCACTGGCTGGCCGGCTCAGGCCTCCTCAGCGACGGGTCGCTGCGTGTCGACTCGCGCGGCCGGCTGCGGCCGGAGATCGTGGCCGCCGGCGATGTGGCGTTTTTCCCCACCGCTCGCGGCGTGCAGCGGGTTCCGCTGTGGACGAGCGCGATCGACCAGGCCAAGGTGGCCGCCGTCGGCCTGCTGCAGGGAGACGCCGCACCCGAGTTCAATTTCCAGCCCTACTTCTGGACGGAAGGATTCGGGCTCTCGCTCAAAGCCGTCGGCTGCACCCCGGTGGCAGGCGACCCCGACTACCACGAACCGGGCATTGAGGACGGGTCGGCGCTGCTGCGCTGGGCCAATCCGGACGGTTCCGGGACCGCAGTCGCGGTCAACTACCGGATCCCGGTCCCCAAACTGCGCCGGCTGGCCGACGCCGCTCCGGCGGGCGTCCCTGCCGCGGGTCCGGCCGGCGGTTCAGCCGGCGCCGGAGCGGTCGCGCCGCGCCCGGCGGCGCCGGCCCCGGTTTGACGCCGCACAGCACCGTTAGGATTGATGCATGTCGTCGTTGCGAGAAGCCCAGAAGAAGCTCACCCGCGACATGATTGTGGAGCGCGCGCTGGAGCTCTTCACCGAGAAGGGCTACGCCCCCACCACCATCGACGAGATCGCCGCCGCGGCCGGCACCACCCGGGTGACCTTCTACGCGTACTACCCCTCCCGCGCCGATTTGATGCGCGACTTCATGGCGCGGGTCAACGCGGTACTGGAGCGCGCCGACGGCCCCGAGAGCGGTTCCACCGCGCCCGACCTTGTTGATGTGGTGCGGGCAGGCGAACTTCCGGGCATCCTCGCGTGGTTGGAGTCCCGGGCGGCGCTCTGGCCGGTCTTCCGTCCCTACCTTGACGTCCTCGATGAAGCCGCCGCCGTGGACCGTGAGGTCCGCACCATGGTCGAGCAGTGGCATGAGGAGGTCATTTCGGACCTCGTCCGCGGAATGCAGCTGGCCGGGCGTTTCCCCGAGGAGACGCGCCACATCCGCGGGACCCTCGCCTTCACGTCCCTGGACTACGTGGCCACCCTCTGGACACGCCGCAAGTTCGAACCAAACCGCGAGCACGCGCTGGAGGTACTGGCCGACAACTGGTACCACCTGCTCTGCGACGAAGGCTGAACCGGCCCCTGCACAGCGGCGGTCAAGGGCTGCTCGGCGGCCCATGATGACTCCCATATAGCCGGCGCTGCGGTCCGGGGGCACTTCGGCGCGGACACGCCGTCGGCCAGGGCGCCGGCGTCGCACACCGCAGTCAAAGTGCCCCCGGACGGAGGCATCCACGCACGAAAGCGGGAGGCCCCTTCGCCTGAACTGTTCAGGCGAAGGGGCCTCACGCTGGGTCGATCGCTGAGCTAGCCTCAGATCCACTTCGGAGCGGCCGGAATGCCGCCGTCGATGGTTTCAGTGCCCGGCCCGGTGGCGGTGACGCCGCTGGTGCCGCGGCCGGCGGCCCATTCGACGACGGCGGCCAGCGGTCCGGAGACCACGGTGGGGGACGCCGCCGCGGTGTCGCCGAGGGTGAGGTCGCGGTCGGTGACCTTGAGCACCAGGTCCTTGTCGGTGCCGCGGGTCTTCCAGGCACCGGTGATGTCTTTGAGCAGCCGCTCCAGGACGGGGGCGGGGATGTCGCGGAAGACGGCCCCGTTGTCCAGGTCGACGGCGTGCATCCAGACTTCCCGGCTGCGCATCCAGACCGTCTCCGTGGCCGGGACTTCCCGGCCCTGAATGGTGCGGACTTTGTGGTGCCAGGCGTCCTCGGGCAGGTCCCGCCATTCGACATTCAGGTGCACGGCGGAGTGGTCGAAAAGGTGCCGCAGCGCGATCGGGCTCAGGGTGGCGCCGAAGTCGATCTCGTGGTCGCGGACCTCGGTCGAGGGGTACATCGGGGTTTCCACCCCGGTGCCGGCCCACTCGACGAGCCGGGCGATGGCCCGGGCGTTGTAGCCGATGTGCGCCGTGATGTGGCGGCGGGTCCAGCCCGGCAGCAGCGAGTCGCCGTCGAGCTCCGCGTCGGAGAGCTCGTTGAGCTTGCGGGCGAAGAACGCCGTGCCCCGGCGCGCCTGCAGCAAAGCTGCCAGCAGCTCCGGGTCGCGCGTCTGGTCGTGGCGGGCAACCATCAGGCTTCCTTGACCACGCGGTTTTTCAGCTGTCCCAGACGCTCGATGGTGGTGACCAGGAGCTGGCCCTCCTGAAGGTAGCGCTTCGGGTCCTGGGCGTGGCCCACACCGCCCGGGGTCCCGGTGGCAATGACGTCGCCCGGGTTCAGCGTGATGATGGTGGAGATGTAGGAGACCAGGAACTCGGGGGTGAAGACCAGGTCGGACGTGGGGGTGCTCTGCTGGACTTCGCCGTCGACCTCGGAGGTCATCAGCGGGCCGGCGCTGAATTCGTCCGTGGTGACCAGGGCGGGGCCGAACGGGGTGGACTTCTCCCAGGTCTTGCCCTGCAGCCACTGGATGGTGCGGAACTGGTGGTCGCGCATGGACACGTCGTTCAGCACGGCGTAGCCGGCGATGTGGTCTTTCGCGTCGGCTTCGCTGATCCGGCGGCCGGCCTTGCCGATCACGACGGCGAGTTCGGCTTCCCAGTCGACGGCGTCGGATTCCTGCGGGAGGGCCAGGTCATCGTTGGGGCCGATCAGGGACTCGGCGTACTTCGCGAACAGGGTGGGGAACTCGGGGACTTCCCGGCCCATTTCCTTGATGTGGTTGCGGTAGTTGTGGCCCACGCAGATGATTTTCCCGGGCGCGGGGACGACGGCGTCCAGGTCGGCGCCCTCGAGCGGGTGGGTGGCGCCGGCTGCGTTCTGCGCGACAGCTTCCCAGGAAGGGTCCTTCAGGAGGTCGCCGACGTTGGCGAAGCCGTCGATCTCGGTCAGGGTGTCGCCGTCCTGGCGCACAGCCTTGGTGATTGTTTTCTCGCCAGAGGCGGTGCGGAGGGTGAGGAGTCTCATGCGTTCTTGCGTCCTTCGGTGTAGGTGCGGTTGAAGTTCAGGCGTTCGAAAATGGGGGCGTCGCTGAAACGGAAAAGGTCAAACTCCGTTTGAGAGCCAGCCTCGGCCTGCAGGGACCACGCGGCCCAGGACGGGACCACTAACAGGTCGCCCTTCGCCAGGGCCCGTTTTTCTCCGTTGAGGACCACGGAACCGGATCCTTCGAAGACCTGCCAGACGCTCGAGCCCACCTCGTGGAGGGTTTCGGTGGTGGCGCCGGCGCGCAGCCGGTGGAATTCAGCCCGGATGGTGGGCATGACGTCCCCGCCGGTGGTGGGGTTGGTGTAGCGGACGGCCGCGTGGCCCTGGGACACGGTGGCGGGGTGGCCCTCGTCCTCGAGCAGCAGCTGCTCGCGCAGGGCACGGTCCGTGTATTCCCAGCGGTAGGCGGCGATGGGGGAGCTGGTCGTGTCATCCATGCCGGAGAGCGGGCGCAGGCCCGGGTGGGCCCAGAGCCGCTCGGAGCGGGAGATGTCCGGGGTGGCCTCGTCGGTGACGCGTTCGGTGCCGAACTCGAAGAAACCGGCGTCGGCGTAATGCACGAACGGGATGTCCAGGCCGTCGATCCAGGCCATCGGCTCATCGGTGTCGTTGTGGTGGCCGTGGAAGTTCCACCCCGGGGTCAGCAGGAAATCGCCACGGGACATCCGCACCGGGTCGCCGTTCACGACGGTCCAGACGCCTTCACCTTCGACGACGAAGCGGAACGCGTTCTGCGAGTGGCGGTGCTCCGGGGCGGTCTCGCGCGCCCCGAGGTACTGGATGGCTGCCCACAGCGTGGGGGTCGCGTACGGGGTTCCCGCCAGGCCCGGGTTCGCCAGCGCGATGGCGCGGCGTTCACCGCCGCGGCCCACCGGGACCAGGTCGCCGGCGCGGGCGGCCAGCGGGTACAGGTCGCTCCACCGCCAGACGTGGGGGACCGCCTTCGGGCTGGGGACCATCGGCATCAGGTCCGCGATCTCGGTCCAGAGCGGGATCAGGTTCTCGCGGTCAAAGTCGCGGTACAGCTCCTGCAGCTGGGCAGCCTCTTCGGGCGTGGGCTCCGGAGCGGTGTGCGCTGCGGCCACTGATTCGTGGGTCGTGTTCTCGGCGCTGATGGACACGTGGGCCTCCTCGGTAAGTCAGGACAGTTCTTTGGCGTAGTTCGACCATACGGAGCCGGCAGTGTGACTTCCAACATATTCTGCTGGACAGAATTGCTGCCGGGCCCGCCCAAGCTGCGCCGCCGTGACCCGGGCGGTGGCCCGTGCCGGGCGCTCAGTCCGGCTCGGCCGGATTGGCCGCGATGTCGATCTCCAGCTGCCGGCAGGTCTCCCGCAGGGCCTGGACCAGTCCGGCGTCGAATACCCGGCGGAACCGGGTCGCGGGAGTGGCGACGCTGAGCGCACCGACGACGTGCCCGTGCCGGTTGTGCAGGGCCATACCGAGCGCGCTCACACCCTCCTCGGTGCCCTCGAAGTTGGCGGCGAAGCCGTTGCTGCGGATGGAGTCCAGCTCGCGCAGGAAGGCCGGATACTCCGCCGCCGGAATGTTGTCCCCGCCGATCTCGGCGTTGTTGCTGCGGAACAGCTGCTCGATCATGGCCGGTTCCAGTTCGGCCAGCATGGCCTTGCCGCCGGAGGTCCTGTTGGCCGGCATCACCGTTCCCTGCCGGTCACCAACCCGCAAGACGCTGTTTCCCTCCACCGTGGCAAGAAACCGGACTTTCGTGCCCACCCGCACCATCAGGTTCACCGTTTCGTCCAGCCGCGCAGAGAGCAGTTCCATGTGCGGCTGCGCCAGCGTGCGCAGCAGCCTGGTCCAGGCCAGCCCGGCCGGCCCGACGCCCATCGCCGGCCCCGGGACGTAGCGGCGGGTCTCATCCTGCACGGCGAACCCCCGGTACACCAGCATGGCCAGCAAACGGTGGGCGGTGGACGGGGCGACGTCGAGCTCCGCGGCGGCGTCCTTGAGCCGCAGCGCCCCGCCGTCGCGCAGCAGCTGCAGCAGCTGCAGGGCGTTGTCGACCGCCTCGATGGAATAGGTCGGCCGCTTTTGCACGGGCTTCCGGGCGGAGGGCGACGATGGTTTGTTCTGCACATCAGAATTGTATTGTGGTTCACTTGGCGGGGCTAGGACAGTAGTGGCATGAATCACACACCCTCTGTTGCAGCGCCGCAACGGTCCGCGCCGGGGTCTCCCGGCCCCGCCGCTGACGTTCCTGCCTCCCGGTTTTCCAAAGCCTCGGCGGCGGCTGTGCTCGTCTGCTGGCTCCTCGTGGTCTTCGACGGCTACGACCTGATCGTCTACGGCACCGTCCAGTCCTCCCTGATCTCCGAGACCGGCTGGGGCCTGAGCAAGGCCACCGCCGGGACCATCGGGTCGATGGCCTTCGCCGGCATGATGATCGGCGCGATCTTCGCCGGCCGGATGGCCGACTCCTGGGGCCGCCGCCGCACCATCCTTGGCTGCGCCATCGTTTTCTCGGTCTTCACCATCCTCTGCGCGTTCGCCCCCAACGCCCTCGTCTTCGGCGCCCTCCGACTCCTGGCCGGCATTGGACTGGGCGGGCTGGTGCCCTCCGCCAACGCCCTCGTGGCCGAACTGGTCCCCACCAAGTGGCGGTCCATCATCGCGACGCTGATGATGTCCGGCGTGCCGATCGGCGGATCCATCGCAGCCCTCGTCGGCATCCAGCTGATCCCCGCGTTCGGCTGGGAATCAATGTTCCTGGTCGCCGCACTGGCCCTGCTCGTCGTCGTGCCGCTGGGGCTGAAATACCTGCCGGAAACCCTCGCCCCGGCCACCCCGGCCGAGAGTGCGGCCCGCCCGGACCGCACGCTCAAGGAGCCGGCCGGCTTCTCGTCCCTGCTGCGCCCCCCGTACCTGGGGATCAGCATGCTGTTCGCCCTGGCCACGATCGCCACGCTGTTCGCCTGGTACGGTCTGGGCACCTGGCTGCCGAACCTGATGCAGTTGGCCGGGTACAACCTGGGCTCCGCCCTGACCTTCGCCCTGGCCCTCAACCTGGGGGCGGTGGCCGGCTCGGTCCTCACGGCCTGGGCCGGGACGCGCTTTGGCCCGATCCCGACGGCGATCGCCGCGGCCGCCGTCGCTGCCGGTGCGCTGGTGGTCCTCGTGACCGGCCCGCCCGTCGCCGTCGTCTACCTCATGCTGGTCCTCGCCGGCGTCGGAACCCACGGCACGCAGTGCCTCATCATCGCCGCCGTCGCCAGCCACTACCCCGGACACCTGCGCGGCACCGCGCTGGGCTGGGCGCTGGGGACGGGCCGGATCGGCGCCGTCGCCGCACCGCAGGTCGGGGGCCTCCTGCTGGCCGCCGGGCTCGGCGTCAATTCCAACTTCCTCGCCTTCGCCGGCGCGGCCGCCATCGCCGCGGTCCTGCTCGTCGTCGTCGGCTTCCGACTCACATCAAAAATCTCTATCCCGCAAGGAGCAAGCAATGCCTGAGCACGCCACGTCCACCGAATTCGTGTCCACGGACGGTCAGTCCACCGACGGCCCGTCCACCGATGTCCTGGTCATCGGAGGGGGAATGGCCGGACTGGCCGGAGCCCTCGCGCTGCGTGAAAACGGTGCCAACGTCACCCTGGTGGAGCGCGCCCCCGAGTTCGGCGAGGTCGGCGCGGGGCTCCAGATGGCCCCGAACGCCTCCCGCGTCCTGAAGCGCTGGGGCCTGCTGGAAAAGGCACTGGAAATCGGTGTCCAGCCCAAGCACCTGGTCTTCCGCGACGCCCTCACCGGCGAGGAACTCACCCGCCAGAGTCTCGGCGGGGAATTCGCGGACCGTTACGGCGCACCGTATGTCGTGATCCACCGCAGCGACCTGCACCGGGTCCTGCTCGAAGGCTGCGAGGCCGCCGGCGTCACCCTCGTCAACGACGTGATGGTCGAGAGCGTTGAAACCGTCAACGGCCGCGGCGTGGCCCACACCGCCGCGGGAGTGGACTACGAGGCCGACGTCGTCATCGGCGCCGACGGGCTCCGCTCCACCCTGCGCCCGCTCGTGACCAACGACGAGCCCGTCTCCTCGGCCTACGTCGCCTACCGCGGCACCGTCCCGATCACCGAAAACACCCCCAAGGCCGACCTCGAAGACGTCATTGTCTACCTCGGACCGGACTGCCACCTGGTGCAGTACCCGCTGCGCAAGGGCGAACTGCTGAACACCGTGGCCGTCTTCAAGTCCCCCTCCTTCGAACGCGGCGAAGAGCAGTACGGGGGAGTGGACGAGCTCGAGGCTGCTTACAAGGACTGCGTCCCGGCCGTCCAGGAAGCGCTGAAGAACCTGGCCACCGGCATCCGCTGGCCGATGTACGACCGCGACCCGATCGAGAACTGGGTTGCCGGCCGGATGGTGCTGATGGGCGACGCCGCGCACCCGATGCTCCAGTACCTCGCCCAGGGCGCCTGCCAGGCGCTGGAGGACGCTGCCGCGCTGCAGGACGCCAGCCGGGGCACCGTCTTCACCGAAGACGGCGTCAACCCCGAGGCCTGGGACGGAGCGATCAGGGAGTTCAACTCGATCCGCGCCGGCCGCACCGCCCGGGTCCAGCGCACCGCCCGCGTCTGGGGCGAATCCTGGCACGTCTCCGGACTGGCCCGGACGCTGCGCAACCTGCTCTTCAAGAGCCGGAAGGACAACGACTTCCAGTACA
>CAVZJX010000009.1:0-175265 GCA_963775715.1 uncultured Actinomycetota bacterium | reverse complement strand
TCCAGACCCTGAGCGATCGCGGATTCAAGGGATTCCAGGTCGGCAATGATCCCAGCCGGTTCCTTGTGGTCGATGTCTGCGTGCTCAACTTCTTTGTATCTGTTGAGGGAAAGGTCATAGCCGTTGTCGGCGATCTCGGACTTGGAGACGAGGAAGGACTGCTCCGTCCGCGCCCGGTCGGCCTCCGTAGTCGTCCGCTGCTGCCAGCGGGACAGGACATCGTCGAGGTCGAGTTTTCCACCGGAGTGCGCTTGTCGTCGAGGCTGAAGCCGTCGACTCGACGTCGTAGAACCAGACGTCGTCGGTGCCACCGCTTCTTGGTGAAGAACAGGATGGCCGTGGAGACGCCGGCGTAGGGCTTGAACACGCCGGCGGGGAGTTTGATCACGCCTTCGAGCTGGTTGTCCTCGACGAGCATCTTCGCAGCGCCACGTGCGCCGTGGAGGAGCCGAACAGCACGCCGTCGGGCACGATGACGGCAGCCCGGCCGCCGAGCTTGAGCATCCGGAGGATCAGGACCAGGAAGAGCAGCTCGGTCTTCTTGGTCTTGACAAGTGAGAGCAGGTCCTTGGCGACGTTCTCGTTGTCCAGGCTGCCCTTGAAGGGAGGGTTGGCGAGGATGAGCATCATACCTTTCCTCCTCGGTCCCAGCAGTCGGCCAGGGTCCCGGTAGGCGATGTCCGAGTTTTCGACCCCGTGGAGCAGCATGTTCATGGCGGCGATGCGGAGCATGGTGCTATCGAAGTCGTAGCCGTGAAACATGACGTGGTGGAAGAAACGGCTCTGGTCGGCGTTGATGAGCAGGTTTGGGTTGTTCTGCCGGAGGTATTCGCCGGCCTGGACGAGGAACCCAGCGGTGCCGGCGGCCGGGTCGCAGATGGCCTCCAGCGGCTGTGGCGCCGTCATCTTCACCATGAGATCGATGATGTGGCGGGGCGTCCGGAACTGTCCATTCGTTCCGGCCGAGGCGATCTTGCCGAGCATGTATTCGTAGAGGTCGCCCTTCGTGTCGCGCTTGTCCATGGGGATCTCATCGATGATGTCCACGACTTTTTCTAGCAGCCCGGCGTTGGGGATGGTGAAGCGGGCGTCCTTCATGTGCTGGGCGTAGGAGGATTCCTCGCCGTTGGCCAACTGGACCAAACCGGTGCGCAGGAACGGGAAGATGTGCTCGGCGAAGACGGTGAACATCTCGTCGCGAGAAAAGTTCTTGAACCTGCTCCAGCGGAAGTCCTGGTACGAGCGACCCTTCTCATCCAGGCCCACGGGAAAGACCGGGTTTTGGGCCGGCCTGCCGGTGCGGTTGGCCTTGTTCTCCGCTCGGGTCTGGTTCTTGTCCAAGCGCTTGAGGAAGAGCAGGTACGTGATCTGTTCGATCACTTCCAGAGGATTGGAGATGCCGCCGGTCCAGAACGCGTTCCAGACCTTGTCTACCTGAGATTTGATTTCGCCTGTTATCACCGTTCGAGTTTAGTGGGGTGTGGGCGGAACCTCGGTCAACCCGGCAGTCTGTCTATCAACGCAGAACAGCGTCCCTCCGTAGACCTTTCCGACGTCGGCATCATCGCCAAGAAGAGCTCGGCTGAGGGCAGGAGTCGTTTGCCCAGTGGCAGAGGATAAATCGCGACCTGGGCGTTCGGCGGAAATCGGCGTGGGAACTAGCATGTCCAAGTGACTAAAAACGGGAAGCCGACGACATTCATCGCTCGTGAGCAAGTGTCGAGCACAACACAGGTGAAAGTCTGGGCCCGCGCCGCAGGGCGGTGCACACTGTGCGCCCGGTCGGTCTTAGACAGTCGTTCCTTTTTTCACACAGTGTTGACGGGCCAGATGGCCACAACGTAGGTGCAAGGGCTACCGACGGGTCCCCAAGAAGCTCCTCAGACTTGTCCTTGAAGGACAGGAGCCTGGAAGGCAATCTGCTGCTGCTTTGTCCAGACTGTCACAGGATGATCGACGATAAGGTCAACGAAGGCCTTTACACTCAGGAACTGCTGGAGGCTAAGAAATCCGAACATGAAATGCGTGTGGCCAAGGCGACGAACTTTGAAATTCTACGCAGAACCATGGTGGTCACGACCAGAAGCCGGATCCGGGGAACAAACACCGCGATCTCCGAAAGGGAGGTCGCCGAAGCCATGGTGGATGCTGGGCTGGTTGTTCACGTCAACGATGGCCGGCCCGTCCACATCGTCATTAAGTTCGATGACGATGAGCAGGACCCCTGGGTATGGGATCGGGGTATGAAGCAGATCCGGGACGCCCTCGAAGAACCTAAACATACCGGCGAGGACGGCAAAGTAGATCACGTATCGCTGTTCCCACTCGCACCGATTCCGTTATTGGTGTACTTGGGGTCCAGGCTAGATGACAAGCTGTCCGTAAGTCTGTTCGACCGCCACCGTGGGAGTCAGCGGAATGCATGGTGTTGGCCCAAGCAGCCCGGGGCATCCCCAACTTTTCAAGTGCTGAAGCAGAGTTCCCCCGGCTCGGAAACGGAAGTCGTGGCGGCAGTGTCCGTATCAGGATCCATCTCGCATGGAGACCTCCCCGGGGATCTTTCATCAATGCCACTAATTACGCTGTCCCCGATGACAGGAAGTCCCGCCCCGGGGCTCATAGGTAGCGAGGACACCCTTGATGCGTTCTCCCAAGCATGGCGGCAACTGCTCGCCGAAGTCGAAGCGCATTGGCCGCGGGCAACACGACTCCATGTAATCGCCGCCGTTCCCGCTAGCGCCGCTATTCGCATGGGCCAGCACCGTATGAGAGACGTTTACCGCGGTTTCATTGTGTACCAACGGACGGACACCGGCACATATTCAGCCACACCGGAAATCCAGGGCTAGCGGTAGGGAGTCCCAAGCCACTAACCCCCGATAAGTGGCTCCATCGGCCAGCAACTTGGCGTGCTCAAGTCAGGACAGGGTTTGGTCGCAGGAACCCTGGGTCGTTCCTAGGCGGCGCCAAGAGGCAAAAAGACGTGTGGTCGGCTGTTGGCGGCATGGGGCAAGGATATGACGTGCGTCCCCGACGGTGTCGTTGCAGATTGCATGTGCTTTCCCAACAAACTAGTGAGTACGGCTGCCACTGCAGCGAGGTCGGCCGCAGAACCATGGAACGTCGGGACAGAACATCCCCTTGTCGGGATGAGTTCGGCTCCATCCTCAGGCTCCTGCCACAGCTTGTGGAACGCCTCTAGGTCCGCATCCGCCTTGATCGCTAGCCCCGCCATGTCATCTAAAGTCGATGGGGGCAGCGACGAGCCTGGTGTACAGACGTTGAGGAGTCCCAAAGTTCCGGTAGCGGCACCGGTCGCGACCTGCGCGATAATCGCTTTGCGTTCAGATTGTGCCGCTAGGACATCGAGAGCCTGTGTGATTGCGTTGCTCACGGTGGCATCGATGATGATGTCTGCCGCCAAACAGTCTGTGAAGCTTTCCGGGATGGCCCCACCAGCCACTTCGACTGATAGATCGTCCCGAATATCTTGGACCCGGACAGCTAGCGCTTCTGCCTTAGTATGACCGACGTCTCCCTCAGCGTAGTTTTGCCTGACCAAGAGGCCTCCACTGATGACGCCGGGGTCGCAGAGCGTTATGCGCGCTACCCCAGCGCGCGCGACGAACTCCGCTATCCATGATCCGAGCCCGCCGCATCCCCATACATGGACAGACTTACCCAGAAAGCCACTGACGGGTCGACTCTGGTCGCGGCGGGTGGTGACTTCGTGCCGTTCGTCAGACATCCTGCACCATTCGACGTCGATCCTGTTCCTAAGCTTCGTGGTATCTAAGGTGATGGCTGTGCCTTGAATTCGGGCGACGTCCCTCAACGCTTCGGCGGCAGCTGAGGGCAAGCGCCCACCTAGCAAATGGGGCGCTCCCCCGCCTGGGTGAGGGACGCAGAGGACAAAGTACTGCGCAGATCCTTCTGGGTTCCTCAGTGCACACGCGGCGAGGGTACTAACGAACGCATCCGACTTCTTTCCACCGACTGAACCGTTCCGGTCGCCCCATTTGAGGTACGGATTGTCAATCAGAGAAAGCAGGTCAACGAGGGACGAGGAGGCTCCTAGAGGCAGTGCCGAATCCAGCCTGAATACCGGCGTTCTCAGGCCCACCTCGTGGGTCGAAAACGTCAGATCCAAACGGTGGGAAGACCGCTCGACGAGGCGTGCCACCTGGTGGGTTTCAAGAGGACCGCCTTCCCGGAACACTATTGTCGGCGTCCCGACAGACTGGTGCAGAATGCCACCGACAGCGTGGTACATGGACGTTTTCGGATCAAATCGGCCTCCTGCCGCTTCTTCGAGCCAGCCCCAAAGACGGTTAAGCAACCCAGCCATGCCGAGTGATGGATGCCATTCGCGAGACGGGTCTAGGAAAAGGCATAGGCGGCGCCCCTGAAGGACGTGCGGAAAACCGATAAAGCGAAGATGTTTGACGTCGACATTGGGTGGCGACAGAGCGGAACTGCCTATGCGTATGACGAATTCCTCGTCACTGCGTAGTTGCAATCCGTTTGACTCCTGCCGCAACCCGCCCGTGTTTAAACCGATGGTTATGACCGCGTCGCCCCCTGCTTCGAGTCTTGGTTGTCCTGCGACGCGAATTTCACCCGGCTGCATCCTACTGAGTTCCTTGAGTTCAGCTAGGAGCTGCCGCTGCCATTGGGAGAAGATCGGTCGGCGGCGCTTTGTCATCCAGCACGGCCTGACCGGGCGACGGAGGACGCCGCGGTCACTGTCGTGGTGGGAAACTTTGCGCTGTTGGCGGTAGCTAGGGGCGCTTTGAAGCCGTCACCGAAGATCCCCTGCCAGAGTTTGACGCTCTTGTCCTTGTCAACTTCCAGATAAGCCGTTTTAACTTCCGCTGCGTGCGCATGGACGCGGTCCCTGAAGTAGCTGTATGTCGACTGTGTCCATCGGTGATCGAAGGTAACCCCGACCCCGACGGATCGGCAATGCTCGGTTTGGCTGGGCGCGCCTGAAGCCACACGTCAAGATCGCCGAGGACATGAAGTAGGGTAGTCGGAACGTCAGCGTAGTAGCCAGGATCCAACAATTCACTGACCTCCGAAACTTGGGAGCCAAGCAACGTGGTCAGCAGGATGGAGCGCGTCCCAGTAAACGAATTCTTGTGATCGCGGAGATACTTCATCAGGCGGATGACTTTTCGGAGGTTGCCGTTGGCGATGGCGTCCTTAGACCGCATCCAATCTGTGAAGCCCTGCGGATCAGTTTGCTCCCAATTGTTTGCGTCACGGTTCACAATGACTTCCCGACCGTCGGTCAACTTCAGATGCGGGACTATATCGACGTGCATAGAGTTCGCGTACCCAACCCGGACGCAGCGGCATTTCCGTGTGTGAGGCATGTTTCCGTAAATGCTGTGGCGGTGGATTGCGGCATAAACCTGATCAACATATGTGCTGGGGTTGCCAGCCCAATCAGGGTTTTCCTTCATGTTGAGCATGAAATCGGCATCGAACTCGTTAGTTCCCACCGGTTCAATGATCGTGCGATGAGCCCAAGAGCCCTGAGGGGACTTTCCGGTCACAAGAGAGCCGACTACAGCGTCCTTCTTGAGGGCCTTGTAGATCGCATTGACCCGTTGATCGAGGAGGTCCAACTTCACCTGTCCCAGATTGACAGTGTCTTTCAAGAGAACGTTGAAATGGCCGGCTAGCTGCAAGGTATCTCTCCATCGACGAGGTTACTTTTTAGTAAGTGGTTGGTGCGCTAGTGGCTTCCTGTTGACAGTTCCGGCCCACCGCGCGTGGCTATGCGGAATTTCCTTGAATCGCTCCAAATTCCTATGCGATCAACCCAGTGTCGGGCTCAAACATTTACCGAGGAAGAGGACGGAAGCTGGAGCAATTTGGCCAGGCTTGAATGAAGTGCTTGTCGCTGGCGCTCATAGCGCGGTTCCTCCAACAATGCCTGCATCACTCGGCGGTATTCGGAGGAAGTTGGAGCGAAGGATCAAGTTGAACAGTATTAGTTCCGCTAGCTCCGAATCTCACCCCTGTTGCGTCGTATGGACGAGCTCTACCGGAACGGAACCTCACACCCCACTCACGCCTAACGCGGCGCCACTGATGAAGGCCACAGCACTCCGTGGACTCATGCACCAAAGGCCAAAGTGGCCAAGCGACCTCTGTCGGCCAAGATAGTTGGCACCGTGCCAATCTCTGTGTCACGGCGCTAACTGCCTCGTCAGTTGTGCCAACAAAGTCGTCAACTCACAAATGCTCAGATACGAGGCTGTTTTTGCTCAGATGCTGCAAAATTGCTCAGTTAGGTCGGAGTCTCGCATCGCTCCTTAGCGGCAGCTACCTGGAAGATTTCCAATGAGACGATGCGTTTCTTCCAAATGGGAAGCTACTCTTCCACTTAAATCGACATCTCACAGAGAACTAGAAGTCCCAGTCGTCATCCTCAGTGTTAACAGCCTTGCCAATCACATAGCTCGAACCCGAACCCGAGAAGAAGTCGTGGTTCTCGTCCGCGTTCGGCGACAGGGCCGACAGGATCGCCGGGTTCACGTCGGTGACGGAGGCCGGGAACATGGCCTCGTAGCCCAGGTTCATCAGCGCCTTGTTGGCGTTGTAGTGCAGGAACTTCTTGACGTCCTCGGCCAGGCCAACGGAGTCGTAGAGGTCGTGCGTGTACTGGACTTCGTTTTCGTAGAGCTCGAAGAGCAGCTCGAAGGTGTAGTCCTTGATCTCCTGGCGCTTCTCCTCGGAGACCTTCTCCAAGCCCTTCTGGAACTTGTACCCGATGTAGTAGCCGTGTACGGCCTCATCGCGGATGATCAGGCGGATCAGGTCGGCCGTGTTCGTCAGCTTGGCCCGGGAGGACCAGTACATCGGCAGGTAGAAGCCGGAGTAGAACAGGAAGCTCTCCAGCAGCGTCGAGGCCACCTTGCGCTTCAAGGGATCGTCGCCCTGGTAGTAGTCCATGACGATCTGGGCCTTCTTCTGAAGGTTCTCGTTCTCGGTGGACCAGCGGAACGCCTCGTCGATCTCCTTGGTGGAGGCCAGCGTGGAGAAGATGGAGGAGTAGCTCTTGGCGTGCACGGACTCCATGAACGCGATGTTCGTGTAGACGGCTTCCTCGTGCGGGGTGACGGCGTCCGGGATCAGCGAGACGGCGCCGACGGTGCCCTGGATGGTGTCCAGCAGGGTCAGGCCCGTGAACACGCGCATGGTGAGCTGCTGCTCGTCCGGGGTCAGCGTCGCCCACGACTGCACGTCGTTGGACAGCGGCACCTTCTCCGGCAGCCAGAAGTTGTTGACCAGGCGGTTCCAGACGTCAACGTCCTTCTCGTCCTGGATCCGGTTCCAGTTGATCGCCTCGACGTGGCTCAGCAGCTTGACCTTCTCGGTCATGTCATCCCCTCAATGTTGGGTAGTTCTCTAAGTTAAAGCGTACGACGGCGGGCGGGCGCCCGCCGTCGTACTCACCGAATATCAACCTAAATCAGTTGACTAAAGCATGCAGCTGACGCAGCCCTCCACCTCGGTCCCTTCCAGCGCGAGCTGGCGGAGACGGATGTAGTAGATGGTCTTGATGCCCTTTTTCCAGGCGTAGATCTGGGCCTTGTTGATGTCGCGCGTGGTGGCGGTGTCCTTGAAGAACAGCGTCAGGGACAGGCCCTGGTCCACGTGCTGGGTGGCGGCGGCGTAGGTGTCGATGACCTTCTCGTAGCCGATCTCGTACGCGTCCTGGTAGTACTCCAGGTTGTCGTTCGTCAGGTACGGCGCCGGGTAGTACACGCGGCCCAGCTTGCCTTCCTTGCGGATCTCGATCTTGGACGCCACCGGGTGGATCGAGGAGGTGGAGTTGTTGATGTAGGAGATCGAGCCGGTCGGCGGAACGGCCTGCAGGTTCTGGTTGTAGATGCCGTGCTCCATGACGGAAGCCTTCAGCTCGCGCCAGTCATCCTGCGTGGGGATGTGGATGTTCTGGAACAGCTCGGCAACCTTGGCCGTCTGCGGGACCCATTCCTGCTCCGTGTACTTGTCGAAGAACTCACCGCTCGCGTACTTGGACTTCTCGAACCCGCCGAACGTCTGGCCGGTCTGGATGGCCAGCAGGTTCGAGGCGCGGACCGCGTGGAACACCACCGTGTAGAAGTAGATGTTGGTGAAGTCCAGGCCCTCTTCGGAACCGTAGTGCACCCGCTCGCGGGCCAGGTAGCCGTGCAGGTTCATCTGGCCCAGGCCGATCGCGTGGCTCTGGTCGTTGCCGCGGGCGATCGAGGGAACCGAGGTGATGTTGGACATGTCAGAGACGGCCGAGAGCGACCGGATGGCCGTCTCGATGGTCAGGCCGAAGTCCGGCGAGTCCATGGCCTTCGCGATGTTCAGCGAGCCCAGGTTGCAGGAGATGTCCTTGCCGGTGGCGTCGTAGGACAGGTCATCGTGGTACGTCGTGGGCTGGGAGACCTGGAGGATCTCGGAGCACAGGTTGGACATGATGATCTTGCCGTCGATCGGGTTTTCCCGGTTCACCGTGTCCTCGAACATGATGTACGGGTAGCCGGATTCGAACTGGATCTCGGCGAGGGTCTGGAAGAACTCGCGGGCCTTGATCTTCGTCTTCTTGATCCGGGAATCGTCCACCATCTCGTAGTACTTCTCGGTGACCGAGACGTCGGAGAACGGCATGCCGTAGACCTTTTCGACGTCGTACGGCGAGAACAGGTACATGTCCTCGTCCTTCTTGGCCAGCTCGAAGGTGATGTCCGGGATCACGACGCCCAGGGAGAGGGTCTTGATCCGGATCTTCTCGTCCGCGTTCTCGCGCTTGGTGTCCAGGAAGCGGTAGATGTCCGGGTGGTGCGCGTGCAGGTACACCGCACCGGCACCCTGGCGGGCACCAAGCTGGTTGGCGTAGGAGAAGCTGTCCTCGAGGAGCTTCATCACGGGGATGACGCCGGAGGACTGGTTCTCGATCTGCTTGATCGGCGCGCCGACCTCGCGGATGTTGGTCAGCGCGAACGCGACGCCGCCGCCGCGCTTGGACAGCTGCAGCGCGGAGTTGATGGACCGGCCGATCGATTCCATGTTGTCTTCGATGCGGAGCAGGAAGCAGGAGACGAGCTCGCCGCGCTGCTTCTTGCCGGCGTTCAGGAACGTCGGGGTGGCCGGCTGGAAGCGGCCTTCGATGATCTCGTCGACCATCTGGGTGGCGAGCTTCTCGTCACCGCGGGCCAGGTGCAGGGCCACCATGCAGACGCGGTCCTCGTAGCGTTCCAGGAAGCGCTTTCCGTCGAACGTCTTGAGCGTGTAGGAGGTGTAGAACTTGAACGCGCCCAGGAAGGTTTCGAAGCGGAACTTCTTCTTGTAGGCGCGGTTGAAGAGCTCGCGGATGAAGTTCATCGTGTACTGGTCGAGGGTTTCGCGCTCGTAGTACTCGTTCTTGACGAGGTAGTCGAGCTTTTCCTCGAGGTCGTGGAAGAACACGGTGTTGTTGTTCACGTGCTGCAGGAAGTACTGGTGCGCTGCCTCGCGGTCCGCCTCGAACTGGATCTCGCCGTTCGGGCCATAGAGGTTCAGCATGGCGTTGAGCTCGTGGTAGCCCAGGCCCTGGTAGGCGGCCGGCATGGCCGGCTTCTCGCCGGGGACGGTGTGCTTCTCGACGGCGGTGTTCCCGGCGTTGGTCCCGGCGGCTGAGCCTGTGCCGGTCACTTCGGTGTCTGCGACAGTCGTGTCCAAAATTCTTCCAATCCTTGTTGTACTCGGCCGACGTCTTCCGGCGTCCCCATGAGTTCGAAACGATATAGGTGCGGGACGTGGCATTTGGCGGCGACGATGTCGCCGGCCATGCAGTAGTTGTCCCCAAAGTTCGTGTTGCCCGCCCCGATCACTCCACGGAGCTGTTGCCGGTTCCTCGGATCGTTCAGGAAGCGGATGACCTGCTTCGGAACGGATCCCTCTCCCCCGGTCCCGCCGTAGGTGGGAATCACCAGTACGTAGGGTTCGGTCGCCAGCAGCGCCGGTTCCCTCGCGAGAAGGGGGATGCGGGCGGCGTCGAGACCCAACTTCGCGACGAAGCGCTTGGTGTTCTCGGAGGTGGAGGAAAAGTAGATGAGGTGGCTGCGGGTAGTCCGCACCGTGCCTGAGTCCACGGAGTTCACTGCCAGCGGCGGGCCGGCCGTTGCCGGTGCAGCCATGGGAGTCACCTCATCCGATGTGTTGCTGTCGCGTTTCAGGCGACCGCAACGGCGGCGGCCTGCGCCAGTTCTTCGATCTTGTCCGGGCGGAAGCCGGACCAGTGGTCCTGGTCGGTGACAACGACGGGGGCCTGCATGTAGCCCAGGGACTTGAGGCGCTCAAGGGCCTCTGCGTCCTGGGAGATATCGACGCTCTGGTAGGCGATGCCCTTCTTGTCCAGAGCGCGGTAGGTCGCGTTGCACTGCACGCAGGCCGGTTTCGTGTAAACCGTAACGGTCATGTCCTGAGTCCCCTTTGTTGAAGTCTGTGGTTCGTGTCCGGTGGGGCCGACGCGGAACAGGAATCCATTTCCGTTACTGGCCTCGCCTTGCGGTCTGCAACCGCTCCGCTCGAACTGTATGTCGATACTACATGTAGTGCAAGAGTCCGGCGCGGACCCCAAGATGATGTATTACAAGTATGTCATTTAACCCACCTTTAATCCACAGCCGGGGCCCGCCAAAATGTCCGGATTTCAGCCGTTTTCGCAGACGAAATCCACACCCTGTGGAGTAGTTAGCCACAATTAACCGGCCCGCGTGTCGCGTACCGGACGGCGTGTCGCGGGATCGGCAGAAGCTAGCCGCGGGTGGCAGGAAGCACCACGGGTTGTGCCTGAAAGCACAGCCACACCGCTCCCGGCGAGGTCGCCCACGACAGCGCCGAAAACAGCGACGCCGGCCCGGATGTCCCGGTGGCCTCAGCCCGCGGGCCGGAGCGAGGTGATGGTCTGCCGGAGTTCGTCGTACTCGTCCGTTCCGGAGTACGCCTCGGGCGTATCGATGTCGGGTGTGTCACCTGCCGTGACCTGGGGTGTGTACACCCCGCTGAACGACGCAACACCGGGCGGCCAGGTGAAGAACGGGAACACGGGACAAGCACTGGGCCCGGAGGGCAGCGGCTCCGAGGTGATGCCGTAGGACAGGGGTGCCGGCCGCGTGGGGTAGGCCTCGTGGTCATCCCGGCCTTCGAACACGAAGCGCGGTTTCACTCCGCCCTGCGCCAGGGCCGGCAGCTCCTGCGAGTCCATCAGCGTATAAGGGTACTTCTGGGCGCAGTCCGCTTTGGTGACGATGTGGGTCCGCAGGGTGGCGATCGATTTTCCGGCCGCCGTGAGGACTTCGACGAAGACCCCGCCCGGGGCGGCCTCTTTGGCCCGGTCCTTGACCGTCCAGTCCGGCGGATAGTCGAACATGAGCGAGCCGTCCGGCGTCGTATAGGTCTTCCATTCGGCCTGCACAGAGGGCCGGGGCGACGCGTTGGCCGCAGGCTTCAAGGCCGCCTTGGACGGCGTGGGCGATGCGGCCTGGGAAGACGCGGGCGCGGCTGTACCGGAACTTCCGGCCGGATTGTTCGGCGCGGAGCAGGCCGCCAGGATGGCGGCGACGCAAATGCCTGCGGAGACTGCGCTGACGGATGGTCCTGAGCGACGCATGGCGCCTCCCTATCGGGTGCAACTACTCCGTACAATTCTGCTTCGTCCCGGCTCACAGAACAGGGTCTTTGGGCCTCTGGAACCTTTCGGTTGGCGGACGGCAGCGGGGGCCGGCTATGCCGACCCCCGCTGGACATCCGGCCGAGACCGGTGGCACGTGCCGCGCCTGTTAGTTCTTCAGGAGCGTGTTGCCGTAGCCGGCGTCGCACTTGCCGTCATGGATGACGCCGGCACCCGGTGCCACGGCGTAGTTGCTGGCCGGGTTGAAGACAGCGGTGCGCATGTTCGTCACCTTGCTGGCGCAGTTGTCGGCCCCGTCGGAGCTCATGCTCTGGCCGCCGATCCACATGTCGATCCAGACAGTGGAGCTGGTGCCGTTCACGTTGGTCCCCTGGTGGCAGGGGCCGCCCTGGGGATCGTCGCCGTCGCCGCAGCTGTCCTCGACGATGAAGTACCGGCGCACGTCGGGCAGGTAGATCCGGGTGCCGGCCGGGAAGTCCAGCACGTCCTTGCCGGTGGCCAGGGAGTGGCCCACGGCGATCGTGATCGGGTCATTGTAGGTACCGGTGCCGCCGGCCGTTTTGTGCAGCACGGGGTGGCTGATGGTCGTCGACCCGGCCGGCGTGTTGTCGTACCAGGTGTACGCCGTCGTGTACGTGGTGTGGACGACCCGCTCAGCGGACGACGCCGGGACGACAGGCGCGGGCGCCGGTTTCGGGGCGGCGGGTGCCTTGGTGGGCGCCGGGGCCTTGACGGGGACAGCCGGCGCGGGGACGGCTACCGGCAACTTCGGGGCTGCCGGCTGCGTGGCCGCAGCCTTCTTGGCCGCAGCAGCGGCCGTCGCCTTCGCGGCGGCCTTCGCCTTCGCCTTCGCAGCGGCTTTGGCCTTATCGGCCTGCACCTTCTTCGCGGCGGCTGCGGCCTTGATCTTCTCGGCCGCAGCCCGCTGCGAGGTGCCGATCTCAGCGGAGCTGTCGAGCCCGGTGCTGGCTTCGACGCCGGCGCCGGCCGAACCTGATGGGGTGGATGAGCTAGTGGCGCCGGTACCGGCGCCGCACGCCGATGTGGCGAGCAGGACCGAGAGCATGCCGGCGGCCAGCAGACTGTTTCTGCGCATGGAAAATAAAGCCTCTTCGTGGGAGTGCGGAAAAGGGCAGAGCAATGGGGATATGCCCGGCCCGGAGGTGGTCACGGTATGCGAAGCGCAGGGCGCTCCGGCCTGGGGGCTTATCACACGCAAGAGGGTTTTCAACACTCTGTCGATCGTGTGCGCCAACCGGTGACCTAAACGTTACATCGACCGGCTGGGAGAGGCCAATCGGCGGCGCGCCGCCGCCAGCTGGCCCGGATTCACGGGGCTCCGGAGATCCCTGGCGGCCCTGCCGGCCCTGCCGGGCGGGCGGCGCCGGGCGGCCCTACCGGGCGGGCGGCGCCGTGTGGAGCTCGTTGCCGTAACCGCTGTCGCAGACGCCGTCGTGGATAACCCCGTTCCCGGAAGCCACCACGTAATTGTCCGCCGGGTGGAAAATCGCGGCACGCACACCGGTTATTTGCTCCGCGCAGCGCCGGGCGAACGATTCGTCCTCACCTTCACCACCGATCCAGATATCCAGCCAGGTGGAGGCGCCGCCGTGCCGGGCAGCCTCGGTATGGCACGGACCCTCCTCCGGCGCAGGGCCGTCCCCGCAGGTGTCCTCCACAATAAAGTACCGCCGCACGTCCGGCAGGTAGATCCGCGTGCCGGCCGGAAAGTCCAGGACGTCCTGCCCGGTTTCGAGTGAATGCCCGACGGCGATAGTCACCGGGTCGGCATAGGTCCCGACCCCGCCGGCCTTCTTATGCAGTACCGGGTGGCTGATGTCCGGTGAGCCCTCGGGCGTGTTGTCGAACCAGGTGTAGGCCGTGATGTAGGTGTCGGGAGGCGGAGTCCGCCCCGAGGTGGTCGGAGCGGGAACGGGCGGCTCGCCCTCGCACGCTGCAACAGCCAGCAGCACCGAAAGCAGGGCTGCGGCCATACCGATCCTTCTGCCCATTCGGCATCTGCCTCCGCTCGATCGGCACTAGAACGGCCGCTTACCGTGAACGCTACCCGGCCTCCCGCCGGCGGGGTAGGAGCAATGTGCGGACGCAGCCGGGACGGCTCCGCCAGAGAGGGCGGCAGGTCGCTCCATACTCGGCCCCGTACTCGCTCGTGGGTGTTGTTACGCGCACAGGCCACCGCCGGAAAACAAGTAGCCAGGCCGCCAAAACGCGGGTGTTTCCTACGCGTGTGTGACCCTGTCCGCCGCTCCTAACCTCGAAAGACATAAGGGGTACGCCGGTGGTCGGCGGCTCGTGCGGCATGAGGGAGAGATCAAATGAGCGCCCGTCTTTCTTCCTCAGAATGACCGCCGGCACGGGGTTCGGACCCCGGAAACCTGCGGTGGCGCTCTCGCCCTGACTTCGGTCAAGGCTTCAGAAACAAGATTCCCTGGCGAGGCAATCCATGACCAAATCATCCCCTCTTTCCGGCACGGCCCCGGTATTTTTCGACCCGAGCGGAAAGCGATGGCGACGAATTCTCGTGGCGCTGGTTGCCGGAGCCCTTCTCATTGTCCTTTCGGTCGTCTGGATCCTGCCGGCGGCCAGCGCACCGGTGTGGAAAGCGCAGCAAAACCAGTCCGTCGAATACCCGCGGAAATTGCTGTCCACCGAGGACCTGCGCAACATTCCCCGGATCGGCACTGAGGGAGGGTTCGCTTTCGACCGGATCGCGCTCATTGAGCGGCGCGACGGCAAGGTATTCCTCAAGGATCCGTTCAGTTCAACCATCTGGCGGGAAGCCACGGCCGAGGAAATTGAACTGATCGGCGACAGCCCTTACGCCATGGAAACGTTCGGGAAGCCGGCCGACCACACCCTGATGCTGACTTTTGATGATGGGCCCGATCCGAGGAATACGCCACAGATCCTTGATCTGCTGTCAAAAGAGGGTGTGCCGGCGACGTTCTTCACGGTAGGTGACAATATTGTCAAGTACCCCGACATCTTCAACCGCGAAATTCGCGAAGGTCATATGGTCGGCAACCACACGATGTCCCACATCGATTTCTGGGCCCATGATGACGCGTTCAACCGCCAGCAAATTATTGGCGCCGACCGGGTCATGCGGGCCTCGGACAACTATGCGACCCGGCTCTTCCGTATCCCGACCGGGGACCCGGGGAACAACTCGCTGGCGCTGCTGCAGGCCCAGCAGCTCGGATACCTGCACATCAATATGGACTTTGACACCCGTGACTGGTCGTACGCACCGGGCGTTCCCATCAAGGCACAATCACTCGACGGGCAGGGGCACATTGTCCTGGTCCACGACGGCGGCGGCGACCGCAGTGCCACCATCGAAATGTTGAAGACATTCATTCCGATGGCGAAGGCCCAGGGATATACCTTCACGACGGTCCAGCCCTTGCTGCCACCCGAATATGTCCCCCAGCACGATGTCCCCGGTGCGGTCGAAGACCAGGCCACCCTGGCCGCGATGACCTCCTACCTGGTGACGCCGAATGTTCTGCTGACGTGGTTGTTTTGGTTCGGTATCGGCTCGCTCACCATCCTGACTTTCCTCTACGTGGTTCTCGCTGTCATCAACAACAACCGGCAGAAGAAACGCCGCTGGGCCGAAGTCAAAGAAGAAGACTGGCCGTTTGTCAGCGTCGTGCTGCCCGTCTTCAATGAGGAACTCGTAGTCGCCAAAACGCTGGATGCCCTGCGCGCCAGCGATTACCCGCGGATGGAAGTCGTTGCTATTAACGACGGCTCCACCGACAGCACCCTGGCGGTGCTTTCCGACTACGCCAAGACCTGGCCTCAACTGCGCGTCATCGACCAGCCCAACGGCGGAAAGTCTGCGGCCAGCAACAATGGAATAGCGCAATCCCGTGGCGAAGTAGTCGTCACCCTCGACGGCGACACACTCTTCGAACCGCAGACAATCAAAATGTTTGCCCGGCATTTCCTGGCGCCGCGGCACGGGAAGATTGTCGGCGCGGTAGCCGGGCACGTGAAAGTCGGCAATCGCCGCAACCTGCTGACCGCCTGGCAGAGCCTGGAATACCTCTCCGGCATTTGTGTCACCCGCATGGCGGAGGGCCTGATGGGCGCGATTTCGATCGTTCCCGGTGCCTGTGCGGCCTGGCGGCGGGAGGCGCTCCTGGAAGCCGGAGGCTATTCGCACGACACGCTCGCCGAGGACGCCGACCTGACACTCTCGCTTCAGCGGCTCGGCTACAGCATCGTCCAGGAGAATGCCGCCGTCGCATGGACGGAGGCGCCGATGACGGTCCGTGGTTTGTTCAAGCAGCGGCTCCGCTGGACCTACGGCAACATCCAAACCCTGTACAAGCACCGGTCGATGCTCTTCAACCCGAAGTTCGGGGCGCTCGGCCTGCTTACCATGCCGTATGCCTTGATCTCGGTTGTGGTCCCGCTGGTCTTTATGCCGCTGACCGTCGTGGTTGCGGTCAACAGCCTCGCCCACGGCGAATGGCAGGCCGTCGCGCTGTTCTCCGCCTTTGTGGCCGCGACCCATATGCTCATTTCCATCGTGGCGGTCATCATGGTGCGTGAGAACCCCATGCACCTCCTGATGGTTCCCATCTACCGGCTCATTTACGAACCGCTCCGCGCCTACGTCGTGTTCGGCTCCGCGATCCTGGCGCTCCGCGGCACCGCCGTCGGCTGGTACAAGCCCGAACGCACCAACAGCGCCCTCATGCCCGCGTCCCGGGGACAGTTGGCCGCCCTCGCCCCGGCGGCTGCAGACCAGTTGGCGCCGTCGTAGCCTCGAACCTGCCGGCCAGATCCCTTGCCAAATGGCGGCCCGGCGGAAGTAAGGTGCTCTCATGCGACGATCCCATTGGCGATTTTCCCGAGGCTCCGGGCTCATTCTGGCGGTCTCCGCCGTCGTGGCGCTGGCCGCAGCATGCACGACGGTTCCGCCTGGCAACTACGGGCAGGAGGAAGGGACGAACAAGATCAACCCGACCCAGCCGTGGTTCGGCGGATATCTGGACCCCACGCTCTCGCAAAGTGTTCGGCTCAGTGACCTGCCGGCGCACGGGACCGTCACGACCTTGCTGTCCTTTGTCAGCGCCCATCCCAAGGTGGCCTGCCAACCGTCCTGGGACGGCGTCTATACCCTGGACCAGGCCGGGTCCAAGCTCGCAGTGGACGCGCAAGTGGACGCCTACCGCTCCGCTGGCAACGACGTCGCCGTGTCGTTCGGCGGACAGCGCGGCAAGGAACTGTCCGTGGCCTGCACGAACGAGGACGCTTTGGTGAAGGCTTACTCGAGGGTCATCAGCAAATATGGCCTCGATGCCCTGGATTTCGATGTGGAAGGGATCGGCCTGGCAGATCAGGCGGCCGCCCAGCGCCGTGCAGCCGCGGCCGCGCGGCTGCAGGCGGCCCGGCCAAAGGGAAGCCCGTTGAAGGTTTGGCTGACTCTGCCAGTCTCCATGGAAGGGCTGACGCCCGACGGCGAGGCATCCGTGACAACCATGCTTGACGCCGGTGTCGACCTCACCGGCGTCAACATCATGGTGATGAATTTCGAGCCGCTCGCACCAGGCCAGACCATGCTGGACGCGGCAAAAGCCGCAGCCGAGGCCACGCACCAAACCCTCGGTCTGCTCTACCGGAAGGCCGGCAAGCCACTGGACGACACAGCCCTCTGGAACAGGATTGGTCTCACGCCCATGATCGGGGCCAACGACGTCAAGGGCCAGGTGTTCACCCTCGCCGACGCACAGGGCCTAAACAGCTACGCAGTCCAGCGGGGCGTCGGCCGGATGTCCATGTGGTCACTGAACCGGGACGCCGCCTGCACCGCCGGGCACCGCAGCGAAGCGGGCAGCAATGCCTCCAGCGGCTGCAGCGGGGTGGCGCAGCAACCGGGGATGTTCGCCAAGGTGCTGGGCAAGTCCTTCACCGGCTAAACACCCCCGGTTCCGGCGCCGGCCGCTACTCCGGCCGGCTGCAGAGGATTTGTTCCACGCCCATCCGGCCCTCGGCGAAACTGCGCAGCGCACCGACCAGGTACAGCCGCCAGACCCGGGCAATCTCTTCACCCATCATCGCCACGGCGGCACCGTGGTTCTCCTCGAACCGGGCATACCAGGCCTCAAGGGTGCGGACGTAGTGCCGGCGCATTGCCTCGACCGACTCGACCTCGAGGCCCGCGCCCTCCAGGAACCCCAGCGTTTCCCCCACCGGGCGCATGTGCATATCCGGGGCGATGAACGACTCGATGAAGGGTCCGCCGCCGGGGTGCTTGCCCCGCCGGGACATCTGCTGGACCAGGACCCGTCCGCCGGGGACGACGTTGCGGAAGAGTGCCGCAGCGTACACGGGGTAGTTGCGCTGGCCCACGTGCTCGCCCATCTCAAGGGAGGCCACGGCGTCGAACGGGCCGTCCGGGATCTCGCGGTAGTCCTGCACCCGGATTTCCACGGCGCCCGAAGAGCCGCTGCCGTCCAGGCCACGTTCCTTGATCCGCGCGTCGATGAACGCCTTTTGTTCCACGGACAGGGTGACGCCGACGACGTCGACGCCGTAGTGCTGTGCCGCGTGCAGGCTCAGCGAGCCCCACCCGCAGCCGACGTCGAGCAGACGCATGCCGGGCTTCAGCCCGATCTTGCGGCAGACCAGGTCGAGCTTGTCCCGCTGTGCGTCCTCCAGCCCGTACCCCGGCGAGGCGTCGGTCCAGTAGCCGCTGGAATAGGCCATCTGCGGGTCCAGGATCAGGCCGTAGAAATCGTTGCTGAGGTCATAGTGGTGGCTGATGGCGGCCCGGTCCCGGATCAGGCTGTGCAGCCGCCCCTTCACCCGGGCCTGGCTGGCCGGCGGTTCGGGCGGCGCGCCGAGGGCTCCGGCGGCTTTGGCGATCCGGGCGACGCCGGCCAACACGGCCGGGGTCGGCCGGACCCCGGTAAGCCCGCGGTCCCGGACCACCTTCCAGAGGTGCTCGAGGGCGGAGTTCAGGTCGCCGTCGACGTCCAGCTCACCGGTGACGTAGGCCTGCGCGGCGCCCAGCTCCCCCGGCGCCCAGAGCAGCCGGCGGATGGCGTCGGGCGAGTTCAGCCGCACCACGGGGGCACCGGCCGGACCGGCCTCGCTGCCGTCCCAGGCAATCAGCCGGACCGGCAGTTCCCCGCCGACCACCGGCCGCAGGACCTCCGCAATCGTGCCTGCGAGCGCCGCCGTCATGCTGCGCCCCGTCCGGCGGCACGCTTGCTGGAGACCTTGCTGGAGACCTTGTCCAGCACAATCTGCTGCACGTCCAGGTACCCGGTCTCGAAGCCGGCGCGTGAGTAGCAGAGGTAGAACAACCACATCCGTTGGAAGACCGCATCGAAGCCGAGCCCGCGGACCTCCTCCGCACGGGCCATAAAGCGTTCTTCCCAGAGCCGCAGGGTCTGGGCGTAGTGCTCTCCCATGGCGAGGCGTTCCCGGACCCTGAGCCCGGTCTGCTTTTCGGTGATCTCTTCGATGGCGCGGACCGACGGGATAACACCGCCCGGGAAAATGTACTTGTGCACCCAGGTGTAGCTGGTACGGGTGGCGATCAGCCGGTCGTGGCCGATGGTGATGGCCTGGATCGCGACTTTTCCGCCGGGGGCCAGGACGCGCTCGATCGTCTGGAAGTAGGTGGCCCAGTACTCGTAGCCGACGGCCTCGATCATCTCGACCGAGACGACGGCGTCGTACTCGCCTTCCACCGCCCGGTAGTCCTTGAGTTCGATGGTGACCGCGTCGGCGTAGCCGGCCTCCGCCACGCGCTTGCGGGCCAGTTCCTGTTGTTCGCTGGAGAGCGTCACCGAATAGACGCTCGCCCCGCGGGCCGCGGCCCGGAGGGCCAGTTCGCCCCAGCCGGTGCCGATTTCAAGGACCCGGGTGCCGGCGGTGACGCCGGCCTTATCCAGCAGCCGGTCAATCTTGGCCTGCTGGGCTGTCGCGAGCCCGTCCCAGGCAACGCTTCGCAGGGCATCGCCGCTCTCCGGAAAGAGGGCGCTGGAGTAGGTCATGGTGCTGTCCAGGAAGGTGGCGAAGAGTTCGTTGGACAGGTCGTAGTGCCGCGAGATGTTGGAGCGGGTGTTCTGTTCCGTGTTCCGTTCGGTGCGCGGCGTGCGGGGCAGGTAGAGTCCGCGCAGCTTCTGCAGCGGCTCCGGGACCAGGGTCCCCACCCGGGCGGCGAAGACCTCCATCACGGCGGTCAGGTCGTCGGCGTCCCAGTCTCCGGCCATGTAGGACTCCCCCAGGCCGATCAGGCCGCCGTCGCCCAGCCGGGCGGCGAAGGCTTCCGGCCGGTTCATGGTCATCACCGGGAAGGGCCGCACCGACCCGCCGTCTTCGGCCGCGGCGCCGGGGGCCGAGGTGCTGCCGGTGGCCGCCTTCTCCAGGCCGCCCTGGCCGAGCACAGTGCCGTCCGGGTAGCGCACCTCCAGCGGAAGGCGGCGCACGGCGGCGCGGAAGATGGCGTCCGCGGCTTTGCCGGCCAGCCGGGCCTTGAGGCTTGAGGGCACGGCGGCGATGCTGGGCCAGATCCCGGCGTCGACGACGGCGGGCGGCTGCGGGACCGTGTAGGGCACCGCCGGTGTCGCCGGCATCTGGCTGCCGGCCGCAGACTTCTGGTTTGTCGGCGCTGCGGCGGATCCGGTCGCTTCGGTCATGGTCACTGGACTGCCTCCTGTGAGGGGTGGTGTGGTCTTTTGATGATGGGCAACCGACGTGCCCAAAGCTTGATTCCCTGCCAGCGGATCTGCGCGGCGACCCGCAGCGGCGCGACCGGGACGGCGAGCGCCGCGGCCAGGATGTTCGGTACGGTCGCTTCCCGGCGGACGCCGTCCATGGTGGCGACGAAGGGCTTGTGCCCCTCCCGCTCCAGGATGATCGAGACGGCGAGCCGCTCGGCGGGTTCCGGGACTTTCATCCGGTACTGGCCGTCGACGTCGTTAAACGGCGAGACGTAGAACGCCTTGGGGACGGTGGCCCGGCCGGCGCCGTCGGTCTCCAGCAGGTAGCAGTGCCGCTCGCCGTAGGTGTTGTGGACTTCGGCCACAACGCAGCGCAGCTCCCCCGCCGCGTCGTGGCACCAGAAGAGGCTAAGCGGGTTGAAGACGTGGCCGAAGACGCGCGCACTGGCGAGCATGGTGATCCGGCCGCCGTCGAGCGCAATGCCCTGGGTGCCGAGGTAGCGCTCGACGTTGCCGCGCAGCGTCCCGTCCGGTGCGCCCAGGTGGTCCGCCGCGGCGAACCCGGCCAGCGGGGCCAGCCAGCGCGGCAGTTGCGGCAAGGCATCGACGTCGACGTACCAGCTGTAGCTGCGGTAGGTGAAGGCGTTGTGCAGCGGGGTGCGCCGCACGTGCGCGATGGAGGTGCGGTAGATGGCTGCGGGATTGCTCATGCGCCCTCCGCAGCGGCGCCCTGCAGTTCCGGAGCGGCGGCCGGTTCCCACTCGCGGCCCAGCTTGGCCGCTGCGCGGACCCCGGAGAGGGCGCCGTCCTCGTGGAATCCCCAGCCGTGGTAGGCCCCGGCGAACGCCAGCCGCGGATCGCCGAGGCCAAGGATGCGCTGCTGGGCGCGCAGCGACTCCGGGGTGTACTGCGGGTGTTCGTAGACCATCTGCTCCAGCACGGTGCCGTCCCCAATCAGTTCTGACTCGCCGAGGCTGACAATGTAGCGCTTGCCGTCCACCGGTTCCAGCCGCTGCAGCCGTGTCATGTCGTAGCTGACCAGCACCCGGTCCGGCCGGGCATCGCAGGAAGGCAGCCGGTAGTTCCAGGAGGCCTTGGCGTTGTCGCTGGACGGCAGTACGGCGTCGTCCCGGTGGAAGATGGTGTGGTTGACCGAGTAGGGCATACCGGCCAGTGCCTCCCGCTCTGCGGGCGAGGCGTCCTCAAGCATCCGCAGCGCCTGCGCCGGGTGGGCGGCGATCACGACGGCGTCGAACTGCTCGGTGCCTTCGGCGGTGGTGACCTCGACCCCGCCGTCGTGGCGCCGGACGCCGGTGACCGGGCTGGAGCGGCGGATGTCCGGCAGCGTCGCGGCCAGCTTGTCCACATAGCTGCGCGAGCCGCCGGTGACGGTGCGCCACTGCGGGGAGCCCTTGACGCCGAGCAGGCCGTGGTGGCCGAGGAAGGTGAAGAGGTAACGGGCCGGGTAGGCCAGCGCGGTGGTCGGGTCGCAGGACCAGACGGCGCTGACCACCGGCGCCATGAAGTGCACGATGAAGTAGCTGCTGAACTTCTCCCGGTCCAGGAACTCGCCGAGGGTCGGTTCGGCCGCCCCGGCGCGATCGCCGGCTCCGGCAGCCTCCGCCTCGGCGAGCAGGGCGCGGGCCCGGCGGTAGAAGCGGGTGACCTCCAGCAGCATCAGCAGGTAGCGGCCGCGGAGCAGGGTGGACGGACGCGGGATGATGCCGCGCGCACCGGCCCGGGCGCCCGCATATTCAAGCCCGCAGCCGTCGCAGCGGATGGACATGCTCATCTCCGAGTCCTGGGTCTGGACGCCCAGTTCCTTGAAAAGCCGCAGCAGCGTGGGGTACGTCCGTTCGTTGTGCACGATGAAGCCGGTGTCGACACCCAGGACGGAACCGTCGGCCTGCGCTACATCGTGCGTGTGCGCGTGGCCGCCCAGCCGCGCCTCCGCCTCGAACACGGTCACCTGGTCCCGCCGGTTCAGGACGTAGGCGGCGGTCAGGCCCGCCACGCCGCTGCCGATCACGGCAACGCGCCGTCCGTCCGGGATGCTTGCTGCTTGCTGCACTGGTCTGCTCCTGTTGCTTCGCCTGAATCGTCCTGGTGGATGCTCTTAGGGGCAATTCGTAACCGCTGGCCGGCCGGATGAGTGTGACTTTCCGGCCGTCGCCTCAAGACCAATGTGCCAGAATGAAGCGGAATTCCGCTCCCGCCTCACCGTAACTCCCGAAGGGCCGTCCTTGATCAACCCCGTGCATTTGAAAACGCTGGTGGAAGTGGTCCGGCTGGGATCCTTCGCGGCGGCTGCCGCCCGGCTGGGCTACACGGCCTCGGCGGTGTCGCAGCAGATGTCGGCGCTGGAGCGTGACACCGGGGTGGACCTGTTCCAGCGGTCGGCCCGCAGCGTGCACCCCACGGAAGCCGCCGTCGTGATGACCCGGCACGCGGCGAAGGTCCTCACCGACATCGACGCACTGATGGCGGCGACGGCCCGCACCCACGACAGTGCCAGCCAGGAGCTCAGGCTCGGCATCTTCCCCAGCCTGGCCACCTACGTGCTCCCCCGGATCCTGCAGAACCCGGCCTGGAAAAAACTCGGCATCGAACTGCGGGTCTGGGTGGCCGAGCCGGGCCAGACCATCCAGGGCCTGCGCACCGGCGGCGAACTGGACGTCGCGCTGGTGTACCAGGTGGGACAGTCCGGCCTCGCCTGGCCGCACACGGTGAACCGGCAGTGGATCGGCGACGACGACTTCCGGGTGGTGCTGCCGGCGGCCTGGGGCATCGGGCCGGGCTCCCAGGTGGCGGCGGACCACCTCTCGGACATGCCCTGGATCATGCACCATCCGGGTACGTCCGACGCCACGGTGATTGAGCGGCTCTTCGCCAGCTGCAACCTGCATCCGCGCGTGGTGGCCTACAGCGACGACTTCCACGCCAGCCTGGAGATGGCCGCGGCCGGGCTGGGCGCGGCGCTGGTCCCCGAACTGGCCCTGCTGCACCGGCCCGACGGCGTGGTGGTGCTGGATGTGCCGGAGATCCGGCTGGCCCGGAACGTCTTCGCGCTGCTGCCCAAAGAGCAACAGACCGCCCAGGTGCAGCTGTTCGTGGAACTGCTCTCGGACACGCTGCACCGGCTCGGGACCACCCGCCGGGACTGAACCGGGCCCCGCTTCCGGCCGGACGGCGGCCCGGGGCTACTTAGCGAACCACTTCGCCAGCCGGGTGCCGGGACGGACGCCGGCCGGTGCGACGAGCGCGCTGATGATCCGGTGTTTGGCCTTGGTGTAGGGCGGGTAGATCAGCTCGAGGGTGTCCGGCCGGAGCGGTTTGGACAGGGTGGAGCGCTCGTGCGAGAAGGTCCGCAGCGAGTGTTCGCCGTGGTACGCGCCCATGCCGCTGCTGCCAACCCCGCCGAACGGCAGGCCCGGCACCATCAGGTGCGCCGCCGGGACGTCGAAGCACAGCGCCCCCGAAGAGGTCTGTTCGGAAAACGCCCGGCGGGTGCCGGCGTCGTTGCTGAAGACATAGAGGGCCAGCGGTTTGGCTCCGGCGTTAATGGTCCGGATCGCCTCGTCCCGGCCGCTGACCGGGACCAGCGGCAGCAGCGGACCGAAGATCTCCTCCCCCATCACGGCGTCCCCCGGCGCCGGGCGCAGCAAGGTCGGAGCGAAGTGCCGGCTGGCCGCATCGCGGGTACCCCCATGGACCACGGTGCTGCCGTCCGCGAGCGCCGCGAGCCGGTCGAAGTGCCGGTCGTTGATGATCCGGCCGTACGAGGCGCTCCGCGCGGAGTCCTCGCCGAACAGGGCGGTGATGGCCTGGACCAGCTCACGTTCCAGCGGCACCAGGACGTCCTCGGTGGCGAGGACGTAGTCCGGGGCCACGCAGGTCTGCCCGGCGTTCATGAACCGGCCCCAGGCGATCCGTTTGGCGGCTTTGGCCAGGTCGGCGGAGGCATCGACGTAGGCCGGGGATTTGCCGCCGAGCTCGAGGGTCACCGGCGTCAGGTGTTCGGCCGCGGCGCGCAGCACCACCCTGGCGGCGGCCTCGCCGCCGGTGAAGAAGATGTGGTCGAAGCGCATCCCCAGCAGCGCCCTGGTCTCCGGGATCCCGCCTTCGACGACCCAGGCGGCGCCGGGCAGGTATTCCGGAACCCAGCGGGCCAGGGCGGCGGAGGTGGCCGGGGCGTGTTCGCTGGGCTTGAGCACCGCGGTGTTGCCGGCGGCCAGGGCGCCGGCCAGCGGGGCGAGGAGCAGCTGCACCGGGTAGTTCCACGGCCCGATCACCAGCACCACGCCCAGCGGGGTCAGCTCGGTCCAGGCCTTCGCCGGCTGCACGGCGAGCGGGACGGACACCGGCCGCGGCCGGAGCCACGCTTCAAGGTGCTTCTCCAGGTGCGCCGCTTCCGCGGTGACGAACCCGATCTCGGTCAGCTGCGCCTCCGTTTCGTGTTTGCCAAGGTCGGCCGCCAGCGCCTGGGCAAACTCACGGCGCCGTTCAACCAGCATCCGGCGCAGGCGTCCCAGCTGCTCCAGCCGCCACGCCAGCGGACGGGTGGTCCCGCGGTCAAAAGCATCTCGGGCACGGGCTACGGTGGCGGCAACTGTTTGCATCCGATCAATGTACCGGCGTCCTCGGCCGCGCACGGCCAGACAGGGCGCTAAGCGGCCAGGGCCCTGTGCCCCCGCCGCTGCGGAGCGTAGCCTTGGGGAATGGCCGAACAAACGAAATCGCGCATCGTTGAACCCTGGGTTTTTTGGCCGGCAGCCGCGGCGGTGACGCTGTTCGCGGCCTTTGCCCTGCTGGCTCCGGCAACCGCCGAAGCGATGTTTGGCGCCATCCAGGCGAACATCGTTAACTCCTTCAACTGGTACTACGTACTGATCACCAGCTTCTTCGTGGCGTTCAGCCTGTTTGTCGGTTTCAGTCGTTACGGCGACATCAAGCTGGGCCACGACGACGACGAACCCGAGTTCTCGCTGATGGCCTGGTTCGCCCTGTTGTTTGCCGCCGGCATGGGCATCGGACTTGTGTTCTACGGCGTCAGCGAACCCCTCAGCCACTTCTCCAATCCGCGTCCCGGGGTCACCGGCACTCCGCCGGAGCTCGCACAGCAGGCGTTGAGCCAGACCTACCTGCACTGGGGTGTGCATGCGTGGTCCATCTACGTGGTAATCGGGCTGGCCCTGGCCTACGCCATCCACCGGCGCAAGCGCCCGGTCTCCATCCGCTGGGCCCTGGAACCGGTCCTGGGCAAGCGCGTCCAGGGCGGCTGGGGCAATCTGATCGACGTCGTCGCGCTCGTCGGGACGCTCTTTGGCGTGGCCACGTCGCTGGGCCTGGGCGTGCTGCAAATCAGCGCCGGGCTGGAAAGCATCAACCTCGTCCAGGCCAGCAGAGGCTCCGAGATCGTCATCATTCTCGTCATTTCCCTCTTTGTGCTGCTCTCGGTCCTATCCGGCGTCACGAAGGGCATGAAGTGGCTTTCGAGCACCAATCTCGTGCTCGCCGGACTGCTCGTGTTGTACCTTCTGGCCTTTGGCCCCTCCACCTTCCTGCTCCGCGAATTCGTCCAGTCCATGGGCGCCTACATCCAGAACTTCGTGAGTCTTTCCTTCAACGTGAACGCGTTCACCGGCGACGCCGGGGAAGCCTGGCAGGCCTCCTGGACGTCGTTCTACTGGGGCTGGTGGATCTCGTGGGCCCCGTTCGTCGGCATTTTCATCGCCCGGATTTCCCGCGGCCGCACAGTCCGCCAGTTCGTCGCCGGCGTCATCCTGGTGCCGACCCTGATCGGCATCCTGTGGTTCAGCGTCCTCGGCGGCACTGCCCTGGCGGTGCAGCTCGGCGGGGACGGCACCCTGCTGGAACAGGACGGCAGCGTCGACGTTTCCAGCGCCTTGTTCAACATGCTCTCCTTCGTCCCCGGCACGCCGGTGCTGACCGTCGGAGTAATCCTCCTGATTGCAATATTTTTCATCACGTCCTCGGACTCCGGGGCCCTGGTGATGGGCATGATCGCCACCGGCGGACAGGTGAACCCGAAAAAACGGATCCGCACCTTCTTCACCTTTATCACCGCGGTACTTGCCATCTCGCTGCTCATCTCCGGCGGCCTGGTGGCACTCCAGACCGCCGCGATCATCATCGCCCTGCCGTTCAGCGTCATCATGTTGCTCATCTGCTGGGCCACGATCATCGCCTTCAACAGGGAACGCCGCGCCTATGACCGTGCCCGCCGGGCGCAACTGGTCGATCACATCGGCGACTTCTACGGCCTGGAAGTCGATGAACTCGCCGAGCACGGAGTCCTCGGCAACGCCCCGCGGTGGATGCAGCTGCTGCGCCGCCGCGGCGGTCCGGCCGGCACCGGGGTGGCCGATGAGATCCTGCCCAGCCCGGAGCCGTCCACGGCGGCCGTGGACGTCCTGATGGCGGCGGGGCAGAAACCGCGGCACGCCTCAGAGCGGGCGCTGCTCGTGGAAAACGCCGAAGCCGACGGGGTTCCGACCGAGGACGTGGACAACGTCGTTGACCACGATCCGCGGTCCGCCAACGATGTGCAGGACGTGCCCGACCGCGGGGACACCGCGCCGAGCCGGTGGTGAGTCCACCGGACAAATGCCCGGCAATGCTGGAACGCACCCGCTATCAGGACTATGTTGAAGACATGAGCAAGGTAGCGAGCCAGCACTTTGGAGAGATCGAGCTCAACCACGGGCGTGACCATAATTTCGCCGCCAGGCATGAACTGGCGGGCCAGCCCCTGGAGCTTGACCTGAACGTCAACGCGCATGACCACTTCGACGAGGCGGCCCTGCACAAAGTTGACTACCGGCTGCGTTTCCTGCCCGAGCTTGTGGACCAGGTCCGCGAAATGATTGCCGAGGAGCTGGAGCAGGACGGCACCAGCCCGCAGGAGTATCTCCGCTTCCACTGCAATGCCATCAAGCCCGAACACCTGTTGCGGGTCTTCGGCGTGACGGACAAGGCACAATTGACCAACCAGGTCTTCCTCAAGGCGCTGAAGCTGGGCCACGTGGGCATCTTCCCGGGCCAGCCGGAGCGCTACTTCGTGCTGGATTTCACCCTGGGCGCGCACTTCACCGACGAAATCCTGGTGGCGTCCGCGGACGAGGACGGCGTCGTCGACGACGAGATCCTCTGGGAATCCTGATCGATTGCTCCGGATCTGCCCTTTTGAGGGGCCAAAAGGGCAGGTGCCCAGCAGTCGATAGGCAAAAAGGTACGACGGCGGCCGGCCACCCACTCAGGGCGGCCGGCCGCCGTCGTCGGTTCAGTTGCCCGCGGCCTGCGCGCTACTTGGCCGTTTCGAGCAGTCCGGCACGTACTGCCCGGGCCGCGGCGACGAGGTTGCGCAGTGATTCCTCGGTCTCGGCGTAGCCCCGGGTCTTCAGGCCGCAGTCCGGGTTGACCCAGAGCTGGCGGGACGGGACGTGCTCGACCGCGGCGCCCAGCAGCTCGGTGACTTCCCCTTCGTCCGGGACCCGCGGCGAGTGGATGTCGTAGACGCCCGGCCCCACGCCGCGGCCGAAGCCGTGCGCCTCGAGGTCGTGCACCACCTCCATGCGGGAGCGGGCGGCCTCGATCGAGGTCACGTCGGCGTCGAGGCCGTCGATCGCGTCGATGATGGCGCCGAACTCCGAGTAGCACAGGTGCGTGTGGACCTGGGTGGCGTCCGCGGCACCCGCGGTCGCCAGCCGGAAGGATTTCACGGACCAGTCCAGGTAAGCGGCCTGCTCGGCCTTGCGCAGCGGCAGCAGTTCGCGCAGCGCCGGCTCGTCGACCTGGATGATCCGGATGCCGGCGGTTTCCAGGTCCGCGATCTCGTCCCGGAGGGCGAGGGCCACCTGGTTCGCGGTCTCGGCCAGCGGCTGGTCGTCGCGGACAAAGGACCACGCCAGGATGGTGACCGGGCCGGTGAGCATGCCCTTCATCGGCTTGCCGGTCAGCGACTGCGCGTACCGGGCCCATTCCACCGTGATCGGGGCGCTGCGGGTGACATCGCCCCACAGGATTGAGGGCCGGGTGCAACGCGACCCGTAGGACTGGACCCAGCCGTGGACGGTGACGTCGAAGCCTTCCAGGTTCTCCGCGAAGTACTGGACCATGTCGTTGCGCTCGGGCTCACCGTGGACCAGGACGTCGAAGCCGAGCTCTTCCTGCAGCTCGACGACGCGTTTGATCTCGTCCTTCATCAGCTGCGCATACTGCTCCGAGGTGAGCCCGCCCTTGTTGGCGCGGGCCCGCGCGGTACGGATTTCGCCGGTCTGCGGGAAGGAACCGATGGTGGTGGTGGGCAGCGGCGGCAGGTGCAGCGCCTCGGCCTGCGCAGCTTCACGGGCCGGGTAGGCGGAGCGGCTGAAGTCGGCGGCGGTCAGGGCCGCGGTGCGGGCCCGGACGGCGGCGCGGCGGACGCCCTCGGCCCCGGCGCGGGTGGCAATGACGCGGGTGGCCTCATCGATGGCCGGCTGGACGTCCCTTGACGGGGCGCCGGTGGCCGGGTCGGTCAGCAGGCCGGCGAGGGTGACGACCTCGGCGGTTTTCTGGTCGGCAAACGCGAGCCAGCTGCGCAGTTGGTCGGGCAGCTGGACTTCCTCTTCGACGTCGTGCGGGACGTGCGCGGTGGTCGTCGAGGTGCTGACGGCCAGCTTCGCAACGGACTGCTGCAGCTCGGCGATCTTCGCTGCCGAGGCGGCCAGGTCGTTGCGCCAGATGTTGTGCCCGTCAACGACGCCGGCGACAAGGGTTTTGTTGCCCAGCGCCGCCAGGGCCGCGGCGGACGGCACGGCGCCCTTGAACACGTCCAGGTGCAGGGCCTCGATGCCGGTGGCGGCGAGGCAGCCCAGCTGGCCGTCCAGCGCGCCGTAGGGGGTGGAGACGAACAGTTGCGGGCGCCCCGCAACGGCCGAGAGTTCCCCGTAGGCGCGGGCGACGGCGGCCTGGATCTCCTCCGCCGGGGTGTCCTGGTCCGCCACGAGGGCGGGTTCGTCGAGCTGGATCCAGCCGGCACCGGCCGCGGCCAGCTTCTGCAGCAAGGCCGTGTAGACGGGAAGGACGTCCTCGAGGCGGGACAGCGGGCGGAAGCCGGCGGGGGCGTCGTCGGAGGCCTTGCTCAGCAGCAGGAACGTGACCGGGCCGACGAGGTAGGGGCGGGTCTCAATGCCGTGGGCGAGGGCGTATTGGAATTCCTCGACGATCCTGCTGGAGGTCGGCGCAAAGCTGGTCTCCGGTCCGATTTCCGGAACCAGGTAGTGGTAGTTGGTGTCGAACCATTTGGTCATTTCCAGCGGCTGCTGGTCCTGGTTGCCGCGGGCCAGGGTGAAGTAGCCGTCCAGGTCCAGCTGGCCCACGCTATTGAGCAGGTCGCCGAAACGTGCGGGAATGGCCCCCAGGTGCGCTGCGGCGTCGAGCACCTGGTCGTAGTAGGAGAAGCTGCCGGGGATGGCTGCGGCGTCGGTCAGGCCAAGGCCCTGGAGCCTTCGGGCGGTGCCGAGTTGGATCTCTTTGGCGGCGGCGTCCAGGGTTCCGGCGTCGATGCTGCCGGACCAGTAGGCCTCGACCGCTTTCTTCAGTTCGCGGCGGCGGCCGATCCGCGGGTAGCCCAGGATCGAGGCGGCCGGGAACGGTGTGGTGGCGGTGGTGCGCGGTTCAGTCATGGGAAGTCCTAAAAGTGGGTGGTGTGGTGCGGAGCGAAGTTGTTTTAGCGCGCGGGTGCCGTCAGCTGGCGAGCTGCCGGCCCTCCGGGCGGTAGCGGCTGTGCGGCGTGCCGCGTCGGGGACGGGGCAGGGCGAGCTTGTCCAGCACCTCGAGGGCGCTGGCGTGCTCGTTGAAGGTGTAGAGGTGCAGGCCCGGGGCGCCGGCGTCCAGGGCCGCATTGGCCAGGTCCACGGTGGCCTTGACCCCGATCCGGTTGCGTTCGGCGTCGGTGTCCGCAGCGGCCAGCCGTTCGATCAGCTCCGGGGCTGGTTCGACGCCGGTCAGTTCACCGAGCCGGGTGAGCCGGCGTACGCTGGTCAGCGGCATGACCCCGGGGATGATCGGGATGGTGACCCCCGCCCGGCGCGCCTGGGACAGCAGCCGTGCGTACTGCCCGGTGTGGAAGAAGACCTGCGTGATGGCGAAGTCGGCCCCGGAACGCTGCTTGGCCAGCAGCACCTCGACGTCGTGCGCCTCACTCGGCGACTCCGGATGCCGGGTGGGGTAGGCGGCGACGCCGACCGCCACCTTGCCGGCGCAGAGCAGGGCCGAGCGGCGCTGTTCGACGCGGCGGATGAGCTCGATCAGGTCCTGGGCGTAGCGCAGCGATCCCTCCGCCGGGACGCCGCCGTCTCTGGGCTGGTCGCCGCGCAGCGCGAGGATGCCGCGGACCCCGACGTCGAGCAGTTCACCGATGACGTCGGCCAGCTCCTGCGGTGTGTTGCCCACACAGGTCAGGTGCGCCAGTGGGCGGAGCTGGGTTTCCTGCACCAGCCGGTTGATGAGTTCGACGGCGGTGCTCCGGTTGGAGCCGCTGGCACCATAGGTCACGGAAACGTAGTCCGGGCTGGTGGACTCCAGTTCCCCGATGGTGTTCCAGAGGGATTCGGCGGCCGCCGCCGAGCGGGGCGGGAAGAGTTCGTAGGACAGGGCCACGGGGGCCGCGCCGGCGAGGTTTGGATGTGCGTCAATAAGGCTTGGTGGAGACATTTGCGTCCTTGGCTGTGAGCCATTGCCGCCAGCACTGTCCGGGAATCCGGCCGGCGCTGGCGCCAATGAGTTGAGTTGGGGAACACGGAGGGAACTTCGGCAGGTCGCAGTCGCGACTGTTACGCCTGCTTCGAAGCTGTCCGTGAGCAAATGTCAGGCCCACATGGGGGCACCCACACCCTCCTGGCCGGCGGTGGAATGTTTCGGTGAAACTTTTCCGATGGCCGGCCCGCAGCGGAGGATCGCTGACACGTTACCGCGGTAACTTGTCTACGACTGTAAGGTCCCCGGGAGCAGCATTCAAGCCGTCCGCCGAATTAAGACGTGTCTTTACGCCCGGATAGGCTGAGAAGCTGCAGATTATTCGCCCGGATGCCCGGGGCTCCCCATGGCCGCACCGCGGGTCTATCCTGAGGTCATGATCCAGCTACCAGCCAGTTACCAGGAGTATCTCGCCGGAAAGAGCGAGAGCCTCGTCAATGCCGTCCGGCCGGTCCTGATGCAGTCGGCGGCGGACAAGTTGCACGGCGTCCGGGTGGTGGTGCACCCGCACGACCACCAGGCCCACCTGGACAGCACCATCCCGTTCGGCACCGTCATCGAGGACATCGACTGAACGGTCGCGGCTGACGTCTTGCGGCTGCCGGGTGTGGCGCCGCGCTTCGGCGGCCGTGCCGATCCGCGCCTCACGGCTTCCGGATGCGGCCGTGCCGATTCGCCGCTAGCCCTCCAGCAGGAGGCGCTGGGAGCGTGGAGCCAGCGTGTGCTCCAGGACCAGGCAGGCCGCGCCGACGGCACCCACGTCCTCCCCCACGCCCGTGCCCACTACTTCGATCCCATGGATTTTCCGGGTGGCGCTGCTCTCCGCGACCAGGGCCGGGATCTGCTCCAGGTACGCGGGTCCGAGGCAGGTCCAGAACGGGCCGCCAAACACCACCCGGTCCACGTCCAGGGCGTTGGTGACCGCGGAGACGGCGCGCGAGACCAGCACGGCGGATTTCCGCAGGATATCGAGGGCGCCCTCGTTCCCGGCATAGGCCAGGGCGCAGAGTTCGGCGAAACTTTCCTGCACCGCGGGGGCGCTCCGGTCTTCCCTGGAGCCGTCCAGCACCCCGGCAGCCTCGGCCTCCGCCACGAGGACCTGCGGGATGGCGGAGGACTTCACGCAGCCGCGCTGGCCGCAGTCGCAGGGCGGCCCGCCCGGGTCCACGATGATGTGCCCGATTTCCCCGGCATTCCCGGAGGTGCCCCGGACGACTTCATCGTTGAGGACCACCCCGCAGCCGATTCCGGTGCCCATGTACATGAAGACAAAGCTGCCGGCCCCGCTCGGGCCCCCGGCCCAGGTTTCGGCGACGGCGGCGGCCGTGACGTCCTTGTCCAGCAGCGTGGACAGCCCGGTCGCGGCGGCGAGGGCGTCGCGCAGCGGCACGCGTTCCCAGCCCGGCAGCAGCGGCGGGTCCACTACGGCGCCTTCTTCGAGATCGATCGGCCCCGGCGAGGCGATGCCGAGCCCGGCGACCTTGGCACGGTCCACCCCGGAATCCTCGATCAACTGCTTGATCTCCGCGGCAATGGTGTCGATGATGGAGTCCGGGTCCGCGCCCGAGGGGGTCTTGATCCGCGAATGTTTGACCACGTCGCCGAGGAGGTCCAGCACCACGAAGGTCAGCACCGCGGGGTCCAGGTGCACCCCGGCGGCGTACATGCCGCCCGGGTTGAGGCGCAGCATGGTCCGCGGTTTTCCGGGTCCGGTGCCTTCCTTGCCCGCTTCGACGATCAGGTTCTGGTCCAGCAGCCGCCGGGAGATGTTGGAGATGGTCTGCGGCGAGAGCCCGACCAGCTGGGCCAGTTCGACCCGGCTCAGCCCGCCCGGGGCGCGACGGATCGCATCCAGGATGACCGTGAGGTTGAAGTCCCCCATCCGGGGAAGGTTCGTTCCGCGCCGCGGCGAGGGTGTGCGGATCCCAGTCACTGATACCCCTAAACGTCTTCGGCCAAGCACTGCTGATCTCAGAATCGTACGTTACCCGTGGCCGGACGCCCCACCCGGCGCCGGCACTGCCGGACCGATGTCGGCCGGCTGCCGGAGGGCGCGGTGGCCGGGGACTAGCTCCGCGGCGGACGGACGCTGGCGGTAACGGTGAATTTCGGGTTGCGGCCCACCTCGCGGGTGGGGCCCACGAGCCGCTCAAGTACCGGCCGGTAGTGCAGGTGGCTGTTGAACACCGTCCAGAGTTCGCCGCCGGGCGCCAGCACCCTGGCCGCCGCTTCGATCAGTTTGATGCCGGCCCCGGCGTGGACCGCCGCGCCGAGGTGGAACGGCGGGTTGAGCAGGACCAGGTCGGCGCACTCCTCCGGCAGGGTGCTCATGGCATCGTCCTGCAGCACCTCGATCTGCCGGTCCAGGCCGTTGGCGCGGGCCGTGGCCGCGGCGGACTCGACGGCGGCCGCGGACCGGTCGGTGGCGGTGACACGGGCTTCGGGGTGGCTGCGGGCATAAAGCGCGGCCAGGATCCCGGTGCCGCAGCCCAGGTCGACGGCATGCTGCACGGCCGGCATCCCGGGCAGGAACTCCAGCAGGAACCGGGTTCCAATGTCCAGTCCGGTGCCGGCGAACACGGCGCCCCGGGCGCAGACCGTCAGCCCCAGCCCGGCATTCCGCTCCGAGACCGGGAACGGCGGCTCCTCACCGACCGGCCGAGGATCCCGGGCCAGCAGGATGCGTGACTTTTGCCGCGCCAGCTGCGGCTGGACCTGGCCAAAGTAGCGTTCCAGCACGGCGTTCATCCCCAGGCTCATGTGTTTGACCCTGCCGCCGGCCAGTAGCACGGCGCCGGGCGCGGCGTACCGGGCAACGGCGTCGGCGGTCTCTTCCAACTCGGCCAGGGACCGCGGCAGCTGCAGCAGGACCAGGCCGGCGCCCGCCACGGCATCGGCCAGCGGGAGTTGTTGATATCCGGCAGTGACACCGGTGGCCGCGGCGTTGTTCCGCAGCGCGCGTTCGCCGGTGATCAGGTCCTCGTGCACCCGCACCGGGCTGCCCGCAGTACCCGGCCGCTGCAGGCCCAGCGCGAGCACACCGAGGGTCAGCGCGCCGTAGCGGTCCCCTACGACGGCGATCCGGCCCGCCGGGGCGTGTCTGGTGTCCGCCAGCAGCCCGGCGGCGGTGTCCAGCAACAGCCGGTCGGTGGCATCCCAGGGCTGCAGGTTGGCCGCCTCGACGTCGGGAAATCGCCGGAGCCGGGAAAAGAGGGAGTCGAGCGTGTTGTCAGCCACCTGCGGGTTGCCGCCTCTGTTTGAAGGGTCAGGGATCACCCACCACGCTATCCTGCGCGGCAAGAAGTTTGCCGATTGCGGCGGCGGCGTCCCGGCCCGCCCGCTTGGGCCTCGATCGTGGATGACGACGGACCGTAGCCCACAAGGTGCACCCGTGGTTCCAACGGTCAGGGATGGCGGTGTCCCGCCCTAAGCGAGCCGGAACCAGGAACTTCGGCGTACAACAAAGCGAGGCCCCGCTCGGTGAGCGGAGCCTCGTTCGGTGGAGCTGAGGGGACTCGAACCCCTGACCCCCTGCATGCCATGCAGGTGCGCTACCAGCTGCGCCACAGCCCCGAACGTTCGCCTGGCCGGTCCCGCGGGAGGCAGTTCCGGTCAAGCAACCTGATTAGCTTAATCTACATTTGCCGCCGACGCTAATCGGACGCTAATCGGGGGCTGCGGCCGCCGTCGGGCATAAAAAAATCCGCCGGAATCTTTCGATTCCGGCGGATCATCCGGTGGAGCTGAGGGGACTCGAACCCCTGACCCCCTGCATGCCATGCAGGTGCGCTACCAGCTGCGCCACAGCCCCGAATTTTCGCTGCTCCGAATTCGTTCTCCCCGAAGCAACTCAAATATCTTAGACCAGCACTTCTGAAAATTCCAAATCGGGCATATTCAGGGTTCGGCGCCGGCGCACCTGCGCCGGCTATTCGGCGTCGGTGGCGGCCGGAGCCTTCGCCGAGGCGTCGTCACCCAGTTGCAGATCCACGACCGGGCAGTCCTTCCAGAGCCGCTCCAGGGCGTAAAACACGCGGTCTTCCTCGTGCTGGACGTGGATGACGACGTCGGCGTAGTCCAGCAGCACCCAGCGGCCGCCGGAGCGCCCCTCGCGACGGACCGGCTTGAGGTCGAACTTGGACAGCTCTTCCTCGATACCGTCGACAATCGCATTGACCTGCCGTTCGGACGGGGCGGAGGCGATCAGGAAGACGTCCGCCAAAGCGAGACGTTCGCTGACGTCGAGGGCCACAATGTCCTCGGCCAATTTCTCCGCTGCAGCGCGGGCTGCATGGCGGGCTGTGGCGATGGATGAATCGGTTGCAGTCACGGGACTCCTTGTTGAGGGTAAAAACTTGTCGGGATCATACTTTTTTGGACTAGGGGCTTCGGGACACCGGACGGGCCGGGCTGCCGGAGGTGTGTACGGCCGTGCGCGTTCCGGCGCTGCAGCGAGGCGGTTAGTGCCCCAGGCCGGTGACAATCAGGATGACGCCGGCGATGAGCGCCACCACGCCAAGGGCCAGAACCCCCAGCTGCAGGGCGTGCAGCCGCCGCGCCCGGCCGAGGCCCGCGGTGGCCGCGTCCAGGGGATCCAGGCCGCGGGCGGAGTTCGCGGCGACCGGCGGTCGGGCAACGAACCCCTCCTGCTCTGCCGCCGCTCCGGGGTTTGCCGGCACGGCGGCCGCAGCGGCCGCAGCGGGCGCGGCCGGGCGCCGGACCGTGGCGGCGTGGGCGGCCGCCTCCGCGCGGGCCAGCACACCGGCGCGGCTGTTGGCGGGACCGGCGTCCCGTTTCCGGGATGTGCCCGGCCGGCGCGCGGTGCGCGGCGTCTGGACCGTTGGGCTGGAGTTGGTGACGAGCGGCACGTACGACGTGGCGGGCCGCTTCATGACCGGCCGCTCCACGCCCGGGACCTGGACAAACTCCAGCGGTGTCACCATGGCGAGGTTGCTTGCCGTCGAGGGGCCGCTGTTCTGGGTTTCCTGGCGGGGCGGGGACGGCTGGCTGTTTTGCTCGGCGAGCCTTTGCTTCGCGGCCGCCCGCCGGTTCAACACGGCGGCGCGTTCGGCCAGGGCGATCTGCTCGGCCAGAACCTCCGGGTCGACGGCGTCCGGGTCGGTGGCGGCAATGTGTTCCATCTTCGCGACCTGGTTGCGGGCCTGCTCGGCGAGGAGCTCGCGCGCCGCCAGCGCCTGCTCCACACTCATCCCCTCCGGCAGTTTGCTGTCGGGGCGGCCCGCGCTGCTGTCGGGGCGGCCCGCGCCGGCGGTCTCCGGCGGTGTCCCGCCGTCGGCCGGTACCGCCTCCCCGGTGCCCTGCGGCCGCGCCTCCCGCGTAGCGCCCTGCGGCGGCGTTGCGCCGCCAGCGGGTGCCGGGGCGCCCGGGAGGCTGTCCTGGCCTGCCGGACGTTTCGCCGCGGGATGTGAACGGGTCCGGGGCGAGGGCGCCGGGACGATCGGATTCGCCGAGGTGGCGGGGGCCGTTTCCTCGGCCAGCTGCTGGAGCCGGAGCTGGCGGCGCGTCGGGGTGCTGCCGGATGAAAGCTGGCCCTCTTTCTCGGCCAGTTCCTTGATGGTGCGCAGGGCGGCCCGGTCGCGGGCGCGGGTCTGGGAAGACCGTTCGGAGGTGGTGGTGGTCCGGACCGAGTCCACCGGGCCGGGGATGCGGCGGCGGCCGGTCGTTTCGGCCTCCGTCGGTTCCTCGGGGCGGCCAGCCGCACCAGCGCCGGCACCCCTGGTACCGGCGTCGGGGGTCAATTCCTGACGCTCATCCCTGGCCTGGCGCAATTCGCGGCGGCTGCGGATGGGAGGCTGTTCCTGACTCATTGAAGACTCATTCGATGCTGGCGGTTTGGTTTGTTTCGGGGACCGGCCGAGGTTCCGGGGCATCCATGGCGGGATCGGGCTGGCCGTCATAGAGGTCATACTTGGCGATGTACTGCACCACACCGTCGGGCACGAGGTACCAGACGGGGTTTCCGGCGGCGACGCGGGCCCTGCAATCGGTGGACGAGATGGCCATGGCGGGAACCTCAAGCAGACTCACGTCGTCCCGGCCCATGCCGTCCAGCACGTGACCGGGCCTGGTCACCCCGACAAAGTGCGCCAGCGACCAGAGCTCGTCGATGTCCTTCCAGGACAGGATCTGGGCGAGCGCGTCGGCGCCGGTGATGAAGAACAGGTCGGCATCCGGCCGCAGGGTCCGAAGGTCCCGCAGCGTGTCGATGGTGTAGGTGGGGCCGGGGCGGTCGACGTCGACCCGGCTCACCGTAAACCGCGGGTTCGAGGCAGTGGCGATGACCGTCATCAGGTACCGGTGTTCGGCCTCGCTGACTTTCCGGCTGCTCTTCTGCCAAGGTTGCCCGGTCGGCACAAACACCACTTCGTCCAAGTCGAACTTGGCCGCGACCTCGCTGGCCGCGACAAGGTGACCGTGGTGGATCGGATCGAACGTGCCGCCCATCACACCGAGCCGCAGGCGGCGTGTCGAGCCGTGCTGCTTCACTGTGGCGGAAATATTAGTGGCCCTGGCCGTGGCCGTGCTTGTTCGGGTGCTGGCGGTGCGGGTCCGCATGCTCCTCAACGGCTTCGTGGCGCTTGCCCAGGTTGCCGTAGGAGAGCGTGATGAACATCAGGACCAGCAGGATCACGAACATCGTCCCGCCGATCACGAACGGCGGCGCAATCAGCGGCGCGAGTTCCTCGTGCTCGACCGCTGCCGCGATGGATGTGGTGATCTGCTGCAACAGCATGTTCTCCCCTAGTGACTTCACAAGTTATGTGCGTTTTTACGACGGCGGAGGTTCCCGCCGTTCCTGGCTTCGGTACCATGTTACCGCGTTGTCAGGCCCGGATCTGGCCTTCGCCCTGCACGATCCACTTCGTGGTGGTGAGCTCGGTCAACCCCATCGGGCCCCGGGCGTGCAGCTTCTGCGTGGAGATGCCGACCTCGGCGCCGAGGCCGAGTTCGCCGCCGTCGGTGAACCGGGTGGAGGCGTTGACGATGACCGCCGCCGAATCCACCTCAGCGATGAACCGCTCGGCGTTGCCGAGGTCGTTGGTGAGGATGGCCTCGGTGTGCCCGGTGGACCAGGTGCGGATGTGCTGGACAGCCTCGTCGAGGCTGTCCACCATGGCCACGGCGAGGTCCAGGTCCATGTATTCGGTGGCCCAGTCCGTGTCGGTGGCGGGCACAGTGTCGACGGTGGCCGGCAGCGCGGCCCGGATCCGGTCGTCGGTGTGCAGGGTGACGCCGGCGGCGCGCAGGGCGGCCGCGACGGCGGGCAGCACGGTGGAGCCGGAATGGACCAGCAGGGTTTCCACGGTGTTGCAGACGCTGGGACGCTGGGTCTTGGCGTTGAGCAGGATTTCGACGGCCATCTCCTCGTCCGCCGAGGCGTCAAGGAAGATGTGCACGTTGCCCTCACCGGTTTCGATCACCGGGACGGTGGACTTCGTGACCACGGTCTGGATCAGCTCGCGTCCGCCGCGCGGAATGAGCACGTCCACCCTGCCCCGGGCCCGCATCAGGACATTCGCGCCCTCGCGGCCGAACTCGTCGACACTCTGGACAGCGTCGGCCGGCAGGCCGACGGAGTCGAGGGCTTCGCGGAGGACGGTGACCAGCGCCGCGTTGGTGGCGGCCGCAGCGCTTCCGCCGCGCAGGATCACGGCGTTGCCGCTCTTGAGGGCAAGCCCGGCGATGTCGACCGTGACATTGGGGCGCGCCTCGTAGATCGCCGCGACGACGCCCATCGGCACGTTGACCTGGCGCAGCCGCAGTCCGTTCGGCAGAGTCTGGCCGCGGACCACGTTGCCCACCGGGTCAGGCAGGTTGGCGAGGTTTTCCAGCGCGGCGGCCAGCGCCTGGACGCGGGCATCGGTGAGCGTGAGGCGGTCCAGCAGCGCCGCAGAGGTGCCGTTGGTCCGACCGGCGGCCACGTCCTTGGCGTTCGCGGCGAGGATCCGGTCCTTGTGCTCAAGCAGTGCGGCGCCGACGGCGCGCAGACCCTTGTCTTTCCACGCCCGGTTCGCCCGTGCCATGCTGCGCGCTGCGCGGCGGGAACGGTCGGCGATGGCATGGACCGCATGCTCAACGTCCGCCGGGGACGTCCGGGTACCTTCCGGAGTGGAAAGCGCCCCGGTGGTGTCGTTGGATTTGTCGGCGTCGTGGTGAATCAGTGCCTCAGTCATCAGTTAAGTCTAGGCGAATCCGTCCGCTAGACCAGAACGAGGTCGTCAACGTGAACAACTTCACGGTCGAAACCGCGGCCCAGGGACTCCCCGAGTTCCACCGTCGAACGCCCCAGCATCTGCGGCAGTTCATCCGAGGAGTAGTTGACCAGCCCGCGGGCGACCACGGTACCGTCGGGCGAAACCATTTCGACGGCGTCGCCCGATTCAAAGGTGCCCTCGACGGCCGTGATTCCGGCCGGAAGCAGCGAGAAGCGGTGGTCCCGGACGGCCGCGACGGCGCCGTGGTCGAGAATCAGCCTGCCCTGGACGCGTGCGAGGTGGGCCAGCCACATCATGCGTACCGACTTGCGGCCGCTGTTGACGGAGAACCACGTCCCGACGTCCTCGCCGTTCAGGGCCGCGGCGGCGTTCGCCGTGGAGGTGACCAGTGCGGGGATGCCCGAGTCAGCGGCCATCGTGGCGGCCTCGACCTTGGTCTGCATGCCGCCGGTTCCGACACCCGCCTTGCCGGGCTTGCCGATGCTGACGCCCTCGAGGTCCTGCGGGCCGTCCACCTGCGGAATCCGCTTGGCGCCCTTGGACGGGGGTCCGTCATAGAGTGAGTCGACATCCGAGAGCAGCACCAGGGCATCGGCCCGGACCAGGTGCGCCACCAGGGCGGACAGCCGATCGTTGTCCCCAAAGCGGATCTTGTGCGTGGCCACGGTGTCGTTCTCGTTGACCACCGGCACGACACCGAGGTTCAGCAGCCGGTTCAGTGCGCGGAAGGCGTTGAGGTGGTGGCTGCGGCGCATGAGGTCATCCGCGGTCAGCAGCACCTGGCTCACCGTCACGCCGTGCGCCGCGAAGGCGTGCGTGTAGCGGGCCATCAGCAGGCCCTGGCCCACGCTGGCGGCCGCCTGCTGGGTGGCGAGGTCACGGGGACGCTTCACCAGGCCCAGCGGCGCGAGGCCCGCGGAGATCGCACCGGAGGACACCAGAATGATCTCGGTACCCTGGTTGCACTTGGCAGCCAGGGCATCGGAGAGTTCGATCAGCGCCTCTTCGGAAATCCCGCCCTGAATGCTGGTGAGCGACGACGACCCGACCTTGACGACGATGCGGCGCGCCTTGGCGAGCATGCTGCGCGAGTCGGTCTTGGGTTCCTCGATGACAATTGCGGAATTATCGGTCACGTGTGGGGGTTCACTCCTCGTTCTCGGTGGCCAGCCCGCTCTGCTTGAGCGGCTGCGGGGCACGGCGGCCGCTGACCGATTCGGTCCAGATGCCCGCCTTGCGTTCGGCCTCCAGCTCCGCCCGGGCCGCCGCCTTGGCGTCGCGCCGCTCCTGCTGGTCCTCGCGCTTCTGCCCGCGGGTGGGGCGGTCGCCGATGTCGGCGAAGCGCACGTCGGTGCCGCGCGGGGAGGCCAGCAGCTCGGCGCCGGCCATCATGGTCGGCTCCCAGTCGAAGACGACGCCGTCGTCTTCACCGATCACTACCATGTCGCCCGGTTTGGCGCCCTGCTTGAACAGTTCGTTTTCCACGCCCAGCTTGGCGAGGCGGTCGGCGAGGTACCCGATGGCTTCCTCGTTGGTGAAGTCGGTCTGCTTGACCCAGCGGACGGGCTTTTCGCCCAGGACCCGGAACAGCGGTTCCAGGCCCTTCTCCTCGCGGCGGATCGTGAAGCCGGACTCGTTGACGGCGCGGGGACGCAGCACGGGGGCCTGGACTTTGGGCGGCGTCGCGGCGACGGCGTCGCGGGCCGACTTGACGATTTCGGCCATGGCGAAGCCGAGCTGGCGGAGCCCCTCGTGGCTGGTGGCGGAGATTTCGAAGACCTTGTAGCCGCGCTTCTCCAGTTCCGGACGGACGAAGTCCGCCATGTCCTTGCCGTCCGGCAGGTCTACCTTGTTCAACGCCACGAGGCGGGGCCGGTGGTTCAGCGGCACGACTTCGCCGTCGCTGCCGGCGTAGCTCATGTCCACGGCGTACTTTTCGAGTTCGGCTTCGATCACGGCCAGGTCCGAGAGCGGGTCGCGGTCGGACTCGAGGGTTCCGCAGTCCAGTACGTGCACGAGGGCGGCGCAGCGCTCGACGTGGCGCAGGAAGTGGTGGCCCAGCCCCTTGCCTTCGCTGGCGCCTTCGATCAGGCCCGGGACGTCGGCGATGGTGAACCGCACGTCGCCGGCCTGGACCACGCCGAGGTTGGGGATCAGGGTGGTGAAGGGGTAGTCGGCAATTTTAGGCCGCGCAGCCGACATGGCGGCGATGAGACTGGATTTGCCGGCGGAGGGGAAACCGACCAGGGCGATGTCGGCGATGGATTTCAGTTCCAGCACGATGTCGCTGGATTCGCCCTCGATGCCGAGCAGCGCAAAACCGGGGGCGCGGCGCTTCTGTGAAGACAGCGCGGCGTTGCCGAGCCCGCCCAGGCCGCCGGCCGCGGCAATAAACTCGGTGCCTTCGCCCACCATGTCCGCCAGGACGGTGCCGTCCTTGCTCTTGACGACGGTCCCTTCCGGGACCGGCAGCACCAGGGTTTCGCCGTTTTTGCCGCCGCGCCAGTCACCCATGCCCGGGCCGCCGTTGGTGGCATGCCGGTGCGGGGCGTGGTGGTAGTCCAGCAAGGTGGTGGTCTGGGGATCCACGCGCAGGATGACGTCGCCGCCATTGCCGCCGTTGCCGCCGTCGGGGCCGCCGAGGGGCTTAAACTTTTCCCGGTGGACGGAGACACAGCCGTGGCCGCCGGTACCGCCGGATACGTGCAGTACTACCCGGTCTACAAAGCTCGCCACGTGGATCTCCTCAGTGCTGTTCCTTGGGTCCCCAAGGGTCCCAAGATGATTGTAATGCGGTTAAAACACCGGTGGAGCGGACCAACTGGTCCGCCCCACCGATTCAGAACTTGTTGTTACTCTGCAGCTGCTGCAGCCACGATGTTCACAACGCGACGACCGCGCCGGGTGCCGAACTCGACGGCACCGGGGGTCAGGGCGAACAGGGTATCGTCGCCGCCGCGGCCGACGCCGGCGCCCGGGTGGAAGTGGGTGCCACGCTGGCGGACGATGATTTCGCCTGCGGAAACTACCTGGCCGCCGAAGCGCTTGACGCCGAGGTACTGGGCGTTGGAGTCACGACCGTTGCGAGTGGAGCTCGCGCCTTTTTTATGTGCCATTTGAAATGCCTGCCTTTAAATTCTGGGGAATCTGCTGAAAACCTGAACAGTAACGGGAGTTACTTGATACCGGTGATCTTGACCTTGGTCAGTTCCTGACGGTGACCCTGGCGCTTCTTGTAACCGGTCTTGTTCTTGAACTTCTGGATGACGATCTTGGGACCACGGAGGTCTTCCAGGATCTCAGCCGTAACCGTTACCTTGGCCAGGTCCTTGGCTGCAGACGTGACCTTGTCACCGTCTACCAGGAGCAGTGCGGGCAACTCAATGGTGCTGCCGGCTCCACCGGGGACGCGGTTCAGGGTAACGAAGTCTCCAACGGAAACCTTCTCTTGGCGGCCGCCTGCGCGGACAATCGCGTACACCACTGGGGAACTCACTTCTCTCGACGTTTATTACTAGATTTGCGTGCGGAACCTGGGACCCAAGTGTTCGGACCGGCTCACGCTGTGCCTCAACGCCGGCGGGTTCCCCGGGGGAACCCATGAGCTATCCCGTGGAAGTCCTGCCCGCTGTGCGGGTGAACGGTTCCTCAAGGTCATAACCCAAGTGTTGGCGTAAGCACCGAAGAACTAGACTACGCTAATTTTGCCTTCGGCCGCAAACGAGGCTGGTGCCGGCGGACACGGCGTGACGGGCGACACGCCCTGTCCCGAGGGCCAAGGCTGTGGTGCCGCAACGCCTTCCGGAACCGCGCCCCATTATCTTACCGGCTGCGCGCACTGGAACCGCTCAGGCATGCAGTCTCGGCGCGTCGAAGAACTCCACCTCGTACCCCGCGGACTGCTCGAACGCCAGGGCCATGGCGTCGCGCTCCGCAGCGGAACCGTGCCGGGCCGCCGCGTCCGTGTACCGGATCGCTTGTCGTGTGGCTTCCGCAAAGGCCTCGTCGGCATAGGTTCTCAGCCAGTCCGCGTAAGGGTGGCCCGCCGGGGCGCCGGCGGCGCTGAAGCCACGGTGCAGGGTGGCGCCGACCTCGGCGTAGAGCCAGAAACATGGCAGCGCCGCCGCCACCAGCACCCCGTAGCTCCCGGCAAGCGATGCGGCGTGCAGATGATCGACGTAGGCCTTGGTCACCGGGCCAGGCCGGTTGTCGGCGGGCCTGCCAGCCAGCCAGCTGCGGTGCAGGGCGGCTTCGACCTCCAGGCATTGCTGCGCCGAACGTGACCAGAAGAGCTGTTCGGCTTCGGACGGCGCGAGAGCGGCCGCGCGGGACAGCACCCGGGAGTACCCGTTCAGGTAGAGGGCGTCCTGGCCGAGGTAGTAGGCGAACTCCCGCTCCGGCAGGGTGCCGTCGGCGAGGCCCCGGATGAAGTCGAGCCGGTAAATTGCGTCCAGCCCGGTGGCCGCATGCCCGTCGAGGACCACGGCAAAGTCTCCTTCGGAGGGCAGCGCCGGCGCGCTTGGCGCGGCGTGGCCGAGGTGGTGGAAGTGGTGCACCGGGCCGTTGCCGGAGCCGACGTCGAGTTGCCCGGCTTCCCGCAGGGCGCCCAGGAGCCAGGGTTTGACCTCCCGCAGCGACGCTTCCCAGTCGCCCGTCCTGGCCTGCACCGTGGCCAGCGCCGAGGACAGGGAGCAGCCCGTCCCGTGGCTGTTGCGGGTGGCGATCCGTTCACCCGGCACGATCACTGTTTCCTGGCGCAGCCCTCCCCCGGTGTTGACGAGGGCGTCGGGGCAGCCGGCACTGGCGCCGTCGTCGTCCTTGCCGCTGCGGGGAGTCCGGTCGCCGGGCTGTCCCCCGGGGTGTCCGCCGTCCGGGAGGTGGCCGCCCTTGACCAGCACGGTGGTGCCGGCCATGGCGGAGAGCCGCTTGCCCTGTTCCAGCGCCCCGGCCCAGTCCTCGGCGTGCGGTTCATCGACCAGGAGTGCGAGTTCGGCAAGGTTCGGGGTGATCAGGTCAGCCAGCGGGAGCAGGGTGCGCAGCGCAGCCTCCGCCGTTCCGGGCAGCAGCCGGTCGCCGCTCGTCGCGACCATGACCGGGTCCAGGACGACGACGGCGGGGCGCACCTTTTCGAGCCAGGCCCGGACAGCGTCGATGACCGCGGCGTCGCCGAGCATGCCGATCTTGACCGCGTCGATGCTGATGTCCTCGCTGATGGCCTCCAGCTGGGCGGACAGGAACGACGCCGGCGGCACGTGCACGGAGCGGACGCCGCGGGTGTTCTGGGCCGTCAGCGCTGTAATGGCTGCCATCCCGTAGCCGCCATTGGCGGCGATGCTTTTCAGGTCGGCCTGGATGCCGGCACCGCCGGAGGGGTCGGAACCGGCGATGGACAGCACCCGGGGTATCGGTGCGGAAGTGAAGACTTCGCCGTCAGCTTCGGCGCGTGCCGGGAAGACGGAGCGCAGGATGGACGAAGGTCGGACCGGTGCCGGCGGGACTGCTGTTTCCGGGGCCGGTGCTGGCGGGGTCGATGAAGACAAGAGACATCCCTTCGCCGGTACTAACCGGACAGGTTCAACGGGTTTGGATCTCAGCCGGCTCGATGCGCGGCACCCCGTGTCAGTCCCCCAGCCTAGCGTTCCCGGGCCGCAGCCCCGACGACGGCGCAGGACTGCGGCGTCACGATCCTGCGGCTTAACCCAGACGCGGGCACCGTCCGGATCCGGCGTGTTTCCACGCCGGATCCGGGCGATGCCCGCGGGCTGTGCCCTTGGCCGGGTCCTTAGAGCTCAGAGGCCGGGACGCCGACGCCGAGGATGACCGGTTCGTTGGCCGCGGATTTCGGAGCCGTCTTCACCGGCTCCGGCGCCTTGGCCTCGTGGACCGAGCCGGCAGCGGCCGCCGGAGCGGCCGCGCGCTGCTGCACGGACGTTTCGTTGGCCGCCCCCTGGGCGCGGCTGGCGCTGCGGTTCCGGCGAACCCGCCGGGCCGGGGTGCTCTCGGCAGCCTCAGGCCGCGACGCCTGGACGGCAGCCGCCTTTGGGGCTTCCTGCCGTGCGGGGGCCTGACGGTCGGGTGCCTGGGCTGCCGGAGCCTGCACCGCTTCCTGCCGTGCGGGGGCCTGACGGTCGGGCGCCTGGGCTGCCGGAACCTGGACCGCTTCCTGCCGGGCGGGTGCCTGACCGTCGGGCGCCTGGGCTTCGCGGGTGCGGGCGCTCGGCGGCTGGATCCGTGCTGTCCGCGCCCGTCCCCGCCCGCGGGTGGCGCGGGACGACGGTGCGGGCTCCTGCGTCGCGGCTTCTGCCGCGGACGGCTCCTGCGCCGCGGGTTCCCGGGCAGCGGCCGGCGCGGCAGCCGGAGCCGCCGCGGCGGGCTTGCCGGCGTCGGCGTCACCCAAAGTAGCGAACGCCTCGGTCAGCAGGTCCAGAGTCAACGCGGGCTGCGGGGTTTCCTCGGCGTGCTCGACGAAGGGCAGTGCGACCTGCTCGCCGCCGAAAGTCAGCACGGCTGCGGGACGCCCGGCCGCCTCCTCCGTCGCCGCAAGCTCCACGGCCGCGTTCATCGCGGCCTGGCGGGTTTCGGCGTCGGGAGCCGATGTCGCTTCCCCGTCGTGCAGGTGCGCTGCGTGTGCCGCGGCGGCGATATTGGCCAGCGCGGCGCGGGTTGCCTCGGCCTTCGCGTGGCGCTCCGCATCGGTCGGCTCGGCGTGGACCGCGGCGGGGGCGGACGGCACGGCCTCGCCGGCACCCTGGCCGCCCCGGCCGCGGCGGCGGCTCTTGCGCTCACTGCGGGCAGCGGGCTGCTGCTCGGCGCGCTGGACGTGGTGTTCCGCGGCGACGGTGTTCGCCCGGCGGTGTTCGACCGGCTCGTCGTGGGTGACGATGCCGCGGCCGGCACAGGCTTCGCACTGCTCGCCGAAGACCTCGAGCAGCCCGGTTCCCATCCGCTTGCGGGTCATCTGCACCAGGCCCAGCGAGGTGACTTCGGCGACCTGATGCTTGGTCCGGTCCCGGCCCAGGCACTCCACCATGCGGCGCAGCACGAGGTCGCGGTTGGATTCGAGCACCATGTCGATGAAGTCGATCACGATGATCCCGCCGATGTCGCGCAGCCGCAGCTGCCGGACGACTTCCTCGGCCGCTTCCAGGTTGTTCTTGGTGACGGTTTCCTCGAGGTTGCCGCCGCTGCCGGTGAACTTGCCGGTATTGACGTCCACCACGGTCATCGCTTCGGTGCGGTCGATGACGAGGGAGCCGCCCGAGGGCAGGAAGACCTTGCGGTCCAGGGCCTTGTGGATCTGCTCGTCGATGCGCCACGCCGCGAAGATGTCGGTTTCCTTGGTCCACTTCTCGAGCCGTCCCACCAGGTCCGGCGCGACGTAGGTGACGTAGGCCTCGATCGTGTCCCAGGCTTCCTCGCCGGAGACGATCAGCTTGGAGAAGTCCTCGTTGAAGACGTCACGGACCACCTTGATGGTCAGGTCCGGTTCGCCGTAGAGCAGCTCCGGGGCGAGGATCTTGGTGGAGCTGGACTGGCCTTCGATACCCTCCCACTGCGCGCGCAGGCGGTTGATGTCGTGCGTCAGTTCCTCTTCCGAGGCTCCTTCGGCCGCCGTGCGGACAATGACGCCGGCGTTCTCCGGCAAGCGGTCCTTGAGGATCCGCTTGAGCCGGTTGCGTTCGACGTCGGGCAGCTTGCGCGAGATGCCGGTCATGGATCCGCCGGGCACGTAGACGAGGTAGCGGCCGGGCAGCGAGATCTGGCTGGTCAGGCGGGCGCCCTTGTGGCCAACCGGGTCCTTGGTGACCTGGACGAGCACGGAGTCGCCGGACTTGAGTGCGTTCTCGATCCGGCGCTGCTTGCCTTCGAGGTTGACGGCATCCCAGTTGACTTCGCCGGCGTACAGCACGGCGTTGCGGCCGCGCCCAATGTCGACGAACGCCGCCTCCATGGAGGGCAGCACGTTCTGCACCTTGCCCAGGTAGACGTTGCCGATCAGCGAATCCTGCTGCGTCTTGGAGACGAAGTGTTCTGCCAGCACGCCGTCCTCCAGGACGCCGATCTGGATTCTGTCGTCGCGCTGGCGGACGATCATCTGGCGGTCCACGGATTCGCGGCGGGCCAGGAACTCTGCCTCGGTGATGACCGTGCGGCGGCGGCCGGTGTCGCGGGACTCACGGCGGCGCTGCTTCTTGGCCTCCAGGCGGGTGGAGCCCTTGACCGAAGTGACGCGGTTGTTTGCCGGGGCCTCGCTAACCGAGCGGGGGGCCCGGACGCGGGTGACCGTATTGGGCGGGTCGTCGTCCCCGCCGCCGGTCAGTTCGAGGTCCTGGTCGCCGCGGCGGCGACGGCGGCGGCGGCGCGAAGTGACGCCGTCTTCGAGGGTCCCTTCGGAATCCTCGGCGGACTCCGCTGCATCCTCGGCTGCGTCGTCCGCGTCGGTCCCGGCCTCGCCGGTACGGCTGCGTCCGCGGCGGCCACGGCCGCGGCGGCGGCGGCGGTTCCCGGCGTCGTCGCCCTCGGCGTCCTCATCGTCTTCGTCCCCGGGTTCCTCGGCTGCGGCGGGGGTGGGGGTGGGACGGACGACGGCGGTCAGGTCCGGGGCCTGGAAAATCATCGAGGTGACGGCGCCGGGAGCCCCGAACGGCGAGGCCGGTTCAGTGCCTTCGGTGGCTTGGGTGGTTGCCGGCGATTCAGCCGCGGTTCCAGCGGAGGCAGCCTGAACGCCGTCGGCGGCGGCCCGCGAGGCAGCAGCCGGGGCGGGACCATCTGCCGCTGTTCCACGGGCGGCAGGTGCGGAGAGTTCGGGCGCGGGAGCGGTTTCGGGCTCAACGGCTGCGGGGGCGGCCTTGGCTCGGGACGCGCGGCGGCGCACCGGCTTTTCCGGAACCGCCTCCGCGGCACTACCGTCCGCCGGGGTACCGGCCACCGGGGTGCCGTCCGGCAAATCGAGGGGCAGCGTCTCCGCTGGTGCGGCGGCTTCCGCGGCAGCCCCTTCGGCGCCGGCGGGTTCGGCTTCGACCTTCTTGCGCGACCTGCTCCGGCGGGCCGGGGCTTTGGCCTCCACGGCCTCGGGTGCGCCGGTAACCGCTTCTGCGTCAGCGACGACGTCGGACGCATCCCCGGCTTCGGGGGCGGGTTCGGCGGCGGCCGCCTTGGGGGCTGCCTTGCGGCGGGTTCGGGTGGCCTTCTTTGGCGCTTCCGCCGCGGCGGCCGTCGGCTCCTCGGCCACGCTTGCTTCGTTGTTGCCGGCTACTACCTGGTCATTATCCATATGTGGCGACACTCCTGCCCCTGATGTACCGCCACATCCGGCACCCGTGGGGGCAAATATTTGTCAACACCCGCGGGCATTGACAGAAGTCAATTGGATACCTCCAGGTTCGCACCGGCAGTGGGGTGCGGCAGCCCTGGAAGGCCGGCGAGATTGCTCCGAACCCGTTGATCCCGTGTGTCACAACCAGGTGCCGTCCAATGGCATTGCGGGATAGGCCGGATCGCGGATCCGGAGTACGCCCTGCTCATCATTGGCGGTCTTGAAAACAAAGTCACCGGACTGAAACACGAATGTGGTTCGCATCCCAGCCAGGTTCATTGTCTCACAACGGCCGCTAAAGCAGGGCTAGGCGGGACATCCGCTCCGCGCCGCAGGCCGAATAGCTGGTGACCGGACGGCGCCTACCCGGCTACATCCAGCCCCCGCCGATAGAATCGGCCTAAGAGCACCCAACGCAAAGGACTGAAATCCCATGCCCAGCACCTCCCACGCCCCCGACGACGTGGCCGCCCAAGAGCGCGGCGCCGGTGCGGCCGCTGCGGCGCGCCCGCTGCCTCTGATGACGCGCGACCGGCCGTTTGCCTGGCTGCTGCTGATCACCGGCGTCGTCGGCTGGCTCGCCTCCGGCACGCTGGTGCTCGAGAAGCTGGAGGTCCTGAAGGATCCCAGCCACGTCACCGTGTGCGACGTAAACCCGTGGATCTCCTGCGGGCAGGTGATGCAGACGCCGCAGAGTTCGGTCTTCGGCTTCCCCAACATGTTCATCGGGATTGTGGCGTTCGCCGTCGTCATCAGCACGGCGATGGGGATCCTCGCCGGCGCGAAGTTCGCTCGCTGGTATTGGCTCGGGCTGCAGGCCGGGGTGACGCTGGGCTTTGTGTTTGTCGTCTGGCTCTGGTCCCAGGCGCTGTACTCGATCCACATCCTCTGCCCGTTGTGCATGATCGTCTGGGCAGCGATGATCCCGCTCTTCATCTGGGTGACCGTCCGCAACGTCAGCCACGGCGTCATCCCGATGCCCGCGCCGGCGGCCCGCATCCTAGCCGACTCCGGCTGGATCCTCACGGCGCTGCTCTATGTCGCCGTCATCGCAACGATCTTCTTCGCGTTCATCCAGGTGTTCATCGGCACCTCCGGCTACTAGCCCCGCCCCGCGCCGCGCCGCGACGCGCGCCCACAGAAAAGCGCGAACGGACACTTGGGGCCCCGTTTTCCTAGGAAAACGGGGCCCCAAGTGTTCGTTCGCGCTTAGCGGCGGGGCTTAAGTGTCCGTTCGCGCTTAGCGGCGGGGCTTAAGTGTCCGTTCGCGCTTGGCCGTTCGGGCCGGGCGGGCTAGAACCAGATCTTGATCTCGCGCTCGGCGGACTCGGCCGAGTCGGAGCCGTGGACCAGGTTCTGCTGGACTTTGACGCCCCAATCGCGGCCGAAGTCGCCGCGGATGGTCCCGGGCGCCGCCGTCGTCGGGTCCGTGGTGCCGGCGAGCGAACGGAAACCCTCGATCACGCGGTGGCCTTCGAAGATCGCCGCCACGACCGGGCCGCTGAGCATGAACTCGACCAGCGGCTCGTAGAACGGCTTGCCGACGTGCTCCTCGTAGTGCTGCTCGAGGAGTTCGCGGCTGGCGTTGACCTTCTTGAGTTCGGCCAGGGTGTAGCCCTTGGCTTCGATCCGGGCGAGGATGCTGCCGGTCAGGTTTCGGGTGACGCCGTCGGGCTTGATCAGGACAAGGGTGCGCTCGGTACTCACAGCTGCTCCAATTTGTGTGGGGTGGGGGTTCGGGACAAGTCTAGTTGCTTTGGGCTTCGGGGTTTGCGGCCTCCCAGGCCGCCTGCTCCCGGTCACGCTGGGCGCTCTCGCGGTCGATCCGGATGCCGGTGCGGATGCCATACCACCAGGTGATCGCGAACAGTCCGCCGACCACGAACATCGTCGGCTCGATGAAGCCGCTGAGGACCAGCACCAGCTGCAGGATCCAGCCCAGGGCCACGCCCCACGGCTTCGTGAGCACCGCGCAGGTCAGGGCCAGCACGACGCTCAGGCCGATGCCGATCCCGAAGACCAGCAGCGGCGGGAATTCGCCGCGCCGCAGCCCGAAGACCGCCAAGGTGCCGAAGAGCGCCACGAAGGCCTCGAGCAGCAGCACCGTGGAGCCGAACATGACCTTGGTGGAACGGCGTTTTTTGGGCATGCCCGGACGCCATTCGCGCTGGGCCTTGGTGAGTTTCGCCATCGCTTACGCCTCGGTCTTTCCGAGCAGGATCCGGGCCTCGGCCACAAGCGTGATCGACCCTGTCACCAGGATCCCGCCGGCCAGGTCGTCATTGGACTCAGCCCGCTCCACGGCCCATTCGAGCGCGTCGTCGAGTTTTTCGGCGACGTGGATGTTGTCCTCGCCGAAACCGAGGTCCAGGGCCAGCTCGGCCAGGTCCTCGGCCGGCACAGCCCGCGGCGAGTTGGACTGGGTGAAGCAGTACTCCGCGGCCAGGTCGCCGAGGGATTCCTTGAGCTGGCGGAGGATCTCCTCGGCGTCCTTCTCCTTCAGGACACCGACCACTACCACCAGTTTGGTGAAGCTGAAGGCCTCGTGGATGGCCTCGGCGGAGACGCGGATGCCCTCCGGGTTGTGCGCGGCGTCCACGATGACCGTCGGCGCCGTGCGGAGCACCTCGAGCCGGCCCGGGGAGGTAACGGAGGCGAACGCCTCCTGCAGCACCTCGGCGTCGAGCGGCTTTTCGGCACCAAAGAAGGCTTCCAGCGCGGCGATCGCGACGGCGGCGTTCTCGGCCTGGTGCGCCCCGTGCAGCGGCACCAGCAGGTCCTCGTAGCGTCCGGCGATGCCCTGGATGGTCACCATCTGGCCGCCGACGGCGACGGTGCGGGATTCGACGCCGAACTCCACGCCTTCGAAGCGGAACGGCACGTTCGCTTCCTTGGCCTTCTCCAGCAGGACCTGGGCCGCGTCGACGGGCTGCGCGGCGCTGACCAGGAAACCCCCGGGCTTGATGATGCCGGCCTTCTCGTAGGCGATGTCCTCGGTGGTCTCGCCGAGCAGCTCGGTGTGGTCCAGCGAAATCGGCGTGACCACGGCGACCTGGCCGTCGCCGACGTTGGTTGCATCGGTGATCCCGCCCAGGCCGACCTCGATCACGGCCACGTTGACCGGCTGGTCGGCGAAGACCGCGAAGCCCAGGATGGTCAGGCACTCGAAGTAGGTCAGCCGGGGCTGGCCCTCGGCGGCGAGTTCGGTGTCCACGATTTCCAGGTACGGGCGGATTTCGTCCCAGATCCGGACGAAGGTCTCATCCGGCACCGGTTCGCCGTCGATGCTGATCCGCTCGGTGACCTTGGACAGGTGCGGGCTGGTGTACCGGCCGGTGCTCAGCCCGTGGGCGCGCAGCCCGGCCTCGATCATCCGCGCCGTGGAGGTCTTGCCGTTGGTACCGGTGATGTGGATGATCGGGAACGCCTTGTTCGGCTCCCCCAGAATGTCCATGGCCCGGCGCAGCGGCGCCAGCCGGGGTTCCATCTTGTTCTCCGGCGCCCGGCCCAGCAGCTCGGCGTAGACGCTCTCTACCGAAAATTCGTCGGTCATGAATTATGCCCCTACTTCTGCGGTGACTTTTGCGACGCTGACCTGGGGGTCCTTGACCTCGGCGGGAACGGTGTCCAGCTCCACGGTCAGGGTCTCGGTCTTGACCAGGTCGGCGTGCGCCAGCAGCGCCTCGACGGTGGCCTGCGCGGCGGTGACGGTGGTGCGGATCCGGTCGCTGACGTTCAGTCCGGCGTCCTTACGGGCCTGCTGGATGGCGCGGACCAGGTCGCGGGCGGTGCCTTCGGCTTCCAGCTCGGGGGTGACCTCGGTGTTGAGCACCACAAAGCCGCCGCCGGGCAGGACGGCCGCTGCGCTTGTGGCAGGACCAGCTCCCTCGCCTTCGGCGGCTTCGGCCACGACGGTTTCCAGCGTGTACTCCTGCGGCTCCAACTCCAGGCCGCCCGCGGTCACCACGCCGTCCTCGTCCACACTCCAGTCGCCGGACTTGGCGCCCTTGATGGCCTGCTGGACGTTCTTGCCCAGCCGCGGGCCCGCGGCGCGGGCGTTGACCACGAGCTTCTGTTCGATGCCGAACTCCTCCGGGGAGGCGTTCCCGGCGTCGAGCAGGCGGACCGAGCGCAGGTTCAGTTCATCGGCGACGACGGCGGCGAAGCCTTCCAACGCGTCCGCGCCGGGGGCCACGACAGTGAGTTCCTGCAGCGGCAGGCGCACGCGCAGGTTGGCGGCCTTGCGCAGCGAGGAGCCGGTGGAGCAGATCTGCTGCACCCGGTCCATCGCCTCGACCAGGTCCGCGTTCGCCGGGAACAGTCCGGCGTCCGGCCAGTCGGCCAGGTGCACCGAGCGGCCGCCCGTGAGGCCGCGCCAGATTTCCTCGGAGACCAGCGGCAGCAGCGACGCGGCGACCCGGCAGACCGTTTCCAGCGCCGTGTAGAGCGCGTCGAAGGCGTCGACGTTCTCGTCAAAGAAGCGCTGGCGGCTGCGCCGGACGTACCAGTTGGTGAGCATGTCCAGGTAGCCGCGCAGTTCGTCGCAGGCCCCGGAGATGTCGTAGCTGTCCAGCTGCGCGGTCATGTTCCGGACCAGGTCCCCGGTGTTGGCCATCAGGTACTGGTCCAGGGTGTCGGCGTAGCCGTCGTAGCGCAGCTTCGCGTCGTAGCCCTTGTCCTGCGCAGCGGTAGCGGCGTTGGTGTAGAGCGTGAAGAAGCTGTAGACGTTCCACAGCGGCAGGATGACCTGCCGGACGCCGTCGCGGATGCCCTGTTCGGTCACCACCAGGTTGCCGCCGCGCAGGATCGGGCTGGACATCAGGAACCAGCGCATCGCGTCGGAGCCGTCGCGGTCCAGGACCTCGGAGACGTCCGGGTAGTTGCGCAGGCTCTTGGACATCTTCTGCCCGTCGGAGCCGAGCACGATGCCGTGGCTGATGACGTTGCGGAACGCCGGCCGGTCGAACAGCGCGGTGGAGAGGATGTGCAGCATGTAGAACCAGCCGCGGGTCTGGCCGATGTATTCGACGATGAAGTCCGCCGGGTTGTGGGTGTCGAACCACTCCTCGTTCTGGAACGGGTAGTGCACCTGGCCGTACGGCATCGAGCCGGAGTCGAACCAGACGTCCAGGACGTCCTCGACGCGGCGCATCACGGACTGGCCCTCTTCCGGGGTGCGGGGGTCATCCGGGTTCGGCCGGGTGAGCTCGTCGATGAACGGCCGGTGCAGGTCCACCTGGCCGGCCTTGTTCAGCGGCAGCCGGCCGAAGTCGGCTTCGATCTCGGCGAGGGAGCCGTAGACGTCGGTGCGCGGGTAGTCCGGGTCGCTGGACTGCCAGACCGGGATGGGGCTGCCCCAGTAGCGGTTGCGGCTGATGGACCAGTCGCGCGCGTTGGCGAGCCACTTGCCGAACTGGCCGTCCTTGACGTTGCCCGGGATCCAGTTGATCTCCTGGTTCAGCTCGGACATGCGGTCCTTGAACTTGGTGACCTCGACGTACCAGGAGGACACCGCGCGGTAGATCAGCGGGTTCCGGCAGCGCCAGCAGTGCGGGTAGGAGTGCTCGTAGCTGGCCTGGCGGACCAGGCGGCCCTGCGCGCGGAGCACCTGGGTGATGGGCTTGTTGGCCTCGAAGACCTGGAGTCCGGCGATCTCGGCGAGGTCGCCGTGGCCGAAGAGCGGCAGGAATTTCGCGCCCTCGTCGACCGAGAGGACCACGGGGATGCCGGCCTCTTCGCAGACTTTCTGGTCGTCTTCGCCGTAGGCCGGGGCCTGGTGGACGATGCCGGTGCCGTCGGTGGTGGTGACGTAGTCGGCCACGAGGAAGCGCCAGGCGTTCTCCGTACCGTACTTCTCGACGTCGTGGAAGTAGTCCCAGAGCGGTTCGTAGCTCAGGCCCTCGAGCTCGGCGCCGGTGTGGCGGGAGGTGACGGCGGCTTCGGCCGCGGCGGCGCCCTCGGCGCCGTCGCCGTAGCCGAGGTCCTTCGCGTAGGCGCCCAGCAGCTCAGCGGCCAGCAGGAAGCTGCCGGTGACCGGTGCCTGGTCCGAAGCGGCCTTGATCCCGTGCGGGCCGGCGGGCAGCACGACGTAGTTGATGGCGGGCCCGACGGCGAGCGCCAGGTTGGTGGGCAACGTCCAGGGCGTGGTGGTCCAGGCGAGCGCCTGCACGCCGGCGAGCTGCTGGGAGAGCTCCGACTCCCCCGCCGTGATGGGGAAGGTGACGGTGACGGTCTGGTCCTGGCGGTTCTTGTAGACGTCGTCGTCCATCCGCAGTTCGTGGTTGGACAGCGGCGTCTCGTCCTTCCAGCAGTACGGCAGCACGCGGTAACCGTTGTAGGTCAGGCCCTTTTCGTGCAGCTGCTTGAAGGCCCAGAGCACGGACTCCATGTACTCGACGTTGAGCGTTTTGTAGTCGTTCTCGAAGTCCACCCAGCGTGCCTGGCGGGTGACGTAGCTCTTCCACTCGTCGGCGTACTTCATGACCGAGGCGCGGCAGGCGTCGTTGAACTTGTCGATGCCCATGGCCTCGATCTGGGTCTTGTCCGTCATGCCCAGCTGCTTCATGGCTTCCAGTTCGGCGGGCAGGCCATGGGTGTCCCAGCCGAAGCGGCGTTCGACCCGGCGGCCGCGCTGGGTCTGGTAGCGGCCCACCAGGTCCTTGGCGTAGCCGGTCAGCAGGTGGCCGTAGTGCGGCAGGCCGTTGGCGAAGGGCGGGCCGTCGTAGAAGACGAACTCGTTGGACCCGTCGTTGCCCGCATCGCGCTGGTCGATGCTGGCCTGGAAGGTGCCGTCCTGCTCCCAGTACTTGAGGATGCGCTCTTCGATCTCCGGGAACTTCACGGAGGCCGATACACCAGAGGTGTTGGAAGCAGAGGTGGTGGCGCCTGAGGGTGCGGCTGAGGCCTTGGGGTAATGGGTCATCTCGACATCCTGGGTTGAGCTGGTGAACAACGGAATTCATTCAGGATGCGAGGACGGGTCCTGTGCTGTCGGAACAACACCGGCACCGCGGTACCACCTCACTTACCGGCACCGGGCCCGCGCTCTCCGAAGAAAGTGCTGCACCGGCGTCGGCCGCTCGTTGACTGCTGTGACGGGCTTACCCGTCCGGTTCTACCGGCCTTGGCGCGGCGGCTTTCTCACGATTTGCCGCGCCGGGGCGTTCTTCCGGAAGCTCACCGGTGATGGCCGGGTCAAAGCTGATACGTCGATGGTACCGGAAACTCCTCCACGCCACCGGATCCGCGCACAGTGCGGCTAGATTGATGGCATGCAAATCGAGAACCGGACGGAACCACCCGAGACAGCCGGTGAGCTCGCGACGCTCACCGGATTCCTGGACTACTTTCGCGCCACCGCGGTCATCAAGGCATCCGGACTCAGTGACACCGACGGGGCCAAGCGGCTCCTGCCCTCGCTGACAACAGTTTCGGGGTTGCTGCAGCATCTCGCCGACGTCGAGCGTTTCTGGTTCCAGGACCGGATCGACGGGCAGATCGGAGTGGCTACGCGCTGGTCCGCGGAGGACCCCGACGGCGAGTTCCGGGTCACCGAACAAAGCAGCCTCACGGAGATCATCGCCGACTACGAACTCGCCTGCCGCCAGTCGCGCGATGTCCTCCAGCGGCATGGCCTGGAGGAACGCTGCCGGGGCGGCGGCCGTGGTCAGAGCGTGCGCTGGGTCCTCGTGCACATGATTGAGGAGACAGGCCGGCACTGCGGCCATCTGGACATCCTGCGCGAACTGCTGGACGGATCCACCGGCGACTAGCCCTTCCGGATCACCTTGAAGTTGGAGGCCTGCGCCACCGGGCGGATCACGATCTGGTCCAGGTTGACGTGGTGCGGCGCGGCGACCGCGTAGCGGACGACGTCGGCAACGTCTCCGGCCGTGAGCGGCTTCTCCACCCCGGCGTAGACGTTGTCCGCCGCGCCCTGGTCGCCGAGCCGGTTCAGCGAGAACTCTTCGGTCTGCACCATGCCGGGGGCGACCTCGATCACGCGGAGGTTGTGTTCGGCTTCTTCCAGGCGCAGGGCTCCGGTAAGGGCGTGCTGGGCGAACTTGGCGGCGTTGTAGCCGCCGCCGCCCTCGTAGGCGGACAGTCCCGCCGTCGAGGTCAGGTTCAGGACGGTGCCTTCGCCGCAGGCCCGCAGCATCGGCAGGAACGCACGGGTGAGCTTCATGGTGCCGAGCACGTTGACCTCGTACATCCACTCCCAGTCCCCGGTTTTGGCCTCAGCCACCTTGTCCGCGCCGCGGGCGCCGCCGGCGATGTTGACCAGGGTGTCGATGCCGCCGGCGCGGGTCACCTCCTCGACCAGCCGCGCGACGTCGGCGTCGTCCGTCACGTCCGCGGGGAGGGCGACGGCGCCGGTCTGCGCCGCGAGCGCCTCGAGCCGGTCCGCCCGGCGGGCGACGGCGAAGACCGTCCAGCCCTCGTCCCGGAGCGCACGCACGGTGGCCTCGCCGATCCCGGTGCTGGCGCCGGTGACGAGCGCCGCCTTTGCTGCGGCGTTGGCCATGTTTGCTGTCTGCGCTGTTCCTGCGTCGGTTACCTCAGTCATGGCACCACCCTATGGGAATCCGCGGTTCATTTCCTGCCGCGCTCGAGGAACTCCAGCAGTACCCGGGCGTGGTTGGTCTCCGGGTCCTTGGCGCCGAACAGCAGGGTCACCTTCCGGTGTCCGGCCGCCAGCTCGCGCAGCGTTTCCACGGCGGGGTTGGTGTCGAGTTCCGCCTCGTAGGCGGCGCGGAAGTGCTCGAAGCGTTCCTTCATGTGCGCGAATTCGGTGCGCAGCGGCGGCGAGGGCGCCACTTCCTTGAGCCACAAGTCCAGCTGCGCGCGCTCCTTGCTGACCCCGCGCGGCCAGAGCCGGTCCACCAGAACCCGGCAGCCGTCGTCGTCGGCGGGCGCGTCGTAGATGCGCTTGATCGCGAAACTTCCGGTACTTTCCTCCACCTGCTGCATGCTACTGCAGGGCACGGTTGCCGGACGCCCCGAAAAAGAGTGGAAGAATTGGCCCATGGCTGAAGACACTCAGGGTACAGACACGCCCACCACTGCCCCCATCAACGTTCCGGACAAGCCCGCCCTCGAGGGGCTGGAAGTTGCCCTCACCCGGCGCTGGCTTGACGAAGGGACCTACAAGTTCAACCGGGAGACCACCCGGGAGCAGGTCTACTCGATCGACACCCCCCCGCCCACTGCGTCGGGGTCGCTGCACGTGGGGCACATGTTCTCCTACACCCAGACCGACGTGCTGGCCCGCTACCAGCGGATGACCGGCAAGAACGTCTTCTACCCGATGGGCTGGGACGACAACGGCCTGCCCACCGAGCGGCGCGTGCAGAACTACTACGGCGTGCGCTGCGACCCCGCCATCCCCTACGACGCCGGGTACCGGCCGCCGGCGGAGCCCGCCAAGAACCAGCGCGACTTCGACGTCGTCTCGCGCCGGAACTTCATCGAACTCTGCGAAGAGCTCGCCGTCGAAGACGAGAAAGTCTTCGAAAACCTCTTCCAGACCCTCGGCCTGTCCGTCGACTGGGACCTGACCTACCGCACCATCGACGACAAGTCCCGCGCCATCTCACAGCGGGCCTTCCTGGCCAACCTGGCCGCGGGCGACGCCTACATGGCCGAGGCCCCCACGCTGTGGGACGTCACGTTCCGCACCGCGGTGGCCCAGGCCGAGCTGGAGGACCGCGAGGTCGCCGGCGCCTACTACCGCTACCCGTTCTTCACCGAAGACGGCGAGAAAATCTTCATCGAGACCACCCGTCCCGAACTGCTCGCCGCGTGCGCGGCCCTGGTGGCGAACCCCGACGACGAGCGGTACCAGCCGCTCTTCGGCAAGAAGGTCACCTCCCCGCTGTTCGGCGTCGAGGTGGAAGTCAGGGCCCACCCGCTCGCCAAGGCGGACAAGGGCTCCGGCATCGCCATGGTCTGCACCTTCGGCGACCTGACCGACGTCACCTGGTGGCGCGAGCTGCAGCTGCCCACCCGCGCGATCGTGGGCCGTGACGGCCGCATCATCGGCGAAACACCGGAGTGGATCACATCCGCGGAAGGCCGCGCCGCGTTCGAGGCGATCGCCGGCAAGACCGTGTTCAGCGCCAAGGAAGGCGTGGTGGAGCTGCTGGCCGCCGCGGAGCTGCTCGACGGCGAACCGAAAAAGATCATGCACCCGGTCAACTTCTTCGAAAAGGGCGACAAGCCCCTCGAGGTCGTCACTTCGCGCCAGTGGTACATCCGCAACGGCGGCCGCGACGAGGAACGCCGCGAACGCCTGGTGGGCCGCGGCAACGAGATCGAATTCCACCCGGCGTTCATGCGTTCCCGCTACGAGAACTGGATCACCGGCCTGAACGGCGACTGGCTGGTTTCGCGCCAGCGGTTCTTCGGCGTGCCGGTGCCGGTCTGGTACCCGCTCGACGCCGACGGCAACCCGGACTACGACGCGCCCATCCTGCCCGGCGACGAACAGCTCCCGGTGGACCCCGCCGCGGACGCGGCCCCCGGCTTTGAGGAAGCCCAGCGCAATACGCCGGGCGGCTTCACCGGCGACGCCGACGTCCTCGACACCTGGGCCACCTCGTCGCTGACCCCGCAGATCGTGGGCGGCTGGAGCACCGACGAGGCGCTCTTCGCCAAGGTCTTCCCGTTCGACGTGCGCCCCCAGGCCCACGACATCATCCGCACCTGGCTGTTCTCCACCGCCGTCCGCGCCGACGCCCTGCAGGACGCCGCACCGTGGAAGCACGCGGCCATCTCCGGCTGGATCCTGGACCCGGACCGCAAGAAGATGTCCAAGTCCAAGGGCAACGTGATCGTCCCGACCGACGTGCTCAACGAATACGGCTCGGACGCGGTCCGTTACTGGGCGGCCTCGGCCAAGCTCGGCGCGGACACCGCCTACGAGATCGCGCAGATGAAGATCGGCCGCCGGCTGGCGATCAAGCTGCTCAACGCGTCCAAGTTCGTGCTGAACCTCGGCGCCACCGAGGACTCCGTGGTCTCCTCCGACCTTTCGGTCCTGGCCAATCCCTTGGACCGCGCCGTGCTCGCCCAGCTCTCCGAGGTGGTCCAGCAGGCCACCAAGGCGTTCGGGAACTACGACTACGCCCGGGCGCTGCAGATCACCGAGAGCTTCTTCTGGCACTTCACCGACGACTATGTGGAGCTGATCAAGGACCGCGCCTACGGTGCCGCCGGCGAAGCCCAGCAGGCCTCGGTGCTGGCCGCGCTCGCGACCAGCCTGGATACGCTGCTGCGGCTCTTCGCGCCGTTCCTGCCGTTCGCCACGGAGGAAGTCTGGGGCTGGTGGCGTACCGGTTCGGTGCACCGTGCGCCGTGGCCGGCCGCCGTCCAGATCGACGGCGACACCACCCTGCTCGCCACGGTGGGCGCCGCGCTCGGCGGCATCCGCAAGGCCAAGTCCGAGGCCAAGGTCAAGCAGCGCACCGAGGTGCTCTCGGCGACGGTCACGGCGTCGGAGTCCCTGACCACCCAGCTGAAGGCGGGCCTGGGCGACCTCAAGGCCGCGGCCAACGCGCGTGAGCTGGCCCTGGTGGCCGGCGACGGCGAACTGGCCGTCAGCGACGTCGTGCTGGCCCCCGCCGAGGAGCCTGGCCAGGCCTAAGGCCCGGGCGACCGATCAGAAGGAAGAGGGCCCTCCGGCCGGCAGCAGCCGGGCGGAGGGCCCTCTTCCTTGTCTTCCTGTCTTCTCCGGGCTCAGATCTCGGCGGACGCCTCGAAGTGCGTCAGGGCCGGCGGGGCGGCCAGGAGCTCTCCCAGCCCGCTGGCACCCTCGTCGGTGGCCCGCCACGCGCGGTAGGCGGAGTCGTGCTCCAGCGAGGCCCACTGTTCCACCACCAGGATGTGCGCCGGATCGTGGCTGTCGACCAGCACGTCGACTCCGAGGCAGCCGTCAAAGGCCCGCGTATCGGCGAGGATGTCACGCAGCACGGCGGGCGCCGTGGGCAGGGCTTCCGCTTTAAGGGTCAGGTCAAGGTGGGCTGTGATGGGCACGGCGCTCCAATGGTCGGGGTGGGTACAGGACACAGGGCGGCTCGGTCGGGGATGCCCGGCATCCCGGGACCAGTCCGCTCCCGTCACTGGAAGCAACAGCGCTGCTCCCGGCCTTGTTCCTTCCAACTCGGAAAGGGAGGACCGTTAGCTTCCGGGTTCCCTGACCTGCCGTTCCGCTTCGCTGATGGCCCACGCGGCGTTGACCAGCCCGATGTGGCTGAAGGCCTGCGGGAAGTTGCCGAGCAGTTCCCCGCTGTCCGGGGCCACTTCTTCCGCCATCAACCCCAGGCCGGTGGCGAACCCGGCGGCCCGTTCAAAGACGGCCCGGGCACGGTCGGTCAGCCCGGCCAGGGCCAGGGCGTGCGCGAGCCAGAACGTGCAGAGCAGGAACGCGCCCTCCTCCCCGGCGAGCCCGTCGTCGCCGTCGTAGCGGTAAACCAGCCCGCGGCGGTCGGTGAGCCGCTGCTCGATGGCCTCCACGGTGGCCAGGAACCGCGGATCGGCGGCCGGCAGGAAACCCGCCATGGCCAGCATCAGGGCCGAGGCGTCGAGCTGTTCGGCTCCGTACGCCTGGGTGTACGCCCCGACAGCCTCGTTCCAGCCATAGGTGCGGATGGATAAGGCGATCTGCTCCCGGGCAACCGTCCAGCGCGGCACCCGGTCCGCCGCCTGCAGCACCCCGGCGAGGGTGATGGCGCGGTCCACGGCCACCCAGCACATCAGCTTGGAATAGAGGTAGTGGCGCGGTTCGCCGCGTACTTCCCAGATCCCCTGGTCGGGGTCCCGCCAGCGGGCGGCCGCGGCGTCGGCCGCGTCGGCGAGGAACCGCAGGGTCTCCGGGTCCAGCTCCGTCAGGAACTCGGGCATGGTCGCGGCGGCGTCCAGCAGCTCGCCGTAAACATCGAGCTGGCGTTGGTTCCACGCCCCGTTGCCGACCCGGACCGGTGCACTGGCCCGCCAGCCGGGAAGGTGGCCGAGCACCCGCTCGGGCAAGTCCCGTTCGCCGCCGATGCCGTACATAATCTGCAATTCCTCGCCGCCGGCCAGTTGCCTGGCCGCGGCCGTGGCCAGGAACCGGAAGAACTTGCCCGCCTCGTCCGGGCACGCGGCCACCCAGAGTGCCTGGAGGGTCATACTGGCGTCCCGCACCCAGGTGTAGCGGTAGTCCCAGTTGCGGGTACCGCCGGGGACCTCCGGCAGCGAGGTGGTCGGTGCGGCGACGATCGCCCCGGTGGGATAGTAGCTGAGCGCCTGCAGGACCCTGCCGCTGCCGGCCACCAGCTCCTGCCACGGGCCGCGGTAGTTCTGGTGGATGCCCGCCCAGCTGCTCCAGCCTTCCACGGTGTCCGCGAGCCGGTGCGCGATCTCCGGCTGGCTCCAGTACACCGGCTCCGCACCGGCTCCGCGCGGGCGGTGCAGGGCGAAGCCGACGACGTCCCCGGCCGCCAGCTTCAGCACCGCCCGGGCCGTCCCGTCATCGATTTCAAAGGGCACCTGGCTGGAGAGGGTGAGTTCCTCCGCGCCGGCATGCACCAGGAGGCCGCCGTCGACGTTTTGCAGCACCGGCCGGACGAGCCCGTAGCCGGGCCGCGGCGCAAAGCGCACCTCGGCCTCTACGGTCCCTGCGGTGCATTCGAGCCGGCGCAGCAGTGTGCCGGGTGACCCCTGGCCAAGATCGTGGCCGCGCCGCCCGGAGCCAAGGACCAGCGCATCGCAGACAGTGAGTTCTCCGTGGGCGGTGCTGTGCAGGGCCTCGAGCACCATGGACGGACCCCGGTAGTGCCGGGTGGTGGAGTGGACGCCGACCGGCCGGATGGACCAAAAGCCTGCGTCCTCACCCAGCAGCCGCCCGAAGACCGAGGGGCTGTCGAACCGCGGGAAGCAGAGCCAGTCCACGGAGCCCTCGACGCTGACTAAGGCAGCTGAACGGCAGTCGGACAGCAGCGCGTAGCTCGCGATGGGCTCAGTACTCACGGCTCACCACCCTGGGGCGCTTCTTGGGCCGGGGCGTTTTTGGGCCGAAGCCCTCTGGCCGCTAACCCCCTTTGGGGCAAAGGGGAAGCCCCATCAGCTTTTTGCGGTTGGTGGGGCTTCGACTTTTTCGATTGCCACGTGACGTCTAAGGCAATCTGGCGGGATCCTTGGAATTCCAGGTCTTCCTACCTCGTCACTGGTAGCCATCATCTGACTTTGCCGAAGGCTGCGTCGGATGAGTGTCACTGAATCTTTGGTTCCTGCGTCCCGCTTCTTTCGAAGTGGGTAAGTTCTATTGTTCTCCTGCCGTTCCGGATGCACAAGGGCCCCGGCGGAACTACACCGCGGTAGTTCCGCCAGGCCCGGTGCGCAGTGGGCGGCGGCGGTTGCCTAGTCGAAAACGGGGTTCTCGGTGCGGCTGCGCTTGAGCTCGAAGAAGGACGGGAAGGAGGCCAGCGTGACGGTGGCGTCCCACAGTTTGCCGGCGTCCTCCCCGCGCGGGATGCGGGTGAGCACGGGGCCGAAGAAGGCCGTGCCGTTGAACGCGACCACGGGGGTGCCGACGTCCTGGCCGACCAGCGAGATGCCGGCTTCGTGGCTGGCGCGCAGCTGGGCGTCAAACTCATCGCTCTCGCCCGCGGCTGCAAGTTCTGCCGGCAGGCCGGCTTCGGCCAGCGACTTGGCGATGACTTCGGCGATGTCCTGGTTGCCCTCGTTGTGGATCTTGGTGCCCATGGCATCGTAGAGCGGTTTGATGTACTCGGCGCCGTGCTTCTCGGCAGCCGCGGCGATCACCCGGACCGGCGCCCACGCCTTGACGAGGAATTCTTTGTACTCCGCCGGCAGTTCGTCGCGCCCCTCGTTCAGGACGGCCAGGCTCATCACGTGCCATTCAGTCTTGATGTCGCGGACGTCTTCCACTTCGGAGATCCAGCGCGAAGTCACCCAGGCGAAGGGGCACATCGGGTCAAACCAGAAGTCTGCTTTATTCTTCGTCGTTTCAGGCACAGGGTTCTCCTTTGGGCGGGTTCAGGGTCGTTGCACCGTTCCGCCGGCGGCTGTGGCCGTGCGCGAAGGGTGCGTCACCTACGCACAGCGGCGCGTCCGGCGGTTTTATTCCGACGCGGGGTGCCGGGCGGTACCCCGGATGCACCCCGGGACCCGAGCCGGCACACACCGGATCAGGCGGATTTACGCCGTTTCACGTCGTGGGCGATCATGGTGGGGGCGGCCTTCTTGGCCACTACGTCCTCGGTGATGACCACGCTGGCCACATCGTCGCGGCTGGGCAGGTCAAACATCACCGGCAGCAGGACTTCTTCCATGATGGCCCGGAGGCCTCGGGCGCCGGTCCCGCGTTCCAGGGCCTGGTCCGCGATCATGTCCAGCGCCTCGTCCTCGAACACCAGCTCGACGCCGTCGAGCTGGAACATCTTCTGGTACTGCTTGACGAGTGCGTTCTTGGGCGTGGAGAGGATCTGGATCAGCGCGGGCCGGTCCAGGTTGGAGACCGTGGTGATGACCGGCAGGCGGCCGATGAATTCCGGGATCAGGCCGAACTTCAGCAGGTCCTCGGGCATGACCTCGCCGTAGGAGTCGGTGTTGTTCTTGACCTCGTTCAGCGGGGCGCCGAAGCCGATGCCCTTGCGTCCGGAGCGGGAACCAATGATCTCCTCGAGCCCGGCGAAGGCGCCGGCCACAATGAAAAGCACGTTGGTGGTGTCGATCTGGATGAATTCCTGGTGCGGGTGCTTGCGCCCGCCCTGCGGCGGCACGGACGCGACGGTGCCCTCGAGGATTTTCAGCAGCGCCTGCTGCACGCCCTCGCCGGAGACGTCCCGGGTGATGGAGGGGTTCTCGCTCTTGCGCGAGATCTTGTCGATCTCGTCAATGTAGATGATGCCCTGTTCGGCCTTCTTCACGTCGTAGTCCGCGGCCTGGATCAGCTTCAGCAGGATGTTTTCGACGTCCTCGCCCACGTAGCCGGCCTCGGTGAGGGCGGTGGCGTCGGCGACGGCGAACGGGACGTTGAGGCGGCGCGCGAGGGTCTGCGCCAGGTAGGTCTTGCCGCAGCCGGTGGGGCCGATCAGCAGGATATTGGACTTGGCGATCTCGACGTCGTCGTGGTGTCCGCCCTCGGCCAGGGTGCCGCTCTTGGGTGCGTGCCCGGCCTGGATCCGCTTGTAGTGGTTGTAGACGGCGACGGCGAGGGACCGCTTGGCGGGTTCCTGGCCTATGACGTATTCCTGCAGGAAGTCGAAGATTTCCCGGGGCTTGGGCAGCTCGAAGCTGCCCAGGTCGGCTACTTCGGCGAGTTCTTCTTCAATGATCTCGTTGCAGAGTTCAATGCACTCGTCGCAGATGTAGACGCCGGGCCCGGCAATGAGCTTGCGGACCTGCTTCTGGCTCTTTCCGCAGAAAGAACACTTCAGCAGATCGGTGCTCTCGCCAATCCGAGCCATATGTGAACCCCTTATTATCTTGCTGCCGGCTGGGTCGTGCTCCTGTGCAGCGCTGCACCCGTTACTGGATCACGGACGTTCCCCGCGGGACGTGACGCCGTGACAGGTTCCACTCTAGGTCACTTTGGGCCCGATGGGTGGAAAGAAGACGCCGGTGCGGCCCATTTCTGCTGAGCCGCACCGGCGTCGGGTTCTACCGTGGATCAACCGCTACTTCGTGATCGCCTGCGGCTTGATTTTGCGGGAATCAAGCACCTGGTCGATCAGGCCGTAGTCCATGGCCTCGGCGGCCGTGAGGATCTTGTCGCGTTCGATGTCGTTGTTGACCTGCTCGGAGGTGCGGCCGGAGTGCTTGGCCAGCGTGTCCTCCAGCCATGAGCGCATCCGCATGACCTCGGCGGCCTGGATCTCCAGGTCGGACGCCTGGCCGCCCTGGCCGCCGGAGAGGGCCGGCTGGTGGATCAGCACGCGGGCGTTCGGCAGGGCAAGGCGCTTGCCCGGGGTGCCCGCAGCGAGCAGCACCGCGGCTGCGCTGGCGGCCTGGCCCAGGCACACCGTCTGGATCTCCGGCCGGATGTACTGCATCGTGTCGTAGATCGCCGTCATGGCGGTGAAGGATCCGCCCGGGGAGTTGATGTAGAGCGTGATGTCCCGATCCGGGTCAGTGGACTCAAGCACCAACAGCTGGGCCATGATGTCGTCAGCGGAGGCATCGTCGACCTGGACGCCCAGGAAGATGATGCGGTCCTCGAACAGCTTGGTGTACGGGTCCTGGCGCTTGAAGCCGTAGGGGGTCCGCTCTTCAAACTGCGGCAGCACGTAGCGGCTGCTGGGCAGGTTGCCGGCAGTAGATCCGAAGTTGTAGTTCATGTTCATTGCTCCTGAAGTCGGTTCTGTCTGCGTGCCGGTTAGTTGTCGGTGCCGGCTTCGGCGTTGGTCCCGCCGCCGCCGGCCACGGAGCCCGCGTGCGCCGCGATCTTGTCGAAGAAGCCGTATTCGAGGGCTTCGGGGGCCGTGAACCACTTGTCGCGGTCGTTGTCCTTGAGGATGGTCTCCACGGTCTGCCCGGTCTGCTCGGCCGTCAGTTCGGCCATGACCTTCTTCATGTGCAGGATCAGCTCGGCCTGGATCTTGATGTCCGAGGCGGTGCCGCCGATACCGCCGGAGGGCTGGTGCATCAGGATGCGGGCGTTCGGGGTGGCGTAGCGCTTGCCCTTGGTGCCGGAGGAGAGCAGGAACTGGCCCATCGAGGCAGCCAGGCCGGTGGCGACGGTGACTACGTCGTTCGGGATGAACTGCATCGTGTCGTAGATGGCCATGCCGGCGGTGACGGAGCCGCCGGGCGAGTTGATGTAGAGGTAGATGTCCTTCTCAGGGTTCTCGGCCGAAAGCAGCAGCAGCTGCGAGCAGATCGCGTTGGCGTTCTCGTCGCGGACCTCGGAGCCGAGCCAGATGATGCGCTCTTTCAGCAGGCGGTTGTAAATGTAGTTATCCTGGGCGGCCGGATCGACGGTAGCCATCCGGGGTGCCCCTGCTTGCTGTGACATGTGTACTTACCTCTCGCTGGCGACGGTGACGCCACTGGACGGCGTCACTGAACTTTCCTACATGGACACTAACGGTTTTCGGGCTCCCTTTGTGCTCAGGCGACGGGCTGTTCGCTGACGGCGCACGATTGCCCGGCAGGGTTCATTCCGGGCCTTAAAACGCCGGATTAAACGCCCGCACCCCCGGATCGGCGATCCGGGGGTGCGGGCAGGAACTGCGGGAACCGCTGCTGCTAGAACTTCACGGCCGCGGGGTCGTCGTTCTTCGGCGCTTCGGCGGCTGCTGCGGCCTCGGCGTCGTCGGCCGGCTCGCCGGCTGCGGCTTCCTCGGAGGCCTCTTCCCCGCCGGGACGGACGAAGTCGCTCAGGTCGACCTTGTTTCCCTCGGAGTCGGTGACCTCGGCCTGGCCCAGGACCACGGCGAGTGCCTTGCGGCGGCGCACCTCGGACACCATCATCGGCACCTGGCCGCTCTGATCGATGATCTGGGCGAACTGGTTCGGGTCCATGCCGTACTGGCTGGCGGTGGTGACGATGTAGTCGATCAGCTCGTTCTGGGTGACGTCGACTTCTTCCTTTTCGGCGATGGCGTCAAGGATGATCTCGTTCTGGAAGGCCCGTTCGGTGTTGGCCTTGACCTCGGCGCGGTGCTCCTCGGTGTCGTGCTCGCCTTCACCGTGGGAGTTCTCGGCGTTGAAGTGCTGCTCAAGCTGCTCTTCGACGACGGAGGCCGGGACCGGAACCTCAACGAGCTCGACGAGCTTGTCCAGGACCTTGTCGCGGGCCTCGACACCCTGCTCGACGGTCTTGGAGTCGGCGGCCTGCTTGGCGAGGTCCTCGCGGAGCTCGGCGAGGGTGTCGAACTCGGAGGCCAGCTGGGCGAAGTCGTCGTTGGCCTCGGGGAGCTCGCGCTCCTTGACGGCCTTGAGGACAACCTTGACCTGGGCGGACTCGCCGGCGTGGTCGCCGCCCACCAGGGTGGTGTTGAAGATGGCGTCCTCGTCGGCGCTGAGGCCGGCGACGGCTTCGTCGAGGCCTTCGAGCATGGTGCCGGAGCCGACCTGGTAGGACAGGCCCTGCGCGGAGTCGACCTCGGCGTCGTCGATGGAAGCGGTGATGTCGATGGTGAGGAAGTCACCGTCGGCAGCGGGGCGGTCCACGGACTTGAGCGTGCCGAAGCGGCCGCGCAGTTCGTCGAGAGCGGTGTCGACGTCGGCGTCGGAGGACTCGGCGGCGGCCACCTCGACCTTGATGCCGGAGTAGTCCGGAAGTTCGATCTCGGGGCGGACGTCAACCTCGGCGTGGAACTTGAGCTCGCCGTCGGTGGCGGACGGGTCCGGGACCTCGGTGATTTCGACCTCGGGACGGCTCAGCGGGCGGATGCCGGTTTCCTGCACGGCGGCCTGGTACCAGCCGTTGAGGCCCTCGTTGATGGCCGTCTCCAGGACGTAGCCGCGGCCGACGCGCTGGTCAATGAGCTTGGAGGGGACTTTGCCCTTGCGGAACCCGGGAACCTGGATCTGCGAAGCAACAGTCTTGTATGCCTCGTCGATGCTGGGCTTCAATTCCTCAAAGGGGACCTCAACATTGAGCTTGACCCGCGTGGGGGTGAGGTTCTCGACAGCGCTCTTCACAGTCTAAGTACTCCTGGTTTTGGGGGATGGGGTTCTGCAACGCCACTAATCCGGCAGTTGCTGCAGAGTCGGGGTGACAGGATTTGAACCTGCGACTTCCTGCTCCCAAAGCAGGCGCTCTAGCCAAGCTGAGCTACACCCCGTAAGTGCACAGAACAGTCTACGGTCATACTGTGCTGATTTGCACATTTGACACTGGGGGCCTGAATTGGGTTTAGTTGTATCCGGCCTCAACAGCCGCCCGGAAGTTTCGCTGAAGTTCCAGCGAATTCCCGGGGACGTAGCTTAATGGTAAAGCCTCAGTCTTCCAAACTGATTACGCGGGTTCGATTCCCGTCGTCCCCTCCCATATATGACGAAGCGAAGCCCCTCTCCGGAGGGGCTTTTTCGTGCTCAGCCGCCCTGGCAGGCCGGGCACCAGTACAGCTTGCGGGCCGCGTGCTCCGCCAGCGCCACGGCCGTGCCGCAGTCCCGGCATTCCTGGCCGTGCCGGCGGTAGACGAAGTGCGCGTCCTCGGGCTCGGGCAATGTGCCGGCGCCCCGGGGTCCGTTGCCGCCTGCGCCGACGACGCCGGTTCCCTCGCCACGGGTCGACGTCCAGTAGCGCGCCGGGGTGGTGATAATCCGGCCGTCGCGCACGCCGTCGGCCATCGCGGCGACCGCGTCGTCCCAGAGCAGCCCGGCGGCCCGGGCAGGCAGCGCCGCACCCGGAAGCCAGGGGTCCAGCCGCTGCCGGAACAGCAGTTCGGCCCGGTAGACATTCCCGACGCCGGCAACCACCTTCTGGTCCATCAGCAGTGTGGCCAGCGGGGTGCGTTTTTTCGCCAGGGCGGCGGTGAAGGCTTCCCGGTCCCCCGGGAAGTTCCGCAACGGGTCCGGACCCAGCCGGGCGGTGACGGCGTCGGCCTCGGCTTCGGTGAGCGTCTCGCAGGTGGTTGCACCGCGCAGGTCTGCCCAGCCGTGCCCGCCGGCCAGGCGCACCCGGACCGCACCCACGGGCGCCGGCGGACCCGCGTACACGGGCTCCGGGCCGCCGTCGGCATAGACCTCCCGCTCCCCGATTTTCCGGGGCGCGCCAATGCTGGAGGCCCCCCGGAAGCCCGCGTCCCCGCCGAAGTCCCAGGCGCCGTAAAGCCCGAGGTGGACGTGCAGGACCAGGCCGTGGTCGAACCCGAGGAACAGGTGCTTGCCGTGCGCTATCGACCCGGTGAGGACGTGGCCGTCCAGCAGCGCCGCCCCGTGGACGAAGCGTCCCTGCGGGCTGGAGACGGCGAGCGCCTCCCCCGTGAAGACGTCCGCAAACTGGCGCGCCAGCCGGTGGACCGAATGCCCCTCCGGCACTAGTCGACGACCTCGCCGGTGGTCTCGTAGGTGGCGATCTTGCCGATCCGGCGGACGTGGCGCTCGTCGTTGCTGAAAGGCTCGGTCAGGAACGCCTCGATGATCCCGGTGGCCTCGTCGACGCTGTGCTGGCGGCCGCCGACAGCCACGACGTTGGCGTCGTTATGCTCCCGGGCCAGCCGGGCGGTGGAAAGGTTCCAGGCCAGGGCGGCACGGACCCCCTTGACCTTGTTGGCCGCGATCTGTTCGCCGTTGCCGGAGCCGCCCAGGACAATGCCCAGCGCGTGGGTGCCGGCGGCCCGGTCGGCCACGACCGCGCGGGCGGCGTTGATGCAGAAAGAGGGGTAGTCATCCAGCGCGTCGTAGACCTTCGGTCCGTGGTCCACTACTTCGTAGCCCTTGGCGCTGAGGTGGGAGACCAGATGGGCACTCAGCTCCATGCCGGCATGGTCGGTGGCGATGTGGACGCGCGGGAAATCCGGGGCAATGCTCACGGCGGATCCGTTCTGTGGGGCGCCGGCGGACTCCCGGCGCTGCTGATCAGGGCTCCTCCCAGCGTACTAGGGCTACGCCGCCGGCGCCCCGCCGTTGCGCCGGGCCCGGGCCGCCACGCGGGACAACACCTGCGCCACGTTGTCCGCCGTCGTTGCGCTGCCTCCGCTGACCGCCAGCTGGCGTCCGTCGGAGCGGTCGACGACGACGGCGGGCCCGCTGCTGACCAGCATCGCCGTGGTGGTCCCGTGGCTCCGGTAGCCCCAGCCGCCGTAGTCGGCGGCCTTGACCTCCTTCGGGGTTGCCGACTCGATGGCTGCGGCGGGAACGTCCATCACCCGCACGAAGCCCGCGGCGAACACCCGGAGCCCGCCCCGGTCGACCCGGATGCGGGCGAAGAGGAACACGGCCGCCAGCAGCGCAACAGCCGCCAGCAGCGCGGCCAGCCATGGCACGGCGACCGTGAGCAGGGCCGCCGGAAACAGTGTGGCGATGCCGAGCATGACAAAGACCGAGCTCCGCGCGTGCACCCACAGGCTCACGGAGTCGCCGGCCAGCTCGGGATCCCGTTCGCGTGCCAGCGCTTCCCGCATGGCCCGCTCGTCGTCGGCGGACCAGCGCTCATCGGCTTTGAAGACAAAACCCATGACCACGCCAAGCCCCAGCGCCGCTCCGCTGCCCATCGCCAGGACGGACACATCAACGCGGGACTGGCGGGCGTCGGCAAGACCCAGCTGGCCCACCAGCACGGCGGCAAGGACGGTGGTGACAAAGAGGCTGACGGCCAGCCCGGCACCCATCATCAGGCGGCGCATCAGGGCGGGGCGGGACAACGGTGCCGCCTGCAGCAGGACCGCCCAGCCAATCAACACGATCATGGCCGCGCCGACCCCCACCACGGCCCCAAACGGCGCGAAATCGGCGGCTCCGGCGTCGGTCCACCGGACCGCCAGCGGATCGGGCAGGTCGCCCCGGATCAGCAAAGCGCACACCACGAAGGCGGCCGCCAGCATCAGCGGGAACCCCACGGCGAAGCGCAGGGCCCGGACGTCAACGGAATCGCGGATCTTTCCCATGGTTCCAACGCTACCCCTGCCGGGTCCGCGCGGCGGGGTGCCGCTGTGACGGGAGCAACTTGCCAACGCCCGGCAACGTGAAAGAATAATTTCACAGTATCGTTCCACCGTTCCCACCACATCTGGAGGCACCACTTGCCCGGTATGAACCTCACGCGCGCCGAGGCCCGCGAGCGCGCCGCACTGATCACCGTCGACTCCTACGACGTCAGCCTCGACCTGACCCGGGGTGAAAAAGTCTTCGGCTCCACCACCGCGGTGAAATTCACGGCCACCCCCGGGTCCTCGAGCTTTATCGACGCCGTAACCCACACCGTCCACAGCATCACGCTCAACGGCCGCGAACTGGACCCCGCGGACGTGTCCGACGGCATCCGGATCCAGCTGCCGGACCTGGCCGCGGAGAACGAACTTGTGGTGGTCGCGGACGCGCCCTACATGAACACCGGCGAGGGACTGCACCGCTTCGTGGACCCGGTGGACAACGAGGTCTACCTCTATACCCAGTTTGAAGTTCCGGACTCCCGGCGTATGTTCGCGGTCTTCGAACAGCCCGACCTGAAGGCCAGCTTCAGCTTCACGGTCACGGCGCCCTCGCACTGGGACGTCGTCTCCAACTCCCCCACCCCGGACCCGGTGGAAGCCGCCCCCGGCGAGGACGGCGGGGCACGCTCGGTCTGGGAATTCGCCCCCACCCCGCGGCTCTCCTCCTACGTCACCGCGCTGATCGCCGGGCCGTACCAGAGCGTCCGCAGCGAGGTGGTCTCGGCGGACGGGAAGGTCACTCCGCTGGGCATTTTTGCCCGCAAGTCGCTGATGCAGTACCTCGACGCGGACAACATCTTCGACCTGACGCGGCAGGGGTTTGAATTCTTCGAGGCCCAGTTCGGCTGCCCGTACCCGTTCGAGAAGTACGACCAGCTCTTCGTGCCGGAGTTCAACGCCGGCGCCATGGAGAACGCCGGGGCCGTCACCATCCTGGAAGGCTATGTCTTCCGCAGCAAGGTCACCGACGCCCAGGTGGAACGCCGTGCCATCACCGTGCTGCACGAGCTGGCGCACATGTGGTTCGGCGACCTCGTGACGATGCGCTGGTGGAACGATCTCTGGCTCAACGAGTCGTTCGCCGAGTACATGTCCCACCTCGCGGCCGTGGAGAACACGAAGTTCGACCATGCCTGGACCACCTTCGCTTCGGTGGAGAAGTCCTGGGCCTACCGCCAGGACCAGCTGCCCACCACGCACCCGATCTTCGCCGAGATCAATGACCTGCAGGACGTCGAGGTGAACTTCGACGGCATCACCTACGCCAAGGGCGCCTCGGTGCTGCGGCAGCTGGTGGCCTGGGTGGGCCCGGAGGAATTCATGGCCGGGGTCCGCGAGTACTTCCGCAAGCACTCCTGGCAGAACACCGAGCTGGCCGACCTCATGGTTGAACTCGAAAAGGCCAGCGGCCGCGACCTGGACCACTGGGGGCAGCTCTGGCTGGAGACCGCCGGGGTGAACACGCTCACGCCCGAACTGTCCATCGGGGAGGACGGGCTGATTTCCTCCTTCGCCATCCTGCAGTCCGCCACCGAGGCCCAGCCGACCATCCGCCCGCACCGTCTCGCCGTCGGCTTCTACAACCTGGACGGCGCCGGGAAGCTGGAACGGGTGCACCGCGAGGAGCTCGACGTCGACGGCGCCCGCACCGAGGTTCCGGCCCTGGCCGGCCTGGCCCGGCCGGACCTGATCCTGCTCAACGACGACGACCTCGCCTACGCCAAGGTCCGGCTCGATCCGGAGTCCCTCGCCACCGCCACCGCGCACCTGAAGGACTTCGGCCAGAGCCTGCCCCGGACGCTGGTCTGGGGCTCGGCCTGGGACGCGGCGCGCGACGGCGAAACCCCGGCCCGCGGCTACGTGGAGCTGATCCTGGCCAACATCGCCGAGGAATCCGACTCCTCCGTCATCCTCGTCCAGCTCCGCCAGCTCGCCACGACGCTGAACTTCTACGTGGCGGCGGAACACAAGGAAGCCACCGCGACCGCCGCGGCCGACCGCCTCTGGGAGCTCGCCTCCCGCGTCCCGGCCGGGTCCGACGCGCAGCTGCAGTTCGTGAAGTCCTACGCCCTGCTGGCCCGCAGCGCCGGGCAGCTGGATACGGTCGCCGGCCTGCTGGACGGCTCGCAGGAACTGCCCGGCCTCGCCGTGGACCAGGACCTGCGCTGGGAACTGATCGCCTCGCTCGTGGTCGGCGGCCGCGCCGGGCAGGAGCAGATCGACGCCGAGCTGGAGCACGACAACACCGCCACCGGCCAGAACGCGGCGGCCCTGGCCAAGGCCGCCATCCCCACTGCGGAGGCCAAGGCCGCGGCCTGGGAATCGATTGTGGTCACGGGCGAGCTGTCCAACGCCCTGCAGGGTTCGGCCGTCGCCGGCTTCACCCGCGTGCTGGACACCTCCCTGCTGGAGCCCTATGCGGAGAAGTACTTCGCAGCCGTCCCGGGCATCGTCAGGGACCGCACGCACGCGCTGGCCCAGCAGATCGTCGTCGGGCTCTACCCTGCGCAGCTGACCACGCAGGCCACGGTGGACCGCACGGACGAGTTCCTGGCTTCGCTGCCCGAGGACAGCGCGGCGCTGCGCCGGATGATGCTGGAAAACCGCGACGGCGTCGCCCGCGCCCTGCGCGCCCGCGCCGCGGACGTCTAGTCCCGGCTGGCCCAACTGGCTCGCACTTGTCGACGTTTTGACCCCTGAAAACGACAACTACTGCGAGCCAGTTGGGCAGCTGCGCGCCGTTAGACTGGCGGCATGAGCCTCGACGAGCACCACTACGCGCTGACCGTCCGCTGGACCGGGAACCAGGGCGCCGGGACCTCCTCGTACCGGGGCTACTCCCGGGACCACGACGTCGAGATCCCCGGGCTGCCGGTCCTCAAGGGGTCCGCGGACCCGACGTTCCACGGCGACCGGGAGCGCTACAACCCGGAGCAGCTGCTGCTGGCGGCGCTTTCGCAGTGCCACATGCTGTCCTTCCTGCACGTGGCGGTCAAACACGGTGTGGTGGTCACCGGCTACGAGGACCGCGCCGAGGGCATGATGCGCACCAACCGGGACGGCAGCGGCCAGTTCGAAGCGGTCACGCTCAGGCCGCGGGTCACGACGGAGGTCCCGGTGGCCGGGGAGCTCTTCGAAGAGCTGCACCGCCGGGCCAACGCGCTGTGCTTCATCGCCCGGAGCGTCAATTTTCCGGTGCGGCACGAGGCCACGGCGCTGCCGGACCCAAGCGCGGCGGACCAGGGCGGGGTGGGCCAGGGCGGGGTGGGCCAGGGCGGGACTCTCAGGCCGGCTGAACCTCTGCCCGGAACTCGCGCAGCAGCCGCTGTTCGGTGTCCGGACTGAGGCCCGCCATCCGATCCCGGTCGAGGCCGCGGCGGTGCTCCTCGGCCAGCGTGTCGGCCAGCGTCATGGTCCACGGCCTCAGCTTCAGCCCGGCCCCACATGCCGCGGCGTTGCTCCGGGTGGCGAAGCCGTCGTTGCCGGGCGGGAGCCATAGCGGCAGCGAGTCCGGCCCGGCCCAGTAGTTCACGCCGCGCCCGGCCAGCCACTGGCCGGGTGCGGCCACCACCTCCGCGGCGCCCCCGGCGAGCCGCCGTGACGCCGCCAGGTAGTCGCCGAACGGGACCGGCTCACCGACGGCGTTCAGCGCCCCGGTGACTCCGGTTTCAGCCGCCGCCAGGATCCACGCGGCCAGGTCCCGGACGTCGATCACCTGGGTCGGATCCGCCGGAATGTCCGGGACGAGCACCGGGCCCGCCCCGCGGGCGAAGCGGGCCGGCCAGTAACCGTACCGGTCCGAGCCGTCCCCGGGGCCACCGATCAGCCCGGCCCGGCAGAGATGCGCCTTACCCGCGGCGAGTTCCGCCGTGGACCGTTCGATGGCGGACTTCGCTTCGCCGTAGTTGTCCTGGCCCGCCGCGGCGCCCGGGGCAAGCGGGGGCAGGACTGCGGCGTCCTCGGCCGAGCCGGGGACCGAGTGGTCGGCGTACACCGAACAGCTGGAGACGAACGTCCAATGCCGGGCGCGGGCGGACAGGGCTTCGAGGGCCTCCCGGGCCTGCTGCGGATCCCGGGTGACGTCGACGACGGCGTCCCACTCCCCCGCGCCCGTGGCCCCGGCGTAGGCGGCCGGGCCCTGGGAGCGGTCCGCCTGCAGCCAGGTGGCACCCTCCGGCGGCGCCGACCGGGTCCCTCGGGCCAGGCACATGACCTCGTGCCCGGCCGCAAGCGCCTGCCGGGCGATTTCTGCTGACAGGAAGGCGGTACCGCCCAGGATCAGAATGCGCATGGGGACAGGCTACGACGCTAATCTTGAAGCTGGACAGAGTGTTATGCGCCCGGCGAACGCGGGCGCACCGAAGGAGCTAGCCCCGCCGATGTACCTAAAGTATCCCGTGGCAACCGCAGAGCCCATCACCCCGCCGGACATCTCCGCCGTCAACCTGCCCGGCGTCCTGATCAGCGTCGGCGTCGGCGTCGCCGCGTGGCTGGTAGCGTCGTTCGTGATTGCCGGCATCACCAAACGCGTCGCCGCCGGGAGCACCTTTTTCAAAAAGCCGCACTTCCGTTGGGCAGCCCCGGCGCTCCGGGCCCTGGACCACCAGCGCCGCGTGCAGCGAGCGAACACTATCGGCTCCCTGCTCACGAGCGTCGTGAGCGTCCTCGTCGTCGTGATCACGGTGATGTACGTCCTGCAGAACCTCAACGTGAACATCGCCCCGCTGTTGACCAGCGTCGGTATCCTCGGCATCGCGATCGGTTTCGGCGCCCAGCAGCTGATCCGCGACTTCCTCGCCGGCATCTTCATCACCATCGAGGACCAGTACGGGATCGGCGATGTCATCGAAACGTCCGAGGTCGTGGGGACGGTGGAGTCCATTGGCCTGCGCATCACCCGCGTCCGGGCCGGTGACGGCACCGTCTGGTACCTGCGCAACGGCGAGATCCTGCGGGTGGGCAACCGCTCGCAGGGCAGCTACCTCTCCCCCAACAGTCCGCCGGCGGATGACGCCGGCTCCACACCCCAGCAACAGGCCGGAGAATAATATGACGACCCCCGCCGCCGGCGAGCCCCGGCAGCCCAAGATGCTGCTCCAGAACGATCCGTTCAGCAAGCCCGGCTACACGGACAACTTCTATGACGCCGTGGGCGGCCACGAAACTTTCGTAAAGCTCATCGACGTGTTCTACGACGGCGTCGCGGAGGACCCGCTGCTGCGGCCGATGTATCCGGAGGAAGACCTGGCGCCGGCCAAACGGCGCTTCCTGATGTTCCTGGAACAATACTGGGGCGGCCCCACCACCTACGGCGAGGAGCGCGGCCATCCGCGGCTGCGGATGCGCCACATGCCGTTCCGTGTCACCCCCGAGGCGAAGGATGCCTGGCTGCGCCACATGCGCACCGCCGTCGACGCCCTGGAGCTGCCACCGCTCTACGAGGGGACCCTCTGGGACTACATGGAGCGGGCGGCCCTCTCGATGATCAACAGCCCCGCCGGCTCCTAGGGACAGGTACGCCCACGCTTCCGCGGATGCCCAGGCGCGGCGCGCGGTGCGGGCGTCAGCGGATCAGCGGGGTGCGCGCGAAGGGCGCGGCGCCGCGAACCCCGCGCGTGCATTGCCGGCGAGGTGAAGTAGTACCGCGACGAGGAGGAACGCGGCGAGGACCTGCGCCGTCGTCGCCAACGCCGCCGGCCAGCCGCCGTCAAGCGTCGGATCAAGGAAATCGTAGACGTACCAGCCGTCGAGGCCGCCACGGACCCACGAAAAGACGAGGAAGGCGGCCGGGTAGCCGAGCCAGGCGACCGGCCGCCACCAGCGGCCGCGCACTGTCCGGGTGGCCAGGAGCCAGTCGAGGGCGGCGAACATGGGTGCCACGCGGTGGTGGAGCAGCTGCGGCCAGTACAGGTCCAGGCTCCACCACGGTTCACCCGGCGGAGCCACGAGGACCACGTAGATGACCCCCGTCATCACCAGGTACAGCGCCAGCGCCCCGGACACGTGGTCCCACCACACCGGCAGCCGGGCCCGCGGCAGGGCGGCGGAGACCAGCAGCGCGAGCCCGAAGGCGAGGTTCGACTGGACCGTAAATTCCGAGTAGAGCTGGGCGAGATCCACATCGCTGCCCGGGAGGGTCGCGTCGTACGTCTTCCGGACCAGGGCAAAGAGTATAAGAGCACCCACCGCGAGGCGGAGCAGCCGCAACCAGCCGCAATCCGGATGAAGCGCAGTGTTGAAGCCGGGGTGCCGTCCGGCCGGCGGCTCCAACACCGGGATGCCGTCCATCCGACCAGTATGGCAGGGCCGGGCAAGGGCAACGGACGGCAGCGATGTCACCGTGCCGGCGGTCCACCTGGCGGCGCCCCGGGACGCCGGAACGTGGAAAGACCCCGGAGGCACTTGGGGGGATGCCTCCGGGGTCTTTCTGCGTCAATAATACCTAGCCGGGTATCTGCCGGGCAAGCGTTTCGTGCGCCGCGTCCCGGCGGCCCTGACCGTAGGGTGGGGCTATGCCAACAATCCGCGAGGACCGCCCGGAGGACCGGGCAGCGCTTGCCGCGCTCCGTGCCGGGTGGGCCGCGGAACAGGAGCCCGGGCTCGCGCACGACCCTGACTTCGAGGGCGCCTACAACAACTGGATGGACGCCAACCCGCGGAAGTTCTTCGTCGCCGAGCAGGACGGCCGGCTCGTGGGGATGCTCAATCTCCTGGTCTTCGACCGGATGCCCAAGCCCGGCAAGAACCCCTCCTGCTGGGTTTATCTGGGCAACGTGTACGTCCTGCCGGCTTTCCGCAACTCCGGCGTCGGCGGTCGGCTGGTGGAAGCGGCGATCGAGTTCGCCCGGGAGATCGGGGCGGCAAGGATGGTCCTGTCGCCCTCCCCGGCGTCACGGAGTTTTTATGCCAGGCTCGGCTTCGAGTCCGCCGCGGAACTGACCGTCCGCCGCTTCTGAGCCGGTCATCGCGCCCCGCGGGCGGGGGCCTAAAGTCCGGAGCCCGACCGGACCAGGACATGGCCGCGGGCGCTGCTGAGCCGGAACCAGCGACCCGCGCGGAACAGGCTTTGGTCACCGTCGGCGAGGAAACCCAGCGCCAGCGCTGCGAAGGCCGCCCCGGCAGGCAGCCCGCCGGCGTCGGGAAGCTCCCGCCCCCAGACCGTGGCGCGGGCGTTGTTGACGATCAGGGCCCCGGGTTTGTCGGGGATGATGGCGGCGATCTCGGTGATGCCGGCTTCCGCGGACTGCCGCAGGACCGCGTCCGGCAGCGTCCCGAGCGGCTCCCAGCCGGTCCGGGGGGCGCCGACGCCCGCCCACGGTTCGGCGACGGTCACCGGCGGCACGGGAAGTTCGACGTCGTCGGCGCCGGAGCGCGCCAGCCGGTCCAGCACCGCCGAGAGCGGAACGGTCACGTCGAGTTCCGCCGGTGCCGCCAGCGCCACCGTCCGCAGTCCCAGAATGGTCGGGGTGGACTCCCCCAGCAGCCGGGGCCGGAGTACGCACACGTAGGCGGCCAGCACCGGCCCGGCAGCGCTGAGCCGGATGGCGCCGTCGTCGATGCTGCGGGCGCGGGTGGCGAAAGTGCGCAGGTCGGCGAGGTCACGGGGATCGGTGAACTGCAGGGGCTGGGTTAGGACGTCAGACACAATCCCGACTCTACCGGCTGCGCCTCCTTTGAGCCCTGCCGGGGTGCCGTCTAGAGTCAAACCATGACTGAAGCCGAAGCCGGATTGCAGGCGCCGCCCACCGAGGACCCCACCACCTCGCTCATCCAACTCCTGAACCTCGGGGAACTGGAAGGGGCCCGGACGGACGAGGACATCTTCATGGGACCCTCGCAGAAACAGCCGCGGCAGCGCGTTTTTGGCGGCCAGGTGCTGGCCCAGTCGCTCGTGGCCGGCAGCCGCACCGTCCCGGAGGGCCGCGGGGTGCACTCCATGCACGGCTATTTCCTGCGGCCGGGCGACGCCAACAAGCCCATCACCTTCGGCGTCCAGCGCCTCCGCGACGGCCGGTCCTTCTCCGCGCGCCGGGTCCACGCCTACCAGGAGGGCACGCCGATCCTCTCGATGATCGCGTCCTTCCAGGACGAGGACGAGGGGATTGAACACCAGACCGAAATGCCGGCCGGAATCCCGGACCCGGAGTCCCTGCCGAGCACAGCCGACCTGCTGGGCAAGTACGACCACCCGGTGGCCCGGCACTGGGCCTATGAGCGGCCCTTTGACATCCGCCATGTGGATCCGGCGCTGTACGTCTCGGCCAAGGGCCCGAAGGAGGCCCGGAACGCCGTCTGGATGCGCACTTTCGGCCCGATGCCCGATGATCCGCAGATGCACCGGGCGGCGCTGGCCTACGCGAGCGACTACACACTGCTGGAGTCGGTGCTGCGCAAACACGGGATGAGCTGGATCACCCCCGGAATGTCCGTGGCGAGCCTGGACCACGCCATGTGGTGGCACCGTCCGGTCCGGGTGGACGAATGGCTGCTCTACGTCCAGGAATCCCCCAGCGCCCAAGGCGCCCGCGGCCTGGCCACGGGCAAGATCTTCAGCCGGGACGGCCGACACGTGGCCACGGTGGCCCAGGAGGGCATGATCCGGGTGCCGACCGACCTCAAGAACAAGGTCAAAGGCGCCGTCCAGACCAAGGTGATGCAGCACCAGCTGCGCAAGGCCGACCGCGGCTGACCCCGTCGGGTCATGCCCGGGGATCCGAAGCGGCACCGCGGGCATGGAAAAGCCGGCTCCCAGGTGACCCCGGGAGCCGGCTTTTTCACGGCCTGGCGGGCGGACCTAGTCGCGGGTAAGGCGGCGGTGGGTCACGCGGTGCGGCTTGGCCGCGTCCGGGCCGAGGCGCTCGATCTTGTTCTCCTCGTAGGATTCGAAGTTGCCCTCAAACCAGTACCACTTGGAGGGGTTCTCCTCGTCGCCTTCGTAGGCCAGGATGTGCGTGGCCACCCGGTCGAGGAACCAGCGGTCGTGCGAGACGACGACGGCGCAGCCCGGGAATTCGAGCAGGGCGTTTTCGAGGCTGCTGAGCGTCTCGACGTCGAGGTCGTTGGTCGGTTCGTCGAGGAGCAGCAGGTTGCCGCCCTGTTTCAGGGTCAGGGCAAGGTTCAGGCGGTTGCGCTCACCACCGGAGAGCACCCCGGCCTTTTTCTGCTGGTCCGGGCCCTTGAAGCCGAAGGCGGCGACATAGGCGCGGGACGGCATTTCGACCTGGCCGACCTGGATGAAGTCCAGGCCGTCGGAGACGACCTCCCACAGGGTCTTGTTCGGGTCGATGCCCCCGCGGCTCTGGTCCGCGTAGGAGATCTTGACGGAGTCGCCGATCTTCAGCTCGCCGCCGTCGAGGGGCTCCAGCCCGACGATGGTCTTAAACAGGGTGGTCTTGCCGACGCCGTTGGGACCGATGACGCCCACGATGCCGTTGCGCGGCAGCGAGAAGGTCAGCCCGTCGATCAGCGTCCGGTCCTCGAAGCCCTTCTGGAGGTTCTTGGCTTCCAGGACCAGACCGCCGAGGCGCGGTCCCGGCGGGATCTGGATCTCTTCAAAGTCGAGCTTGCGGGTGCGATCAGCCTCGGCGGCCATTTCTTCGTACCGGGCCAGACGGGCCTTGGACTTGGTCTGGCGGCCCTTGGCGTTGGAGCGGACCCAGTCGAGTTCTTCGGCGAGGCGTTTGGCCTGCTTGGCGTCCTTCTTGCCCTGGATCTCCAGGCGGGCGCGCTTCTTCTCGAGGTAGGTGGAGTAGTTGCCCTCGTACGGGTACAGGTGGCCGCGGTCCACTTCGGCGATCCACTCGGCCACGTGGTCCAGGAAGTACCGGTCGTGGGTGACGGCGAGGACAGCGCCCGGGTAGGAGGACAAGTGCTGCTCGAGCCACAGCACGCTCTCGGCGTCGAGGTGGTTGGTGGGCTCATCGAGCAGCAGCAGGTCCGGCTTCTGCAGCAGGAGCTTGCACAGTGCGACGCGGCGGCGCTCACCGCCGGAGAGCAGGGTCACGTCGGCGTCGGCCGGCGGGCACCGCAGGGCGTCCATGGCCTGCTCAAGCTGGGAATCGAGGTCCCAGGCGTCGGCGGCGTCGATGGCTTCCTGCAACTGGCCCATTTCTTCGAGCAGGGCGTCGTAGTCGGCGTCCGGGTTGGCCATCTCTTCGGAGATCTCGTTGAAGCGCTGGATCTTGCCGTAGATCTCGCCGACGCCTTCCTGGACGTTGCCAAGGACGGTCTTTTCCTCATTCAGCGGCGGTTCCTGCAGCAGGATGCCGACGCTGTAGCCGGGGCTCAGCCGGGCTTCGCCGTTGGAGGGGGTGTCCAGACCGGCCATGATCTTGAGAATGGTGGACTTACCGGCACCATTCGGGCCGACGACACCGATCTTGGCCCCCGGGAAGAAGGACATGCTCACGTCGTCGAGGATAAGTTTTTCGCCAACGGCCTTACGGGCCTTGGTCATTGTGTAGATAAATTCCGCCATGCCTACAAATCTAGTGGCTCGACACGGATAACTCACATTCCGGGACGGTCTCATCCGGCGAAGAATGACTTCCCTGCCCCGGGCCCCGGCGGCGGGTCTCAGCGGTGCGGGCCCGCGGGAGGACGGCCGTGGGTCCAGGGCGTGCAGCAAAGCCACCGCCACGGTCCCGGCACGCAGCCGGGCGACAAGGCAGTCCCGGCCTTGCCGGATCCCGGCCGTCCGTCTCAAGCGGCAGCGTCCTTAAGCTCGCCGGTCTCTTCGTCGAAGTCCGGCAGATCAGCTCCTGCGAGGTCGACCTCGGTTTCCGCGCCGGGGCCGACATCCACCGGCGTGTCCTGCCCGTCCTCCGCCGGTTCCGCACCGGCGTCCTGGCCGGGTGCCGGGTTGCCGCCGGCGGAGCGGGTGAAGTTCGCGGAGCCCCATGCGAGGTCATGGCCAACGGCGTCGGCATCGATTTCCGCCACGTAATGGATGTGTCCGTCCTTTTCCCAGCTGCGCATCTTGAGCCGTCCAACCACGATCACCGGCTGGCCTTTCTTAATGCTGCAACCCATATTGCCGGCAAGCTGGCGGTAGCCCTGCACCGTGAACCAGTTCGTGTTGACGTCCACCCACGCGTTCGCGGAGCGGTCAAAGCGACGCTGGTTGGAACCCATCCGGAACGAGGCAGTGGCCACCCCGCCCGTCGTCGTCGAACTCCTGATTTCCGTGGCGACGAAACCGCGGATTGTGATCCTGTCGTTCATTGTTCTGTCCTGTCTCGATAGGTCGTGCCCTAGCAGGCCCTTCCAGCTTCCGGCCGGCGGACTCCGGCCGGGAGGGCGGGGATGCGCTATGTGGAAAACCCGGCCTGCCGCGGCAGGCGGCGGCCCGGGCCCAGCGATCGCCCGGCTGCCTGACCCGAAAGCGGCGCCGGGCACTGTAAACTCTTTGAGGCATCCCCGGCAGCAGCCGGACGGTTTGCCGAACGTGCCCCAGTAGCTCAGGGGATAGAGCAGCGGCCTTCTAATCCGCCGGTCGGGGGTTCGATTCCCTCCTGGGGCACAACCTGCGGCCCTGGCTGCGGCCCAGCCGCCGGCCGGGGCCGCTGCCCGTCAGCGGCCGGTCAGATCCACTTGTTGTGCCTGAACGTCAGGTAGAGGGCCAGGCCCATCACCAGCATCAGTCCCAAGGCCATGGGATAGCCAAAGATCCAGTCAAGCTCGGGAATCAGCCGGAAATTCATGCCGTAAATCGAGGCGATCAACGTCGGCGCGAAAAGGATTGCCGCCCAGGAGGAGATCCTCTTGGTTTGCTCGTTCTGGGCGATGCTTGACTCCGTCAGCAGCCGCATTTCGTCGTTCTGCCGCTGCGCCACGAGGGCAGCGTTGACTGCCAGGGCATTTTGCAGCAGGGCCCGGAACGCGGCCACCCGTTCGCTCAGCCGCAGTACATGATCAAGCACGTCCCGCAAATGGTCCTGCAGCTCGGGACCGGGTACATGGTTGGGTTTGCCGGCACGGAGCGCCTGCAGGATACCCGTCAGCGGCGCCGTCGCCCGCTGGAACATGATCACCTGACGGGAGAGTTCGTAGATCCGGCGGGAGACGCCGGGGTCGGCGGCGAACAACTCGTCTTCGATCTCATCCACGTCGTTCTCCAGCCCGGCGGCGACGGGCTCGTATTCATCGACCACCTGATCCAGGATGGCGTACAGCACGGCGTCCGGCCCGAGCGCCAGGAAACCGGGCTGAGCTTCCATCCGCCGCCTGACCCGGGCCAGGTCCGGGGACTCGGCATGGCGGACGGTGATCACAAAATCGGGGCCGGTGAAAATGTGGATCTCGCCGAACTGCACCTCTTCCGCCTCGTCCAGGTACCGGGCCGGCCGCAGCACCAGGAAGTTCGTCTCGCCGTAGTGTTCGAGCTTGGCGCGCTGATGGCCCGCGAGCGCGTCCTCCACGGCCAGCTGGTTCAGGTCAAACTCCTCCGCTGCGGAGCGGAGCTCCCCCGCGTCCGGGCGGTAGAGCCCGATCCACGCCATGCCCTGGCGCTGCCGCAACACGAAGTAGGTCTCGTCCAGGTCCTCCGGGTCCGCGGTGCGGTACCCGTCCACATACACGGCGTTGTCGACGATCGTCACGGCTGTGCCTCCTCGGCCGGAAGCCCCCTCGGGGCGTCCTTGGCTGAGACGCTATACCGTCCCCCGCCCGGTGCCAACCACTCGATCCTTTGCCGGGACACGCGGCGGAACGCGCCCATCATCCTCCTCCGTTCCTTCACCCCCGTGCGCCATAAGCACGCTTAGTATTGAGGTGACAGACGGGTCACCGGGAGAGCCCACGCCGACCCGCCCGCAACCGAAAGGCACGGCAGCCATGACCCAGACACCCCGCAGCTTCGACCCCCAGGACTCCGAGGGCTCCCTGCCCGCGCAGAACCCGGTTGCAGCCGACGCCCCGTCCCGCGCAGAGGACAGCTACCCGGCCGGCGGCACCGATTACCCGACAGGCACCGATCTGGCGCCCGGATCCGCGGCGGACACCCCGGGGTCCGGGACCGGCGAGGCGCCCCGCGGCGGGACGACGGCGGCGGAACCGGCGCCCGTCCCGGACCACCAAAAAGTCACCAGGGCCGGGATGGTGTGGACCGCCGTTGCCAGCGCACTGGTGGTGCTGATCCTGCTCATCACCTTCATCCTGCAGAACCAGGACTATGTTCTGGTCAAGTTTTTCGGCCTTGAAGGATCGGTTCCGCTCGGCATCGCCCTGCTGATCGCCGCCGTCGGCGGCGGCGTGCTCGTCGCCATCGCCGGGGCGGCACGCATCATCCAGCTGAGGCTGGCAGCGCACCGCCAACGCGCCACGCTGGCCGGCCAGGGGACGCGCAAGCGCTGACCCCGGCGGCACCGGACCTGTCGTGCCGGGCTGGGCCGCGGCACCGGGCCTGTCGGGGCTGGCCGGACCGGCCTGCCTGCGGGCTCCGGGCCGGTTCCTAGGGCAGCGTCAGGATGACGGGTCCGTCTGCGGTGATGGCCACGGTGTGCTCGCTGTGGGCTGACCGGCGGCCGTTGGCCGAGCGGAGCGTCCACTCATCGTCGTCGTGGTAGTAGTCGTCCTTGCCTCCGAGGATCAGCATGGGTTCGATCGCGATGACCAGCCCCTCGGTCAGCTTGATGCCGCGGCCCGGCCGGCCGTCATTGGGCACATGCGGTTCGGCATGCATGGTCCGGCCGATCCCATGGCCGCCGTGGTCGGCCAGCAGCCCGTATCCGGCGCGGCGGGCGGCGCCGCCGATGGCGTAGGCCACGTCGCCCATCTTGTTCCCGATCCGTGCCGCCTCGATGCCGCGGGCCAGGGCCGCGTCCGTGGCATCGATCAGGGCCTGGTCCACCGGGTCCGCCGTGCCGACGATGAAGCTGACAGCGGCGTCCCCGCACCAGCCGTCCAGGAAAGCGCCGCAGTCGACGCTCAGCAGGTCGCCGTCGGCGAGGCGGTAGTCGCCGGGGATGCCGTGCACCACGGCGTCGTTGACGGAGGTGCAGATCACGCCCGGGAACGGCACGGAGGCCCAGCGCGGGTGATAGTCCAGAAACGCCGGGGTGGCGCCGGCGTCGGCGATCACCCTGGCAGCCACACCGTCGAGCTCCCTGAGCGAGACGCCGACGTCGGCCGCCTCGCGCACCCGGGCCAGGGCGTTCGCCACCACCCGGCCGGCGTCGCGCATCAGGGCAATCTCGGCGGGGCTCTTGATCATCGACATAGGTGGCTTCCTTTGTGCGCGGTGCCGGCCGGCTAGATGACCGGCCGGTGGGTGGCCGGTTCCGACGGTTTGCTGAACAGCTGCTTGGTTTTAGGGTCCAGGAAGATCAGGTAGAGGGCGAAGAGCAGCGCGATGATGGCGGCGGCGTTGCGGGCGAGCGCGAGCGCCAGACCCAGGTCATCCGTCTGCAGGTAGGGGAAGACCTCAAGCTGGTCCGAGATGGCGTAGACCATAAAGAAGGACACCATAAAGAACAGTGCCTTGACCTGCCAGTCGTTGCGGATCCCCGTCACCGCGAACAGCGGGATCAGCCAGACGACGTACCAGGACTGGATCATCGGGGCCAGGAAGACGACGGCGGCGAAGGCGAGGGTGAGGCGGCGCATCAGGCGGTCATAGTCGCCGCGGAAAATCTGCCAGCCGACAATGCCCAGCGCCAGCAGCTTCCCGGCGTCGTACACCCATTTGGCCATCCCCCAGCCGTCCAGGCTGAAGGCGTTGAAGATGGAGGCCACAATCAGCCCCAGCAGACCCACCGGCGCGTACCAGATCCAGATGCTGCCCGGGGCGGAGAGCCCGTTGATCCAACCGAACCCGAAGCCGTTAACCAGGCTCATCGCGTACAACAGCGCCAGGCTGAACCCCGCGGTCAGGGCCCAGAAGACGAACTTACGCGGCCAGCCGGCATTCTTGCCTGCCCACAAGAGTCCAATGAAGGGCAGGAATACGATCGTGATGGGCTTGACCGAGATTGAAAGGGTGACCAGCACCAGGCCCAGCAGCACCTTCCTGGTCGCACAGTAGTAGAGTCCGGCCAGGGCCAGTCCCAGCATCAGCGCGTCGTTGTGGACACTGGCGATGAAGTTGGTCAGGAACAGCGGATTGGCTGCGGTGAGCCACAGGGCCCGGTGCGGGTTGACGCCATGCAGTTCGGCCAGTTTCGGCACGTAGATAACGCAGAGCACGATGCCCACCAGGGCCGCCAGCCGGAACAGCATAATGCTCGCTTCCGGGTTGACGTTCGTTGACCAGACAACAAACTGTTCGATCCAGAGGAACAGCTGCCCGTAAGGCACTGGCGCCTCGGTCCACATCTTGTCCGCACCCAGCTGGAAGTAGTTCGAAAGCGCCGAGATGCCGTTTTCGTACGGGTTGAAGCCCTCCACCATCAGGCGGCCCTGGCCGATGTAGGCATAGACGTCGCGGCTGAACAGGGGTACGGAGAACATCATCGGCAGCCCCCAGGCAGCCACCGCCGCCAGGGTCGCCTTGCGGGCGCCCGGTCCCCAGGTCCGGACCCGTTGCCCCAGCCGGAGCCACGCCCGCACCAGCAGCATGCCGCCGACTGCCAGAAGCACAATACTCAGCGCGACGCCGACGGCTTCGGTCCGCATCCAGATGAAGAGCGGCAGGCGCCGCAGCTCGGAAATCGGGGCGAGCCAGCCGACGCCCAGGGAGCCGACCGCCATGAACATGGAGCCGGCGAACCCGGCCAGGATCGGGGACCTGGCGTTGTCCACATCCGCATCCATCGGTTTCAGGGAGGTGCGGGACGTACCGGCAGCCGTATCCCCCGCCGCAGGTACAGGCGCCGTCATCTCAGCATCGTCCAATCTGTTGTGGGGCCATGGCCCGCGGCAGGCCCTAAAGCCGGCCAGGGGGCACGCCGCGATGACGAAAATCTTCGACGGCTGCGTACCGAAATCCTAGCACCGCGCCGCCCACCGGCGGCGGAACGGTAGGCTGTGCGGGTGCCTATATCTAATGAACGCATCGTGTGGATCGACTGCGAAATGACCGGCCTGGACACCAAGAACGACGCCCTCATCGAAGTGGCGGCGCTGGTGACGGACTCGGAACTGAACATCCTCGGCGACGGCGTCGACGTCGTGATCAAACCGGACGACGCCGCGCTCGCCCAAATGAACGACTTTGTCCGGGACATGCACACCCGGTCGGGGCTGCTGGCGGAACTGCCGCACGGCAAGACCATGGCCGAGGCCCAGGCCGTTGTGCTCGAGTACATCAAGAAGTGGGTGCCGGACCCGAAGAAGGCGCCGCTGGGCGGGAACTCCGTGGGCACCGACCGGGTCTTCCTGGTCCGTGACATGCCTGAACTGGTCGAACACCTGCACTACCGGGTCATCGACGTGAGCACCATCAAGGAACTCTCGCGGCGCTGGTATGCCCGGGCGTACTTCCAGTCCCCGGCCAAGCTCGGCGGCCACCGTGCCCTGGGAGATATCAAGGACTCCATCGACGAGCTCCGCTACTACCGCGAAGCGGTCTTTGTCCCGGCCCCGGGACCGGACAGCGCCACGGCACAGCGGATCGCGAAGTCGATCATGGCGCCGGCGGCCGGATCAGCTGCCGCCGCCGGAACACCCGCCGAAGGTCCGGCAGGAGCACCGGCGGAGTAATCTGCACCACGTTTGGGGAAAATTTCGGCGAAATCGGCCAAAGTGGCAAAACCACCCCCTAACAGCAGGTAAGCTATTTGTCGTTGCCTTTTCAGCCAGCCGGTTCGCCGGAGGGCATGGCGGGGCACATGGTGGGCGTAGCTCAGTTGGCAGAGCGCCTGGTTGTGGTCCAGGAGGTCGCGGGTTCAACCCCCGTCGCTCACCCTCACCAAGGACGGCAGAATTGTCCGACCTTGTCCAAAGGCCGCACCGGTTATCCGGTGCGGCCTTTGTTGTCTGTCCAGACTCGTCCTTGCACGGAAGGAACCGCGATGGAGCGCCAGCTCTATGAAGAAGACCACGAGATGTTCCGTGAGATGGCAGCCGAGTTCAACACTCGGGCGGTCGCGCCGCACTACGGCCAGTGGGACCAGGACCACCTGATGCCCCGCTCGCTCTGGACGGCGGCCGGCGAACAGGGCCTGCTGGGCCTCGCCGTGCCCGAGGAGTTCGGCGGCCTGGGCATGACCGACTACCGCTTCCGTGCCGTGCTGGACGAGGAATTTGCCAAAAGCAACCATCTCGCCGTCGGCCTGGCGTTCCACCTGCACGATGACATGGTCCTCCCCCACCTGCTGGCCTACGGCTCCGATGACCTCAAGAGCCGCTGGCTGCCCGGCATGGTCTCGGGCGAGACGGTCACCTCCGTCGCCTGGACCGAGCCCGGCGCCGGCTCCGACCTCCGCGGCATCCGCACCAAGGCCGTGCGCGACGGCGGCGACTGGCTGATCACCGGCCAGAAGACCTTCATTGGCAACGGCATCTCCGGCGACGCCTCCCTGGTCCTGGCCCGCACCGACGGCGGCACCGGCCGGGGCGGCCGCGACTCCTTCTCCCTGTTTATGGTGCGCAAGGCCGAGGGCTACAACACCGGAAACCAACTGGACAAGATGGGCCTCAAGGCCTCCGACACCGCTGAGCTGTTCTTCGACAACGTCCGGGTGCCGCACGCGGACCTCGTCGGCGAGGAAGGCAAGGGCCTGCAGTACGCTGCCGGGCAACTCCCGCAGGGCCGGCTGGGTATCGCCGTGGCGGGCTCCGCCGTCGCCCGCGCCGTCTACGAAGCGACCGTGGCGTACACGAAGGACCGCAACGCTTTCGGCGAGCGGATCATCGACTTCCAGAACAGCCGCTTCGAACTGGCCGACATCCTCACCGAGGTGGAGGTCACCGAAACCTACGTGGACCGGGCCATCCGGGCGTTCAACGCGGGTGAGCTCGATGCCGCATCGGCGGCCCGGGCCAAGCTCTGGGCCTCCGAGCGCGCGAAGTCAGTCACCGACCGGTGCCTGCAGCTGCACGGTGGCTACGGCTACATCCTGGAATACCCGGTGGCGCAGGCCTACCTCGCCGCCCGGCTGCTCACCATTTTCGGCGGCACCAACGAAATCATGCGCGACGTCGTCGGCCGCACCATCGCCGGCTGACCTACGCTTCCGCCCCCTGCACCAGAGGAACCACCCGAGATGACAGTCCTTCCCATCACGATCTGGGGCGAACCCGTGCTGCACCGCCGGGCCGCCGAAGTCGACGTGTTCGACGACGGGCTCCGCACCCTGATCGCGGACATGTTCGAGACCAACGACGCGGCCAACGGCGTGGGCCTCGCTGCGCCGCAGGTGGGTGTGGGCAAGCGGCTCTTTGTGTACAAATACGCCAACGACGACGGCGCGCCGGCCTCCGGCGTCGTCGTGAATCCGGTGCTGACCCTGTCCAAAGTCTCCGGCGCGCTGCCGGACCCGGACGAGGAGGATGAGGGCTGCCTGTCCTTCCCCGGCGGCCAGTACCCGCTCAAACGCGCCGAGTGGGCCCGGGTGCAGGGCTTCGACGGCGACGGCAGGCCGGTCGAGTTCGAGGCGACGGGCTGGTTCGCGCGGGTGATCCAGCACGAATACGACCACCTCGACGGCAAGCTCTACGTCAACCGGCTGATCGACCGGTACTCCCGCAAGGCGCTGAAACAAGCCAAGAAAAACGGCTGGGGCGTCCCCGGGCTGACCTGGCTGCCGGGCGTGGACCCGGATCCGTTCGGTCACTAAAACTCCGCCGCGGAATCAGGTGCGGTCGACGGCGGCCAGGATCGCGGCGCCGAGCTCGGCCGGCTTGGTGAACTGCGGCCAGTGACCGGTGGGCAGGTCCACGAAGTCCACCTCGCGGATCCGTCCCAGTTCAGCCACGTACGGGTGGCCCCCGGCCATCATTTCCCTCAGCATCGAGGACGGGAATTCGCAGGCGATGACGGTGGCCGGAACCTCGAACCGGCGTTCGTCCTTGAGTTGCTGCCGATCCTGCGCCACGCCGCGGGGCTGCGGGATGGCTCGGGCGCGGAACATGGCGCGCAGGCCGTCGGTCAAGTCGGTGAGGTCGGCATCTTCGAAGAGCTCCCACGGCGGCAAGGGCACGTCGTCGCCGTCGGCCGGGAGCTCGTCGTTGATGACACCCCCGTCGCCAAGCGGACCGCTGTCCACGTAAATGGCCCGGGCCACCCGGTCCGGGCGGGCATCGACCGCGCCGTGGATGATGGCTCCGCCGCCGGAGTGGCCCACCAGCACCACCGGTGCATCGAAGGAGTCGATCTTCGCCACGACGGCGTCGATGTGGGTGCGCAGGCCGATCCCGGCGCGCGGCGCGTCGACCGCTTCCAGGCCCGGCAGCGTCAGCGGGTGGACGTTGTGCCCGGCCGCGGTGAGCGGCGGGGTGACCTCCTCCCACGACGAGGCGTCCAGCCAGAATCCGGGTACAAGGATGATGTCCATGCCGGTACCCTACCGTCCGAGTACCGGCCCCACCACCTGATCAGGGTCCTGATCCGGGGCGACGTTGCGTCCCCCTGGAGCGGCCGGTCCTGCTCCCCGCTCAGTCCTCGGCCGGCTTCAGCAACAGGGCGGCGTGGTCCGGCACGTAGCGGAACAGGTCCCGGGGCGGGCGCGTGTAGTTGACCGCGTGCGGCCTTTCCGGCAGCGTCACCGGCTCCGTCCGGACTTCGGTGTAGTCGATGCTGGCGAGCAGGTGGGCGATCATGTTGATCCGGGCCCGGCGTTTGTCTTCCGCCTCGACCACAAACCACGGCGATTCGGCGGTATCCGTCTGCATGAACATGTCGTCCTTGGCCCGCGAGTAGTCCTCCCACCGCAGGATCGCTTCCCGGTCCATCGGCGAGAGTTTCCACTGCCGCAGCGGGTCTTCCAGCCGGGACTTGAAACGCCGTTCCTGCTCCGCGTGGCTGATCGAGAACCAGTATTTGAAGAGCAGGATGCCGTCCTGGATCAGCAGACGTTCAAAGACCGGGCACTGGGACATGAAGCGCTTGTGTTCCGCGGGCGTGCAGAATCCCATCACCCGTTCGACGCCGGCGCGGTTGTACCAGGAGCGGTCCATCAGGACGATTTCCCCCGCGGCCGGCAGATGCTGTACATAGCGCTGGAAGTACCATTCACCGCGCTCCCGCTCGGTCGGCGCCGGCAACGCCACGATCCGGGCGACGCGGGGATTCAGGTACTCAGTGACGCGCTTGATGGCGCTGCCCTTGCCGGCGGCGTCGCGCCCTTCGAAGATCACCAGCACGCGCGCGCCCGTGCTGCGGACCCATTCCTGCAGCGCGACCAGCTCCGCCTGGAGCCGGGAAAGTTCGGCCGCATAGACGCCGAGCGGCAAGCGCCCGGGCCGCCCTGATTCCTCTCCCTCGCCGGCCTTCCGGCGCGCCAAGGCCTTGCCGGCAGTGCCCTTGCCGGCGCCTCCCTTGCGATGTGCCATGGTTCCCGCTCCAGTCGTGACGGCTGACTTCCAGCTTCCTGCCCCCGCCGCGCCCATTCTTGCGGAGCGGCCGACTGCCCACAAGGGGACCTCGGCCCGGGGACACCGGCAACCCCGCGCTTCTATGCTTGGGCCCATGGAAGCCACTCAACCGGCGCCGGTGCAGCCCATCCTGACGGTCACCGTGAACCCCGCCCTGGATGTCAGCACCACAACCGGGCTGGTGACCAGCGGGCACAAACTCCGCTGCGGTCCCAGCCGGCTGGATCCGGGCGGCGGCGGCATCAACGTGGCCCGGGTCATCCAGCGGCTCGGCGGCCGGCCGCTGGCCATCTACACCGCCGGCGGCCCCACCGGCGAAGCGTACCGGAGGCTCATCGAGGCCGAGCGGCTGCCCACCTTGGTGGTTCCGGTCCAGGGCAGCACGCGGCAGGACTTCACGGTCGACGAGACGTCGACCGGGAAGCAGTTCCGCTTCGTCCTCCAGGGACCGGAGTTGAGCGAGCCCGAATGGCGGCTCTGCCTGGCGCTGGTGGCCGACTCCATCCAGCCGGGTGGCTACGTGGTGGCCAGCGGCAGCCTTCCCCCGGGGGTCCCGGACAACTTTTACGCGGAGGTGGCCCGGCTGGCGCGCGAGCAGGATGCGCGCTGCGTGGTGGACGCCTCCGGGCCGGCCCTGGCCGCTGCCCTGTCCGAGGGGGTCTTCCTGGTCAAACCCAGCCGGCGGGAACTCGGGCTGCACTTCGGCACCACGCTGGACAGCGCACAAAGCGAGCTCGACGCCGCCATGGCGCTGGTGTCCGACGGATCCGCCGAACATGTGGCCTTGACCCTGGGCGGCCAGGGAGCTGTCCTCGCCTCGAAGGATGGCACGCTCCGGCTGGCCGTGCCCCCGGTGCAGGTGCAAAGCACCGTGGGTGCCGGTGACAGTTTCCTGGCCGCTTTCGTGCTCCGGCTGGCGCAGGGGCGCACGTTGGCTGACGCGTTCCGCTCGGCCGTCGCTGCCGGAAGCGCCACGGTCACGACGCACGCTACCGAACTGTGCCACCGGGTCGACGTCGAGCGGCTCGAAGCGGAACTCGCGGAGCAGAGCCTCGGCGCTTAGCCGGGAAACCAGCGCACCGCTGGCATGATGGGCCGCATGGGGGAAACCAGATCACGCTCGCAAACGAAGCCGCGCAGTTACAAGGAGCCATCCGGCAGGGTGGTGTCGCTGCTGGTCTGGGCCGGCAGCGCCACCGCCGTCGGCTGGCTGCTGCTCGCGGGCAGGGGCGGCGCCGCCGCAGCCGCCGCGCCGTGGCTGGCTGCAGCGTCGCTGCTGGTCTACCTGACGCAGTGGCAGCCGCGGCTGATCGTCGGGGCCGACGGCTTTGAGCTGGTCAACGGCCTGCGCCGGCACCGGATCCCGTTCGCCGCGGTGGACGACGTCGAGGTCCGGCACACCGTGACCGTGAAAGCCGGCGGGAAAAGGTATGTCAGCTGGGGCGCACCGACGCCGCCCAGCGCCTTTGGTGCCGGGTTCGAGCACGCCCGGGACTGGAAGGAACGCCCCTTCGGGATGCTTCCGTCCAATGAGCGGATGGCCCAGCCGCCGACGCCGGGCGGACGGGACGCGATTGTCAGGGCCTGGCAGGATGCCCGACAGGCAAGCGGCACCGTGGGCTCCGGCCGGAGTTCGGCCGACCGCACGGTAATCTCCGAATGGAACGTCCCGATGCTTGCCTTGGGGCTGCTCCTCGCCGGCTGGTGCCTCGTCTCGGTGCTGATCTGAAGGCCGAGGATACGGCGGGCTAAGGCATCACCTTGTACAGGTCGATGACGGTCTCTTCCGGCGGGGAGCTAAAGCCGCCCTCGATGCCTGCCTGCATTTTGGGCATCAGGATGCCGTCACGGAATTTCTCCCAGCTCTCCTTCGAATCATGGACCGCCATGATCGTCCAGCCGCCAGACGACGCGCCGCCGGCATGGAAGACCTGCCCCTCCGGCAAGCGGCCTTCGCCGGGGTGGACCGCGGCAATGGACGCCTCGTACTGTTCCTTGGTTCCCCCCGGGAAAAAGTGCACTACTCCGTAGGCCATTTCTGCTCCTCGAACGATGGGCCGTAGCTGACGAGTCCAGTCGTAGACCTGGTGATGTTGCCTGTCAATGAGCCGGGAATCCGGCCGACCTCACCAGCTCGGCTCCATCAGCGCGGCACGATGGTCTGCTGCCCGGGGCAGGCACCGAGGACCCGTTTCATGGCATCTTTTTCGGCCGGTGTCACCCAGAGCCGGTAGGCGGCCTTGACCGAGATCTGCCGGGCGACGTAATGGCAGCGGAACGCCGTGTTCGGCGGCAGCCAGGCGGCGGCGTCGGACGCGCTCTTGTCCTGATTGGCCTGGCCGTCGACGGCGATCAGGTTCAGCGGATCGTTGGCCAGGTGCTGGCGCTGCACGGCGGTCAACTGCTGGGCCCCCGTCTGCCAGGCGTCTCCCAGGGCCACGACGTGGTCGATCTGCACCGCTTTGCTGGACTCGGCGCCGCGCTGGAAGGCGATGGTCTGCCCGGTATACGGCTCCTGGAAGCTCCCGGTTCCGACCCGGCAGCGGGAGCCTTCGGTGAACCGGGCGCCGGCCAGGTCGCGGCGGAGGATATCGTTGCGGGTGTCGCAGCCGTTGCGGTCGACGTCGAGCCACGCCTGGCCAAAGGCACTCCGGTCGTAGTTGTTCCCGGCCGCCCGGTCTTTGACCGGCAGCGCCTCCAGGGCGTCGGCGGCGGCTCCCGGCGGGACGGCGCGCACCGGGTCGACAGGTTTCATCCAGCCGGCCGCGATCACGGGAGCCTCGCGCGGTCCGTTGATCTGCGGTTCGGCGAGGGCGAACTGGCCCACGGCGAAGAACCAGCCAAGGCCCGCTGCCAGCACCAGCAGGGCCGCAACCACCAGGAACCAGGCCTGACGCGAGCGGCGCCGGGCACGCCGATAGGCGCTCCAGGTTACGGTCATGGAAGGTCCGGCGAAGGGCGGGGCGGATGCACCTCTTCAGCCTAGGCGCGGGCACCGCCGTCGGGCCGGTTGTCCACAGTGTGCAGGACCAGTCCGGCCCCAACCGAGAGCGGCCCGGCGGCGGCCCCGCAACCCGCTTACTGTTCTTTCGTGACCCGGCGAAGGTCTTCCTCGGCGAGGCTCAGCAGCGACTCGAGCTGGTGGACCCGGGCGTCGTCAATCTCGCCCGCCTCACGCTTGGCGCGGGCGTCATCCAGCAGGCGCTTGGCTTCCTTGGCGTTTTGCCGGGCGACGTCGAGGGCGTGTTCGAGGGTGGTTTCGTGTTCTACAGCCGAGTTCTGTTCCATGGCTCCATTGTGGTTCGCTTTCCCGGCCGATTCCAGCGGACCGGCCGGGAAAGGTCCAAAAACGGGGCTATCCGACCTCGACCGGGAGGCCTGCGGCCGCCAGGGTCGCGGCCGCGTCCTTGGCCGGGAACGACGGCGGATTGACCCCGGCCATTTCCTCCATCACGCGGACCACCTGGCAGCTGTAGCCGAATTCGTTGTCGTACCAGACGTAGAGCACGAGGTTCTTCTCGTTGCTGATCGTGGCAAGCCCGTCGACGATCCCGGCGCGGCGCGAGCCGACGAAGTCGGTGGAGACGACCTCGGGCGAGTCGATGTAATCGACCTGCTTGCGGAGGTCAGAGTGCAGCGACATTTCCCGCAGGTAGTCGTTGACCTCATCCTTGGTGGTGCCGTTTTCCAGGCTCAGGTTCAGGATGGCCAGGGACACGTCCGGGGTGGGGACGCGGATGGAGCTGCCGGTCAGCTTGCCGAGCAGCTCGGGCAACGCCTTGGCGACGGCCTTGGCGGCACCGGTTTCGGTGATGACCATGTTCAGCGCGGCGGAGCGGCCGCGGCGGTCGCCCTTGTGGAAGTTGTCGATCAGGTTCTGGTCGTTGGTGAAGGAGTGGACCGTCTCGACGTGGCCGTGCACCACGCCGTAGCGGTCGTTGATCGCCTTCAGCACCGGGGTGATGGCGTTGGTGGTGCAGGACGCGGCGGAGACGATCTTGTCCGAGTCGGTGATCTCCCGGTGGTTGATGCCGTGCACGATGTTCTTCAGCTCGCCCTTGCCCGGGGCGGTGAGGAGCACCCGGGCAACGCCCTTGCTCTGCAGGTGCTGGGAGAGGCCCTCGGCGTCGCGCCAGCGGCCGGTGTTGTCGACGACGAGCGCGTCCTGGATGCCGTAGGCGGTGTAATCGACCGTAGCCGGGTTGTCCGAGTAGATGACCTGGATCTGGACGCCGTTGGCGGTGATGGTGTCGTTCTCGAGGTCCACCTTGATGGTGCCTTCGAACGAGCCGTGGACCGAGTCGCGGCGCAGCAGGCTGGCGCGCTTGGCCAGGTCGTTGTCCGAGCCGCGGCGCACCACGATCGCGCGCAGGCGCAGGCCGTGGCCGCCGCCGGCCTTCTCGATCAGGAGGCGGGCCAGGAGCCGGCCGATGCGGCCGAAGCCGTAGAGGACGACGTCGGTGCTGGTGCGGTCGTCGCCGCCGCGCTTTCCGACAATTTCGGCCAGCTCGTCGCGCAGGAATTCGTCGAGGCTGACGCCGTCGCCCTCTGCCCGGTACTTCTCGGTCAGGCGGGCGATGTCGATCGCCGCCGCGCCGAGCTCCAGTTTGGTCAGCGCGTCCAGCAGGGGTGCAGTCTCCTCGAGGCGCAGTTCTTCCTTGCTCATCCGCCGGGCGAAGCGGTGCGCCTTGAGGATGTTCATGGTGGACTTGTTGATCAGGCTCCGGCCGTGGATGGAGGTCACCACGTTGTTTTCGCGGTACAGCCGGCCGATCACCGGAATCATCGCCTCGGCGAGCGCCTCCCGGCCCATCCACGTATCAAGACAAGAATCTGACGTCTGGCTCACAGAACTACCTTCCTAAAATCCACCGCATACGTCCTCGTATACGGAAGTCGGCTGCCGGCGGGTCTCCGGAACCTGGACGCGGCGGGGATTCGGTCCACCCCGGCGCCTATGGGGAGCGCAAAGCAAAAGCCGCCGGCTGCGAACGCAGACCCGGCGGCAGAACATCTACGTTCGGTATCAAGTCTAAAGCGGTCGCGCTGCCACGCGGGCCGGGGATGGCGTGAAATCACTCACACGGTGCCCGGGCTCCTCTTGACGTAGGATGTGCGGATGGGACTCATCGTTGCACTACTTGTCATCTGGCTTATTCTTTCGATCCTGGGCTTCGTCGTGAAGGGCCTGATCTGGCTAGCCATCATCGGCCTGGTCCTGTTTGTCGCGACGGCGGCGTGGGGCTGGGTGAAGCGGAAGGCCAAGGCCTGATCCGACACCCTTCTTGAACAAGAGGGGCCGGCACCGTAAGGTGTCGGCCCCTTTTGTTTGCGTCGGGGCGGCGGCCTGGGCGCGGCCGGCGGGGTCGCGGCCCTCATGCATCAACGGACTAGCGAGCGAACTCGGTCCTCCCCACGGTTCAAGGAGACCGCGCTAGCAGGTCTCGCCGTTATCACGAACCCTGTCACTGATCCTGCGGCGGCGCTCCAGAATGGGACTTCCTACAAACCTCGGACTGGCACCCGTGCTGGGCCTGGGGACATTTCGAAGCAGTCGAATAGCAGAAGAGCCCACCCAGCTCTTCGCGTAACCGGTGGGGCTTGATTTGGCGTTTAGCGTCACGCCGATATTGGGTTCTCGTATTCCATGAACCAGGCAGCATCCTCATCAGAGGTCAAGAGCTCCGTTCCCCACAACCCAAAGATTAGGGAGCGCTGCACATCACTCAACTGCGGAAGGCGCCGGCGGTGAAGCCCGAACATCGCAACCCTGTCAGCCCGTGCAGAATCAAGCAGCGCCAAAAAGTCGCTTGACCGGCGCGGGTACTTAGTGAAAAGCGTCACCGCCATCTTGTCGCTATGCTCGTACAGCTCCTCCCGGCCCGTCGCAAAGAGGTAGGCCCAATAGAGGAAGAACTCGGTAGCCGAAGAAAGCTCAACCTCAAAAAGATCTCCGAAAGCCTTACCGGAATGTTTAGACTCCAGCGCTGACATCATCTCGCGGACGATGTCTGTATCCATGAGGTAGGGGGTAACGGTAGGCATCGCGGTCTCAAAGAGCTCAGTGGCCCGATCTGCCGCCCCGAACGAGCCGAAAGACCCCTTTATCCAATCCCGCTGTACTTTGGGGGCGGGGCGGCGGACTGTCTTGATCGCGGTCTCGGTAAAGAAGTCGCTGACTAAGGTGCGGTGTATGAAGTGGTTCTTAGCGTCCAGTACAAGGTAGTAACGGGCGGTTGAGTAATGAGCCACTACCAGCTTCAGGAGTTGCTGCCCACGCCAACCCTGAGGGTCATTAAGGGGGAGAAGTTCGGACGCCGGCACATACTCGATCTTCGCAGCCAACTCGGCTGAGATTTTGGGCTCAACGCTGGCCCTTAGAAACGTTTCGACCGCAGCGTTGTCCTGACCGTTCAAGATGATGATGTAGCGGTTGACATTCTCGTGATCCAGAAGGCGGTCTACCGAAAGAACTTGAAGGACTGCTAGCCGCGCATCGCCCTCAAATGTCACGGTCACAATGTCAACAAAACTAGGCTCAAGGTGCACCGCCACAGAGTACCAGAAAGCCAAACGCCTCTTCCGGGAGGTGCGGCTCTCCGCGTTTATGGCTCAGTGCCCCTGATCCCTTGAAAAAGACGAATATCAAACTACCCGTCGCCAACATTAGTGGGGGTGGATGGGTTGACCGATACGCCGGGTTCTGTGTTCCCGCGCTGTTACCGGCGCGGGAGTAGCGGCCATCCATCTACGGACGCCGTTGCCGACGCCCTCCAGCGGCCTACCCGGACACTCGGGCGGGCAGCCCTCGAACGTGTCCTGTCTGGCCTTGCTCCGGGTGGGGTTTACCTAGCCTTCCCGGTCACCCGGGAAGCTGGTGGTCTCTTACACCACCGTTTCACCCTTACCTGCTCCCGGCCGTGCGGACACGGCAGGGGCAGGCGGTCTGTTCTCTGTGGCACTGGCCTGCGGGTTACCCCGAGTGGGCGTTACCCACCACCCTGCCCTGCGGAGCCCGGACGTTCCTCGAGCCACTCGCGTGACGCGCGGCCGCCTGGTCAACCCATCCGCAGTTCATTCTACGGTCTCCCCCGCCGGCGGCCGCACCGGAGCCTTTTTGCGCTCACGGTGGGAGAATTGAAACAGCAATCCTGCCAGGCAAGGAAGCGATTCGGATGGATCTCACCGCCGTCATCATTTGGCTGCTCCTTGCGGCCCTGCTGCTAATTGCGGCCCGGATGTCGATCCGGATTGTGCGCCAGTACGAGCAGGGTGTGCTGTTCCGGCTGGGCCGGGTGATCGGCGTCCGGATGCCGGGCCTGCGGTTCATCGTCCCGGTGATCGACAGGCTCCAGCTGGTCAGCCTGCGGATCGTGACCATGCCGATCCAGTCGCAGGGCATCATCACCCAGGACAACGTCAGCGTGGACATCTCCGCCGTCGCGTATTACCGGGTGATCGACGCCGTAAAGTCCGTCGTGGCGATCGAGAACGTGGCAGCGGCGATCAACCAGATCGCCCAGACCACACTGCGCAAGGTGGTGGGCCGGCACAGCCTGGACCAGACCTTGTCCGAAACCGAACACATCAACAGCGATATCCGCGAAATCCTCGACGCCCTCACACTGGAGTGGGGCGTCGAGGTTACGCTCGTGGAGCTCAAGGACATCCAGCTTCCCGAGAGCATGAAGCGGGCCATGGCCCGGCAGGCCGAAGCGGAGCGGGAGAAGCGCGCCAAGATCATCGCGGCCGAGGGCGAGTCCATCGCGGCCGCGGCGCTCGGCGAGGCGTCCGACATCATGATGGCGCACCCGCTGGCCCTGCAGCTGCGGAACCTGCAGTCCCTGGTCGAGATCGCGGTGGACAAGAATTCAACGGTCGTCTTCCCGGCACCGCTGATGAGCACTATCGGCGAACTCTCTGCGTTCCTGGCCCGGGAGACCACGGCCGCCCAGGCCGCCGCCCGGGGCATGCTGCAGCCCTCCGCCGCAGAGCATCCGGGACCCGCCTCCGTGCCGCCCCCGGCCCCTGTACCCGCGGCACCGGCCAAGGTAGCCTGAGCGGATGGAACTGACAATCCTCGCCGTTGTGGCCGGGCTGCTCGTGGTCGCGTCGATTGTGCGCGACCTGCTCACCCGGCGAAAGCATGCCCGACACGGTGCGGACCCGGAATCCGAGCGGGCACGCCGGGACATCCAGCATTCCAAGACCCTGGGCCAGTCACACTTCGTGGGCCTGGACAACACCGGGCACCGGCGCTAGCAGGACGTTCGGCCGTCCTTGCCGGCGTCCAAGGCAGCCCGGCGGGCGTCCCGGCTGGCCACCCAGCGGGTGTCCCAGGCAGCCCAGCGGGTGTGCCGGCTGGCCACGGCCGCTCCCCTGCCGCCGGTAGGATCGTACGGTGCTGATTCTGCTGCCGCCCTCCGAAGGCAAGACTCCCGCAACCGGCGGCGACGCCGTCGACCCTGCCGCGCTCAGTTTCCCCGGCCTCAACACCTACCGGGCGGAGGTCCTCGAAGCGCTCGGCACCGTCAGCGCCCACGAGGACGCGCTGGCGCTTCTGGGGGTCGGCGCCTCGCTTAAGGCCGACGTCGAACGAAACACGCGCCTGCACGCGGAACCCGCCGCACCCGCCCACCAGGTGTATTCAGGTGTGCTCTATGACGCCCTGGACTACCGGTCGCTGACTCCGGCGCAGCGGAAAAAGGCGGACGCATCCGTGCTCGTGGTCTCTGCGCTCTGGGGCGCCATCCGCTTCGCGGACCGGGTCCCGGCCTACCGGCTGTCGATGGGCACTGCCCTGCCCGGCGTCGGACGGCTGGCCTCGTTCTGGAAGCCGCAGCTCACCGCTGCCCTGGCCGCCGTCTCGGAGGGCGAGCTGCTGGTCGACTGCCGCTCCAGCACCTACGCCGCGGCGTGGGCTCCGCCGCCGGAGCAGACCGTGGCCGTGAACGTCTTCACCGAAGTCAACGGGGTCCGGAAGGTGGTGAGCCATTTCGCCAAGCACACCCGCGGCGAGCTGGCCCGGCACCTGTTGGCCCGCCGCGGCAAGGCCCCGCAGACCCCGGCGCAGCTGCAAAAAGCCGCCGCCGAGAAGTGGTCCGCGGAGCTGGTCGAGGGCACGGCCCGGAAGCCGCACACGCTCAACCTCCTCCTGCCCAACTAGCTCGCAATTGTTGTCGTTCTGAGCCCTCAAAACGACTGTGTCTCAGGACTTAATAGACAGTTATGTCTCATGACTTCGTAGACACTCTGTCTCAGGACCTTGTAGACACTTTGGTTGGGGTTTGCTGCTTTGCATGAGCAAACCCCAACCGGAGATCAGGATCCGTCATGCTGTGGCAACGTGGCCCGAGGACGCGCCCCGGGGCGCCGTAACGGCGTTCTGTCGAGAACATGGCGTCTCGCGCGCCTGGTTTTATCAGGTCAGGTCCAAGGCTGCCGCCGAGGGGTCTTTGCAGGCGCTGGTCAAGAAGCCCACGCTCCCGGGATCATCGCCCGCTCTCACCGCTCCGGTCATGGTCGATCTGCTGCTGGGCACCCGGGAAAAACTCAAAGATGAAGGCCTCGATCACGGCCCCTTGTCGGTCATGGCCAGGCTGTCACGGCAGGGTTTCGTTCCGCCGTCGCGGGCGACCGTCGCCCGCATTTTCGCCCGTGCCGGGGTCGTGGTCCCGGAACCCCGGAAGAAGCCGCGCAGCGCCTACAAAAGGTTTGTCTATCCCCAGCCGAACGCTTGCTGGCAGATCGACTCAACCGAATGGGTCCTCGCCGACAGGACGAAGGTCGCGATTTTCCAGCTCATTGACGATCACTCCCGCCTCGCGCTGGCCTCCCTGGTCGCCTCCGGAGAAACCAGCGCCGCCGCGATCGCCGTCGTAACGATGGCCATCGAACGCCACGGCGCGCCGCAGAAGTTCCTCTCCGACAACGGCGCCGCACTGAACCCCACCCGCCGCGGACGTGCCGGGGCGCTGGTTGAATTCCTCAAGGCCAAAGGCGTCGAACCGATCACCGGCAAACCCTACAAGCCCACCACCCAGGGCAAGAACGAACGCTTCCACCAGACCCTGCATAAGTATCTGCACCGGCAGCCGCCGGCACCCTCCATGGGCGCCCTGCAAGCCCAGATCGACGCCTTCGATCTGTACTACAACACCGAACGCGAACACCAGGGCCTGGCCCCGGGCATGACCCCACGCGAAGCCTGGGACGCCACGCCGAAAACCCCCGCCCCCGTCCCGCCGGAACACCCAACCGGATCAATTGCCCGCAGCATGCACCGAAAGGTCCGCAAGGACGGCTGCGTCACCGTGCTGGGCACCCATTTCATGATGGGCAAAGAACACATCGGAGACGCAGTCCACATCATCTGCGACGACACGTCCATCATGTTCTTCGGCCCCCAAGGCACCGAGATCATCAGCCATCCCAGACCGCCCCAAGGAACCCCCTACGTCGGCAACGGCAAGCCCTCAGGCATCGCCGCCGACCCGGCAGGAGCCCGCCGAAAACGAACCCGCTACCCACGCCGCACCGACACCCGGAAGACCCCGCCGCCGGAAGTGTCCACGAAGTCCTGAGACATCAACCGTCCACGATGTCCTGAGACATGAAGTGTCTACATGGTCCTGAGACATGACAAGCGCTCAAAACGACAACAATTGCGGGTCAGTTGGGGCTAGGCCCACTCGGCGGAGCGGACCAGGATGCAGCCGGAGTCGGGGCAGAAAACGATGTCGTCCTCGGCGGCGGCCTTGATCTCGGCGAGGTCGCCGGGGCTCAGCTGCATGCCGGAACCTTCCGAGGTGCCGTGGAAGAGCCGGGCCGCGCCGACGCCGCGCTTGGCGAGGGTCTTCTCGTAGACGGCCAGCATCCCGGCGTCGAGCCCTTCCGCGAACTCTGCACGCTGGCCGCGCACCACGGTGGTCTCCGCGGCCACTTCGGCCAGCTTCTCGTCCAGCTCCGCACGGATGGTGCCGAAGGATCCCTGGATGTCGTCGACGATCTGCTGCTGCGTGGCCTGGCGCAGGCGCAGCGAATCCAGCCGCTCCAGGACCTCGAGCTCGACGTCTTCGAGGTCCGAGCGGCGCTTGTTGAGCGAGGCAATGTCGCGCTGCAGGGCCACGAGATCCTTGGACAGGCCGGTGCCGCTGTTGAGCCTGGCCTCGTCGCGCTGGATCCGGGAGGCGACCTGTTCGACGTCGGCCTCGGCGCGTTTGAGTTCGAGTTCGGCGTCGTGCACCGCCACCTTCGCGGCGCCGAGTTCGCCGTTGGCCACGCTGAGCGCCGACTCGAGGTCGGTGATCCGGGAGTCGCTTTCCAGGCTGCGGCGGCGGCTGGCGAGGGACTTGAGCTTGGCATCGAGACCCTGCAATTCGAGCAACTTCAACTGTTCCGCCGGTGCTGCCTTGGCCACTATTTCCTCCGCTTGTTCTCTGACCGGCCGGGGCCGGGCACCGTACCGGCGCTCCCTAGACTCTAGCGCCTAGCGTGCTCCCCGGCCTCGCTACGCTCACCCGCGGCCCCTCGCACGCCAGGCTTAGCCCGGAGTCAGAATGAAGTCCCACGGGTCGCTGTTGGTGGTGCTGACCCGTATTTCGACCTCGTGCCCCTGGTCGGCCAGCACGTTCCCGAGGGCCTCCGCGGCCGCCGGCAGCCATAGCCACTCGCTGGCAAAGTGCGAGACGTCAATCAGGTACGGCCGGTCATTGACGGCGGCCTCGCGGGCCTCCGACGCCGGGTGGTGGCGCAGGTCCGCGGTCAGGTAGACGTCGGCGTTCTTGGCGCGGACCTCATTGAACAGCGAATCGCCGGCACCGCCGCACAGCGCCACCCGGCGCACCAGGCCGTCCCTGTCCCCGGAAACCCGCACGCCGCCGGCGACCGACGGCAGGATGCCGAAGACTCGGGCGGCAAAGTCCCCGAGGGTCTGGACCTCGGCGAGGTCGCCGACCCGTCCGATTCCCTCTTCCGGGAGCCCATTCGCGGCCGGGGTCAGCGGCACGCAGTCCTGCAGGCCGAGCGCGTCGGCCAGCACGTCCGAGACGCCCCCGACGGCGGAATCGCCGTTGGTGTGGACCGTCAGGAGGGCCGTTCCGGACTCGATCAGCCGGTGCACGGCCCTGCCCTTGGGCGTGTTGGCGGCGACGGACGTGACGCCCTTGAGCAGCAGCGGGTGGTGGGTAATGAGCAGGCCGGCCCCCCAGGCCACGGCTTCTTCGATGACCTCAAGGGTGGGGTCGACGGCGAAAAGGACCCGTTTCACTTCGGCGGTCGGGTGCCCGGCCACCAGGCCCACCTCGTCCCAGTCTTCGGCCAGCGATTCGGGCCAGAGCTCCTCGACGGCCAGCAGGATCATTCCCAGCGTCGCGGCCCCGCCCCGGGCGGGGGCTTCGGCCAGGTCGGGGGCTTCGGCCGGCTGCGCTGAAACGTCGGTGTTCTCAGGTTCCATAACCCTATTTTTACCCTATCCGCGGGCCTGCCCACCCCTGCCGTGAGTCCCGGATGGCTGCGATATTCGGGCCTCGGGAATGATCCGGGCCCTTCGTCCATTGAACAGGACATGAGAACTTTCGTCCTCGGCGGAGGCTGTTTCTGGTGCCTCGACGCCGTCTACCAGAAGACCAAGGGTGTCAGCTCGGTCGTTTCCGGGTACACCGGTGGCCACGACCGCAACCCCGACTACTACTCCGTATGCTCCGGGACCACCGGCCACGCCGAGGTGGTGGCCGTGACGTTCGATGAGGACATCATTCCGGCCGAGGTCATCCTGGACATGTTCTTCGCCCTGCACGATCCGACCACGCTGAACCGCCAGGGCTACGACGTCGGCACCCAGTACCGCTCCTCGATGTTCTACGAGACCACCGAGGAAAAGATCCTTTTCGAGGAGGCGGTCGGCCGGAACCAGGAACTGTGGGCGGACCCGATTGTCACCGAAGTGAGCCGGCTGCCGGTCTTCCACGTGGCCGAAGATTTCCACCAGGACTACTACGCAAAATACCCGGACCAGGGCTACTGCCAGGTGATCATCAACCCGAAGCTGGCGAAGGCCAGGAAATATTACTCTGCATGGCTTAATGCTTAGCTAGGCCTTGAGCGCCATCATTAGGCTGACCTTAGAATTCCCTCTTCACAGATAGGCACATATACCCATGGCACGGATCTATGACGATGTTACCCAGCTGGTCGGCGGCACCCCGCTGGTCCGCCTCAACCGGTTGAGCGAAGGCCTGGACGCCACCGTGGCCGTCAAACTCGAGTTCTACAACCCGGCCAACAGCGTCAAGGACCGGATCGGCGTGGCCATCATCGACGCGGCAGAAAAGTCCGGCGCGCTCAAGCCCGGTGGAACCATCGTCGAGGGCACCTCCGGCAACACCGGCATCGCCCTGGCCATGGTCGGCGCGGCCCGCGGCTACAAGGTCATCCTGACCATGCCCGAAACCATGTCCACGGAACGCCGGGTGATGCTGCGCGCCTACGGCGCAGAAATCGTGCTTACCCCCGGTTCCGAGGGCATGCGCGGCGCCGTGGAGAAGGCCCAGGAGATCGTGGCCAACACGGAAAACTCGATCTGGGCCCAGCAGTTCGCCAACGAGGCCAACCCCGAGGTGCACCGCCGGACCACCGCCGAGGAGGTCTGGGCCGACACCGACGGCAAGGTGGACATCTTCGTCGCCGGCGTGGGCACCGGCGGAACCGTGACCGGCGTCGGGCAGGTGCTCAAGGAGCGCAAGCCCGAGGTGCAGATCATCGCCGTCGAGCCGAAGGACTCCGCCATCCTCAATGGCGGCAGCGCCGGCCCGCACAAGATCCAGGGCCTGGGCGCCAACTTCGTGCCCGACATCCTGGACACCAACGTGTACGACGAGGTCCTCGACGCCACCCTGGAGGACTCGGTGCGCGTGGCCCGCGACCTCGGCGCCAAGGAAGGCATCCTCGGCGGCATCTCCTCCGGCGCGATCGTCTGGGCGGCCCTGGAGCTCGCCAAGCGCCCGGAGAACGCCGGTAAGCTGATTGTTGCTGTCGTCTGCGACTTCGGTGAGCGCTACATTTCCACCGTGCTGTACGACGACATCCGCGGCTGAGCCCGGCCCGACGACCCCGATTTCGTAGAAAGGTCTTTGTGAGCTTCTTCGCAAGGCTGAAGGAAGACCTCGACTCCGCCCGGTCCCACGACCCGGCGGCGCGGGGTTCTTTCGAAAACTTCTTCGCCTACTCCGGCCTGCACGCGATCTGGGCACACCGCCTGACGCACCGGATGTGGCAAAACCCCTCGCTGCGCTTCCCGGCGCGGCTGATTTCCCAGCTGGCCCGGTTCCTGACCGGCATCGAGATCCACCCCGGCGCCACCGTCGGGCGACGGTTCTTCATCGACCACGGCATGGGCGTGGTGATCGGTGAAACCGCCGAGATCGGCGAGGACGTCATGATCTACCACGGCGTCACGCTCGGCGGCCGGTCGCTCGCGAAAATCAAGCGGCACCCCACGATCGAGGACCGGGTGGTGATCGGCGCCGGCGCCAAGGTGCTGGGGCCGATCACGATCGGCCGGGACAGCGCCATTGGCGCCAACGCCGTCGTCGTCAAGGACGCCCCGGCCGAGTCGATCCTGACCGGTGTGCCAGCCACCTGGCGGCACCGTGACGCCCAGCGCGAGACCAAAGCCGCCGTCGATCCGGCCGAGTACCTGATCGAGTACCGGATCTAGGCCCGGTTCTTCCGGACCAGACGGCAGCGGCCGGCGCCCCCGACATTCGGGGGCGCCGGCCGCTGCCGCTTAACCGGGCCGGACTAGTGTGTGTCCACCGCGGCGATTTCGGACTTGTCCTCGCCCCAGAGGGTGTGGAACGTGCCCTCGGTGTCGATACGCCCGTAGGTGTGCGCGCCGAAGAGGTCCCGCTGGCCCTGGATCACGGCGGCCGGAAGGCGCTTGCGGCGCAGGCCGTCGTAGTAGGCCAGCGAGGAGGAGAACACCGGCACCGGGATGCCGAGCTGCACGGCGGTGGCCACCACACGCCGCCAGGCCGGAAGAACCTCGGCAATCGCCTTGGTGAAGGCCGGGGCGAACAGCAGGTTGGCCGGCTTCTGCTCCGCGGCGTACGCCTTGGTGATTTCCTTGAGCAGCTCGGCGCGGATGATGCAGCCGCCGCGCCACAGCGAGGCGATCTCGTCGAGCTTCAGGTCCCAGCCGTACTCCGTGGCGGCCGAGGTGAGCATGTCCAGCCCTTGGGCGTAGGAGACCAGCTTGGACGCGTACAGTGCCTGCCGGACATCCTCCACGAAGGTTTCCGGAACCTCGACGGCGGATTCCCCGCCGGCGAGCAGCTCCTGGGCCAGCTGGCGCTGCCCGGTCTGGGAGGACAGTGCCCGGGCGAAGACCGATTCGGCGATGCCCGAAGTCGGTGAGCCCAGCTCCAGGGCGGAGATGACCGTCCAGCGGCCGGTGCCCTTCTGGCCGGCGGCATCAACGACGACATCGACAAACGGCTTGCCGGTCTTGGCATCGACGTGGCCGAGGACCTCCGCGGAGATTTCAATCAGGAAGGACGCGAGGTCGCCCTTGTTCCATTCGGCGAAGATCTGCGCCTGCTCGGCCGGTTCGATCCCGGCGCCGGAGCGCAGCAGGTCGAAGGCCTCGCCGATGACCTGCATGTCGGCGTATTCAATGCCGTTGTGCACCATCTTGACGAAGTGTCCGGCGCCGTCCGTGCCGATCCACGCGCAGCACGGCTGGCCGTCGACGTGCGCGGCGATTTTCTCCAGCAGCGGGCCGAGCGCCTGGTAGGACTCCTTGGAGCCGCCGGGCATGATCGAGGGACCGTTGAGCGCGCCTTCCTCGCCGCCGGAGACGCCGATGCCGACGAAGTGCAGGTCCTTCTTGGCGAGGGCGGCTTCGCGGCGGCGGGTGTCCTCGTAGTGCGAGTTGCCGGCGTCGATGATGATGTCGCCGGCCTCCAGCAGCGGCTCGAGCTGTTCGATCACGGAATCGACGGGCTTGCCGGCCTTGACCATAATGAGCACGCGGCGCGGCTTCTCCAGGGAGTCAACGAGTTCCTGCAGCGTTTCCGTGCGGATGAAGTCGCCGTCGGTGCCGTGCTTTTCGAGGAGTGCATCCGTCTTCTCCACGGACCGGTTGTGCAGGGCAACGGTGAAGCCGTTCCGGGCCAGGTTCCGGGCGAGGTTGGCCCCCATCACCGCGAGGCCGGTGACACCGATGTGTGCTGACATCAAAACTCCAATTCATTGTGTGCATCGAGTGCAGTTCGTTCCGCTGTGACTGCGGAACACGCTTGTTGGGATCAATGGCTGTCAATAAACCATATGTATTTCCGCGGGCTGCAGAAAAGCAGCGCCCACGTGGCGGAATACGGTGCGTCATAAACAGTCTATGTTTTTCGGCGGCCACTGCACCTGTTGCCGCCGCCATCCCCGTCGCCGCCACTATGCTTACGACTATGTCGACCAGCCTCCACCACCGCGCCATCGAGCATCTGGGAGCCCGCATCGTGGCGGGCGACCTTCCCGCCGGCCATGTCATGCTGGCCGAGCACCTTGAAGACGAGCTGAAGGTCTCCCGCTCGGTGGTCCGCGAGGCGGTGCGTGTGCTGCAGTCCCTGGGGCTGGTGGAGACGATTAAGCGGGTCGGAATCCGGGTGCTGCCCGCGAGCCGGTGGAATCCGTTCGATCCGCTTGTGATCCGCTGGCGCCTGGCCGGCGAAGGCCGCGGCGCCCAGCTTCGCTCCCTCGCCGAACTGCGGACCGCGGTGGAGCCGGTAGCGGCCGAACTAGCCGCCTTCAACGCACCGGACGATCTCCGCAGTGAACTGGTGGAGATCTCCCACGCCATGCGGGAAGCGGGCGTGGCCGGCGATGTGCCGCGGTTCCTGGACCTGGACATCCGGTTCCACTCCCTGCTGTTGGCCGGTTCCGGGAACGAGATGTTCGCCAACATGGTCGGGCAGGTCGCCGAGACGTTGACCGGCCGCACGGTCCACGGCCTGATGCCGGACCACCCGCGGGCCTCGGCACTGCAGTGGCACGTCGACGTCGCGGAAGCCATTGCCGCCGGCAACGGCGCGGCGGCCCGTGAAGCCTCAAGCAAGATCATGCGCGAGACAATCGCCGACATGGAGCCCACCTGGAAGGACCAGCCCCGGGTTTACGTCCCGGTCCAGCGCTCCCGGAATTAGTCCCGATGATGGCCTAATTCAACCGCTAGGCGTTTCACATTTGGACGCATTCACGGTATATTTCATACAAGCCTTCCACCGCGGCATCCCCCAATAGTCGCGGTGGAAGGCTTTCCATTTGGCTGTTTCCGGCGCCGTCAGGCTGCGTCCGCCACCGCCTCCCGGAGCCGCCATCCCCCGCCGAGGCCGTCCCGGATGATCTCCATGGTGGTCAGCGCCGATCCGGCGTTCCGGCCGAGCCTGGCCTGGACCTGCCAGACTTCCACGTCGACCCGGCTCAGGCCCTTTGGCATCCGGCGCTCGGCCTCCCACCAGCTCACCCGCTCGAACCAGCGCACCGGCTCCGCCCCGATCAGCCATTCGCGGCCGCCGCGCACCACCGCCACGGGATACCCCTCCGGACCGGTCTTCACCATCACATGTTCCATGCCTGTGACAGTACGGACGGCCACTGACATTTTTCGGGCGCATCCACGCTGCGCCTCGGCATCCGCGCTGCGCTCATCGAGTGCTCCGGGGCGGCAAAAAACCCCGCTGCGGCGGCCTCACGGCCTGCCTCAACGGGGTTTCCCTTGGTGGGTCCTACCGGGATCGAACCGATGACATCCACGGTGTAAACGTGGCGCTCTACCAGCTGAGCTAAAGACCCAAGGTGTTGTTTCCGCACTTCAACGCGTCAACCAACGAACAATGACTTTACCGGAACGAGCCCGTGAAACGCCAATCGGCGGCGGCTCCCGCCGCGGCGGCTCAGAGAGCCGGAAGTTCGGCCGCGAGCCAGGTCAGGGATTCGCTGACGCCGGCCTCCAGCTTGATCGTGGCCAGCTCGTCGCCGCGGGTCTGCCCACGGTTGATGATCACCACCGGCTTGCCCTGCTTCGCCGCGTGCCGGGCGAAGCGCAGCCCGCTCATCACGGTCAGCGATGATCCCGCCACCAGGAGTGCGGCTGCGCCATCCACCATGGCATAGGAACGTTCCACCCGGTCCTTGGGCACGTTTTCGCCGAAGTAGACAAAGTCCGGTTTCAGCGTTCCCCCGCAGGCCGGGCAGTTCGCCACGACGAAACCGGCGATCAGCTCGGCGTCCTCGACGGTCGCATCCGCGTCAGGCGCCATTTCCACGACGCCGGCCGCCAGCGCGTCGGCCAGGAAACCGGGGTTCAGCTCCTCCAGCACGCCGGCCAGCAGCGCGCGGCTGTAGCGGCGCTGGCAGGCCAGGCAGACCACCTGGTCGAAGCGGCCGTGCAGGTCCACCACGTTGACGCTGCCGGCATCCTCGTGCAGCCGGTCCACGTTCTGCGTGATCAGGCCGGTGAGCAGTCCCCGGCGCTCCAGGGTGGCGGCGGCCACGTGGCCGTCGTTGGGGTCGGCGCGGCGCAGGTGGGACCAGCCGATGTGGTTCCGCGCCCAATACCGGCGGCGGTTCCCGGCGTCGCCGATGAACTCCTGGTACGTCATCGGCGCCCGAGGCGCCGCGCCGGGACCGCGGTAGTCCGGGATGCCCGAATCCGTGCTCAGGCCCGCCCCGGTAAGCAGCGCGAAGGGCTCCCCCGCGAGGACGCGATGGATTTCCCGCAGGACCTCGAGTTCGCTGCGTTCCGGTTCGGCGACGGGGACCGGCGGCAGGCTGGCAAAGCCGGTCATCCCGATTCCTGGCCGCCGCTGTTTCACCATGCCGTGCCCGCTGTCAGTTTCCTGCGAGACCGGCCAGTGCGGCACGGTATTCGCCGAAATCCCGGGCCTGGCCGCGCGGGTTCACCACAACATAACGGACCAGCCCGTCACCGTCGATGATGAAGGTCCCGCGCCCGGCCATTCCGCTCTTGGGATCGAAGACGCCGTATTCCCGGGCTACCGCCCCGTGCGGCCAGAAGTCCGCGAGCAGGTCGAAAGTGTAGCCTTCCTGCTCCGCGTAGGCGCGCTGGGCGAATTTGCTGTCCACGGAGATTCCCAGCACCACGGCATCGGAGTCGGCGAAGAGCGCCAGGTTGTCCCGGATTTCGCAAAGTTCGCCCGTGCAGATGCCGGAAAAGGCAAAGGGGAAAAACACCAGGACCACGTTGCGTCCGCGCAGCTCTGAGAGTCTGACGGGTTCGCCGAATTGGTTGACAAGTTCAAAGTCGGGAGCGGCCTGCCCGACGCCGGGCACGGCGGCCGCCAGCGCGGCAACCCCCGCACCGGATGGGGTCACTTGTTCTTCCGAGTGACCAGCCGGGTGGCACTCCAGTCGCGGGAAACGCCCGCGGAGGTGGTGCAGTGCAGCCCGGCGGTGGGGGCGGCGTCCTGGATGTCCGACGGCGAGACGTAGCCGACGCGCCCCTGCTTCGGGGTAAGCACCCAGACCACTCCGCCTTCGGTGAGGGTGGTGAGCGAATCCACGAGCGTGTCCACGAGGTCTCCGTCGCCGTCGCGCCACCACAGGATGGCGGCGTCCACTACCTCGTGGTCGTCCTCATCGAAGAGTTCCGAGCCGGTGAGGTCCTCGATGTCGTCACGCAAGTCGAAGTCGACGTCGTCGTCATAACCGAATTCCTGAATCAGATCTCCGTTTTTGAAACCCAATTTTTCCGCCACATTTACCGAAGTGGCGGCGTCGGCCTCGCTCACGTGTTGCTCCTATGCTGTTGGTCCGTCTGCTGTCGATTAGCCGTGGTGCACTGCTGGGTGGACCTCGTGGTGCTAGTGATTTCCATTACTCCAAGCCAACACCCTTTGAGCCGTCGCTTCAAGCTGCCGACCCCGCGATCCGCCATATTCTGCGTCACACCGGCCGTTCCGGGGACCCCGGAGGGGTTCCGCGTCACAGAACCAGTATGCCCGTGAAATACGGCATCGGCCCTATGCGACGGCTACGCATCCGCCGACGCACAAGGCTAGAGTGGCTGATGACGACTATGCCTGCGCGGTCATTCGGCCGCTGACAACGGCGGGCATGGTTGTGATTGGACCTAGCCCGGCACACAGGACCGGGCTGCTGTTACCGATATGTCGCACACGTCGCGTTCACGCCAGGCAGTCACCCTGCCGGAGCTGAGGGTGCCGATGAATGCGCTCAAAGAGAGGTTGGACGTGGCTGCAGGAGAAGATACCTCCCATATCCTCAGCGGGTTGACTAACCAGCTGCCTGATCGTGATCCGGAAGAGACCGCCGAATGGCTGGAGTCCCTGGATAGCCTGATTCAGGAACAGGGCACCGAGCGTGCCCAGTACATCATGCGCAGCCTGCTTCAGCGGGCCGGCGCACAAAGCGTGGGCGTTCCGATGGTGACCACCACGGACTACGTCAACACCATCCCGGTGGACCAGGAAGCACCGTTCCCCGGCGATGAAGAGATCGAACGCAAGTACCGCGCCTGGCTGCGCTGGAACGCCGCCGTGATGGTGCACCGTTCGCAGCGGCCCGAGATCGGCGTCGGCGGCCACATTTCCACCTACGCCGGCGCGGCGACCCTCTACGAGGTCGGCTTCAACCACTTCTTCCGCGGCAAGGATGCCCCCGGCGGCGGCGACCAGGTCTTCTTCCAGGGCCACGCCTCCCCCGGCATGTACGCCCGCGCCTTCATGGAAGGCCGGCTGACCGAGGAGGACCTGGACGGCTTCCGCCAGGAGAAGTCCAAGGAGGGCCACGCCCTTTCGTCCTACCCGCACCCGCGCCTGATGCCGGAGTTCTGGGAGTTCCCCACCGTGTCGATGGGCATCGGCCCGATGAACGCCATCTACCAGGCGCAGTCGAACCGCTACCTGCACAACCGCGGGATCAAGGACACCTCCGACCAGCAGGTCTGGGCGTTCCTGGGCGACGGCGAAATGGACGAGCCCGAGTCCCGCGGCCTGCTCCAGCTCGCCGCGAACGACAAGCTGGACAACCTGAACTTCGTCATCAACTGCAACCTGCAGCGCCTTGACGGCCCGGTCCGCGGCAACGGCAAGATCATGCAGGAGCTCGAAGCGTTCTTCCGCGGCGCCGGCTGGAACGTCATCAAGGTCGTCTGGGGCCGCGAGTGGGACAACCTGCTCGCCAAGGACGACGACGGCTCGCTCGTGAAGATCATGAACGAGACCGTCGATGGCGACTACCAGACCTACAAGGCCGAATCCGGCGGGTTCGTCCGCGAGCACTTCTTCGGCAAGACCCCGCAGACCAAGGACATGGTCGCGGACATGACGGACCAGGAAATCTGGAACCTCAAGCGCGGCGGCCACGACTACAACAAGGTCTACGCCGCGTACAAGGCCGCCACCGAGTTCAAGGGCAAGCCGACGGTCATCCTGGCCCACACGGTCAAGGGCTACGGCCTGGGCACCCACTTCGAGGGCCGCAACGCGACCCACCAGATGAAGAAGCTCACCCTCGCGGACCTGAAGGCCTTCCGCGACCACCTGCGCATCCCGATCACGGACGAGCAGCTCGAGGCCGACCCGTACCAGCCGCCGTACTACCACCCCGGCGCCGATGCCCCGGAAATCCAGTACCTGATGGAACGCCGCCGCGCCCTGGGCGGGTTCGTCCCCGAACGCCGGTCCAAGCACACCGACGTCACCCTGCCGGGCGACAAGGCGTACGAGGTCGCCAACCGCGGTTCCGGCAAGCAGCAGGCCGCCACCACCATGGCGTTCGTCCGGCTGCTCAAGGACCTGATGCGGGACAAGGACTTCGGTTCCCGGATCGTGCCGATCATCCCCGATGAGGCCCGCACCTTCGGTATGGACGCGTTCTTCCCGACGGCGAAGATCTACAACCCGAACGGCCAGAACTACCTGTCCGTGGACCGCGACTTGGTCCTGGCCTACAAGGAATCCATCGCCGGCCAGATCGTGCACGCGGGCATCAACGAGGCCGGTTCGGTGGCCGCGTTCACCGCGGCGGGCACCTCCTACGCCACGCACGGCGAGCCGCTGATCCCGATCTACGTCTTCTACTCGATGTTCGGTTTCCAGCGCACCGGCGACTCCTTCTGGGCCGCCGCGGACCAGATGACCCGCGGGTTCATCATCGGCGCCACCGCCGGACGGACCACGCTGACCGGTGAGGGCCTGCAGCACGCCGACGGCCACTCCCCGATCCTCGCCTCGACCAACCCGGCCGTCGTCACCTACGACCCGGCCTACGGGTACGAGATCGGCGTCATCATGCGCGACGGGCTGAACCGGATGTTCGGTCCTGGCCCGGCGGACAACGACCCGTCCCGGAACCTGATGTACTACATCACGGTCTACAACGAGCCGATCGTCCAGCCGCCGGCGCCCGCCGAGCTCGACGTCGAAGGCATCATCAAGGGCATCTACCTGCTGGCACCGGCCAAGATCGACGGCCCCCGCACGCAGATCCTCGCCTCCGGCGTATCCGTCCCCTGGGCCCTCGAAGCCCAGCGGGTCCTCGCCGAGGACTGGGGGGTCTCCGCCGATGTCTGGTCCGTGACCTCCTGGACCGAACTGCGCCGCGACGCGATGGCCGCCGAGGAAGACGCCTTCCTCAACCCCGGCCAGCCCGCCCGCGTCCCGTTCGTCACCGAACAGCTCGCAGGCGCCACCGGACCGATCGTGGCGGTCTCGGACTACATGAAGGCCGTCCCGGACCAGATCCGGCAGTTCGTCCCGAACGAGTTCGCCTCGCTCGGCGCGGACGGCTTCGGCTTCTCCGACACCCGCGCCGCCGCGCGCCGCTTCTTCAAGAACGACATCCACTCGATCGTGGTCCGTTCGCTGCAGATGCTGGCCCGCCGCGGCGAGGTCGACGCCCAGGCCCCGGCCCAGGCGATCGAGAAGTACCGCCTCCTCAACGTCAACGCCGGCACCACCGGCAACGCAGGCGGCGACTCCTGACGGACGCTCCGAAGTAAGCGGCGCCCCATGCAGCGCCCGACGGCGGTTCCCACCCTGGTGGGGGCCGCCGTCGGGCGTTTAAGCCCGCGGCCCGGGCCGGCCGGGGAGCCGGCTAAGCCCGCGGCCGGGACCGGCCGGGGAGCCGGGAACGGACGGCGCCGCTGTGACCCAGCCCAAAGCGACTTGTAGCCTTTGCACAAATGGAGCTTGGGCGGCGGGCACCGTATGCTCGATGCATGGCAGAGCCCACCACCAGTCCCGCAAAACGCAAGCCGTCCGCGCGGGCGCTCACCCCGGAGAAGGCCGAGACGCTCAAAAAGCTCCGCGGCAGCGTGGGCCAGCTGTCCACCACGACCCTGCGCCAGCTGGAGAAATCACTTCCGTGGTACAGCCGGCTGAACTCCGATGAACGCTCCGCCCTGGGCATGGTGGCGCAGAACGGCATCGCCGCCTTCGTCACCTGGTTTGAGCGGCCCAGCTCCCCCTCGTGGATCCTCTCCGACGTCTTCGGCACCGCACCGACCGAGCTCACCCGCTCGATCAGCCTCCAGAAGGCGCTGCAGCTGATCCGGATCGTCGTGGAGGTGGTCGAGGAGCAGGTGCCGATCATCGCCCCCGAAGCCGACCAGGCGGGCCTGCGCGAGGCCGTGCTGCGGTACTCCCGCGAGGTGGCCTTCGCCGCCGCGGACGTTTACGCCCGGGCCGCCGAAACCCGCGGGTCCTGGGACACCCGGCTTGAGGCGCTGATTGTCGACGCCATCCTGCGCGGCGAAAACACCGACGCGCTGCGGTCCCGGATCGCTGCGCTGGGCTGGAAGGCGCAGGAACGCTTCACCGTCATGGTGGGCAATTCACCCTCGGAACCCAGCGCCAGCTACGTCAGCGAACTGCGCCGCACGGCCGGACGTTTCGCCGAGGACGCGCTGGTGGGGATCCAGGGCGACCGGCTCATCCTGATCCTGGGCGGGGTGCAGGACCGGGAAACGGCCTGCCAGAAGCTCAGCGAACTCTTCGCCCCCGGCCCGGTGGTCTACGGCGCCGAAGCAGGGTCGTTACTGGAGGCCAGCAGCTCCGCCCAGTCCGCGTTCGCCGGGCTGACCGCGGCCCGGGCCTGGCCCTCGGCCCCGCGTCCGGTGGCCGCCGATGACCTGCTGCCCGAGCGGGTGATCTCCGGTGACGACGCCGCCCGGCGCTCCCTGGTCAAAAACATTTACCGGCCGCTGCTGGCGGCCTCCAACGGGCTGGTGGAGACGCTCGGGACGTACCTGGAACTGGGCCATTCGCTCGAAGCGACGGCCCGGGAACTCTTCGTCCACGCCAACACCGTCCGGTACCGGCTCAAGCGAGTCTGCGACGTCACCGGCTGGGACCCGCTGATCCCCCGCGAGGCTTTTGTGCTCCAGGCGGCACTGGTGGTGGGCCGGCTGTCCACGCCGCCGAGGCCCTCCGCGGAGCGCCAGCCGTCCCGCAACAACCCCTGACTCGTTGTAGACTTCCTACAATCCGACCCAGTGAGCTTGGTGCATGAAAGTACCGATGATTCACCCGCAATTTGGAAAGCTGGATACGTGCTTGCAATCGTCTGCCCTGGACAGGGCTCCCAGACCCCCGGTTTTCTGGCCCCCTGGCTGGAACTGCCTCCCGTCGCAGGCCATCTGGCCTCCCTCAGCGAAATAGCAGGCATCGACCTCACCGCCCACGGCACCACCTCCGACGAGGAGACGATCAAGGACACGGCCGTCGCGCAGCCCCTCATCGTTGCCGCCGGGCTCGTCGCGGCGAAGTCCCTCTTCGACGTCGAACTTGGGACCCTTCCGGTCGTTCTGGCCGGCCACTCCGTCGGTGAAATCACCGCCGCCGCCCTGGCCGGGGTGCTGACCGAAAAAGAAGCCATGACGTTCGTCCGTGAACGCGCCAACGGCATGGCAGCGGCCGCCGCCGCCACCCCCACCGGCATGAGCGCCGTCGTCGGCGGCGACCCCGCCGAAGTCCTCGCCGCGATCGAGGCCTGCGGGCTGACCCCGGCCAACGTCAACGGCGCGGGCCAGACCGTCGCCGCCGGAACCCTGGACCAGCTCAAGGCCCTCGCCGAGAACCCGCCGGCCAAGGCCCGCGTGATCCCGCTGAAGGTCGCCGGCGCGTTCCACACCGCGCATATGGCACCGGCCGCCGCGGCGCTGCAGGCGCTGAAGCCCTCGCTGCATCCGCGGAACCCGCAGGTGCCCCTGCTCTCGAACTTCGACGGCGCCGAGGTGACCGACGGCGGTGCCGCCCTGGACAGCCTGATCGCCCAGGTCTCCCGCCCGGTCCGCTGGGACCTTTGCATGGAGACCCTGGTGCGGCGCGGCGTGACCGGCGTGATCGAACTGGCTCCGGCCGGCACCCTGGCCGGGCTGGCCAAGCGCGGCATGCCCGGCGTGAAGACCGTGACCGTCAAGACCCCGGATGATCTGTCCGCCGCCTTGGCCCTATTCGCAGAACTGGAGGGAGGGGAATGAGCGTTCCTACTCTGAAGCAGGCTCCCCTGCAGGAGAACACCCGGGTAATGGGCGTCGGCGCGTACCGGCCAGACGTCATCGTCACCAACGATGACGTCTGCCAGTGGATCGACTCCTCGGATGAATGGATCCGGCAGCGTACCGGCATCATTACCCGGCACCGTGCCCCGGCGGACGTCAGCGTCATCGACATGGCCGAGGGGGCGTCCCGCGAGGCCCTGCAGAAGGCCGGCGTCGACGCCGCCGAACTCGGCGCCGTGATTGTCTCCACCGTCACCCACCCGTACGCGACGCCCTCGGCCGCGGCGAGCCTGGCCGACCGCCTCGGCGCGACCCCGGCACCGGCGTTCGACATCTCCGCCGCCTGCGCCGGCTACTGCTACGGGATCGCCCAGGCCGACGCCCTGGTCCGCTCCGGTGCGGCGAAATACGTGCTGGTAGTCGGCGCGGAAAAGCTCTCCGACGTCATCGACAACACCGAGCGCACCATCTCCTTCCTGCTCGGCGACGGCGCCGGCGCCGTCGTCGTCGGCCCCTCCGACACCCCGGGCATCGGCCCCTCGGTGTGGGGATCGGACGGCAGCAAGTGGGACGCCATCGGCATGACCCACTCGATGCTGGACGTCCGCGACTTCGATGCCGCCGGCAAACGCGGAACCGCGCTCAGCGAGGGCGAGGCAGCCGTGACCGAAGCGGCGCTCTGGCCCACCCTGCGCCAGGACGGCCAGACGGTGTTCCGCTGGGCGGTCTGGGAAATGGCCAAGGTGGCCCAGCAGGCGCTCGACGCCGCCGGCGTCCGCGCCGAGGACTTGGCCGCCTTCATCCCGCACCAGGCCAACATGCGGATCATCGATGAAATGGCCAAGAAGCTCAAGCTTCCGGACACCGTCAAGGTCGCCCGGGATATCGCCGAAGCGGGCAACACCTCGGCGGCCTCCATCCCGCTCGCCACCCACCGCCTGCTCCAGGAAAACCCGGAGCTGAGCGGCGGACTGGCCCTGCAGATCGGGTTCGGGGCCGGGCTGGTCTTCGGCGCCCAGGTGATTGTGCTTCCGTAGGCGCCCACCGCACTTCCTGTGCTGGGAGCACTCCTCGACAGCGCAGATTCCCAAACCAAGCCGAATTCTCGGTTTGAATCATTTCGCCAGAAACTGCCGGGACACCACCGGGAGCCGACGGCAACAACAAGAAAAGGAGCCATCAATGGCTAGCAACGAAGAAATCCTGGCCGGCCTGGCTGAAATCGTCAACGAAGAGACCGGCCTCGCCCCCGAAGCCGTCGAGCCGGACAAGTCCTTCACCGAGGACCTGGACATCGACTCCATCTCGATGATGACCATCGTGGTCAACGCCGAGGAAAAGTTCGGCGTGCGCATCCCGGACGAAGAGGTCAAGAACCTCAAGACCGTCGGCGACGCCGTCAGCTTCATCGCCAACGCCCAGGCCTAATTCCGCCTGCCCGGCCCTTGCTTGGGCCGCGGCCGGCGACGGCTGCAGCCGCGGCCGGTCCGGGACGCCTCTCCGGCGTCCCGGACCGGACCCGCCGCCGTCATCCAGCCTTTGCATGACCCCGAATTTTTGCACGACCACCGAGTTTTCCCTACGCAGGTCCCGGCGCCCTTCACCAGGCACCGGATTCGGCCGGCGCACCGACAGAGAGTGATCCCATGGCACGCAAAGTAGTCATTACCGGTCTGGGTGCCACCACGCCCATCGGCGGCGATGTCCCCACGATGTGGAAGAACGCGCTGAAGGGCGTCTCCGGCGCGCACACGCTTGAGGACGACTGGGTGGCCAAGTACGAGCTGCCCGTGCACTTCGCGGCACGCGCCTCCACCCCGGCCCTCGAAGTCCTGAGCCGGGTCGAAGCCAAGCGCATGGATCCGTCCACGCAGTTCGGCGTCATCGCCGCCCGTGAGGCCTGGGCCGACGCCAACATCGCCGAGGTCGACCACGACCGCCTCGCGGTCGCCTTCGCCACCGGCATCGGCGGCGTCTGGACCCTGCTCGACGCCTGGGACACCCTGCGCGAAAAGGGCCCGCGCCGGGTCCTGCCGATGACCGTGCCGATGCTGATGCCCAACGGCGTCGCCGCCGCGGTCAGCCTGGACCTGGGTGCCCGCGCCGGTGCGCACACCCCCGTTTCCGCCTGCGCTTCCGGCACCGAGGCCGTCCACATGGGCCTGGACCTGATCCGCTCCGGCAAGGCCGACGTCGTCGTCTGCGGCGGCGCGGAAGCCGCCATCCACCCGATGCCGATCGCCGCGTTCGCCTCCATGCAGGCACTGTCGCGCCGCAACGACGACCCCGAGCACGCCTCCCGCCCCTACGACCGGGACCGCGACGGCTTCGTGATGGGCGAAGGCGCCGGCGCCCTGGTCCTTGAGGCCGAGGAGCACGCCCTCGCCCGCGGCGCCCGGATCTACGCCGAACTGGCCGGCACCTCGGTGACCGCCGACGCCTACCACATCACCGCCCCGGACCCGGAGGGCCTCGGCGCCACCCGCGCGCTCAAGGCCGCCATGTTCGACGGCCGGATCCAGGCCGAGGACGTGGTGCACGTCAACGCGCATGCCACCTCCACCCCGGTCGGCGACAAGCCCGAGTACACCGCGCTCAAGGCCGCCCTCGGCAGCCACGTGGACGACGTGGCGGTCTCGGCCACCAAGTCCCAGATGGGGCACCTGCTGGGCGCCTCCGGTGCGGTGGAAGCCGTGTTGACCGTGCTGGCCGTGCACGAACGCAAGGCCCCGGTGACGATCAACCTCGAGAACCAGGATCCGGAGATCCCGCTCGACGTCGTCACCTCCGAACGTGCGCTGCCCGGCGGCAGCATCGTCGCGCTGAGCAACTCGTTCGGCTTCGGCGGCCACAACGCCGTCATCGCGATCCGGAGCGTCTAGCTCCCCGGCCTTTGGGCCACCGCCCCGGCGCGCCCCGCACGGACCCGCTGGTCCGCACGACGAAATGACAGATGGCGGCAGTGTTCCTGGTGAACACTGCCGCCATCTGTCATTTGGCGGTGCTATGGAGTGTGGCGCGTCCTGCGGGGTCTTAGCCGACCTGGTGCAGCCAGCGCACGGGGGCGCCTTCGGCCGCGTGCCGGAACGGTTCAAGCTCCTCGTCCCAGGCCTCGCCGAGGGCCAGGGAAAGCTCGTGGTAGACCGCTGACGGGTCGCCGGCGCCGGATTCGTACGCGTAGCGGATGCGGTCCTCGGAGACCATGATGTTGCCGTGCACGTCGGTGACGGCGTGGAAGATGCCGAGCTCGGGGGTGTGCGACCAGCGGCCGCCGTCGACACCCGGGCTGGGCTCCTCGGTGACCTCGTAGCGCAGATGGGCCCAGCCGCGCAGCGAAGACGCCAACAGAGCCCCCGTGCCCGGCGCTCCGGTCCACGACAGCTCGGCCCGGAACATTCCGGGCGCGGCAGGCTGGGCAGTCCATTCAAGGTCCGTACGCTTGTCCACGACAGACCCGATGGCCCACTCCACGTGGGGGCACAGGGCGGTCGGGGCCGAGTGAACGAACAGGACACCGCGGGTTGGTGCAACAGACATTCCATCCTCCATAGCTATAGGTACGTCTTCCCCAACGACCTCTGCCTGGATGCCTGTCTGCTGCGTTGATCCGCGTGCGGGGCGGATGCCCCTGCCAGACTATTCAATTTTCGAGAAACCACGTGGCCAAGAACCCCGTGGTGCAAAAAATAGGACCGGACTTCAGGTGGCGGAACGATGCTCAAGAGCTTCAGGCACCACTTGAAAGTTGCCGGGCGTGAGTTTCATTCTGCCGTAGCCTGTCAAATTACGCCAGTGCTACCCGGCGCGTCGCGTCCGGCGAGTCGTTTTCGCTTTGGTACAGCTCCGGAGGCGCCACGGAGGGGGTCACGATGCCGGTTCGAGCCCGGCGCAGGGCACGGTGCCGGCGGGCGGCCGGTCAGGCACGCGGATGCGCCTGCTGGTAGCTTCTCCGAAGCCGGTCTACCGAGACGTGGGTGTAGATCTGGGTGGTTGCCAGGCTGCTGTGGCCGAGGATTTCCTGCACCGCGCGGAGGTCCGCCCCGCCGTCGAGCAGGTGGGTAGCCGCCGAGTGCCGCAGTGCGTGCGGACCCGTGGCCGAGGTGTCCCCCAGCCCGTCCAGCAGCCCCTTGACGACGCTGCGGACCTGCCGCTGGTCCACTCTCTTCCCGCGCGCCCCGAGGAAGAGCGCCGGGCCCGAGCCGTCCGTCACCAGGGCCGGGCGGCCACGGCGCAGCCAGTCGTCGACGGCGACCGCGGCCGGCAGCCCGTATGGCACGGTCCGTTCCTTGTTGCCCTTGCCGAGCACCCGCAGGGTCCGGCGGTCCGGGTCGAGATCGTCGATGTCGAGGCCGGCCAGCTCGCCGACGCGGACGCCCGTGGCGTAGAGCAGCTCCAGCATCGCCCGGTTGCGCAGTGCCAGCGGTTCCCCTTCGGCGGCCGCCGACTCGGCTCCGGCCACCAGCCGCTGCACCTGCCCCTGCTGCAGCACGCCGGGCAGGGACTTCTCCCGTTTCGGGGCCTTCAGCCGCAGGGCGGGGTCGGCGGCGATGAGCTCCTCGCGGACAGCCCAGGCGGTGAAGGCCCGGGCCGTGGCGGCCCGCCGGGCCAGCGTCGCACGGGACATCCCCGCTTCGCTCTGGGTCCCGAGCCAGCGGCGCAGCGTGCCCAGTTCAAGGCCGGCCAGGTCCGTGGCCCCTTCCGACGCCGCATGCTCCAGCAGGCTTCCGACGTCGGAGAGGTAGGCGCGGACCGTGTGGGCGGAGCGGCCCCGTTCCGCTTCCAGATAGCGGCCGAAGCCGCGGGCGGCCTCGGCGAGCGGTCCGGGAAGTTGCTGTGTAGACACCCTCCCAGTCTCCCAGCACCGGGGCCCGCGCCGGTGCAGCCCGGCGGCGCGCCGTCAACGCCCGCGTGCCTGCTCCGCAGTGCCGGGAGACTGGAAGTCACGGCGCGGGGCGCCCTGGCAGTTTGCACCCGGGCGAAGGGTGCGCCACCGAGCCGGTGCATCGCGTCAGCCCGCCTTGGCGGAGCGTTTCCAGCCGCCCCGGTGGGATTCGGCCAGGCCCAGCAGTCCGAGCCGCCCGAGGCCAGCCCTGACCGATTCCGGGCTCAGCCCGGCGACCACGGAAAGCTTCTCAACCGTACTGGTGATCCGCAGCGGGAGGGCATCCAGGAGAATGAGGTCCTCAAGGGTCAGCCCGTCGTGGGCCTCGGCCCGGCCCGCCTTGGCCTCCGGCAGCGCGTCGCCGCTTGGCGAGGCCAGTTCCGCGATCTCGCCGGCGTCCGTGACGCACACCGCGCCGCCTTCGCGCAGCAGCCGGTGGCAGCCGGCCGAGTTGGCGCTGTGCACCGAGCCCGGGACCGCGCCGACCGCTCTGCCCAGGGTCTCGGCGTGGTGGGCGGTATTGAGCGCGCCGGACCGCCACCGCGCCTCAACCACCACCGTGACGGAGGCCAGGGCAGCGATGAGCCGGTTCCGCTGCAGGAAGCGGTAGCGGGTGGGGGCCGAGCCCGGCGGCACTTCGGCCAGCACAGCGCCCTGGTTGGCGACGGCGCGGAGCAGGTCGTCATTACCGGCGGGGTAGAACCGGTCCACTCCCCCGGCCATCACGGCGATCGTCGGCAGCCCGCCGGCGGCGCCGGCCAGGGCGGCCCGGTGGGCATGGGCGTCGATACCGTACGCACCGCCGGAAATGATCGTGAATCCCCGCTGGGCGAGCGCATAGGCGAGATCTCCGGTGACGGCCGAGCCGTAGGAAGTGCTGTCCCGCGACCCCACCAGCGCGATCGACCTGTTCACCGGCGGCAGCTCCTGTTCCACGCCGCGCCACCAGAGGCAGAGCGGCTCCTGCAGCCCCAGGTCCGAGAGCTGGGCCGGCCAGAGTTCGTCCGCCGGGATAATCAGGCGGCCTCCCAGCCGCTGAATGGTGGCCAGATCGCGCTCAGGGGCCAGGTCGGGGACGCGGGGCGCCCAGCGCCTCAGCGCCATGCCCAGCCCGGCCCAGCCGTCGCCGGCGCCGTTGTGCAGCAGCAGACGGGACAGTTCTTGTTCCAGTGCCGGTCCAGCCACCGTCTGCCCGGTGGCGATGCGCAGCGCATCCTCGGCCCCGGCGGCTTGGACGAGAGCCAGACCCGCGGCGTCCTGCGGCTCGAGGAGCCGGGACAGCGCGGCCCGGGCGGTCCTTTCATTCTCTGCCATGGTGCTGCTTTCTCCTCATGCTGTGGTGCTGCTAACGGGGCGGGGCGTGATAGGACTGGTCGGCGCCGTCACGCGGCAACCGATGTCGCTTGCCGAAGGCCGAGCGCTTGGCCGATGTCGTCGGCGTCGGGTCCGTCGCGGCCGGAGAGATCCGCAAGGGTCCAGGCCAGGCGCAGCACCCGGTCATAGCCTCGGGCCGTCAGGGCGCCGCGTTCCAGCGCATGGTCGAGGATCCGCGTTGTAGGTCCGGCGAGCCGCAGGGGGCCCCGGAGCACCCGTCCGGGAACCTGCGAGTTGGTTTCCAGTCCGAGCGGCCGGAGTCGTTCCAGCTGCCGTTCGCGGGCGGCGCCGACCCGGGCGGCGATGTCGGCGGTCCTCTCTTCGGCGCGGGGCTGGCCGAAGTCGGCGAGGGCCACGCGTTCCACCTCGAGCTGGATGTCGACCCGGTCCAGCAGAGGTCCGGACAGGCGGGCGAGATATCGCCGCCGCATCATCGGGGTGCAGGTACAGTCGGCCCCTTTGCCGGTTGCCTTCCCGCAGGGGCACGGGTTGGCGGCCAGGACGAGCTGGAACCGCGCCGGGTAGGACGCGGCCCCCGCCGCGCGGTGGAGCACCAGTTCGCCGCTTTCCAAGGGCTGTCGGAGCGCGTCCAGGACCCGTCGCTCATACTCCGGCGCCTCGTCCAGGAACAGCACCCCGCGGTGTGCCCGGGACGCCGCGCCGGGCCGAGGCAGCCCTGATCCGCCGCCGATGATGGCGGCGGCGGTGGCGGTGTGGTGCGGATTTTCGTAGGGCGGCCGTCGGAGCAGTCTGACCGAAGCCGAGGTGAGCGAACACAGGGAGTGGATGGCGGTCACCTCCATGGCCTCCCTGTCCCCGAGGTCCGGGAGCAGGCCAGGCAGCCGCTCGGCCAGCATGGTTTTGCCGGCGCCGGGCGGACCGGTCAGCAGCACATGGTGCGCCCCGGCGGCAGCCACTTCCAGCGCCCTGCGCCCTTCGCTTTGGCCCGACACATCGCACATGTCCGGCCCCACGCCGGCGATGACGGTACCGGCGTCTCCGTCCGGTTCCTCGGTGTCCGGCTCAAAGTCCAGGGCAAGTTCCTGCGGGTCCGCGCCGAAATCAAACGCCAGCCGCGCCAGGGTCCGGTAGCCGCGGACCCTGGCGCCCGGCACCAGCTCGGCTTCGGCGGCGTTGGCCTGCGCGACGACCACATCGGGGTACCCGGCATGGACCGCCGCCATCACGGCCGGGAGGATGCCGCGGACGGGGCGGAGCCGCCCGTCCAGGCCCAGTTCCGCGATGAAGACGTGCCGCCCGGTGGGGCGCACATCGTTGGCCGCCCGCAGCGCCGCCATAGCGATGGAGAGATCAAAGCCCGAGCCGCGTTTGGGCAGGGACGCCGGGATCAGGTTGGCGGTAATTTTCCGACGGCTGAGCGGGATCCCGGAGTTCTGCGCGGCGGAGCGGATCCGCTCCTTCGCCTCGTTGAGTGAGGCATCCGGCAGCCCGAGAATCACAAAGGCCGGGAGGGTCTGGCCGATATCCGCCTCCACCTCCACGATGTAGCCGTTCAGCCCGACCAGCGCCACGGAATACGTCCGGCCCAGCGCCATTACCCCACACCCTTGAGGTGTTCGATCGCCGGTTCGCCGGCACCGTCGTCAAGCACGGCGACAACATCCACACGGCGCAGCGGCATCCGCAGTTCATGGTCGCGGCACCACGCGGACGCCAGCCGGTGCAGGCGCGCCAATTTGTCCCCGCCCACGGCTTCAAACGGGTGTCCGTAGGCAAGGGACTTGCGGGTTTTGACCTCAACAATGACCAGGGCGTCACCATCAAGGGCCACAATGTCGATTTCGCCCCCGGTGCAGCGCCAGTTGCGGTCCACAATCCGCATTCCCTGGGCTTCGAGGAAGCCGGCGGCGAGTTCTTCACCGCGCCGGCCCAGCACGTCCTTTGCTCTCATGCCTCAAGCGTGGAACGGCCGGGAAGCACGGCACAGAGGCTGTTTCGTCTATGTGGGCAACCGCGCCTATGTGCACAACTTCGGCACAGGACGGGCCACGGCGAGGGTCAGTTCCCCAGGCCCTCCACCTTCGGCAGGGCGAGCTCCTCGCTGCGAGGGAGCTCCTCGACGTTGACGTCCTTAAACGTGATGACACGGACGCTTTTGACGAACCGGGCGGAGCGGTACACGTCCCACACCCAGGCGTCCTGCAGCGTCAGGTCGAAGTAGACCTCGCCGTCGGCGCTGCGCGCCTGCAGGTCCACGTGGTTCGCCAGATAGAAACGCCGTTCGGTCTCGACTACATAGCTGAACAGCCCGACGACGTCGCGGTATTCGCGGTAGAGCTGCAGCTCCATGTCGGTCTCATAGTTTTCAAGGTCCTCGGCACTCATGGTTCCATCTTGCACCATCGGGCGCCGGGCGTGCGCCACCGGCCACCGCCGGGGCAGGGTCCGGCCCGCAGCACAGCCCGGTACCGGGCCTCAGTCGCCCAGCAGCTGCCAGCTGACCCGGTGGTACGGCGTCGGGCCCGCGGCGCGGAGCGCATCCTTGTGCGCGGCGGTGCCGTAGCCCTTGTTCTCATTCCAGCCGAAGGCCGGGTACTCCAGGTGCAGGGCGGCCATCTGGCGGTCCCGTTCGACCTTCGCCAGCACCGACGCGGCGGCCACCGACAGGCACTGCATGTCCGCCTTGACCAGGGTGTGCACCGGCGCGTCGCAGCCGGGCTCTTCCGGCCCGTCGTCGAACAACGAGGCCTGCGCGGCGCGTGAGAGCCAGTTGTGGCTGCCGTCCAGCAGCACGACGTCGGGCATCACACCGGCGTCGAGCACGGCGAACCAGGCACGGTTTCCGGCGAGCCGGAGGGCGCCGATGATCCCGAGCGCGTCGATTTCCGCCGCGGACGCGTGCCCGACCGCGGAAGCGACGCTCCAGCTGCGCACCAGCGGCTCCAGCCGCTCGCGGTCCGCGACCTTGAGCAGCTTGCTGTCGCGCACGTCCGCGAGCAACTGCTGCTTGTGCAGGTCCACGACGGCGATCCCCACGCTCACCGGCCCCGCCAGGGCGCCCCGGCCGACTTCGTCGATCCCGGCGAGGAGCCGCGCGCCGGAGCTCCGGAAGCGGTGCTCATAGTCGAGGGTGGGTGCAACGGACACGGCTGCCCCTACTTCGCTGCCGGTGCCTGTGCCGGCGCCGGGACGCCGCGGAAGACCTCAGGATAGTTGTCCAGGGCCGTAATCCGGTTCAGCGGCCACGCGATCACGGCCGCCTTGCCTTCGATGTCGGCCAGGTCGATGAAACCGCCGTCGGTTTCCCGGTGCGCGCGGGAGTCTGCGGAGTGGTTCCGGTTGTCGCCCATGACCCAGACCTTGCCGGCAGGGACCACGACGTCGAAGTCGCGCACCTGCGGCACTTCGGCGCTGTTGACGTACTTCTCGTCCAGCGGGGCCCCGTTGATGGTCAACCGGCCGGCCGCGTCGCAGCAGATGACGTGGTCGCCGGGCAGCCCGATTACACGCTTGACCAGGTGCTGTTCGGAGTTGTCCGGGAGCAGGCCCACGAAGGTGAGCGCGTCCTGCACGCCGGTCAGCGGCCCGGCCGGCTTAGGCGCAGCGGGGGCCAGCCAGCCCTTGGTGTCCCGGAACACGACGACGTCGCCGCGCTGCAGGGCGATCGGCTCCGGAACCAGCAGGTTCACGAAAATACGGTCGTTGACGTCCAGGGTGTTCATCATTGACTCGGAGGGAATGTAGAACGCCCGGAATAAGAAGGTCTTGATCAGGAAGGAGAGAACGACGGCGATGGCCACCACGGTGGCGATCTCCTTGAACCAAAGGAAGGCGGGGCTGTGGCCCTCGCGGGCCTTCGCCTTGCGGGCCCGCGACGACGTCGGCCCCGCGTGTGAGGGCCCGGCCTGCGGGGTTCCCTCGGCGCGCTCCGGCTGCTGCGCCGTTGGGTGTTCGGCGTCGGGAATGGGCGAGGAGGTCACCCGGGGCTCGTGCCCCAGCGGATCAGGAGTCCGGGGTCCGGTCTCGGGCATCTACTGTCCGTTCTGTAGCGTCGGGGCGGCAGCAGCGGGCCGCGGTATTGCTGCCAATCTATCAAGCGGCCAGATGATCTGGACCGGCCTGCCGATCACCCGTTCCAGCGGGACCATCCCGCCGCCAGGGGCCCCCAGCAGGCTGCGGGAGTCGGCCGACTTCGACCGGTGGTCCCCCATCAGCCAGAGCCGGCCGTCCGGGACGAGCACGTCGAACTTCAGCCGGCTCGCGGCGTCGCCCTCATATAAATAGGGTTCCTCAAGTTTCTGGCCGTTCACTGTGAGCCGGCCGTCCGCGCTGCAGCAGACCACGCGGTCGCCGGGAAGGCCGATGACGCGCTTGACGTAGGTGGTGTCGCTGCCGGTCAGGCCCAGCCAGTGGCCTGCGCCGGCGAGGAAATCGACCGCCGGGCCCCTGCCGCTGTTGAGCGGGGCAAAGGAGCCGCGGCCGTCAAAGACGACCACGTCGCCGCGCCGCACCGGATCGAAGGCGAAGTCTGTGCGGGACACCAGAATCCTGTCCCCGTCGCGGAGCAGCGGCTCCATCGACGCGGAGGGGATGAAGTAGACGTCCAGCCAGAGCGAGCGGACCAGGCCGCTGATCGCCACGGCCAGGACCAGGCCCAGAAGCACAAAACGCCAGCCCAGTTTCCTGGGCCGGCGTTTTGTCTGTTCCATGATCCGTGTCCTCTGACGCTTTTCTATCGTGATCGGCGCAGTGGCTGATGGTTCCGGCGTGTGCCGGGCCCACCGTGGATCCGCTGGGAAAGTCCGGAGGACTTACTTGGCGGTCTGGAAGTCGCGCTTTTCCTTGATCTTCGCAGCCTTACCGCGCAGTGCACGCATGTAGTAAAGCTTGGCGCGGCGCACGTCACCCTTGGAGACGAGCTCGATCTTGTCGATGATCGGGGAGTGTACCGGGAAGGTACGCTCCACGCCGACGCCGAAGGAGACCTTGCGGACGGTGAAGGTTTCGCGGACGCCGTCGCCCTGGCGGCCCAGGACGAAGCCCTGGAAGACCTGGACACGGGAGTTCTTGCCTTCGATGATGTTCACGTGCACCTTGATGGTGTCACCCGCGCGGAACTCGGGAACATCGGTGCGCAGCGAGGCTGCATCTACGGAATCGAGGATATGCATTGATCCACTCCTGGTGAACGCCACAGGTCATTCACGTTGGGTCACGGCGGCCAAGCCCGGGCACTGAATGGACCGGAGATTGCCGCCGAAAGTTTTGTCGTTCCGGCTCCGTCAGGAATTGACGGGTCCGGGGTGCCGCGCTGTTGGTGACGCTCCCCCTGTGGCAGGTTCGCACCCAGCAGGCACAAGGACTAATTTTGCCACATCCGCAGCCGTTTTGGGGAATTGCCCGGCCGGTGCGGCCCGAGGGGCCGGCCCTGCGACGGGCCGGTCAGGCGTCGGGCCGGCCGCTCAGGCGTCGGGCCGGCGCCGGAGCCTGCCGTCGACGACGTCGTAGCCCAGCTCCCCGAATGCCGTGCGGTCCGCGCGGGGCAGCGCGCCGGCGTCGAACGCCTCCAGCAGGTCCGGGCGGCGTTCGGCGGTGCGCCGGTACTGTTCGTGCCGGCGCCACTGCGCGATCTTGCCGTGGTTGCCGCTCAGCAGCACGGCCGGAACCTCGCGGTCCCGCCAGCTGGAGGGCTTGGTGTACACGGGGTACTCCAGCAAGCCGTCCGAATGCGATTCCTCCACCAGCGACTCGGGATTGCCGACGACGCCGGGCAGCAGCCGCCCGACCGCCTCGACCATGGCCAGGACCGCCACCTCGCCGCCGTTGAGCACGTAGTCACCCAGGCTCATGGGCCGGACGGTGAAGTGCTCCGCGGCCCATTCCAGGACGCGTTCGTCGATGCCCTCGTAGCGCCCGCAGGCGAAGACCAGCTGGTCCTCCTCGGCGAGCTCGTGCGCGATCGCCTGGCTGAAACGCTCCCCGGCCGGTGAGGGGACAATCAGGACCGGCTTGCGGGCCCCGTCCCCGGCGGCCGGGCCCGGCCCCGCCTCGGCCACGGCGGCCAGCGCCTGCGCCCAGGGTTCGGGTTTCATCACCATGCCGGCGCCGCCGCCGTACGGGGTGTCATCCACCGTGCGGTGCCGGTCCGTGGTGAAGCCGCGGAGGTCGTGGACGTTCAGCTCCAGCAGGCCGTCCTGCCGCGCCTTCCCGATCAGCGACAGCTCCAGCGGTGCCAGGTACTCGGGAAAGATGCTGACGACGTCGATCCGCATCTTAGGCGTTGCCCCCGCGCTCGGCGTCCGTCGGCGTCGCGCTCGGCGTCAGTGCCGCCCTCGGCGTCAGTCCCGGCGTCGTCGGGGGTCGCGCCGGTCTCGGTGTTGACCTCGAAGAGGCCGGCCGGCGGGGTGACGACGACGTACTTTTCGGCGACATTGACCTCGGGCACGATCTGCTCAACGAAGGGGATTAGAATTTCCTGGCCGTCCCGGTCGGTGACCACGAGCAGGTCCTGGACCGGCATGGTGCGCAGCCCGGTGACCTTGCCGACCACGGCGCCGCCGACGCGGACGTCCAGGCCTTCGAGCTCGTGCTCGTACCAGCCCTCGTCGTCGTCCTCGTCCAGTTCCTCGGTTTCGACGTAAAGCTTCGCGCCGCGCAGGGCTTCGGCCTCGTTGCGGGTCTGCACTTCCTCGAAAGCGAGCAGCAGGATGTCCTTGTTCCAGCGGGCGCTCTCGACGGTCAGCGGCCCGGACGACGCCGGCTCCACCACGAACTGGGTGCCCGGAACGAACCGGTCACCAGGGGCATCCGTCAGCACCTGGACGGTCACCTCGCCGCGGATGCCGTGGGGCTTGCCGATTCGTGCGACCTGAAGCTGCATCTGTTCCTCTGTTCGGGTTTTCGTAAAAGCTGGGGTTGTGGGTGCGTTTGCTGCGCAAAACAGTCCGGCCCCTCCACCATAATCTGGTGAAGGGGCCGGACTAAAGACAAGCAGTGCTGGCTGCGCTACCGGCGGCGGTCGGTGTCGACGACGTCGACCCTGACCGGTTCGCCGTCGGCCAGCGCCGCCACCACAGTGCGCAATGCGCGTGCGGTGCGGCCCTGGCGTCCGATCACCCGTCCGAGGTCATCCTGATGAACGCGCACTTCGAGGGTGTCCCCGCGGCGGTTGTTCTTCGCACTGACCTTGACGTCCTCGGGACTGTCAACAATTCCGCGGACCAGGTGTTCGAGCGCTTCTGCCAGCAATTTACTCAGCCTCGGTGGTCTCTGCTTCGGCGTCGGCGGGAGCCTCGGCTGCGTCGTCCTTCTTGGCCTTCTTGGTGATGGCTTCCGGGATGATCACGGAACCCTTTTCCGGGGTGACGAAGGCTTCCTTGGGAGCCTTGCTCTTCAAGGTGCCCTCCTGGCCCGGGAGACCCTTGAACTTCTGCCAGTCACCGGTGATCTTCAGGATCGCGGCGACCTGCTCGGACGGCTGTGCACCGACGCCGAGCCAGTACTGGGCACGGTCCGTGTCGACCTCGATGTACGAGGGCTCTTCGGTCGGGTGGTACTTGCCGATCTCTTCGATGGCACGGCCGTCACGCTTGGAGCGTGCGTCCATGACGACGATGCGGTAGTACGGTGCGCGCATCTTACCGAAGCGCTTAAGGCGAATCTTTACGGCCACTTTTGTGGTCACTCCTGTTTCTGAAACGGGGTCGAGCCCGGCGTTCTGCACCCGTGGGGCGGGCCGTACTAGGGGGTTCTAAAAGGACAAGATCCGGACGCGGAGAGAGGGGCCACGCAGATCAAGTACCTGTTCATTGTGCCAGATCACCGCGCGGATTTCGACTTGACACCCGCAGCGGCCGTCTTCGACCGGCTTCGGGGCCCTACTTGGCCCAGACGTACAGTCCGGACCTGGTGGCGGGGTCGACGCCGGCGGCAAGTTCGGCGAGCTGGCGGACGTAGCGGGCAGCCTGCTCGGCGCCGAACGGCATGTCTTCTTCCGCGGCCCAGCTCTCGGCCACGTCGGTCAGGACGTCGCCCTCGCCTTCGGTCTCGTAGCTAAGCAGCTCCGCGAGGGCGCGGACCATGGCGGCGGGGACACCCAGCAGGGAGTCGCTGGCCACATCCACCATGGCCAGCTCATAGTCGGCGCCGGCGGCGTGCACGGCGGTGCCGGCCAGGTCGCCGAGCCGCTCGACCTCGAAATCGCTGATCTCCGGGATGCGGACCGCACCGGGAGCGGCCGGGGCGCCGCCGTCGAGGGCCGCGGCGCGTTTGAGGGCTTCATCGTGGGTGGAAACGAAGACTTCGGTGAATCCCATGGGTGTCCTTTGAGGTTCGGCGGCGCTGGACCGCTGGTTTTCGGCGTCGCTCCAGCCTAGCCGCTGCAGCACTGCCGCGCCCGGCACCCGGCACGCCCGCGGATTCGGACATGCCCATTCTTCGGCCCGGCAGGCCTCCCCCGGATTCGGACATGCCCATTCTTCGCCCCGGCAGGCCTCCCCCGGATTCGGACATGCCCATCCTTCGCCCCACGCGTTGGGCACATAACCACTATGCCCACTCGCCGCCAGCATCAGCGGACATGTCCGGCGCTCCGGCCGGCCTCCAACGGGCATGTCCGTCCGCGGGAGCGGGCAGCCCTCGCACGGCTGTGGACATGCCCGGCCCTCACCTCGAGCACCGGGCATATAGCCGCCATGTCCGTTCGGGGCCGTGAAAAATGGGCATGTCCGTCGGCCGGGGCGGCGGCGTGCAAGGCGTGTCCGTCGGCCGGGGCGGCGGCGTGCAAGGCGTGGTCCACGGCCGGGGCGGCGGCGGGCAAGGCGTGGTCCGCGGGCACCCGCCGGCGGGGTGGTTAGCGGACCGCCACGCGGATCCGGTTGCGCCAGGGATCGTCGAAGCGCAGCTCGGCCCCGGTGTGGTGGGACTCAACCCCGGCGGTCTTGAGACGGTCGGCCAGCGCCCCGACGTCGTCGCCGGAGGGCACTTCGATGAGCACTTCGCCAAGGCCCAGGGTGTCGTGGCGGGGTCCGGCGCCGCGGCTGTTCCAGACGTTCATGGCCATGTGGTGGTGGTAGCCGCCGGCGGAGACGAAGAGCGCCTGGCCGTGCCAGCCGGCGGTCTTCTCGAAGCCCAGCGTGCCGACGTAGAAGTCGTGGGCGGACTGCACGTCCCCGACCTGCAGGTGGACATGCCCGACGCCGGCATCCGCCTCCCGCTGCCCGGCCAGCGACGCCTCGGTCAGGTGCTGCTCCAGGTAGCGCTGCGGCGGCAGGGCGAGGCTGTCCATCACGACGGACTTACCGTCCCAGGACCAGGCGTCGCGGGGACGGTCCCAGTACAGCTCGATGCCGTTGCCCTCCGGGTCGTTGAAGTAGAAGGCCTCGCTGACCAGGTGGTCGGCGCTGCCGGTGAAGGACTGCGGCTCATAACGGGCGGCCGAGGCAACGGTGGCGGCCAGCGCGGTCTGGTCCTCGAAGAGCAGTGCGGTGTGGAAGAGGCCGGCCTCGCCGCGGGAGGGGATGGTCAGCCCCGGAGCGGAGGCCAGGTGGACCAGCGGCCTGCCCTTGCGTCCGAGGTAGAGCCCGCCGTCCTGCTCGGCAACGATGTCGAGGCCAAGGGCACGCTGGTAGTAGTCGGTCATCAGCTTCATGTCGCCGACCTTGAGCATCACGGTGCCCATCGTGAGTTCGGCGGGGAGGAGATCCTGGGTGCTGGCTTCTGCGGTCATCGAAACGCTCCGGTGGTCCTGCGGCCGCCGACCTTCGGCGACCCTTCACCTGCTTAAATTACTTGAAGCTTCAATTTATTCCTAATGGCTGGCAGTTCCGCCGACCACCCCGCCGCGCAGCACGATGCTCCGGGGCTCCCGCAAGGTGGCGAGGTCCTCGCGCGGGTCCCCGCCACAGACCAGCACGTCGGCGCCGGCGCCTTCGGCGATGGACTCCGCCCCCAGCCAGGCCCGGGCAGCCCAGGCTCCGGCGTCGAGGGCGGCGGCCGACGGCAGCCCGGCGGCGTGCAGGGCGGCGATCTCATCGGCGATGCGTCCGTGTTTGATGACGCTGCCCGCGTCGGTCCCGGCGTAGATGGCCACGCCGGCCTCGTAGGCTTCGAGGATCCGCTCGGCGCGGCGTTCCCAGAGTGAGCGCATGTGCGCCGCGTACCGGGGGAACTTGGCCTCGGCCTGGGCGGCGATGTCCGGGAAGGTGGCGATGTTGATCAGGGTGGGCACGATCGGAACACCCTGCTCCACAAACCGGGCCAGGTGCCGGGGCAGCAGCCCGGTTCCGTGTTCGATGCAGTCGATGCCGGCGTCGAGCATGTCATCGAGGGTGTCCTCTGCGAAGCAGTGCGCCGTGACCCGGGCGCCCTCGTCGTGGGCCGCTTGGACCGCGTCCTTGACGTTCCGGGCCGGGAAACTTGCGGCGAGGTCGCCGGCGTCGCGGTCGATCCAGTCCCCCACCAGTTTGACCCAGCCGTCCCCCGCGCGGGCCTGTTTTCGGACGGCCTCCACCAAGCCCTCCGGTTCGACCTCGATGGCGAAGCCCCGCAGGTACCGGCGGGTCCTCGCGATGTGCCGGCCGGCCCGGATGATGCGCGGCAGGTCGCTCCGCTGCTGGATCCACCGGGTGTCATGGACCGCGCCGGCGTCGCGGACCAGCAGCGTGCCGGCGTCGCGGTCGGTCAGGGCCTGCCGTTCCGCCACCGCATCCGGGACGTCGCCGCCGGGGCCCAGCCCGATGTGGCAATGCGCGTCGACCAGGCCCGGGATGACCCAGCCGTCCAACACGACGTCGGGTGCCGCCGCGGGCCGGGCGAAGGTCAGCCGGCCGTCAACGGACCACAGTCCGCGCCGCTCCTGATCGGCTGCCGTGAGGACCGGGCCGCTGAATTCGATGATGCTGCTCATGGCCTAAAGCCTAAGCCGCATGGCGACCCGCGGGCCCAGCCCGTCCAGCCCGCATTGCGCTTCGTGTTTCCGCACACCGGCTCGTAGCCGCGGTGGCCGGCCCCTGGCCAGAAACCGGAAGCAGCCGGCAGCCCAGCTCCGTTCCCAGGATGCGGTCAGCCGCAGGCTCGATCGCCGGCAGGGCAGCAAGGTCGTCCGGCGCGGCCGTCCGGATCCGCGGCACCGGCACCCTAGGAGGCGCGCGCGTGCGCGCTGCGGTCGACGGCGGCGATGAAGGAACGGATGACCCGGTCGCCCTCCTTCGAATCCTGCGGCCGGTGCCCGCCCGGGGCGGTGCGGTGCAGGGCGCCGGTCTCCCGCAGGTAACCGGCAATCTCCTCATAGAGGGGTTCCCAGCCGCCGGTGAGCACCAGGGTGGGCACGCCGGGAACAATCTGCAGCGGCGCTTCCCAGGGCGGCGCCTGCAGCCTCAGCCGGCGCGCGTCCCGGCCCTCTTCTGCCGCGGGCGCGTCGTCGCTGCCCCGCGCCGGGGCGTGGGAGGCGAACACGCGGCGGACGAATTCGCGGTGGAAATCCGCGTCGCTGAGGTTGTGCCGGACGTCGAAAAGCGGCTGCATCAGCGCCCGGTGGGCCGCGGTCGCCGGGAGCTCGGCCGTCAGGGACAGGCACGCCGGTTCCACCAGGGTCAGGGACCGGACGAGGTCGGGGCGTTCGACGGCGGCCATCATCGCGGCGATGGCGCCCTGGGAGTGGGCCACCACATGGCCGCCGGCAGCCCCGCGGCCGTCGTCGGCCAGGGAGCCAAGCACGATGGCGGCGTCGGCGTCGAAGTCGGTCTCCAGTGGCTCGGCCAGGGCGTCAAACCCGTGCCGGCGCAGGAACAGCGCGTCGTAACCGAGCGCCATGCCGTGCTGTTTCGGCCACGCCGCGGCACCGAAACTGCCGGCCCCGTGGACGAAGACTACGCGCTGCTTGAACATGGTCTAAGCCTATGGCACCGGTCTGTCATCAGGGCCGGCGACATACGGCCGCCGCCGTCGAACCCGTAGCTCTGCCGGCGTCCGCTACTTGCTGCCGCCGAGGAACTTGTCGAAGCCCTTGGGCAGGTTCAGCTGGGACGGGTCAAAGTCCCCGCCCTGCTGGCCGAAGGACGCTCCGGTGGGCAGCGCCTTGGGGCCGGCGGCACGCCGGGCCTCGGCGTCGCGCAGTTCCTGCGCCGCCTTGGCCGGGTTGCCGGAACGGGCCTTCTTCTTCGGCGCGTTCTTGGCGCCCTTGCGGGCCCCGCCGCCGCCCATGCCCGGCATGCCGGGCATCCCGGGCATGCCGCCGCCGGCCGCCATCTTCTTCATCATCTTCTGCGCCTGCGCGAAGCGTTCCAGCAGGCCGTTGACCTCGGAGACGTGCACGCCGGAACCGCGGGCGATGCGGGCGCGGCGGGAGCCGTTGATGATCTTCGGGGCGACCCGCTCGTGCGGGGTCATCGACCGGACAATCGCCTCGACCCGGTCAATTTCGCGTTCGTCGAACTGCTCGAGCTGCTGCCGGATGTTCTGCGCGCCCGGCATCATCATGAGCATCTTCTTCATCGAGCCCATGTTGCGGATCTGCTGCATCTGGGCGAGGAAGTCCTCGAGGGTGAAGTCCTCCTGGTCGGCGAACTTCTTCGCCATCCGGGCCGCTTCATCCTTGTCCCAGGACTTCTCGGCCTGCTCGATCAGGGTCAGCACGTCGCCCATGTCCAGGATGCGCGAGGCCATCCGGTCCGGGTGGAAGAGCTCGAAGTCGTCCAGGCCCTCGCCGGTGGAGGCAAACATGACGGGCTTGCCGGTGACCGACGCGACAGACAGCGCGGCACCGCCGCGGGCGTCGCCGTCGAGCTTGGAGAGCACGATGCCGGTGAAGTTGACGCCCTCGTCGAAGGCCATTGCCGTGTTGACGGCGTCCTGGCCGATCATCGAGTCGATCACGAAGAGGACTTCGTTGGGCACGATGGCCCGGCGGATCTGGCGGGCCTGTTCCATCATGTCGGCGTCGACGCCGAGCCGGCCGGCGGTGTCGACAATCACGACGTCATGCAGGGTGCGTTTGGCTTCCTCGACGCCGGCGCGGGCGACGTCGACCGGGTCGCCGGCGGGGTGGTCCAGTTCGGTGGAAGTGGCACCCGGGTGCGGGGCGAAGACGGGCACGCCGGCGCGCTGGCCGACCACCTGCAGCTGGGTCACGGCGTTGGGGCGCTGCAGGTCGCAGGCGACCAGCATGGGGCTGTGGCCCTGCGCCTTGAGGAACTTGGAGAGCTTGCCGGCGAGGGTGGTCTTGCCGGCACCCTGCAGGCCCGCGAGCATGATGATGGTGGGGCCGGTCTTGGCCAGCCGGATCCGGCGGGTCTCGCCGCCGAGGATCTCGACGAGTTCCTCGTTGACGATCTTTACGATCTGCTGGCTCGGGTTCAGCGCGCCCGAAACCTCGGCGCCGAGGGCGCGTTCGCGCACGCGGCCGGTGAACTCCCGGACCACCGGGACGGCAACGTCGGCGTCCAGCAGGGCACGCCGGATTTCGCGGACCGTGGCGTCAACGTCCGCCTCGGTCAGGCGGCCCTTGCCACGGAGGTTCTTGAAGGTTGCTGTCAACCGGTCAGAGAGTGAATTGAACACGCGCCGTGCACTTCTTTCAGTGGATCTGCAGCTGGCGGCCGGTGCGGCACGCCAGAGTCGGAACTGTTTCGCCGGAACGAACTGCCCCGACAACGGACTCGACTATCTAGGGTACCAAGACGCGCCTTCAAGGTGGCATGCTGGCTTAGGTGACGAGTCAACCAACTGTAAAAACACTGCTCATCCTCGGCGCCTCGGGCGACCTGACCGGCAGGCTGCTGCTGCCGGGCCTGGCCCGGCTGGTGGCGCGCGGCCGCGCGCCGGGCCTGACCCTGGTGGGCGCGGGGTCGGACGACTGGAAAGCGGACCAATGGCTGGAGCGCCTCGAAACCTCCTTCGCCGACGCCAACTCCCAGGCCGATTCCAGCGGCAAGCGGGAGCTGAAGCGGATCCGCGAAAACACCAGCTACCACCAGCTCGACGTCACCGACGAGGGGCAGCTGGCCGGACTGCTCGCCACCCTGGAAGGGCCCGTGGCGGTGTATTTCGCGCTGCCGCCGAAAATCAGCCAACTGGCCTGCGAAGCCCTGACCCCGCACGACGTACCGGCCGGAACCCGCCTGGTGATGGAGAAGCCGTTCGGTTCCAGCGAGGAGTCGGCGCGGGGCCTCAACAAGACCCTGGCCGCCCTGGTCCCGGAGGACCACATCCACCGGGTGGACCATTTCCTGGGCAAAGCCACCGTGCTGAACATCCTGGGCCTGCGCTTTGCGAACACCTTCCTGGAGCCGGTCTGGAACCGGGAGCACATCGAGAAGGTGGAGATCATTTTCGACGAGGACCTCGCGCTGGAGGGCCGGGCCCGGTACTACGACGGCGCCGGCGCCCTGCGCGACATGATCCAGAGCCACCTGCTGCAGATCATGGCGCTGATGGCGATCGAACCGCCCGCGTCGGTGGACGAACGGGACCTGCGCGACGCCGTCGCGACCCTCCTGCGGGCCAGCAGCATCAACGCCCCCTACGCGAAGAACACCCGCCGCGCCCGGTACACGGCCGGCACCGTCGACGGCCGGAAAGTCCCCGACTACGCCAAGGAAGAGGGCGTGGACGCGTCGCGGAACACCGAAACCCTGGCCGAGGTGCAGGTGGACATCGACAACTGGCGCTGGCAGGGCGTGCCCTTCATCCTCCGCTCCGGCAAGGCCCTCGGCACCCAGCGCAAGGAGGCCGTGGTCACCTTCCGTCCGGTGCCGCACCTGCCCCGCGGTTTCAGCGGGGTCGACTCCCCTAACCAGCTGCGGATCGGTTTCGGACCGGACACGCTGCAGTTCGACGTCGACGTGAACGGCCCCGGCAACGTGCTGAGCCTGGACCGGGCCACCCTGAAGGCCGAACTGAGCGCCTCCGACCTGCTCCCCTACGGTGAAGTCCTCGAAGGGGTGCTCCACGGCGACCCGCTGCTGAGCGTGCGCGGCGACACCGCCGAGGACTGCTGGCGGATCCTCGAACCCGTACTCAAGGCCTGGGCCCGGGACAGCGTGCCGCTGGAGGAATACGCCGCCGGGACCGCCGGGCCGGAGGGCTGGCCCACCTGACCTGCCTCCCGGCGTCGGGGCGTCCCGGCGTCCCGCCCCGAAACCGGCAACAAAAAACGGGCCGGACACCTTTTCAGGTGCCCGGCCCGCCGTCGCAACCCCTTATCGCGGTCCGCCGGTGCGGTGCGCGGCTGGAGGGAAGCGGCCTAAATGGCTGCCGCGCCGCGTTCCCCGGTGCGGACGCGCACTGCCTCGAACACATCCATCGTCCAGACCTTCCCGTCACCGGCCCGGCCGGTGTTGGAGCTGGCGATGATGACATCGAGGATGTCGTCCGCCTGTTCGTCGGTGGCCAGCACCTCGACCCGGATCTTCGGCAGCAGGTCCACGTTGTACTCAGCGCCGCGGTACACCTCGGTGTAGCCGCGCTGCCGGCCGTAACCGCTGGCCGCGCTGACGGTCAGCCCTTGCACCCCGTAGGCTTCCAGTCCTTCCCTGATCGTGTCGAGCTTTTCCGGACGGACGATTGCGGTGATCAGTTTCATGCTTCCACGCTTTCCTTGCCTGCTGCGGTCTTCTTGCCGTTCGCCGTGAAGTCCACGGGCGGAGCGGCCGGAACTTCTGCTTCTTCGCCCGCCTGCTTGCCGGTGATGAGTTCGTGCAGCGGCTGGAAACTGCCGCCCCGGCCGCTGACACCGAACTCGTAGGCGGTTTCGGCGTGCAGGCTCAGGTCCACACCCACGACTTCCTGCTCCTGGGAGACCCGGAAACCCATCAGCTTGTGGATCGGGAAGGCGATGACGAAGGTCATGATCGCGGTGAAGACCATCGCCATCAGTGCCGCGAGGACCTGGGCGACGAGCTGCGTGGTGCCGCCGCCGTAGAAGAGACCCGCAGTGCCCTGCGCCGGGGTGGCCAGGAAACCGATCGCCACGGTGCCGACCACACCGGAGACCAGGTGGACGCCGACGACGTCGAGCGAGTCGTCGTAGCCGAACTTGAACTTCAGCCCGACGGCGAGCGCGGATGCCACGCCGGCAACAACGCCGAGGGCGATGGCCCCGAGCGGTGAGACGTTGGCGCAGGCCGGGGTGATGGCGACCAGCCCTGCGACGACGCCGGACGCGGCGCCGAGGGACGTCGGGTGCCCGTCGCGGAAGCGTTCGACGGCCAGCCAGCCGAGCATCGCGGCGGCCGGAGCGGCGAGCGTGTTGATCCAGATCAGCCCGGCCTGCTCCACCGTGGCGGCGGCCCCGGCGTTGAAGCCGAACCAGCCGAACCAGAGGATGGCGGCGCCGACCATGACGAACGGAACGTTGTGGGGGCGGTGGTTGGGGTCCTTGCCGAAGCCGCGGCGGTTGCCGATGATCAGCACCAGGATCAGGCCCGCCACACCGGCATTGATGTGGACCACGGTGCCGCCGGCGAAGTCGATCACCGGGGCGAAGGTCTGCCCGAACCAGCCGTCAGCGGAGAACAGGCCGCCGCCCCAGACCATGTAGGCCAGCGGCGCGTAGACCAGGGTGGCCCAGATGGGCGTGAAGATGACCCAGGCGGAGAACTTGGCCCGGTCGGCGACGGCACCCGAGATCAGGGCAACGGTGATGATGGCGAACGTTGCCGCGTAGCCGACCTTGAGCAGGTCGGCCGGTTCGGTGAAGTTGTGCAGACCGAAGTGGCTGGTGGGGTTCGCGAAGATCTGGAAGAAATTGTCCTCATTGCTGGTAGCCATCGAAGCGCCCCACAGGACCCACATGATGCCAACAGTTCCAATCGCGACGAAGCTCATCATCATCATGTTCAGCGCCGACTTGGCACGAGTCATGCCGCCATAGAAGAATGCCAGGCCCGGGGTCATGAACAGCACGAGGGCTGACGCGACCAGGAGCCAAACGAGACCTGCGGTGAGTTCCATGGTCTGCGTCCTCTCTTACTCTTAGGTGTCCTACATTTGGGGGCGGGCTTGTCCGCCTGCCTCCACGCGTTTTGCGTTCTAAGAAGAGTTTGCTGGCGCCGTGTTTCACCGGCGGAGGATTTATATTGCCGGGCTGTTACAAGAACCTCCCGGAAGTAAATGGTGCGTCTCGCGCTTGTTACGGTTATGTTTCACGCGTTCAATCACGCCCCTGCCCGCCCCCGGGAATCAACCGCAGCACTGAAAGCAGCAGCATGAGCAAAGCAACCCGTTCCGCCACCGGATCCCGCCTGACGGCCGGTTTCCGGCGCACCGGCGGCCCCCGCCTGCCCCGGGACATCAAGGTGATGCTGGTCGCGGCGTTCCTCATTGCGCTCGGCTTCGGCCTGGTGGCCCCGGTCCTCCCCCAGTTCGCGACCACATTCGACGTCGGCGCGACCGCCGCTGCCGTGATCGTCAGCATCTTCGCGTTCATGCGGCTGGTGTTCGCCCCGGCCGGCGGCGCGCTGATCGTGCGGCTGGGCGAGCGCCCCGTTTACGTCGCCGGGCTGCTGATCGTGGCGGCGTCGTCCGCGGCCAGCGCGTTCGCCCAGGATTACTGGCAGCTGCTGGTCTTCCGCGGCCTGGGCGGGGCCGGGTCGGTGATGTTCACGGTGGCCTCGATGGCCCTGGTGGTGCGGCTGGCACCGCCGGAAAGCCGCGGCCGGGTCTCCGGGGCCTACGCCTCGGCCTTCCTGATCGGCAACGTCTGCGGGCCGATCGTGGGCGGGCTGCTGGCCAGCTTCGGGCTGCGGGTGCCGTTCCTGGCCTACGCCGCCGCGCTGGTGCTGGCCGCCGCCGTCGTGCAGACCCAGCTCAGCCACGTCCCCGCCGGTTCCCGCGACGCCGGTGCGGCAGCGCCCGCGATGCAGCTGCGCGAGGCCTTGCGGGACAGCGCCTACCGGGCCGGGCTGGCTTCGAGCTTCGCCAACGGCTGGGCCACCTTCGGCGTCCGGATGGCCACGGTGCCGCTTTTCGCCGTCGCGGCGCTCGGGGCCGGGCCGGCGTCGGCCGGCTGGGCGCTGGCCGTCTTCGCCGCCGGCAACGCCGCCGCGCTGACCTTCTCCGGCCGGCTCGCGGACAACGTGGGACGGAAGCCGATGATGCTCGGCGGGCTGGTGGTCACCGGCCTGGCCACCGCGTCGATCGGCTTCACGCACGAACTTCCCTGGTTCCTGCTTGCCTCAACGGTTGCCGGCGTCGGGTCCGGCCTGCTCGGGCCCGCGCAGCAGGCGGCGATCGCCGACGTCGTCGGCAACGAACGCTCCGGCGGCCGGGTGCTGGCCGTGTTCCAGATGACCTCCGACAGCGGCGCGATCGTCGGCCCGGTCATCGCCGGGCTGCTGGCCGACCGGCTCGGCTACGGCTGGGCGTTCGGCGTGACCGGCGGCGTCCTCCTCGCAGCGGCGGCGGGCTGGGTGCTGGCGCGGGAAACCTTCCAGCGCCCCTCCCCAACCGGCTCGCAATAGTTGTCGCTTCTATGTCTGTCAAGCGGGTGGGAACGGGTGCTGGCGCGGACCATAGCGGGGCGGCTTTGGTGACCGGCCAGCTTCCCCTCTGTCTCCGTCCCGACGCTCTACCGGTGGGTCCCGGCAGCAGGCGCGACGGCGCCTTCGACGCAATAGTCGCTGCTGTTTGGTGCAGGCGACTTCTGAAAAGTGACGGTTGGTGCAGAGGACTATTGAGCGGAAGGCAATTCCGTGCAGGGGACTTGTGACATCTCCATGTCCGTACTCGTCTGCACTACCCCGGAATTCCGCGGGAGCGAGTGCAAACGACTTCTGAAAACGACAAACGTGGCGGCGTGCTCCGCCGGCACGGTGATCGACCGTCTTACGGGACAGTTGAGGAAGGCTGCCTGGCATCGTTTGATTTCATTCCCACGTGGCTGGGCCGTCTCCGAGGGGAGGGTTACGCTTTGGCCATGGGGAACGTAAAAGAACGCACAGTTCAGCCGAGCCTGTTTTTTAGCCGGAGAATCTTATTCGCACTGTTTGTCGCGCTGGTGGCCTTACTTCTCTTGTCCGTCGTGGTGCAGGTGTGGGTGTGGCCGGCGGCGGTGGATCGGACGGTCGCCCTTTTCCCTGAAATGGGTCCTCTCGCTGCCCAGGCAATCCTCTGGGGTGTCTGCGCGGTCCTGTGCTGGCAAGTCATTGCCGTGATTGGGCTGGAGCTGGTCCGCCGCGCCCTCGGAAATAGAGCTGACTCATCAACTCGCAGGTGGATTGGCGCGGTAATCGGGCCCATGCTCGTATTCGCCGCGCTCGTAACGGCCGCTTTCATCGCGCTGAACGAAAGAGGCTACACGCCGCCAGGGGTGATGCTCGGGCTTGTCACGGGAGGGCTCATCGCGCTGATCTCAGCGGGAGCTCTAGCCGTCTTTCTTGGCAGCAACCCCTCAATGAGCATGTACTCGCAGAATTAGGGGGACGACGCCGGGGCAGTAAACGGAACGCCCGCAGAAGGATCGGTTACGGCGCTACTAGCCCTAGGCCAGATGCTTAGGCGCCTCGACCCGGGCGGCTACGATGCTCAGCGCGCCGCTCAGCAGAACGCTGAGAGCAAGTACGCCAAGGCCGCAAGCAACGGCTATCCCGAAGGCATCGGGTTCGGCGACAGAGTCAATGACGGGCTCTTGGTAGTACCAGATCGTGTACCACGCGTTCATTCCGAAGACGCCGATGAGTACAGTTACGATCCAAGAAACGACTGCCAGATGCCAAACTTTCATGTTTCCCCCCAAGTACTAGCGTCCGACAAAGCCTAGCCGTAGCTAGAGAGTCGTCCGGCCGGCCTCCACGGCGTTCGGTAGGGGATCCCTTAACGGACACTGCCCACGCTGGTGCGCCATCATGGTCTCGCGCCAGCTTCAATCCGGCTGTGTTTCGCAACCGTTGCCCGTGGTTGCCCGTGTCGACTATTAAGGCTGGCGCCATGGAATCGTTGCCCAATGCTGCGCCCGGTGAATGGCTCAAGCCTCTGATGGATACCGTGTGCCATGACATGCATGTTGTGGTGCCACGGGGCTTCCCCGCCTACGCCAGGATCTTCCATCCGGTGACGCGGGACCGCCCGCAAGACACCGGCACGTGGCACGGACATCCCCGAACGGACGTCTTCCCCCTCGACGAGGAACCGGTCCGCTGGTCAGCCGTGGCGGGTGCGTTCGGGACCAAGATGCACCCGTTGGCCCTATTCCACCGACTCCTTGGGCAAGCACCGAGCCGGCAGGAAACATTCGACAGCGAGGGCTGGCGCTATTCGGAACCCCTAACCGGCAACCTCGCACCGGACACACTGGCAGCAGTGGCTGCCCGCCTCTGTGAACACACCTCCACGCCAACCAAGGGCGTGACCGCCATATGGGAAGGATGGGGAGGCCTGACAAGTTCCATCGGCTATGCCCAGGTCACTTTTTCAGACGACAGGACTCCCGTGGAAAATACCTCCGATTCTGCCGCACTGAACACGGGACCTGGTTTGGGCCTTCTACCGGCAGAGGTGGTCAACGGAGAAACACTGAACCTGCCGGGGCGCGCCTACTACCTCTTCAATGCAGCGCCACAGTTTTACCGTGGCCCCGGATGCTCCTATAGGCGTCAAATCCGGAATTATGGCTGTTTGGAGCTGGAGCTGCCAGACCTCGACGTCGATCCTGCCGTGGTCGCGCTGCATCCGGGTCTCTGTCTCCCACCACGGGATCCGCTCGTACCAGCGCACGGGTTCCTCGGCGACGCGCCAGCTGTCGCCGGCGACGGTGAACGCATCCGGCACGCCGTCGGGCGACAGGCTGACGGTGAGACCTTCCATGGCCTCAACGCTACGTGGGCGTCCCGCCTGTCTCGCTCCCCTCCGCGGATTCCGGAATGCCGAACCGCCTCCCAACGAGTATGCGGAGGGCCGCTTCCAGGGGCTGGTCTTCGAGCGCAACGCCCTCGCCCCCGTAACGGATTCCCGTTTCGTCGCCCACCGCTTCGATGTCGAAGAGGTTGAGGACCTCGGCCACGCGCACCTGATACTCAGTGCCGGTCATTTGGCGGGATACACGAACTGGAATTGTGCTGAGGGTGCGCGCCACCCCAACGTCGATGGATTCATTCACTGGGCGGGTCCGTCGGTGTCACCAGGTTGTAGTTAGGCGCGCAGTCGTCGCTCACCGTCTGGAGGTTTCCTGTGGTTTCCACCCTCCAGTTGATTGTCCTGGTTCCGTAGTTGTTGACAGTGTCATAGACGTACCCGCTCGTCCAGCGCAGGGCGGTGCCGGAGTAGAACTTGACCTGCGCGCTGTACTGCTGCGTCACCCTCACATGCACGACCTGACCCACGGGACAGCTGAGATAGCCGCTGGCGCTCGTGACTGCTGCCTGCGCGGGCAGGGCCGGCGCCAGGGACATGGCCAAGGCCGCGCATATGCCGATTGCACCAATTTTTCGAGTCTTCATTGCTTCCCCCTGAGCTTCGTGGCGCAGCATCGGTATAGCCGCCCCCAACTGATGGTGCACTCTTACATGGCGCTCCCCTCTTGCGCAAGGGGCACTGGCCGCCAGACGGCCGGTATGTAGTCCCGACGGAATCCCGGTCCCTCCATGTGGACAGCTAATGAGAGCGGTAGATACGTCATTCCTGGAGCTATTTCACGTGCTCGGGGAGAGCTTCTGTTGGGTGAGCCATTGTCGGTATCTTTGGGCGACATGGTCGTTTCTGGCGATCCCTCGTTCTATGCGGGAGAGGTTGGAAGGCCACTGGCTGAGTTGTTCGGCAGCTTGCTGCAAGGTGACGCCGAGCTGCTTCCTGAGGATTCGGAGATCGGTGACGTCAGGGGCTGCGACGGGGTTGAATATCTGACGGTAGATTTCCCGGGCTACGTAGCGTTTAAGGCAGCGCATGGTTTCCCGCTTGCTCTTGCCGTCTGCAGTACGTTTGGCAACGTAGTTCTTGGTTCGGTGGTCCGATTGCATGCGTGAGAGCACAACGTGGTGGAGGGCGCTGTTGGCCTGGCGGTCGCCGCCTCTGCTGAGTCTGTGACGGTTGGTCTTGCCTGATGATGCGGGCACGGGGGCGGTGCCGGTGAGGGCTGCGAACTGCGCTTCATTGTTGATGCGTTCAGGGTTGTCCCCGACTGTGACAAGGAGTTGGGTGGCGACTTCAACTCCAACGCCTGGAAGTTCGGTCAGCAATGGTGCGTACGAATCAAGAATTTCCTGCAGGAGCGCGTCAGTTGAAGCGATTTCGGCTCGCAGGGATTGGTATCGGAGGGCCAACGTTTTCAACGTCAACGCCGTGATGTACTCCGTGTCCGCGGGGTGCCCGGAGGGTCTCGAACGGACAAGAGTCGTGATCATCGCCGATGTGTGGAGGCCGCGGTACTTGGATCGAATGGTTTCCGGTGCGGAGACAAGCAGGCTTCGGATTTGGTTGATGGCGATTGTCCGCGCCTTGATTGCCGAGGTCCGCGCTGTCCGCAGGACGCGGAGGCATTCCACGGGTCCGTCTTTGGTTTTCGGGGTCGAGATGCCTCGTTCGGCGAGCACTGATTGGGCTGCCTGGTGGGCGTCCAGTGGATCCGACTTTCCACGGATCCTGCGGTTTTGGCGATTGGGGCGGTTGACCTCAAAGACGCTCAGTTTTTCTTTGGCTAACACCCGGGCCAACTCGGCTCCGTAAGAGCCTGTCCCTTCCACTCCCACGGCGGTCACAATGCCGTGGCTGGTGATCAAATTAAGTATTTCGCTGTAGCCGGCGGCTGTTGCAACGAATTTTTCGTCGGCGATGGGTTTGCCGTATTCGGTGACAACAGCGACATGGTGGGTGTCGGCGTGGGTATCAACGCCGACAATGACGTGGGTCAGTTCCTGGGTCAGTATGGCGACAGCCCTGCTCTTCCTGTTCAAGGTGTGTTGCACGTTGGCCAGGCCGGCAGACAGCACGGTAACGGGACTGTGTGATCAGGCTCCTATTAGGTCATGTCCGCCTGGCTCAACGAGCTTGGTGCTGGTCCTGAACCGGTGGACAAATCATGGGAAAGACAGCGTTGTCACGCGTCAGGTGGGCGACGAGTCACGCCAGTTCAGGACCTTTACCATCATTACCGTGGGTGAATCATGTCCCATGGCACCATTCCCCGCAATTTCCGCAGTCACCGAGCATCCTGTGGCCGGCTGACAGAAGTTGGGTCATGGTTACGGAAATAGACTTCGACTCCACAGTGGTCGCCGGCAGCCATGAACTCGTATCGGCACTAGTGCGGGACCCCGCCATCGAAGCGCTGCCCCTGAATGAGGGAGCAGACCTGACCTGGGACGCCGACGTTCCCAACCGTCCCGGGCAGTAGCCAAGTCTTCACTTCAAGGCCCCGCAAATGGTGCCGGACCACCTGAACCGTCTGCCCCGGCAACGTGGGATGGGGCTGGTTCCGCGGTGGCGTAAAGGGAGTTGAGCTGGCGGTAGAGGATTCGGGCGATGTAGCGCTTGAGGGATCTGCGGATTTCGCGGTAGCTGCGGCCTTCTTGGGTGCGTTTGGCGACGTAGTCCCGGGTTCCGGGGTCGTGCACCATTCGGGTCATGGTGATGGTGTGCAAGGCTCGGTTGAGGCGCCTATCACCGCCCCGGTTGAGCCTGTGCCGGACAGTGTTACCGCTTGAGGCTGGCAAGGGATTCACCCCTGCCAGTGAGGCGAAGGCAGCTTCGCTGCGAACCCTTCCTGGATGCGACCAAGCTGTCAGGACAGCAGCGACCGTGACGGCCCCGGCGCCCACCATCTCCAACAGCGGCGCCGCTGGGCTTTCCTGGATCAGCTCTGTCATGCGCTTCTGGTTCGCAGCCAGCTGGGTGGTCACTTCGAGAACGCGGCGCGCCAACCGAACTGCTTCCCCGCGCGCGATGGATAGTTCGATCTGCTCCTGTCGTTCCCGCCATCTGGTGATCGTGGCGATCTGGGCCGGCACCAGAGGTTTGCGGGCGTCGATTCCCAGATCGTGTGCCCGGAGTAAGGCGATGAGTGCATTGACATTCATTGTTCGGTCCCGGGTCAACTGGTCCCGGGCTGCGCTCAGGATCCTGCGTCCGGCGCGGGTTCCTTCATCCCGGCGCGGGGCCCGGAGCTGGGATTCCTCTCTGGCCAGGACTGCGGTTCCGATGGCTGCGGCGTCCAGCGGGTCGGATTTGCCGATTCCCCGGCGCCCGCGGGCGTTCATCCGTGGAGCTTCGGCGACGTCATAGCCGGCGTCGGTTACTGCCCTGGCCATGCGCGCCCCGTAAGAGCCGATACCCTCGACGGCCCATAGACAGGCGACATCGCCGTCTGTCCTTCGGCCTACCCAGGCAAGTGCTCGGGAAATCCCTGCCGAGGTGGTCGGAAACTGCTCGCACGCGATACGTCGCTTAGTGCTGGCCTCGATGATGGCGTAGGTGTGGGTGCGGGCGTGGCAGTCCACGCCGATGACGAATGGGCGGGTCTGCGCAACGATAGTCAACGCGGCCACCCTCCTTCCTTTCGAACGGGCAAGACTGGCCGCATCAGCGACCGGCACTGGACCTGGGAAGTATCACTTCGAGGCAAAACTGTGATGAGCCACAACCTCAAGAGGCTGGGCAAGCTTCTAATCAAGCCACCGACGTGAGACAGATCAACGCCGGCCGCTCCACCCAGCGCGGACAGGTCGGGGGAAACGCACCCTCCGGGGGCAATTGTTTTTTCGAGTCACGCGCCAGGCAGAACGACCGGCATCAACACAGCCAGCCAGTCCCAGACCAGCCACGTAAAGACTCACAGTCGTTTTGAGGGCTGAAAACGACAACTAGTGCCAGCCAGTTGGGCGGGGCGGGGCAACGCGGCGGCGCATCCGCGTAGCTTTCGGACTCGTTGGGCGCCGGGTCGTCCGGGGGCGCCCCGGGATTGGCTAGGCTAGGGGCAACCCAACCTCAACCGCTGGAGAAATCGCCATGCCCGATATTGACCACCCGCCGCACGGCGGCGAGCCTGGTGCCGCCAGCTCCCGCCCCGCCGCACGAATCACCCGGCTCCGCCTGATCGGGGCTATCGCGGCGCTTGCCGTGATCGCGCTGATCACCGTCCTGCTCATAGCGCCGTGGAACTCCAACAACGACGCCAACCGAGCGCCGGGACCACGGGCCGACGCCCGTGGACCCGCCTACGCAGTCCGCCACGCTGGGCAAGGCTCCGGCCGTGACCTACTACAAGCAGACCCCGCCGCCGGCCGGGTCCCCCCTGGAACCGGTGGAACCGCTCGAACTGACGGTCAAGAACGAAGCCGTCGGCACCACCCTGGACAAGGGCACCGTGGGGATCTCCCTGGAGGCGACCGACCTGGCCGACCCCACCCTGAGCGCCAGCAACGCCTCGATGGTGAAGCTGCTCAAGGACTCCGAGGGCACCGTGCTGCGCTTCGGCGGCAACGCCGTCGACCGCCGGTTCTTCTGGAGTTCCACGGGCGAGGCGCTTCCGGCCGGCTACAAGGGCGACAAGACCCACGTCGCCAGGGTGGTCACCCCGGAGGACTTCCGGCGCGTGCAGACCCTGCTGAATGCGGCCGACGCCAAGATCAGCCTCACGGTTGACCTGGGCCACTACAACCCGGCCCGGGCCGCGGACATGATCAAGTACGCCTCGCAGATCTTCGGTCCGCGGCTGCTCAGCTTCACCGTCGGCAACGAACCGAACGGCTTCGCGTACACGAAGCTCCGTCCGGCGACCTACGGAAGTGACGAGTACGTCGTCGAACTCAAGGCCTACGCGGAGGCCATCCACGCGGCGGCCCCCAACGTCGTCATCTCCGGGCCCGGCGTCTACGACCAGAAGTGGTGGAAGCCGTTCATCGACGCCGACCTGCCGCAGAAGAAGGTCCTCTCCTTCCACAACTACCCGCTCTTCAGCTGCAAGGACACCAAGTCCCCGGGCTTCCCCACGATCCCGAACCTGCTCGGCGACGGGACCCGGCAGCGCGCCGCCAACTACCAGAAGCACGCCCTGGACGCGGCCAAGTCCGCAGGCCTGGAGACCTGGCTCGCGGAGACGGGCATGTCCGCCTGCCCGGGCTCGAACCAGACCACCAAGACCCACGCGACGGCCCTGTGGGCAGCGGATTACGCCCTGAACGCCGCCCGCCTCGGCATCACCCGGCTGGGCTTCCACAGCTCCATGGCAACCTGCAAGGGCGGCCCGCCCATGTCGGTGATCTGCAGCGGTGGCGCCTACCTGAAGCCCAACGGCCAGATGGAGCCGCGGGCAAACTACTTCGGCATGGCCATGGTCGCAGACCTGGCCCCGGGCAAGTTCCTGAACGTGGACCTCAAGGGCGGCGGCATGGGCAACAGCTACGCGCTGCAGAACAAGGACGGCAGCACCACCGTGGTCATCGTTAACGAAAACGACCCGCAGAAGTCCGCCCAGACCGAGGTCTCGCTCAAGCTGCCCGGCCGTGCCCGGACCGGAACCATGACCCAGCTGAGCGGCCCCAGCCTCAAGGCCGAGGACAGCACGGTGATCGACGGGGCCAAGGGCGCGCCGGTCCCGGCTGCCAAGCGACCCACCGTGCCCGGCTTCTCCTACGGCTCCGATACGCAGAAGTTCAAGCTCACGGCCGGAACCGTGACGGTGCTGAATTTCCGCTACTAAGACGGCGGGTTAAAGCCCACTAGCTCGCATTTGTTGCCGTTTTGAGGGTTCAGAACGGCAACTAATGCGAGCTAGTCGGGCTTTCGGGGTTAATTCAGCAGCGCGTCCACGAAGGTCTCGGCGTCGAACGGGGCCAGGTCATCCGCCCCTTCGCCCAGGCCCACCAGCTTCACCGGCACGCCGAGCGACTTCTGGATCGCGACGACGATGCCGCCCTTGGCGGTGCCGTCCAGCTTGGTCAGCACGATGCCGGTGATGTTCACGACCTCGGCGAAGACGCGGGCCTGGTTCAGGCCGTTCTGCCCGGTCGTCGCATCCAGGACCAGCAGCACCTCGTCCACCCCGGCGAGCTTCTCGATCACACGCTTGACCTTGCCGAGCTCGTCCATCAGGCCGACCTTGTTCTGCAGCCGGCCGGCGGTGTCGATCATCACGACGTCGACCTCCTGGTCGATGCCGGCCTTGACCGCCTCGTAGGCGACCGACGCCGGGTCCGCCCCGTCAACGTCGGACTTGACCGTGGGTACGCCGACCCGCTGGCCCCAGGTGGCGAGCTGCTCGGCGGCGGCGGCGCGGAAGGTGTCCGCGGCTCCCAGCAGCACGTCCTTGTCCTCGGCGACGAGCACCCGGGCGAGCTTGCCCACCGTGGTGGTCTTGCCGACGCCGTTGACGCCGACCACCATCATCACGGCCGGCTTGTCCGCGTGCCGTTCGACGTTGAGGCTGCGGTCCATGGTGGGGTCCACGAGCTTGATGAGTTCCTCGCGCAGCAGGGCCTTGACCTGTTCGGGCGACCGGGTGCCGAGCACCTTGACGCGCTCCCGGAGGGCGTCCACCAGCTGCATCGTCGGTTCGGTGCCGAGGTCGGCCAGCAGCAGGGTCTCCTCGACCTCGTCCCAGACGTTCTCGTCGATCTTGTCCGCGGAGAGCAGGGTGAGCAGGCCCTTGCCGAAGATGTTGTTGGACTTGACCAGGCGTTCGCGCAGCCGGGCCAGGCGGCCCGCGACCGGCAGCGGGGTCTCGACCGGCACGGTCTCGAGGCCGGCGACGTCGTCCGGCACCTCAACGATCTCCAGGCCGTCGACGTCGACGCCGTCCGGCGCCGCGGCTCCGGGCGCCGGGGCCGGGGCCGGGCGGTCCTCCAGCAGCGTCCCGCCGGCGCCCTGCACGGGATCATTCGCGTCGCGCTGCGACGGGTAGTTGGTGATGTTTTTCCGGGTCCTCAGGAGCACCGGAATCAGCGCACCGAGGACCACCAGGGCAACGAGGATGGGCAGAATAATGGGGAGGATGTCGTTCACTCCCCTAGCTTCTCATAATCCCCAAATGCCCCGGGGCGGCCCCGGCGGCGGCCGGCGGCGGCGGTGAGTGAGGGGCAGTTCGCGGCGCCGCTGCTTCAGACGTCGGCGCCGAGCCGCTGGCTGATCACGGTGGAGACGCCGTCGCCGCGCATCGTGACGCCGTACAGCGCGTCGGCGACCTCCATGGTGCGCTTCTGGTGCGTGATGACGATCAGCTGGCTGGACTCGCGCAGCTCCTCGAAGATGGTGATGAGCCGGCCCAGGTTCGTGTCGTCCAGGGCGGCTTCCACCTCGTCCATGACGTAGAACGGCGAGGGGCGGGCCTTGAAGATCGCCACCAACAACGCCACCGCCGTGAGCGACCGTTCGCCGCCGGAGAGCAGGGAGAGCCGTTTGATTTTCTTGCCGGCGGGCCGGGCCTCCACCTCGATACCGGTGGTGAGCATGTCGGACGGGTCGGTCAGCACCAGCCGGCCCTCCCCGCCGGGGAAGAGCCGTGCGAAGACGCGGACGAACTGGGCGGCGGTGTCTTCGAAGGCTTCAGCGAAGACCTTCTGCACCCGCTCGTCGACTTCCTTGATGATGTCCAGCAGGTCCTTGCGGCTGGATTTGAGGTCCTCGAGCTGGGTGCTCAGGAACTGGTGCCGTTCCTCGAGCGCGGCGAATTCCTCCAGCGCGAGCGGGTTGACCCGGCCCAGTGAGGAGAGGTCGCGTTCGGCCTTGCGGAGCCGCTTCTCCTGCTCCTCGCGGACGAACGGTTTGCCTTCGACGATCTCCCGGCCGTCTTCATCCACCGGGGCGCGCAGGGCGGCCCATTTGTCCCGGGACTCGCCCGCGGGGACCGGCACGGGTTGGTCGGGGCCGAAGTCGGCGACGAGCTGGTCCGCGGTCAGGCCGAGTTCTTCGACGCTGCGCAGCTCCAGGGCCTCGATCCGGAGCCGCTGCTGCGCGCGGGCCAGTTCGTCCCGGTGCACCGAGTCGGTCAGTTCGGCCAGTTCGCGGGACAGGGCGTCGTTGCCGGTGCGCACCCCGGCCAGCTCGCGTTCCATCTGCTCGCGGCGTTCCTCCGCCAGGTCGCGTTCGCGCCGGGCCAGCTCCACGGAGACGTCAATGAAGCCGATGGCCTGTTCGACGGCGGCAGCCACAGCAGCGGCACGACCCGCCTGGAGCCGGCGGCGGCGGGCCCGTTCGGCGGCTTCTTCCCGGGCGCGGCGTTCGGTGGCCGCGGCCCGTTCCAGGGACGACGCCCGGTTGCGGACGGCGGTCAGCTGCTCCTCCGCGCTGCGCAGCGCGAGCCGGGCCTCCATCTCGGCCGAACGCGCCGCCGACGCGGCGAGGGCGAGGGCGTCGCGCTGCTCGGGCGAGGGTTCTTCCTCGGCCGGGGCCTCCTGGGCGGCGGCCAGCCGGGCGGCCACGGCCTCGAGCGCCTCCTGCTCGGCCCGGATGTTCGCCTCGGCCCCGGCCAGCGACGCGGCGAGGCGTTCGCTTTCGCCCACGGCGCTGCGCAGCACCGAATTCAGGTGGCCGAGCCGTTCGGCGACGGCGGCGAGCCGGGCGTCGGAGTCGTGCAGCTTGTCCAGGGCGGCGTCGGCCCGTTCCTGGGCGGCGCTGCGGCGGGATTCGGCGGCGGAGCGGGCGAAGCGGTTGCGTTCCAGTTCCGCGCCGACGGCGGCGAGCCGGGCGGCGGCGTCGTCGACGGCGGCCTGGACTTCCAGCAGCGAGGGCGCCGTGGCGGAACCGCCGCTGACGGTGAGCGCGGTGAAGACGTCCCCGGCCCGGGTCACGGCGGTCAGGTCCGGGCGGGCGGCGATGAGCCGGGCCGCCGCGTCGAGGTCGTCGACGACGGCGGTGCCCGCCAGCAGCCGTGCCAGCAGTTCTGCCAGCGGCACCCCCGCGGCACCGCCGGACGCGGCACCGCCGGACGCAGCACCGCCGGGCGCGGCCTGGTCTGCGGCGCCGCGGTCTGCAGCGTCTCCGGACGGGGTCGCGAGCGAGGCCGCCCAGCGGGCGCCCTCGGGTAGGGCGCCCTCGGGTAGGGCGGCGCCGGCCGCGGAGCCCCCGGGCCCCGGCAACCTCCGGCCGCAGCCGGTTCCCCGGCCGCACCGGACTCCGCGACCGCGCCGGCGAGCAGCAGCGCGGCCCGGCCGGCGTCGTCGTCCTTCAACAGCTGCACCGCGGCGGCGGCGGCCTCCGCGTCCCGGACCACGACGGCGTCGGAACCGCTGCCCAGGGCCGCGGCCAGGGCCGCCTCATAACCGGGTTCCACCGCCAGCATCCCCGCGAGGGGGCCAAGAATCCCCGGCAGCTCCGCGGCCAGCACGTGTTCCGAGCCGTCCTTGCGGTTCAGCCCCAGCTGCAGGGCGTCGCGGCGCGCCACGAGCGCGTCGCGTTCCCGCTCACCGTCGCGCTCGGCCGCCTTCAGGGCGTCGATTTCCGCCACGACCGCGTCGAGGGCCCCGCTCGCGGCCTCATATTCGGCGTCGAGGGTTTCCTCGCCGTCCTCCACCCCGGCCACCTGGGATTCGAGGGCGGTGAACTCGCTCTGCGCCTGGCGGCGGCGCTCCTCGCCGGCCGTCAGCGATTCCCGGAGCCGGCCCAGCTCGGCCTGGGCGGACTCCACCCGGGACCGGGCCGCCCCCACCTGGCCGGCGAGCCGGGCCAGGCCTTCACGGCGGTCCGCCGCGGCCCGGAGCAGGGTCGCGTGCCGCTTGTCTTCGGCCGCCGCCGCCGCCTCGGCGTCCTGTTTGGCGGCTGTCGCGGTGTCCAGGCCGGTGCGCCGCTCAACGATCGCGGCTTCCAGCCCGGCCTGTTCCGCCCGGACCCGGGCGGCCTGCTTTTCGAGCTGTTCGGGGTCCCGTCCGGCGTCGGGGGCCGCGTCGGCGGCCCCGAGCAGGCGACGGCGTTCCTCGGCGAGGGATCCCAGCGAGCGCAGCCGTTCCCGCGCGGAGGAGAGCTGGTACCAGTTGTCCCGGGCGGCGTTGAGCTTTGGGGTGGCTTCGGCGGCGAGCTGTTCGAGCGACGCCTGGCGCTGGCGGCCGGCCTCGAGGTCGCGTTCGACGACGGCGCGGCGCGCCTTCAGCGCGGTCTCGTCCGCGACGTCCTGCTCCAGGACGGACTGCAGCTGGACGAGGTCGTCCGCGAGCAGCCGGCAGCGGGCGTCGCGCACCTCGAACTGGACGGTCTGGGCGCGGCGGGCCACCTCGGCCTGCTTGCCCAGCGGGGTGAGCTGGCGCCGGATCTCACCGGTGAGGTCGCTGAGCCGGGCAAGGTTGGCCTGCATGGCTTCGAGTTTGCGGACCGTCTTTTCCTTACGGCGGCGGTGCTTGAGGATGCCGGCGGCTTCCTCGATGAAGCCGCGCCGGTCCTCCGGGGTGGCGTGCAGGACCTTGTCCAGCTGGCCCTGGCCCACAATCACGTGCATTTCCCGGCCCAGCCCGGAGTCGGAGAGCAGTTCCTGGATGTCCAGCAGACGGCAGCCGGCGCCGTTGATGGCGTACTCGGAGCCGCCGGTGCGGAACAGGGTGCGGGAAATCGTCACTTCGCTGTAGTCGATCGGCAGCGCGCCGTCGCTGTTGTCGATGGTCAGCGACACGTGCGCGCGGCCCAGCGGCGGCCGGCCGGACGTCCCGGCGAAAATGACGTCCTCCATTTTGCCGCCGCGCAGCGTTTTGGCGCCCTGTTCGCCCATCACCCAGGACAGTGCGTCCACCACGTTGGACTTGCCGGAACCGTTGGGGCCGACCACGGCGGTGACGCCGGGTTCGAATTCGAAAGTCGTCGCGGAGGCGAACGACTTGAATCCACGGACGGTCAGGCTCTTGAGGTGCAAGGTGTTTCGGGTCTCCTGCTCGGCGGACGGGCACGCAGTTGGATGAGGTCATGTTCGAACGGATGCGGGTCTCCGGGGAACGCCCCGCATACTTACAATCTACTGCGGGGCCGGGACATTTCTGCGCAGACCCGGTGCGGCGCCGCTATCGCGGAGTGCATGTGCGGGAATGGATTGGCGCGGGGCATAGTTAAGACCTTGGGTTTGCGCCCGGCAATGCAGTCAACGCAGTCAACGGCCCGGAGCGCAGGACAGATACGAACAGGGGCTTGATCTTGGTAGGGAACGCAACATTCAGGCACCGCAACACCGCCTTGCTTTCGGTGAGCAGCGTTGAAGCCCCGACGGTGGTCAGCTCCACCGACTTCGACGGCAGGCTGGCCTCGACCCTGCGGCGGCTGAAGTTCCCGCCGCGGCTGCTCGAACGGGTCGCCGGCATCTCGCACCGGCGGTGGTGGGCCCCCGGCACATCGTTCGACGACGCCGCCGTCGAGGCAGGTGCCAAGGCCCTGGCCGAATCCGGCATCGAGGCGGCCGAGATCGGCCTGCTGATCAACACCTCGGTGACGCGGCGCAATCTTGAGCCCTCCGTCGCGGTAAAAATCCACCACGAGCTCGGTCTGCCCTCCTCGGCGATGAATTTCGACCTGGCCAACGCCTGCCTCGGTTTCGTCAACGCCATGACCCTCGCGGCCAACATGATCGACTCGGGCCAGATCAAGTACGCGGTGATCGTCAACGGCGAGGACGCCCAGGCAACACAGGAGGCCACCCTCGCCCGGCTGCAGCGGCCCGAGACGACCCGCGAGGACTTCAGCCGTGAGTTCGCCACCCTGACCCTCGGCTCCGGCGCCGCGGCGGCCGTCCTGGGACCGGCGGACCAGCACCCGGGCGCGCACCGGATCCTGGGCGGGGTGATGCGGGCCGGCACCGAGCACCACGAACTGTGTGTGGGCGGCGTCGACGGGATGGCCACCGATACCAAGGGACTGCTCGACGGCGGCCTGCAGCTCGTCGTCGACGCCTGGCACGAGGCCCAGCCCGAGTGGGACTGGGGCTCAATGGACCGCTACGTCACCCACCAGGTGAGCACCGCCTACACGCAGGCGATCATCGACGCCATTGACCTGGACCCGGACCGGGTGCCGATCACGTTCCCGCATTGGGGCAACGTGGGCCCGGCTTCCCTGCCGATGACGCTCGCCGCCGAGGCGCAGAGCCTCGCAGCCGGCGACCGCGTGCTGTGCATGGGCGTCGGGTCGGGACTGAACACCGCCATGCTGGAAATCGTTTGGTAGCCGCGGACTGGCCCGGCGTCGACCCGGAATGGTCCCGCGACCTTGAGGTGGCCTCCACCTCCGGCGCGGACCGGCCCGGAACCCTGCGCCGCTGGCACCTGCTCGACAACGGCGCCCAGCTCGCCCGCCGCGGACTCACCCCGGCCGGGACGCTGCTCTGCGTGCACGGCAATCCGACCTGGTCCTACCTCTGGCGCAGCCTGCTGGCCGCCGGCTCGGACCCGGCCCACCCGTGGCGGGTGGTGGCGGTCGACCAGCTGGACATGGGCTATTCCGAACGGACCGGCACCTTCCGGCGCCTGGCGGACCGGATCAATGACCTGGGCGACCTCACCGGGGCCCTGGAACTGGCCGGCCCGGTCATCACCGTCGGCCACGACTGGGGCGGGGTGGTCAGCCTCGGCTGGGCACTGGCCCACCCGGAGCAGCTTGCCGGCGTCGTACTGACCAACACCGCCGTGCACCAGCCCGCCGGTTCCCCCATCCCCGCGGCGCTGCGGCTCGCCCTGCATCCGGCCGTGCACCGCTGGGGGACGACGACGTCGGACGCCTTCCTGCGCGTCACGCACGCCCTGGCCCACCCGCCGCTGGCCCCGGCGGTCCGCCGGGCGTTCATGGCCCCGTACCGCGGCGCCGGCCGCCGCGCCGGCGTCGGAAACTTCGTCGCGGACATTCCCGCCGATGCGTCGCACCCCAGCTTCGGCACGCTGGACCGGCTCGCCGAGGGCCTGCGGACCCTGGCCGTGCCGTCCCTGATGCTGTGGGGCCCGCGGGACCCGATTTTCTCCGACCGGTACCTCAAGGACCTGATCAGCCGGCTGCCGCACGCGCAGGTGCACCGTTTCGAGGGGGCCGGCCACCTGATCGCCGAAGACCGGGACATCGCCACCCCCGTCTTCGACTGGCTCGCCGGGGCCGCCCGGGACGCGGGCACGGACGTGCCGGCGGCGGTGGCCGGCGAAGCGACCGCTCCGCTGTGGGCTCCGCTCACCGACCTGGCGCAGGGCCCCTCCGCCGGGGACACCGCCGTCGCGGAAATGGGCGCGGACGGCCGGGTCGCCCGCTCGCTCAGCTGGCGGCAACTGGACCAGGACATCAGCGCGCTCGCGGCGGGGCTGCGCGGCGCCGGGGTGGGGCCCGGCAGCCGGGTGAGCCTGATGGTTCCGCCGGGCGTTGACCTGACGGTGCTGCTCTACGCCTGCCTGCGGCTCGGCGCCGTCGTGGTGGTCGCCGACGCCGGGCTGGGCACCCGCGGCCTGAGCCGCGCCGTGACCGGTGCCACCCCGGATTTCCTGATCGGCATCGACAGGGCCCTGGCCGCCGCCGCGGTCCTCGGCTGGGCGGGACGGCGCATCAGCGTCCGGGACCTGCCCGCGGCCCGGCGCCGCCTGCTCGGCGTGGAAACGTCCCTCGACGCGCTGCTCCGCCGCGGCGCGGAGACCGCGCCGCGGCGCGGAGAGGCCAGCGCGGGGGCCGGCAGCACCATCGCCGCCCCGGACCCCGACGCGCCCGCCGCCGTCCTGTTCACCTCCGGCTCCACCGGCCCGGCCAAGGGCGTGCTCTACACGCACCGGCAGCTCGCCGCGATGCGCGACACTGTGGCCACGACCCTGGGCATCGTCCCCGGCGCCCGCCTGGTCGCGGGCTTCGCGCCGTTCGCCCTGCTCGGCCCGGCGCTGGGCGCGGTCTCGGTCACCCCGGACATGGATGTCACCCTCCCCCGCACCCTGACCGCCGGCGCCCTCGCCGACGCCGCCGCTGCCATCGACGCGACGGTGGTCTTCGCCTCCCCCGCAGCGCTGCGCAACGTCCTGGCCACCGGCGGCGAACTGGACGGGGCCGGACGCGACGCCCTGGGGCGGGTGGAACTGCTGCTCTCCGCCGGAGCGCCGGTCCCCGAACCGCTGCTGGCCGGGGTGCAGCGGCTGCTGCCCCGCGCGTCGCTGCACACCCCGTACGGGATGACCGAGGCGCTGCCGGTGACGGACATCAGCCTGGCGGAAATCCGCGCCGCCGAGGCTGACGCCGCCGCCGGCACCGTGGCCGGGGCCGGCAACGGGGTGTGCGTGGGCCGGCCGGTGCACGGCGCCCGTGCCGCCGTCGTCCCGCTCGCCGCCGACGGTACCGCGCCCGGCGAGGTGCCCGTCACGGACCCGGGCGTGACCGGGGAAATCCTGGTCAGCGCCCCGCACGTGAAGGACAGCTACGACAGGCTCTGGCTGACCGAACGCCGCAGCGCCCGCACCCCCGGCTGGCACCGCACCGGCGACGTCGGACATTTCGACGCCGCGGGGCGGCTCTGGGTGGAGGGACGCCTGGTGCACGTCGTGACGGCCCCCGGCTCCGTGGTGACGCCCGTCGGCGCCGAACAGGCCATCGAACGGCTGGACGACGTCAGCCTCGCCGCCGTCGTCGGGGTCGGCCCCTCCGGGACGCAGGCCGTGGTCGCCGTCGTCGAGACGGTCCCGCCGGTCCGCCGCTCCGGCCCCGCCGCGCCGGAGCTCGCCGCACGGGTCCGGACGGCGGCCCGCGACGCCGGCGTCGACGTCTCCGCGGTGCTCGCGGTCCGCTCCCAGCCGACCGATATCCGCCACAACGCCAAAATCGACCGGACCCGGCTGGCCCGCTGGGCCTCGAAGGTGCTCGGCGGCGGCCGGCCGGGCCGGCCGTGAGGGTCCTCGTCACCGGCGCGAGCGGGCTGCTCGGCCGCGAGGTCGCCCGGCTGCTGGTGCGGCAGGGCCACACCGTCACCACCTTCCAGCGGCGCCCCTCGGGCGTGCACGGCGCCGCGGACGTGCTCGGGTCGGTGACCGACGACGGCGGGGTCCGTTCCGCCGTCGACGGCGCCGAGGGCGTCATCCACCTGGCCGCGAAGGTCTCCTTCACCGGCCGGGCGGCGGAATTCGACGAGGTCAACGTCGGCGGGACCCGCCGGCTGCTGGCGGCCGCCCGCGAGGCCGGCGTGCGGGACCTGGTGTTCGTCTCGTCCCCGTCCGTGGCCAATTCCGGGGCCGCGATCGCCGGGCTGGGCGCGGAGGCCGCGGACCCGGCCCGGGCGCACGGGGACTACTCCCGCACCAAGGCGGAGGCCGAACTGCTGGCCCTCGCCGCGGACTCACCCGCCTTCCGGGTCGCGGCGCTGCGACCGCACATTGTCTGGGGACCGGGCGACACGCAGCTGGTCGAACGCGTGCTCGAACGCGCCGGACGGCGCCGCCTGCCGCTGCTCGACGCCGGCGCGGCCCTGATCGACACGACCTACATCGACAACGCCGCCGCCGCCATCGTCGCCGGGCTGCACCGCATGGACCATATCCGGGGCCGGGCGCTGGTGGTCAGCAACGGCGAACCCCGGCCGGTCGGCGAGCTGCTGGCCGGGATCTGCGCCGCCGGCGGGGTCCCCGCGCCGGCGTGGCGGGTGCCCGGGGGGCTGGCGCGGGCGGCCGGAACCGTGGTGGAGAAGCTCTGGACCGGGACCGGCCGGGCCGGGGAGCCGCCGATGACCAGGTTCCTCGCCGAGCAGCTCTCCACCGCCCACTGGTTCGACCAGCGCGAGACCCGCGAACTCCTCGACTGGGCGCCGGCGGTGTCACTGGATGAGGGCCTGGCGCGGCTGGCGAAGCACTACGGTCCGGCGTAGCAAGGCCGCGCGGGACCGGGGACGTCCGGGGCGCCTGGCCGTCCGGGGGCGGCTGGCGCGTCCGCGGGTTTACCAGCGGCCGTTGCGCGGACGCGGCTGGCAGACGGGGCAGGTGTAGGCGGACCGGTTCATGAACTGTTCCCGTTTCATCACGCTGACCAGCCCTGCTTCCGCGCAGCGCCGGCATTCCTGCCCGGCGCGGCCGTACGCGTTCAGCGACCGCTCAAAATAGCCGGAGGCGCCGTTGACGTTGACGTAGAGCGAGTCGAAGCTCGTGCCGCCGGCGGCCAGGGCGTCCGTCATGACCTGCCGGGCCGCCTCGATCACCCGCAGCGCCTCGGAGCGGCGGAGGGTGTCGGTGGCCCGGGCGTAGTGGAGCTTGGCCAGCCAGAGCGCCTCGTCCGCGTAGATGTTCCCGATCCCGGACACCAGGGCCTGGTCCAGCAGCGCCCGTTTGAGCCCGGTCTTCCGGGCCCGGAGCCGCTGGTAGAAGAGGTCAAAGGAGAAGTGCGGGTCCAGCGGGTCGCGGGCGATGTGCGCGGCTTCCTCGGCGATCAGCGGCAGCGGCGTCTCGGCAAGCCCGCCGGGGCCGCCGTCGATGGTGGGGATCAGCGCGGTGAGGAACAGTCCGCCGAAGATGCGCTGGTCCACGAACCGGAGTTGTTCGGGCATCCCCGCGGCGGGACTGAGCCGCAGCCGGATCTTCAGGTGTTTTTCGTCGGCGGCTGCCGCGTCCTGCATGAGCAGCTGCCCGGACATGCCCAGGTGCGCCATCAGGGCGACGGCGGGGGCGGGCGAGGCTGCGGCCGGCTGCCCGGCTCCGGCGGGGCGGCCTCGGGCAGTAAGGCACGGGCCGGGGTGTCCGCCAGCGGAAGCCAGAGGAACTTTCCCCGGCGGACGACGTCGAGGACCCGGGCGCCTTCAAGGTTGCCGGCGAAGTCCTCGGCGCCGAGCGGGTGCCGGCGGATGGAGCGCGGGTCAAGGACCTCCACGGCGGTGATGGTCCGGCCGCGGACCCAGTTCACCAGGCCGCGCCGGACCACTTCCACTTCGGGCAGTTCAGGCAAGGAAGCGCCTAGCTGCCGGTCTCGGCCCGGAGCTGCGCGCCGCCGTCGGCAGCACCGGCCTTGTCGGCGGCGGGAGCAGGCTCGGAGAGCCGGCGCCAGGCGTCGGCGGCGGCCTCCTGCTCGGCTTCCTTCTTGGAGTTCCCCGAACCGGTGCCGTAGTCGTTGCCGCCGATCCGGAGCACGGCTTCGAACGTGCGCGCGTGGTCCGGGCCGGAGCCGTCCACGGCGTAGTTGATCGTGCCGAGCTGCCGGGCGGCGGCGAGCTCCTGGATGCTGGTCTTCCAGTCGGTGCCGGCGCCGAGCGCGGCGGCGTCCTGCAGCAGCGGGCCCACCAGCCGCATCACCAGCCGGCGCGCGGTCTCCAGGTCGTTGGACAGGTAGGTGGCGCCGATCAGCGCTTCCATGGTGTCCGCCAGGATGGAGGCCTTGTTCTTACCCTCGGTGAGCTTTTCGCCCTGCCCCAGGTAGATGTACTCCCCCAGCCCGATGCTGCGGCCGATGCCGGCCAGCGCCCGGGTGCTGACGACGGCGGAGCGCCGCTTGGCCAGGTCCCCTTCGGGCAGCTCGGGGTTGTCGCGGTAGAGCGCGTCCGTCACGGAGAAGCCCAGGATGGAGTCGCCGAGGAACTCGAGCCGCTCGTTGGTGGGGATGCCGCCGTTTTCGTAGGCGTAGGAACGGTGTGTCAGAGCAAGACGAAGCGTCCCGGCGTCAATAGTGACACCGAGACGCTTCAGAAGCTCTTCAGTTGAAGACATCTTGGTCAGCCTGTTGGCGGATTAGACGTCTGCGACCTTGCGGCCCTTGTACTCAAGGAACAGCGCGGTGCCAGCCGAGTCGGTAACGACCTTTGCCTGGTGCGGCAGGCTGTAAACAACCTGGCCGTTTTCCACGGTCTTCACCAGGTGGGGGGCGGTTGCCTTCCACTGGGAGCGGCGGGCGCGGGTATTCGAGCGAGACATTTTCCGCTTCGGGACAGCCACGGCTAACTCATTTCTCTCTAGTCCAACACTTACAAATCAGTTTTGCCGGTCAGGCTTAGCCAGATCAGCTAGGGCAGCCCAGCGAGGATCTACGACCTCGTGGTGGTGCCCCGGCTCGTCTTCCAGGCGAACTCCGCATTCGGAGCAAAGGCCCTGGCAGTCTTCCCGGCACACCGGCTGGAACGGCAGCATGGTGACAACTGCGTCCCGCAACACCGGTTCAAGATCGATCAGATCGTGCTCGACTCGACGTTGCTCTTGTTCATCTTCCTCATCCGGGAATTCAGCATCCCCGTAGAAGAAAAGTTCTTGCACATTGACCTCTAGGTCATACGCAAGGGGATCCAGGCATCGACCGCATTCGCCGGTTACTTCGACGTTGGCGGTGCCCGATACCAAAATTCCTTCGTGTACGGCCTCCAGGCGCAGGTCCAGCTCGACATCCGAGCCTTCCTGCACACCAATGAGCGCCACACCAAGATCACCTGGTGCGGGTACATGTTCTTTCAGTGTCCGCATGCTTCCCGGACTGCGTCCGAGGTCCTTGACGTCGAACGCCAGGGGCGAACTAGCATCTCGTTTAATGAGAACTCCTGTTGAACATATGACCGACGTACCATCTTAGCCTGATCTTCCGGACGGACTCAAACCGGGCGGCAGCACACGGTTCAGCACCGCGCACCGGCCCGGTGGGGCCGCGCAACCGGCAGCAGGCCGCCGAGTACCGATCAAGCCTACCCTCTGCGGGGCGGATCCTGAACCGGCTCGCCGGAGCGCAGCCGCTTGAGCACCGATTTGGGCACGAAGTCCGCAATATCCCCGCCCAGGCCGTGGACCTCCTTGATCAGGGTGGAGGACAGGTGCAGGTAGTGCCCCTCGGCCGGAATGAACACCGTCTCGACGCCGGTCAGCTGCCGGTTCATCGTGGCCATCGGCAACTCGTAGTCGAAATCCGAGGAGGAGCGCAGGCCTTTCACAATTGCGGTGGCGCCGCGCTGCCGGCAGTACTCGGCGAGCAGTCCGTCGCCCACCGGCTCGACCACGATGCCGCGCAGCGAGGACAGGGTTTCCCGGGCCATGTCGATGCGTTCCTCGAGCCCGAAGCGGTACTTCTTGGCGTAGTTCGTGGAGACCGCCACGATCACTTCGTCGAAGAGGCTGGCCGCCCGGGCGATGACTTCCAGGTGGCCGTTGTGGATGGGGTCAAAGGAGCCAGGGCATACGGCGCGTCTCATCCTCCGAACCTACCGCATTGGCGTTGCGGGCCGGGATAGCATGGCGGAATGTCAGCATCTAACAGTTCTCCTGCCGGATCCCTGCACGCACCGTTCACCGTCGCCGGGGGCGTGGTCCTGGTGACCGGGGCGGCCATGGGCATGGGCCGGCTCTACGCCCTGCGCGCGGCGCGCGAGGGTGCCGCCGTCGTGATTCTCTGGGACGTCGACGCCGACGGCCTGGCCCGGACGGCCGGCGAGGTCACCGCCCTGGGGGCACGCGCCGTCGTGCGCCGCGTGGACCTGGCCAGCCGGGAGGCGATCGCTGAGGCGGCCCGGGAGGCGGAGTCCGAGGGCCCGCTGACCCTGCTGGTCAACAACGCCGGGATCGTGCGCGGCGCCCTGTTCTGGGACCACGAGCCGGCCCGGGACATCGCCCTGACCATGGACATCAACGCCCTCGCCCCGATGTACGTCGCGCACGCGTTCCTGCCGGCCATGATGGCCGACGGCGGGCGGCCGCGCCGGATCCTGAACATCGCCTCCGCCGCCGGGACGGTGTCCAACCCCAGGATGAGCGTCTACGCCGCCTCGAAGTGGGCGGTCATCGGCTGGAGCGACTCGCTGCGGCTGGAACTGGAGCAGCAGGGCTACGGGCACCTCCGGGTGACCACGTTCTGCCCCAGCTACATCTCCACCGGCATGTTCGCCGGCGCCCGGGGGCCGCTGTTCACTCCCCTGATGACCCCGGACGACGCCGTCGACCGGGCCTGGCGCGCCACGGCCGCCGGCCGGCCCCAGCTGATCGCGCCCGCGACCGCGCAGCTGGGCAAGGTGCTGCGCGGGCTGCTGCCGGTCCGGGCCTGGGACTTCGTCGGCGGGAAGGTCTTTGGCATCTACACCACCATGGACAAATTCACCGGCCGCGGCGGGGCCGCAGCCGAAGAGTCCGGCAAGGCGGAAACCCGGTGAGCGGGCAGCCGCTGTCGCCCTGGCAGCGTACGGCCACCGGCGCCAACCTGCTCTCCCCCGACGGGAACCTGGGCGTCACCATCTTCGAGGAGATGACCACCCTGGCGCTCCAGACCGGCGCCATCAACCTCGGCCAGGGCTTCCCGGACGAGGACGGCCCGGCCGAAATCAAGGACGCCGCCCAGGCCGCGATCGCCGCCGGCGCCAACCAGTACGCCCCCGGCAAGGGCATCCTGGAGCTGCGGGAGGCCATCTCCCTGCACCAGGAGCGCTTCTACGGGCTCACCCCGGATCCGCAGACCGAGATCATTGTGACCACCGGGGCCACCGAGGCGATCGCGGCCGCGCTGCTGGCGCTGGTGGGCCCCGGCGACGAGGTCCTCACCTTCGAACCGTTCTACGACTCCTACGGCGCGATCATCGGCCTCTCCGGGGCCCGCCATGTCACCGCCCCGCTGCTGGCGCCGGACTTCATGCCGGACCTCGACGCCCTGGCGGCGGCCTTCAGCGACCGCACCAAGGTGGTGCTGGTAAACAATCCGCACAACCCCACCGGCGCGGTGTTCCCCCGCGGGGTCCTGGCCCGCATCGTCGAACTCGCCAACAAGTACGACGCCGTCATCCTCACCGATGAGGTCTACGAACACCTCACCTTCGGCGTTGAACACGTCCCGATCGCGACGCTGCCCGGCGCGGCGGAGCGCACCCTGACGATTTCCTCGGCCGGGAAGACGTTTTCCTTCACCGGCTGGAAGATCGGCTGGCTGTCCGGTCCCGAACACCTGGTGGCGGCGGCGCGGACGGTCAAGCAGTTCCTCAGCTACAGCTCCGGCACCCCGTTCCAGAGCGCCATCGCGGTGGGCCTGGGCCTGCCGGATGAGTTCTACGCCGGCATCGCGGACACGCTCCGGCTCAAGCGCGACATCCTCAGCGAGGGGCTGCGCGCGGCCGGGCTGGAGGTCTTCACCCCGCAGGGCACCTACTTCGTGAACGTGGACACCGCCCCGCTGGGGATTTCCGACTCCGTGGACCTGGCCCGCCGGCTGCCCGGACTGGTGGGGGTTGCCGCGATCCCGGTCCCGGTGTTCTGCCACGCCGAAGGAGCCGAGAGGACCCGGAGCCTGCTGCGCTTCGCGTTCTGCAAGAAAACCTACGTGCTGGAGGAAGCCGCCGAACGGCTCTCGACCCTCCGGGACCGGCTGTGAGCGCGGACGGCGCCCCGGCGGCGGAGGGAACCGGCGCGGCGGCGGCGGAGGGAACCGGCGCGGCGGCTACGCCGGAGCCGGCCGCGCCGGCCGCCGCACGCTTCCTGCGGACCACCGGCCAGCACGCCGTGATCGAGGCGGATGAGTTCACCGACGGAGGGTTCGTGCTGAGCATCGGCGGGGCCGAACAGTCGCACGTCAACCTCGCCGACCCGGACGACATCTTCTATGAGTACCTGCGCCGGATCGGGCACGTGGTGGACCTCGCGGCGCCTTGGGGCGAACCCATTACCGCCCTGCACCTGGGCGCCGGGGCGCTGACACTGGCGCGCTATATCCAGGCCACCCGGCCGGGGTCCGCGCAGTACGCGGTGGAACTGGAGCGCGAGCTGCTGGATTTTGTGCTGCAGCAGCTGCCGATGCCGGAGGGCACCGAACTCCACACCGTCATCGGCGACGCCCGCGAATCGCTGGCCACCCTGCCCCCGGGGCTGCGGTTCGACGTCGTCATCCTGGACATTTTCTCCGGCCCGGAGGCGCCCGAACACCTTGCCTGCACGGAGTTTTACCGGGAGGCCGCGGCCCGGCTGACCCCGCGCGGCGTGCTGGTGGTCAACGTCGGCGACGAGCCGGGCCTGACCCTGGTCCGCAGCCAGGTGGCCGCGCTCCGCCGGGCGATGGCCGACGTGGCGGCCTTCGCCGAGACCGGCATGTTCGCCGGCCGGCACCCGGGCAACATCATCCTGGCCGGCACGCAGGGACCGTGGCCCGCGGCCTGGACGGCGGCGCTGACCGCCCGCGGCCCGCACCCGGCGAAGGTGCTGGCCGGCGTCGAACTCGACGTGCTCTCGGACTAGCGACCGGACGCTCCGGGGCCCGGGTCCTGCCAACGCGGGGCCGCGGCGGCTCAGCCGAAGGCGATCTTGTACAGCAGGGCCCGGAGCTGGTCCCGCTCGGGGCCGTCGAGCGCCGCCAGGGACGTGTCTTCGGCCGTCCGGACCGCGGCCGCGGCCCGTTGATACAGCTCCGTCCCGGCCGTCGTCGGCCGGATGACCTTGGACCGCCGGTCGCGGGAATCGGCGGCGCGGGACACCAGCCCGCGCTGTTCCAGCGCGTCAACCAGGGAGACGATCTGGCTCGGGTCCAGGCGCAGGAAGTCGGCGAGCTCGCGCTGCGACGGCTCCGCGGCGCCGCACACGACCGCGAGGACCGAGTAGGAGCGCACCTTCAAATCCAGCGGGGCCAGCACGGCATTGGCGTGGGCGCTGCCAAGGGACCGGGCCCGCGCGGCCAGGAATTCTATTTCGTTCACCAGGTCGCCGGCGAGAAGCCGCTCCGGCACGGCCGGAACGGCGGCGGCGTCGAAGGCGTCCCCGCTGCGCTGAGTTGATTCGGCCACAGGTCCTCGCAGCATCTCGTTGGCTCCTCAGAACGATTAACAGCCTCAACGATACCGCCGGGCTCCGCCGAGACGGCCGCCGGCCGCGCCAATCCCGGGAATAGTTGAAATTATTATCATTGACATTCTCAATTATATGGGTTGTCATGTACATACTTCGGGGTTGCCCGCCACAGCGGTTGCCCGGCAAGGCGCCCCGAACGTCTGATAACTCACCCCAAGGAAGTGGACTGTTATGAAGAGACTCACCTTTGCCGCCGTCGGCATGGCCGCGGCACTGCTGCTCACCGGCTGCGGCAGCGGGTCGCCGTCCGGCTCCGGCTCGAGCGCCCCGGCCGCCGGAGGCGACAGCATGCGCAACATCAGCGTCGGGGTGATCTCGATCGCCCCGTCCGCCGCCGTAAAACTGGGCATTGACGAGGGGATCTTCGCCAAGCACAAGCTCAACGTCGAGCTGCAAAGCGGCCAGGGCGGCGCGGCGATGCTTCCCGCCGTCTCCACGGGAACGATGAACTTCGCCGTGGGCAACCCGCTGTCCGTGCTGCTGGCCAAGAACAAGGGCCTGGACATGAGGATCGTCACGGGTTACTCGAATTCCCTCGCCACCGGCAAGGACATCAACGGCGTTGTCGCCAAGGCGGACTCGGGTATTACCTCGGCCAAGGACCTTGCCGGCAAGAAGGTGGCGGTTAACACCATCAATGCGCAGGGCGACCTGACCATCAAGGAGGTCGTGTCCAAACAGGGCGGCGATCCGAACGCGGTCAAGTTCCTCGAACTGCCGTTCCAGGACATGGGCGCCCAACTGGCCCAAGGGAACGTCGACGCCGTCTGGGTCCCCGAGCCCTTCCTCTCGAAGCTCCTGGCGGAGGGCAACAAGCTGGTGACCTACAACAACCAGGAAGCGCTGCCGGGCCTGCCCACGATGGTCACCTTCACCAGCGGGAACTATGCCGAGCAAAACCCGCAGGTGGTCGCCGACTTCAAGGCGGCCATGACGGAGACCCTCGCCATGGCGCAGGGCAACCCGGACAAGGTGCGGGCGCTGCTCCCCGAGTTCATGAAGATGCCCGAAGCCGTGGCCTCGAAACTGCGGCTGGAGGACTTCGACGGCAAGCTGAACGAACCGGTCCTGGGCAAGCTCGGCGACCTGATGGCCAAGTACGGCATTGTGCCCTCGACGCCGGATGTCTCGGGCACGATCCTGAAATAGCGGCCGGCGGTGGGTAGATCTCCGCGGGTGATTGGGGGACGACGGCGGGAGGCACCGCCGTCGTCCCCCACAGAAGTAGCATGAACCCTATGTGGTTTGACTCCTGGGCGGATATCCTCCGCGTGCTGATTGTCGGTTCCGTTTCGTATGCCGCCCTGGTGGTTGTCCTGAGGGTCTCGGGCAAAAGGACGCTGGGGCAGCTGAATGCGTTCGATTTTATTGTCACCGTCGCCCTCGGATCCACGCTCGCCACCATCCTGCTCAGTTCCGACGTCGCCTTTTTCGAGGGGCTGGCTGCGCTGGTGCTCCTGGCCGGACTCCAGTTCATCGTCGCGCTGGCGTCCGCGCATCTGCCATGGGTACGGTCCGCGGTGAAGTCCCGGCCCGTGGCGCTGGTCGTCGCCGGGGAAATCCGGCCCGCCGAGCTGCGCCGGAACCGCCTCAGCGAGTCCGAAGTGCTGCAGGCGGTGCGTGGCAGCGGTTCCGGCGACCTCTCAGACATTGCCGCGGTGGTACTCGAAACCAACGGGACCATCAGCGTCATCCCCAAGGACAAATTTGGGAACGGATCGGCTCTCGACGGCGTCCGTGGTGCTCCCCCGGCCGGGAACCCGTAGCTGAAGAGGGGCCGATCAGCCCAGCTGGTCGAGGCCGATCGCGAGCACCAGGCCCAGCGCGGTGGCGATGCCCGCCATGTACCTGTCCTCCTTGAACGCCTTCGGGAAGACCTCGGTGGCGAGCGAGGCGGTGACCGCGCCGCCGGCGACGCAGCGAATCAGCCCCAGGGCCGGATCCGGGACTCCGGCCAGGAGGAGGTTGCCCAGCAGGGCCGCGGCCGAGAGCAGCGCCGCGGTGGCGATCCAGAGGCCGAGAACCTTGGCCTTGGAGTGGTTTTTGGCCATTTGCCGGGCACCGCCGGCGGCTTCGGGGAGGTTGGAGAGGAAAATCGAGCCGGAGAGTGAAGCGACCTGGAGCGGGTTGGCCCCGATGAGCGCGACGCCGAGGGCCAGATTCTCCGGGATCCCGTCGAGCGTGATGGCCGCCAGGAGGCCGCCGCCGCTGTCGGACCCGAGCTTGGTCTTCACGGTTTTGTCGAGGCCGGCGAAGGCGCCCGCGCCGAGGAGGACACACCCGGCGACCGCCCACATCGGCGCGACATCGGTAGCGGGCTCAATAAGTTCGAGCACCGCGGAGACGATGAGGGCGCCGCCGGCGAGGGCCACGATGAAGCCTTCCAGCGCCTTCGGTAACTTCCCGTACACCCCCCAGGCGGCGCCGGCCACCAGGGCGGCGGAGACAACAACGATCACCACAATGGTCAAGAACATAACGCTCCTTTCTCCTATCGGCCGGGGGGTTGCCCACGGATGAAGCTACTCCGTGGGCGCGCCGGCCCCGTCCGATGTGTCGTCGACGCCGGGTTCGGCGAACCAGAGCCTGGTCTCCCCGTATTTTTTCTCGGCGAACCGCTCCAGCCCCTCCGGCCAGGCCGGCTCCGGGGTGCGGGCGGAGCGCTCCACCACGACGACGGCGCCCTCGGCCAGGTGCGGGAGCAGCTTGCCGAGCACGGCGGCGAGGGCGGGTTCCTCCAGCGGGTAGGGCGGGTCCAGGAACACGAGGTCCCAGCGGGTGTCCCCGGCGGCCCGGTCCAGGAAGGATTCGACCTTGGACCGGTGCACGGAGACGACCTTGCGCCGCGCCACCGTGTTAATAAGGTCTGCGTTGCGCTGGCAGATCTCGCTGGCCTTGCCGTCGAATTCCACCAGGTCCACGGTCCGGGCACCGCGGCTGGCGCTTTCGACCCCGAGCGACCCGGAGCCGGCGTAGAGGTCCAGCACCCGGGCGTCGGCGATGATGTCGAAGGCATCCAGCCGGGAGAAGAGCGCTTCTTTGACCCGGTCGGTGGTGGGCCGGGTGAGGGATCCGGGGACGCTGACCAGCGGGGTGCCGCCGGCGGCACCGGCGATGATCCGGCTCATGGTTTCGCCCTGCCTGATGTTCTAGCCGCGTTCAAGGAACGCCTCCTTCTCCGGGTTGAGGTAGCCGTCAATTGCCGCGGCCAGCACCGCGTGCCGGGCCAGGCCCGGATCCTCGGCCACGATCGCCTGGGCGTCCTGCCGGGCGCGGGCGATGATGGTTTCGTGTTCGAGCACGCGCAGCAGCTTCAGGGTGGAGCGGCCGCCGGACTGGGAGGCGCCCAGGATGTCGCCTTCGCGGCGCAGCTTGAGGTCCTCCTGGGAGAGTTCGAAACCGTCCGTGGTGGCCGCCACCGCGTCCAGCCGGCGGCGGCTGGGGTGCCCCGGTTCCAGGCTGGTGACCAGCAGGCAGGTCCCCGGCAGCCCGCCGCGGCCCACCCGGCCGCGGAGCTGGTGCAGCTGGGAGATGCCGAACCGGTCCGCGTCCAGGATCACCATCAGCGTGGCGTTGTGCACGTCCACGCCCACCTCGATCACGGTGGTGGAAACCAGCAGTTTGGTCTGGTTGGCGGTGAAGGAAGCCATCGTCTCGGACTTGAGCACCGGGTCCTGCCGGCCGTGCAGCGGCGCGACGGGCACCCCGGCCAGCGCCGGTTCCTCGCGCAGGAGTTCGACGACGCCGGCCACCGAGGCGAGCTCCCGGGCACCGGTCTCGGCCAGGTCGGCGTCGGTGGGTTCGGCTTCGCCGGGGCTGAAGTCGCCGTCGTCGTCGCCGCCGATCTTGGGGCAGACGACGTAGACCTGGTGCCCGGCGTCGATCTCCTCGCGCGAGCGGGACCAGATCCGGGTGGCCCAGGCCGGGTGCTCGGCGAGGCCCACCAGGTGGGTGGAGATCGGGGCGCGGCCGGCGGGCAGCTCGTCCAGCACCGAGGTTTCCAGGTCCCCGAACACCGTCATGGCCACGGTCCGCGGGATGGGGGTGGCGGTCATCACCAGCAGGTGCGGGGGCTTCCTGGCCTTGGCCCGGAGCACGTCGCGCTGCTCGACGCCGAAGCGGTGCTGTTCGTCCACCACGATCAGGCCCAGGTCGTAGAAGGAGACGTTGTCGCTGAGCAGGGCGTGGGTGCCGATCACGATCCCGGCGGTCCCGGAGGCGGCGTCCAGCATGGCCTGCTTGCGGGCCGCGGTGGGCATGGAACCGGTCAGCAGCGTGACCTGGACGGCGTCCGGGCCGAGGCCGCCGAGCATCCCGTCCCGGGACAGCGGGCCCAGCGTGCGGCGGATGGAGTCGAAGTGCTGCGCGGCGAGCACCTCGGTGGGGGCCAGCAGCGCGGCCTGTCCCCCGGCGTCGACCACCTGCAGCATCGCCCGGAGCGCCACGATTGTCTTGCCCGAGCCGACCTCGCCCTGCAGCAGCCGGTTCATCGGCGAATCCCGGGCGAGTTCCTCGGCGAGGGTTTTCCCGACGGCGGCCTGCCCGGCGGTCAGCGTGAAGGGCAGTTGCCGGTCAAAGGCGGCCAGCAGGCCCTCGGCTGCGGGTCGGCGCGCGGTGGCTTCCTCGGCGGCCAGCTGGGCGCGGCGCCGGGCCAGCGCCGATTGCAGCACCAGGGCTTCCTGGTAGCGGAAGCGGTCCCGGGCGCGCTGCCAGTCCGCGGTGCCGTGCGGCATGTGGATCAGCCGGTAGGCCTCCGCAACCGGCAGGAACTTTTCCCGGGCGGCGATATTTGCCGGCAGCGGGTCGTCCAGGTGCGCCAGGTCCGCGGTATCGAGCAGGGTGGCGACCACTTTTTGGATGGACCAGCTGGTCAGTTTGGCGGTGGCCGGGTAGACCGGCACGGGCATCGCGGCGAGCTCTTCGGGGTCCATGCCCGGGATGTCCGGGTCCTCGTCGAGCAGCTGGTACTGCGGGTTGGTCAGGCCCAGCGAGCCGCCGTAGCGGGTCACTTTTCCCGAGAACAGGGCACGCCGGCCGGGCAGCAGCTCGGCCCTGGCCCGGTGCCCGTTGAAGAAGCTGACCTTGAGCGTCCCGGCGTCGTCGGTGATCACGACGTCGGTCAGCGTCCCCTTGCGGGCGCGCATGGGCCGGGTGCTGCTGGAGAGGACCCGGGCGATCAGGGTCACTTCCTCGTCCAGCGGGACGTCGCTGATGGGGGTCAGCTCGCCGCGGTTCAGGTAGCGGCGCGGGAAGTAGTTCAGCAGGCCGCCGACGGTGCTGATGCCGAGGTGCTTTTCGATGACGGCCGCGGACCGCTTGCCGATCCGGCGTTCCAGGCCGAGCTCAAGTTCAGCGGTCATGTCCGTCGCGGTCCGTGCTGCGCGTGGCGGCTCCGGTACCGGGCGCCGGGGAGCCGGCGTCGGGGTCCCGGGGCACGGCGAGGTCGCTGACGCTGATGTCCGAGGGTTCGCCGAGGGAGCGGATCAGTTCGACGGCGGGGCCCGGGTCGGGCACGTGGACGTGGACCCGCCAGCGGTAGGCGCCGTCGGCGTCGGCGTCGCCGCCCACCTGGCTCATGATCACGGACTCGCCCATCTGGTCGAGCCGCTGCCGCATGGTGGCCGCGTCCAGGGGTGAGAGCGTGATGGTGCACATGACCTCCACGCCGTCGTCGTGCGGCATGTCCGTGTGGATGTGCGGGTCCTGGACGTCGTAGCCGTGCAGTCCGTCCAGCAGCTGGTCCTGGAGTTCCTCGCCCAGGACCGCGGAGCGGAGGCAGTCCAGGATCAGGAGCATCCCGACGCCGCCGGCGTCCACCACGTGCGCGGTGTGCAGCGCCTCGAGCTGGTCCTCGGTCTGCACGACGGCGGCGAGCGCGGCTTCGACGGCGGCGTCGAGGGCCAGGCCCAGGGCGTGGTTGCTGTCGTCCCCGTCGTGTTCGGCGTCGACGGCGGCCGCGGCGCGGGCCGCGGCTTCCATCACCGAGAGCATGGTGCCGGGCACCGGGTCACTCAGCGCGGTCCAGGCCCGGATCTGGGCGCGGTTGAGCGCGGCGGCCAGCAGCGGCGAGCTGAGCCGGGGGTGGCCGGCGAGCGGCTCGGCGGCGGCGCAGAGGAAGACGGCGAACAGGGTGCCGGAGTTGCCGCGGGCCTGCTCGATCGCGGCCTGCCCGGCCCGGGCGAGGACGGCCCCGACGTCGTGCTGCGCCGGGTCCGGCGGTCCCACCACGTGCAGCTGGGCGCCGGCGTCCAGCCGCGGCAGGGCGGAGGTGTCCGTGGGGACGTCCTGCAGCGCGCGGGACGCGGCGCGCACGGTGAGGTAGAGGTTGGTGCCGGTGTCGCCGTCGGCGACCGGGAAGATGTTGATGGCGTTCAGGCGGTCGCTGTGGTTCCCCAGCGTTGTCTCCGCCTTACCCAACCACCGCTTCATCGCTTGCGCGTTGGCGGCAATCTTAGTCTGCAAAGTGATCCCATCCCACGGTGTCAGCGGGCCGGCCCGCTATCGTCACGCCCGTGCTGTCTGTTGGTGCAGAGGCCTTTACCGAGCCTATCGCAGTGAACCCGTGAGGCAGCTGAACGCCCGGCGGGAATGCCGCGAGCAGGCCGTGGTCCTCTCCCCCGCCCAGCACCCACACAAGCGGATCCGCGTCCAGCAGGTCCGCGGCCGGCCGCAGCGGAGCGGCAAGCTCCTGCGAGCGCGGCCGGGTCCAGGTCCAGCACGGCGCCGCTGGCGGCGGCCATCCGGGTCCCGTCCCGGACCAGTCCGTCGGAGATGTCCATCAGGGCCGTGGCGCCGGCGTCGCGGGCCAGCGGACCGGCCGCCAGCGGGGGCAGGGGGCGGCACTGGGTGTCCAGCAGGGCGCGCTGTTCGGCGCTGAGGGCATGGACGGAGACGGCTGATTCCAGCAGGGCCAGGCCGGCGGCGGCGCGGCCGACGGTGCCGGCGAGCGCCAGGGTATCCCCCGGGCGGGCGCCGGAGCGCAGCACCGGGGCGTGGCCGTCGAGGGTGCCGAGGATGGCGACGCTGACGGCCAGTTCGCGGCCGCGGCCCAGGTCCCCGCCGGCGACGGCGCAGTCCGCCGCGCCGAGTCCGCGGATCCCGGCGCTGAGCCCGTCGGCGAAGTCCTCCACCCAGGACACTGTGGTTTCCGGGGGCATGGTCAGGCTGACCACCATCGAGGTGGCGCGGGCGCCCATGGCGTTGATGTCGCTGAGGTTCTGCGCGGCGGCCTTCCAGCCGACGTCGTAGCCGGTGGTCCGGTAGCCGTTGTTCCATTCCAGCCGGAAGTCCTGGTCCGCCACCTGGGTGTCGATGCTGATCACGGTGCGGCCGTCCGGGGCCGCGACGATCGCGGCGTCGTCGCCCGGGCCCAGCAGCAGGGTTGCTTTCTCTCCGCCGTGCAGGCGCGGGAAGATCCGGGCAAGGAGGTCGGACTCGGAGAGTTCGGCCACGGTCAGGGACTCCGGTGTCGGCGGTTCTGGGCTCAGCGGTTCAGGCACAGCACTACGCTACCGCCCGGGTCCGACAACCGTATTTCGTGCTTCGCAGCGCGCGTGCCAAACTCTTAGGCATGCCCCGACTGCTGCCCGCCCTGCCACGCGTGTGGGCACAGGCCCTGGCGTTCACCGCAGGGGCGGCGCTGCTGTGGCTGGTTTTCGCCCTGCAGCTGTTCGTCAACGTCGAGCCGCTGAGCGTGCACCGCACGGACGCGGTGATCATGCTCGGCGGCGCCAGCTCCGAACGGCTGCCGGTGGCGGAGCGGGTCCGGCGGGAACTGGGCGCCCCGGTGCTGGTGCTCTCGCACACCGACACCCCCGGCAACAAGGTGGCGGACGAGACCTGCAATACGGCACAGTTCCCCAACCCCGGCCTGGTCTGTTTCCAGCCCGGTGAATACGACACCCGCGGCGAGGCGGAGGCCATCGGCAAGCTCGTTAAGCTCAACGGCTGGAAGTCCATCACCGTGGTGACCTCCAGCTACCACGTCACCCGCGCCGGGCGGCTGATGGAGCAGTGCACGACGGCGGACGTCCAGATGGTGCCCTCGCACCCGGACTTCTCCCCGTTCCAGTGGCTGCGCCGCTTTGTGATCGAAACCGGCGGCCTGATCGATGTGTCGCTGCGGCCCGAATGCC
>CAVZJX010000008.1:0-601431 GCA_963775715.1 uncultured Actinomycetota bacterium | reverse complement strand
CTGGCTCGCATTAGTTGTCGTTTTGAGCGCTCAAAGCGACAACTAATGCGAGTTAGTTGGGCGGGCGGGGCACCTGGGCCGGGCCGGCTCCGGATACCCGCGGCGCGACGGCCACGCCCACGACGCCGATCACCGCCGTGAGCGCGAAGACCCCCGCGAAGGGCGCGACGCCGGTGCCCGCCGCGGCCGTAAACGACGCAAAAACTATTCCCGTGCAGGCGAGCGCCAGGGCGCCGCCGAGTGAGTCGGAGATGGACATGGCGGAGCTGTTGAACCCCTCGGTGTCCTTGGTGGACAACGCCAGGGTCATCACGCTCAGCCGCGGGTACATCAGCCCCATCCCGCCGCCGGCGAAGATCCAGCCGGTGATCGCGACGGCGGGCGGCCAGGCAAGGAGCGTGGTCGCGAGCGCCAGCACGACGGCGGCAAGCACCAGCGCCGACCCGGCCCGGATGGCGCGGCGGTGCTCCAGCCGGTCCCCGAGCCGGCCCTGGATCGCGGAGGCGGCGGCCCAGGCCAGTGCCCCGCCGGTAAGGGTCAGGCCGGCGAAGGTGGGCGAGAAAACGTAACGCTCCACCAGCAGGTACGGCAGGTAGACCTCCGCGCCGAAGAACGCCGCGGACGCCAGGCCGCGGGCCAGAATGACGGCGGGCAGGCCGCGGCGGGCGGTCAGGGTCCCGGGCGGCACCAGCGGACGGACCGCCACCAGGGCCACGACGACGGCGGCCCCCGCCAGCACCCAGCCGGCCGCCGGCAGTTCCACGGACAGGTTCAGCCCGAGGACCGCGAGCGCCGCAAGGGCGGCCCAGGCCAGCCGGCCGAAATCCCACGGCTTCGCGGGCGCAGGTTCTGGGCGCACGGCACCGCCGTCGCCGGACCCGCCGGCCAGCCCTCGCAATGCGGGGACGATCATCAGCAGCGCCGGCACCACCAGAGCCACGACGCCGAGGAAGACCCAGTGCCAGCCGGCCAGTTGCGCAACCAGCCCGGCGGCGAACGGACCCACCAGCGACGGAACCACCCAGGCCGCGGCAAAGGCGGCGAAGATCTTCGGGTGCAGGGCCGGCGGATAGACGCGCGCCACCACCACATAGAGGGCCACGGTGACCGCGCCGCCACCGAGGCCCTGGACCAGCCGGCCGGCCAGCAGCACCGGCATCGTGGCCGCCGATCCCGCGATCAGCAGGCCCAGGACGAACAAGGCCACGGAGGCGTAGAGCGGGCCGACCGGCCCCTGCCGGTCCGCCCAGTTCCCGGCCGCCACCATCCCGATAACGCCGGTGGCCAGCGGTCCCGCGAACGCCAGGGCGTACAGGGCGGCGCCGTCCAGGTCCCGGCTGACCAGGGGCATGATGGTGGTCACCGCCAGCGATTCGAAGGCCGCCAGGAACACCAGCGCCAGGGCACCGAGGGTCACCAGCAGGTAGCGGCGGTGGAAAATTCCGGCCATCGCCGGAGCGCGCTCCTCACGGGAAGGCGGGCTGGCAGCGGGGCTCATGGATGAAGCTTATGGGGACGGCGCCTCCGGCGGGAGCCTGCCGCACCCCGCAGCCCGGCACCGCAGCGCGCGGCCCGGCACCACGGTCCGCGGGCGGGCGGGACGCCCGCCGGTTCAGCCGGCCGCGCCGATCCCCTCGGCAGGAACGACGACGGCGCCGCTCGCCCGGGAATCCGGGTTCAGCATCCAGCCCACGCGCTTCACGGTGCGCAGCATGACCACGCTTTCGACAAGCACGATCCCGGGCACTTTCTGCTGCAGGACCAACTCGATGCTCATAACGTCCGCCAGGGACTGCAGCCACATGATGATCACAAAGTTGGTCGGACCGGTCGTGGACGCGCTGAGGCGCACGTTGCGCATCGTCTTTAACTCGGCGGCCGCTTGCTCGTGCCGCCCGGCCGGGACATTGACGAACCACTGGCAGGTTACCGGGAATGCCGAGAACCGTTGGGCGACCTCGCAGCGGAAGGACAGGATCCCGCTGGCGAGTACCCGGTTCAGCTGTCGCTGCACGGTGGCCGGGTGCCTGCCCAGACCGCGGGCAATGTCCGCCGCCGTCGCCCGCCCGTCCTTGGCCAGGTAGGGCAGCAGCGCCAGGTGGCTGGCCGGCAAGTCATCCCTGGCAGCGGTCCTGGCGACACCGGTGGCGTCCGGACCGGCCACCGCCTTCACGGCGGCCTGCTGGGCCCGGCTCAGCACATTCAGCCGCCAGGTGCCGCCGCTGGCGTGCAGCCTGGTGCACAGCGCGGTCTGGTACTTGATCAGACCGTCGATCTCCTTCAAGCGCGAAACCACTTTGGTGCTGAAGTCATCCAGCGAGGAGGTGATGACGGTCAGCATGAGGTCCCGGTTGCTGGCCGCCTCCTCGACCGTGACCACTTCCGGTATCCCGGCGAGCTGCGCGGTGACCTCCTCGCGCCGGTGCATTTCGCAGTCCGCGGCGACGAACGCCAGGCACATCTGGTGCGGGTCGCCGATCAAGTGTGCGGTGATCCAGGAAACGCCGGAGGCCCGCAGCCGCTCCCAGCGGGCGGCGAGGGTGGTGGCGTGGACCCCCAGCACTTCCGCGGCATCCGCCCAGTTCAGGCGCGGCGCGATCTGGAGGACGTTGATGAGGGCAAGGTCGTCCTCGCTGAGTTCCACCAACCCCCTCCTTCGATGCATGAAACCTGCGTTTTCGGCGGTGAAATGCATTTTTTCTGCACTTCTGCCGCCTGTGAACCACGTCACTTCAGAATAGACCCTGAACGCCGGATGACGAAGAAGGAGAATACGTGACCATCACCGCAGACGCCCACCAGCTGCAGGCCGAGCTGGCCCGCTTCCGCCATGAGATGCACCGGGAGCCGGAGATCGGCCTGGCCCTGCCCCGCACCCAGGAGAAGGTGCTCGCGGCGCTGGACGGGCTCGGCTACGAAATCACCCTGGGCCAGGACACGACGTCAGTCACCGCCGTGCTGCGCGGCCAGGCGCCCCGCACCGGCGCGGACACCCGGCCGGCGGTGCTGCTGCGCGCGGACATGGACGCCCTGCCCGTGCAGGAAAAGACCGGCGTGGACTTCACGTCCAGGGTCGACGGCGCCATGCACGCCTGCGGCCACGACCTGCACACCGCGATGCTCACCGGGGCCGCGACGCTGCTGGCCGAGCGCCGGCACCGGCTGGCCGGCGACGTCGTCCTGATGTTCCAGCCCGGCGAGGAAGGATTCGACGGCGCCAGCCACATGATCCGTGAAGGCGTACTGGATGCCGCCGGCCGGCGGGTAGATGCCGCCTACGGCATGCACGTGTTTTCCGCCCTGGAACCACACGGCACCTTCGCGACCAAACCGGGCGTCATGCTCAGCTCCTCCGACGGGCTGACAGTCACCGTGCTCGGCGCCGGCGGCCACGGCTCCGCGCCGCATTCGGCCAAGGACCCGGTCACGGCGGCGGCCGAAATGGTCACCGCGCTCCAGGTCATGGTGACCCGCCAGTTCAACATGTTCGATCCCGTCGTTCTCTCCGTGGGGGTCCTGCAGGCCGGCACCAAGCGCAACATCATCCCGGAAACGGCGCGCATCGAGGCCACCATCAGGACGTTCTCCGAGGAGTCCCGGCAGAAAATGATGGACACCGTCCCGCGCCTGCTCAAGGGCATCGCGGCGGCACACGGCCTCGACGTCGACGTCGACTACCAGCAGGAGTACCCGCTTACGATCACCGACGAGGACGAGACGCGCACCGCGGAACACGTGATCGGGGAGCTCTTCGGTGAGTCACGGCTCGCCCGCTGGGCCACCCCGCTCAGTGGCTCGGAGGACTTCTCGAGGGTCCTGGCCGAGGTTCCCGGCACGTTCGTCGGGCTGAGCGCCGTCCCGCAGGACGCCGACCACGCCTCCGCCGCGTTCAACCACTCCCCGTACGCCACGTTCGACGACGGCGTGCTGGCCGACGGGGCCGCGCTCTACGCGGAACTCGCCGTTAGCCGGCTCGCCGCGCTGGCAGCCGCCGGCCTTCCCGGCGCGGGCAACACCGCCGCCTCCACTCTTTCCTAGCCCCACCCCCGAGGGAGAAACCATGACCGCCACCACGTCCGTGCCTACGGCATCCCGGACCTCCACCCGCAAGACAATCATCGGCACCGGCATCGGCAATGCCGTCGAATGGTACGACTGGGCCATCTACGCCACGTTCACGCCGTTCATCGCCAGCCAGCTCTTCAGCAAAGCCGATCCCGCCTCGGCCGTGCTGTCCACGCTGGCGATTTTCGCCGTCGGCTTCGTGGCCCGCCCCTTCGGCGGATTCCTGTTCGGCTGGATCGGTGACCGGATCGGCCGCAAAGCGTCCATGACCCTCGCTGTCGGCCTCGCCTCGGTGGGCAGCCTGATGATCGCCGTCGCACCGACCTTCGCCAGTGTGGGCGCCTGGGCGTCCTTTATGCTCCTGGTTGCGCGCCTCGTGCAGGGCCTGGCGCACGGCGGCGAGCTGCCCTCGTCGCAGACCTACCTGTCGGAGATGGCGCCGAAGGAACACCGCGGCTTCTGGGCCACCCTGATCTACACCTCCGGCACCGTCGGGATCCTGTTCGGTACGCTGCTCGGCGCCGTGCTGAACATGGTCATGAGCACGGAAGTGATGAACGCCTGGGGCTGGCGAATTCCGTTCCTGGTCGGCGCGGCCATGGGCCTGTACGCGCTGATCATGAGGTCCCGGTTGCACGAGACCGACGTCTTCGCCGGTGAAGCCCTGGCGGAGAAGCGCGCGCCGATCTGGCCGCAGATCGTCCGGCACCGCAAGCAGGCGCTGCAGGTCATCGGCCTCACGGTCGGCCTGACCGTGATCTACTACATCTGGGGTGTCGTCGCCCCCAGCTACGCCACCACCGCGCTGAAGATCGACCGCGGCGAGGCCCTCTGGGCCGGCGTGATCGGCAACATCGTGTTCATCGCGGCGCTGCCGTTCTGGGGCAAGCTCTCGGACCGGATCGGCCGCAAAAAGGTGCTGTGGTCCGGTGCGATCGGCGCGGGCATCATGCACTTTCCGATGACCGCGCTGCTCAAGGATTCAGCCTGGCAGCTGGCCGTGAGCATGTCGGTGATGCTGGTCTTCATCGCCGCGAGCGCGGCGATCGTCCCCGCCGTCTACGCCGAGCTGTTCCCCACCAGCATCCGCACGGTCGGCGTCGGCGTTCCCTACTCGATCTGCGTGGCCCTGTTCGGCGGCACCGCGCCGTACCTCCAGCAGTGGCTGGGGACGAGCCTGAACCAGCCGCAGCTGTTCAACATCTACGCCCTGGTGCTGCTGGCCATCTCCGCCGCCTTCGTCTTCACCATCCCGGAAACCAAGGGCAAGGACCTCACCGCCCCTGAGCCGGTGCGGCACCGGTTGCTCTATCAGTTATGGCTGTTCTGAAGGCCCGGAACAGCCATAACTGATAGAGCATCGTGTGGTGCAGGGACGACAGGGGCCAGGTCAGCCGCCGACGAAACGGTTCCGCCCGGCGCGGTAGCCGAACACCGCCGCCAGGGATCCGACCACCACGAAGAGCGCGCCCGCCGCGGCGAACGACCCGGTCGCCTGGTGCAGCTGGCCGACCAGCAGGGTTCCGGCCGATCCGACGCCGTAGCCCACGCCCTGCATCATGCCGGACAAGTGCGCTGCGGTGTGCCCGTCCCGGGTCCGCAGCATGATCATGGTCAGGGCCACCGCGGTGAGGCTGCCCTGGCCCAGGCCCAGCAGGCCGGTCCACAGCCAGACCAGGTTCAGCGGGCCGAAAATGCTCAGCGCGAATCCGCCGCCGGTCATCAGCGCCACGACGACGTTGATGGCCCGCTGGTCGCGGAACCGGGCGGCCAGCGCGGGGGCAAACAGGGACCCCAGCATCTGCAGCACAATCGAGGCGGACACAATCAGGCCGGCCGTGCCCCCGTCGACGCCGCGGTCGCGGAGGATCGGCGCCAGCCAGGCGAAGACGCTGAAGGACATCATCGCCTGCAGCACCATAAAGCCGGTCACCTGCCAGGCCACGGCCGAGCGCCAGACGTTGACGCCGCCGGCCGCCGCCCGGTGCGGTTCGGGCCGCTGGGCGGCTGCCAGGGGCAGGAATAGCAGCAGGACGACGGCGGCGGGCAGCGCCCAGAACCACAGCGCCGCGGTCCACTGCCCGGCCGCCCTGAAGACCGGGTAGGTGAAGCCGGCGCCGAGGGCCGCGGAGGCACAGATCGCGGTGGTGTAAAGCCCGCCCATCAGGCCGAGGCGGTGCGGGAAGTCGCGCTTCACGAGGCCCGGCAGCAGGACATTGCAGAGCGAGATCGCGGCCCCGCAGGCGGCCGTGCCGGCCAGCAGGGCGGGCAGGTGGCCGGCCCCGGGGACATCCAGGGGCCGCAGCAGCAGCCCGGCAGTGAGCACGGCCATGGCTCCCAGCAGCACCCGCTCGGCCCCGAACCGCCGGGCCAGCCGCGGCGCGAGCGGGGCGAACACGCCCAGCAGGGTCACCGGCGCGGTGGTCAGCGCCACGACGGCCCAGCCCGGCAGGCCGACGTCGGCGGTCACCTCCGGAAGCACTGCGGCGAAGCTGGAGAAGACGGTGCGCAGGTTCAGCCCGATCAGCACCAGGCAGACACCGAGGTAGGCCAGCGTCCGGCGGCTGCCGAGCACGGTCGGCGCCGCGGCGGGAACGTCGTCAATCTCGGCGTCCACCAGGGGGTCCAGGCGGTGGTGCGGATGGTCCTCCGGCACACCGCCGGCGGCGGTGCGGGCGGGTCCGGGCGCGTTTCGTGGTGTGGTCACGGACCCATTCTGGCAGGCCGGCGGCCCAGCTCCGCGAAGACGGCGGGGCGCCGGAACTCCACTATTCTGGGAAGGATGAGTGAAATCCCAGAATCCCCGCAGACGCCGCAGCCTTCCCGCCCGGTCACCCCCGGCAGCCAGGCCTCGTTCGGCACCTACGGCGGCAGGCCGGTGAGCTTCGTCCGCCGCGGTACCCGCCTGCAGGGACGCCGCCAGGCCGCCTGGGAGGAGCACTCGGACCGGTGGGCGGTGGAGGTCCCGCGGCACATCGCCAACACCTCCGTGCACCCGGATTACGTGTTCGACGCCGAGTCCGAGTTCGGCCGGACGGCTCCGCTGATCGTCGAGATCGGCTCGGGACTCGGCGACGCCGTCTGCCACGCGGCCGAGGAGAACCCGGACAAGGACTTCCTCGCGGTGGAGGTGTACACCCCGGGCCTGGCGAACACCCTGATCAAGATCAACAGCCGCGGCCTGAGTAACGTCCGGGTGGTGGAGGCCAACGCCCCCGAGGTCCTCGCCAGCATGCTCCCGGAGGGCTCGGTCGCCGAGCTCTGGGTCTTCTTCCCTGACCCGTGGCACAAGTCCCGGCACCACAAGCGGCGCCTGATCCAGCCGGCTTTCGCCGACCTCGCCGCCCGGGCCCTCAAGCCAGGCGGCATCTGGCGGATCGCCACCGACTGGTCCAACTACGCCGTGCACGTGCGCGACGTCCTGGCCGGCTCCGCCGACTTCGAGAACCTGCATGAGGGCGAGCGCAGCGGCGATGACAGCCCGCTCACCCGGGTTTGGGAGTCCGGTGTGGAGTCCCTGGTGGGCGGCGCCCCGGTCAAGGAGGGACGCGCTCCGGTCAGCACCGAACACACCGGCCCCAATGAGGGCGTCGACGAGACGGGCGGCTGGGCGCCGAGGTTCGAGGGCCGGATCCTGACCAGCTTCGAGAACAAAGCCCACGAGGCCGGCCGGCTCGTCTTCGACCTCTGCTACCGGCGCCGCTGACGGCGGGCCTCCCGGCCCGGGCAGCCGGCCCGGGGAGCCGGGGCAGGGACGGTGGCGCTGTTGCGCAGCCGCTTCCCGTGGCACGATTACCGAAGATGCACGGCCGGCGGTGCAGGACTGATGCCGGCAGAACCGAACAACGCGAGGGACCGACCATTAAAAAGGAACTCAAGGACGCAGCCGACGTCGCCGAGGACGTCACCAATTCCAAGCCGCTCGAATACGTGGCGCGCGCGGGTTTCGCCGTTTCCGGCATCCTGCACTTCGTGATCGGACTCGTCGCAATCCGGCTGGCCATGGGCGGGCAGGGGCAGGCGGATGTCAGCGGCGCCGTCGAGGCACTCGCGCAACAACCGGCCGGCCCGGCACTGCTCTGGACCGCCTTCGCCGCCTGCGTGGCCCTGGCGCTCTGGCAGGCCAGCGACACCGTGTTCGACTTCGAACACCTGCCGACGAAGAAGAAGGTCGCCAAGAAGTTCAGGGCCGGCCTGCAGACCGTGGTGTACACAAGCTTCGCGATCACCCTGGCGTCCGTGGCCATGGGCTCCCACACGAACCACCGGCGCTCCACGAGCGACCTTACGGTGCAACTGATGCAGACCCCCGGCGGCGTCCTGTTGTTGCTCCTCATCGGCGGGGCCGTTGCCGTGGCCGGCATTGTTTACGCGATCCGCGGGTTCAAGCAGTCCTTCCTCAAGTACTTGCATATGCCCGCCAACCGCCAGGCACGGACCGTGGTGACCGTCACGGGCGTCGCCGGCTACGCCGCCAAGGGCGTGGCCCTGCTGCTGACTGGACTGCTGATCGTGATCGCGACCATGAAGGCGGACCCGGCCGAATCGACCGGGCTCGACGGCGGCCTGAAGGCCCTGCGCGAGCAGCCGCTGGGCATGTACATGCTCGCCGCCGTCGGCGCCGGCCTGATCTGTTACGGCATCTTCCTGGCCGTGCGGTCCCGGCTCGCGAGGATGTAGCGGGCTTCCGCCAGCCCCGGCCCGCGAATTCATCCGGGCCCAGCACCAGCAGGTCCGGCTGGCCGCGCAGCCAGGCGGCGGTGATCGCAAGGCGAAGTTTCCGGGCCGCTCCGGGGCTGCCTAAGATGGATCAGATGACCAACTGCTGAAAGTAGTGCGCACATGCCATCCCATCCGGACGAGAGTGCGGCACTGGCAATACAGACTCCCGCGATCAACGACCGCTCCCTTGCGGCCGGGCTCGCCTACGCCATGGCGAGCCGGGTTTCCGGAATTTCCTTCGACGCTGCGACCGGGCTCATGCTGGGCAAGGTCCGCGGCGGCGCCGACGTGCCTTATTCGACGACGGCGAAGCTGGTCCGCAAGGCCGGCGGCTGGAGCTGCAGCGTCGGTGTCTGCAGCTGCCCGGTCCGCAAGGACTGCAAGCACGTCGCGGCCCTGCTGTTCGCGGCCGAAGACAACCCCGCCACCCGCCTGCAGCTGCTGGCACCGGCGGATACCTCCCGGCTCTCGCGCCAGCTGCCGGCTCTGGACCTGCCGGACTGGGAACAGGCCCTCAGCCCGCTGATCGCCCGGCCGGGAATCACCCAGTCCACCAGCGGCGTCCCGCTCGCGCTGCAGTTCGAGATCGAGGAACCGGCCCCGCACTTTTCCTACACGGGCCGCCGGGATCCGCTGCGCAGCGTCCGGCAGCTGAAGGCGCGCCCCGTCATCATGGGCGCCAAGGGCAAATGGATCCGCGGCGACGTGTCCTGGAACACCTTGAGCTACCTGAACTACCGGCGGGAATGCAACGAGGCCCACGTGGAGTGGATGCAGGAATTCCTCGCCTCGCACACTGCCCAGGCGAACCGCCAGCACGCCGGCAACGCGCCCTGGCTGGGGCTGAACACCTATGCCGGCAAGAACCTGTGGAGCCTGCTCGCCGCCACCCGGAAAATCGGCCTGGCCCTGGTCCACGGCCGCGGCGACGAACCCGTGGCCCTGGCCGCGGAGCCGGCCGCCGTCGGACTGAACCTGACCCGTTTGGGCGCCGAGGAGGCCGACGGCGGCGGACTGGCCCTTGCCCCGACCATCACCGTGGAGGGCGCGGAGGTCGATCCGGCGCGGGTCGGGACCATCGGCCGCCCGGCGCACGGGATCTTCGTGACCTCCGACGGCGGGGCGCTGCCCGGCGTCGCCCCGGGGGACGCCGGGATCACCCTCGCGCCCCTGGAGGGCGGACTCAGCGAGGAACTTCTTGGCTTCGTCACCGCGGGCACCACGCTGCATATCCCGGCCCGGGACGAGGGCCGCTTCCTGACCGGTTTCTACCCCAAGCTCAAGCAGACGGCCCGGGTCACCGCCTCGGACGAATCCGTGGAGCTGCCCGCCCTGGCCGTCCCCACCCTGTCCCTGCTGGCCAACTACGGCGCCGACCACCGCGTCCGGCTGCACTGGGAGTGGCACTACACAACCGGCACGCTGGTCACGGCCCAGCCGCTCTGGCGGCACCCGGGCGACCACGGCTACCGCGACGACGCCGCCGAGGCCCGCATCCTCGAGTCCGTGGGCCAGCCCTGGGACGCGGTGCCGAAGCTCGGCGAATCCTCCACCGGCGGCTGGGGCACCCCGCGCCTGGCGGCGTCCGCGGAACTCAGCGGGCTGGACACCCTGGCCTTCACCGAGGAGGTCCTGCCTGCGCTGCGTGAGCTGCCGGAGGTCTCCGTGGACACCGCCGGCGAGATCGCCGACTACCGCGAGGCCGAGGAAGCACCGGTGGTGTCCATCTCCACCAAGGCCACCGAACAGCGGGACTGGTTCGACCTGGGCATCCAGATTTCCTTGGAAGGCCAGCCGGTGTCGTTCGCGGCGGTTTTCTCGGCGCTGGCCGCCGGGCAGACCAAGATGCTGCTGCCAAGCGGCGCCTATTTCTCGCTGGACCTGCCCGAGCTGCACCAGCTGCGGGCCCTGATCGAAGAGGCGCGGGAGCTGCAGGACAACAAGGACGCGCCGCTGCAGATCAGCCGCTTCCAGGCCGGACTCTGGGACGAGCTGGCGCAGCTGGGCATCGTGGACCAGCAGGCCGCGGCGTGGCGCGAGGCCGTCGGAGGGCTGCTGGAAGGCGGGGTCAAGGGGCTGCCGCTGCCCGCCACCCTGAATGCCGAGCTCCGGCCTTACCAGCTCGAGGGGTTCAACTGGCTGAGCTTCCTCTACCGCCACGGGCTCGGCGGCGTGCTGGCCGACGACATGGGCCTGGGCAAAACCGTCCAGGCGCTGGCGCTGATCTGCGCCGCCAAAGTCGCGGCGGAGGAGTCCGGCGCCGGCACGCTCGGGGCGCCCGACGGCGGCGCCGGCGCCGACGGGGGCGCCCCCTTCCTGGTCGTCGCCCCCACCAGTGTCGTTGGCAACTGGCAGGCCGAAACCGCGCGTTTCGCCCCCGGCCTCACGGTCCGGGCCATCGGCGAGACCTTTGCCAAGAGCGGCTCGGTGCCGGCCGACGCCCTCGCCGGGGCCGACGTCGTCATCACGTCCTACGCCCTCTTCCGGATCGACTACGAGGCGTACGCCTCCCGGCCGTGGGCCGGCCTGGTGCTGGACGAGGCGCAGTTCGTGAAGAACCACCAGTCCAAGGCCTACCAGTGCGCCCGCAAGCTGCCCGCCGCTTTCAAGCTGGCGATCACCGGCACACCGCTGGAGAACAACCTGATGGAGTTCTGGTCGCTAACCTCGATCGTGGCGCCGGGTCTCTTCTCCAGCCCCAAGCGGTTCGCCGAGTACTACCAGAAGCCGGTGGAGAAGAACGGCGACAAGGGGCAGCTGGACAAGCTCCGGCGCCGGGTCCGGCCGCTGATGATGCGCCGCACCAAGGAGCAGGTCATCCACGACCTGCCGCCCAAGCAGGAGCAGGTCCTCGAAGTGGTGCTGAACCCGCGGCACCAGAAGGTCTACCAGACACACCTGCAGCGCGAGCGGCAGAAGATCCTCGGCCTGATCGAGGACGTCAACAAGAACCGCTTCACGATCTTCCAGTCGCTGACCCTGCTCCGGCAGCTGAGCCTGGATCCGTCGCTGATCGACCCCTCGCTCTCGGGCGTTCGTTCCAGCAAACTCGACGTGTTGTTCGAGCAGCTGGAGGACCTTGTGGCCGAAGGCCACCGCGCGCTGATCTTCAGCCAGTTCACCGGATTCCTGGGCAAGGTCCGTGAGCGGCTGGTGGCGGAAAACATCGAGTTCTGCTACCTCGACGGCGGCACCCGCAACCGCACCGACGTCGTCAACGAATTCAAGAACGGCGCCGCACCGGTGTTCCTGATCAGCCTCAAGGCGGGCGGCTTCGGCCTGAACCTGACCGAGGCGGACTACGTGTTCCTGCTGGACCCATGGTGGAACCCCGCGTCCGAGGCGCAGGCCGTGGACCGGACGCACCGGATCGGCCAGGCCCGCAACGTCATGGTCTACCGGCTGGTGGCCAAGGACACGATCGAGGAAAAGGTCATGGCCCTCAAGGCCAGGAAATCCCAGCTGTTCGCCGACGTGATGGAAGGCGACGCGCTCTCCGGCGGCGCCTTGACCGCAGAAGACCTGGCCGGGCTGTTCAACGACTGACCGTGGCCGGTCCCGCCGGCATGGGGCGGCCCTTGGCTCTGCCCGTGGCTGTTGCGGCGGCTTGCGCCCGGAGCCGGGCCAGCACCGTCGCGGCAAGCAGCCCGGTCGCCAGTTCCAGGGCAAGGACCGCCAGCAACGCCGCTGCGCCCGAGGGTGCCACGGCGGCCACCGGGGCGGCGGCGCCCTGGTGGAGGTGGGCCGCTGCCCCGCCGCCCAGAAGCAGAACCGCGTGCACCCCGGTCATCACCAGCGCGGCGACCATGACCTGCCGCAAGGCGCTGACGCGTCGGCCGCGCCAGATGTGCACGGCACACGGCATGCACACCGCCGCCATGGCAAGCATCAGCAGATTCAGCCAGATCCCGTGCTGGTTTGCCGCGACGAGCCAGAGATGGGCCAGGCATGACCCGGCCGTCACGACGGCGCAGATCCGCCGGTGGAGGACGGCGGCGGGGCCGCGTCCCCCGCCGGCCGCGTCGCTCACGCTCACGGCGACGGCGACGGCGACTGCGACGTGCGGCGGCGGCGGCGGCGGCCTAAGCATGGCAGTGCCCGCCGGCAGCCTGGACGGAGGCAGGGACGTCGAGCACGGGGCTGCGGTCGAAGAAGCCTTCCGGACGGAGCTTGAAGCCGACCGTATCCACGGGCATGATCGGCCAGTCCTCGGTCCGGGGGAAGTGCGTCAGCCCGAAGGTGTGCCACACCACGATGTCCTGGCCGTCAATGTCGCGGTCCTGGGCAAGATAGGCCGGCAGGCCCGCTCCCCCGGCGTGCTGGTTGACGAAGTCCCCGGTGGGGTACCGTTCCTCCTCCGCGTACCGGGTGACCCACAGGTCCTTGGTGGCAAAAGCAGCGCGCCGGGCGATCGAGGACTCCGGGTCGGCCAGCAGGGTGGGCTGCCCCTGGGCGTGCAGCTTGTAACCCACCGGCTCTCCCAGGCGGTTGCGCGATTCCGGGTTGGAAATGATCCAGGTCCGGCCGTTGCGCGCGTCGGCTTCCCGGGCGGCTTCCGACTCCCGGGCAAGCACGGTGCGCTTCCGGGAGAACGCGTTGCCGCGCTCGTTGCCTTCACCCATGGCCTGCCGGACCACGTCTTCTTCCTCGACCCTGTTCGTGAAGCCGTCGACCGCCATGTCCAGGCGGGCGCTGAACAGGTGCTGGTGGTAGGGGGCGCCCAGCCCCGGCGCGAGCTGGGAGATGTTGGCCGAACCGCCCTCCGGGTAGGCGGAGGTAAAGACGACGCCGGTGGCCTTGGCCTCGAACTCGATGGTGCCGTCGAGGTAGAGGTACCAGTAGAAGCCGTAGTCGTAATTGCCGATGGTGGTGAAGAAGGAGATCACCAGGCGGCGGTTGCGCCGGGTGTAATTGATGCCGGTCCAGAGATCACTGTGTTTGGCCAGGATGCTCCAGTCTTCCTCGTGCATGCAGATGCCGTTGCGGATCTCCCGCGGGTTTCCGAAGGCGTCGCTGATGACGGGGCTGAGGTAAGTGATCTCGCCAAGGCAGTCGCAGCCAAGTTCGAGCGAATTGGCGTACTGGCCCACCAGGTACTCCCCGGTGTCGAAATAGTTCTGCCAGGACCGGACCGGCGACGGGTCACCGTACGGGACCACCATCTCGGCGATGGAGGCACGGTTGATGATGGGCCGTTTCCTGTCCCCGTCCTGGAAGGCCAGGTTGTGCAGGACCACGCCCTCGCGGACGTCGAAGCCGACGTCGACGCTCCATTTCTCCCATTCGACGTGGTTCCCCCCGGCGACTGTGAAGCTGGGTCCCTCCGGCTGGGTGATGTTGATGGGCTTCTGGGTGGTGCGCAGCGGGCCGGTGAGTTCGGGATCGGTGTAGTTGCCGTGTTCGGCGGGAACCGGGACCGCTCCCAGGTCCTGGACCTGGGTGACTTCCCTGCTGACGACGTCGACGTACGCCACGAGGCCGTCAACGGGGTGGGCCCAGGCGCTGTCTTCCGGGAAGTCCTGGACGAAGGCCAGCCCGCGGAGGATCCGGCGGCCCCTCTCCTCCGGGTACTCGAACACTCCGGCCGAGAGCGGGGCCACGCGGACCTTGCCGACGTCCAGGCCGCGGTCGGCCAGGGCTTTGAGCCACCGCTCGTCCGCGGCCAGGAGCTGTTCGACGACCTCGAACTCCTCCTCCAGGACGGGGAGTTCTCCGGTGCTGGCCGTGTCCAGTTCGACGACGGATAGCACCGCGCCGCTGGAGACTGAAACGGTCACGTCGAGGGGGCGTTCCCCGGAAACGTCGTGCACGAAGACCCGGAAACGGCGGTCCTCTGAGCCCGCGGGGGTGTCCCTGGCGGGATCCACCAGGCCCAGGTAGGCGATGCGCTTGCTCTCACCCAGCAGGCCGGCGCCGCCCAGGATGCCCTGCACGGCGGCGATCTCGGCGTCCGTGGCCAGACTGTAGGGGCCGGGGATGGTTTGGGTGTCAGTTTTTGCGGGCATGATGGCCGCCTTTGTTCGGGGACCCGACGGGTCGGAACTTTTATTTTCTATAGTTGTAGAGAATACGGAAATGTAAGCTGTGCCACAAGAGTCCGACGCACGAAATATTGGAGAGCTGCCCGGTGCCAAAGATTGTCGACCACCACCAGCGGCGGCTTGAACTCGTCGACGCCACCTGGCGGACGATTGCCCGGCTGGGCATCGAAAGCGCCACCATGCGGGAGATTGCCCTTGAGGCCGGTTTTGCCAACGGGGCCCTCAAGCCCTACTTCCCTACCAAGGACGACCTGCTGACGTTCGCGTTCGGGCACGTCTTTAACCGCACCAATGAACGCATCGCCCGGGTCACCGCCGGGCAGTCCGGGCTCGAGGCGCTCAGGGCATTCTGCGCCGAGGTGCTGCCCCTGGACGAGGAACGGATCAACGAGGCCAGGATCGTCATCCCGTTCTGGCAGAAGGCCATCAACGATCCGGACAAGGCCCGGATCCACCGGGATTCCATGCAGCAATGGCTGGCCGCCATGCGGGGGCACCTCGCGGAGGCGCGGCAGGCCGGCGCCGTCACGGCCGGCGTCGAGGACGCCGCCCTGGCCGGGCAGCTGCTCAACCTCCTGCTCGGCGCGCAGATCACCGCGGCACTCGCACCGGAAGGCCATGTGGAGCTCGGGCTCGGCGACCAGCTGGACGGCTTCCTGACCCTCCTGGCCCGCTAGGCGACGCGGCGGTCTTTTTTCGCCGACTGTCGAAAAAAGATGACATCGGCCGGGTGCGGCGCTACCCTGAAGAGACTGTGTCCCATGACACAGTCCTCCGAAATACGACGGCGTCAGGATCTTCGATGACCGCAGTTGCAGCCCGCCCCTCGTCCAGCCCGGCCGGGCAGGACGTCCAGACCAGCACGGCAGCCTCCTTCGAGCACTGGCGGCACCTCATTGCCGAGTCCTTCGTCCCCCTGGGCGCCTCGAGCTCGGACGCGGACAATTTCCGCGGCCGCATGCGGTCGCGCAGGCTGGACCGCGTGGCCGTCGTCGAAGTGACCTCAACCAGCCACGAGGTCCACCGCACACCGGCCCTGATCGCGCAGTCCCGCGAGCGCTATTTCAAGCTCAATCTCCAGCTGGAGGGCACCGGGCTCCTCATCCAGGACAACCGCGAGGCCCTGCTGCGCCCGGGGGATCTCTCCATCTACGACACCAGCCGGCCCTACACGCTCGCCTTCGAAGAGGACGCCCGGCTCATGGTAGTGATGTTCCCCTGGGACGCGCTCTCCCTGCCGCCGGACTGCATCACGCAGCTGTCGGCCGTGCGGATGGCGGCGGAGGGCGGGCTCGCCTCGATCGTCGGGCCGTTCATCGCCCACCTCGCGGAGAACCTGGACGCCCTCAGCGGCCCCAGCGGGTCGCGACTGGCCACGAACGCCCTCGATCTGGTCTCCACGATGCTGCATGCGGAACTGGACATCTGCCCGGACCGGATGCGGCCGCAGGCCCTGCTGGCCGCGTCGGTCCGCGAGTACATCGACGCCAATCTCTCGGACCCGATGCTCTCGCCGGCGTCCATCGCGGCGGCCCATTTCATCTCCACGCGGCACCTGCACAATGTCTTCCATGAATCAGGCACCACCGTGGCGAGCTGGATCCGTTCCCAGCGGCTGGACGGCGCCCGCCGCGAACTGCGGGATCCGCTCCTGGCCGGCATGCCGGTCGGTGCGGTGGCCTGCCGCTGGGGCTTCGTGGATGCGGCGCACTTCAGCCGGTCCTTCCGGGACGCTTTCGGGGTCTCCCCCAGCGACTGGCGGCGCGGGGCCTGAAGCGCCCCGCCCGCGACCGGCGGCGCGGTGCCTGAAGCGCCCCGCCTGCGACCGGCGGCGCGGTGCCTGAAGCGCCCCGCCTGCGGCGGAGGAAAACGGAGGGTGCGGTGCCGGAAGCTCCGGCACCGCACCCTGAAGCTGCGCGCGGCCCCTAGACCGTGACGCCGCGCCGGGCGCGGCGCTCGATGGCGATCTCCACCAGCAGGCCGGCGACGAACACGGCGGGCACGACGATCAACAATCCGACGGCCGTTTCGGCGCTGCCGCCGATCAGGGCCGTGAAGTTGCCGACCACGAGGTAGAGCACCCAGGCAAGCAGCGCGGTGGCCAGCACCGGCGCCACCAGGGTCTGCCAGACCTGGCCCGCGGCCCGTTCCCGCCGGAAATACGCGACGACGGCCAGGGACGAGGACATGTAGAGCACGAGGAGCGCGGCCACGGCCAGCCCGCTGAACCAGGAAAAGAGGGTCAGGACAGGGTCAAGGGACAGCACCGCGAACGGCACCACGAGCAGGAACGCGACCACGGTCTGGATCCGGGCGGCCACGGCGGGGGCCCGGTGCCGGTTGGTGCGTGCGAGAACCCGGGGCATCGACCCCTGCAGGGCCAGTGAATGAAGGTAGCGGTTGATGCCGTTGTGGAAGGCGATGATCCCGGCCAGCAGGGAGGTCACCAGCAGGATTCCCGTGACCGTCCCGGCCCACGGGCCGAACATCTCGACCATCGGCGTCAGCACGAACGCCGTGGAGTCTCCGGACTCCAGGGCGGCTCCGGCGGCGTCCATGACGCCCGAGGGTCCGTAGTAGCTGACCAGCATCCAGGAAATGAAGGAGAAGAAGACGGAAATGACCCCCACGGAGAGGTACGTGGCGCGGGCCACCGTGCGGCTGGCATCCTTGGCCTCGGCCGAATAGATGGCCGTGGATTCGAAGCCGAACATGGACGCGACGGCGAACATGATGGCCACCCCGGGCGCGCCGGTGGCGATCGCCTGGGGTGAGAAGGAGGCCGCTGCGTTGAGCCCCTCCGGGCCGCCGCCCCGGAAGAGGACCGCGAAGCCGAACATGAGCAGCACCGCGACCTCCAGGCCCACCAGCACCGCCAGGACCCGCGCCCCGAGTTCGATGTTGAGCGAACCCAGCACCTGCACGCCGGCCATCGTGAGCAGGGCCAGGATCCACCACGGCACGCTGATGCCTGCGGATTCCAGCAGACCGGAGAACGCTGCGCCGTACAGCCCGTACATAGCGGCCTGGATCGTGCTGTAGGCCAGGAGGGCGAGCCACGCGGCCCCGGCCCCGATTTTCCGCCCGAAAGCGGCCGTCACGTAGGCGTAGAAGGCACCGTTGGCCTGGATCTTGCGGCTCATGGCAACAAATCCGACCGCGAAAATCACGATGACGATACCCACCACCAGGTACGCTCCGGGCGCCCCGGCCCCGTTGCCGAGGGCCACGGACAGCGGCGACGCACCGACGATTCCGGTCAGCGGCGCCTGGGCGGACAGGACAAAGAAGATAATGCCCAAAACACCCACGCTGCCGGTACGCAGGGCAGTGGAGTGCTCCTTGCTGGGGGCGGCTTCAACCGCCGGGGATTCGGTGTTTGAAATACTCATCAGATCCTTCTTATCGGTCATCGGTGCGGGTAAACGCCTGGCATCGTGCAAACCAGCATGGCAGGTGACGCCCGTCACTCTTTTGTCGATCAGCGACCGGTTGTTGTTCCTCAGCGCAACGGCCGCCGGGCCGGCCGCGATCCTTCGCAGCGGGGCAACTTCAGTTCGCGCAAAGACAAGACGGCGCCTCCGGTACCGGAGGACACTCGGAGATGACCGAACGGCCGGACTGGAAGCCTCCCGCGCCCCGCGCAGGGCTTCAGCCACCGCCTCAACTACTCGATGTGGAGTACCAATGGAAACCTACGACGCACTTCTCGCCTCGATCGCGCCGGCCGCAGGCCAAACCCGGACCATCGTTGACCCCGCCACCGGCCAACCGGTGGGAAAGGCACCTGTCCACACCGTGCAGGACCTCGAGCAGGCCATTGGGGCCGCCGCCGCGTCACAGCCCGGCTGGGCCGCCCTCGGCCATGACGCCCGCAGCGCCGCGCTGCTCAAGGCCGCCGACGCCGTCGAACGTTCCGCCGAGGAACTGGCCCGCCTGCTCTCCCGCGAACAGGGCAAGCCCCTGAACGGACCCAACGCCCGCTTCGAAGTCGGTGCCTGCGCCGCGTGGCTGCGCGCCGCCGCCGGGACACCGCTGGTCCCCGAAACCGTGGTTGACGACGGCGACACCCGCGCCGAACTGCACTACCGGCCCATCGGCGTCGTCGGTGCCATCGGGCCGTGGAACTGGCCCATGATGATCACCGTCTGGCAGATCGGCCCGGCGCTGCGGATGGGTAACGCCGTCGTGGTCAAGCCCTCGGAATACACGCCCCTGAGCGTCCTGGCCCTTGTTAGCGTCATCAACCAGGAGCTCCCCGAGGGCCTGCTCACCGTCGTCTCGGGCGGCCGGGAGGTCGGGGAAGCCCTGGCCGGGCACCCGGCAATCGGTAAGGTCATGTTCACCGGTTCCACAGCCACCGGCAAGGCCATCATCAAATCCTCGGCGGACACGGTCAAGCGCCTCACGCTTGAACTCGGCGGCAACGACGCCGGCATTGTGCTGCCCGACGCCGACCCTAAGGCCATCGCCGAGGACCTCTTCTGGGGCGCCTTTATCAACACCGGGCAGACGTGTGCCGCGCTCAAGCGGCTGTACGTCCACGACAGTATTTACGAGGCCGTCTGCGAAGAGCTCGCCGGTGTCGCCGCCGCCATGCCCATGGGCAACGGGCTTGACGAGAACAACGTTCTGGGCCCGCTGCAGAACCGCCAGCAATACGACATCGTCGCGAACCTGGTGGACGCCGCCAAGGAAGCCGGCGCGCGGGTCCTCCTGGGCGGTGATCCGGATCAGGAGCAGCCGGGCTTCTTCTACCCCACCACCCTGATCGCGGACATCGACAACGACAACCCCCTCGTGGCCGAGGAACAGTTCGGCCCGGCACTGCCGATCATCCGCTACAGCACCGTCGACGAGGCTGTCGCCATGGCCAACGCACTCGACGTCGGGCTAGGCGCGTCGGTCTGGTCCTCCGATCTCAGCGCGGCCCGCGAAGTGGCCTCCAGGATCGAGGCAGGAACCGTCTGGATCAACAAGCACGGCGCCGTGGACCCCCGGATCCCCTTCGGCGGGGCAAAACAGTCCGGGTATGGCCTGGAATTCGGCGTCGAGGGCCTCAAGGCCCTCGGAGTACCGCAGGTCATCAACGGCTGACCGGCCCGGGGACGCCCGCGGCGCCGCACGAGCGGCGAAGCGCTGCGGGCGTCCCCCGCTGTCGGCGACTACCTCAGCCAAGGCCGCCGTTGGGCCCTACCGGAAGGCGCCCGCCGGGTGTCCAATAAGGCAAAGCGGTAGGTGCTTGGACGAAGGAGCGGGTGGCCATGGCCCGGCGGATAAGGTTCAGGGGCGCTGCGGCGCCCGTCCGGCGGCTGGCCTCCGTGCTGGCCTCCCTCGCCCTGGTGGCGGGTCTGATGCCTGCCGCGGCTCCGCCCGCCCAGGCGGCCACCCTTTACGGCCACGACGTCTCCTGGCCGCAGTGCCCGACGGCGGTCGGCGGCCTGGGACTGCCGCTGCCGCCCGCGACCACACAGTTTGTGGTGGTGGGCCTGACCCGGGGGCTTCCCTTCACCGAGAACCCGTGCCTGGCCAGCCAGGTCGGCTGGGTCAACGCGAACAATAAGCGTGCGCACGCGTACACCATGGCGGCTTTCCCCACGGCTGCCCAGCTGACTGCCTACCGCGCCCAGGGACCGTGGTCGGCGGCGACCCGGGCCGGGCAACTCTCCAACGTCGGGTACGCCGAGGCCCGTTACGCTGTTGCAAGCCTGCAAAGGGCCGGATTCCGGCCGCCCGTGGTCTGGGTTGACGTGGAGCCGCGCCCCGCGCAGCCCTGGCCCGCCCCCACCGCCATCCAGCAGCGGCAGAACCGCTACGTCGTCGAAGGCCTGATGCGGGGCCTGCGGGATGCCGGCTACGCTTACGGCCTTTACTCCTTCGCCTCCGGCTGGCAGGAGATCACCGGATCCTGGCGGCTGCCCGGGGTACCGGTCTGGGCCACCGCGGGCCGCCTGGACTACCCCGCGGAGGCACTGGACCGGTGCCGGCAGGCCAGCTTTTCCGGCGGCCGGGTCTACCTGTCCCAGTGGTACGACGACGTCCGCGACTATGACTTGAGCTGCGACCCTTACGCCTTCACCCCGCTGCCGATGCCGGCCTCGACGCTCTCGGGCGCGACGGCGGACTTCAGCGGTGATTGGAACAACGATGTTCTGGCCCGGGTGGCGGCGACCGGCGAGATGCGGCTGTACGCCGGGAACGGACGCGGCGGTTTGTCCCCGGGGCTCAAGATCGGCACCGGCTGGGCAGGCTTCAACGCCCTTGAAACCCCGGGCGACTTCAACGGCGACGGACCGCTGGATGTCCTGGCCCGGGAAGCATCCACCGGACGGCTGTGGCTGTACCGCGGCAGCGGAACCGGCGGCTGGCTCCCCCGGGTCCTGGCCGGCACCGGATGGCAGGCCATGAGCTCCATCCTTGGCCCGGGCGATTTCAACGGCGACCAGCGCGTCGACGTGCTCGCCCGCGAAGCGGCGACCGGCTACCTCTGGCTGTACCCGGGCAACGGGGCCGGCGGCTGGCTGCCCCGGGTGCGGATTGGAAGCGGCTGGAACATCTTCAACGCGCTGGTCGCGCCGGGCGATTTTGACGGCGACGGCGCGCCCGACGTCCTCGCCCGGGAAACGGCTACCGGCCGGCTTTGGCTGTACCGCGGCACCGGCGCCGGCGGCTGGCTCCCCCGGGTCCTGGTCGGCAGCGGCTGGAATGCCATGACCGCCGTGATGAGCCCCGGGGACCTCAACGGCGACCGCACCCCGGATGTGCTCGCCCGGGACAGCGCCGGGGTGCTCTGGCTCTACCCCACCGGTGAGGGCGGCAAGTGGCTGGCCCGGGTCCGCGCCGGGATCGGCTGGAACATCATGAACGCGGTCTTCTAACCGGCCGCCGTTCGCAGACCGACCCTATACCGGGGCCGGGGCTGCCGGGGGCCCGGCCGACGCCAGGGTTCTCCGCAGCCAGCGTCCCAGCGTCTTGCCTTTGCCGGTCCACCAACTATCCTCGTCGGGGTTGTGGTGCCAGCGGAAGATGACCGCCACGAGGACGAAAACTCCCGCGGCCACCTGTTCCCAGGCGCCGGACGCGGCGTAGACCAACACAATGAGGGCCATACTGAGAATCGAGGGCAGCGCCAGCGTCCGAAACACGGTGTTGGCCACATAGCGCCGCCTGGAGCGGGGCACCGAAACCGCGCGGACCAGGTCGAAACAAACGCAGACCACCACCATGGACTGCCCGAGGGCGATCAGGACGAGGCCCGGCAGGGAGTTTCCGAAGAGGGCTACGGTGTGCAATCCGGTATTCAAGGCCGGCCCGCGATCTGTGCGGACACCGGCGCAGCGGCGCCCCGGACGGTTGGATTGAACATGTGCTGCCCCCCGACATTTTGCACGCGCACCCGGGTGTGAACTTCCGAGTCCATCCGGGTGCTGGGCCGCCCCCCTGGCTGCCACGTCAATTCAACCTGCCGTGCGGGCGGGAAGTCACGGCCTGCCGGTACCTGACTCTGCGGATTGGACCACGTGTCTTTCGGCTCGGGTACTCAGTCCGGACCGGCCGACTACTTGGGAGGCGGCCGGACGCTAGCCGAAGTCGCGGGGCCGCCACACCACGAGGGCCTGCGACCGGGCCCGGGGCCGCTGGCCGCGGGCGAGGGTGACGACGTCGCCGGCGGCCCCGGCGGCGAAGATGCGGGAGTCCTTCGGCTGCCGGCGCCGGCTGACCTCCTCGGTCAGTTCGGCGACGCGGTGCTGCAGGGCGGCGACCTGGTTTTCCAGCTGCAGGATCCGTTTGATCCCTTCGAGCGAGACGCCCTCCTGCGAGAGGCGCTGCACCTCCCGGAGCATGTTGACGTCCCGCTGCGAGTACCGCCGCGATTTTCCGGGGGCGCGGCTGGGCGAGACAATGCCGAGCCGGTCGTACTGGCGCAGCGTCTGGGGGTGCATGTCCGCCAGCTCCGCGGCGACGGAGATGACGAAGATCGGCTGGTCGAACTCGATGTCCATGCCCGGACCCCGTTCTTAGAGCCGGGCCTTGGCTGCCAGGCCGGCGCGGACGTCCTCGCCGGAGGTGGCCGCGGCGAAGGCCTTCACGGCTTCCTCGGCGTCCTTGGTCAGCTTCTTCGGCACGGCGACGTCGATGGTGACCAGCAGGTCGCCGGTGGCCTTCGTGTGTTTGACGCCGCGTCCCTTGACGCGGAGCGTCCGGCCGGAGGGGGTGCCGGCGGGAACCCGGACCCTGACCTTGTCGCCGTCAATGGTGGGAACCTCGATGTCGGCGCCCAGCGCGGCCTCCGGGAAGGTGACCGGGACGTGGATCCGCAGGTTGTCGCCGTCCCGGGTGTAGAAATCGTGCGGTTTCACCGAGACCGTGACCATAAGGTCGCCGTTGCCGGCCGGTCCGTACTGGCCCTTGCCGCGGACACGGACCTTCTGGCCGTCCTTGATGCCGGCGGGGATCCGCACGTCAATGACTTCGCCGTCGGGTTCGCGCAGGCCGATGGTGGTGCCGCGGATGGAGCCGGCGAAGGAAATGCTGGTCGATGCTGTGCGGTCGGCACCCTTCTGGGGTCCGCGCTGGAAGGACTGGCCGCCGCCGAAACCGCCGCCGCCGCCAAAGAGGTCGGCGAACTCGGGCGGAATGCCGCCGGCGGTGCTGTAGCCGCCGGAGTGCCGCCCGCCGCCGCCGGTGAACAGGCCGCCGAAGAGATCCTCGAAGCCGGCTCCGCCGCCGGCCGCGCCGGCACCGCCCGGGGCGAAGCGGGCGCCGCCGCCCATGGCCCGGATGGCGTCGTACTGCTGCCGCTCATCGGCGTCCGAGAGCACCGAATAGGCCTCGGAGACGTCCTTGAATTTCTTCTCTGACGCGGTATCCCCGGCGTTGGTGTCCGGGTGGTGCTGCCGCGCGAGCTTCCGGTAGGCCTTCTTGATGTCGGCGTCGGAAGCGTCCTTGGCGACGCCAAGGATCTTGTAGAAGTCCTTGTCCACCCAGTCCTGGCTAGCCAATGGCGTTTCCTTTCAAAAGTGTGTGCCGAGATGACAGTTCACGCCAATGTTTGCTGGAAACACCGGCGCGAACTGTCATCTCGATGACGTGCTGCTACGCAGGGACGGCGACGATAACCTGGGCCGCGCGCAGGACCCGGTCGCCGGACTTGTAGCCTGAGCGCAGCACCTGGCTGACGGTGTCGGTTTCAACGTCCGGGCCGGGCTGCTGGATGAGGGCCTCGTGGATCGTGGGATCGAACTCCACGCCGGTCTCATCGATGCGCACCAGGCCGTACGTCTTCAGCGCGTTTTCCAGCTTCGCGGCGATCGCGGCGAACGGCCCGTCGGCGAGGTCCCCGTGCTGCCGGGCGGCGTCGACGTCGTCCAGCACCGGGAGCAGGGCGTTCAGGACGCCGATGACGGCCATCTCCCCCGCCACGGCGCGGTCACGTTCGACGCGCTTGCGGTAGTTGATGTACTCGGCCTGCAGGCGGCGGAGGTCGTTCTTCAGTTCCTCCGCTTCCCCGGCACCGGCACCCTGCGCCACGGATTCGGCTGCCGGAACGTCGACGCTGTTGAGGATGTCCTCGGCCTGGGACAACGCGTCCCCGGATTCGGCCTCCCCCGCAGCGCCGCGCTCCTGGTCGGGATGACGGGCCTGGCCGGTTTTCGGATCAACCTTGCGGTTGTCGTGGATCACCGGCTCCTGGTTCTCATCCCGACCCTCATCGCGGCCGGCCCCGGAAGCTGCGTGCTCTTCTTCGTTACCGTGGTGCGGCATGATTACTTCTTCTCGTCTTCGTCAACGATCTCGGCGTCAACGATGTCCTCGTCCGCTGCACCCTGCTCGCCGGCCGGGGCACCCTGGGCGCCCTCGGCGCCGTCGGGGGATCCGGGCTGGGCGTAGATGGCCTCGCCGAGCTTGGTCTGCGAAGCCTGGAGCTTCTCAAACGCGGTCTTGACGGCGGCGTCGTCGGTGCCTTCGAGCGCTGCCTTGAGGGCGTCGACGTCGGCCTGGACCTCGGTCTTGACCTCTTCGGGCAGCTTGTCGGCGTTGTCCGCGATCAGCTTGTCCACGGAGTAGGCGAGCTGCTCGGCAGTGTTGCGGGTGTCGGTCGCCTCGCGGCGGGCCTTGTCCTCGGCCGCGTGCTCCTCGGCGTCGCGGACCATCCGATCGATGTCTTCCTTGGAGAGGCTGGAGCCGCCGGTGATGGTCATCGACTGTTCCTTACCGGTGCCCTTGTCCTTGGCGGAGACGTGCACGATGCCGTTGGCGTCGATGTCGAAGGTGACCTCGACCTGCGGGACGCCGCGCGGAGCCGGCGCAATGCCGGTCAGCTCAAAGGTGCCCAGCGGCTTGTTGTCCCGGGTGAACTCGCGCTCACCCTGGAAGACCTGGATCGCCACGGACGGCTGGTTGTCGTCCGCCGTCGTGAAGGTCTCGCTGCGCTTGGTGGGGATGGCCGTGTTGCGCTCAATCAGGTGCGTCATGACACCGCCCTTGGTCTCAATGCCCAGGGACAGCGGGGTGACGTCGATCAGCAGCACGTCCTTGCGCTCGCCCTTGAGGACACCGGCCTGCAGTGCGGCGCCGACGGCGACGACCTCATCCGGGTTGACGCCCTTGTTCGGCTCCTTGCCGCCGGCGAGTTCCTTGACCAGCTCGGAGACCGCAGGCATACGGGTGGATCCGCCCACCAGCACGATGTGGTCGATGTCGGAGAGCTTGATGCCGGCTTCCTTGATGACGTCGTGGAACGGCTTCTTGGTGCGCTCCAGCAGGTCCTTGGTCAGGTCCTGGAACTTCGCGCGGGTCAGCTGCTCGTCCAGGTGGACCGGGCCGTCGGGGGTGACGGAGAGGTACTGGAGGGAGACGTTGGTGCTCGAGGAGGAGGAGAGCTCCTTCTTGGCCTGCTCCGCGGCTTCGCGGAGGCGCTGCAGGGCGATCTTGTCCTTGGACAGGTCGATGCCCTTGACCTTGAGCTGGTTCAGCAGGTAGTCGACGACGCGCTGGTCCCAGTCGTCGCCGCCGAGGCGGTTGTCACCGGCGGTGGCGCGGACCTGGATGGTGGAGAAGTCGTCTTCGTCCTTGCCGACCTCGAGGAGCGAGACGTCGAAGGTTCCGCCGCCGAGGTCGAAGACGAGGATGAGTTCGTCTTCCTTGCCCTTGTCCAGGCCGTAGGCCAGGGCGGCCGCGGTGGGCTCGTTGACGATGCGCAGGACCTTAAGGCCCGCGATTTCGCCGGCTTCCTTGGTGGCCTGGCGCTCGGCGTCGTTGAAGTACGCGGGGACGGTGATCACGGCGTCGGTGACCTTTTCACCCAGGTAGGACTCGGCGTCGTTCTTGAGTTTCATCAGGATGCGGGCGGAGATTTCCTGGGCGGTGTACTTCTTGTCGTCAACCGCGACGTTCCAGTCAGTGCCCATGTGGCGCTTGACCGAGGCGATCGTGCGGTCGATGTTGTTGACCGCCTGTCGCTTGGCGATCTCGCCAACCAGCACTTCGCCGGACTTGGAGAATGCAACGACCGACGGCGTGGTGCGGCCACCCTCGGCGTTGGCAATGACGGTGGGCTCGCCACCTTCGAGAACGGAGACGACGGAGTTGGTGGTTCCGAGGTCGATACCTACTGCACGTGACATGTGTTGCTTCCTTCTTTCCTTGGAAACTTGCCGGCCCCGGCCCTCGGGCAATGCCCGGCGGCCGGGGCATACCCGGGGCGCGAGCCCGTCGAGATCGAGGCGCGCTCACTTATTGAGCGCTCTGCACTCAACTTTACCCATGCCGGATGCGATGTCAATTCGAAGTTGAGCGGATCGGACTCAACTTTGCCCGCGGACCTGTCGTGACCGGCCCGGAAACGCTGCAAATCCGCGGAAACGCTGCGGGTCCGGCACGCAGCCGGACCCGGCGCACCGGATTTCGCTGTGGGAGAACGGTCCGCCGGGACCCGTACCGGCCTAGAGGCCTTCGCGCCCGGCGTCGTCGCGGACGGTGCCGTCCCGCCCGGCGGCGCCGTCCGCGGCGGCGCCGTCCGCGGCGGTGTCCTCCGCACGCTTCCCCGCGCGCCGGGCACCTGCCGCCCCGGCGGCACCGTAGTCGCCCTCGGGGTATTCGCCCTCCTCGGCGGCGGCATCCGGAACGGTGGTGCCGGCCTGGCCATAATCACCCTCGGGGTAGTCCCCCTCCTCGGTCCCGACGGTCGCGCCGCCGGCGACCCCCGCCTTGCCGTAATCGCCTTCGTCGTATTCGCCTTCGGGGGCCCCCGCGGGATTTTCGCCCGCTACACCGGCACGGCCGTAGTCGCCCTCGACGTACTGCCCGGCGTCGCCCTCGTCCGCCGCCTCGCCGGCAGCCGCCGGGACCGGGGCGGAGCCGTTCCGCTTCTCTGCTGCCGCTCGATCAAACTCACTGTTTTCAGACATGTTTGGATCCTTCCTGCAAGCACTGGGCGCCCGCGCGGGCGCATTCGCAGTCTATCGAGCGGCGCGGGGCGGCAACAGGGGCCCGCGGGAGCCCCGCCGGCGGCCGGTCGAGGTCAGGGCCGCAGACCGGCCAGCTCCGCCAGGACGGCCAGATGGTGGGCGAACAGCTCGTCCCGCGCCGCGAAAGTGCCGGCGCCGTATTGGCCAAAGACTTCGAAGCTAATGGCCCCGAACAGCGACGTCCAGACCAGTGCGCCCCGGGCCAGCGCCGCGTCGGGGACGGCCAGCCCCATCTCCGCGCGGATTCTGGCCAGATCCGCCCCCAGCGGCGCGGCGACGGCGGGGTGTGCGGGCCCGCCGGAGAGGCGGCCGGCCCGCCAGGCGCCGTCGAGGATGGCCATCAGGGTGACGATCACCCGGGTCCCCGGGCCGGTGGTCCGCTCAGCGGGCGCCCGGTAGCCGGGTACCGGGCTTCCGAAAAGCAGCGCGTAGCTGGCCGGTTCCCGTAACGCCCACTCCCGCACCGCGGTTCCGAGCGCCGCGAATTTCCCGCCAAAATCATCCTCTGGGAGGGCGAGCACGGCGGCGTCGACGGCGTCCCCCAGTTCGTTGTACGCATCGATCAGCAGCAGGGTGAGCAGTTCCTCGCGGTTCTCCACGTACCGGTAGACGGCCGAGGAGACGACGCCGAGGTCGCGGGCGACGGCCCGCAGGGACAACGCGGCCGCCCCGTTCAGGGCCAGGTGTTCCCGTCCGATCCGCACAATGTCGCCGATGGTCCGCTCCCGGGCGCGTTCGCGGGGCGTGGGCGGTTTGGCTGGGACGGAAGTGGGACTCTGCGGCATGCCTCCAGCTTTCCATAAAGCGGAGCAGCGTCAACAAATGTGAGCAGTGCTCTTGACACACGGGGCGCCCTGGCGCATTCTGATTCAGAGAGCACCGCTCTCTCCGGCGCCGGTTGCACTATCCCGCGCGTCGTCACCCGGCCCCCTTGGCTCCGAGGCCGAGCTGCCGGTCCCACCATTAGCGAAAGTGAGAACACCATGTCCCTGCCGGAGTCTTTCGAAGCCGCGGAGCCTGCGCGGTTTGTCGTCACCGGGGCCGGGCCGGTTGGCTGGACGGTCGCCGGGCAGCTCGCCGCTGCGGGCCACCGGGTGCGCATCCTGACCCGGTCCGGCAGCGGGCCGTCCCATCCGCGCGTCGAAAGAATTGCCGCGGACGTTTCCAGCCCGGCCGGACTGGCAGCGCTTTTCGACGGTGCCGCGGCCGTTTTCCATTGCATCCATGGTTCCCGGTACAGCGCCGGTACCTGGGCCGCGGAACTTCCCGGCGCCGAGCAAACGGTGCTGGCAGCGGCGGGACGCGCCGGCGCCGTCGTCGTCTTTCCCGAAAGCCTTTACTCCTACAGTGAGCCGGACCGGGTGCTGCGCGAGGACAGTCCGCGCGCGGCCGGGGGCGGCAAGCGCGGGATCCGCACCGCGCTGCTCCAGGCGCGGGCCGCGTCCACCACGGACACCGTAAGCGTTGCCGCCGGCGACTTCTTTGGCCCGCGGGTGCTCGGGGCGCACGCCGGGGAGCGCATGTTGAAGCCGGTGCTGGCGGGCAAGCCCCTGCTGGTGATCGGCAGCGCAGACCAGCCGCATTCGTTCACCTACGTCCCCGACCTCGCGGCGGCCATGATCGCGGCGGCACGGAATCCCGCCCTGTGGAACCGGGTGTGGCACGCCCCGACCGGGCCGGCGCTCAGCCAGCGAGCGATGGCGGCGGCGTTCGCTGCCGCCGCGGGGGTCCGGAGCCCGCGGGTGCGGGCCCTGCCGGGGTGGTCCCTGCGGGCGATGGGCATGCTCTCCCCCGCGATGCGGGAACTGGGCGAAACGCTGTACCAGTTCGAGCGCCCCTTCGTGATGGATTCAAGCGCCAGTGAGGCGGCGCTGGGCCTGGAACCGACGCCGCTCACGCAAGCAGCCGCCGCCACGGTGGCCTGGTGGGGGGACCAGGGACGGTGACGGCGGCTGCGGCTGCGAGCCGGGGAACGGGTTAGCGGACTCCGGCCTCGGCCGATTCCGCCTCCGGCTCGGCAGGCAGCCGCCCGGCCGCGGCGTCCGCCCCCGGCCGGCCCAGCTTGCTCGGCCACCAGATCCGGGCCCCGATGTCATAGGCCAGGGCCGGGACCAGCAGGGAGCGGACCAGCACGGTGTCCAGCAGCACGCCGAACGCGACGATGAACGCCAGCTGCACCAGGAACATAATCGGGATGACGCCCAGGGCGGCGAAGGTGGCGGCCAGGACCACGCCGGCCGAGGTGATCACGCCGCCGGTAACGCCGAGGCCGCGCAGGATTCCGGCCCGGGTGCCGTGCTTCAGGGATTCCTCGCGGACCCGGCTCATCAGGAAGATGTTGTAGTCCACCCCCAGGGCCACCAGGAAGACGAAGCCAAAGAGCGGAACGGTGGCGTCGGCGCCCGGGAAACCGAAGATGTTGTTGAACACGAAGGCGGAAACGCCCATCGCGGCGCCGTACGACAGGACCACGGAAGCGACCAGCAGGACCGGCGCCAGCACCGAGCGCAGCAGCAGCATCAGGATCACCAGGATCACCGCCAGGACCACCGGGATGATGGTGACGAGGTCGCGCTGCGCGGTGGTGTTGGTATCCAGGGCGGTGGCGGTCACGCCGCCGACCAGGGCGCCGCCGTCGATCTTCTTCAGCTCCTGGCGGAGATCCACCACAACGTTTTCGGCCTCGTTGGAGTCCGCGGCGTAGTTCAGCGTCGCGTTGATCAGGACCTTGCCGTCCCTGACCGCCGGTGCCGTGGGGGCCGGCGGGGCACCGGGCGCGCCCTGGGCGCCGGGAACGATGGGTACGTTGCCCTCGGCCAGCAGGTAGGCGTCCCCGACGCCGTCGCTTGCCTTCGCTTTGTCAAGCACGTCCTGCGCCTTTGCCTCGTCCGCGACAATGACCGCGGGGCTGCCGGATCCGGCGTCGAAATGCCGGGCCAGGGCATCCTGGCCGTCGACCGCGTTGGAGGCGGCGAGGATGACGTCGGTCTGCGGGACGCCGTTGGCCTTGAGCTGCAGCACTCCGGCGGAAGCCACGAGCAGCAGCAGCACGGAGGCCATCCAGACGGCGCGCGGCCGGCGGGACACGAGGGAACCGGTGGCGCGCCAGAGCCCCTTCTGCCCTTCAAGGCCCGTGACCAGCTCCGGCTCGCGTTCCGTCGTCGGGAGCAGCTTGGGGCGGAAGGGCCAGAAAGCGGCCCTGCCCAGCAGCGCCATCATCGCCGGCAGCAGGGTCAGCGCCGCAAAAAGCGAGCAAAGGATGCCTGCCGCGGCCACCGGGCCGAGGGCCTTGTTCGAGTTGAGGTCGGAGAAGAGCAGGCAGAGAAGGGCGATGATGACCGTGGCCCCGGAGGCCAGAATCGGTTCCCAGGCGGCTTTCCAGGCCGTGAGCGCGGCGGCCGTGCGGTTGGTGGTGTGCGTCAGGGCTTCGCGGAAGCGTGCCACATAGAGCAGGGCGTAGTCGGTGGCGGCGCCGATCACCAGAATGGAGAGGATGCCCTGGCTTTGGCCGTTGAGCTGGATCCAGCCCAGTTTCGCCATTCCGAAGACCAGCAGGATGGCGGCGCAGAGCGCGAAGACCGAGGTGAACAGCACGGTAATCGGCAGCAGGAGCGAACGGTAGACGATCAGCAGAATCAGGAACACCGCTGCAAGCGCGACGAGCAGCAGGATGCCGTCGATGCCGGCGAAAGCACTGACCAGGTCCGCGGTGAGGCCGGCCGGGCCGGTGACGAAGGTGCGCATCCCCTCCGGCGCGGAGGCGGTGACCTCGTCCCGAAGCTCCTGGACGACTGTTTTCACCTCATCGGTTGAGGCGATGGGCACCACAAACTGCACGGCTTTCGCGTCCTCCGAGGGGATTGGACCGATTACGGCGCTTCCGGCTTTCAGGTCCTCGAGCTTGCCTTTGAGTGCGGCGGCCTGGCCGAGTTCGTCCCGGGTGAAGGCGGAGTCGCTTTCGATCACGATGACGGCCGGGATCTCCTTGGAGTCCCGGAACTTGGCCTGCCAGTCCTGGGCTTCGGTGGCCTCGGCTCCGGCGGGCAGAAACGATGCCTGGTCATTGGAGGAGACCTCGCTCAGGCGCCCGAACGTGGGGCCGCCGATCCCGGCGATGGCGAGCCACGCGACCACAAGCACGGCGGGGACGAGCCAGCGGAGCCAGAACGGGACACGGGTGGAGTCTTGCCGGTGGGGTTTCATAGCGTCCTTCTCGGGTGCGGTGCGGAGTAGACTTTAGTAAATCATAGATTATCTCCATCATGGATATAAGTGAGAATCTAGGAATTTTTCGACTGGTGCCGCCGATCCGCTGGAGTAAACTCCGGAGGGCGCCAACCGCGCCGGCCGCGCCAGCCCGCGGGCCGCCGAGCAGGAAGGGTGCAATGTCAACGCAGATGCCGGACTTCCCCGACGCCGCCGGGCCGCCGCCGCTGGTTACCCTGCTGCAGGAGTTCAGCCTTGAAGCCAACCGCTATGCGGACTCGGCCGGCGCGCGGAACGACATGCACCGGACCGACCTCAACGCCCTGTCCGTGATCATGCAGCACACCGCGAAGCAGCAGGTGGTCACCCCGGGCGTCCTGCGCAGGGAGCTCCACCTGAGCTCGCCCGCCACCACGGCCCTGATCGACCGTCTGGACAAGTCCGGGCACGTGGTCCGGGAACGGCAGGGCACGGACCGCCGGCAGGTCCAGCTCCGGATGACGCCCAAGGCGTACCGCGACGGCGGCGCGATGTTCCTGCCGCTCGCCCGGCACATGGGCGCCGCCATGGAAAACTTCACCCCCGAGGAACTGGAGATCGCCACCCGCTTCCTGACCGCCATGATCGATGCCACGGTCCGCGCCGGCGAGGAAGCCGCCGCTCCCCCAGCTGGCCCGCCCCACCCAAGTAGCCCGCAGTAGTTGTCGTTTAGCGGGGTCTAAACGACAACAAGTGCCAGTCGGTTGGGGCGCTGGCGGACGCGGGGGGCGTAGCGTTTCCTCATGAGCACCTCGCAGCCGGACGATGTCTACACCCACGGCCACCATGAGTCCGTGGTCCGCGCGCATGCGTCCCGGACGGCGGAGAACTCCGCGGCGTTTGTCCTTCCGCATCTGACCCCAGGGGTGTCGGTGCTCGACGTCGGCTGCGGGCCGGGCAGCATTACCTGCGATTTCGCCGCACTCGTGGCCCCGGGGGAGGTCACGGGGCTGGACCGTTCGGCCGAGGTCATCGTTGATGCCGGCGCCCTGGCGGCGGAGCGCGGGGTGACCAACGTGCGCTTCGTTGCCGGCAACCTCTACAGCCTCGACATTCCGGACGAGACGTTCGACGTCGTCCACGCCCACCAAGTGCTGCAGCACCTCACCGATCCGGTGGCCGCCCTCCGGGAGATGCGGCGCGTCGCCAAGGCGGGCGGGATCGTGGCCGTCCGCGACGCCGATTTCCACGGCATGAGCTGGTACCCGGCGGTGCCGGAGCTGGACGAGTGGATGGAGCTCTACCAGCGGATCGCCCGCCGGAACGGCGCCGAGCCCGACGCCGGGCGGCGGCTCGTCTCATGGGCCCAGGCCGCCGGGTTCACCGACGTCGCGCCCTCCAGCAGCAACTGGCTCTACGCGACCGGGCAGATGAGGCGTTGGCAGGCCAGGGTCTGGGGCGAGCGGGTGCTGCATTCGGCCTTCGCGGACCAGGCGCTCGAGTACGGGTTCGCTACCGCTGCCGATCTGGCCCGGATTTCCGCGGGCTGGCACCGGTGGGGCTCCACGGACGACGGCTGGTTCCTGATCCCCAATGGCGAGGTGATTGCCCGGGCGTGAGCGGCAGCCGGTTGTCCACATAGGGGCGCTCCCTGCTATCCGGCGGGCCGTGCGGTTTCCTAGCATCGGGACATGATCATCCAAGCAGGGTTTGACTTCGAGATACTCGCCCGCCCCCGCATGATCCAGCACGGCATGCTCATGCCCGGCCTCGTGGCCGACGCTCCGGCCATTCACAGCTTTGAGTTGTGCCGCTAGGGTGCACTAAAAGACCCACGATGAGGAGAAACGATGCGCAAGGTGACGGCGGGCCTGTTCAGCTCCGTGGACGGCGTGGTTGAAGACCCGTTCCGGTGGCAGTTCGACAGCTTCGACGAGGAGCTGGGAGCCGGGATGGGCGAGATGATGGGCCGGATCGACACCGGTCTCCTGGGGCGCGTGGGGTACCAGCAATGGGCGCAGTACTGGCCGAACGCCGAAGCGGACGCCGACTTCGCGGGATTCATCAATCCGCTGCCCAAGTTTGTGGCGTCCCGGACGCTGACCGGAGATCTCGAGTGGCAGAACTCGCGGCTGGTCGAAGGCCCGCTGGAGGACTTTGTCGGGCAGCTGAAACAGGGCGCTGGCGGCGACATCGGGGTCTTCAGCAGCATCTCGCTGGTCCGCCAGTTGTTGTTTGCCGGGCTGCTGGACAGCCTCATGCTGATCGTCCACCCAGTGGTCGCGGGCAGCGGACGGCGGCTCTTCGCCGACGGCGATCCGCTGACCCGGCTGAAACTGCAGTCGTCCGAGCAGACCAGCAAGGGCAACATGATCCTCAGCTACGGCGTCCGCCCGGGCTGACCGGGGTGTCGGGGCTGCCCGGGGCGCCGGGCGCGTGATCAAGCCGGCGGCCCGGTGGGAACCGTAAACTTGGTAGGTGCAACTTTCCCTTTGGCTGGCCCTGGCCGGCGCCGGCGTCCTGATCAGCTTCACACCGGGCGCGGGCGCCATCAACACCATGAGCAACTCCCTGAACTCCGGCTTCCGGCGTTCCATCTGGGGCATCCTCGGTCAACAGGCTGCCCTGGTGGTGCACATCCTGATCGTGGCCCTCGGCGTCGGGGTCCTGGTGGCGAGCTCACCGCTGGCCTTCAACATCATCCGGTACGCCGGAGCCGCCTACCTCGTCTACCTGGGCATCCAGCAGTTCCGGCACAAGCCCGACCTGGACCAGGAGAAGGCCGACGCGCTGCGCAACGAGCCGGCGCTCTCAATGTTCCGCCGAGGCCTGTGGGTCAACCTGCTCAACCCCAAGGCGATCGTCTTCTTCCTCGCCTTCATGCCGCAGTTCATCCGGCCGGACCAGCCGCTCCCGCCGCAGTACCTCGTTCTGTCCGCCACCGTGATCGTGATCGACATCCTGGTCATGTGGTTCTTCTTCGCGGCGGCCGCCACGAGCTTCCAGCGCTTCACCCGCGACGCCCGCGGGCAGCGGATCCTCAACCGGACCTTCGGTGTGTTGTTCATGGCCGTCGGCGTGCTGCTCGCGCTGATCCACTAGCGCCAGCAGGCGGGCGTGGGGCCGCAAGTGTACGTTCGCGCCACCGCCCGGGCCGCAAGTGTACGTTCGCGCCACCGGCCCGGGCCGCAAGTGTACGTTCGCGCCACCGGCCCGGGCCGCTACTGTCCGTTCGCGGGGGTCAGTTTCCGCAGATCGGCCTTCCGGATCTTGCCGCTGGCCGTCCTGGGCATCTCGTCCACGAACAGCACCGATTTGGGGATCTTGTACCGTGCCAGCCGGCCTTCCAGGTGGCTGCGCAACTGCTCCTCGGTGAGCCGGGCACCGTCGCGCAGCAGCACCACGGCCCGCGGCACCTCGCCCCACTTCGCGTCCGGCACGCCGATCACGGCGACGCTGCCGACGGCGTCGAGCTCGGCGATGGCCTGCTCCACCTCGGCGGGGTAGATGTTCTCGCCGCCGGAAATGATCATGTCCTTGAGCCGGTCGGAGATGAAGACGAAGCCGTCCGGGTCCGTGTAGCCCATGTCGCCGGACTTGAACCAGCCGTCCGGGGTGTAGGAGTCCGCCGATGCTTCCGGCCGGTTCCAGTACTCGCGGATCACATTGGGGCCCTTGATCTGAATCTCCCCCACCGTGCCGGGCGCGGCCGGACCGGCGTCCGGGTCCAGCGGATCCGTCACCCGCACTTCGGTGAAGAAGTGCGGCAGCCCGGAGGAGCCGGCCTTCTCCCGCGACCGCGCGGCGGGCAGGGTGGTGGCGCCGGGCGCCGTTTCGGTCATGCCGTAGCCGTTGGAGAACCGCAGGCCCCGCCGCTCGTAGGCCTCGAGGACCCGCATCGGCACCGCCGAACCGCCGCAGGTGAGCTTGTTCAGTGAACTGAGGTCGGTGGCCTCCCAGTCCGGGTGCTCGCAAAGCATCTGGTAGGTGGTGGGCACCCCGCTGATGGTGGTGGCCCGGTGCTGCTGGATCAGCTCCAGCGTGCGGCGCGGATCGAACCTGGCTTCCAGGACCACGGTGCCGCCCTTCAGGAGCGTGGGCAGCACGCCCATGTCCAGCGACGCCACGTGGAACATCGGCGAGATCATCAGGGCCACGTCGGCGGAGGAGAAGTCGAAATCGACCAGCACGTTGATGCAGTTCCAGGTGATGTTGCCGTGGGTGAGCAGCGCGCCTTTGGGGTTCCCGGTGGTCCCCGAGGTGTAGAGGATCATGGCGGGGTCGTCCAGACCCACCGGCTCGTCCGGCGCCGTCGGGGAGCCCGATGCCAGCAGGGCTTCGAAGGCCTCGACGGCGGCGGACCCGTTGTCAGGTCCGCTGCCGGTAGTGCCGCCGGCTGCACCCGATCCGCCGCCGGCTGCACCGCCGTCGGGCGTGCCGGCGTCGACGACGACGCGGGTACGCACCGCGGTTTCGACCGCGCCGCGCTCCGCGAGGCCGGCGAGCGCCGCGGCGTGGACCAGCAGCACCGCGCCGCTGTCCCGGAGCTGGAACTGGATTTCCGGCGGCGCCAGCCGGGTGTTCAGCGGCACGAAGACCGCCCCAAGGAGCCCGGCGGCGAACAGGGTTTCCAGGAAAGACGGATCGTTCTCGCCCAGGTATGCCACCCGGTCGCCCGTGGACACGCCACGGTCGCGAAAGGCGTTGGCGAGGCGGGCGGCACGCCGGGCCAGCTCGGCATAGCTGAGTTCGCGGGTTCCGGTGATCACGGCGGTCTTCGTGCCGGACTTCGGGCTGCGCCGTTGCAGCCACGAGCCGATGCCAAGATTCTCCACGGCAAATCCTTTCCAGTTAGACGGTAATGCCTGCCGGGCAGTTAGGCCCGGACGGCTTCCAGGTCGTTGTTCTTCGGCTCCCGGGTCAGCAGGATGAAGATGATCGAGACGACGGACATGATGGCGAGGTACCAGACCACCGAGGCGGTGTTCTGTCCGGAGTCCTTGAAAATCTGCGCCACGATCCCGGGCGTGAACCCTGCGCCCAGGAGGGTGGCGAGCTGGTAGCCCAGCGACGCGCCGGTGTAGCGCGAGGTGGTGCCGAACTGTTCGGAGACGAAGGCCGCGAGCGGGCCGAACAGGGTCGAGTGGATCATCAGGCCCACCGCGAAGGCCACGAAGATCAGCCCGATGTTGTTTGAGGACAGCAGCTGGAACATCGGCACGAGGTAGGCGATGAACAGGACCAGCCCGCCGATCATTACGGGCCGCCGGCCCAGCTTGTCGGAGAGCCGGCCGCCCATCACCACAAAGATGATGGAGACGAACGACGCCGCCGCGAAGGCGTAGAGCACACCCTGCCGGTCTGCGCCCTTGGACACCGCGTAGGTCACGGAGAAGGTTGCCAGCACGACCTGCAGCGCAAATCCGGCCGCGCCGGCCAGCATGGTGAAGATGAGGGTCTTGGGCCGCCGCAGCACCTGCAGCAGCGGAATTTCGCGGCGCCCCGCTGCGCCCAATGCGGCCTGCTCGGCTTTCTCCTGCTCCAGGGCCGCCTTGAAGATCGGGCTTTCGGAAACTTTGAGCCGGACGAACATGCCCACGCCCAGCAGGACGAAGGAGAGCAGGAACGGCACCCGCCAGCCCCAGGTGAGGAACTGGCCGTTGGGCAGGGCGGAGAAGGCGCCCATCACGAGGGTGCCGAGCACCGCACCGGTGGGGGCGCCGGCGTTGACGAAGGACGCGGCGAAGCCGCGCTTGCCGGACTCCGAGTGTTCCAGCGCCATCAGGGCGGCGCCGCCCCATTCGCCGCCGACGGCGATGCCCTGGAAGACGCGGAGGATCACCAGCAGAACGGCGCCCCAGGGCCCGGCCACCGAGGCATCGGGCACCACCCCGATCAGGGTGGAGGCAACGCCCATCATCAGCATCGAGACGATCAGCATGTTCTTGCGGCCGAGTTTGTCCCCGAAGTGGCCGAAGATGATGCCGCCCAGCGGACGGGCGACGTAGCCTGCGGCAAAGGTCCCGTAGGCGGCGACGACGCCCACCCAGTCGTCCAGTCCGGAGAAGAACACCCGGGGAAAGACCACCGCGGCCGCCGTGGCGTAGAGCAGGAAGTCGTAATACTCGATGGTGCTGCCGAGGTAGCTCGAGGCGATGACGGTCCGCGCCTCCCGGCGGCGCGTGCCCGCGTCCATGGACTGCAACTGCGAAATCTGGGACATCGTTGTTCCTTGGGGCAGTGGGGGTGGCGGGGCTTACTTATAGAAGCGGGCGAGGAACTCGGCGACGACGGCGGGCCGTTCCTGGCCCTCAATCTCGATGGTGTTGGAGACCTTGATCTGGGCGCCGCCCTTGACCTCGGTGACCTCGGCGATGCTGGCGCGCATCCGGATCCGCGATCCGACCTTGACCGGGGAGGTGAAGCGGACCTTGTCCAGGCCGTAGTTGACCTTGGTGGTGACGCCTTCGACGTCGAACAGTTCGCCCCAGAACGGGATGATCAGGGAGAGGGTGAGGAAGCCGTGGGCGATCGGCGCGCCGAACGGGCCGTCCTTGGCACGGTCCGGGTCCACGTGGATCCACTGGTCATCGCCGGTGGCGTCGGCGAATTTGTTGATTTGCTCCTGGGTGATTTCGCGGTAGTCGGTGACGCCGAGGTCGGTGCCGGCGAGGGTGAGCAGTTTGTCGAAGTCGACGACGAGGTTGGGCATCTTGAGCTCCTGGTGTAGGTGGTGGAACGACGGCGGGACGCTGGTGGGCGGTCCGCCTGCGGGGTCGGTGAAGGATCGGTCGGTGAAGGCTCAGCGGGTGAAGGCGCTGTGGCCGGTGAGGGCGCGGCCGATGATCAGGGCGTTGATTTCGTGCGTGCCCTCGTAGGAATAGACGGCCTCGGCGTCGGCATGGAACCGGGCGACGTCGGTCGCGAGCGTGATGCCGTTGCCGCCCACCACTTCGCGGGCCAGCGCCACGGTTTCACGCATCAGCAGGGAGGTCTGCATCTTGGCCAGGGCCGAATCCTGGTCCCGGTAGATACCTCGTTCCTGTTGCTCGGTCAGCCGGACCACGAGGGACAGGGCCGAGGTGACGTTGCCCAGCATCCGGGCGAGTTTCTCCTGGACGAGCTGGAAGGATCCCAGCGACCGGCCGAACTGCTCCCGCTGCGTGACGTAGCGCGTGGCGGCCTCGAACGCGCCGGCGGCCATGCCGGTGGCGATCCAGGCGACGTCGGAGCGCATCGCCCGCAGCATCGCGGCCACGTCCCGGAAAGAGTTGACGTTGTGCAGCCGCATCCGCTCCGGGACGCTGACCTCCGCCAGGGTGATGTGTGCGTTCTGCATCATCCGCAGGGCCGTCTTGCCGTGGATTTTCTGCAGCGTGACGCCGGCGGCCTCACGGTCCACGAGGAACCCCTTGACCTGCCCGTCGGCCTCGTCGCGGGCGAAGACGGCCAGCACGTCGGCCGCGGCCGCCCCGCCGATCCAGCGCTTGGCTCCGTTGATGACCCAGCTGTCGCCCTCGCGGCGGGCGCTGGTGGAGAGGCCGCCGGCGATGTCCGAGCCGGAGTCCGGTTCGGTCAGTGAAAAGACGCCCTTGAGCGAGAAATCGAGGACCTTGGGCATCCATTCGGCCTGCTGCTCGGCGGAGGCGCCGACCCGGATGGCGGTCCGGAACAGCCCGGCCTGGGCGGTGTAGAAGGTGGCCAGCGACGCGTCGGTGCGGGCGAGTTCGAAGATCCGGAAGCCGTGGTAGATGCCCCGGGCGGGGGTCCGCCCTGTACCCGGGTCGCCGGTCAGGTCTGCCGGCTCCATCAGGTCCAGGTCGATCAGCGGCCGGGCCAGCTGCTCCGGGAACTCGCCTCGCTCCCAGTACTCGGCGAGCAGCGGCCGGGCCTGCTCGTCCAGGAAGGTGCGCAGCCGGCCCAGGACCCGGCGCTCGGCGTCGGTGAGCAGGGATTCGGCGTCGTAAAAGTCGCAGACCCCGTACAGCCGTTCCTGCGCGGAGGCGACGTCCGTACCAACGCTCATCTCAGCCCTCCAGCCCGAGCAGGCGGACGGCGTTGTCCTTGAGGATCTTGGGCCGGACCGCGTCCTTGAGCGGCAGGTCCGCGAAGGCACCCAGCCATTTCTGCGGGGTGATCAGCGGGAAGTCGGTGCCGAACAGCACCTTGTCCTGCAGCACCGAGTTGGCCATCTTCACCAGCGACTCGGGGAAGTACTTCGGCGACCAGCCGGAGAGGTCAATGAACACGTTGGCCTTGTGGGTGGCGATCGAGTTGGCCTCGTCCTGCCACGGCACCGAGGGGTGCGCCATGATGATCTGCAGCTCCGGGAAGTCCGCCGCGACGGCGTCGAGCAGGAGCGGATTGGAGTAGGCGAGCTTGATGCCGTACCCGCCGGGCAGTCCCGCGCCCATGCCGTTCTGTCCGGTGTGGAAGATTGCCGGCAGGCCCAGTTCCTGGAGGGTTTCCCAGAGCGGATAGAACTGCTCGTTTGAGGGGTCGAAGCCCTGCAGGCTGGGGTGGAACTTGAAGCCGCGGGCGCCCAGATCCACGGCCTGGTGCTTGGCGCCCTGGATGGCCTCGGTGCCGGTGCGCGGGTCGACGCTGCCGAACGGAATCAGCACATCGTTGTTCCGGGCCGCCCCGGCGATGAGTTCGGGGATGCTGTTGGGTTCGTGCTTGAGCTGGGTGCGGGCGTCCACCGTGAAAACGACGGCGGCCATGTTCAGTCCGCGGTAGATCTCCGCGATCCGGTCCAGTGACGGCGTCCGCTCCTCGGCTTTGAAGTACTTGGCGGAGGCCTCGGTCAGCGCCTCCGGCAGGGAGCCGTGGCCGTGGCCGTCTACCTCGAGGTGGACATGCATGTCGATCGCATCGAGCTTCGCGGCGTCGATGCCGAGTTCGTAGCGTGCGGCGGTCATGTCAGCGGGCCTCCGCCGGTTCCGGCTGCAGGTCCGCAGGCAGCGGGAGGAACTCCTCCCCGACGCTCTGCAGTTTGTCGCCGAACAGCGCACCAAAGTTCTCCACGAGGTCCTGGTAGCCCCAGCCGCCCTCGCGGTATTCGGTCGCCGCCGCCTCGGGGTGGGTCCAGAGCTGCAGGCGGTCGCCGCCGGCGCCGATGGCCTGGCCGGTAACCCCGGCGGCGTCGTCGGAGGCCAGGAACGCGACCAGTCCGGCGACGTCGTCGGCGGTGCCGAAGCCGAGCTCGTGGCGGAAGAAGGCCGGCATGGCCTCGCCGCGTTCGTCCGCTTCGACGGCCTTCTGGAAATACGGGACGGTCTTGGTCATGGCCGTGGCGGCCACCGGGATGACGGCATTGGCGGTGACCCCGGCCTTCTTCATCTCCATTGCCCAGGTCCGGACCATACCCACGATGCCGGCCTTGGCCGCGGCGTAGTTGGTCTGGCCGAAGTTGCCGCGCTGGCCGGTGGGCGAGCCGATGGTGATGATGCGGCCGGGGACTCCGTTCTCCTTGAAGTAGCCGAACGCCTCCCGGGCGCAGGTGAAGGTGCCGCGCAGGTGCACGTTGATCACCGCGTCAAAATCGTCGTCCGTCATCTTCAGCAGAGACTTGTCCCGCAGGATCCCGGCGTTCGTGACGAGGATGTCCAGCCGGCCGAATTCCGCCACGGCGGCCTGCACCAGCTCCTTGGCGACCTCGGAACTGCCCACCGGGGCGACGACGGCCACTGCCCGCCCGCCGTCGGACTCAATGGTCCGGACCGCCTCGGCGGCGACAGCGTCGTCCACGTCGTTGATCACGACGGCGGCGCCCTGCCGGGCCAGCTCCCGTGCGTAGGCCAGGCCGAGGCCGCGGCCGCTTCCCGTGACGATTGCTACTTTTCCTGTCAGGCTCATCGCTGCTCCTTTGCTAGCTGCCGTGTGCATCCCTGCCGTTGGCATGGGATGCTGGTCTGCATCCATGAAAGTATGGATAATTGAGAATGTCAATGATTTATTTTCTGGACTATTGGAGCGGCATGACGACCGAAGTAGACGACGCGCCGGGCACCCCGGCTACGGACAAGCTCATGGCGGCGTCGATCAGCCTGGACGCGGGGTTCCTGCTGGCCAAGCTGCATGCCGCCGGCTCCATCCTCAACAACCGCGCACTGGCGGACTTCGGGCTCAAGGAACGCTCCTATTCGGTACTGGCCCTGGCCAACAGCGAACTCGAGCCCACGCAGCGCGAAATGGCGGAGTTCCTCAGCCTGGACCCCAGCCAGATCGTCGCCATCATCGACGAACTGGAAAAGCGCGGCCTGGTGGTCCGGGCCCCCGGCAGGCAGGACCGCCGGGCCAAGATCGTGTCCGCCACCACCGAAGGGTCAGCCCTTTTCCGCCGCGCCTCCTCGGCCGCACAGGCCGCCGAGGCTGAGGCCCTCGCCGGCCTCAGCGGCCCGGAGATCGGCGAGTTGAAGTCCCTGCTCCGGAAGGCGCTCTGGCGCTGATCCGCGCGGGGTCGTCGGTCCCGGCCGGATCAGGGCCGCCGGGATGCAGGCAGTTCCATGACAGCTCGAAAAGCGCATGTGACAAAACTTGTAACATTCAGCGGGTCCCGGCTAGCCAAGGCGGCTCCGCATCCGCCATGCTTAGTCATGACCTCAACGTCGAGCCAGTACCGGATCATCACGGTCTGCACCGGAAACATCTGCCGGTCCCCGATGGCCGAACTCATGCTGGCGGAGGCACTCGCAGAAGCGCAGCTGTCCGACGTCGACGTTGACTCCGCCGGCATCACCTCCTATGAGGCGGGCCGGCCGATCGACCCCCGGGCCGCCCGCAAACTGGCCGCCCACAACATTTCCTCCGAGCTGCACGTCGCGCGCGAGTGGCGCAGCGAGTGGTTCCACACCCGGGAGCTGATCCTGGCCCTGGACGTGGACCACTACGGCTGGCTCCGCCAGGCCGCGCCGGACCAGGCGTCGCTGGCGAAGATCCGGATGCTGCGCAGTTTTGATCCGGCCGTGGCCGGCAGGGATCCGCTGGACCAGGGCATCGAGGACCCCTGGTACGGCGGGCACGCCGACTTTGACGCCACCTGGGAGCTGATCCGCGCCGCGATTCCCGGCATCCTGGAGCACGTCCGAACCACCCGGCAGCCCCGGGCAGCGCGGACGCAGCAGCGCCTCGGCCAGGCCGGGGACCGGCCGCACCGGGATGGCACGGGGCAGCGGGTACGCTCTAGTTCATGAGCCGCGCACCCGTCATCATCGCCATCGACGGACGCTCCGGCGCAGGAAAGACCACCCTGGCCATCGAGCTCGCGGCCCGGCTCAGGGAGCACCATAAGGTCTCGCTCTTCCATCTCGAGGACATCTACCCCGGCTGGAATGGCCTGGCCGCCGGCATCGACCGCTATGCCGCCACCGTCCTCGCCCCGTTGCACCGCGGCGAACCGGCCCGCTGGGTCAGCTGGGACTGGGAGCGGCACTATGACGGGGCCACCCGCACCACCGCGCCGGCCGAGATTGTCCTGGTCGAGGGTGTCGGCGCCGCCGCCGCAGCCGCGGCACCTTTCCTCGACGCCGTGGTCTGGGCCGATTCCCCCGAGCCGGACCGCCGCACCCGGGCCCTCGCCCGCGATGGCGCTGGCTACGAACCATACTGGGAGCAATGGGCCGGCCAGGAAGACGAGTGGCTGGCCGCCGACGATGTGCCGTCCCGCGCCGACGTGCGGGTGCTCAACCTCGCCGACGGCGCCGCCCCGGCCGAGGTGCTGCAGGCGCTCCTGTACCTCCCGGCCCTGGCAGCAGCACTGCTCCCCGAACTGTCGGGCCGCCGCGGGCTGCAGCTGACGACCGAGCGGATGGAGGCCGTCCCGGACGCCGCCCGGCTCTTCGAAACGCTCTTCGGCAGCTCGCCGAACGCGGTGTGGCTCGATTCCTCCCTCGCTGCGGGAACCGGCAGCGCCGGGACAACCGGGGGCGGCCAGCCTCCAGGCGGCGAAGCGGAGGATCGCAGCCGCTTCAGCATCCTGGCGGACGACGGCGGCAGCTACGGCCAGTCGGTCCGGCACCGGTCCGGCCGGACCCGGGTGTGCGTGGGCAATGCCACCGTGCAAACCGAGGGGGGCTTTTTCCGCTGGCTCGACGGGGCCTGGGGCCGCCGGGCGCTGCGCGCGCCGGAGGAGTACCCGTGCGAGTTCACCCTCGGGTGGCTGGGCTACCTCGGCTACGAACTCAAGCGTGAGACGGGCGGGAGCGACGTCACCGCCGACACCCCGGATGCCGGCCTGATTTTCGCCGGCCGCGCCGTGGTCCTGGACCACCGGGAGCGCACGGTGTGGCTGCTCGCGCTCGAATCCGCAGACTCCGGGGACTGGCTCGCCGCGGCCCGGGCCGCCGTCACGGCGGCGGCAGTCGGCCACGGCGAGAGCGGAAGCGGCGAGAGCGGAAGCGGCGAGAGCGGAAGCGTTAGCCCCGGCGTCGTAGGCTCCGTCCGGACCGCACCCGCCCTGGACTTCCGCGCCCGGGACACCGAAGCGGAGTACAAGGCCAAGATCGCCGCGGCGCAGCACGAAATCACCGAGGGCAACAGCTACGAGGTCTGCCTCACCACGGCATTGACGGCCACCGCGCCCGCCGGGGAACTCGATCCGTGGCAGGCCTACCTGGCGCTGCGCCGGCGCAACCCGGCGCCGTTTGCGAGCTACCTGCGCCTCGCCGGGCTCACCGTGGCCAGCACCTCGCCGGAGCGCTTCCTGCGGATCAGCGCCGACGGCGCCATGCGGGCCGAACCGATCAAGGGCACCCGGCGCCGGGACCACGACGCCGGCCGGGACGAGCTGCTGCGCCGGGAGCTGGAATCCTCGGCCAAGGACCGGGCCGAAAACATCATGATCGTGGACCTGCTGCGCAACGACCTGAGCCACTTCGCGGTACCCGGCTCCGTCTCCGTCAACCGGCTCTGCGCGGTCGAAAGCTACGCCACGGTGCACCAGATGGTCAGCACCATCGACGCACAGCTCCGTCCCGGTATGCCGCGGGCCGAGGCGGTGGCGGCCTGCTTCCCGGCCGGCTCCATGACCGGCGCGCCCAAGGTCAGCACCATGGCCATCCTGGACCGGCTCGAGGCGGCCCCGCGGGGCATTTATTCCGGGGCGATCGGCTACTTTTCGCTCAGCGGCGCCACCGACCTCGCGGTCGCCATCCGGACCCTGGTGGCGGGCCCCGGCCCGGACCACAGCACTGCGGTGAGTCTCGGCGTCGGCGGCGCCATCACCGCGGATTCCTCGCCCCAGGAAGAATATGAGGAAATCCGGACCAAGGCCTTCGGTGTGCTCTCCGCGCTCGGCGCCGGCTTCCCGTCGGACTAGCAGCGGGCACCGGGTGGCCGCGGGCACCGGACCGCGCCGGCCGGGTGCCTACTGCAGGGTGGCGGTGAGCCGCGCGACGTTGTCCACGTATTTGACCCCCATGGGGCGTTTCATCCAGTCGTCGAGCGTCAGTTCGCGCGAAATGCCCCGGTACGTGTCCTCGACCGCGCTGATCCGCCGCACGATGTCCGCGCCCAGGAGCATCACCGAGACTTCCAGATTCAGCGAGAAGGAGCGCATGTCCATGTTGCTGGAGCCCAGGACAGCCACCTCGTGGTCGATGGTGAAGTGCTTGGCGTGCAGCACAAAGGGGGCCTTGTAGAGGTAGATCCGCACCCCGGCCTCCAGCAGCGCCTCGTAGTAGGACTGCTGGGCGTGGTGGACCAGGAACTGGTCGCCCTTTTCCGAGACGAAGAGTTCGACGTCGACGCCGCGCTGCGCCGCCGTGGTCACCGCGTACAGCAGCGAGTCGTCCGGGACAAAGTACGGGCTGCAGATCGAGACCTTGTGCTGGGCCGAATAGATCAGCGTGTTGAAGAGCCGCAGGTTGTTTTCGGTGATGAAACCGGGACCGCTGGGCACCACCTGGGCCGTGGTGTTGCCGGCGTGCAGTTCCGGCCGGTGCGCCAGCTGCTCCTCCAGCGATTCGTCGGTCTCGCTGAGCCAGTCGGTGGCGAAGACGACGTTGAGCGTGGTGACGATCGGGCCGCGCAGGCAGGCCATCAGCTCGACCCACTCCCGGCCGACCTTGCGGTGCCGGGGGTTGTTATAGGAGGGCTCGATCAGGTTCTGCGAGCCGGTGAAGGCGACTTCGCCGTCGATGACCATGATCTTGCGGTGGTTGCGCAGGTCCGGACGCCGCCACTGCCCGTGCACGGGCCGCAGCGGCAGCATGGGCCGCCAGCGGATCTTGCTGGCGTTGAGCCGCGCCTTCAGCTTGCTGTAGCCCTTGATCCGCAGGGTCCCCAGGTGGTCGAACAAGAGCCGGACCTCGACGCCGCGCTCGGCGGCTTCCTCCATCGCCGTGAGCAGGTCGTCCGTGACGTGGTCCGAGCTGAGGATGTAGAACTCGGCGTTGACGAAGGACTCGGCTTCGCGGACGGCGGCCGCCATCGCCTTGATCGAATCCGGGTAGCCGGGCAGGAGCTCGACGTGGTTTCCGTCCACCATCGGCAGCGAACCGAGTGTCTTGTTCAGTTCCGCCGCCGAGGACACCCACTCCGGGCCTTCGTAGTTGCTTTCCAGCATCGCCAGTTCGGAGGTGCCGGCGCGCACCCGGGTGTTCACGGCCTCCTGCTGCGCCCGCCGTTTGCGGGAGAGCCGGAAGTTGCCAAAGAGCAGGAACAGTACGAGGCCCACCGAGGGGACAAAGAAGATGCCCAGCAGCCAGGCCATGGCCGTGGTGGGCCGCCGGTTGCCCGGGATGATGCCCAGTGCGAGGATCCGGATCACGAGGTCGACCACGGTGAGGATCAGGATCACCCAGGACGGGAGTGTTCCCACTAGCGGAAATGGCCACAGCACAGGCGAACCCCTCAAGTTCCAGACCCGCGGAACAGTTCCGGAACGGGCAATTTGCAAATCTTATCCCGGTGCGCCGCACTAAGCTGAAGGCATGACTACCCCCGCCTCAGTTCCGGACCGCCCGACGGTGCTGGTCTTCCTCGACCCGGCGTTTGAGAACGGCCGCGTCGCCGACTCCTCCAGGCCGCAGCTGATGGCCACGGACCAGGGCGCAACCCGCGGGGACGGGGTCTTCGAGTCGTTGCTGGCGGTGGGAGGACACCCCCGCAAGCTGCAGGCGCACTTGAGCCGGCTGGCCGGTTCCGCCCGGGCCCTGGAGCTGGAAATCCCCGCCGAGGACGCGTGGCGCCGCGCGATCGAAACCGCCATCGGCGAGTTCCGCGGCGGGGATGGCGCGGATGGCGCCGGCGGGGCGGACGAGGTGGTCGTGAAGCTGCTCGCCACCCGCGGCGTCGAGGGAACTGCCGCCCCCACCTGCTGGGTGCAGGCGTCGCCGCCGCCGGAGGCCGGCCGCCGGCAGCGTGAAACCGGTATCGACGTCATCCTGCTGGACCGCGGCTACGACAGCGAGGTGGGCGAACGGGCACCGTGGCTGCTGCTGGGCGCCAAGACGCTCTCCTATGCGGTCAACATGGCGGCACTCCGGTACGCGCGCCATCAGGGCGCGGACGATGTCATTTTCACCTCCGCCGACGGGCGGGTCCTGGAGGGTCCGACGTCGACCGTGCTGCTGGCGCATCTGGAAACCGGCGACGACGGCGCGGGCGGCGTGCGCACCGTGCGCCGGCTGATTACCCCGCAACTGGACAGCGGAATCCTCCCCGGCACCTCACAGGGCGCCCTCTTTACCGCGGCCAAGGCCGCCGGCTGGGAGCTTGGCTACGGTCCGCTGGTGCCCGAGGACCTCTACGACGCCGACGCCGTCTGGCTGATTTCCAGCATCCGGCTGCTCGCTCCGGTGAACCACATCGACGGCAAGGAAATCGGCACTCCCGAACTGCGCCGGCAGCTCACGGCGGAGCTCAACAGCCTGTTCGCCACCATCGGGTAGGAGCTCGGCTCAGCCCCGGATCCTTGGGCCATGGACCCTGTCCCCCGCGGTCGTCGCGGAAGTATCGGCGTAGGCAAGGGCCTGCGGGGCGAAGGCCACCCGGTAGCCGGCGCGGCGCACCCGCCGGGTCCATTCACGGTCCCCGCCGGTCAGGTCTTCAGGGAGCGGTCCGGTTTTCTCCAGCACAGCCCGGGTTACCGCCCGGATGGTGCCGGGGCGGGCCGGCAGGCAGTGGCCCATGGCGAGGGCGCTCCGGAGCAGCCCGGCGCCGCGGCGCAGGGAGGCCGGTGTCCGGGGCCGTTTCGGGGTCGATGCGGCCGGCCGGGCGTCGCCGCGGACCACACCGGTACGGTCGTCGGCGAAGCCCTGGAGCATCCGTTTGACGGTATGTCGTGAGAGCACCAGGTCCGCATCCATGAACACCACGACCTCGCCGGTGGCGTGCCGTAGACCCAGAGCCAGGGCGGCGCCCTTTCCCGCATTGGCCTGGCTGAGAACCTTGATCCGGAGGTCGGCCGCGGCCACGCCTTTCATCAGCTCGAACGTGTTGTCAGTTGAGCCGTCGTCGACCAGCACCACCTCGTAACGGTCGTAGCTGGTGAGCTGGATGGACCGGACACACTCCCCTATGCCGCCCGCCTCGTTGAAGGCCGGCACAATGATGGACACCGTCGGCCACTTGTCTAACAGGGTTGGCACCCCGCGGCGGCGCCGCATTGCGGCGCGGACCTCAGACCAGGACATCGCGGTGTGCCGCCGGCAACTGACGAAAGGACGCCGGGTTGAACGACGGCAGGGTGAACGCCCCGAGAACGGCGTCGAGCAGTTCCGGGGCGAGCCCGCTGTTCCTGCCAAAGCGGGCTGTCACACCGAGCACCACCGGGGTCCCGTCGGCGCGCCGCCGGACATCGACGTCAACCGGGCCGGTCAGCCCCAGCGCGCGGACAGCGGCCATGGCCACATTTCCCACGTCCATGGCCTCGCCGGTGTCGGTCCGGCGGGCGGCCACCGCGTTTCCTGGCGTGGGTCCGGGCTGTGCCGTTTTTTCGACGACGACGGCGAACGGGGCGGCTGCATTCCGCCCCGGGGTGCCGAAGACCATCGGGCCGTAAGCGGTTCCCGGAATGAATTCCTGAACGATCTGGCCTTCCGGCAGCCTGTGCCAGTCCACGTCGACGCCGCCGTCGGCCATGACGGTCACGCCGCGGCCGCCGCAGGGGACCCGGGGCCGGACGACGACCGGCCCGCCCAGTGCTTCCATGGCGGCCTCAGCGCCGGAGAAATCCCGTGGGACCCCGAACCGCGGCACGGCCACACCGGCCGATTGCAGCTGCCATGCGGTAAAGAGCCTGTCGTGGGCGAGCGCCACGGGTCCCGGTCCGCCCACGATGACGCGGACGTCGGGGCCGAACGCGGGCCGGAAGGCGGCCAGCTGAGGCAGCTCGCCGGTCACGGCCGGAATAACAACATTCACGTTTTCGGCGGACACCAGGCGGCGGAGCACCGAGACCAGCTCCGGGTCAGAGGCCACCGGGACACGGACGGCGGTGATCCCTGACCCTGCCGGCAGTTCGCGGACGTCGGCGCCCAGGACGGGTATGCCCCGCGCTTTCAGCTGGGTCGCGAGGGCCCGTCCGGCAGCTCCGCCCGCACCGGTAACGAGGACGCGGGGCTTCACCGCCGGCCCATTCCAGCGCCAGGGCGGAACGCTGCGGCCGGCTCGAAGACCATGAGTAAGGCGTGATTCGAGACCATAAAAATCCAATTCCTTCGTAGCCGTGCCGGCCGCCGCGCGGCGGATCCGGGCAAATGGGTGGATCCTCCATCGGAAATCTGCTGGCGCGTCGGTCGTGCCCTCCCCAGTCAAAGCGAGGGCGGCAGGGAATATCCCGAGTAGCAACTACCCGAATCTGCCCCGAAGGCACTGCGGCGGCTGCCCACGGGTACTGGGGTTGCTGGCGGCACTACCCGCACCCGTGCCGTGCGGTGAAAGGGGCCGCCCGGCAGTTGCGTGACTAAACATGACGACCGAGCCGGTGCTGCCGGCGTCGGAGGTGCTACGTTTTTGGGGAGTAATGAGACCCGGCGCCAAGCCCTGACTGGCCGGTCGGCAACCCTCCCTTTCGCGGCGGGGTGCCTCAGGTGACTACTCGGCAAATCGACCATTCGAGCTGCAAGCGTGAAAGTAAGGAGATCCGTCGTGCCCGACGAGTCCGCACCCGCTGTGCCCGCCACAGCCCCCGCTCCGTCCCCCGCCATCCCCGGGCCGGCCGCCGACGAACGGCTGGCCTACCGCTTGTTCACCGGGCCCGACGACCGCAGCTTCTGCGAACGCGTCTCCGCCGCGCTGGCCGAAGGCTATGTCCTGCACGGCAGCCCGTCCGCCGCGTTCAACGGCAGCACCGTGGTCGTGGCCCAGGCCGTCGTCCTGCCGGCCGCGATCGCGAGCGCCGAGGCCGCCGTCGCCAACGCGGTGGATGAGCTGGACGGCGTCGGGTCCGCCGGCGGGGGCCACGCATGAGCTACGCCGGAGACCTGGGCCCGCAGGAAGCCTGGGCCAAGCTTGAGGCGGGCGCCGTCCTGGTGGACGTCCGCACCCAGGGGGAATGGGCGCGGATCGGCACCCCGGCCACCGCATCCGCCACCGAAAACCGGCAGGATCCGCTGTTCATCCAGTGGACCCTGGCCGGCGGTGCCCCCAACCCGCGGTTCCTGGAACAACTGGGCCAGCAGGCGCCGGACCGGGCCGTCGAACTGCTCTTCCTGTGCCGTTCCGGTGTCCGTTCCGCCGCCGCCGCGAACGCCGCGGCCGCGGCCGGCTTCAGCGCCTACAACGTCCTCGAGGGCTTCGAAGGCGCCCCCGGCCCGTCCGGCGACCGGACTATCAACGGCTGGAAAAACCGCGGCCTCCCCACCAATCCGGAAAGAACTAAATGAGTTTCAACCCCGACGCCCAGGGCTGGAGCCCGGACACCCAGGCCGTCCGCGGCGGCCTGGACCGTACCGGGTTCCATGAAACTACTGAACCGATCTTCCTGAACTCCGGTTTCGTCTACGAATCCGCCGCCGCGGCGGAGCGGGCGTTCACCGGCGAGGACGAGCGCTTTGTCTACTCCCGTTACGGCAACCCCTCGGTGGCCACTTTCCAGGAACGGCTCCGGCTGCTGGAGGGGACCGAGGCGTGCTTCGCGACGGCGTCCGGCATGTCCGCGGTGTTCACCGCGCTCGGGGCGTTGCTGGGTGCCGGTGACCGCGTGGTCGCCGCCCGCTCACTGTTCGGCTCCTGCTTCGTCATCCTCAACGAGATCCTGCCGCGCTGGGGCGTGGAAACTGTCTTCGTCGACGGCCCGGACCTCGAACAGTGGCGGTCGGCGCTGGCCGAACCGGCGACCGCGGTGTTCTTCGAGTCGCCGTCGAACCCGATGCAGGAAATCGTGGACATCGCCGCCGTGAGCGAACTGGCGCACGCCGCGGGGGCGACGGTCGTGGTCGACAACGTCTTCGCCACTCCCCTGCTGCAGCGCTGCGGGGAGCTCGGCGCGGACGTGATCGTGTATTCGGGAACCAAACACATCGACGGCCAGGGCCGGGTGCTCGGCGGCGCGATCCTGGGTACCCGCGAGTTCATCGAGGGCCCGGTCAAGCAGCTGATGCGGCACACCGGGCCGGCGCTGTCCGCCTTCAACGCCTGGGTCCTGGCCAAAGGCCTGGAAACGATGGCGCTGCGGGTGAACCACTCCTCGGCCTCGGCGCTGCGGCTCGCCGAATGGCTGGAGGGAGAGCCGGCGATCAGCTGGGTCAGATACCCGCTGCTGGCTTCCCACCCGCAGCACGAGCTGGCCGCCCGGCAGATGAAGGCCGGCGGGACCGTGCTGACCCTGGAGCTCTCCCCCTCGCCCGGGCGCTCGGCCAAGGACGCCGCCTTCGCGCTGCTGGACGCGCTGCGGATCATCGACATCTCCAACAACCTCGGCGATTCGAAGTCGCTGATCACCCACCCGGCGACCACAACGCACCGCGCCATGGGGCCGGACGGGCGGGCCGCGATCGGGCTGAGCGACGGCGTCGTGCGGCTCTCGGTGGGCCTGGAGGACGTCGAAGACCTGATCCGGGACCTCAGGCAGGCGCTCAAAAAGGTCTAGCCCCGCCGCACCGGCGACAATACCGGGGCCGGTCCGGCCGTCTCCTCGGCGTCCGTGCCGCGCATCGTAACGCGGACGGCGTGCGCGACGACGGCGGCCAGGCCGGCGTCGTCGGCGGGGGTGTCCAGGCCGGGAGCGCACAGCGCCTGGCGCTGCAACTGGGAGCCCGTACCGTCGGCCAGAATTCTGTCCACGCCGCTGCGGGCCAGTTCCAGTTCCCCCTGTTCGTCGAGGACGGGGGCCACGAAGTCGACGAGGGCACGCACCACCTCGGCGGCCGGAGCTGGCCGGAAGCTGCCGAAGTCCAACAGTTCACTGCGGAGCCCGCAGTTGCTGGCCTGCCAGGCGGCCAGCTTCAGCAGCACCGTCGGCACCGGCGCCGGGTCCACGCCGTCGCGCCATTCCCGGCCGGCGGACTCCACCAGGGCCCGCACCAGCACGGCGATCAGCGCCGCGTCCTCGGCGCGCAGGCAGACATCCGCCACCCGGACCTCCACGGTGGGGTGGTGGCGGGCGAGCCTCGCGTCGAAATAGACCATGCCCTCGTCGAAGAGCACCCCGCTGTCCAGCATCCGGGTGACCACCCGGCGGTAGACCGGAAGGCTGCCGAAGATCATGGCGGGCCCCGCCGCCGGCCAGCGGTTCCACGCCTGGGTGCGGTAGCTTTCGAAGCCGGTCTGCACCCCGTTCCAGAAGGGCGAGTTGGCGCTGAGTGCGATCAGCACGGCCAGTTTGTCCCGGATCCGGTCCAGGACGGCGACGCCCTCCTCGGCGGACCGGATGAAGGTGTGAACGTGGAAGCCGCAGGTCAGCTGCTCCTGCACGGTGAGGCCGAAGCGCTGCTGCATGGTCGCGTAGCGCGGGTTGGGCGTGGTGTGGGTGGCGGACGCCAGCGGCGAGGTGGCCAGGGCCGCCACCCGCGCACCGTGCGTCCGGGCGGCCCGGTCGGTGAACGCCCGTGACCGGCGGATCTGGCGGAGCAGTGCCGCGTGGTCCAGGCAGGGCACGGTCCGGGTCTCGATTTGCTCCAGCTTAAGCTCGAAACTGTAGCCGGAATCGTCGTGGTACGGATCCCTGACGCCGCCCCGCGCGGCGTCCGGCTGCGCGGGTTTCAGCCCGCGCAGCAGGGCGTCGGCCAGCGCCAGCGGGGCCCCGGTGCCGGGGTCCACGATCAGCAGTTCCTCCTCCACACCGAAGGTGCGCATGCAACCATTGTGCGCCGCCGCCACCCCCGGCGCGCTACCCCGAACGCGGGGTCATTTAGCGCCCGTTCGGAGCCCCGGGATGGGCTCGAGGTGACCCCGCGTTGCTTTAGCGGGCGGGGGTCGGAGGATTCAGTCCTGGAAGTATTCGATCCTGGCGCCGATGGTGTTGAGCCGTTCCGCCAGGTCCTCGTAGCCGCGCTCGATCACGTAAATGTTGCGCAGTTCGGAGACGCCGCGGGCGGCGAGCATGGCCAGCAGCAGGCAGGCGGCCGGGCGCAGCGCCGGCGGGCAGCCGACTTCCGCGGCCCGCCACCTGGTCGGCCCGTTGACGTAGATCCGGTGCGGATCCAGCAGCTGGACCTGGGCGCCAAGCTTGTTCAGCTCGGTCAGGTAGATGGCCCGGTTCTCGTAGACCCAGTCGTGGATCATCGTCTGGCCCTGCGCGTTGGCGGCGATCACGGCAAAGAACGGCAGGTTGTCGATGTTCAGCCCCGGGAACGGCATCGGGTGGATCTTGTCCTCCGGCGCCCGCAGTTCCGAGGGTTTGGTGGTGACGTCCACCAGCCGGGTGCGGCCGTTCCGGGCGACGTACTCCGCGGAGACCTCCAGCCGCTGGCCCATCTGCTCCAGCGTCGCCAGCTCGATCTCCATAAACTCGATCGGGACCCGGCGGATGGTGACCTCCGAGTTGGTCACGATGCCGGCGGTGATCAGGCTCATCGCCTCGATCGGGTCCTCCGACGGGAAATACTCAATATCGGCATCGATCGACGGGCGGCCCACGATCCTCAGCGTCGTGGTGCCAACGCCCTCGATCTCCACGCCCAGCATCTGCAGGTAGAAGCACAGGTCCTGGACCATGTAGTTCGGACTGGCGTTCCGGATAATGGTGGTGCCGCGGCGGTGGGCGGCCGCCATGATGGCGTTTTCGGTCACGGTATCGCCTCGCTCACTCAGGACGAAGGACCGGTCGTGGCCGTCCGAGGGCGGTGCCTGCACGGTATAGAAGCCGGACTTTGCCTCGACGCTGAGGTCGAACTGGCGCAGCGCCTGCATGTGCGGTTCCACGGTCCGGGTGCCGAGGTCGCAGCCGCCCGCGTACGGCAGCCGGTATTCGGCTGACTCGTCGAGCAGCGGGCCCAGGAGCATGATGACGCTGCGGGTCCGACGGGCGGCCTCGACGTCCATCGCGTCCAGATCCAGCACCGCCGGGCGGCGGATCTGCAGGTCGTTCGCGTTCAGCCAGGTGCACTCCACGCCGATGCTGGTGAGGACCTCGACAATCCGGTTGACCTCCTCGATCCGGGCCAGCCGTCGCAGGATGGTGGTGCCGCGGTTGATCAGGCTCGCGCAGAGCAGCGCGACGCCGGCGTTCTTGCTGCTGTTGACGTCCACGGCGCCGGAGAGCGTCCGCCCGCCTTCCACCCGGAGGTGCGTCATCTGCGGCCGGCCGACCTTGACGATGGCCCGGCCGAAAATGGCCTCGAGTCGCTGGATCATTTTAAGGCTCAGGTTCTGCTTGCCCTGTTCCATCCGGGCGATGGCGCTCTGGCTGGTTCCGAGTTCGGAGGCGAGCTGCCCCTGGGTCCAGCCCTTCTCGCCGCGGGCATCCCGGAGGACGGCGCCGACGTATTCAGCAGTCTGTTGAGTCATATGCAATAAATATCATGAATGAGCTATTGCCACGTGCAACTGCCGGGAAACTGCAGTTAACCTCACAATAATATCCACCTCGTGCGATACGGCACGACGGATCGACGTAACGGGGACCGGTTCCCGCCGCTACTGCTGTCCGAGGAACACCATATTCCACGTCCCGGCGCCGATGGCCGCTGCCACCGCGGCCGCGGCGATCAGCACGCCGCCGAGGACCACCCACGCGTCCAGCCGGGAGAACGTCGCCGTCCGCGCCCAGGTCCGCTGCGCGCCGCCGAAGCCGCGTGCTTCCATGGTCACCGCCAGCCGGGAGGCGCGGCGGAGTGCCTGGACCAGCAGCCCGAAGCTTTGTCCCAGGGTGGCCTTCAGCCGCTGCACCGGGTTGCCGTGGGAGCCGACGCCGCGGGCCCGCCGTGCCATGCCGATGGTCTGCCATTCCTCGGCCATCAGCCCCACCAGGCGCATCGCCGCGAGGGTGCCGAGGACAAACCGGTGCGGCAGCCGTGCCTGCTGCGCCAGGGAGTCGGCCAGGTCGGTCGGATCCGTGCAACTCATCAGCAGCACCGCCGGCAGCGCGATCGCCAGCCCGCGCAGCAGGAACCCCAGCCCCAGCTGGAGTGAGCCCTCGCTGACGGACCAGATGCCGGCGTCGAGCAGAATCCTGCCGTGGTCCGCCGCCAGGATCGCCGTGCTCCAGCCGCCCACGGCGGCCGCGAGGATCAGCGGCCAGCCGCGCTGCCAGAGCAGGGCCAGGGTCAGGCCGGCCAGCGGAAACAGCAGGAGTTCGAAGCCGAGCGCCACGGACGCGGAGACCCAGTCGATGGACAGCGCCAGGACGACCGTGATGAGCACGACGCCGGCGAACTTGGCCAGCGGATTGGCCCGGGCCAGCAGGGCATGGTTCCCGGGCAGGGTCAGGGTGTTCCTCATGGCGCCGCCACCCCCGGGTTGGTCCGGTCGGGCACACCGGGCCGCGGGGCGGCGAGCGTCAGTTCGGCGCCGCCCAGGACCTCGCTGAATTCCGCGTCGTGCGTCACCGAGACGACGGCGGTCCCGGCGTCGAGCAGTTCGGAAAGGAAGGAGGCAAGTTCCGCCCAGGTGTTGGCGTCCTGGCCGAAGGTGGGTTCGTCCAGGACCAGCACCCGGGGGTGTGCGGCCAGCACGGTGGCCACCGAGAGCCGCCGCTTCTCGCCGCCGGAGAGGGTGTAGGGGTTGGCATCCACCAGGTCGCGGAGCCGCAACCGCTCCAGCAGCTCGTCCACCCGGTCTTCGCCGCGGCCCAGCTGCCGCGGACCGAACATCAGTTCGTCCAGCACCCTGCCGGTGACGAATTGGTGCTCGGGTTCCTGGAACACCGTTCCGATCCGGGAAATGAGGTGCTGGGCCCTCCACTTGTACGGGTCGATGCCCGCGCCGGCACTTAGTTCGGTCGTGGCGGACACGGCCCCCGAGACCGGGGCCAGCAGGCCGGCCAGGGTCAGGGCGAAGGTCGATTTCCCGGAGCCGTTGGGGCCGGTGACGGTCAGTGCCTGCCCGGCCCGGACCTGGGCGGCCAGGCCGGACTGCACCGGGGCCGGCGGGACCGTCCTGAAGCCGTTCAACAACCCGGTGCGGCGGGGCCGTTCGCGGGACACGGCCAGCTGCTCGGCGGCCAGCAGCAGCTGGCCGGCCGCGGCGCCGCCGTCGTTCCCGCCCCCGAGGGTCCCCCCGGTGCGGGCCCGGGTGGCGGGCACATGGCCCGGCACCCAGACGCCGGCAGCGATGAGCATGTCCCGCGCCTGCTCCAGGACCTGATCCGGCGGGCCGTCCAGCAGCACGGCGGAGGCGCCGGCGGAACCGGGCTGCAGGACGACGATCCGGTCCACGAGGTCTTTCCAGACGGCCACCCGGTGTTCCACCACCACCAGGGTGGCCCCGGTCTTGGCCAGGCACCGCCCCACGGCGTCCCGCACCTCCAGGACGCCGGCCGGGTCGAGGTTGGCCGTGGGTTCGTCCAGCAGCAGCAGTCCGGGCCGCATCGCGAGGATCCCGGCGAGCGCCAGCCGCTGCTTTTGCCCGCCGGAGAGCGCCGACGTCGGATGCTGCAGGGGCAGCCCGGCCAGCCCGACGTCGTCGAGCGCTTCCGCAACCCGCCGCCAGATCTCCGCCGGGGGGACGGAGAGGTTCTCGGCGCCGAAGGCGACGTCGTCGCCGAGCCGGGACAGCACCACCTGGGTTTCGGGGTCCTGCTGCATCAGCCCCGCCCGGCCGCGACGGGACCGGGGCGCGGCGCCGTCGATCAGCAGGCTGCCGGTCTCGTCGGCGTCCCCGGCGTCCGCCGGTCCTGCCGCCGAGGCGGCAGGACCACCCGCGGCGGTGCTGTCGCCAAGGACCCCCGCCAGGGCGTGCAGCAGCGTGGACTTGCCCGCCCCGGACGGACCCAGCAGCAGCACCCGTTCACCCGGGCGGATGTCAAGGTCCAGGCCGCTCACGGCAGGCCGCGGCCGGCCGGCATGCCGCCAGCCCCAGCCGCGGGCGGTGACCGCGGCGGGACGTACCTCCGAGATTGTCATGCGGGTGCGGGCCTCAGGAGAACACGGGTTCCGACGCCGCCCTGCGGGAAGCGAATGACGCCAGCACCCCCGTCTTGGCCAGGCCTCGGGTGGCCAGCCAGGACAGCCCGCCGGCGATCACGGCTCCGGAGACGGCACAGCAGATGATGTAGGCCAGCTTGTCCCCGGGCTCGTACGCGATGTTCCAGCCCCAGGGCAGGAAGGAATCGTTCAGGCCGCAGAACAGGCCGGCGCCGGCGCCCGCGAGCAGCGACACCGGCAGGTTGAACCGCTTGTAGAGGAACGCGGCGAAGATCAGCTCGGCGCCCAGGCCCTGCAGGAAGCCGGAGAACAGCACGGACGCCCCGTACTGCGAGCCCATGATCAGCTCGCCCGTGGCGGCCACCGTTTCGCAGAAGACTGCCGCCCCCGGCCTGCGGATGATGAGCATGCCCAGCGCCGCCGGGATCATCCAGCCGCCGGCATAGAGACCGGTCAGCGGCGGGTAGACCGCGGTGAGCGGACCGGAAATAAGGTTGAAGCCCTGGGACCAGGCCCAGAAGATCACGCCGCCGGCGACGGCGATCAACGCGGCCACCACAATGTCGACCACACGCCAGTTGTACTTGCCGGCGGTCAGTGTCTGCTTCGCAGAAATATCAGTCATGCCATCCTCCTGAGGTACAGGAGGGGAGGGTTTTCCGGCGGCGCCGCGGCTTCCGCCGCGGGCGCCGGGCACCCTGAGAACTCGACTCCCTTGCGCCGGTACTAACCGGATCAGGTTCGAGGGTCTGCGGCTGTCCGCACTCTCAGCGCCCACCTACGGTTCCCGGACTGCTCCGGTGCCCGACGGCGGCGCTCCCCTGTCGTATTTAATTGCCCGTGTGGGCTGGCTCAGTTTACACCCTGGCGGCCCCAAGTAGCTCGCAGTTGTTGACGCTTTGAGGGCCCAGAACGACAACAACTGCGATTCAGTTGGGTTGCGCAGCGCCCGCCACCTAACGGAAGCTGAATCCCATGAGCGACGCGCCTGTTCCCTCCCCCGCGTTCGACCCGGATTCCGCGGAACCGCAGCCTCCCGGGTCCCTGGCGGCGCTCATTGGCCGCCTTCTGACCGAGATCGAGGAGCTGCAGTTCGAGTCCTTCAGCAAGGACGACGCCCTCGACCTTGGGCTCCGCCTGGTGGAACTTGGCCGGCAACGCTCCAATAGAGCCGCCGCCAGTCGGGTCCGTCCGCGGCGCCCAGGATCGCCGATGCGGGTGCGGGCGCAGAAGGCCGGTGCTGTCGCATGATCGACGGTAAGTCCCGGCAGGGCGGCCGGGGCAGGGGCGTTGGCGCCTGTCTCCTGCCGGGCACCGATGACCTGCGGTGCCGCCGATGCCGTTAGGCTAGGGGAAGCCCTGTTTCCCCTGCAAGGAGTACGAAGTATGAGCATCTTCATCAAACTGCTTGGCACCGGCATCAGCCTCCTCGCCGGGTTCGTCGGCACCAAGGTGGTCGACACCGTCTGGGAGAAGACCACCGGCAACAAGCCGCCGAAGGGGCACGACGACGACGTCCCCACCACACTGCGCCAGGCCCTGACCTTCGCCCTGATTTCTGCCTCGGTCAGCGCCGTCATCCAAGTCCTCGCCAACCGCGGCACCCAGCGTGCAGTCACCCGCTTCGCCAAGACGCAGGACATCGTCTAGCGCGGACCCCGCCTGCGGGTAGCCGCCGGTATTTTCCAACCGGCGTCAGTCGTCTTCGTCGGTGAACCCGCGTTTGCCGGCCGCCTGCTGCACCACGGCCTCAAGCTCGTCCGCGCTGAGCAGTTCCGGATGTAGATGCTTGGTGCGGTAGCCGGCGCGTCCCACCATGTGCGCCGAGACCGGCACGGTGAGCAGCTGGAAGATCCATGCCACCCCCAGCACCGGCCACACCCACCAGCTGCGCAGCTGCAGCCCCACCGCGCAGAGCAGCAGGAACAGGCCCAGCACCTGCGGCTTGGTCGCGGCGTGCATCCGGCTCATGAGGTCCGGGAAGCGCAGCAGGCCGATGGCCGCTGCGAGCGACATCAATGCCCCGACCACCATGAACACGGCCGAGGCGGCGTCGATTACTGCGTCCGCGGAAGGCATTTCAGGATTCATCGGGCTGTTTCCTTCGGTCTGCCACGAAACGGGCCACGGTCACCGAACCGACAAAGCCGATGATCGAGATGGACACCAGCAGCATGAGGTTGTTCAGGTTCCGGTTCACCGCCATGTCGATGCACAGTGCGGCGCCCAGAATCGCCAGCAGTACGTCGGTGGCCAGCACGCGGTCCAGCAGCGAGGGTCCGCGGGCGATGCGGATGATCGCGCCGCCCGCGGCGAGTGACAGCACGACGGCGGTGACGGCCAGCACCAGCGGCATCATGCGCCCACCTCCCCCTTCAGGGCGGACAACTCGGCCGCCGTGCCCATGATCCGGATCAGTCCGGCCTCGGTGTCGCGGACCTCCTTGCGGAGCCGGTCCGCGCCGCCGGCGTCGCGGACGTTGATGCCGTGGATGTACAGCGTGGAGGTGGACCTGTCCACCTCCACCACCACGGACCCGGGGATCAGCGAGATCACATGTCCGGTGGCGGTCACCAGCAGGTCCGAGTGGCTGCGGAGCGGGACGGCGACGACGGCGCTGATCACCCGGGGGCCCCGGGCCACGGCCAGGTACAGGACCTGGAAACTGGCCGCCACGACTTTTCCGAGGAAAATCACCGCGAACGACACCGCCCGCAATACGTTGAAACGGCCGCCCAACTCCACCGGCGGCAGGTAGAAAAGCCGGGCCACCAGCACCGCGATCAGGGCCCCGAAGAGCAGGTTCCCGGCGCTGAAGTCCTGCCAGAGCGCGCCCCAGACGATTACCAGCCAGACCAGCAGTGGCAGTTCCTGGCGCAGCGAGATCCTCTTCCGCGTCATTTGCCCTCCTCCGGATGGGCCGGCTGCGCGACCGCCGGGACCGGCGCCTCGTCCCCCAGTACCGACTGGATGTAGGCGGAACGGTCCAGCATCACCTCGGCCGACTGGCCGGCAACCCGGAACAGCGGCCCGGCGAACGCCGTCAGCGCCACCCCGAACAGCACCAGGCCGAGGGTGGAGCCGACCATGGTCCGCGGCAGCAGGGTCACGTTCCGCTGCCCGGCCCGGTCGCCGGTGGCGGAGTCGCCGGCCGCGGCGAGCAGGACGGGGTCGGGGTGCTCGGCGTCCTGCGGCTTGCGCCAGAAGGCGCGGTTCCAGACCCGCGCGACAGCCAGCAGGGTCAGCAGGCTGGTGAGTACACCGCCTGCCACCAGGGCGTAGGCGAGCGGGGTGCCAAGGGCGACGCCGGCCTGCAGCAGGCCCAGCTTGCCCAGGAAACCGGAGAACGGCGGGATGCCGGCGAGGTTCATGGCCGGCACGAAGAACAACACCGCCAGCAACGGCGAGAGCTTGGCGAGCCCGGCAATCCGGTCCACCGAGGAACTCCCAGCGCGGCGCTCGATCAGCCCGGTCACCAGGAACAGGCTGGTCTGGATGGTGATGTGGTGCGCCACGTAGAACACCGCCGCCCCCAGCCCGGCCACGGACGACATTGCCAGGCCAAAGACCATGTAGCCGATGTGGCTGACCAAGGTGAAGGAGAGCAGGCGCTTGATGTCGCTTTGCGCCAGGGCGCCCAGAATACCGACCACCATGGTCAGCAGGGCGGCGACCATCAGCGGGGCGTTGAACGTGTCCCCCGGGAACAGCAGGGTCTCGGTGCGGACCATCGCATACACGCCAACCTTGGTCAGCAGCCCGGCGAACACGGCGGTGACCGGGGCGGGCGCCGTCGGATAGGAGTCGGGAAGCCAGAAACTGAGCGGGAAGACGGCAGCCTTGATCCCGAACGCCACCAGCAGCAGCACGTGCAGCAGGTTGCGGGTACCCAGGTCGAGGTCGCCGAGTTTGACGGCCAGGTCGGCCATGTTGATGGTTCCGGTGGCGCCGTAGATCATGGCGATGGCGATCAGGAAGAGGACCGAGGACACCACCGACACGACCACGTACGTGACACCGGCGCGGATGCGCGGGCCGGTGCCGCCGAGGGTCATCAGCACGTAGCTGGCGGTCAGCAGGATCTCGAAGCCCACGTAGAGGTTGAACAGGTCGCCGGAGAGAAAGGCATTGGACACACCGGCCACGAGGATCAGGTAGGTGGGGTGGAAGATCGACACCGGCGCGTCGCGGTCGCCGTCGGCCATGCCCTGGCCGGTGGCGTAAATCAGCACGGCGAGGCTGACCGTGGAGGACACCACCAGCATGAGCGAGGAGAACTGGTCCACCACCATCACGATGCCCCAGGGCGGCAGCCAGCCGCCGATATTGACCGCGGAGGTGCCGCCCTGCCAGACCGAGGCCAGCAGCAGGCATTCCAGCAGCAGGGTCAGCGAGAGCAGCGCAATGCTGACCGTCCGCTGCGCCCGGGGGTGCCGGATCAGCAGGAAGGTCAGGGCGGCCCCCAGGATGGGGAGGACGACGGCGAGCGGGGCGAAGCTTGCGATGTTCACTCGGTCCCTCCTTCCTGGCCGGCGGGGTTGTTTCGGGAGCCGGGTTGTTCCTCGGCGGCGGCGTCGGGGGCCGGCATCCGGCGGGCCCCCGCCGGCACGGTTGCCGGCTCGTCCGTGCCCGCGGAATCGGGCGGGTCAACCGCCGCCACCAGCGGGAACTCCGAGGTCTCCGCGGGGATGACGGCGTCGTCCTCGGCGTCGAAGCTGGGGGTCTCGGCGACCCGGCGGTCCTCGGCGTCGTCCTGGATTTCGTCCCGGCGGGCGAGCACCCAGGTGCGGTAGATGATGCCGAGCATAAAGGCCGTGACCGCGAAGGAGATCACGATCGAGGTCAGGATCAGCGCCTGCGGGAGCGGGTCGCTGTAATCGGCCGCGGCATTGTCCTTGCTATACAGCGGAGCGAGGCCGGCGTAGCCGCCGGTGGCCAGGATCAGCAGGTTGGTGGCGTTGGCCAGCAGCATCAGGCCGAGCAGGACCCGGGTGAGGCTGCGTTCCAGGATGAGGTAGATGCCGCAGGCGTAGAGGGCGCCCATCACCGTCAGCAGGGTCAGGTTGACGCTCATGGGCTCCCCTTGGCGGTGGTTTCGGCCGGGAGCGCCCCGGCTTCCGGTCCGCCCGCCGGCTCGTCGGCGTGTTCCGCGGCGTGTTCCTCGGACTGAGCCGGCGGCTGCTCTTCGAAATGCTCGTCGATTTCCGCGCCGAGGCTGCGGAGCACGTCCAGGACCAGCCCGACGACGACGATGTAGACGCCGATGTCGAAGATGGTGGAGCTGACGAATTTGATGTCGCCGAACACCGGCAGCCAGAGTTCGATGATGGCGCTTTGGAAGACCTGCCCGCCCAGCAACACCGGGACCACTCCAGAGGCCGCGGCGGTCGCGAGGCCGATGCCCAGCAGCGCGCCGGCGCTGACGGGGGTGGCTTCGCGCAATTCGAAGCGGCCGCCGGCAAGGTAGCGGATGGTGAGGGCCAGGCCCGCCGTGAGCCCGCCGGCGAAGCCGCCGCCGGGAAGGTTGTGCCCCGCCAGCAGGAGGTAAATGGAGAACACGATCATGGAGTGAAAGATCAGCCGGGTGACGACTTCGAAGATGATCGAGCGTCGCTCCGGGGCCATGGTGCGCCCGGCCACCAGCCACGCGTCGCGCGTCGAGGCGGCGAAACGCCGGCTCATGGCCAGCGCCGCGTTGTCCCGGGTGTTCGCGGGGTGTCCTGCCCTCCGGCCGACGCTGCCCTCCGCCACGCCGGCGGAGGTCCCGCCCCGGTCGCCGCGGCCGCGGACGAAAATCAGGCTGGCAACACCGGTGGCCGCCAGCGCCAGCACGGAGATCTCCCCGAAAGTATCCCAGGCCCGGATATCCACGAGCGTGACGTTGACGATGTTCAGGCCGCCGCCGCCCTCGTAGGCCAGACGCGGGAACTCCAGCGAGACCGGCGTGGCAACGCGGGCCCCCAGGGCGTAGATCGCGACGAAAATCATGGTGAGGCCAAACGCTGCACCGATGATCACCCGCGTGACCCGGTATTTGCCGCCGGTGCGGTCGCGAAGTTCGGCCGGCAGGCTGCGCATGGCCAGGACAAAGGCCACCAGGATGATGGTCTCCACCAGCATCTGGGTCAGGGCCAGGTCCGGGGCCCCCTGCAGGGCGAACATCAACGCGATCCCGTAACCGGTCACCGAGACCATCAGCACCGCCAGGAAGCGTTTGTTGGCCCGCACCGCGGCGAGGGCGCCGATCACGATTCCCGCGCCGGCGACGAGCTGCAGCGGCGAACCGGGGTCCACGAAGTACAGGCCGCCCGGCAGGGGCTTGTTGGCCAGCACCAGCGCGGTGAGCGGCAGGACGAAGGCCACGGTCAGGATGACGGCGAGGTAGAAGAAGAGCGAGCCGCGCTGGGTTCGGCCGGTCACCCAGACCGCGGCGTCATCGAGGGCACCGATGACGAGCTGGTAGCTGCGGTCGCCGTCGACCCAGCCGGGCACCAGGGACTGCGCGCGAGCGACGGCGTTGCGCCCGTAGAACATGGCCGCACCGAGGGCGAAGGTGATCGCCGTCAGGCCCAGCGCCGGGGTGAATCCATGCCAGAGCGCCAGGTGTCCCGCAGTCTTCCCGCCGGCCGGCACGGCAAAAAGTGCCGCGTACGGCTGGATCCAGCCGTCCACCGGCACGGGCCACACCCCGTAGGCAACCGTGAGCAGGCTCAGCAGGGCTGGCGCGGCCAAAAATGCCGGCCTGATGGCTTTGAAAGGCGTGGTCTCGACGCCCGGTTTCACCGCGAAAGCGCCCCACATAAAACGCGCGCTGTAGGCGAAAGTGAGAATGGAACCCACGACAAGGCCCACCAGCATGACCAGGCCCCAAGGCCCGGTCCCGGCGTGGTGGACGAACGCTTCGAAGACCGACTCCTTGGCCACAAACCCCGCCAACGGCGGTACGCCCGCCATGGAGCCCGCACCGATGGCCGCGACCACCGCCAGCGCCCGGGACGAGCGGTACACCCCGGAAAGCTTACCGATATCGCGGGTTCCCGTCTGGTGGTCGATGATGCCGACCACCAGGAACAGGGTGGCTTTGAACAGCCCGTGGGCCACCAGCAGGGCCAGGCCGGCGAGCGCCGCGTCCGGCTTGCCGAGGCCAACCACCATGGTCAAAAAGCCCAGCTGGCTGACAGTGCCGTAGGCGAGGATGAGTTTGATGTCGGTCTGGCGCAGGGCGCGGTAGCCGCCCACCAGCATGGTCGCCAGCCCCAGCCCCAGCACCACCGGGAGCCAGAACGCCGTCTCGGCGAACCCCGGGGCCAGCCGCGCCACGAGGTAGATGCCCGCCTTCACCATGGCGGCAGCGTGCAGGTACGCGCTCACCGGCGTCGGCGCGGCCATCGCCCCGGGGAGCCAGAAGTGGAAGGGGACCAGTGCGGACTTGGTGATCGCGCCGACCAGGATGAGCACGACGGCGGTCGCCACCAGATCCGAGCCGGGACCCGTCACCATTCCCGGCGCCGCCTGCAGGATGGCGGAGATCCGGTAGGTTCCCGCCGCGGAGCCCAGCATGATCAGGCCCACCAGCATGGCCAGGCCGCCCGCGGTGGTCACTATTAGCGCCTGCAAGGCCGAGCGCCGGGCGGACAACCGCGTGCGGGCGTACCCGATCAGCAGGTAGGACAGCACCGTGGTCAGTTCCCAGAAGATGAACATCAGGAGCAGGTCGTCGGCGGTCACCAGGCCGAACATCGCCCCGGCGAAAGCCAGCAGCTGGGCGCCGAAGCCGCCGAGGTAGCTGTCCTTGTCCTTGAAGTAGCGGGCACAGTAGACCAGGACCAGCGAACCGACGCCCAGGACAAGCAGCGACATGACCCAGGCCAGCGCATCCATCCGGAAAGCGAGTTCGAGCCGCAGCTCGGGGATCCACGGGAGGGTCACCGCAATGGCACCGGCGTCCGAGTACACGGCACCGTGCTGGAGGGCCAGCCAGACAAACGATCCGGCGGGTACCGCTGCCAGGGCGAAGAATGCGTTTCTGCCGAACCTGCGAAAGAGGAACGGTGCCACAGCAGCAACCGCGAAGTGCACGGCAAGGACTGTGATCACTGGAATCTCCGCAGGGTCAGGATTTCGATTGTCAAAAGTTGGAGCAGGCGGGGCATTGGTTAGGTTCGGTGCGGCCAGTTTACCAAGCGTGCACAAATTGTTTCGTCGGTGCCGACCGGAGTGTGCGGGCGGTGGTCCGCGGTGCCGGGCCAGGCGACTCGGCACCATTGACGGGTGCCGGGCCAGGCGACTCGGCACCATTGACGGGTTCCTCCACCGGCGGTCCTCCGAGGGCGGATAGCATCAGGCTATGAACTCCGCCACAGCCCCCGAGGCCACGCAGCCGGCCTCGGACCTCGAGACTGGCAACCACGTCGCCCGCAGGGGCCGCGTGCTGGCCTGGGCCGCCTGGGACTGGGGTTCCGCGGCTTTCAACGCGGTCATGACCACGTTCGTTTTCACCGTTTACCTGACTTCCGAAGCGTTTGGCGGGGAAGACCAGGCTTCCGCTGTCCTCGGCTCGGCGCTGGCCATCGCCGGCGCCGCGATCGCCCTGCTGGCTCCGGTCACCGGCCAGCGCTCGGATTCCGGCGGCCGGCGGAAGCTTTGGCTGGGCGTCAACACCGCCGCTGTCGCGCTCCTGACGGGACTGTGTTTCTTTGTCTTCCCCCGGCCGGAGTTCCTGATTCTGGGGGTGACGCTGATTGCGCTTGGCAACGTGTTCTTCGAATTCGCCGGCGTGAACTACAACGCCATGCTGGCCCAGATCTCCACGCCCGCGAACATCGGGAAGATCAGCGGCTTCGGCTGGGCCGCGGGCTACCTGGGCGGCATCGTGGCGCTGCTGATCGTGCTGCAGCTCTTCGTCCAGCCCAGCATCGACTGGTTTGGAGCCTCCACCGAGGACAGCCTGAACATCCGTCTGGTCGCGGTCTTCTCAGCGCTCTGGCTCCTGGTCTTCGCGCTGCCGGTGATGCTGGCCGTCCCAGAGGTTCCCAGGGCGCAGCAGCCGACCGTGGGGTTCTTCGCCTCCTACAGGCTGCTCGTGCGCCGTGTCCGCGCCATCTACCGGACCAGCCCGCACACCATTTTCTTCCTGCTCGCCAGCGCGATCTTCCGGGACGGGCTGGCGGCCGTGTTCACTTTTGGCGGGATCATCGCCGCCGGTACCTTCGGCTTCGAACTCAAGCAGGTGATCTTCTTCGCTATCTTCGGAAACGTTGTGGCCGCGGCCGGCGCCCTCCTCGGCGGTTTCCTGGACGACCGGGCCGGCCCCAAGGCGGTCATTATCGGTTCGCTGATCGGCCTGCTGGCCGCCGGCAGCATCCTCCTGGCCCTCGGAAACGGAACCTATTCCTTCTTCGGCATACGCTGGGCCGGCAGTACGACGTTCTGGGTCTTCGGCCTGTTCCTGTGCCTCTTCGTGGGGCCGGCCCAGTCCTCCTCCCGCGCCTACCTGGCCCGGCTGGCACCGCACGGGGAGTCGGGCGAGCTCTTCGGGCTGTACGCCACCACCGGCCGGGCCGTCAGTTTCCTGGCCCCGGCGCTTTTTACCCTGTGCATCGCGGTCGCGACGCCGTTGGTGGCCCCGGGCGAGGCGCAGCGCTGGGGCATCCTGGGCATCATGGTCGTGCTGCTGGCCGGCCTCCTGGTGATGCTGCCCGTGAAGCCGCCGGGCAAGACGCAAATCGCCGTGGTGCCCCAGGGCTGAACCATCCCAAATCCCCGCCGGCCCACTAGGCTGGAGGGATGAACGTGGATGAGACAGACCTTCCCGGCCTGGGCCGGCGCAAGGACTTCATGACCGCTTCGGGACGCCGGATCGGCGTCGTCGAGTACCGCGAGGGCCAGACCGAGCTGATCGTCTCGACCTGGGACGATCCGGACACCTGCCAGGCCTCCATTCCGCTGACCGCCGACGAGGCCGCAGCCCTCGGCAATCTCCTGGGCGGCCAGCGACTGGCCATGCAGCTTTCCGAAGCCCACCGGGAAGTACCCGGCATCGTCACCCGGCAGTTCTCCATCGCCGCGGATTCCCCTTTCCAGAGCCAGCCAATGGGCAAGGCCTGCATCCGGACGCGCAGCGGCGCATCAATTGTGGCCATTATGCGGGAGGGGGAGGTCCTGCCCTCCCCTGGGCCCGACGTCGTCCTGCACCCGGGCGACCTGCTCGTCGCGGTGGGCACGCAAGAAGGCCTGGACACGGCAGCCGGCATCCTGCGCAACGGATAAGCGGCATGGATCCGCTCGCCCTGACCCTCATCGAGCTGGGGGCCGTCGTGTTCTGCCTCGGCCTGCTGGCCAGGCTGGCCGGGCGGATCGGCATGTCACCCATCCCGCTCTACCTGATCGGCGGACTCTTCTTCGGAGCGGGCGGGCTGGTCAAGCTGGAAGGCATGCACGAATTCGCCCATCTCTCCAGCGAGATCGGCGTGATCCTCCTCCTGCTTATGCTCGGACTGGAATATACGGCGGCGGAACTGGTCACCGGATTGCGGCGCTCCTGGCAGGCCGGCGTGCTGGACCTGCTGCTGAATTTCCTTCCGGGGGCGGGGCTGGCACTTCTGCTCGGCTGGGGCCTGGTGGGCGCCATGGTGATGGGCGGCGTCACGTACATCTCCTCGTCCGGAATCGCCGCGAAAGTCATCACAGACCTGGGCCGGATCGGCAACCGCGAGACTCCCGTCATCCTGTCCATTCTGGTGTTCGAGGACCTGGCCATGGCCGTCTACCTGCCGGTCCTGACCGCCACGCTCGCCGGAGTGAGCTTTCTGGTGGGCCTGCAGACGGTGGGGATTTCCCTCGCCGTCGTCACCCTCGTGTTGGTCGTCGCGCTGCGCCACGGCCACCATGTGTCCAAGGCGGTGCACAGCGAGAACTCCGAGGTGTTCCTGCTCAACCTGCTCGGCGCGGCGCTGCTGGTCGCCGGGCTGGCCGCCGCCATGCAGGTCTCCGCTGCCGTCGGCGCCTTTATGCTCGGCATTGCCATCTCCGGCGCCACCGCCCATAGCGCGACGCGGATCCTGGAGCCCCTGCGGGATCTGTTCGCGGCGATCTTCTTTGTGGTGTTTGGCCTCAACACCGACCCGACGTCCATCCCGCCGGTCCTCGGCTGGGCCGTCGTGCTGGCCGTGCTGACGGCCGCCACCAAGATGATCACGGGGGTCTGGGCGGCCAAACGGGCGGGGATCGCCCTGCCCGGCCGGTTCCGCGCCGGGGCGGCCCTGATCGCCCGCGGCGAATTCTCCATTGTGATCGCCGGGCTGGCGGTCGCGTCGGGTGTGGTCCCCCGCGATCTCGCGGCCCTCGCCACCGCGTATGTGCTGATCATGGCGGTCATGGGGCCGCTGGCGGCGCGGTTCGTGGAACCGGTCGTGCGGATGCTGCGCCGTCCGGCCGGACCCGCGGCAGCACCGGTCCGGGGGGCGGCCAGCTAGGATTCCGGCGGCCCGCTCCCGGCTAGATCTCGGTGCGGTGGAAGTTAAGGTGGCTGCGGCTGGCCGTGGGCCCGCGCTGGCCCTGGTAGCGGTTGCCGTACTCGCCGGAGCCGTAGGGGTGTTCGGCGGCCGAGCTGAGCCGGAAGAAGCAGAGTTGGCCGATTTTCATGCCCGGCCAGAGTTTGATCGGCAGGGTGGCCATGTTGGAAAGCTCCAGGGTGACGTGGCCGGAGAACCCCGGGTCGATGAAGCCCGCCGTCGAATGCGTCAGCAGGCCCAGGCGGCCCAGCGAGGACTTGCCTTCGAGCCGCGCTGCGATGTCATCCGGGAGTGTCACCGTCTCGTAGGTGGAACCGAGGACGAATTCGCCCGGGTGCAGGATGAACGGTTCGCCGGCGTCCACCTCCACCAGCCGGGTCAGCTCGGGCTGGTCCTCGGACGGGTCGATGTGCGCGTACTTGTGGTTGTCGAAGAGCCGGAAGAAACGGTCGATCCGGACGTCCACCGACGACGGTTGGACCATGTCGGGGTCGAACGGCTCCAGCACAATCCGTCGGGAATCGATTTCGGTTCGGATGTCGCGGTCAGAGATCAGCACAGGATCAAAAGTACCCCAGTCACGGCCGGCCCGGGCGGCACTGGGCCAGTGTTACTGCCGTAGCAGGCTACGCGGCTGCCAACCGTGGTTCCAGCACGCCCCTGAGCTGCTCCAGCTCCGCGACCTGCGCCTTCAGGGCCCGACGGACTCTGGGATAACTCAGTAGTACGGCCATGGCCGGGCGGCACCGCAGCGCGAACCGGACGCGGGTGTTGCAGCCCTCCGTGCTGAGATAGTAGCCGCCATGCACCCGGGCCGGTCCGGAAACGGCCTGAAACTCGATCTCGGCGCCGGGACGGGTGGCAGTCAGCGCGAAGTCCGCGTCCGCTGGCCCGGCGGCCCCGGCAAGCAGGGGGCGATAGACGGCGCCTTTGGCGCACGCCGCGCCGGAGATGAGTTTGACGCCGCGGACGGCGGGCCGCCAGGAGGGAAGGTTCGCCGGGTCCAGCAGGAAGCTATAGACAGTCATCGCGTCGGACTGGATCACGACTTCGTACTCGGCAAAGGCCACGGAAATCCTCGCTTGGCGGACGGCTGATGGACGTAGCCCGTTCCCCGGAGACTGCAGCTAACCACCTCAGGGTATCCATCAACGGCCGCCGCACGCCCACTGCGGGGCGGGCCTTTACCGAAGAGTTACCGAGGTTGCCGTTCGTTACGGGCCCACGCTGACTTGAAACAGACCGAAGGCTGCGGTGCATGGCCGACGCGCGTGGTCATGGCCCCTTGCTTCAGTAGGCGCCGACGGGGCTGCGCATGGCTCTGAAGGTTCTCCACAGGATCATCAGGTCGCCGGTGAGCGACCAGTTCTCCACGTAGTAGAGGTCCAAGCGGATGCTCTCCTCCCACGAGAGGGTGGAGCGGCCGTTGATCTGCCACAGGCCCGTGATGCCGGGCTTGATCAGGAGTCTGCGGCTGGTGAACTTCTCGTAGCGGTCAACTTCCGCGGGCAGCGGCGGGCGCGGGCCAACCAGGCTCATTTCGCCGGTGAGCACGTTCCAGAACTGTGGAAGCTCGTCGAGGGAGTACTTCCTCATCCACCGTCCGCACCCGGTGACCCGGGGATCGTTCCGGATCTTGAACAGCGGTCCGGACCCTTCATTGAGCTCGTGCAGGGAGGCAAGGTCCGCTTCGGCGGTCTGGACCATCGAACGGAACTTCAGCATGTGGAAGGGGACGCCGTTCCGTCCTGTCCTCAGCTGGCGGAAGAGGACCGGTCCGGCGCTGCCCCGTTTGACGATGATGGCGAGGGCCAGCATGAGCGGCAACAGCAGCAGCAGCGCCAGGGCGGCAACGGTGACATCCACGACGCGCTTGAGCACGTGTTTGGCTCCCGCGTACTGCGGAAGCTCTACGTGCACGAGGGGCAACCCGTCGACGGGGCGCCAGTGAATTCGTGGCCCGGCAACGTTGGTAAGGGCCGATGCCAGGACCAGCTCCGTCCCGGACGCCTCAAGTTTCCACCCTAGTTCCCGGATATACGTGCTGCCGCCGGGCACGCGGCCTGCGACGATGACGGCGTCCGCGCCTGCGACTTCCACCATTCTCGACACATCAGCGAGGGTCGAGACGACAGGAATGCGGTACCACGGCGGCCGGAGCTCCGTGGACTGGTCCAGGGTGGGCAACCCCACTCCGGAAATCTCGTAGCCAGCGGAAGGGTTCTTCTCGATCTGGTTGATGACGTATTCGACGTCGGACCGGTCGCCTATCACTATTACCCTGGACAGATACCCGCCCTGGTGCCTCTGGAGGTTCAGCCACCGGCGCCAAAACCAGCGTCCGCCCGTGAGCAAAACCAGCCCTAAAGGCAGTGCGACGGCGAAGTATCCGCGGACGATGTCAAATCGGACGAAAACCATGGCAATCGCCAACGCTCCGAACAGCTTGAGGGTGGCCTGCACGACGCGCTTGTATTCAGCGGCGCCGACCCCGAACGTCCGACGGTCCCGAGTCGGGTAGACCCCCAGGACAGTGAACCACGCCACCAGCAGCAGTATGGATACGACCAGGTACCCCGCCTCGAATTCCTCTCCTGCCGTGGCCGGATCCGTGGCACCAAACCTGAACACGTACGCCGAAGCCACGGCCACGGCAATTGCTGCGGCGTCGGTCAGGCGAAGGCGGTTTCCGAAGTTCTTCCACCGCAGTGAGGCCGCCCGTCTCGAAGCCGCACTGTCAGCCGTGGATTCGTCGTCCCACACCGAGTGACGAGGCCTCGCAGAAGTGTGCGTGCCTTGCTGCATCGAGGACATGGGCGTCAATCGGGGCGTTGCGTGCACCGTCCGCCGATGTTTGAGTTCGCTCATGGCCGGCGCCGCTCGGCACCGGCCCGCGCAGCGGGCCTTCCGGAGATGCGGCCGGCGGGGCCGGCCGCCGAAACCCGGTGATGACAGTTTGGCTTTAGCCGGTAAGCACGAACACCGATCAACGCTCGACGAAACATTGTGAGACCTTCTAGCGAATTGGTTGGCTGCGGTCCCACCAAGCTAAAGAGTTGACTTCCGTAGCGCACGAGTGCGGCCTACCCATTTACGGGCCGGCATCCACTCGACGTCGGAAGCAGGTACTACTGGGAATCTGAGAGGGGGCTACCCGTTGGGCGGGGCAGCACCGGTCAACCGGTCCGCGGTGCCGGTTCTGCGAAGCCGCCCGGCTGGGGTAAGGTAAATCTCGTTGTTCCGCGGGACGGGCGCCAGGGTTCTGGCTAGTCCCACTGCGGCTGTAGCTCAATGGTAGAGCGCTAGCTTCCCAAGCTTGATACGCGGGTTCGATTCCCGTCAGCCGCTCCAATTTGCCGCCGCCCGGCAACCGCTCCGCCGCCCCGGGGCCCGTTAGGTGGCTACCTGTATCGTCAGGAGTCAGGAACCTCTTCGGTTCCGCTACAGGAGCAAACATGGCTGACAAATCCCCCCGTCAAGCAGCATCCAAAAAATCCGCCAAGTCCATCAAGGAAAAGCGCGCTGATAAAAGGGCCGCCGCGGCGCCGCCCAGCTCCCTGGACAAAGTGACCGCCGCCAAGACGGCGGGCACCAAAAAGAAGTGACCGGTTCCCCGAACCATCTCACCCTCGGTGTCCTCGCAACCACGCGCAAGCCGGACGAACGCCGCCTTCCCATCCATCCCCGGCACTTTGAACGCATCGCCCCGGAACTCCGGCAGCAGCTGATCCTCGAGGAGGGCTACGGGGAGCGTTTTGGTGTGACCGACGAGCATCTGGCCGCCCTGGTGGGCCGGATCGTCCCGCGGGCGCAGCTCCTGGCCGAGGCCGACGTCGTACTCTTGCCCAAGCCGCAGCCGGCGGACCTCGCCGAACTGCGCGACGGACAGGTCCTCTGGGGCTGGCCGCACTGCGTCCAGGACGCGGCCATCACACAGCTGGCGATCGAGAAGAAACTCACGCTCATCGCCTTCGAGGCGATGAACCACTGGGCCAGCGACGGCGGCTTCGGCCTGCACGTCTTCCATAAGAACAACGAGCTGGCCGGTTACTGCTCGGTGCTGCACGCCCTGTCCCTGACCGGCACCACCGGGGACTACGGCCGCCGGCTGAGCGCGGTTGTGATCGGCTTCGGCGCTACGGCCCGCGGTGCCGTGACCGCGTTGAACGCCCACGGCGTCCACGACGTGCAGGTGCTGACCAACCGCGGGGTCGCGGCGGTGGGCTCCCCCATCCACTCGGTGCGGATCGCCCAGTTCGACCACGACAACGAGGCACCGTTCCTGAGCGAAGTCATCACCGAACGCGGCCGGGTGCCGCTGGCGCCCTTCCTCGCCGAGACCGACATCGTGGTCAACTGCACCCTGCAGGACCCGAACGCGGCGCTGACGTACCTGCGTACCGAGGACCTGGCCGCCTTCCGGCCCGGCAGCCTGATCGTGGACGTGTCCTGCGACGAGGGCATGGGGTTCAGCTGGGCGAGGACCACCACCTTCGCCGAGCCCATGTTTCGGGTGGGGGACCACATCGACTACTACGCGGTGGACCACAGCCCGTCCTACCTCTGGAACTCCGCCAGCTCCGAGATCAGCGAGGCGCTGCTGCCGTTCCTGGAGACGGTGATTTCCGGGCCCGCCGCCTGGGACGGCAACGACACCATCCGCCGTGCCATCGAAATCCGCGACGGTGTGGTGCTCAATCCGGATGTCCTGGAGTTCCAGCAACGGCAGCCGGGCTACCCGCACCTCCCGCTCGCCGGCTAGCCGTTTCGCGCCGCGTCCGGTTTTCCGCGGCGGTTCCGGACAGCCGCTACGCCGATCCGCGTAGCGGCTGTCCGTTACCGGCGCGAAAAGCTGTAGCCGGCGCGAAAAACCGTTTCCGGCGCGGACAGCTAGGCCCGGACAATCCGCAGCAGCCGGCGTCGGTCCCTCAGGTCCACCTTGAGCGTCAGCTCGCCGCGCCTGGCCAGCACGGCGGCGACCACCGCCGCGGCCAGTGCCGGTACCCCGCCGGAGATGAGGATTGCGGTGTGCGGATCCAGGTGCTCGGCCAGCCACCCCATCAGCGGTCCGCCGATGGCCTGGCCACCAATGAGCACCATGATGTACAGGCTCATGACCCGCCCCCGGATCCCCATATTGGCACTGACCTGGACCAGCTGGTTGGCGGCAGTGAGGAACATCAGGCACCAGAACCCTGCCAGCACCATGACCGTCCCAAACCACTCCATCGAGGGTGCGGCGGCGGCCAGGCAAAGCATGAGCCCGTACATACCGGCGCCCAGGACAACCGAGCGAAGGCGCAGTTGCCGGCGCCGCGCAGAGGTGATGGCCCCGGCGAGCGCGCCGACCGCCACCAGGGTGTTAAGAAGCCCGTAACCACCGGCGCCGGCGTCGAAGATGTGGTCCGCGAAGGCCGCCAGCAGTACCGGCAGGCTCATGGCGAACACGGCGACGAAACCGGCCATCAGCCAGGGCCAGTAGATCGTGGGTTTGGCCAGGGCGTAGCGCACACCCTCGCCGAGCATGCCCTTCCGCTTGGCGGCCGGAAACGTCAGGTGCAGCTCGTCCTTGCGCAGCACCAGCAGCATGGCCACCGTGCAGCAGCACGCCAGCGCGTTGCCGGCGAAAGCCCAGCCTGCGCCGACCGCACCGAGCAGGACACCTGCGACGGCCGGGCCGATAAGACCGCCGAGCTGGAAGATCGTGGAGTTTACGCTGATGGCGTTGCGCAAATAGGCCGGTCCAACGAGTTCGTTCACGAAGACCTGCCGGGCGGGCTGATCCAGCACAGTGACCAGGCCCAGCGTCAACGCGATGGCGTACACGTGCCAGACTTCAATCCGTTGGGTCAAGGCTAGCCCGGCCAGCAGTGCCGCCAGCACGGCGGCCGCGGCCTGGCAGAGCATCAGGATTTTGCGCTTGGCGAAGCGGTCCGCGACCATGCCGCCCCAGGGTCCGAGCAGCAGCGAGGGCAGGAACTGCAGCGCCACGGTGACACCGACGGCGGTTACCGAGCCGGACAGCTGGAGGACCAGCCAGTCCTGGGCGATCCGTTGCATCCACAGCGCCACGACCGCGATGAAGTGCCCCACCGCGAAGATCCGGAAGTTGCGGACCTTGAGCGAGATAAAGGTATGCCGCCACAGTAGGCGTTCGCTGACGACGCCGATCGGCTGGGTAACGGGATGCAGGGCGGCCGGCCGGACCGGCTCGTGCTGCGCTTCGGTGGCCTGGAAGGGCGGAGGGGGTGGCACGAAAATTCCTCAGGGGGCGGTTCTACGGGGGTCGGCTTAAGGCTAAGCTGGCGCGCGTCGATAGTGGAAGGCTATTCTCCACATAACTAGCATCACGAAGCGCAATGAATTGGGGCGATGATGGACCGAGCGTGGAACACACAAACCGGCGGCAGGCATGTTTGAGCCCGCCCAGCTTCGCTCCTTCCTGGCCGTCGCCGAAACGCTCAGCTTCACCCGCGCGGCGGAGCGCCTCGGACTGGCCCAGCCGACGGTCAGCCAGCACGTCAGGAAGCTGGAAGCCGCCGCCCGGCGTACCCTGGTGACCCGGGACACCCGTGATGTGCGCCTGACGGACAACGGCGACGCGATGGCCGGTTTCGCGCGCAGCATTCTCGCCGCCCACGATTCGGCCGCACGCTATTTCTCCGGGTCGGCCATGCGCGGCCGGCTCCGCTTCGGCACAGCGGACGATCTGGCCATCACCGGACTCCCCCGGATCCTGCGCGAGTTCCGTCAGATCTACCCGCAGATCAACCTCGAACTCACAGTCGGACAGAGCGACCAGCTCTACAAGCGGCTCAACGCGGGACAGCTGGACCTCGTCTTCGTGAAGTGGGTCGCCGGGGCCAAGGACGGAACCGTGGTGCAGCAGGATTCATTCGCCTGGGTTGGCCTCGAGCAGACGGTCCTGGACCCGGGCAATCCGGTGCCGCTGATCGCCTACCCTGCCCCCAGCCTGAGCCGGAAGCTGGCCATCGACGCACTCGAAGGCACCGGCCGGACCTGGCGGATCACCTGCACCACCCGGCAGATCAGCGGTGTGCTGGCCGCCGTCCGGGCCGGCATTGGCGTCGCCGTGATGCCGTCCTCGCTGATTCCGGAGGACCTGACAATCATCACCCGGCGCTTCGATCTGCCCCCGGTCGGCGACGTCGATTTCACTCTGATCCGCAATCCGCTGGCCAACACGGAGGTTATCGAAGCCCTCACCCAGACCATCGTGGGGCGCGCCCTGAACCGGTCTACCTAGCCCCCGGGCACCCGCGTACCTACTCGATGGCCGGGTGGTACCTACTGCCAAAACACTCGGTCCGCCGGACAGGTACGCGCCCATTGAACACAGGTGTTACTTGCCCTATCCTGAGCTTGTTGAAGGTCAAGCAGAGGCCCGCCCAACTATTCACAAAAACGAACGACCCCCGCCGGTTGCCGCGCGGCAACCCCGGAAGCGTTCGGGATAGGCCAGCAATGACGCCAGCCACTAACCACCCCCACCCCGCAGTTCGGCCCGCCCGCCCGCTCGGCGCCGTCGGCCCACTGGCGGCGCCGGTGCGACGCGAGAGCCTTCCACACACAGCCGTCGGACGTTTCAACCCCCATCCGGAACGCGCTCGGGGCGACGACGACTTCGTCGGCATTCCCTATTGTGAGCGGTGCGGCACGGACGAATTCGTCTATCTGGAGACGTTCATCCCCGCCAAGCACCACCGGGACGGCTCCGTCAGCAGGCTGGGCGAAGTCACCTACTTTTGCTCCGGGTGCGAAGATTTCTCCGCACACGCCGTCCCGGCCTCCTGGGTCCCGCCCGGCTGGTATCTCGGCTAGGCAATCCGGATCCTGGCACCGGCCGGTTCCGGCGTGCAGCCGGCGGAACCGGCCATAGGAAACAGCAACCGGAAACGGCCACCAGGCCTTAACCGCTACCGCCGCCGTGCCCGCATCTGGAATGCGGGCACGGCGGCGGTAGTGCCTGGCCGGCCGGACGCCGCCCGGCCGGCGGCTAGATGAGGCCGTCGGAGAGGCGGTTGGGCGTTCCGAAACGGTGCGCCGTGATGCTCACGGCCTGCTCGTGCAGGAACGGCAGCAGCTCCACCCGTCCGGCCTCCGTGACCGGGTGGGTGTAGACGGCCAGGTCGGGACGGCCACCGGTTGCTTCCGCCAGCGCCTTCGCGTCGCCGCCGATCAGGCGGACCCGCGGCGCGGGCAGCGTCGCCGCCCCGGCGAGCCGGGACGCGGAAGCGAGCCAGTCGGCGTCGTTCTCCTCCGTGATGGCGATGCCCAGCCCGGACAGCACTGCACGCAGCTGGGCCGGCAGTTCCAGGGCGCTGGACACGGCGATCCTCGACCCTGCCTGGACGCCGGCGGCGACCACACGGACCAGTTCGCCGAGCGGCTTTCCCTCGGCGAGCCGCACCATCACCGGCAGCGGGCGGTAGCGGAAGACGTTGCGTTCGGCGCTCAGCCCGGAGACATCCCTGGCGGCGCCGAACTCCTCGGCCCAGGCCTGGGCGTCGGAAGCCAGCGAGCGCTGCAGCGGAGCCAGCTCCGCAGCGGTCAGGAGCCCCTTCGCCGCATCCTCGAGACGGCGGACGCCGGGGTGCAGCGGCGCCGCGCCCGCGGTCTCCGCCGCGCTGGGCGTGCTGACCCATTCGCCAAGTCCGGCGAGGTAATTCGGTCCGCCGGCTTTGGTGCCGGCGCCGACGGCGGACTTCTTCCAGCCGCCGAAGGGCTGGCGCTGCACGATGGCGCCGGTGATGCCGCGGTTGACGTAAAGGTTGCCGGCTTCGACGGTGTCCAGCCAGAGCGCCAGCTCGTCCGAGTCGAGCGAGTGCAGGCCGGAGGTCAGGCCGTACTCGATCTGGTTCTGGATGGCGATGGCCTCCTCCAGGGTCGCGGCGGTCATAACTCCGAGGACCGGGCCGAAGAACTCGGTGAGGTGGAAGTAGGATCCGCGCCGGACGCCGTGGCGCACACCCGGGCTCCAGAGCCTGCCGGATTCGTCCAACTGCTTCGGTTCCACGGCCCAGGCCTCGCCCTCCCCCAGCGTGGTCAGCGCGTTGAGCAGCTTGCCGCCGGCGGGTTCGATAATCGGGCCCATCTGGCTGGCCGGGTCTTCCGGGTAGCCGACCTTGAGTGAGGTGACGGCGTCGATGAGCTGGTTGTGGAAGCGCTTGGACGTGGCCACCGATCCCACCAGGATCACCAGCGAGGCGGCGGAGCACTTCTGCCCCGCGTGGCCGAACGCGGAATACGCGACGTCCTTCGCCGCCAGGTCCAGGTCGGCGCTGGGGGTGACGATGATCGCGTTCTTGCCGCTGGTTTCGGCCAGCAGCGGCAGGTCGTTGCGGAAGGAGCGGAACAGTTCGGCCGTCTCATAGCCGCCGGTGAGGATGACCCGGTCCACGTCGGGATGGGAAATCAGCTGCCGGCCCAGCTCGCGCTCCCCCAGCTGCACCATGGTGAGCACGTCCCGCGGAACCCCGGCCTCCCAGAGCGCCTCGACCATAACCGCCCCGCTGCGCCGGGCCTGCTTGGCAGGCTTGATCACGACGGCGGATCCGGCGGCGAGCGCCGCAAGCGTGGATCCGGCCGGGATGGCCACCGGGAAGTTCCACGGCGGGGTCACCACGGTCAGCTTCGCCGGCACGAAGCGGGCGCCGTCGACGTCGTCGAGCTTGCGGGCCGATTCGGCGTAGTAGTGCGCGAAGTCGACCGCCTCGCTGACCTCGGGATCGCCCTGGTCGATGGTCTTGCCGGTCTCGCTGGCCATGACCTCGAGCAGTTCCGCACGGCGGGTTTCCAGGACGTCGCCGGCGCGGTGCAGGACGGCGGCACGCTCGGCGCCGGAAAGCGCACCCCAGGCTTTGCCCTTCTCCACGGCCGTGGTGATGACCGCGTTGAGGCTCGCCTCGTCATCGATGGTGGCCGCTTCGACGGCGGCATTGCCCAGGGTGGAGGTAGCCACCCGGCCCAGGATGGCACGGCCCCAGTCGCGGTTGACCGGCAACGACGGATCAGTATCCGCCGTGTTCTCGAACGAGTCGTGCGGCATCGGTGCGGCCGGAAGGGCGCGGTTCTGCCGGCGGTTCGGAGCCGGGACCTCGTCGTCGAGCTTGGCGAGGGAGGCGAGGAAACGCTGCTTCTCGCGCTCAAAGAGGGTTTCATTGTCACTGAGTTCGAAGACGGCGGACATGAAGTTGTCCTGGCTGGCGCCTTCTTCGAGGCGGCGGATCAGGTAAGCGATCGCGACGTCGAACTCGGCCGGGTGGACCACGGGCGTGTAAAGCAGGAGCGAGCCGACGTCCCGCCTGACGGCCTCGGCCTGGCCCTGCGCCATGCCGAGCAGCATCTCGAACTCAACGCCGGATTCGACCCCCCGCTGCTTGGCGAGCAGCCAGGCGAAGGCGATGTCGAAGAGGTTGTGGCCGGCGACGCCGATCCGGATGTTGCGGATGCGATCCGGGTGCAGCGCGTAGTTGATCACGCGCTTGTAGTTGGTGTCCGAGTCCTGCTTGCTGCCCCAGGTGGCCAGCGGCCAGTCGTGCAGGGAGGATTCGACCTGCTCCATCGGCAAGTTTGCGCCCTTGACCACACGGACTTTGATGCCGGCACCGCCGCCGGCGCGGCGGGCCGCGGCCCAGTCCTGCAGCCGGATCATGGCGGCGAGGGCGTCAGGCAGGTAGGCCTGGAGCACGATGCCGGCCTCGAGGTTCCTGAACTCGGGCTTATCAAGGATCCGGGTGAAGACCGCGATGGTCAGGTCCAGGTCCTTGTATTCCTCCATGTCCAGGTTGATGAACTTGGCCTTCTGCCCGCCGGCGGCGAAAGAAGCGGCGCGGGTGAACAGCGGCGTGAGCTTCTCCACCACGTGCTCCACGGCCTCGTCGAAGGCCCAGGCGGAGTGCGGGGCCACCGTGGAGGAGACCTTGATGGAGACGTAGTCGACGTCGGGGCGGGCAAGCAGGGTGTGCGTACCTTCGAGCCGGCGGGAGGCCTCGTGCTCGCCGAGCACGGCCTCACCGAGGAGGTTGACGTTGAGCTTGATGCCGTCCTTGCGGATCTTCGCGATCGCGGGACCCAGCTTGGCATCGGTGGCGTCGACGATGAGGTGGCCGACCATTTCACGCAGCACCCGGCGGGCAACCGGGATGACCACCTGCGGCAGTGCCGGAGCCACGGCGCCGCCGAGGCGGACGGCGCTGCGCATGTACCAGGGCAGGAACGCGGGAACCTTGGGCGCCAGGGCGGCGAGGTTGCGGGCAGCGACCTGCAGATCCTCGGGGCGGACGACGCCGTCGACGAATCCCACAGTGAAGTCCAGCCCGTTCGGGTCCTTCAACACGCCGGCAAGCTGTTCAGCCGAGGCGTCCACCGGGACCCGGGCGGCGTCGGCGAGCCACCGGCGCACCAGCGCGATGGAATCCTCGGCGAGGGCTGCAGCTTCGAGTACGGGCGAACCCTCCGAGACGGCGGTGTGCGCGGCTTCCCTGCCGGCGGCGCGGCCGGTCGTCGGGCCGGATTCCATTGAAGTGTTGGTCATGGTGGCACTCGTTCTTTCTCAAGACGTAGACGTTCTAGAACTCAGTATGCGACCGCATTTTCATAAGATAAAGCGATGTTTTCCGAGCAATACTGGTCAGAAAAATCGAACGTTCCGCGGGGCGCTCCTCCTTCGCGTTTGGCGCGGAAACGACAAACCCTCCCGCACGGAGTGAGAGAGGGTTCGTCGTAACCGGAGCGGACCTGAGGGAGCGTCCGGGGTGGGGCGGCGGGAGGCGCGGGAGCGTGGCAGGCTAGCCCACGGGGCGGTGCATCTCCACGGCTTCCTCGTGCCTCGGGCTGTCCGGGTTCATCAGCGAATGCTTCCGTCCGTAGCTGAAGTAGATCACCAGGCCGACGACCAGCCAGACACCGAAGCGCACCCAGGTCTCCCAGTGCAGCTGAACCATCAGGAACGCCGAGGCCAGCATCCCGAAGAGCGGGACGACCGGCATAAACGGCAGCCGGAACGTGCGCGGGGCCTCCGGCTTCTTGTAGCGGAAGATGATTACCGAGAGGCAGACGACGACGAACGCGGCCAGGATGCCGATGTTCGTCAGGTCCGCGACGGCCTTGATCGGGAAGATGCCGGCCAGCACGGCCGAGGCCACGCCCGCAATCCAGGTGACGCGCTGCGGGGTGCCGTGTCGGTCGGTCTTGGCAAACCAGCCCGGCAGCAGGCCGTCCCGGCTCATCGAGAACCAGACACGGGTGACGCCCAGCAGGAAGGTCAGCATGACCGTGAGGATGGACAGCACGGCGAAGACCGAGATGATCGTGGCGATCACCGGCAGGCCCACGCCGTTGAAGGCGGAAGCGAAGCCGGCCTTGGGGTCGATGTCCTGGTAGTTCTGCATGCCGGTGAGGACCAGGGTCGCGGCCACGTAGAGCAGCATGGCCACGATCAGGGAGAGGATGATCGCCTTAGGCATGTGCTTCTTGCCGTCCGTTGCTTCCTCGGCCGCCGTACTCATGGCGTCGTAGCCGAAGACGGCAAAGAACACGGTCGCCGAGCCGGCCAGCACCGGCCCGAAACCGCTGGGCATAAACGGGTTGTAGTTGTTGGTGTCGATGTAGAAGATGCCCAGGCCGATGATGAACAGAATCAGGACGATCTTGATCGCGACAGCCACCAGCTCGAAGCGCCCGAAGGTCTTGGTGCCGCGGGAGAGGATCCAGGTCACCAGCAGGCAGACCGCTATCGCCGGGATGTTGACGACGCCGCCCCTGCCCTCGTCGACCGTCGAGGTCATCCAGACCGGCATGTGAATACCGATCCCGGACAGGAACGCATCAAAGTATCCGGAAATGCCGATGGCGACCACCGCAACGATGGCGATGTATTCCAGCAGCAGGTCCCAGCCGATGAACCAGCCGATCACCTCGCCGAGGGCCACGTAGCCGTAGGTGTAGGCCGACCCGGCGCGGGGGATCATGCCCGCGAATTCGGCGTAGGACAAGGCGGCGGCGGCGGACGCCAGGCCGGCGATCAGAAAGGAGAACAGCACCGCGGGGCCGACGCCGGGTTCATTCTCGCTGCCATGGGCGACCAGGCCGGCGAGCGAGAAGATGCCGACGCCGATAATGCCGCCGACGCCGATGGCTGTCAGCTGCCACAGGCCCAGGCTCTTGAACAAGCCGCTATGTTTGTTCTCTTCCTCGATGTCATCGATGGGCTTGCGCCGCATGATCGACTTGGTCAATTCTCTGCTGTTCATCAGGGTCTCCTGCTCGGAAGTGGCGCCCATCAATCCACCCTGTGATGGGGCTTACTTGACCACAACAGTATGCAAGCCCGATTGCATTAGATAAAGTGAATTCTCCTAATCAATAACCATTAGAATTCACAAAGGAATATGTGATGCTGGACGTCCGGCGGCTGCGTCTGCTGCGCGAACTGAAGATCCGGGGCACACTCGCCGAGGTCGCCGAAGCCCTGCAGTACAGTCCGTCTTCGGTCTCGCAGCAGCTGGCGCTGCTGGAAAAGGAAGCCGGCGTCGAACTCTTGCGGAAGACGGGCCGGCGGGTCCAGCTGACCCCGCAGGCGGAAGTACTGGTCGCCCACACGGCCCAGCTGCTCGAAACCCTGGAACAGGCGGAAGCCGACCTTGCCGCCTCGCTGACCACTGTCACCGGAACCGTGCGGATAGCGGTTTTCCAGTCTGCGGCCCTGGCCCTGATGCCCGACGCGCTGATCCGCATGTCCGCAAGCTACCCGGAAGTCAGGATCGAGATGACCCAGCGGGAGCCCGAAACGGCCCTGCACGAAACCTGGGCCCGGGACTTCGACCTGGTCATCGCGGAACAGTACCCCGGCCACGCGGCGCCCCGCTACGCCGAGCTGGACCGGATCAGGCTGACCGGCGATGCGATCCGGCTGGCGGCACCTCCCCCGGCCGCGGACCGCCCGGCCGTCACCTCCCTTGCCGACACCGCAGGCCTGGCCTGGGTGATGGAGCCGCGGGGCGCAGCCTCCCGGCACTGGGCCGAGCAGGCCTGCCGCAGCGCCGGATTCGAGCCGGACGTCCGCTTCGAAACAGCTGACCTGCAAGCCCAGATCCGGCTGATCGAATCGGGCAATGCGGTGGCCCTGATGCCGGACCTGGTCTGGACCGGCCGGGGCACCACGGCGCAGCTGATCGATCTCCCCGGCAATCCGCACCGCACCGTCTTCACCTCAGTGCGCCGCTCCAGCGCCACCCGGCCGGCCATCCTGGCGACGCGCGAAATCCTCGCCCGGACCGCCGCCTCCATCGACCCCGCAGCCTGACACCAAGCCCGGACCGTGGATGGCCGACGGCGGACGGCACCGCCCGTGTTCCCTGGCTCACAGCGCCGCGGCCGCGCCGGCGTTAGACTGGTCGCGTTATGAATCGAACAATGTTCAAGTCCAAAATCCACCGCGCCACGGTCACCCACGCGGATCTCCACTATGTCGGATCGGTCACCGTGGACCTGGACCTGCTGGAGGCCGCGGACATCCTCCCCGGTGAACTGGTGGCGATCGTTGACGTCACCAACGGCGCCCGCCTCGAGACGTACACGATTGCCGGCGAGCGGGGATCCGGCGTGATTGGCATCAACGGCGCGGCTGCGCACCTGATGCACGAGAGCGACATCGTCATCCTGATCACCTACGCCCAGATGACCACGGAGGAGGCCAGGTCCTTCACCCCCAAGGTGGTCCACGTGGATAAGGACAACAAGGTGGTCCAGATCGGCAACGACCCCGCGGAGGGCCACACGGCCGGCCTCCTGCGCCCCCCGCACGCGCTGAACAACGCCGCGCTGAACTGACCTCTCCGCCGGGCGGCCGCGGCCGTCCCGGCGCACCCGGATGACGGGACGCTGCCGGACCTTCCGCCGGGAAGCGGCCGGAACATGACGCCTGGCACCGGCCCGGAGCGCCCCGGAACAAAAATCTGATTATTGTGGGACCGTGCCCCTTGCCCTGCGCCCGCGCCTCCCCTCAGGAACAGCCGCATGTTAGGCGTCCTGTCCGGTTTCTTCGTCGTCTGGTCCATCATCCTGGTCGGCATGTTCGTAGGCCGGCGCAACATCCTGGGCGAGGATGCACGCTCCGTCCTGAGCGCCCTGACTTTCTTCGTAGCAAGCCCGGCGCTGCTCTTCGAAACGCTCAGTAAAGCCAAACTCGGCGACGTGTTCGCCGCGCCCCTGCTCGTGGCGGCGGTGGGTGCGGTCGCCACCGCCGTCCTTTGCTTCGGACTTGTGCGCGGGCTGCTGAAGCGTCCGCTGCCCGAGGCGCTGGTTTCCTCGATGAGTGCGTCGCTGGCCAACTCCGCCAACCTGGGCATACCAATCGCGGTATACGTGCTGGGCGACGCCAGCTATGTGGCGCCGCTGCTGATCTTCCAGCTCGCCTTCTTCACGCCGCTGTACCTGATGGTCCTGGACGCCACCACCAGCGCCCACCGGACAACGCCGCTGAGCTTTGCCGTGATGATCCTCCGGAATCCGATGATTCTCGGATCCGGGCTCGGGCTGCTGGTGGCCGGGACGGGCTGGAATGTCCCGGCACTGCTCCTGCAGCCGGTCCACCTGATCGGCGGCGCCGCTATTCCCGCCATGCTGTTGTCCTTCGGCATGAGCCTGAACGGCTCCCGGCCGCTGCAGGCCGCCTCCGCACGCCGGACCGACACGCTGCTCGCTACCGGGTTCAAGCTGTTTGTGCATCCCGCGCTGGCCTACCTTTTTGCCCGGTTCGTCCTGGGCCTGCAGGACCAGGCCCTGTTTGCGGTGGTCGTCACGTCGGCGCTGCCCACCGCACAGAACGTCTTCGTGGTGGCCAACCGGTACCGGACCGGACTCACCGTGGCCAAGGACACCGTCCTGATCACGACCGTGGTCGCCGTCCCGGCGATGATCGGCGTTGCCCTGCTCCTCGCCTAAGGCCCCCGGGGACGGCGTGGCACCGGCGGCCCGGCGGGGCGCCGCCGGTAGGCTGTGAAAGGCCGGAAACCGGCCACCGGACAGACGGGCAGCGGGGGAAGAATTGCGCAGGGTTGAAACAGGCAGCGCCGCGCCGGGCAACGCTCCAGGCGACGCCGGCCGCCGCTTTGCCGGCACCGCCCGCCGTCATCGGGGCGCCGTCGATTGGATAGCCGGCGGCGTCGCCGGTCTGCTGCTGCTCTGTGCCACCGGCTGCGCTGCTCCCGGCCCGGGCGCCGGCCCCGCCGGCAGCCCCGCGCCCGCCGTCGCCCGCACCGCCGCCCCCGGACCGTCGCCCGCCGCGTCGGCCGGCCCCGCCTCCAGCGCCGCATTGGCCCGGGCCGCGGCCCCGCACCCGCAGCCCGCCTACGCCAGCAAGGCGCTCGACGTGCTGGCGACGCTGCCGGTCAAAGGCCGGGCGGCCAAGACCGGATATTCCCGGGCCCAGTTCGGCCAGGCATGGGCCGACGTCGACCGCAACGGCTGCGACACCCGAAACGACGTGCTCCGCCGGGACCTGACCGGAGAAGCGCTCAAGCCGGGCACCCGGGGCTGCGTGGTGCTTTCCGGCCTGCTGGACGACCCCTACACCGCCAAGCCCATCAGCTTCCTCCGCGGCGCAGCCACCAGCAGCGCGGTCCAGATCGACCACGTTGTGGCGCTCAGTGACGCCTGGCAGAAGGGTGCACAACGTTTGAGCCCGGCCCAGCGGCTCGCCTTTGCCAACGATCCGCTCAACCTCCTGGCCGTGGACGGGCCCGCGAACATGCAAAAGAGCGACGGGGACGCCGCGACCTGGCTGCCGCCAAACAAGTCCTACCGCTGCGCCTACGTGGCACGGCAGATCTCGGTCAAAGCCAGCTACGCGCTCTGGGTTACCGCGGCCGAGCGCGCCGCCATGGCCCGCGTCCTGCAGGACTGCCCGGACGCCGCGGCACCCACCGCCCGCAGGCCGGCCACTCCGGCCGCTCCGGCACCCGCGCCGGCACCTGCGCCGAAAGCCCCAGCCCGGGCTCCCGCGCCCCCGGCCGTGTTCTACGCAAACTGCACCGCCGTGCGGGCGGCAGGAGCCGCCCCGATCCGCCGGGGCCAGCCCGGCTTCAGCAGCAAGTTCGACGGCGACGGCGACGGCATCGGCTGCGAGTAGCCCGGGACGACTCCGGGATCAGGCCCGCCCCGGCTCAGCGCGGGGCCGTTACCACCGAGATGCTGTAGGGCGGAAGGGACACGGTAGCGTGCATGTCCGCGCCGATGGTAGTGCTCACCGGCGGATCATTCGGGTCCGGGTGTCCTCCGTTGCCCCTGCCGCCGGGGGACGGGTTCCACGTGTATTGCCGGGCCGAATACTGCTCCAGGCCGAGCGGTCCCTGCACCGGCCCGGCTTTGCCCCCGCCCTCCTGCTGCAGCCGAACGGCGATAGTCCGCTTCGGGTCCTTGTTGAAGAGCAGCACGCTGAGGTTCCCGTCGGGGCGGCGGACCGTGTAGGCGGTGACCAGCGGCTGGCCCTTGGCGTTGCTCACGTCACTGGAGGTCCTGTACATGCGGTGGCTGCCGGTGCCCGCCTCCAGCCAGGAATGGTTAACCAGCCTGGCGGCCTGGTACGCGGCCACCGGGCGGATTTTCCATTCGTCGTAAAACTGGAACAGCATCAGGTTGCCCGACGTGTCGCATTTCTCGCCGGCCTCGTCCTGGAACACCCAGTTCGGTTCGATTCCGTAAAAATAACTGCTCTGCCCGCCCATGGCCAGGAACATCGCCGCCGTTTCCGCGTTGACGATGGCACCGGGCAGCTCGAGCTCGACCTGGCCGACAAAAGAGGAGTAGCCGTACTCGGTGATGACCTTGGGTACGTCCGCCGGCAGCCCGGCATCCGCCTGGCGCTTGAGCAGTTGTGCGAGCAGCCCAGGGTTCTGCGGCAGGTTTCCGGCGGGGTCGGCGCAGACGTCGTCGAACGGATACCACTCGAAGGAAAAGAAGTCGAAGTCGGCCATCGCCCCGCGGTGGCGCAGGTAGGAAACAAATCGGCCGGTCCAGGAGCGCACGCCATGGCTGTCCGGCCAGTGGACCCAGTCGGGCAACGTGGTCTGGTAGCCCGGCCCGCCGAACTCCAGGGCGGGGTTCACCGCTTTCATGGCCGCCGCCATCTGGACGTACAGCGCCCCGTAGTGCTCCGGCTGGGCCAGCTGCCCGTCCGGCTCCTCACCCACCTCGACGCGCGTGACCGGGTAGCCGCGTTTGCCCAGGTACCGCGCCAGGGCTGCCGCGTCGTCGGGCGTTCCATAGAGCGCCGGAACCGGGACCATCATGGGTTCGCCCTTGGTGATTCCGCTGGCAAAGACCCGCTCGAAGCTGGCGTGCTCATAATCCTTGTCGAGGTCTTCCGCCCGGTGCCACGGGTCGGTTGACGAGGTCCACATGACCGTCTGCCGGTGCGACTTCCGGTGCCGGACGTGGTCGAGGAACGATCCCGCCTGTTGCTGGCCGATGGACAGCTCGCGTACGGCGACCCCCAGCCGGTCACGGATGTCCCGGGACCCGGCGGGTGCGGTGTCCGAGCCCTCCGGGAACAGAATGCGCAGGTACTGCGCGTTCAGTGGCTTGGCGGCGACGCGTACCGTCTGGGTACCCCCGGTCCCGCGGTGGGCCGACTGGGGAAAGTCCCGCCAGTTCCCGTTGTCGACCGGGAACCGCGCATCCCGCCCGCTCCAGTACTGGACCTTGAGCCGCGTCGCGTACGGCGTGCCCCAGTCGAAGCGGACAGTGTCCACCGGCACCGCGTGCGGGAATTCGACCATGATCCATTGCGGATTGAGACCGTCGGGCTCGCCGGTGAAATGCGAGTCCAGGTACGGGTTGCTCTTCCAGAACGTCCCGACGTCGCCGTCGTCAAGTCGCGAGTGGCCGCTGTTTTTGCCTTGATCTATCGTGTTTCCGCGCCGCGGCAGACGATAGCCGTAGGAGACTCCATAGTCCTCGACCGGTACGGAGGAGGACGTCCAGTACCCCTGTTCCTTATCGGGCTGGCTCCAAGTCCCCCTGGGGTTCCAGTGCCAGGCCTTGCTCCCCAGCTCCGTGCGCAGGCGGTAGCTGACCGGTCCGAACCCGGCGGATTTCATCGCCTCGACACTTTTGGCGGACCACGCCCGGTCGATTTCGTTCTCCTCCAGGCCGTCGACGCCGACACCCATGGCGCGGTTCCCCTCAAACGTGTTTACGGTGTCGTCCGTATCGATGGTGACGACGCCGTCGGCGTGCGGGAGCGGTCCGGGCGGGGAGCCCCGCAGCGCGACGGTCGAGCCCAGCCAGATGCCAAGCGCTGTAAGGCCGGCCACGGACAGCAGAATCACGCGCCGGGACGGTCGAAGGGGTCGTTTCCTGCGCTCGGGGCCAGTCGCCATCTGATCCTCAGGTCCGGGGTAATCCGTTCAGGGTCCGGGCCCGGTAGGGCCGGAAGTTCCGCTGCGCGCGGTCCGCACCGGAGTGCGCCGCTCCGCCGGTGGGGACGATCAGAACCCAGTGTGCCCGGCCGCCACGGAAATAGCTATGGGCCGAAGCCCGGGCCGCGCTGCCGCGACGCGGTGTCGGAACAGTAATAAATGTTCTTTTTTGCCCCTTGACGTTCTTTATTGTGCGAATATGATAGATAATTATGTGAGCTGCTTCACACCACCGCGCTGTTTCAAAGGAGAAATCATGACCATGCACGAAGACGCGTTGCGCCGAGCTTCCAGCCAGGGCGGGTGGGACCGCCGGACGCTGCTCAAGACCTTTGGTGCCGGCGCGGTCGCCCTCGCCGGCGCTCCACTGCTGGCGGCGTGCACGGGCGGCAGCGGCCCGGCCGCGAGCGGCGGCAGCAAAACGGTCTCGTTCGGTTCGGGTTCCTCGGACGAGGTGCCCAAGGCCGCCTATAAGGCCGTCACCGACGCCTTCACTAAAAAGTCCGGGATCACGGTCAACACCAATGTGGTTCCGCACAACGACTTTCAGAACAAAATCAACACGTACCTGCAGGGCAGCCCGGATGACACGTTCACCTGGTTCGCCGGTTACCGGATGCAGTATTACGCCGGCAAGGGCCTGCTCGCACCGATCGATGACGTCTGGGAGAAGGTCGGAGGCAACTACTCCGAGGCCATGAAGAAGGCCTCCACCGGCGCCGACGGCAAGATGTACTTCATCCCGAACTACAACTACCCCTGGGGGTTCTTCTACCGGAAGAGCCTCTGGGCCGAGAAGGGCTACGAGGTTCCGACCACATTCGACGAGCTGACCGCCCTGGCCAAGAAGATGAAGGGCGACGGCCTGATCCCGATCGAGTTCGCCGACAAGGACGGCTGGCCGGCCATGGGCACCTTCGACTACCTGAACATGCGCCTCAACGGCTACCAGTTCCACATGGACCTGACCGCACATAAAGAATCGTGGGACCAGAAAAAGGTCAGCGACGTCTTCGACACCTGGAAGGAACTCCTGCCCTTCCAGAACCCCAACGCCCTGGGGATGACCTGGCAGGACTCGGCGAAAAACCTTGGCGACAAGAAGTCCGGCATGTACCTGCTCGGCTCCTTCCTCACCCAGCAATACACGGACAAGACGGTCGCGGCCGACATCGATTTCTTCCCGTTCCCGGAGCTGGCGGTGGAGGGCCGGGACGCCGTCGAGGCACCGATCGACGGGCTCCTGCTGTCCAAGAAGGGCGGCCAGAACCAGGCTGCCAAGGATTTCCTGGCCTACCTCGGCACGCCCGAAGGCCAGGACGTTTACGCCTCCGTGGACAGCTCCAACATCGCCGCCGCCAAGGGCGCCGACACGTCCACGTTCTCCCCGCTGACCAAAAAGATGGCCGACGTCATCTCCAACGCGAAGAGCATCAGCCAGTTCTTCGACCGCGACGCACTGCCGGCCATGGCGAACAACGTCATGATTCCGGCGCTGCAGTCCTTCATCAAGGACGGCAGCGTGGACGTCAAAAACCTGGAAGCCCAGGCCAAGTCGCTCTACGCCGCCCAGTAGCGGCCGCTCGGGCCACCACGATCAGGCACTAAGGAATATGTTCTTGTGAGTACACCAACGAATACGAGCCCCGCGGGGGCGCGGTCCACGGCCGCCGCCCCGGCGGGGCGGGTCCGGCGGCTGTCCCGCCGCGATAAGTGGGTCCTGAGCCTCATGGTGGGCCTGCCCACCCTGATCCAGCTGGTCCTGGTCTGGATCCCGACACTGCTCTCGGCGGCACTGTCCTTCACCCGCTGGAACGGCCTCAGCCTGGACGACATCAAGCCGGCGGGACTGAGCAACTACGAATTCATCGCGCAGAACTACCCGCCGTTCTGGCCCGCCGTGCAGCACAACGTGCTCTGGCTGGTGTTCCTCGCGGTCATCGCGACGCCGCTTGGACTGTTGCTGGCCATCCTCCTGGACCAGAACATCCGCGGCAGCAAGATCTACCAGAGCATTTTCTTCACCCCGGTGATGCTGTCCCTGGCCCTGATCGGTGTCATCTGGCAGCTCTTCTACAACCGCGACAGCGGCCTGCTGAACTTCCTGCTCGGAACCGCGGGAACCCCGCAGGCCGTGGACTGGTTCGGCGATTCCGGGGTCAACATCTGGGCCGCACTGGTCGCCGCCACGTGGCGGCACGCCGGCTACGTGATGATCCTCTACTTGGCCGGCCTCAAGGGCGTGGATCCCACACTCCGCGAAGCCGCCCAGATCGACGGCGCCAACGCCGTGCAAACCTTTTTCCGGGTCATCTTCCCGGCCATGCGCCCGGTCAACGTGATCATCATCGTCATCACCGTGATCGAGTCCCTGCGTGCCTTCGACATCGTCTACGTGATCAACCGCGGCACCAACGGCCTGGAACTCATCAGCGCCCTGGTCATCCAAAACCTGGTCGGCGAGGGCCAGGTGATCGGCGTCGGATCGGCGCTGGCCGTCATCCTCCTTGTCATTTCCCTGGTACCGATCACGTTCTACCTCTCCAGGGCATTCGGAAAGGACAAAGAGGCATGAGCATCGCACAGCCCACCGACGCCCCCGCCGCGAGCGGTTCAGCCACCGGGCGGAGCACCGGCCCCGGGGCAGGCCGCCCGGCCGGCAGGAAACGCGGCAAGCGCCACTACGGGATCCACATCTTCCTCACCGTCCTCGCCATCATGTGGCTGATCCCCCTGGTGTGGACCATCTTCACCTCGCTGCGCCCCAAGGCGGACACGGACAAGTACGGTTACTTCAGCTTCGAGGGGTCGTTCAACTTCGATAACTTCTCCCAGGCCTGGACCCAGGGCGGGTTCGCCCAGTACGCCTGGAACTCCGCCCTGATCACCGTCCCGTCGGTCATCCTGGTGCTGTTCTTTGCGTCCATGATGGCGTTCGCCGTGAGCCGGGTGAGCTGGAAGTTCAACGTAACGCTCCTGATCATGTTCACGGCCGGCAACCTCTTGCCCCCGCAGGTGCTCGCCGCGCCGCTGTTCGAAATGTTCAAGCTGCTGCCGCTGCCCTACAGCGTCAGTGACTCCGGAAGCCTGCTCAATACCTACATCAGCGTGATCGCGGTCGACACCGCATTCCAGATCGGCTTCGTAACCTTCGTCCTGTCGAACTACATGAAGGCCCTCTCGCCGGAACTGACCGAGGCCGCCCTGGTGGACGGTGCCGGCGTCTGGCGCCAGTACTGGGACATCATCCTGCCGTTGTGCCGCCCCGCCCTCGCCGCCATGGGCACCCTTGAAGTCATCTTCATTTACAACGATTTCTTCTGGCCCCTGCTGTTCCTGCAGAGCGGCGACCGGCTCCCGCTCACCACGGCCGTCAACAACCTCCAGGGCCAGTTCCTCTCCAACTACAACCTCATCGCCGCCGGCGCCATGATCACGGCGATCCCCGCCCTGGTGATCTACCTCCTGCTCCAGCGGCACTTCGTGGCCGGCCTGACCCTCGGCTCCAGCAAAGGATAAACGTGGACAACAGCACCAACCACACCAACACCATGGACTACATCACCGCCCGCCTGGGCTCCGAAGGCTCCCCGATGCTGGCCTTCGGCGGCGACTACAACCCCGAGCAGTGGCCCGAAGAGACGTGGGAGGAAGACGTCCGGCTGATGCGCGAGGCCGGCGTCAACCTGGTCAGCGTGGGGATCTTCAGCTGGTCGCTGCTGGAACCGTCCGAGGGCGTCTACGAATTTGGCTGGCTGGACCGGATCCTGGACCTGCTGCACGCCAACGGCATCCGGGTCGACCTGGCCAACGCGACCGCCTCCCCGCCGCCATGGTTCAGCCACAAGTACCCCGAATCGCTGCCGGTGACGGCCGACGGCGTCCGCCACAGCTACGGTTCCCGCCAGGCCTTCGCCGCCTCCAGCCCCGACTACCGCCGGGCAGCCGCCGCACTGACCGAGCAGATCGCCGTCCGCTACAAGGACCATCCCGCCGTCGTGATGTGGCACGTCCACAATGAGTACGGCTGCCACAACCAGCCGGACTTCTCCGACGGCGCCGCCGCCGGCTTCCGGCGCTGGCTCGAAGGCCGCTACGGCAGCCTCGAGGCGCTCAACGCCGCCTGGGGCACCGCCTTCTGGTCCCAGCGCTACTACGACTGGGAGGAGATCCTGCCGCCGCGGACCTCCGGAACCTGGGTCAATCCGACCCAGCAGCTGGACTTCGCGCGGTACTCCTCCGACGAACTGCTCGAATGCTACAAAGCGGAGGCGGCCATCATCCGCTCGCACTCGGCCCACCCGGTGACCACCAACTTCATGGGCTTCAACATGGGCCTGCACCAGCCGATCGATTACTGGCGCTGGTCCGCGGAGATGGACGTGGTCTCCAACGACCACTACCTCATCGCCGAGGACCTGCGGAACTTCCAGGAACTGGCGGCGACGGCGGACCTGACCCGCGGCTGGGCCGGCGGCAAACCCTGGCTGCTGATGGAGCATTCCACCTCCGCCGTGAACTGGCAGCCCCGGAACATCGCCAAGGCGCCGGGCGAGATGCTGCGCAATGCCCTCCAGCATGTTGCCCGCGGCGCCGACGGCGCACTCTTCTTCCAGTGGCGGGCCTCGCGCGCCGGCGCGGAGAAATTCCACTCCGGGATGCTGCCCCATGCCGGCACGAAGACAAAGGTCTGGCGCGAAGTGGTCCAGCTCGGGCAGGCGCTGCGCAGCCTCGCCGAAGTCAGCGGCTCGGTTGTCACGGGCGCCTCGGGCCGCGTGGACGTCGCGATCCTGCACGACACGGATGCCCGCTGGGCCTCGGAGCTGGACTCGCATCCGAGCGTGGATGCCTCCAACATCGCCGAAACCCGGCGCTGGCACGACGCCTTCTACCGGGCCGGGATCCCCACCGATTTCGTCCGCAGCACCGATGACCTGTCCGGTTACCGGCTTGTGATCGCCCCGATGCAGTACCTGGTCACCGACGCCGGCGCCGCCAACCTGGACGGCTATGTCCGCGCCGGCGGGCACCTCGTGGTGAGCTATTTCTCCGGTATCGTGGACGAAAATGACCACATCAGACTCGGCGGCTACCCGGGCGCCTTCAGCGGACTCCTGGGCGTCCAAATGGAAGAGTTCTTCCCGCTGCGGGCCGGCGAAAGCGTCCGGCTCAGCGGCTTTGGCGCCGGATCCTGCTGGAACGAGCTGGGTCGCGCCACCACCGCGGAAGTCCTCGCGGCAGTGGACGAGGGACCGGCAGCCGGTTCCCCCGCCGTGACCCGCAACCGTGCCGGAAGCGGCCGTTCCTACTACGTCGCCACCACGCTCGCGCCCCAAGGCCTGGCCGGACTGCTCGCTGTGGTCTGCGCCGACGCCGGGGTGGAGCCGCTCGTAGCGGACCTGCCCGCCGACGTGGAAGTTTCCCGTCGCAGCAAGGACGGCACCGACTGGACGTTCTGCATCAACCACGGGGCGCACGACGTCGTGCTGCCGCTGGAGGGCGTCGACCTCCTCAACGGCACCGAGCTCGACGGCGGACTGGGCCTCGGCGCCGGCGCCGTCGCCGTCGTCCGTTCCGCCGGCCGGTTCGCCGGCACATCCGCCGGCCCGTCAAGACACTCAGCCCAGCCAACCGACTCCAGCCTGTAAGGACTCCACATGCTAGCCGCAGCCCGCCATTCCGCCATCCTCGCCGAGGTCCAGCGTGAGCGGATCGTCCGTGTCGCCGACCTCGCCCGGATGCTCGGCGTTTCACTGATGACGGTCCGGCGGGACATTGAGGCCCTCGACGCGGCCGGTGCGGTGGAGAAAATCCACGGCGGGGCCAAGCTGCCCGGCGGGGCCAGCACCCACGAGCCCGGCTTCGAGTTGAAGGTGACCCAGCTCAAGGACGAAAAGATGGCGATCGCCCAGGAAGCGGCCGGCCAGGTCCGCGAGGGGATGGCGGTGGGGCTCAGCGCCGGCACCACCACCTGGGCGCTCGCCCAGCTGCTGTGCGCCGGTCCCAGGATCACGGTGGTCACCAACTCGGTGCGGATCGCCGATGTCTTCCACCAGGGCTCGTCGCCGTCCACGGTGATCCTCACCGGCGGCGAGCGCACCCCCTCCGACGCCCTGGTCGGCCCGCTGGCCACTTCCTCGCTGAAACAGCTGCACCTGGACGTGCTGTTCCTGGGCGTCCACGGCGTGGACGCCGACGCAGGCTTCACCACCCCGAACGTGCTGGAAGCCGAAACCGACCGGGCGTTCGTGGCGGCGGCCCGCCGGGTGGTGGTGCTGGCCGACCACACGAAGTGGGGCACCCTCGGGATCAGCACGATCGCCGCCCTGGAGGACGCCGACGAACTCATCAGCGACGACCTCCTGGGCGGCGAGGCCCGGCGCATCCTCGCCGAGCGCGTCGGACGGCTCAAGCTGGCCCCTACCGGCGAAGCAAGGAACGGTACCGCCGCCGTCCACACCGCCGCCACCGGCTGACCGGCACCTCCCCGCCCACCCGTGACCACTTCGCCTGGAGCCACCGTGAACAACCCGGACCGCACCCGTCCCGCCGAGATCACCGCTGCCCAAAACGCGGCACAGCCAAAGCCCCTCTACCTGCGCCGCTCCGGAACCTCGCTGCTGATCAGCTTCAGCACGGGCGAGCCCGCCCTGCTGCACTTCGGCGCCGATCTCGGCGACGAGCTGCCGGACCTTGACCTGCTGCGAGACCCCGTCCCGCCCTCCGCCCTGGACATCCCGGTCACCCTGGGCCTGATCCCGCAGGCCTCTTCCGGCTGGCGCGGCCGGCCGGGGCTCCGGGGCCACCGCAACGGCCGGTCGTTCTCCTCCCGGCTCCGGCTCACCTCCGCCGGACCCGTGGCAGGAGATCCCGGCGCCGCCGTCGTCACCCAGACCGACCCCGACGCCGGCATCACCGTGCAGACCGAGTTCCGGATCAACGACGGCGGCCTGCTCCAACTGCGGCACCGGCTCAACAACGACGGACCGGACAGCTACACCGTCGAGGAGCTGGCCACGGTGCTGCCGGTCGGCCGCGCCGCCGCCGAAGTCCTGGACCTGACCGGCCGCTGGTGCCGGGAGTCGCACCCCCAGCGCCTGCCGCTGCACCAGGGAACCTGGGTCCGCTCGGGCCGGCACGGCCGGACCGGCCACGACGCCTCCCTGCTGCTGGCGGCCGGCACCGCCGGGTTCGGCTACCGCCACGGGCAGGTCTGGGCTGTCCACCTGGGCTGGAGCGGCAACCACGAAAGTTTCGTCGACACCGTCGGGGACGGCCGGACCGTGATCGGCGCTTCCGAACTCCTCGGATCCGCGGAAATCACGCTCCCCCCGGGCGCAGGCTACGAAACCCCGTGGCTGTTCGCCGCCTACTCGGCCGCCGGCCTGGACGGCATCAGCGAGGCCTTCTACGCCTGGTTCCGCGGCCGGCCGCACCACCCCGGCGCCGCCTCGGGCAATCCCCGCCCGGTGGTCCTGAACGTCTGGGAAGCGGTCTACTTCGACCACCGGCTCCCTGCCCTGCTTGAGCTCGCCCGGTCCGCCGCCGCCCTGGGAGTTGAACGCTACGTGCTCGACGACGGCTGGTTCCGCGGCAGGCGCAATGACTCCGCCGGGCTCGGTGACTGGTACGTCGACGAGCAGCTCTGGCCCGACGGACTGGCGCCGCTGATCGACGCCGTGACCGGCCTCGGCATGGAATTCGGCCTCTGGGTGGAACCCGAGATGGTCAACGAGGACTCGGACCTTGCCCGCGCCCACCCGGACTGGATTGCCGGGCCGGCCCCGCGCCCCGCCGCCGGCACCGCCGGGCGCCTGCCGGAACGGTGGCGGCACCAGCAGGTCCTTGACCTCGTCAATCCGGATGCCTGGCAGTACATCTACGACCGGCTCGATGCCCTGCTGCGGGAGAACCGGATCGGCTACCTCAAATGGGACCAGAACCGGGACCTGACCGAGATGGGCCACGCCGGCCGGCCGTCGGTGCATGCCCAGACCCGGGCGGTCTACCGCCTCCTGGATGCCCTGCGCGAGGCACATCCCGGCGTCGAGATCGAAAGCTGCTCGTCCGGCGGCGCCCGGGTCGACCTCGGCATCCTGGAACGCACGGACAGGGTCTGGGGTTCGGACTGCAATGATGCCCTGGAACGGCAGACCATCCAGCGGTGGACCGGCATGGTGGTCCCGCCGGAGCTCGTCGGATCGCATATCGGGCCGACCACCAGCCACACGACGGCCCGCACCCACGATCTCTCATTCCGGGCGATCACCGCGGTCTTCGGCCACTTCGGCCTCGAATGGGACGTCCGCCAGCTCGACGGGCCCGAACGCGAAGAGCTCGCCCGGGTCATCGCGTTGTTTAAGGAATACCGGCCCCTGCTGCACAGCGGGCGGATGGTGCGGGCCGACGAGCCCGACCCGGCGCTGCGGCTGCATGGCGTTGTTTCCCAGGACGGGGGCCAGGCCCTGTTCGCGCTGGTGTCCGTGGCGACCTCGTTCGCCGAAAGTCCCGGCCGGGTCTGCCTGCCTGCACTGCGGCCCGAAGCCCGGTACCGCGTGGAAGCGGTCTACCCGTCCCCCGACGACGGCCGGGCCTTCATGCAGGCGGCACCGCCGGCCTGGCTGGGCACCGGCGTCGAGGCCACGGGCCGGTTCCTGGCGGAATCGGGCCTGCCGATGCCGGTCCTCAACCCCGAACACGGTGTCCTTTTCTCGCTCCGCCGGGTGGACGACGCCGGCACCCCCGCCGGCCACCCCGTAAGGAACTCCTAGCATGGGCCAGATCACCAAACGCCCCTACAAACTCTCCGACGGACGGGACCTGATCTATTTCGACGACGCCGACACGGTCCTCGCCCCCGACCGCGGACCGGACCTCCGCGAGCCGGCGCCGCGGCCGCCGACCGCCACGATGCGCCAGGACGTGTTGACTGGCGAGTGGATTTCAATCGCCGCGGCCCGGCAGAACCGGGTGGTCCTCCCGCCCTCGCACCTGGACCCGCTGTCCCCGGCCACGCCCGGCAACCCGTCAGAAATCCCCAGCCCGTACGACGTCGCCGTCTTCGAAAACAAGTCCCCGTCCTTCGGGCCGGACCTGGCTGGTGCCGACGCCGAGGAAGGCCTGGCCGACCTGGCCCGGGTGGGCCTGGGCCGCAGCCGGCAGGCCGTGGGCCGCTGCGAAGTGGTGTGCTTCTCCCCTGAACACACCGGCTCCCTGGCCGGGCTCTCCCTGTCACGGATGCGCACGGTGGTGGAGGCGTGGGCGGACCGGACAGCGGCCCTCTCGGCGCTGCCCGGCGTCGAACAGGTCTTTCCGTTCGAGAACCGCGGCGAAGCAATCGGCGTCACGCTGCACCACCCGCACGGGCAGATTTACGCGTACCCCTACATCACGCCCCGCACAGCCCAGCTGATCCGCACCATCGGCAGCTACGGCAGCACGCTCTTCAAGGACATCCTGGGCTTCGAACAGAACTCCGAGCGCGTGTTGCTGCAGGGTGAGCACTGGACGGCCTTTGTGCCCTTCGCTGCGCGCTGGCCGCTGGAAGTGCACATGCTCCCGCACCGGCACGTCCCGGACCTCGCCGCGACAACAGGCCCCGAACGCGAAGAGCTCGCCCGGCTGTACAGACAGCTCCTGCGCGGCGTCGATGCCCTTTATGACACCCCCACGCCTTACATTTCCGCCTGGCACCAGGCCCCCGTCAATGCGCACCGGGACGACGTGCGGCTGATGCTGCAGCTGACCTCGCCCCGGCGGGAAGAGAACAAACTCAAGTACCTGGCCGGATCCGAGGCCGCGATGGGGGCGTTTATCGCCGACATCCCGCCGGAGACCTCGGCCGCCCGGCTCCGGGCCGCCCTCGACCGGGTGGACCCTGGAAAGACGCGGACCGACAGTGACACCCGTGACCAGGAAGACGCAGCACAGCCATGACCGAACTTAGCGAACAGGGACGCGATTTCTTTTCCGGCCGGTTCGGCTACTCCCCCGGCGGGGTGTGGTCCGCCCCGGGCCGGGTCAACCTGATCGGCGAGCACACCGACTACAACGACGGCTTCGCCCTGCCCCTTGCGATCGAAAAACGCACGGCAGTGGCCGCCGGTGTCCGCGCCGACCGCCGGCTGCGGGTGGCGAGCAGCTCCTACCCCGGGATCGTGGAAATCGGCCTCGACGAGCTGGACCCGGACGCCCTGCACGGCTGGGCGGCCTACCCCCTGGGCGTCGCCTGGGCGATGTCCCAAGCCGCGCGGGAGAACGGCGGCACCGCTGAACTTTCCGGCCTCGACCTCGCGCTCAGCTCCGATGTCCCGGCGGGCGCCGGCCTGTCCTCGTCGGCCGCCGTCGAATGCGCCGTGGCGCTGGCCCTGAACGAGCTCTGGGTTCTGGGAATGAGCCGGCCGGAGCTGGCCCGGGTCGGGCAACTGGCCGAGAACCGGGTCGTCGGCGCCCCCACCGGCATCATGGACCAGTCCGCCTCGCTCCTGGGCGAGCCGGACCATGGCATCTTGCTCGACTGCCAGAGCCTGCAGACCCGGACAGTGGCCCTCGGCTTCGAAGACGCGGGGGTGGGACTGCTCGTGATCGACACCCGCACCAGCCATTCACACGCCGACGGCGGCTACGCCAGCCGCCGCCGCTCCTGCGAGGACGGTGCCCGGGCCATGGGCGTCGGCAGCCTCAGGGCCCTCGGCCCCGGGGACCTGCCCCGCGCCGCCGCGACGCTGGATGAGCAGACCTTCCGGCGGGTACGGCACGTGATCACCGAAAACCAGCGGGTCCTGGACACCGTCGCCGCCCTCCGGGCCTCCGGCCCGGCCGCCGTCGGACATTTCCTGGACGCATCGCACGAGTCAATGCGCGACGACTTCGAGATCTCCACCCCGGAACTGGACCTTGCCGTCTCCAGTGCCCGGGAACTCGGCGCCCTGGGAGCCCGCATGACCGGAGGCGGCTTCGGCGGTGCCGCGATCGCGCTGGTGCGCGACAGCGACGCCGGCCGGGTCACCGAGGGTGTGGCCTCGGCCTTCGCCCGCGCCGGTTTCACCCCGCCGCTGATCTTCCCTGTGACCGCCTCCGGGGGCGCCCGCCGCGAGTACTGAACCGGGCCGGGCGCGCTCAGACGCGGGCCCTGACCCGGTGTGGGGCGCTCAGACGCGGGCGAGGCCGGCGGTTTCGGCGAGCAACTCCACGGAGCGCAGCCTGTCCTCGACGCCGGCGCTCTGGTGCGCAACGATCAGCTCGTCGGCGTCGGCGTGCGCGGTGAATTCTTCCAGGTAGTCCAGCACGGCATCCGGGGTGCCCACCGCCGAATACTTCATCATCTGCGCCATGTGCTGGCCCTGCGGGGAGTCCAGGATCATGTCCGCCTCGTCGTCGCTGAAGACCCGGCCGTTGCCGAAGAACAGCGAGACCCGCGCCCGCTTGGTGGCCTGGAACATCGCCTGGGCGTCGGAGGCGGAGTCGGCGGCGATCACGTTGACCCCGGCGATCACATGCGGGGCGTCCAGCTGGGCGGAGGGCCGGAATTCGCGGCGGTAGAGGGCCACCGCGTCCTGCAGCGCGTTGGGGGCGAAGTGCGAGGCGAAGGCGTAGGGCAGGCCCAACTGGGCGGCCAGCTTCGCCCCGAACAGCGACGAACCGAGGATGTAGAGCGGGACGTTGGTGCCCTTGCCCGGGGTGGCCTCAACCCCGGGAATGCGGGTGGGCCCGGACAGGTAGCCCTGCAGTTCAAGCACGTCCTGCGGGAAGCTGTCCGCGCTCATCGGGTCCCGGCGCAGGGCCCGCATGGTGTTCTGGTCGCTGCCGGGCGCGCGGCCCAGGCCAAGGTCGATCCGGCCCGGGTGCAGGGACTCGAGGGTGCCGAACTGTTCGGCGATGGTCAGCGGAGAGTGGTTGGGCAGCATCACACCGCCGGCGCCGAGCCGGATGCTCTTGGTGTTGGCCGCGATATGCGCGATCAGCACGCTCGTGGCCGAAGAAGCGATGGAGGACATGTTGTGGTGCTCGGCGTACCAGATGCGGCGGTAGCCCAGCTCCTCGGCACGCTGCGCCATGGCCACGCTCCCGGCGAAACTCTCCGCCGCCGTCTGGCCCTTGCCGATGATTGCCAGGTCAAGGATGGAAAGCGGAACAGTCACGGAAAAGCCGGCCTTTCGTAGCGGAGCAGGGTGTGTGCTGAAGCTGGTGCCGCGCCGGAGGCGGGCGTTCGCACACTGATGCCAACGACGCCGGGGCGCGTCTTATTTCTGCGCCCCCGGAAGCACCGGCCCGGCTCCCGGGCGGAATACTCGGCACCCGTAGTGGGTTGCCGCCTTTATGAGCCATGACAACTCACAGCTTCATGAACCATCCGCCACGATCGATCTGAAGGACCTGGGAACTGTCCACCGGCTAGGCTTCGGTGCCATGCGCATCGTCGGTGACGGGGTCTGGGGCGAACCCGCCGACCGCGACACGGCGATTGCCGTCGTCCGCCGGGCTGTCGAGCTGGGCGTCGACTTCATCGACACCGCCGACTCCTACGGGCCCAACGTCAGCGAGGAGATCCTGGCCGAAGCCCTGCACCCTTACGGGGACGGCCTCAAGATCGCCACGAAGGTGGGATTCACCCGCACCGGCCCCGATGAATGGGTGCCGCTGGGCCGCGCCGAGTATCTCCGGCAGCAGACCGAGCTGAGCCTGCGCAAGCTCAAGGTCGAGGCCCTGGACCTGCTGCAGCTGCACCGCATTGATCCCAAAGTGGATCCGGAAGAGCAGTTCAGCGTACTGCGCGACCTGCAGAAGGAGGGCAAGGTCAAGGCCCTCGGGCTGTCCCAGGTCAGTGTCGCCGAGCTGGAACTGGCAGGCAAGTACTTCACTGTTTCCACGGTGCAGAACCGGTACAACCTGACCGACCGCAGCTCCGAGGACGTCCTGGACTACGCCGGGGAGCACGGGATCGGTTTCATCCCGTGGGCCCCCATTTCGGCCGGGGAACTCGCCCGCCCGGGCGGCCCGCTGGATGAGGCCGCCACCCGGCTGGGCGCCACCACCTCCCAGGTGGCCCTCGCCTGGCTGCTCCGCCGTTCCCCGGTCATGATGCCCATTCCGGGCACCGGCTCGGTCAAACACCTCGAAGAAAACTTGGCGGCCGCCGGCGTCGTCCTCGATGACGCCACCTACGCCGAACTCGAAGCCGCACGCTAAACCCCACACCACACCGCAAACGCACCAATCCCTTGGCCGGCCCCGGCCGGCAGAACAGGAGCAAGACAATGGCTAACATCCTGATGGTCGTATCCGCCGCCGATTCCCTCACCATGCGCGACGGCAGCAAACACCCCACCGGCTACTGGGCCGAGGAACTCGTGGTGTCGCGCCAGACACTGCTCGAGGACGGCCACACCGTCCGGATCGCCACCCCCGGCGGAGCCAAACCCACCGTGGACGAGGTCAGCCTCGCCGCAGAGTCCGCCGGCGGCCAGGACCGCGCCGACGCGTTCCGCCAGTACCTGGCGGACATCGACGCCGAGCTCTCCGCCCCCTTGGTGCTGGGCGACGTCGACGTTGCCGCATATGACGCGATTGTGATGCCCGGCGGCCATGGGCCCATGGCCGACCTCTACGAGGACGCGGACCTCGGCCGGCTGCTGGTCGAAGCCAACACCGCCGGTAAGGTCATCGCACCGTTCTGCCACGGCCCCGCTGGCCTGCTGAGCGCCGTCGACGCCGCCGGAACCTTCGCGTTCGCCGGGCGGCACCTCACCGCGTTCACGAACGAAGAAGAACTCAACGGCGGAACCGGCCCGAACACGCCGTGGTTCGTGGAGGACGCGCTCAAGGAGAAGGGCTCGATCGTGGAAACGGGCGCGGCCTGGAGCTCCAACGTGGTCCGTGACGGGAACCTGATCTCCGGCCAGAACCCGCAATCCAGCGAGGCCGTCGCCAAGGAAGTCCTCAAGGCCCTGGCCGAATAAGGCGGCCGCCCGCCCCGCGAAATAAACATCGGCCGAAGCCGGGTCCGTGCCGACGGACCCGGCTAAGCTGGCGGCATGGCCATCAAATCCACTGCAGATAAAGTCGCCACCATCCAGAAGGGTTACACCCTGGAGGGACCGACCATCGAGCTGGGAGCCGCCATCGTCGACGGCGAACTCCACAAGGACGCCCCCGTCCGGCTCCCCCTGGCCATGATGAACCGGCACGGCCTGGTGGCCGGCGCGACCGGCACGGGCAAGACCGTGACGCTGCACATGATGGCGGAACAACTCTCCACCGCCGGCGTCCCGGTCTTCCTGGCCGACATCAAGGGCGACCTGTCCGGCCTCGCCACGGCCGCTGCCGGGTCAGAGAAGCTCAAGGCGCGCACCGACAGCATCGGCCAGGCCTGGTCCGGTAAGACGTTCCCGGTGGAATTCCTCGCCCTCGGCGGCGACGGCGCCGGCATCCCGGTCCGGTCCACCATCACCTCCTTTGGGCCGATCCTGCTGTCCCGCGTAATGGAACTCAACGAAACCCAGGAGTCCAGCCTGCAGCTGGTCTTCCACTTCGCGGACAAGAACAACCTTGAGCTGATCGACCTGAAAGACCTGCGCGCGGTGATCCAGTTCCTGACCTCCGACGAGGGCAAAGACGACCTCAAAAACCTCGGCGGTCTCTCCAAGGCGACCGCCGGCGTCATCCTCCGCGAACTCATCACGCTCGAGGCGCAGGGGATGGAAAAATTCTTCGGAGAGCCCGAATTCGACACCGCCGAGCTGCTGCGGACCGCCCCGGACGGCCGTGGCGTGATCAGCTGCCTGGAACTTCCCACCCTGCAGACCAAACCGATGCTGTTCTCCACCTTCCTGATGTGGCTGCTCGCCGACCTGTTCGAGGAACTGCCCGAGGCCGGCGACCTGGACAAGCCGAAACTCGTGTTCTTCCTGGACGAGGCGCACCTGCTGTTCAACGGTGCGTCCAAGGCCTTCCTCGACGCGATCACCACCACGGTCCGGCTGATCCGTTCCAAGGGCGTGGGGATCTTCTTCGTAACGCAGACGCCCAAGGATGTTCCCTCGGACGTCCTGGGCCAGCTGGCCAACCGCGTCCAGCACGCGCTCCGGGCCTTCACCCCCGAAGACGCCAAGGCACTCAAGGCGACGGTCTCCACCTTCCCGATCAGTGACTACGATCTCGAAGAGACCCTCACCTCGGCCGGGATCGGCGAGGCCGTCATCACCGTGATGAATGAAAAAGGCGCTCCCACCCCGGTGGCCCTGACCCGGCTACGGGCGCCGGAGTCTGTGATGGGCCCGAGCGAGGATGCGCTTGTTGCCAGCACCGTGGCGGGGTCGGCTTTGCTCGCCAGGTACGGCACCGCGGTGGACAACGTCTCGGCCTACGAGAAGCTCTCCGGCGCGGACCGCGACGCCGGCGCCGCCGCGGGCCCGGGCGCCACCGCGGGCCCGCACACCGGCGCGGACCGCGACGCCGTCGACGCCGAGGCCCGCCGGATCGAGGAAGAAATCCTGGGCCGGACCAGCAGCCGCACCGTTCCGGCGCCGGAGCCGGCGCGGGCCCCGCAGCGCCGCGCCCCGCAGCCGCAGGAAACCGGCGGCGGGATGGCCGGGGACCTCGCCGGCGCGCTGGGCGGGGGGCTCAAGAGCATGGCCCGTTCCCTGGGCACCCAGCTCGGCCGGGAGCTGCTCCGCGGCGTCTTCGGTACTTCATCCCGGCGGCGCCGGCGCTAGCTGCTCCACTGTCCCGGCGGCGCCTCCGGTGATGGTGCACGTCACAGCCGGCAGCCCTGAGGCCTGATTTCAGCGGGCGTGCAGGTAACGTAAGGTACGTGCAAATGAGTCAGGCGTTGGTCAGGATCGGAGCCATGTGGCTGCTGGGCCTAATGCTCGCCGTGGCCGGAGCCGTCGTCGCCATCAACCTGGTGAACAATTCGATTGCCAGCCCGCAGCAGCCGGTCCGCGAGTATCTGGACGCGCTGCAGAAGGGCGAGGGCGGGAAAGCCCTCGGCCTGCTCAACGCCTCCGTGCCGCAGAGCAACGCCGCCATGCTGGATGGCGAGGCGCTGAAAACCGCCGCTGCCGGGATCTCGGACGTCAAGTACGGCAACGCGGAAGACCGCGGCGGCAACCAGGTGATGGTCCCGATCGACTACACCCTCGGCGGAAGCCAGCAGCACAGCGAATTCCTGCTGCGGCGCTCCAGCCCGCAGTGGCTCTTCTTCCATGACTGGTCCTTTGTCCCCTCCGCCCTGCCGGTGCTGGACGTCACCGTGGTCAATTCGAACCAGGCTTCCCTGAACGGTGTCCCGGTAAACATGCCCAACGGCCGCAACTCCTTCGCTGTCCTCTATCCGGGTGAATACGAGGCTTCCCTTGACGGCAAGTTCTTCTCCGCGCCTGCCACCCGGGCAACGGTCACCAGCAAGGACGTGCCCACTGCGCCGCTGAACCTGCTCACCCGGGCCACCGACGGGCTCAAGGACGCCGTCAGGGCCAAGGTCAAAGACTTCCTGGACAGCTGCGCGCGCCAGGCCGACAAGCAGCAGCGGCTGCAACCGGACTGCCCGTTCTACCACGCCACCAACAACCGGGTGGTGGACGGAACGATTGACTGGAGCATCACCGACTACCCCACCGTCAGCATCGAGCCCTTTGGCGGCCGCTGGGTGGTCGCCCCGCTGGACGGCAAGGCCAGGATCAAGGCGCGGCAGGTGGACCTCTTCACCGGGGCTGTCACCGAGCTCAACACCGTCCATGACTTCAGCTTCACCACCCGGCTCGATATCGCCGGCGACTCGGTCAAGCTCACCCCGCAGCTGAGTAACTAGGCCTGTTCCGCGGCGGCTGCGGCGCCCGGCCTGGGCCACGCCGTCACGCGGAACCGTCTTTTGCCGCGGCTGGCCCGGGCACTTGCCGTCATCGCGCGAATCCCGCCGTCTGCAGCGTTGAAACCGTGTCGGGAGTGACGCCTCACCCGGACATTTAGCCGGCCAGGACGGCCTGGACCTCGGCCACCATCCGCGCGGGGCGGTGCACGACGTCGTCGTAGTAGTAGCGGAGCACCGAATAGCCCCGGACAACGGAGACGTTGTTGCGGCGCTGGTCCTTTTTGACCTGGGCCCAATCACCGTGATGGCGGCCGTCCAGTTCCACGATCAGCCTGCCTTCCAGCAGAAGGTCCACGTATCCGACGCCGTCAATGTAGACCTGCGGTTCCACCCTGATCCCGGCCCGGCGGAAGTACGAACGGGCCAGGGTCTCCAGCAGCGACTCCGCTCCCCGGTCCACCCATTCGAGGACATGGCGGGCCTTACCGTTGCGCCTGCCAGGGAGCCTCTGCCGCAGGAAGTCCACTGTCATATCGCCCCTGCCGACGGCGCACTCCACCATCACCAGCGACTCGCGGAACGGCAGGCAGCGCAGCGCATGAATCAGGACGTCGCCCAGGGCGGCAACTGGGCGGTGCTGTTGCGGCTCGAAGAGCAGGCCGCCATGGGCAGCCTGCCCATCGAAAGTCAGGCCCCGAGGATGGTGCACATGGCTGTGCCCGGCAGCGCCGATCGTCCAGAGTTCATAAAATGGAGCTGCGCTGAGGCAGGTGAGTAGCTGCCTTCTCCGCAGCAGCGCCACGTACTCGGAATCTGCGGAGGGGAGAGCGTACAGCCCGCGCGCGGGCTGGAGGACCCCTGCCCTGACCGCCCGCCGCAACCCGGCGTCGTCGATTCCCAAGCGGGCCAAGGCGGGCCGCCGGGCCGCACCCCCGCAGACGGTCAAAGCCGTGAAGACATCCATAAAGCAAGGTTCCCGTCCCACGGGGGTGAGCGGGCCGCCCCGGAAGCGCTATGTGGACATCCCGGCGTCATTCATCGCAGTCTTCTGCCGTTGCCAAGGCCGGACACCCGCGCGAAACCAGGCCGGCAGTGTCCGGGCACGCCAAAAGGCTGCCGCCCGTGACACGCAGGTCGCGGACAGCAGCCTCTCGGGCGCCATGCGGGGCTGTTTAGTCCATGCCGCGCAGGTCCAGGACCAGCTCCGTGTCGCCGTCGGCCTGCAGCACCACGGGGATGCCCCAGTCCTGCTGGTACAGGTGGCACGCCGCGTGGTCCGGGATCTCGCCGTCCTCGCTTTCCGGGCCGTCGCAGGCCGCGGCGCGGGCGGTAATGTGCAGGACACCCTCGGGCACGTCGGAGGAGAGTTCCAGGGTGCGGAGCAGGCCCACCGAGGTCCCGCCGCCGGCTGCCAGCAGTTCCGGCGGGGTGGAGGAGATCTTCAGCTGCGTCGGGTCGCCCCAGCGGTCATCCAGCTTCTGCCCGGTCGGGGCGGTGAACCGGACGGTCAGGGACATCAGTCCCGGGGCCACCGGGCTCTTGGGCCGGTGGGTCTGCGCCGCTCCTTCGTCCACCTGCTGGGCTTCCTTGGGGATGGGCACGTAGACGAGCTGGTGCTTGTTCGCCTCGACGACCACCAGCAGCGGCTCCGCGCCCGCCACGTGCGTGTGGTCCACGATGACATCCGAAGGCTCGGACAGTCCGCGGGCGAGCGTGGAGACCGTGCCCGACGCCGGGTCGTAGCGCCGGACCGCACCGTTGTAGGTGTCTGCGATCGCTACCGAGCCGTCCGGCAGGACCGTGACGCCCAGTGGGTGCTGGAGCCGGGCCTCGTCGGCCGGGCCGTCGCGGAAGCCGAAGTCGAACAGGCCCTTGCCGACGGCGGACTCGACGGTGACAGCGCCGCCGTCGTCGATGACGAGTTTCCGCAGCGCCGACGTCTCGGAGTCCGCGACCCAGATGTTGCCGTCCCCGTCTTCGGCGAGGCCGGAGGACTGGGCGAACCAGGCTTCCGCGGCCGGGCCGTCCAGCAGGCCTTCGAGGCCGTTGCCGGCGACGATGGACACGGCTCCGGTGACCGGCTCGAAGCTGAAGATCTGGTGCACGCCGGCCATCGCCACCACGACGGCGTTGAGCTTGCTGGACCAGACGACGTCCCAGGGCGAACTCAGCGAGACCTGCAGCGGATCCGCTTCGAGCCGGGCACCGTAGGCGGCGCCTTCCTCGTCCACGCGGGCCGGCCCGGTCTCAAGCAACCGCTGCACCCCGTTGCCGGCCAGGGTGGTGGCGGTGCCGTCGGTCAGCGAGAGCCCGCGGAGCCGGTGGTTGACCGAGTCCGCAATCACGACGTCGTACCCGGCCTTTGCCGCCACGTCCTGCGGAAGCAACACCAGGCCTTGCGGTTCGTTGAAGCGGGAGTCGGCGGCGTTGCCGTCGGCGTAGCCCTTCTCACCCGAACCGTAGGTAGCCAGGACTGTCTCGAAATCAGTGGAGAGTTCCACCAGGCGGTGGTGGCCGGTGTCGGTGACCAGCCAGGAACCGGCCTCGGACCGGGCTTCCCCGGCGGCCGCGTCCTGTCCGCCGCGGCCGGCCGGCAGGTACAGGGCCTTGCCGGGGAAGCGCAGCGTGCCCGACGTCGGTTCCGGGGCCACGTAGGGTCCGTCGCCGCGGTGCAGGGTGCCCTTCGCCTCGTGCTCGGCGATCAGCTCGGGGATGAGGACGGCCAGGCCGTCCGCGTGGCCCTCGCCGGAGAGGTGCGCAACGATGTAGCCCTCGGGGTCAATGACCACCAGGGTGGGCCACGCACGGGCCGTGTAGGCCTTCCAGGTGTCCAGCTCCGGGTCGTCCAGCACCGGGTGGCGGATTTCGTACCGTTCCACGGCCGCGGCCAGCGCCACCGGATCCGCTTCGTGCTCGAATTTCGGCGAGTGCACCCCGACGGTCACCAGGACGTCGGAGTATTCCTGCTCGAGCGGGCGCAGTTCGTCCAGGACGTGGAGGCAGTTGATGCAGCAGAAAGTCCAGAAATCCAGGAGCACGATCTTACCGCGGAGGGCGTCGAGGTCCAGGGACTTGCCGCCGGTGTTCAGCCACCCCCGGCCCACGAGTTCGGAGGCCCGGACCCGGTGGTGGGTGCGTACGGTTTCGCTCATCAGCGTCCTTCCAGCTTTGATTGGCGTTCTGCCAGCTTCGCATCGCGTTGGGCGAGCTGGGCAAACATATCGTTGTAAGCGGTGAGATCGGCGTCGTTATTCCTGTCCGCCGCCCGGTCGGTGCGTTTGGACTCGCGGGCGTCGGAGCGGGACCACATAACGGCGACGCCGATCGCCACCAGCAGGGTGGGCACTTCGCCGATCCCCCAGGCGACCGCGCCGCCCATCTGCTGGTCCAGGAGGGCCGAGGGACCCCAGATCCGGCCCAGGTTCCCGAAGTAGTCGGCGGCCAGCAGGCCCGTGCCGCCCATGATGGACACCCCGAAGAAGGCGTGGAAGCCCATGGTGGCCAGCAGGAGGAGCAGCCGCATCGGGTACGGGGCCCGCCGGGGCAGCGGATCGATGCCGATCATGGTCAGGACGAAGATGTAGCCGGTCAGGGTGAAGTGCAGGTTCATTAACTCGTGCCCCACGTGGTCGCGCATGGCGTAGCCGAAGGCGTCGGAGTAGTAGAACAGCACGATGGAGCCGGCGAAGTTCGCCGCGGCGAATAACGGATGCGTGACGAGCTGGGAGAACTTGGAGTGCACAAAGATGAGCAGCCATTCCCGCGGCCCGCGGGAGCTATCCCGCCGCGGGGTCAGCGCCCGCAGCGCGAGCGTCACCGGTGCGCCCAGTACCAGGAAGATGGGAGCGACCATGGTCAGCGCCATATGATCCACCATGTGCGCTGAGAACAGCACGCGGCCATAGACCGACGGCGGCCCGGATGTGATGTAGGTCAGTACTACAAGGCCGATGACCCAGTTGACGGTCCGGAACCAGGACCAGGAATCGCCGCGCCGGCGGAGCTTGCGGATGCCCAGGAAGTAGGAGGCCAGCCCGGAGAGGGCGACGGCGAGCCAGAGCCAGTCGAACCGCCATTCGGTGAGCCATCGCTGCGGGGTCAGCTCCGGCGGCAGCTCGTAGCCGGAGAGGATGAAGGCCGGGGACGCGTCCGGAGCGAAGGTGGTGGGCTGCGGCGGCGCGGACCGGCCGAGCGCCACCGCAATCCCGGAGGTCGCCCCCATGACCAGCAGCTCCACGAGGATCAGCTGCCAGAGCACGCGGCGGGCAGACATGCCCGCACCCTTGACGCCCAGCTGCGGGATGACCCACTGCCGGTGCATCAGTCCGATGCCTCCGAGGACCAGGGCTGCCGCCGTCTTCGCCAGGATGAGCTGGCCGTACGCCGATCCGAAGAGGTCACCCCAGCTGGAGACCCTGATGGTGGCATTGACCACGCCGGACGCGAAGACCAGCGCGAAGGCGAAGCCGGCCAGGGACGAAAAACGGCGGAGCGTCGGCTCGGTGATGTCGGCGCTGCCCCGGACTCCGGGTCCGGGAGTTGCGGCGAGGACGCCGGAAAGCAGGGCAAGGACCACGATGCCTCCCACCCACGCCGAGACACCGACGAGGTGCAGGCCCAGGGAGTTGATGGCGCCCTCGTGGTCGTTGGAGCTGGCCGAGTGGCCGATCAGCGCTGCCGGCACCAGCCCGGCGACGGCCAGGACGAGCGTGAAGGCCAGCCCGCCCCGTGAACGGACGCCGAACAGGGCGGTTGTGGCGACCGCGGCGATGATCACGACCGCCAGCCACGCCCGGCCGGTGTCGATGTCGGTCATGAAGTAGACGAGCGATTTGGTGAACTGCGGGTCCCCCGAGAGGGCCTGGCCGGCGATATCCGAGTAGCTCAGGACCAGGACCGCAATGGCGGAAAGAGTCCAGACGACACCCGCGGCGGCGGCAACAGCCAGGACCCGGGTATAGGAGGGGTGCTCCGGGCCCTCCTCATTCTTGGACTGGCGCCCGGAGAGATTCCGCGGCAGGATCCCGACGGCGAAAATCAGCCCGCCGATCACCGTGGCAAGGGAAACGTTGTGAACGGCTTTGCTGATCGGCAGCCCCCAGCGAACGAGCGCTCCAGGGTCCGACACCGCGCGGGCGGCAGCCGCCCCGGAGAAGAGCATCGCCCCGACCAGGCCGAGGATCAGCGCGGCCAGTCCCGCCAGTTGCCAGGACCGGGAAATTCCGGTCGTCCCGGCGCCACGGCCAAGCGGTCCCCCGGTTGAGATGGAGGCTGCTGGGGTTCGGGGCTTTGCTGCGGAAGGCACATCTCCATTGTCCGCTACAGCCGCCTAGCCAGCGAATCCAGCCCGCGCTGCGGTTAACACAGAAGGAGCGGCAACCCGACGGGCTGCCGCTCCTTTCAAGCGTTGGAAGAAGACTACTTCTTCTTGGCGACCGCAGCCTTCAGCTTGGAGCCGGCGGTCAGCTTGACGCTGTGGCCGGCGGCGATCTGGATGGTCTCACCGGTCTGCGGGTTGCGGCCGGTGCGGGCTGCACGGTCGGTGCGCTCGACGGCGAGCCAGCCCGGGATGGTGATCTTTTCGCCCGCGGCGACAGAGGTCTCGAAAACCTCGAACAGTGCATCGAGCACGGAGTTGACGGCTGCCTGGCTGGTGCCGGCCTTGCCAGCTACCTCTGCAACAAGTTCACTACGGTTCTTAGCCATTTATGTCCTCCTGGACGGTTCTAATTTCTGAAGCCTGCACGCGGCATGCGCACAAGCCACTCTTCGAAAACTTACCAGCTTGCCGCCGCCGAGGCGGCAAATTCCGCGTGTTTTCGCGCTTTTTTGGGAAAACTCACGAGTTTTAGGGTCTTAGGAGCCGCTTTTCAGCCGACAGCGGACGCATCCCGCGCGGTCCGGGCGCCGCCCGTTCCCGGCTGCTTCGACCCCCGTCCGCCGCAGGCGCCGCCGACGGCTCTGGACGCGGGCCCGCTGCCGGCGCCGCAGGCCCCCGGTCCGCTGCGGACGCCGCCTCGTGTCCGGTTGCCTCGCGCTGGTGTGCTTCGCGGCCGGCCCGGGCCGGCCCCGGGGCGGGTGAGCCTGGGGCTGGGCGCGGGGCGGGTGCGCCTGGGGCTGGGCGCGGGGTGGTTTTCGGGTTAAAGGGGGAGAGCCTCCAACCTGGTGGTTGGAGGCTCTCGACCTAATGTATGTCCGGCGGTGACCTACTCTCCCACACCCTCCCGGGTGCAGTACCATCGGCGCTGTGGGTCTTAGCTTCCGGGTTCGGAATGGGACCGGGCGTTTCCCCCACGCTATGACCGCCGTAACCCTTGCTCCGCGCCCCGGGCCGGTGAGGGTCCTGGGGTGGGAAATCTGGTGGTTACAACATGTGGTGTTGTATTCAGTTTGTTTTGGTTCGCCGAACAACGGGTTTGTTGTTTGGGAACCACATAGTGGACGCAAGCAGTCTTGTTTCTTTGTACCCTTCTTCATGGTGTGAACGTCTTTTGAATCCGTTCACGGAGAAGAGTGTGTGGTGTAAGTTATCGGCCTATTAGTACCGGTCAGCTTCACGAGTCGTTAGTCCTCGCTTCCACATCCGGCCTATCAACCCAGTGGTCTGGCTGGGGGCCTCTCACACGCAAGGTGTATGGAAATCTCATCTCGAAGCGAGCTTCCCGCTTAGATGCTTTCAGCGGTTATCCCATCCGAACGTAGCTAATCAGCGGTGCACTTGGCAGTACAACTGACACACCAGAGGTTCGTCCGTCCCGGTCCTCTCGTACTAAGGACAGCCCTTCTCAAATTTCCTGCGCGCGCAGCGGATAGGGACCGAACTGTCTCACGACGTTCTAAACCCAGCTCGCGTACCGCTTTAATGGGCGAACAGCCCAACCCTTGGGACCTACTCCAGCCCCAGGATGCGACGAGCCGACATCGAGGTGCCAAACCATGCCGTCGATATGGACTCTTGGGCAAGATCAGCCTGTTATCCCCGAGGTACCTTTTATCCGTTGAGCGACGGCCATTCCACAATGTACCGCCGGATCACTAGTCCCGACTTTCGTCCCTGCTCGAGATGTCTCTCTCACAGTCAAGCTCCCTTGTGCACTTACACTCGACACCTGATTGCCAACCAGGCTGAGGGAACCTTTGGGCGCCTCCGTTACTTTTTAGGAGGCAACCGCCCCAGTTAAACTACCCATCAGGCACTGTCCCTGACCCGGATTACGGGCCGAAGTTAGATGTCCAAAGTGACCAGAGTGGTATTTCAACGATGACTCCACCCGAACTGGCGTCCGGGCTTCAACGTCTCCCACCTATCCTACACAAGCCACTCCGAACACCAATACCAAACTATAGTAAAGGTCTCGGGGTCTTTCCGTCCTGCTGCGCGTAACGAGCATCTTTACTCGTACTGCAATTTCGCCGAGTTTATGGTTGAGACAGCGGGGAAGTCGTTACTCCATTCGTGCAGGTCGGAACTTACCCGACAAGGAATTTCGCTACCTTAGGATGGTTATAGTTACCACCGCCGTTTACTGGGGCTTAAATTCTCAGCTTCGCCTTGCGGCTAACCGGTCCTCTTAACCTTCCAGCACCGGGCAGGAGTCAGTCCGTATACATCGTCTTGCGACTTCGCACGGACCTGTGTTTTTAGTAAACAGTCGCTTCCCCCTGGTCTCTGCGGCCCCTGCACGCTCCGGACAGCACGTGTCCATCACGATAGGGGCCCCCCTTCTCCCGAAGTTACGGGGGCATTTTGCCGAGTTCCTTAACCATAATTCTCTCGATCGCCTTAGTATTCTCTACCTGATCACCTGTGTCGGTTTGGGGTACGGGCGGCTAAAACCTCGCGTCGATGCTTTTCTCGGCAGCATAGGATCACCGGATCCCCCCATACGGGGGTCCCATCGGGTCTCAGGCATCATGAACGGCGGATTTGCCTACCGTTCGCCCTACATCCTTAGACCGGGGCAACCATCGCCCGGCCCGGCTACCTTCCTGCGTCACACCTGTTAATACGCTTGCCTCCCAGGATTCGGTCCCGCGCTCCACCAAAACCCTCCACCCACAAGGGGTGTCGGGCAGGTCTCGGGCGGTTAGTATCCCCTGTTCAGCATGGGCGGTTTTTCGCCGGTACGGGAATATCAACCCGTTGTCCATCGACTACGCCTGTCGGCCTCGCCTTAGGTCCCGACTTACCCAGGGCAGATTAGCTTGACCCTGGAACCCTTGATCATTCGGCGGACGGGTTTCTCACCCGTCTTTCGCTACTCATGCCTGCATTCTCACTCGTGTAGGCTCCACCGCTGGTTTACACCGCGACTTCACCGCCCACACGACGCTCCCCTACCCATCCAGACGCCTGAACCACAAGGGCTTAGCACATATCTGAATGCCACAACTTCGGCGGTGTACTTGAGCCCCGCTACATTGTCGGCGCGGAATCACTTGACCAGTGAGCTATTACGCACTCTTTTAAGGATGGCTGCTTCTAAGCCAACCTCCTGGTTGTCTTCGCAACTCCACATCCTTTCCCACTTAGCACACGCTTAGGGGCCTTAGTTGGTGGTCTGGGCTGTTTCCCTCTCGACTATGAAGCTTATCCCCCACAGTCTCACTGCTGCGCTCTCACTTACCGGCATTCGGAGTTTGGCTGACGTCAGTAACCTTGTAGGGCCCATTAGCCATCCAGTAGCTCTACCTCCGGTAAGAAACACGCAACGCTGCACCTAAATGCATTTCGGGGAGAACCAGCTATCACGAAGTTTGATTGGCCTTTCACCCCTACCCACAGCTCATCCCCTCCATTTTCAACTGAAGTGGGTTCGGTCCTCCACGACGTCTTACCGTCGCTTCAACCTGGCCATGGGTAGATCACTTCGCTTCGGGTCTAGATCACGCCACTGCAACGCCCTGTTCAGACTCGCTTTCGCTACGGCTTCCCCACACGGGTTAACCTCGCGACGTAACACTAACTCGCAGGCTCATTCTTCAAAAGGCACGCCGTCACCACAACACAGCAAGCTGTGATGGCTCCGACGGATTGTAAGCACACGGTTTCAGGTACTGTTTCACTCCCCTCCCGGGGTACTTTTCACCTTTCCCTCACGGTACTGGTCCGCTATCGGTCATTAGGGAGTATTTAGGCTTATCAGGTGGTCCTGACAGATTCACACGGGATTTCTCGGGCCCCGTGCTACTCGGGATACTTCCCAGGCGGCATGCCACATTTCGGTTACGGGACTCACACCCTCTCTGGCCGGCCTTTCAAGACCGTTCACCTATGCACATACATCACACCCCACTGTCCCGGCAGAGACAGAACGGAAAGTCCCACAACCCCGACCATGCAACGCCCGCCGGCTATTCACACATGGAACGGTTTAGCCTGATCCGCGTTCGCTCGCCACTACTAACGGAATCACTATTGTTTTCTCTTCCTGCGGGTACTGAGATGTTTCACTTCCCCGCGTTCCCTCCACGCACCCTATGTGTTCAGATGCGGGTCACCAGATCACTCGCGCGTCTGGCGGGGTTTCCCCATTCGGACACCCTGGGATCACAGTCCGGTTATCGACTCCCCCAGGCTTATCGCAGATTCCTACGTCCTTCTTCGGCTCCTAATGCCAAGGCATCCACCGTGTGCTCTTAAAAACTTGACCACAAAAGATCAAGGAGTAATTTCGAGAGAACCACAGAAACCACCCCCACACCCAAAGGCGCAAGGACAGATCCAGGTTCATATTCTTGGAAATTGCTTCTTATAAAAGATGCTCGCGTCCACTATGTAGTTCTCAAACAACAACCCCGTACCACACACCCCACACACCCAAACAGTGCACGAAACGTCGCAGCCGGGAAACCAGAAACACAAGTCCCACACCCCGCACCCCGAAACACCCTCCCAAAGGAAGACACCCGGGCCACCGGCCATGGTCCTGTTGTCTCAGGACCCAACAGTGTGCCAAACACGAAACCGCACCAACCCCGCCCCCGCCGTTCCAGGACCACCTCACAAAGAACCGCATCCGTACTGGGCAAGGACAAAACCATGCGGCCGCTATCCGTTGATATTCCACCCGTGAGCACCCGCCGCAGAACAAACGTCTGCGCAACGGGCGTTACTCCTGACAACACCACCACACAAACACAGTGGCTTGGCGGGGTTGTTGTAGGTGCTCCTTAGAAAGGAGGTGATCCAGCCGCACCTTCCGGTACGGCTACCTTGTTACGACTTAGTCCCAATCGCCAGTCCCACCTTCGACAGCTCCCTCCCACAAGGGGTTAGGCCACCGGCTTCGGGTGTTACCAACTTTCGTGACTTGACGGGCGGTGTGTACAAGGCCCGGGAACGTATTCACCGCAGCGTTGCTGATCTGCGATTACTAGCGACTCCGACTTCATGGGGTCGAGTTGCAGACCCCAATCCGAACTGAGACCGGCTTTTTGGGATTAGCTCCACCTCACAGTATCGCAACCCTTTGTACCGGCCATTGTAGCATGCGTGAAGCCCAAGACATAAGGGGCATGATGATTTGACGTCGTCCCCACCTTCCTCCGAGTTGACCCCGGCAGTCTCCCATGAGTCCCCGCCATAACGCGCTGGCAACATGGAACGAGGGTTGCGCTCGTTGCGGGACTTAACCCAACATCTCACGACACGAGCTGACGACAACCATGCACCACCTGTAAACCGGCCACAAGTGGGGGACCTGTTTCCAGGTCTTACCGGTTCATGTCAAGCCTTGGTAAGGTTCTTCGCGTTGCATCGAATTAATCCGCATGCTCCGCCGCTTGTGCGGGCCCCCGTCAATTCCTTTGAGTTTTAGCCTTGCGGCCGTACTCCCCAGGCGGGGCACTTAATGCGTTAGCTACGGCGCGGAAAACGTGGAATGTCCCCCACACCTAGTGCCCAACGTTTACGGCATGGACTACCAGGGTATCTAATCCTGTTCGCTCCCCATGCTTTCGCTCCTCAGCGTCAGTTAATGCCCAGAGACCTGCCTTCGCCATCGGTGTTCCTCCTGATATCTGCGCATTTCACCGCTACACCAGGAATTCCAGTCTCCCCTACATCACTCTAGTCTGCCCGTACCCACCGCAGATCCGGAGTTGAGCCCCGGACTTTCACGGCAGACGCGACAAACCGCCTACGAGCTCTTTACGCCCAATAATTCCGGATAACGCTTGCGCCCTACGTATTACCGCGGCTGCTGGCACGTAGTTAGCCGGCGCTTCTTCTGCAGGTACCGTCACTTTCGCTTCTTCCCTACTGAAAGAGGTTTACAACCCGAAGGCCGTCATCCCTCACGCGGCGTCGCTGCATCAGGCTTGCGCCCATTGTGCAATATTCCCCACTGCTGCCTCCCGTAGGAGTCTGGGCCGTGTCTCAGTCCCAGTGTGGCCGGTCACCCTCTCAGGCCGGCTACCCGTCGTCGCCTTGGTGAGCCATTACCTCACCAACAAGCTGATAGGCCGCGAGTCCATCCAAAACCACAAAAAGCTTTCCACCCCCCACCATGCGATGAGGAGTCATATCCGGTATTAGACCCAGTTTCCCAGGCTTATCCCAGAGTTAAGGGCAGGTTACTCACGTGTTACTCACCCGTTCGCCACTAATCCCCGGTGCAAGCACCGGATCATCGTTCGACTTGCATGTGTTAAGCACGCCGCCAGCGTTCATCCTGAGCCAGGATCAAACTCTCCGTTGAAGAACAGACACAGCACGCACCCCCGGGAAAACGGGAACAACGCACTGCACAAAATTTGAAACCAGCTGTAAAAACCAGACCCAACCACGGGGTGGCAGGCCCGGCAAAACAACCAATCCATTACAATAAATTGGTATCAACAAACTTGGCACACTATTGAGTTCTCAAACAACAGACACACCCGGCACCACCACAACCTCAGCCATGGATCGCTCCGGAGCAACTTTTCAAACTTACCCGGTCTCGACTTCCAAAGCAAATCCGGCTTCCCGGACCCACATCGGCTGACGAACCAGCCCCACCAAAATTCTTTAGCGATTAAGGCGCCGCAGAAGTTGGTTTTGAATTATTTTGGGGGTTTTGGCCGCCTCCGGTTGTCCAGCGTTTCCGCTGTTCTCCCTCGTGGCGACTTAGAAAACAATACACCCAGACGGCGGTAACCGCAAACCGGTTCCGGCACTGCGCCAGGTGCCCCGCGGCCACCTCAAAGACCCGGTGGACCAGCGCCGCACCGCCATCGTGGCCGACCGGGCGGCATCGCGCCGTCGTCGTTGGGGGCTGTATGCTCCATCACTTTATGGCACCGCTGCGGATACCATCAGGGGGTGAGGGCACAACGCCGGCACCAGATAGCAGTCCCGCTCCATCGTCGCGTGTCCGGCCCGGCGGTGGACGGGCTTTCGCAGCACGACGTCACCGCCCGGATCGAGAGCGGGCTCGATAATCGGGTGCCGGACAGCACCAGCCGCAGCCTCTGGCAGATTTTCCGCGCCAATGTTTTGACGCTCTTCAACGCTATTGTCGGCTCGAGCTTCCTTGTGCTGCTGCTGCTGGGCCGCTGGCAGGACGCATTGTTTGGACTGGCTGCCGCCGGCAACGCGGTTATCGGCGTGGTGCAGGAATTCCGGGCCAAGAGGTCCCTGGACCGTCTTGCGGTCTTGGATGCTCCGCGTGCACGGGTGTTGCGGGAAGGCCAAATTCGGGAGATCGCCACGGCCGACGTCGTCCGCGATGATGTCCTGGTCCTGCGTGCGGGCGACCAGGTCACGGCGGATGCAACGATGCTCGAAGTCGCCGGGCTCGAGGCGGACGAGTCCCTTCTCACCGGCGAATCGGACCCGGTAGCCAAAGACACCGGGGCGGACGTGCTTTCTGGATCCGTCATTGTGGCCGGGCACGGCAAGGCCCGGGTGGTGCGGGTGGGCGCCGAGTCATTCGCCAGCCGGCTCGCGGCTGATGCGCGCCGGTTCTCGCTGGTGAACTCGGAGATCCGCAACAGCCTCAACCGTGTACTTCGCTGGATTGCCTGGGCCATCCTGCCTGTCGCAGTGATTGTGGTCAACGGCGAGCTGCAGGCCCGGGGCGGATGGCAGGACGCCATGGCCACGGGCACCTGGACGGCAGCCCTGGTAGGTGTCATCGCCAGTGTGATCGCGATGGTTCCGCTCGGCCTCGTGCTGCTAACCAGCGTGGCATTCGCAGTCGGAGGTCTCAGGCTCGCCGGCCACAACGTCTTGATTCAGGAACTCGCAGCCGTCGAAGGTCTCGCCAGGGTTGACGTCCTCTGCATGGACAAGACCGGCACCCTGACGGAAGGCGGCCTGAGGTTCGACGCGGTTCACCAACTGACGCCTTCGCCGGATCCGGGCTGGCAGCAGGCCCTCGGTTGGTTTGCTTCCGAACCCGAGGCAAACGCTACGGCGCGGAGCCTCGGCACCGCTTTCGAGGACGACGGCGGATTCCAGTCGATCTCTTACGTTCCGTTCTCCTCCTCCCGGAAGTGGAGCGGGGTGACCTTTGGTAGCGGCAACGGGGCGACGTCCACCTGGATTCTCGGGGCGCCGGAAATGATCCTGGCTCCGCGAAACAGCAGCTCCGGGGATCCGGCGCTGCGGGCAGCGGGTTCCTCCGACGCAGCGGCCCGGACAGCGGCGCCAGGCCATGCCGGCGTGCTGGAGGAAGCCGGGGAGCTCGCCGGCACCGGCCTGCGGACGCTGCTCCTGGCCGGAGCGGACGTACCTCCGGGGGCGGGCAAGGAGCCTACGCTGCCCCATGGTCTCCGGCCGGTCGCACTCCTGACGTTTCGGGAACAGACCCGGCCTGACGCCCGGGATACCTTGGAATTCTTCCGCGCCGAGGGCGTGGAGTTGAAAATCATTTCCGGCGACGATCCGCGGACCGTCGCCGCCATCGCCCGACGGGTTGGCCTCGACGTGGCCCAAGGCTACGACGCACGTTCCCTGCCCGAGGACCCCCTGCTTCTCGAGCAGGTGATGGGGGGCAACATCGTCTTTGGCCGCGTCAGCCCTGATCAAAAGAAAGACATGGTCGCTGCCCTGCAGCGGCTTGGGCGCACCGTGGCAATGACCGGGGACGGGGTCAACGACGCCCTCGCCCTCAAGACGGCAGATCTGGGCATCGCCATGGATTCCGCGGCCCCGGCCACCAAAGCGGTGGCGCGCCTGATCCTCCTCGACGGCCGCTTCGACCGGCTTCCGGAAGTGCTGGCCGAGGGGCGGCGCGTCATCGCCAACATCGAACGGGTTTCAGGCCTTTTTCTCAGCAAAACGTCGTATTCCATTGCCATCGCCGTCAGTTTCGGACTGCTGCAGTGGCAGTTCCCGTTCCTCCCCCGCCAGCTATCCTTCACGGACGGCCTCACGATCGGCATCCCCGCGTTCTTCCTGGCACTGATGCCGAACACCCGTCGCTATCAGCCAGGCTTCCTGCGTCGCTCCCTCTGGTTCTCGCTGCCGGCCGGGCTCATCGTCGCGGCTTCCTTGCTTGTACTCAATGCCGTCGCACCGTCGGCTGGAACTCCTGCCCCGGAAGCGGTGCGCTCCGCATCCGTCCTCACGCTCACGGTGGTGGGACTCTGGATCCTGGCGGTGGTATCCCGACCGCTCAACGCCGGCCGGGTGGGTGTGCTGGCGGCCATGTGCGCCGCCCTAGTCGCTCTGCTCAACCTGCCCTTGGCACAGGATTTCTTCATCCTGTCCTGGCCCCCAACGGGGCTCTTGCTCGCCGCACTGGCAACCGGGACCGGCGGTGGCTTCGCAATTGAACTGCTCGCCTGGCTCCACGGCCGCAAGTTTCCCCGCTGACTCGGCGGGTGGTGGTTTTGTGGGTTAAAGGGCTCAGGCCCCGACACGTGGTGTCGGGGCCTGGCTGTAATGGTTGTCCGGCGGTGACCTACTCTCCCACACCCTCCCGGGTGCAGTACCATCGGCGCTGTGGGTCTTAGCTTCCGGGTTCGGAATGGGACCGGGCGTTTCCCCCACGCTATGACCGCCGTAACCCTTGCTCCGCGCCCCGGGCCGGTGAGGGTCCTGGGGTGGGAAATCTGGTGGTTACAACATGTGGTGTTGTATTCAGTTTGTTTTGGTTCGCCGAACAACGGGTTTGTTGTTTGGGAACCACATAGTGGACGCAAGCAGTCTTGTTTCTTTGTACCCTTCTTCATGGTGTGAACGTCTTTTGAATCCGTTCACGGAGAAGAGTGTGTGGTGTAAGTTATCGGCCTATTAGTACCGGTCAGCTTCACGAGTCGTTAGTCCTCGCTTCCACATCCGGCCTATCAACCCAGTGGTCTGGCTGGGGGCCTCTCACACGCAAGGTGTATGGAAATCTCATCTCGAAGCGAGCTTCCCGCTTAGATGCTTTCAGCGGTTATCCCATCCGAACGTAGCTAATCAGCGGTGCACTTGGCAGTACAACTGACACACCAGAGGTTCGTCCGTCCCGGTCCTCTCGTACTAAGGACAGCCCTTCTCAAATTTCCTGCGCGCGCAGCGGATAGGGACCGAACTGTCTCACGACGTTCTAAACCCAGCTCGCGTACCGCTTTAATGGGCGAACAGCCCAACCCTTGGGACCTACTCCAGCCCCAGGATGCGACGAGCCGACATCGAGGTGCCAAACCATGCCGTCGATATGGACTCTTGGGCAAGATCAGCCTGTTATCCCCGAGGTACCTTTTATCCGTTGAGCGACGGCCATTCCACAATGTACCGCCGGATCACTAGTCCCGACTTTCGTCCCTGCTCGAGATGTCTCTCTCACAGTCAAGCTCCCTTGTGCACTTACACTCGACACCTGATTGCCAACCAGGCTGAGGGAACCTTTGGGCGCCTCCGTTACTTTTTAGGAGGCAACCGCCCCAGTTAAACTACCCATCAGGCACTGTCCCTGACCCGGATTACGGGCCGAAGTTAGATGTCCAAAGTGACCAGAGTGGTATTTCAACGATGACTCCACCCGAACTGGCGTCCGGGCTTCAACGTCTCCCACCTATCCTACACAAGCCACTCCGAACACCAATACCAAACTATAGTAAAGGTCTCGGGGTCTTTCCGTCCTGCTGCGCGTAACGAGCATCTTTACTCGTACTGCAATTTCGCCGAGTTTATGGTTGAGACAGCGGGGAAGTCGTTACTCCATTCGTGCAGGTCGGAACTTACCCGACAAGGAATTTCGCTACCTTAGGATGGTTATAGTTACCACCGCCGTTTACTGGGGCTTAAATTCTCAGCTTCGCCTTGCGGCTAACCGGTCCTCTTAACCTTCCAGCACCGGGCAGGAGTCAGTCCGTATACATCGTCTTGCGACTTCGCACGGACCTGTGTTTTTAGTAAACAGTCGCTTCCCCCTGGTCTCTGCGGCCCCTGCACGCTCCGGACAGCACGTGTCCATCACGATAGGGGCCCCCCTTCTCCCGAAGTTACGGGGGCATTTTGCCGAGTTCCTTAACCATAATTCTCTCGATCGCCTTAGTATTCTCTACCTGATCACCTGTGTCGGTTTGGGGTACGGGCGGCTAAAACCTCGCGTCGATGCTTTTCTCGGCAGCATAGGATCACCGGATCCCCCCATACGGGGGTCCCATCGGGTCTCAGGCATCATGAACGGCGGATTTGCCTACCGTTCGCCCTACATCCTTAGACCGGGGCAACCATCGCCCGGCCCGGCTACCTTCCTGCGTCACACCTGTTAATACGCTTGCCTCCCAGGATTCGGTCCCGCGCTCCACCAAAACCCTCCACCCACAAGGGGTGTCGGGCAGGTCTCGGGCGGTTAGTATCCCCTGTTCAGCATGGGCGGTTTTTCGCCGGTACGGGAATATCAACCCGTTGTCCATCGACTACGCCTGTCGGCCTCGCCTTAGGTCCCGACTTACCCAGGGCAGATTAGCTTGACCCTGGAACCCTTGATCATTCGGCGGACGGGTTTCTCACCCGTCTTTCGCTACTCATGCCTGCATTCTCACTCGTGTAGGCTCCACCGCTGGTTTACACCGCGACTTCACCGCCCACACGACGCTCCCCTACCCATCCAGACGCCTGAACCACAAGGGCTTAGCACATATCTGAATGCCACAACTTCGGCGGTGTACTTGAGCCCCGCTACATTGTCGGCGCGGAATCACTTGACCAGTGAGCTATTACGCACTCTTTTAAGGATGGCTGCTTCTAAGCCAACCTCCTGGTTGTCTTCGCAACTCCACATCCTTTCCCACTTAGCACACGCTTAGGGGCCTTAGTTGGTGGTCTGGGCTGTTTCCCTCTCGACTATGAAGCTTATCCCCCACAGTCTCACTGCTGCGCTCTCACTTACCGGCATTCGGAGTTTGGCTGACGTCAGTAACCTTGTAGGGCCCATTAGCCATCCAGTAGCTCTACCTCCGGTAAGAAACACGCAACGCTGCACCTAAATGCATTTCGGGGAGAACCAGCTATCACGAAGTTTGATTGGCCTTTCACCCCTACCCACAGCTCATCCCCTCCATTTTCAACTGAAGTGGGTTCGGTCCTCCACGACGTCTTACCGTCGCTTCAACCTGGCCATGGGTAGATCACTTCGCTTCGGGTCTAGATCACGCCACTGCAACGCCCTGTTCAGACTCGCTTTCGCTACGGCTTCCCCACACGGGTTAACCTCGCGACGTAACACTAACTCGCAGGCTCATTCTTCAAAAGGCACGCCGTCACCACAACACAGCAAGCTGTGATGGCTCCGACGGATTGTAAGCACACGGTTTCAGGTACTGTTTCACTCCCCTCCCGGGGTACTTTTCACCTTTCCCTCACGGTACTGGTCCGCTATCGGTCATTAGGGAGTATTTAGGCTTATCAGGTGGTCCTGACAGATTCACACGGGATTTCTCGGGCCCCGTGCTACTCGGGATACTTCCCAGGCGGCATGCCACATTTCGGTTACGGGACTCACACCCTCTCTGGCCGGCCTTTCAAGACCGTTCACCTATGCACATACATCACACCCCACTGTCCCGGCAGAGACAGAACGGAAAGTCCCACAACCCCGACCATGCAACGCCCGCCGGCTATTCACACATGGAACGGTTTAGCCTGATCCGCGTTCGCTCGCCACTACTAACGGAATCACTATTGTTTTCTCTTCCTGCGGGTACTGAGATGTTTCACTTCCCCGCGTTCCCTCCACGCACCCTATGTGTTCAGATGCGGGTCACCAGATCACTCGCGCGTCTGGCGGGGTTTCCCCATTCGGACACCCTGGGATCACAGTCCGGTTATCGACTCCCCCAGGCTTATCGCAGATTCCTACGTCCTTCTTCGGCTCCTAATGCCAAGGCATCCACCGTGTGCTCTTAAAAACTTGACCACAAAAGATCAAGGAGTAATTTCGAGAGAACCACAGAAACCACCCCCACACCCAAAGGCGCAAGGACAGATCCAGGTTCATATTCTTGGAAATTGCTTCTTATAAAAGATGCTCGCGTCCACTATGTAGTTCTCAAACAACAACCCCGTACCACACACCCCACACACCCAAACAGTGCACGAAACGTCGCAGCCGGGAAACCAGAAACACAAGTCCCACACCCCGCACCCCGAAACACCCTCCCAAAGGAAGACACCCGGGCCACCGGCCATGGTCCTGTTGTCTCAGGACCCAACAGTGTGCCAAACACGAAACCGCACCAACCCCGCCCCCGCCGTTCCAGGACACACTCCACAAAGGAAACTGCGCATCCGTACTGGGCAAGGACAAAACCATGCGGCCGCTATCCGTTGATATTCCACCCGTGAGCACCCGCCGCAGAACAAACGTCTGCGCAACGGGCGTTACTCCTGACAACACCACCACACAAACACAGTGGCTTGGCGGGGTTGTTGTAGGTGCTCCTTAGAAAGGAGGTGATCCAGCCGCACCTTCCGGTACGGCTACCTTGTTACGACTTAGTCCCAATCGCCAGTCCCACCTTCGACAGCTCCCTCCCACAAGGGGTTAGGCCACCGGCTTCGGGTGTTACCAACTTTCGTGACTTGACGGGCGGTGTGTACAAGGCCCGGGAACGTATTCACCGCAGCGTTGCTGATCTGCGATTACTAGCGACTCCGACTTCATGGGGTCGAGTTGCAGACCCCAATCCGAACTGAGACCGGCTTTTTGGGATTAGCTCCACCTCACAGTATCGCAACCCTTTGTACCGGCCATTGTAGCATGCGTGAAGCCCAAGACATAAGGGGCATGATGATTTGACGTCGTCCCCACCTTCCTCCGAGTTGACCCCGGCAGTCTCCCATGAGTCCCCGCCATAACGCGCTGGCAACATGGAACGAGGGTTGCGCTCGTTGCGGGACTTAACCCAACATCTCACGACACGAGCTGACGACAACCATGCACCACCTGTAAACCGGCCACAAGTGGGGGACCTGTTTCCAGGTCTTACCGGTTCATGTCAAGCCTTGGTAAGGTTCTTCGCGTTGCATCGAATTAATCCGCATGCTCCGCCGCTTGTGCGGGCCCCCGTCAATTCCTTTGAGTTTTAGCCTTGCGGCCGTACTCCCCAGGCGGGGCACTTAATGCGTTAGCTACGGCGCGGAAAACGTGGAATGTCCCCCACACCTAGTGCCCAACGTTTACGGCATGGACTACCAGGGTATCTAATCCTGTTCGCTCCCCATGCTTTCGCTCCTCAGCGTCAGTTAATGCCCAGAGACCTGCCTTCGCCATCGGTGTTCCTCCTGATATCTGCGCATTTCACCGCTACACCAGGAATTCCAGTCTCCCCTACATCACTCTAGTCTGCCCGTACCCACCGCAGATCCGGAGTTGAGCCCCGGACTTTCACGGCAGACGCGACAAACCGCCTACGAGCTCTTTACGCCCAATAATTCCGGATAACGCTTGCGCCCTACGTATTACCGCGGCTGCTGGCACGTAGTTAGCCGGCGCTTCTTCTGCAGGTACCGTCACTTTCGCTTCTTCCCTACTGAAAGAGGTTTACAACCCGAAGGCCGTCATCCCTCACGCGGCGTCGCTGCATCAGGCTTGCGCCCATTGTGCAATATTCCCCACTGCTGCCTCCCGTAGGAGTCTGGGCCGTGTCTCAGTCCCAGTGTGGCCGGTCACCCTCTCAGGCCGGCTACCCGTCGTCGCCTTGGTGAGCCATTACCTCACCAACAAGCTGATAGGCCGCGAGTCCATCCAAAACCACAAAAAGCTTTCCACCCCCCACCATGCGATGAGGAGTCATATCCGGTATTAGACCCAGTTTCCCAGGCTTATCCCAGAGTTAAGGGCAGGTTACTCACGTGTTACTCACCCGTTCGCCACTAATCCCCGGTGCAAGCACCGGATCATCGTTCGACTTGCATGTGTTAAGCACGCCGCCAGCGTTCATCCTGAGCCAGGATCAAACTCTCCGTTGAAGAACAGACACAGCACGCACCCCCGGGAAAACGGGAACAACGCACTGCACAAAATTTGAAACCAGCTGTAAAAACCAGACCCAACCACGGGGTGGCAGGCCCGGCAAAACAACCAATCCATTACAATAAATTGGTATCAACAAACTTGGCACACTATTGAGTTCTCAAACAACAGACACACCCGGCACCACCACAACCTCAGCCATGGATCGCTCCGGAGCAACTTTTCAAACTTACCCGAGTCCGTGACACTTTGCAAACCCGCGTTTTCCGCGACTCACAAACCCACGAACGGGTCCCCACCCATCCACAGCGCGCAAAATCCGCACCATTTCCAGGCCGTTTATCAAGGGGGTCGGTCGCTATCTTTCCGCTTCAGCGGCGGCGACTCGAACTACTTTACACACGAACCCGACCCGGAACAAATCAGCCCCCGAGGCACTCTTAGCCGCGTAAATCCGGGCCGAAACGGGCCTCCAGGAACGCTGGCCGGGCTCCGGCGTCGAAAGTTGCTTGTGTGTGCTCCGTCACCGCGGCGGCGGCTGGTGGCTGCTCCCGCGTGCGCGGCCCGGCGCGACAGGAAATCGAGCGCCCCGGATTAGGAACCCCGGGTTAAACGCAAGAAGGGCCGGCAACCTTTCGATTGCCGGCCCTCTTTCAAGCCACTGGCTTCAGGGGTGCTGAATTACCAGGAAGACTTCGTGATGCCCGGGAGCTCACCGCGGTGAGCCATGTCGCGGAAGCGAACACGGGAGATACCGAACTTCTGGAACGTGCCGCGGGGGCGGCCGTCGATGATGTCGCGGTTACGCAGTCGGACCGGCGAGGCGTTGCGGGGCAGCTTCTGCAGGCCGAGGCGTGCGGCTTCGCGTGCTTCATCGGTTGAGTTGGGGTCAACCAGAGCCTTCTTCAGTTCGAGGCGCTTTGCAGCGTAACGCTCGACGATGACTTTACGCTGTTCGTTCTTAGCGATCATTGACTTCTTAGCCATGTGTTTAGCGCTCCTCTCGGAATTCGACGTGCTGGCGGATTTTGGGATCGTACTTCCGCAGGACCATGCGGTCCGGGTCGTTACGACGGTTCTTGCGCGTCACGTAGGTGTAACCCGTGCCCGCGGTCGACTTGAGCTTGATGATCGGACGTACGTCCTTGTCCTTTGCCACTAGAGCTTCACTCCTCGTGCCAGGATGGCGGCGACGACTACGTCGATGCCGCGTACGTCGATGGTCTTGATGCCACGTGCAGAGACCTGCAGGGTGACATTACGGCGCAGGGACGGAACCCAGTAGCGCTTCTTCTGGATGTTCGGGTCGAACCGGCGCTTGTTGCGGCGGTGCGAGTGCGAAATGCTGTGTCCAAAGCCCGGCTCGGCTCCGGTCACCTGGCAGTGTGCTGCCATGACGACTCTCCTCATGAAAATAAAATGAAACGGTCGGCGGAGTTCCCGCGTAACCGTGCGTTAGGCGACGTTCGCATCCGGCTCCCAGCTTCGTCCCGCACGACTTACGTAACCGGTTGAACGGTCGCGGTCCTCACTGCGGCGAAGGATGTGGGCCTCGGGCGCCGGGTAATGACGTCCGAGGGACATCATCACGAAGGGCCGGAATTCCGGGCGAATACAGGAGTGCACGCAACTTGAGCCCCTAACTACCGGCCACCGGGGTACCTGGTTACCCAGAGATCCCCGCCAACCGGAGCAATTGCACACGCTCCGCGCCACCTAGCGCCTACCAAGTCTACGAGCTCGGCCATTTAAAGACCAATCCGGGCCTTCAGGGTGTATAAGCGCCGCCTTCGGCCTTGCAGGGTAATCACATCTGGGGCGTAGTTCCTTCACAGCAAAAAGATAGGCAACGGGAGGACTCTGGAACCATGAACACAGCACCGCAGACTGCCACACAGCCCGCGGCCCGGCGCAGGCCGGTCCCCGGCAACCCCTTTACGGGGCAGCACCGCAGACGTATGTTCAGGGCCGACCTCCTCACCGTGATCGCCTGGGCATCAGTGGCGGGGGCGGTCGCCCTCTGGCTGGCCGACGGCGGGGCTGCGGGCTTCTCGAGTGTCGCCGGCGCGTTCACAGCACTGGGGATCGTGGCGGGACTCGCCGGGATGGATCTTGTGCTGCTCATGCTGCTCCTGGCCGCTCGCCTCCCGGTGATCGACGGAGCTGTGGGCCACGACCGCGCCCTGGAGTTCCACCGCAAACTCGGGAAGCCCTCGCTGTATCTCCTGCTGGCGCACGGCGCATTGATCGCAGTGGGTTACGGGCTGGCCGAGGGTCTCGATCCGATCAGCGAATCAGTTGCCCTGTGGGTCAAGGTCCCCGACATGTGGCTGGCGTTCGTCTCCATGGCACTTTTTATCGCCGTCGTCGTCACCTCCCTGGTGGCCGTCCGCCGTCGGTTCCCCTATGAGTTTTGGTACGCCGTCCATCTGCTGACCTACGCCGCCGTGCTGACCTCACTGCCGCACCAGTTCAGCGTCGGCGGACTTTTCGCCGAGGGCACCTGGCAGCGCTGGTATTGGCTGGCCGTCTGCATCGCGACGGGCGCCGCGCTGCTGCACTACCGGGTCCTTGAGCCCATCGTCGCCACGATGCGGCACCAGCTGCGGGTCAGCCGGGTGGTGGCCGCCGGTCACGGCGTGGTCAGCATCGAAATGGCGGGCCGGCATCTCGACGAGCTGGCCGGCAGCGGCGGGCGGTTCTTCATCTGGCGCTTCCTCGCCCCCGGGCAATGGTGGCACCCGCATCCGTTCAGCCTCTCGGCGGAGCCGGTGCAGTTCGACGCCGACGGCGGCGGGCGGCTTCGGATTACGGTCCGGAACCTCGGCCGGGGTTCGGCGAGCCTTGCCCGGCTGAAGCCCGGGACCCGGGTCGCCGTCGAAGGCCCATACGGCCTCTTCAGCACGGCCGCGCGCAGCCGTCGGAAGCTCGTGATGATCGGTGCCGGCATCGGCATCACCCCCATCCGGGCCCTGCTGGAGAACACCCCGTTCGCGCCCGGCGACGCGACCGTGATTATCCGCGGCCACAACGAGTCCGGGCTCTATCTCGGCAACGAAATCCTCGAGCTGTGCCAACGCCGGGGCGCGACGCTGTTCCATCTGACGGGGCGCCGCCCGCGGGGCGTGCACACCTGGCAGCCGGAAGCCGAGACCCGCTCCGGCTACCGCTTGGCGAGCTATGCACCAAACATCGCCGACTCCGACGTGTATGTCTGCGGGCCCGCCGAATGGGCGAGACACGTCCTCGATGACGCCCGCCGGGCCGGCGTGCGGGACGAGCAACTCCACTACGAAAGGTTCGACTGGTGAGAATTCGCGCAGCAGTTTCTGCAACCCTGGCCTCGATCGGAATCCTGGTGGTCGGCTGGCAGTCCGGGACCCACGTCGCGGGGACGGCCACCGCCGTCGGCACCGCGGGACTCGGCGCCGCCGGATCAGCCGGTGCGGGGTCGGCAGGTTCCGGATCGAGCCGGTGCGGGCTCGGCAGGTTCCGGGTCGAACGGTGCGGGCTCGGCAGGTTCCGGGTCGAACGGTGCGGCGGGGAGTTCGACGTCGTCCACCGGTGCGGCGGCGAAGGCCGGCGGCACCTACGCCGGCGACGTCGTGCAGACCCGCTTCGGCCCGGTGCAGGTGCAGATCACCGTCAGCGGCGGCACCATTTCCGACGTCACCGCCCTCCAGCTTACGGATGACGGCGGCCGGTCAGTGCAGATCAGCAATTACGCCGCGCCCCTGCTGCGCGGCGAGGTCCTTCAGGCCCAGTCAGCCAACGTGCAGACCATCAGCGGCGCGACCGTCACCAGTGACGCATACCTGACCTCGCTCCAGGCGGCCCTCGATGCAGCGCACCTCTGAGCTCGGCCGGACGGGCCTGCTGGCCAAGACTTTCCGGTGCATGGGAACCGTTGTCAGCCTCACCGTCCCCGCCGGCACCGGGACTCCGGCGGCGAGGGCCGCGCTGGCGGACGCCACCGGCGTCGTCGAGCGGCTCTTCCGGGACCTGGACGCCCGCTTCAGCCTCTACCGGCCCGAGTCCGAGGCCAGCCGGCTGGCACGCAGGGACCTGTCCCTGCGCGAAGCATCGCGGGAGTTCCAGGACCGGTACGCCGAAGCCGCCGAATGGCGCCTGCTCACCGAAGGTGCCTTCACGCCGGAACGGCCGGACGGTGTGCCGGACCTGTCGGGGCTGGTGAAGGGGTTCGCGATCAAGGAAGCCGGAACCGCGCTGCGCTCACTCGGGCTCGGCGACTGGTGCGTCAACGCCGGCGGCGATGTGCTGGTGGCCGGGTCGCCGATCGCGGGCGGCCGGGCGTCGTGGCAGGCCGGGATCGTCGACCCGCAGGACCGCACGGCCCTGATGGCGGCGTTTCCGTTGGGCGGCGGAACCAGTTTCGGCGCTCTGGCAACCTCCGGTTCCGCCGAACGTGGCGACCACATCTGGACCAGAGGGTCCGGGTCCAGCGAATTCCGCCAGGTCTCTGTGGCCGCCGCTGATATCGTCACCGCCGATGTGCTCGCGACGGCCGTCGTGGCTGGCGGCGCCCCAATGCTCAACCGCGCAACCAGCGGCTGGGAAGTCGAGGTGCTCGCCATCCGGCACGACGGCGGCGTCCTCGCGACGCCGGGGTTCCGCGCCTAGGCAGGCCCCAACGAGGGCCCGGCCCCGGGCCGCTCCCCCGCGGCCGCTACCGCCGTTCCGGCTCCTCGGCGGGCAACGCGTTCGAGGCCGCGACGCGGGCGTACCAGAGCCCGCTCGCCTTCGGAGTACGGCGCTGCGTTTCGTAGTCGACCCGGACCAGCCCGAAGCGCTGGTGGTAGCCGAACGCCCATTCAAAGTTGTCCAGCAGGGACCACGCGAAGTATCCGCGGACGTCCACGCCGTCGGCCAAGGACTCGTGCAGTGCCCGCAGGTGCGCATCGAAGAACGCCAGCCGTGCCCGGTCATCCACGAACCCCTCGGCGTCGGGGACATCGTCGAAGGCGGCACCGTTTTCCGTGATGTAGATCGGGATCCCGGCCGGGCCGGTGTAGTCGCGCTGCAGCCGGTTCAGCAGCCGGCGCAGGCCCTCGGGCTGGACCTCCCAGCCCATTCCGGTGACCGGGAGGCCCCGCGGAACCTGCCGGACGCCGTCGGCCGCGACAAATGGTGATGCCGGCCCTGGCCCAGCCGGTTTCTCTTGCCCCTGCCCTCCCGCCCGTGCCCGCTCCGGTGATTCCGCTTCCGGTTCCTTGGTAAAAGCGTCCCCGTGGTAGTAATTGACGCCCAGCACGTCGACGGGTCCGGAAATGATGTCCAGGTCCCCCGGCCTGACGACGTCGGCCATCCCGAGCTGGGCCACGTCGTCGAGCACGTCGGCCGGGTAGCTGCCCCGGAACAGCGGATCCAGGAAAAGCCGGTTGGACTGGCCGTCGATCCTGCGGGCCGCGTCCACGTCCCCTTCCCGGGCCGGGTCCGCCGGATCGGCCACCGTCAGGTTCAACGTGATGCCCAGGGTCGCCTCCGGATCACGCCGGCGGAGTGCCCGGACAGCGAGGCCGTGGCCCAGCAGCAGGTGGTGGACAGCCGCGAGCGCCGCGGCGGGGTCCCGGCGGCCCGGGGCGTGGATCCCTGCGGCGTAGCCCAGGAAAGCGGAGACCCAGGGTTCGTTGAGCGTGGTCCAGATCCGGACCCGGTCGCCGAGCGCCTCGTGTATCACCGCGGCATAGTCGGCGAAACGCTCGGCCGTTTCCCGCGCCGCCCAGCCGCCCTTGTCCTCCAGAGCCTGCGGCAGGTCCCAGTGGTAGAGCGTTATCCAGGGCGTGATGCCTGCGGCGAGCAACTGATCGACCAGTCGCGAGTAAAACGCGATGCCCTCGGGGTTGGGAGTCACGCCGTCGGGCATGCAGCGGGCCCAGGAGATGGAGAAGCGGTAGGCGGCGAGGTTCAGGTCCTGCATGAGGCGCACATCCTCGGCTGTGCGATGGTAATGGTCGCAGGCGACATCGCCGTTGTGGGCGTCGGCGACGGCCCCGGGGACCCGGCAGAAAACATCCCAGATGGACTCCCCGCGGCCTCCTTCGTGGGCGGCGCCCTCGATCTGGTACGCCGCGGTGGCAGCTCCCCACAGGAAGCCGGCGGGGAAAGTAAGTGGGCTGCTGTTCATCCTGGTGCTGCTCCTTCCATAGTGCTGGCAGGGGGTCCTAGAGCCGGGTGAGCCGGGGATACCGCGGCGAGAGTCCGTCGCCGGAGGACTTGCCGGTGACCCGGCGCATCACCCAGGGCCCGGCGAATTCGCGCACCCAGCGGGCGTTCGCGCGGAGCGCCTCGGAGCGGCTGAGTTCCGGAACGGGCGTCATCGGCGGCACATCGATCGAGTGGTTATGCTCCAGCACGGTGAGGACGCGCTTGGCCATGTTGGCGTGGCCGGCGGCGGACATGTGCATGCGGTCGGTGGCCCACATGCCCCAGTCGTAGTACTCACTGAACCGCCAGTAGTCCACCAGCAGGGCACCGTGGTCGCCGGCGATGCCGCGGACCAGCTCGTTGTAGATGGCGGTGCGGCCGCGCATCGTGCCGAAGACCTTGGAGCTGCGGGCGTCGAAGCCGGTGAACATCACCACGGCGGCGCCGGAGGCCTTGAGTTTGCGGATTCCGGCGTCGTATTCCACCAGAAGGTCATCGATGTCGATCTTGGGACGGAGGATGTCATTCGCGCCGGCGTAGATGGTCACCAGGGTGGGCTTGAGCGCCACGGCGGCGTCCACCTGCTCGGCCATGATCTGGCGGAGTTTCCGGCCGCGGATGGCGAGGTTGGCGTAGCCGAAGCCCGGGTCCGCCGCGCCCAGCTGCTCGGCGACGCGGTCCGCCCAGCCCCGAACCCCGTTCGGGCGGCCCGGGTCGTCGTCGCCGACGCCTTCCGTGAAGGAATCTCCAAGGGCAACAAAGCGGGCTGTGAAATCCATGGAGCCAGTCTGCCAGAGCCCACCTGGGTGGGCCACGCCGGGGAGCCGCGGCAGCCGCTATTCCCGGATCCGGACCGCCGTTTCGCGCAGGTACTGCTCCACCCGGGTGTACGCGTCCCGGGTCAGGGCCTTCCACAGGGCAATGGCCAGGCGCGGGTCGGCGGCTTCCAGCTCGGCGATCGCCTCCACACTGAGCACCATGACCTCCACCGGCCCCACTGCCCGGACGGTGGTCTCCTGCCGGTTGCCGCTGCCCAGTGCCAGTTCGCCAAAGGTCATCCCGGCGCTGAGGGTGTTCAGCTTGACCCGGTCCGCGGTGGGCCCGGGGGACGTGCTGCTGACCTTTCCGGAGGTGATGAAGTAGACCCCGCCGAACCGCAGACCGACGCGCCGGATGACGTCGCCGTCGCCATAGGATTTCGGCGTCATCAGCGCTTCCAGCGCCGCCGCCTCCGCTTCCTCCAGCGGGGCCAGCGCGGGCGAGGCGGTGACCGGAACGCGGTCCGGGACCAGCAGATGGTCCCCGTGGCGCTCCAGCAGTCGATTTTCGCAGTATTCGACGGCGGCGCTCCGCGTCGTGAAGGACGGAACCGGGCGCTCGCTTGACGTTGCCAGGGCTTCGGTGACAGACCCATCCGCCTCAACCAGCACCAGGTCGCGCCCGGCGTCGGCCATCCCCTGCCTGATTCTGGCCAGCGTACGCACGGCGACCTCGCTGACCTGGTCCGTGCGGCGCATGTCCAGGACCACCAGCTCGACCTCGTCCGCCAGGCCGCTGAGCTCGCGCACCATGGATTCAGTCCCGGCGAAGAGAAGGTCGCCGTTTAGTTCGATCACCCGGGCCCGGTGGCCGTGGGCACGCAGGACATCGGCGGCCTCGTTGTTGCGGCGGATGCCCGAGGGCGTTTCGGTAACGTCGTAGGCGGCGAGGATGGCGGACCGGCCCGCCCGGGCCGCCCGGACGAAGTGGAGTTCCATGTCGCGGGAGAGCCGCTGCGCGGCGGCCAGCCCGCGGACGCTGCTGCCGTGCTCATCCAGCGGCGGCGAGTAGACCGCCAGGCCCACCTGGCCGGGCAGCACGGCGATGATGCCGCCGGCTACCCCGCTCTTGCCCGGCATCCCCACGCTGCTGATCCAGGCACCGGCGTCGTCGTACATGCCGGAGGTCATCATGACGGACAGCACCCGCTCCACCGGCCCGATCTCAAGCACCTGTTTGCCGCTGAGCGGGTTCCGGCCGCCGTTGGCCAGCGTGGCCGCCATGATCGAGAGGTCGAAGCAGTTCACCAGGACCGAGCACTGCCGGAAGTAGTCCTGCAGAACCGGTGTCGGATCGTCTTCGATGATGTTGAAGGAGCGCAGCAGGTAGGCGAGGGCCGTGTTGCGGTGGCCGTGTTTGAGCTCGGATTCGTAGACCTGCTCGTTGACCGAGAGCTGACGGCCGGCGAAGGCGGAGTACGTGCTGAGGATCCGTTTGAACCCGGACTGCCCGCCGGATCCCCTGATCAGGGAGGTGGCGGTGAGGGCCCCGGCGTTGATCATCGCGTTGGCCGGACGGCCCGTCCCTTCGGCGAGGGAGATCTCATTGAAGGAATCCCCTGACGGTTCCACGTCGACTTTGGCGTCCACGGCCTCGGCGCCAAGGTCCTCGAGGGCCAGGCCGTAGGTGAACGGCTTGGAGATGGACTGGATGGTGAATTCCTCGCGCGTGTCACCGATTTCATACACCTTGCCGTCCACGGTCGCGAGGGCGATGCCGAAGTTGTCCGGGTCCACGTTGGCCATGGCCGGAATGGTGCTGTACGGCTTGCCGTCCTTGAGCAGCGCGATCTCGGCGTGGATCTGGCGCAGATAGCTGTCGATCGGCGATTCCATAATGCCAAGACTAGGGGACACCGCGCCGCTGGCCCACCGGGGTCTCAGGCCCGTTTGTCCTCCCGCAGGATCCAGTGGGCGGCGTCGAGCCGGGCGACGATCTTCTCGCCGATCCGGGCCAGGTCCGCGACGTCGTCCGGGTCAAGGGCATCGAGGAAGAGCGAGCGGACAGCCTCCACATGCGCCGGGGCGAGATCGACGATGGTGGCCATGCCGGCGCCGGTGAGGTGCGCGGTCGTGACGCGGGCATCGCCGGGGTGCGGCCGGCGTTCCAGCCACCCGCGGTTTTGGAGTTTGGTAACCACGTGCGAGAGCCTCGACAGCGACGCGCTGGTGCGGGCAGCGAGTTCGCTCATGGGCAAGTAGTGGCCCTCGGCCTCGGAGAGCATGGCCAGGACGTTGTAGTCGAACAGCGAGAGCTTACCGGCCGCGTGCAGCTGCGTGTCCAGCGCGGCGGGCAGCAGCGTGTTGATGCTCAGCTGGGCCAGCCAGGCCCGGCGTTCGTCGGTGTTCAGCCAGCGCGGTTCGGTCATGGCCTTATTCTAGGAGCCTTTGATGCTTGACGGTTCAACTCCGAACGGGCGGTCCGGCCCGGGCAGGCGGTAGGCTGGCGCCATGTACGTAGTCTCCCTGACCTACAAGGTGCCTGACGAGATCGTCGACTTCCACCTTCCGGCCCATGTTGCCTGGCTGCAGGACGCGTTCGACCGCGGTGTCTTCATGGTGGCCGGCCGCAAAATTCCCCGCACCGGCGGCCTCCTGCTCTCCAACGCCGACCGGGCCGATTTGGACGCGGCCCTGGCCAAGGACCCCTTCTACGTCAACGGCGTCGCCGACTTCGACGTCGAGGAATTCCACGCCAGCCGCGTCGCCCCCGGGTACGAGAACCTGCTGGACAGCTAGCTCAGCCGGCAAGCAGCTTTTTCAGCCCGCCCTTGCGGGGCACCTTCACGGGCTCGGGCCAGCGCGGGCTGAGCCGGTCCCCCAGCGTGACGCCGCGCAGCTTGCGCCCAAAGAGCGGCAGTACCCAGTCATGCACCCACCGGCGTTGCCGTCGTTCCCAGTCCCGCAGGCCGAGCCTGGCCGGCGGCTCCCATTCCTTGGGGCTGATGTTGTGCGGGACGCCGAGCTGGTCCAGTACCCGGGCAGCGAGGTACTTGTGGCCGGCCTTGGACATGTGCAGCCGGTCCGTATCCCACATCCGCGGGTCGTGGAAGGCATCAAAGCTCCAATAGTCCACCAGTACCGCTCCGTACCAGGCGGCGAGCTCACGGACACGCCGGTTGTAGAGGGTGTTCCGCCTCCTGAGCGGCTCCAGCAGCACCGAGACTTTCACATCGAACCCGGTGAAGACCACCACCGTGGCGCCGCTGGCCGCGAGCTTGGCCACCAGGTATTCGTAGTCGTCCATAAGGTCCTGGAGGTCCGTGCCGAAGTCCAATATGTCGTTGCCGCCGGCGTACAGGGTCACCAGAGTCGGATGCATGGCCAGCGCCGGCTCCAGTTGCTCGGCAATGATGTGGCGCAGCCGCTTGCTCCTGATGGCGAGATTGGCGTACTCCCAGCCCGGCTGGGCCTTCGCCAGCTTCTCCGCCACCCGGTCCGCCCAGCCGCGGACCCCGTTGGGCAGCCGCTTGCTGCGGTCCCCCACGCCCTCGGTAAACGAATCCCCCAGGGCAACGTAGACCCGCCGCCCGTCCGGGCCCGGAAGCAAAGGTATTGACGTCACCCCAGCACGCTAGCCACCCCACAAATCCGGCAGGCGAAGGCCGGATGAACCCAAGATGATCGGATCGGCGGTCCGGAGCCGCCCGGCGCTGGCTTACTGCTCAGCCCTCCCCTGCCGCCAGTACCCCATGAAGGCCACCTGCTTCCGGTCGATCCCCACGTCCCGCACCAGGTAGCGGCGCAGCTCCTTGACGGTGCCCGCCTCGCCGGCGATCCAGGCGTAAAAGGGCAGAGAGCCGGCGGGTCTGCCGGGATTCCGGCCGGCTCCGACCGCCCGGGCATCCATCCTGGCCGGGGTTTCCCACAGAATGCCCTGGTCCACGTTGATGTCCTCGGGTTCCGGGCCGGCGGCAGGGTGCGGGACGGTAGCGCCCACCCAGCCGGGCTCCGGCACGGCCGCCCGGACCGCGGCCCGGAGCAGTTCCCCGTGCCGGCGGGGTCCGTTGGCCTGCCCGCGGGCCAGCCAGGTGACGCCGACGTCGGCGGCCGAGCTGAGGTCCTGGAAGTCCGCGGCCGACGGAACCTCGAGGATGGCGTGGCCGCTCAGATACGGCGGGAGGCTCTCGAGGATGGCAGCAATGGCCGGAACCGCTGTTTCGTCCCCGGCCAGCAGCACGCGCCGGGCCAGGCCCGGCCGCCATTCAATGCCGGCGTAACTTTCCGCCGTGACGCAGTGGGCGGCCCGGTTGTTCGGCCCGATGAGGGTTAGCGTGTCGCCCGGCCTGGCCGCCGAGGCCCAGTCGGCGGCGGGACCGCCGTGTCCGGAAGCGTCCAGATGCAGCACAAAGTCGACGTCGATCTCGGGGTAGACGGCGTCCAGGCGCGCCTGCCGCACCGTGTAGGTACGCATGGAACCGCGGACGGCGGGCTCCAGGGCCAGCCATTCGCTGTACCAGCCGGGGTTTTCGGTCCTGAGTTCGGGCAGCGGGACGGGGCCGCCGTCGGGGGTCCGGGATGGGAACATCAGCTTGATCCGCAGGTCCAGCGTGCTGCCGTGCACACCGAACTGCCGCAGCGAGTAGCCGCCGAAGGTGATCCGCCGGAAGTTCGGGCTGAGTTGTTCAACGGCCGTGACCCGGACCTCAAAGGGCCGGGTCATGGGTTCGGCGGCGGCCTGAGCGGGCGCTGCCCCGGTTGCCAGGGGCGGGGGAAGCGTTGCGGTCATGGGATGCTCCAGCTGGGGTTGGTGTTTTCGGCGGACAGCGTTGTAGTGCTCGGTGCTGTGGCGGACAGTGCTGGGGCCGCGCGGTGATGGCGGCCGAGCGGCACGATCAGGGGCATACCGGAGACGGGGTCAGTGATCACCCGGGATTCCAGGCCGAACGCCTCGCGGACCAGCGCCTCGGTGATCACCGTCCGGGCATCCCCTTCGGCCACGATCCGCCCGTCCTTCATGGCGATGACGTGGTCCGCGTAGCGCGCTGCGAGGTTGAGGTCGTGCAGCACAATGGCCACGCTGGTGCCGTGCCGGCGGTTCAGGTCCGTGAGCAGATCCAGGACTTCAACCTGGTGCGCGAGGTCCAGGTAGGTGGTGGGTTCATCGAGAAGCAGCACCTCCGTTTCCTGGGCCAGGGCCATCGCGATCCACACGCGCTGGCGCTGCCCGCCGGAGAGTTGATCCACCGTACGGTCCGCAAGTTCGAGCGTGTCGGTGGCAACCATGGCGTGCAGCACGGCCCGCTCGTCCCGCGCGGACCCTGCGCCCGCCCAGCCGCGAAAGCGGCCCCGGTGCGGGTAGCGGCCGCGGCCCACCAGGTCCCGGACGGTGATGCCGTCGGGCGCCGCCGGGTGCTGCGGAAGCAGGCCCAGGGTGCGGGCAACCTCCCGTGCCGGCCGCGCGTGGATGTCCCTGCCGTCGAGGACCACCGTCCCGGCTGCGGGCTTCAGCAGCCGGGACAGGGCCCGGAGCAGCGTGGACTTCCCGCAGGCGTTGGCCCCGACGATCATGGTCAGCTTGCCCTCGGGGATGCCGGTGGACAGCCCCTCGATGACGGTGCGCTGGTCGTATTTGAGGCTCAGGCCGGAAGCTTGCAGGGTAGCCATTCAGGCATCCTTTCGGTTGGCCGTGACTAGGAGCCACAGCAGGAACGGCGCCCCGAGGCCGCCGGTGACGACGCCGACGGGCAGGACGGTGCCGCCCAGCAGGAGCGGGGCCAGGTTCACCGCCACGAAGTCCGCGGCCAGGACGATCAGCATTCCGGCCAGGGCCGAGGCCGGCAGGCTCGCCTGGCGGACAAAGCGGCGGGAAACGGGGCCGGCCAGGAAGGCAACGAACGCGACGGGCCCGGCCGCCGCCGTCGCGACGGCGGCGAGGGCCACGGCCGTAACGATGACCGCGAGCCGGGTGGCGCCGACGCGGACACCCAGGCCCGAGGCGGTGTCGTCGCCGAGTTCGAGGATGCGCAACGGACCGGCGATGACGGCGACCGCCGGCACCAGCACGAGCAGCGCCGCGCCGAGAACTCCCGCCCGCTCCCAACTGGCGGCGTTGAGCGAGCCGTTGAGCCAGACGAGGGCGTCGGCTGCTGTCCGGATGTCCGCCCGGGTCATCAGGAAGCTGACCACGGCCTGCAGGGCGGCGGCAATTCCCACGCCGGCCAGGATCAGCCGGTTCCCGGCCGCGCCCTTGCCGGCCGGCGAAGCGGAGGACCCGCGGCTGGAAATGGCATAGATGAGGCCCGCGACGCCGAGCGCTCCGGCGAGGGCCGCGCCCGACACGGCGGCCCCGGCGGCGCCGAACACCACGATCGCGGTGACGGCTGCGGCGCTGGCGCCGTAGCTGATGCCGATTACGTCCGGGCTGGCCAACGCGTTGCGCAGCATCGTCTGGAAGAGGGCGCCGGACAGGCCGAACGCTGCACCGACCAACCCGCCGACCACAGCCCGTGGCAGCTTGTGTTCCATCACGATGAAGCTCGCACCGGGGATCTTCGAGCCGCCGGTGATATGGGCGGCCAGGATGGTGAAGAAGTCCGGGATGGTGACGGTGTAGCTGCCCAGCAGGATGCCCGCCGCGAATACGGCTGCCGCCGCGAGGGCCAGGGCCGCAGTCCGGGTGGGCAGCCTCCCGCGGGTTGGCAGATGGTGCCCGTGTCTGCGCGGAACATTGCCGCGACCTGCCACTCCGGCCGGAAATTTCGGGGCCGGGGGTACCGTCTTGGGGCCGGTGCTCACAGTCCGGCCCCTTTGCTCCGGCGGACCAGCCAGACGAAGACGGGCGCCCCCACCAGCGCGGTCATGATCCCGGCCGGGACCTCGCCGGGAGGCAGGATAACCCGGCCGGCCACGTCGGCCGCGAGCAGCAGCGCCGGCGCCAGCACCATCGAGAACGGCAGAATCCAGCGGTAGTCGGGGCCGGTCAGAAAGCGGACTGCGTGCGGAACCACCAGCCCCACGAAGCCGATGGGCCCCGCCAGGGCCGTTGCCGAGCCGCAGAGCAGGACGACGCCCAGCGCCGTGACGCCCCGGGTCAGGCCCACCCGCTGGCCGAGGCCGCGCGCCAGGTCATCGCCCAGGGCCAGCCCGTTGAGTTTCCGGCCGGTCCCGAGCACAATGGCCGCACCGAGCAGCAGGAAGGGCAGCCCGGCCTGGATCGCGGACCAGTCACGCCCGGCAATCCCGCCCACTTGCCAGAACCGGAAGCGGTCCAGGGTGTCCTGACTGGAGACGAGGATAACGTTCATGAGCGAATACAGCCCCGCGCTCAGGGCGGCACCCGCCAACGCCAGCTTGACCGGCGTCGCCCCGTCCCTGCCCAGCGATGCGATGGCGTACACGAGGGCCGCGGCTGCAGCGGCCCCGGCAAAGGCACACCAGATGTAGCCGGACAGCGAGGAGATCCCGAACACATAAATCCCGGTGACGACCGCCAGCGCCGCCCCGGCGTTGACGCCGATGATTCCGGGATCGGCCAGCGGGTTGCGGGCCACACCCTGCATTGCCGCCCCGGCCAGGCCCAGGGCGCCGCCAGCCAGCAGGCCAAGGACGGAGCGCGGGATGCGGGCGTGGACCACGGCGTGGTCGCCGTCGGCCGGATTGAAAGCGGTGAGCGCCTGCCACACGGTCCCCAGGCTGAGGCCCCGGGCTCCGACGGCGAGGGAAGCGGCGGTCACCAGCGCCAGCACGCCGGCTGCTGCCAGCAGCCAGGCGGTCCGGCGGACCGCCGCTGAACCGGACGCCGTCGCCGGCCTATCCGGAACAGCGCAGGGGTCCGCTGTAGCGCGGGGGTCCGGTGCGCCGGGGCTGCCCGGCGTGGCCGGCCGCACCGTCGTCGTCAGCGGGCTCATGGAACGGCCCCTACTTCAGCGCGGCAGCGGCCTTGTCCGCCGCGCCCGCCAACTGCGGAAGGAACCTGTCCAGCGCCCAGGGCAGGCTCAGCGGCGAGGACGCCGAGATGGACAGCGTGAGCGTGGTGTCCGAATCAGCCACGAGCGCGCCGTTCTTGAGGGCCGGAATCTGGCCAAGCAGGGGGTCGTTCTTGATGGAATCGGCGGTTTTCGCATCGGCTACCCACGTCACAAAGATGTCGGAGCTGAGCTCGTTCGCCTTCTCTGCCGACCACGGGATGAAGAATTCCTTGGAGTTGCTGGAGTTCTCCTCCACCACGGGGGCCAGCTTCATGCCGATCTCACTAAGGAATCGGGGGCGGTTGTCATTGGCGGTATAGACGTTGATGCCGTCGCTCTTGGCCGGCTCGAGGTTGCCGTAGATGAAGGTTTTGCCCGCCAGCTGGGGGTACTGGGCGACCTTGTCCTTGATGGTCCTCTCCGTGTCGGCGATGAGCTTGCCAGCCTCCGCCGCCCTGCCCAGGGCCTTGCCGATGACGGCCGTGGAATCCTGCCAGGACGTTCCGTAGGCGACCTCCGGCTGGGCCACGACGGGGGCGATTTCGCTGAGCTTGTTGTAGTCCTCCGCTGTCAGGCCGGAGTAGGCGCCGAGGATGACGTCCGGGTTGAGCTTGGCGATCTCGGTGAAGTTGATGCCGTCGGCCTCGGAGTACTGGGCCGGGCCCTTCGCCGAGCCGAACGCGGCGCCGGACTTGGCCAGCGCCGCGTCCTTCCAGGGTGTGGACCCCTGCGCGTTGCCGCCCCACTCATTCTTCGGGACACCGACCGGGACCACACCGAGGGCCAGGGCGACGTCGTCGTTGACCCAGGAAACCGTGACGACGCGCTGCGGCTGTTCCTTGATGGTGGTCTCGCCGAAGACGTTTTTGATGGTCACCGGGAACGCGGAGCCGGGAGCCGGGACGGGAGCGTCCGCCGCCGTCGAGGCTACCGGCCCGGTGGAACAGGCGCCCAGGCCCAGTCCGACGGCCGCCAGGAGAGCCGACGCTCGCAGGACGCTCCCGCGGCGGGGTCGGCGGCCGTTGGAACGGCCAGCGGGAGGGCCGGCGGGAGGGCCGGCGGGAGGGGGAAAGAGGGCGGAAGCCACGGAACTCCTTAGGTTATTGAAGCGAACCTAAGTAAGGCTAGCCTACCCTTTGCATAATTACGCAAGGTTTGAGTAACTTAATTATCTCGATTGCGGCGCACAGCGAACCGGAGCCCGAAACTGGACAGGACTCCGCGGCTTTGCAAGGATGGGCCCGGCCGGGAGATCGGAACCGGCCCGGAATTCAAGCACATTTGACGGCACGGAATGATGGGGAAGTGAGCATGGGCATCACGATGATGACTGTTGCCGCGGTTAGCGGGGTGGCCGCTCTGGCCTGCTACGCGCCCGCACAGTCGCCAGCCCTCCCCCTAGGGACCACTCCCGCCGCGGACTGAGTCCGCGGAACGCCCGGTTCACACCGGAGTCGCGCAGGCTGGCACTCCCCTGCCCACCCACCGCCTTGGCGCTATCTGGCCGCCCGGCGGGAACCATACGATTCCGAAAGACTCCGACATGCAAAAAATCACCGGCCAGCAAGTCCGCTCGTCGTTCATCAACGCGAGCCGGTCAGAAGCCGCCAAGCTCAACCTGCCCAAAAACTTCGACACCCTGGACTGGGAGAGCCTCGACTTCCTCGGCTGGCGCGATGCGAAGATGCCCTTGCGGGGCTACCTGCTGCTGCCCGGCCCGAAGGGACCCACCGGAATCATGCTCCGGGCCCCTGAAGGCGGCGCCAAGAAAAACCGGGCCGTCCTGTGCGAGCTGTGCCGCGACATCCACTCCAAGGATGACGTCCTGCTCTGGGTGGCCAAGCGGGCCGGGCAGTCCGGCCGCAACGGCAACACCGTGGGCACCTTGATCTGCGCCGACTTCGGGTGCTGCCGCAACGTACGGGTGGAACCCCCGGCCAACGAAATCAACCCGGACCCGGCCGCCGTGGTCCGCCGACAGATCGACGGGCTGGTGGGCCGGACCGGCCAATTCCTGGACCGCGTCCGGGGAACCTAGCTGCGGCAATAGCAACGCGGGGTCACGCACGGCCCATCCCGGGGGGATTTATGGCCGGCAAGTGACCCCGCGTTGCTTGGAAAGCATGCTGACTCAGCGCAGGACGATGTCCACCGGGTTCGCCTCGGAACGCCAGGCGCCCTCGGCGCCCGGTCCCGGGGCGATCACCGGCGCCGTCAGCACGCCGGAGCGGTTGGTCCGCTTGTCCCGCAGGATCTCGGTGACGGATCCGAGGTGCCGGGACAGGTCAATCACGTTTTCCGGCGCGGCCAGGAGCAGCTGGAAGCCGAATTCATGCAACGCCTTGATCCCGGCGCCGGCGAATTCCTCCGAGGCGAGCACGAAGGCCTCGTCCATCATCACGGTGCCGTACGTGGTGAAGCCCTGCTCGGCAATGCCCAGCTGGTAGCTCAGCGCCGCGGCCATGATGAACGCGGTGAAGCGCTGCCGCTCGCCGCCGGACATCGAGCCGGTGTCCGCGTGCATGAACACCTCGGTCTTCGCTGCACGGTTCTTGCCGCCGCCCTTCCCTGCCGCCTTCGAACCGGAAGCCTGCACCTCGCGGTGCTCCTTGCACTGGATGAAGAGGTGGCCACGGACGTCCAGCACCTCGGCGCGCCAGCGCCGGTCCTCGGGGGTCTGCGAACCGAGGCGCTTCACGAGCGTTTCGAGCGCCTTGTAGCGGCTGGTGAGCTCGGCGTCGTCGTCGGAGTCCGTGCCGGAGGCGCCGGCGGCCGCCGCCGCCTTGCCCGGCCGGGTATGGCGGACTTTCAGCGCGTTCTGGATGGCGTCCTTGAACTGCTTCGCCGTGGCGGGGAGGGTCTGCTTGATGTCGAGTTCCAGGAAGCTGCCTTCGTGGAAGTTCACCTGGGAGAGGATGCCGTTCAGCGGCAGGATCCGGCTGGTAATGGAGCGGCGCTCCTCGTCCAGCAGGTGCAGAAGCGTGCTGAAGGATTCGTGCGTGCGCTGGTTGAAGAACTGCCGGAACTCTGCCTCCTGCGCGGGCAGCCCGTCACTGACAATCGCGTGGTAGCGGGCTTCGAACTCGCCCGCGGCGCCGATCGAGGTGCCGTGGTCGGCGGAGATGGCAGTGCCCCATTCGCGCACGAAGCCTTCGAAGATCCGGGTGAGCCGCTCCGAGGTGGCCTGCCCGCGGGATTCGGCCGTGTGCAGCTCGGCCAGTAGCCGGGTCCGCACCTGGTTGGCCAGGTTGTCCAGCTCGTGCATCTCCAGCACGTCGCCGACGTCGGTGAAGTACGGCGCCAGCGCCTCAACCGTGGCGTCCGACGGCGGCTGCTGGGCGAGCCGCCGCCGCGCCGCGTCCAGCAGCGAGTCAGCCGTGGTGAGCTGCGAGTCAAGGGCCTTGTATTCGCTCTGCAGCACGGCGGCGGCTTCAGTGCTGGACTGGTGCCTCTGCCGGGCAGCCTCGATGTTGGCGCGCAGCGGTTCGAGGTCGGCCTGCGCTGCGAGGGCGTCCTTGAGCCGCTGTTCAATCCGCGCGAGCTCGTCGGCCGCGACTGCCGCGGACACCTGCTCCCAGCTCCGGTGGTCCTCGGCCACACGGCGCAGGGCCTCGAGCTGACGGCTCATGCCCTGGTGGGATTCTTCCCGGCTTTGCGCCAGTTCGGCGGCCTTGGCGAGTTCCTGTTGCAGGTCCTGCACCTGCGCGGCCACGAGTTCCAGCTTCGCGGCGTTGTCAAAGCCGAGGACGTAGTCCTGCCGTGAGGTGAAACGGTCGTCTTTTTCCACCGTGTGGCGGTTGCGCTTGACCACTCCGCCCAGGCTCAGGCCCTTGTCCAGCCGGGCCAGCTCGTCCGGGTCCTCCACGCAGGGGTAGGCGAAATCGAGGGCGATCCGCTCGCGGATCCACTCGCCCGGCTCGGCGGCCGGACCGGCGGTGAGGATGTCCAGCTTGGTCAGCAGGTCGCCGTCGGCCGCGTCCTGCACCGCCAGGGCCCCGCCGGCGAGCGGCTTCGAGACGTCCACGGCGCGGAGCGCTCCGCGGACCGGGTGGTCGTTGAGGTAGCGGGTGACCGCGGCAAAGTGCTCGCCCGGGACCAGCAGGGTCGTGGCCAGGCTGCGCAGCGCACGCTCGGCGGCCGGCCGCCACTGTTCCTGCCCCTCGGCGAGGTCGATCAGTTCGCCGCCGAACGGCATCTGCTCCTCCGGGACGCCGGTGGCCGCCGCAATGGCGCCGCGGTTTTCGATGCTCGACGGCGGCAGCAGCGACTTGCGCGTCTTGAGCGAGACGAGTTCCTGCTGGGCCGCGGCGAGCTCCCGTTTCTTGGTCGCGTGACCGTCGAACGCCTCGAAGCGCAGTTCCTTCAGCGCCTCCGAGTCGTCCTTGAGTTCGGCCGAGCGCGCGGCCGCGTGCTCGTGCGCCTGCTCCCAGCCGGCAGCGGTCCACTCGAGCTCCAGCCCGGCGTCGGTCAGGGCCCTTCGTGCGGATTCCTCGACCTGCTCCCGGAGTTTGAGGCCCACCCGGGCGTTCTCCAGCGACTGTTCGATCGCGGAGATGGCGTTGCCGCCCTGGTTGTTGTAGTCCGCCTCGAGCTGCCGCAGTTCCTTGGCCAGCCCGTCGCGGACACTCCGTTCGGCGCCGAGTTCCTTGGCTTTCGCCTGCGCCAGCGCCTTGAAGCGCTCCAGGGTCTTCTCGTGGACCGTGACGGCCAGTTGCTGCTTGTAGGCCTCGAATTCCTCGCCGGAGAGGTCCCGGAGCCGGTTCGCGTCGAGCAGGGACTGGGCGTATTCCTTGTTCAGTCCGGGGACGGGTGCCAGCTGGTCGCGTTGCTGCCGGACGTCCTCGAGCCGCTGGCGGATGGACATCAGGTTGCTGAACTCCTCGACGACGTCGTCCGCGGCGGCCAGCGTGGCGGGCGCATCCAGGACCTGGTCACGGAAGAAGGTGTTGACGCTGCCGCCCAGGCCCTTGCCGGCCTGGATCACGCGCAGCAGCGGCAGTGCCTGGTCCGAGTTGATGCCGAGCAGGCGCCGGAACCGCTCGGCGAAGGCCTTGTGCACGTCGAAGATCTGGGCATCCGGGAAGATCGCCTCCAGCGCCGACTTGGTAAACCGCTTCTCCGCGATGCCCTCGACCGCGGCCAGGTCCAGCGGCTTATTGTCGATCAGGTAGTAGCGGCCGACGCTCGACTCGGTGCCGTTCTTGGGCAGGTCGAAGAGCGCGGAGACGGTCACCCGCGTGCCGGCCGCGTTGTCGAAGGTCAGCGCGACGGCGGACCAGGTGGCGCCGGGGCGCTGGAACGCGCTGGCCGAGCCCTCACCGACGGCTTTGTCCCCCACCTTCCCGCGCATGTAGGTGAAGGTGGTCCGCTTGTCCTCCACCGCGCCGCCGGCGCGCTGGGCGGCGGCCTCGTTGGAACGCGGCCGGGCGTCAAAGACCCGGAGCATCGCGTCAAACAGCGTGGATTTACCGACGCCGGAATTGCCGGTCAGCAGGGTGCCGTTGCGGTCCACGTGCATTGTGTGCGCACCGTGGAAGGTGCCCCAGTTGACCACCTGCACCAGGGCGAGACGCATCTGGCCGGGGTTGGTGAGCTCGCCGATCGGGAGCATGGTCGCGATGCTCACTTAGCTTCCTCCGCGTCGTTGTCGTCGCCTTGCGCGGCGCCACCGGAGGCACCCTCGTCGTCCGGGTCGGCGTCGAGTTCCAGGAAGGGTTCGGTGCCGGCGGGGTCGGTGGAGGCGGCGACCAGTGCGTCGATCTGGGCCGGGATGTCGCCGATGTTCTCGAAGGGGAGGGCCAGCGGGAGGGCGTTCGAGATGGTGTAGACCTCGTCCAGGCCGGTCGCGAGGAGGAGCTGGCGGGCCAAAAGCTTGGTGATGGCTCGGTTGACGACATCGGCGTCGCGCAGGGCGTCCTGTTGGCCGGCGGGCTGGTAGTGGGCCACGAGGTCGGCGATTTCCTCACGCGTGATCGTCGGGTCCGTCTGGGCCGTGACGTGGCGGTCCAGGAGCAGGCGCAGGCGCAGCAGCACGATGGTCTCGACCCGGCTCAGGGCCCGCTGCTGGCGCAGGATGCTGGAGCGGGTTCCGCCGCCGATCGCCTCGGGATCCACCGGACGCAGCACGGCCACCTTGCGGTCGTGGTCCAGCTGAAGGGTCAGGAACAGCTCGGAGAGCCGGCTGCGCAGGATCAGCTGGTTGTCCAGCAACGTGGTCCACAGCTTTTCGTCCCGGCCGCCGTCGATGTACGGACCCTTGAGGAGCTTCACCAGCGCCTGGCGGACCTTCATCGGGAGCACGCCGGTGTCGCCCGGGAAGAGGGCGGCGCCGTCAACGAACGTATCCCGCGGGGTGACCATGAACGGGTCGGCATGGACGTGCAGATGCTCGGGTTCCGCCGCCGCACCGTGCTCCGGCCCGGCGCCGGGCACTTCCTGGGAAAGTTCAGTCATCTTCAATCCTTCGTGAGCGTAACGACCGGCAGGTACGCGGTGCGGGTGGAGCCGTCGATCTGTTCGAAGTCCAGGGGCTCCCAGGACTCGCGGTCGAAACCGGCACCGTGGTGCAAGGCGTGCGAGAGCAGGGCCCGGATGGAGTTGATGTGCCGTTCCTCGTCCGGCAGCTGCTGCCAGGCCTCGGCAAGGGTGGAGGCCCCGCCGACGGCGGTGCGAATCGCCTCGGGGCGGGCTTTGCCGGTGCGCGGCGAGCGCACCCGGTCCGAGTCGCTGAACGCAATCGGGTCCGCCAGCTTCGGCGGCGCGGCAAATTCGTCCGGGTCGAAGAGCTTGACCATGGCCAGGGACTCGAAGCCGGCGTTGAAGAGTGCCGGGCCGCGGACCAGGCCGGAACGCTCGCGCTCGTACGGCAGCGAGCGGATCGCCTGCTCGGCCTCGCGCAGCACCTTGCGCAGCCGCACGGACTGGCGGTAGTCGTCGCTCTGGACGTAGGTGTTCAGGCTCTCGCTGAGCTTCCCGTAGATCCGCTGGATCTGGCTGTGCTGGCTGCGCAGTTCGGCCACCAGGTTCTTCAGTGTCTCGCGCTCGTCCTGGCTGAGCTCGTCGGCGAACTGCCGGCTGAGCACCTCCCCGATCGCGGAACGGAAACGGAGCTGCTGCTGCGGGTCCTCGAGGAACGCGGTGAAGGACCGGAAGGTCCTGCCTTCCGGGCTCTGCCGGAGCCGTTTGTCCGCCTCCAGCACCTGAGCCATGGTGGCGCCCTTGCTGAGGGATTCCTCGATGATCTGGTTCCGGAGCTCGCCCACCAACTCCTCGATCCGGTCACGCATTTTTTTGTAGTCCGCGGGCAGGCTGGCGGCGAGGTCCAGGATGTTTCCGGCAGCCTCGACGGCGTGCTCCTCGTCGAGCAGTCCGTCGAACTCACCGGAACTAATGTCCTGGATCAGCTGGCGGCGTTCGCCGATTTCCTCTTCCAGCGATTCCAGCCGGGCACTCTGGTCCGGGTTGGTCTCGTTGGCGAGCTTTTCGACGTCGCCCAGCAGGGTCCCGAGCCGGGATCCGTTGAGGGTGGAACGTTCACTGGAGAGGCTGTCCAGGAAGGCCAGGACACGGGCCGCGGGCTCGGTGACTTCGTACACGATCTGGCCGGACTGGTTGCGGCGGGTCAGGAAGTTCTTGCGGGTCCACTCGTCGCCGAACCCCTTGCCGTTGGCGGAGCCGCCGAGCGCCGGGTCCTGGCGGCGGAGCTGCTCAAGGAAGGCGTCGACGTCGGCGTGGAACTGTTCGAGCGGCAGCTGCGGCCGGGTGCGGGTGAAGGAGGCCTGCAGCACGGCAATCACCCACGGCGCCGAGCGCGTCAGCGCCCAGGCGGGCCCCTTGGTGAGGAGTTCGAGGTCCCGGAGCCGGGCGCTGATGGCGTCGGCGGAGGACACGGCGGAACGGGACACGCAGTTCTCCAATCGCTGCCGGGGGTGGGGTCGGGCAGCGGGTCAATGAAAACTGCCAACTACAAGGTTAACGCAGGGCTTCCGGGATCCCTGTTGTGGCTGCACGGAACCGCCGCGCAGCCGCACTGCCAGCGTGGGGCGCATGGGACGGGTGAGGTTTCTGCGATCTCTCCGTGACCTACGCCCGGGTAGCATCTCGATCCCGTATCAAGGGCTTCCGGCGCGCCCCTGGACTCTGGCTGGACTCCCCGCCGGCACCTAGGCTCGCCCTACTGGTTCAGCCGAAGCGACGGTGCAGGAGGAAGAATGCAGTTCGATCTAAGCGCGGTGGAAACGGGCACCCTGGTGTTCGTCGGGACGCTGGTTTTCGCCCTCGTGATAGCCCTCTTCATTCTGGCTGCAGCTTTTGCGGCGCTGGTCCTGGTGGGCGTGGGACGGCTGGCCTGGTTCCTCGCGGCAAGCGTGCTGCTCGGGCTGGTCCACGGCATCAACAGCGCTTGGGACCGGCTACTGCACCACGCGTCGACGGTTGAACTGCCGGGCGAATTCCCCGGCGAGCTAATAGGGCAATCCTCCCCTAGCACCGGCGCCTACCCGCGGGTAGCCTTGCCGGACAGCTGAAGGGTCCTCCACCCGCGGCGGATCCAGGGCTCGAGCCGGATAACCCGGTGACAGGAGATACCCCGTGAGCTCCGCCGTTGACAACCCAGCCACCGAAGATCCGGCCACCGACAGTCTCGCCGCAGAGGTTCCGGTGGCTTCGGAAAAAATCGGTCCCGCGGCGACCGCCGCGGATGCCCGGGCCGTCGCCGAAGCCGCCCGTGAGGCCGGCTGGGACCGGCCCAGCTTCGCCAAGGGCCTCTACCTCGGCAGCTTCGACCTCGGCCTCATCCACCCCTGGCCCCAGGCGCCGGCGGACGACGTCGAACGCGGCGAGGTTTTTATGGGTCGCCTCACCGCGTACTGCCGGACCATGTCCGGCAGTACCATCGAACGCGATGCCAGAATCCCCGACGCCTATCTGTCCGGGCTGGCCGGCCTCGGCGTTTTTGGCATGAAAATCCCGCGTGAATACGGCGGACTGGGGCTCTCGCTGGTCTACTACGGCCGGGCGCTGGCCCTGCTGGGTTCGGTGCACCCCAGTCTTGGTGCACTGCTCTCCGCGCACCAGTCGATCGGTGTCCCGGAACCGGTCAAGGTGTTCGGAACGGCGGAGCAGAAGCAGGAGTATCTTCCTCGCTGCGCTGCGGGCGCGGTGACCGCGTTCCTGCTGACCGAGCCCGACGTCGGCAGCGATCCGGCCCGGATGGGCAGCACCGCCGTCCCCTCCGAGGACGGCCGGTCGTATGTGCTGGACGGCGTGAAGCTGTGGACCACCAACGGGGTGATCGCGGAACTCGTAGTGGTGATGGCCCTCGTCCCGGCGCACACGGACGCTGGCGGCACCGCGCACAAGGGCGGCATCAGCGCTTTCGTAGTGGAAATGGACTCCCCCGGCATCACCGTCGAGAACCGCAACGCTTTTATGGGACTGCGCGGGATCGAGAACGGCGTCACCCGCTTCCACCAGGTCCGGGTGCCGGCCGCCAACCGGCTGGGCCGGGAGGGCCAGGGACTGAAGATTGCCCTCACCACGCTAAACACCGGCCGGCTCTCCATTCCGGCGCTCTGCGTCGCTTCCGGCCGCTGGAGCCTGAAGATCGCCCGCGAATGGTCCAATGCCCGCACCCAGTGGGGCCGCCCGGTGGGCCAGCACGAGGCTGTCGGCAAAAAGATCGCCTTTATCGCCGCGGGCGCCTTCGCACTGGACGCCGTGTTTGAACTGTCCGCCGAGCTGGCCGACGCCGGGCAGAAGGACGTTCGGATCGAAGCCGCGCTGGCCAAGCTGTGGTCCACCGAAATCAGCTGCCGGATCGCGGACGAACTGGTGCAGATCCGCGGCGGCCGGGGCTTCGAAACGGCGGATTCCCTGGCTGCCCGCGGCGAGCGCGCCGTCGCCGCCGAACAGCAGCTGAGGGACCTGCGGATCAACCGGATTTTCGAGGGCTCCTCGGAGATCATGCGGCTGCTGATCGCCCGCGAAGCGGTGGACGCGCACCTGTCCGCCGCCGGCGCGCTCGCTTCGGAAGACGCCAGCCTGTCCGAAAAGGCGAAGGCGGCCGTCGGCGCCTCCGGCTTCTACGCCCGCTGGCTCCCCAAATTGGTGGCGGGCACCGGCCTGGATCCGCGCTCCTACGCCGATTTTGGCCGCCTCGCCCGGCACCTGCGGTTCGTGGAACGGGCCTCGCGGCGGCTGGCGCGGCAGACCTTCTACGGCATGGGCCGCTGGCAGGCGAAGCTGGAGCACAAGCAGGCGTTCCTGGGCCGGATCGTGGACATCGGGGCCGAACTGTTCGCGATGGCCGCCTGCTGCTCTCGGGCGGAGATGCTGCTGCGGACCTGCCCGGAACGCGGCGCCTCGGCCTACGAACTCGCCGAGGCCTACTGCGAGCAGGCGCGGGTCCGGGTCGAGGAGTACTTCGACCAGCTCTGGCGCAACACCGACGACGTCGACCGCTCCCTGACCCGCGGGGTGCTGGCCGGAGACTTCGAGTGGCTGGAGGCGGGGGTGCTGGACCAGTCCGAGGGGACCGGCCCCTGGATTGCGGACGCCAGCCCGCGCGCCTCAGTTAGGGAGAATCTGCACCGAAAATACCGCTGACGTGGGGCGATGCATCGCGCAACGGTAACCAACGGAAATAGTAAGCACCCTTGCTATTTGGCTGGTGGCCATGGTTAGGTGAAGTTAAGACCCGATGCCGGCCGGGGCATTGCCGTGCCCGGGCAACCCACCGGGTCCGTGTCGATCAATGAAAGCGAGCAGCCATCATGAGCAACACAGCAGGCCACGAAGACCTCCCCCGCCGCGCCCGCGAAGGCGACGGAACCCTTGACCGGGACGGCCGGATCCACGACGCCCGCCAGGACGGCCCGGCCGCGGAACGGCCCGCCACGGCCGACGCGCCGGCGGACCGCCGCTCCGAGGACCGCGCTGAGGTGCGTGCCGCGGAACGAGCCGACGATCGCGCCGAGCTCCGCGCCGAGCGCACCAACGACACCCGGGCCTACCCCGCCGCTCCGGCGGCCGGCGCCGCGGGCACAGCCGCCCGGGAGGACCGGGCGATCCACGGCACCCGGGATGGCAGCTACGCCGACGAGGCTGTCGTCGACGAGGTTCCCACCCGCGAGACCGTCGTTGCCCGCGAGAAGGAACAGTTCGGAGGCATCAAAGTCGGCTCCGCGTTCTTCGGCTGGCTCGCAGCCACGGGCATGGCCGTGCTGCTGACCGCGCTCGTCGCCGCCGCCGGCACCGCCGTCGGCCTCGCCACCAACACCAACGTCACCGACGCCGTCAACCGGGCCGGGGGCGACCAGAGCGTGGGAATCGCCGGGATCATCACGCTGCTGGTGGTCCTCTTCGTGTCCTATTACTGCGGCGGCTACGTGGCTGGCCGGATGGCCCGGTTCAACGGCGTCCGGCAGGGCCTGATGGTGTGGATCTGGGCGTTGATTGCGGCCGTCATTGTCGCCATCCTGGCCCTGACCGCCGGACAGCAGTACAACGTGCTGGCGAACCTGAACAGCTTTCCCCGCATCCCGGTCAATGAGGGCGCCCTGACCGCCACGAGCATCATCGCCGCCGTGGTGGTGGCCGTGGTGGCCCTGATCGGGGCCATGCTCGGAGGCCTGGCGGGCATGCGCTTCCACCGTAAGGTGGACCGCGCCGGCTTCACCCCGGTGGAAACGGTCGAGGAGCGCTAGGCCGCCGCACGGTCATCGACGTAGTACCAACGCCGGTCCTCACGGACGAATCGGCTCGTTTCGTGCTGCACTCCGCGTTCGCCGTCGTGCCGGTAATACGCCTTGAACTCGACCTCGCCCTTGGTGTCCAGCGGGCCGCCGCGGTGCGTTGAGAGAATGTCCAGGCGCCTCCACTTCATCGCCGGGTCAAGTTCCAGCCCGGACGGCCGGGTGTCCGGATGCCAGGTCCGCAGCAGGTAGCCGGCGTCGAGCACCACGAACGCACTGTACCGGGAACGCATCAGCTGCTCCGCGGTCGGGGCCTCCGCAGCACCGCGGTGGAACCGGCCGCAGCAGTCCGCGTACTGCTCGCCGGACAGGCAGGGGCAGTTGCCCTGCGGGGCGGCGGGAGAGCCGGAACCGGCGGTCTGGGCATGGGTCAAGGGGCTCCTTCCGGCGGGCCGGACGGCTCCGGCGCGGGCTGCTTCCGACTATAGACGCCCCGCGGCGGCCGGGGCCTGCCCGCGGCGCGGCGTCCGGCGTTCCGCGGTCCTCGTTCCCAGGAGGGCGCCGAAGGTATCAGCTTGGACACATAGTGCCGCGCAGGGCAGTTTGCCGCGTGTTTGTTCCCAATTGTCCGTATGGTTAAGCAGGGCGGCGGCCCCGGCGAAACGATGACAGCACGGACCTCACTGCAGGCTGGAATGGAGAGGTGAAGTGGAAGACCCGACAACGATCGCCCTGAACCTGACCTTCTTCGGCACCCTTGGCGTGGGCCTGGTGATGTTCGTGGGCGTCTCCCTCGCCTTTGTCATCATCCTGTTGGTGGCCGGCCTCGGACGCCTGCTGGCCACGGTCGCCACGGCCCTGTTCCGCGGCGCCACCTCGCTGCGCCGGCCGTCCGGCCGGGACGCAGCCGCCGGCGGGCACGGCGCCGGAACCGCACCCCCGGCCGGGGCCGCAGAGCCGGCACCACACTCGGCGTCCCGCCCCGCGAAGCCGGCCAGGCCGGCGCGCAAGGAACCGCAGCTGTCCCGCGCGTGGGCCGAGGCCGTGGAGAGCGCCAATGCCCGCGCCGACGCCCGGGCGAAGGCCGGCGCCGCACCGGAGGTCTCGGTCCGCGAGCTGCCCAGCCCGAAGGAGTCGGCCAGCGGCCCGAGGCCGGCCCGGCGGCAGGACGAACAGCGCAAGGCCAGCTGAGGCCTTACCCCGGAACCGCATCTGGGCTAGGTTGAAACCCATGGAATTCAGATACCTCGGTCACAGCGGCTTTAAGATTTCGGAAATCACGTTCGGCAACTGGCTCACGCACGGCTCGCAGGTGGAGAACGACGTCGCCACCCAGTGCGTGCGGGCGGCCCTCGACGCCGGGATCAGCACCTTCGACACAGCGGACGTCTACGCCAACACGGCCGCGGAGACGGTCCTGGGCGAGGCACTCAAGGATGAACGACGCGAGTCGCTGGAGATCTTCACCAAGGTCTTCGGGCCCACCGGGCCCAAGGGCCACAACGATCTGGGGCTCTCCCGCAAGCACATCATGGAATCGATCAACGGTTCCCTGACGCGGCTGCAGACGGACTACGTTGACCTCTACCAGGCCCACCGCTACGACTACGAGACGCCGCTGGAAGAGACCATGCAGGCCTTCGCCGACATTGTGCGGCAGGGCAAGGCCCTGTACATCGGCGTCAGCGAGTGGACGGCCAACCAGATCCGGGACGGCCATGCCCTCGCCAAGGACCTCGGTTTCCAGCTGATTTCCAACCAGCCGCAGTACTCCATGCTCTGGCGGGTCATCGAGGCGGAAGTCGTCCCGACGTCGGAGGAGCTCGGCCTGTCCCAGATCGTCTGGTCCCCCATGGCCCAGGGCGTGCTCAGCGGCAAGTACCACCCCGGCAAACCTGCCCCCGAGGGCAGCCGCGCCACGGACGCCAAGGGCGGCGCCAGGATGATCGAACGCTGGATGTCCGACGAGGTCCTCACCGGCGTACAGCAGCTCAAGCCGATCGCGGAGGAAGCCGGGCTGACGATGGCCCAGCTGAGCATCGCCTGGGTGCTGCAGAACAAGAACGTGGCCTCGGCGATCATGGGCGCCTCCCGCCCGGAGCAGATCGCCGGGAACGTGGCGGCGGCCGGGGTGAAACTCGACCCGGCGATCATGGACAAAATCGACGCCGCCATCGGCTCCCTGGCCGAGCGGGATCCGTCCCAGACCAAGTCGCCCGCCTCCCGCGAGGCCTAAGCCATGCCGACGCTGCCGGAGCTGGCCGTCACCGGATCCACCGGCCAGCTCGGCGGCCAGGTGGCCCGGTTGCTTTCCGCCGCCGGCAGCGCCCAACGGCTTCTGGTCCGCGACCCGGCGCGCGCCCCGGGCCTCGACGGCGCGGTTCCCGCGGTCGCCGGCTACGCGGACTCGGCCCGCGCGCGGACCGCCCTGGACGGGGTGCAGACCCTGTTCATGGTCTCCGCCGCGGAGGCGGAGGACCGGTTGCAACAGCACTTCGCCTTTGTCGATGCGGCGGCCGAGGCCGGGGTGCGGCACATCGTCTATACCTCGTTCTTCGGCGCGGCCCCCGATTGCACCTTCACGCTGGGGCGGGACCACTACGCCACCGAGGAGCGGATCAAAGCCTCCGGGATGGACTACACGATCCTGCGGAACAACTTCTACCTGGACTTCCTCCCGCTGCTGGCAGACGAGGACGGAGTGATCCGCGGCCCGGCCGGCGACGGCGTGATGGCCGCCGTGGCGCGCGGGGACATTGCCCGTTCCGCCGTGGCGGTGCTGCGCGATCCTGCGCTGCACGTGGGCCGGAGCTACGACCTGACCGGCCCTGCAGACATTTCGCTGGCCGACGCCGCCGGCCAGCTGACCGCGGGCACCGGCCGCGAGATCAGCTACCGCAACGAGACCGTCGGGGAGGCGTATGCCTCCCGGGAACACTACGGCGCGCCGCGGTGGCAGCTCGACGCCTGGGTCAGCACCTACACCGCCATCGCCGCGGGCGAACTCGCCGGTCCAACGTCGGCGGTGCACGAGCTGACCGGGCGGGAACCGCTGGGACTGGCGGATTTCCTGGCCGAGGCGCACACCATCTAGCGGTCCCGGTACTCCGCCGGGACCGCCCGGTATTGACGGCCTGGAGGCTCCGGCGTAGACCTGAAACCAGGTGACCCCGGTCCACAACCGGGCTGGTCCGGAGCAGAATCGCAGTGCCATGCCAAAGCAGATGTCCCGCCACTCCTCCATCCTGAAGACCCCGCGCCACGGCCGCGACCTCACCCCCCATTCCGGGGAGCCGAGCCATGGCCCGCTGACGGCGGAAGAACTGCAGCTTGCGGTGCGGAACCATTCCATGCCTCTGGAAGCGCTGCGCAACGACACCTCACCGCCGGGCCTGCACTACGTGCTGACCCACTTCGACATCCCGTTCATCGACGCCGCGAACTGGCACCTGCGGATCGGCGGCGCGGTGCAGCGGTCCCTGGAGCTGAACCTCAAAGCGCTCCGCCGCGCCCCGAGCATCAGCGTCCCGGTCACCTTGGAGTGCGCCGGCAACGGCCGGTCCCTGCTCAAGCCGCGGCCGCTGAGCCAACCATGGATGCTCGAGGGGGTCGGCACCGCCGTCTGGACCGGCGTGCCGCTGGCCTATCTCCTGACCCAAGCCGGGGTTGACGAGGACGCGGCCGAGGTGGTTTTCACCGGAGCCGACGCCGGTGTCCAGGGCGGCGTGCGCCAGCAGTACGCGCGCAGCCTGCCGGTCAGCGAGGCGCTGCGGCCCGACGTCGTGCTGGCGTACCGGATGAACGGTGCCGAGCTGCCGCCGCAGCACGGCTACCCGCTGCGGCTGGTGGTCCCCGGCTGGTACGGCATGGCGAGCGTCAAATGGCTGTCCTCGATCCAGGTGCTCACGAAGCCCTTCGACGGTTTCCAGCAGGCCGTCGCCTACCGCTACCAGCAGGACGCCGCCGACGCCGGCACCCCGGTCAGCTGGATCAAGGTCCGCGCCTTGATGATCCCGCCGGGGATACCGGATTTCTTCACCCGGCAGCGCATCCTGCCCGCCGGCCCGGTGACGTTGACCGGGCGTGCCTGGTCCGGACAGGGCGCGGTCCAGCGGGTCGAGGTGGGAATTGACGGGAAGTGGGCGCCGGCGCAGCTGGAGCATCCGGCGGCACCGTTCGCCTGGTCCGCCTGGTCGATGCCGTGGGTGGCGGATCCCGGCCAGCACGAACTGTCCTGCCGGGCCGCGGATGCCAGCGGCGCCACGCAGCCGCTGGAGCCGGTCTGGAACTACCAGGGCATGGGCAACAACGTTGTGCAACGGATCAAGGTGACCGTGGAACAGCGGGCGGGCTAATAATCCACGATCGCGCCGCCGGAGACGTTGATTGTGGCGTCCGTGATGACCCCGGCCCTGTCCGAGGCAATGAAGCTCGCCACGTTGCCGACATCCGCGAGGGTGGCCGTGCGGTTCAGGTGCGCGGCCCGCGCGATCTCCACCACGAGCTCCTCGCGCCCCTCCACCTGCCACGGGATGGTTTCAATGATGCCGCCACTGACCATGGTGACCACGCGAACCCCGGATTTTCCCAGTTCCAGTGCCCACTGCCGCCGCTGGCCCTCCATGGCATCCAAGGCCACTTTGAAGCCGCCGAGCCCGGCGAGCGTCTGGGGTCCGGAGCCGCCGAACATCAGCACCACGCCGGCCTTCTGCTTCACCATGTAGCCGGCGGCCGCCCGGGTGGTCAGGAACTGCGCGCGGGTGGCTGCGGTGACCGGCCGGGTGAAATCGTCGACGTCGATGTCCAGCAGCGGCTGCTGGACGTCGCCGAACGAGATGACATTGAACGAGATGTCGATCCGCCTGGCCTTCTTCGCCACCGCGTCGACGAAGGCTCCCACCTGTTCCTCGTCCAGGGCGTCCACGACGGCGGATTCCGCTCTTCCGCCCTCTTCCCTGATGTCCCGGGCCACCTTCTCGAGCCGCGACTCCGTGCGGCCGGCCAGATACACGGCGGCGCCCTCGGCCGCGAAAGCCCGTGACACCGCTCCGCCGATCGCACCGCCGGCGCCGTAGACCAGCGCGGTCTTTCCCTGCAGCAGGCCCCCGGCCTGTTCCCGGTCACTCAGCATTGGTCCCTGCCTCCCGCCGCGCCGTCGTGAAGTCAACTATGTTCCCGCCCCGGTCCGCTGGCAAGGGCCGGAACGTTCAGGAAGCCAGCGTTCCGCGGACAATGCTGACGCTCGAGTGCGCCGGATTGCCGTCGATGGGTTCGTCGGAAACGTCAACGATCGGGTACTTGGTGAGGTCCAGCCCCGCCGGCACCGCGAAGGTTCCGGAGTCCGAGGTCAGAATGCCGAGGCTCACCAGCCGTGACAGGTCCGGGGCGATCAGCCACACCTCCTGGTAGCCGCGGGCCTCGTTCTTGTCGACGCTGATCTCCAGCGACCGCTGCCCGTCGCTGGTCTCGACGACCCGGGCCGAGCCGGTGGCGGTATGCCGGTCCACGGGGGCCAGTTGGGCGCGGGCGAGCGGGGTCTCGGACGGCCTGCCCTGCTGTACCGACCAGACGACTCCGGCCGTCAACAGTGCCGCGGCAGCGGCAGCTGCCAGCCACACGCCTGGCCGCCGAATCCAGCCCGAGCGGCCGCCGGGCCGCTGTTTCCGGGCAGCACGTTCCTCCCGCGTCCCGAGCGGCGTCGGGGACTCCGGCAGCGGGCCGGATTCCGGCGCGGGCGGGCCGGACGCCGTCGCCGGTCCCAGCGGGTCGGCGGCGACGGCCGCGGACAGGCCCAGGGCGCCGTGGATTCCCGACCACACCCCGGGCCCCGGCGGCTCCAGCGCAACGGTTCCGGCTCCCGTCCGGGCGGCCACCACGGCGCGGCGGAGGCCCTCGTAGTCGGCCCTGCAGGCGGCACAGGAACGGAGGTGGTCCGCGGCGCCGTCCCCGAGGTCTTCGCCGAGTGCCAGCAGGCTCAGGGCTTCCGGATCAGGATGTTGCACGGTCTACCTCCAATCGGCTTTTGAGCTGGGACAGGCTGCGTCGTATGTGGCTCTTGACCGTACCAAGCGGCAGGTTCAGCTTTTGCGAAATTTGCGAATGCGTCAGGTCATCGTAGAAGGCGAGCTTGAGGATCGATCCCTGCGGCTCCCCCAGTCTCTCGAGTTCACCGTCCAACATCAGCCGGTCGGCCAGCACTTCCGCGGTATGCCCGGCGGAGCGGCCCGGATCCGGGGAATGCTCGACGGCGGCCAACACCTTCCGGGTTTCCCGGGTGGAGGCCGCCTGCGCATCCGTGACCGCGTTCCGGGTGATGCCGACGATCCACGCCGGCAACCGAGCCTTCGCCGGGTCGAAGGTGGACCGCGAGCGCCACACCCGGATGAACACGTCCTGGGTTACGTCGTCGGCCGCGGAATTGTCGTGCAGCGACCGCAGTGCCAGAGTGTGCACCAGGGGCGCAAACTGCCGGTAGGCTTCGGCCAGCGCGGCTTCGTCGCCGGCCGCAAAGGACTCGTTAAGGCCGTCGTCCCAGTCCGAAGAAGTCGTGAAGGGTGCCATGCTAGGCTCCTTCCCCGTCCTGGTCGCAACGCCGAGCCCTGAGTCCCGGGTCATGCCGGCACCGCGGTGACAATCACATTGTCGCCGTAGTCCTTTTGTTCGTCCAGCCATCGCCCGCCGCAGGTGACCAGCTTCAGCCGCGGCGGCCCGTCCCGCCGGAAGACGGAGGCGCCGTCGAACGCGTCCTTGGCCATGAGTTCGACCCCGGTCACCCGGAAGTTCAGGGGCGGTGCCGCCTCGCGCTGCACCGTGATGAGGGTGCCGCGCGTCAGTGACTTCAGTTGCGAAAAGGGGGCCGAATCGGAGGTGGTGTCGACGTGCGCCGCGAGCACGGCTGTTCCGGCGTCGGCTCCCGGAGCCGGGCCGAAACGGTACCAGCCGGCCTCGTTGAAGGGTTCCGGGATCTCCATGGCGCCGTCCGCGCTGACCCCCACCCCGACTACCGGCATGTTGATGGTGGTGCCCGCCACGGTCAGGAACCGCGGGGCCGGGTCTTTCGGCGCCCGGGCAGTGGGGGCGGCCGGGCGGACCGGGACGGCTGACCCCCGCGCCGGAACGGGGGTGGGTCGCGCCAGCGGCCGGGTCTGTTCCGGCGCGGGGTCCGGCGTCCCCGCTGCGGGGCGGGCCGGTTCTGCGGCGGGTGGTCCCGCAACCGGTTGCGGCGGGGCATCGGCGGCCGGCGGCGCAGCACAACCGGCAGCCAGCAGCAGGACCGCGACGGCGGCCGCGGCACGGGCGGCGGCGCGGCGCGGGCGAACGGAGCGGCGCGCGCGCACGGCCGCGGTCGGGTCAGTCTCGGTCAGCATCATCGTCGTCCTCCTGCCCGCTGGGCCCAAGGGCCGGCCGCCCGGCGGGGATCCGGGCGGCCGGGGTGTTCGGCTTAGCGGGTGCGGCGGAATGCCGGCTGCCTGCGGGACAGGGCGATCCCGCCGGCAAGCAGCAGGAGCATCGCGGCCCCGACACCTACCGCCGCGGCGGTCTGGTCCGCGGGTGCAGTGCCGGCGTCGGCAGCGCCGGAGCGGCCACCGGGAACGCCAGCGGGTGCGGAGTGCAGACCTTCAATGTTCTGCACGGCCAGTTGCAGGTTCTTATCCGCAAGGCTGCCCCAGGCGTAAACGACCGTGTGGGTTCCTTCGGCGACGGTGACATCGGCCGGGCCGATCACGGGAGCGGTGGTGCCGGCGGCGGCCACCGCGGCGGAAAGGGTGCCCGGATCCAGGGTGAGGGTCTTTTCCTTGGCGTTGGCAAGGCCGGAGATCACGGGGTCGCCGCCGGCGAGGACGTCCACGGCCGGTGCGGCTGCCGTATGGCGGACAGTGAGCTTGCCCTTGCCCGGATCGATCTGGGAGACGTCGTTGGTGAAGAAGTTGGCGGTCGGGTTGCCCTCGGCATCGAGGTTGGCGACGGCCGTGTAGTTGCCGCTGGCGGCCAGGCTGACCTTCACGGGACCGATGACGGCCGCGGAGGCGTCCGCGGCATCGGCGGCGGTGATGGCCAGTTCGTAGTCCCCGGCGGGCAGTGCCAGCGGACCGGCCAGAGTGCCGGGGGCAAAGTCGTCAAGGGTGCGTTCGCCGTTGACCCAGACGTCAACGGTCAGGTCCGGCACGCCGTGCAGAACGGATAGCTGGGCGTCGGGCTCGGCCGCCTGGGCAGGTCCGGCAAGGGTGAGGGCTGCCGCGATTGCCACGGCGCCTGCAGTGAAAAGACTGGTACGCATTTGCATCTCCTTCAACGGCCCGCGGGCGGGCGATTTTTGCTTACACCCCTACTACCGGGGCGCGGTGCCGTTTGGATGCAGATGCATTTAGATTTTTTTGTGGAGGTGTGGATTCGCGGCCGGGCGGAACTTCAGGCCGGCGGCCGGGTATCAGGCAGCGGGCCCGGCGGCGCGCCGTCATCGGGTCCGGGGTGCGGGCTACTTGCAGGTCCGGACTGCGGACGGCCGGGACCGCCCCGCCCCTCCTGCACCTGGGGTGGAACTGACGCGGAAGGTCCGCCGATGCCATAGAAACCGGGCGGCGGAGGCTGCGCGGCGGGGTGCGACGGCGGTCCGGCGCCGGGCCTGGGCCCGCCGTCGCCGGGGGCGGGGACGGCCGGCGGACCGGCGGCCGGCATCGGCTGCAGGTCGCCCGGGTCGGTCGGGCCCATATCCAGATGGAAGGGCGGGTATTCGTCGCGCATCAGGGCAACGTAGGTGATAACCCGATAGATCCAGCGGTTCAGACCCATCAGCAGGTCGAAGAGGCCGCGCCAGTATTGGCCGGTGAACAGCAGGATGACCCCTGCTATGAGCACCAGCAGGCCTATCAGCGAGATGCCGGCGTTCTGCTGGACCCACTGTCCGCCGTCCCAGTAGCCTTCGCGGGCGCCCCAGACTCTGGTGGTCCCGGTAAGGACCCCGATAATGAGCAGGTGCGGGATGGCCAGCAGCCAGGATTTCACCAGCACCAGGCCGTGCGAGAGCTTCTCGGGGTAGTCGACGTCGAAATCCGCCGGGTAGCCGGTGCGCGCGAGGGTGAACGGCGGGTACTGATCTGTGCCGATCGCCGAGTAGGAGTAGAAGGCCACCCGCCAGCTCCAGCGGATCACGCCCACGTTGAAGTTGAACAGCGAACGCGGATAGCGGCCGGTGAAAAGGATCGCAAAGCCGGCAACGATCGTCGTGACGACAAAAGCGAACCAGAGGAAGAACAGCACGATGTAGTGCGGGATGACCAGGAGCCACTTGACCAGCCAGAGCCAGCGGGACAAGTTCGGATCAAGATAGCCGCTGAGCCGGGACGGGTAGACGTAACCGCCGGAAGAGGCCCCGGCCGGCAGCGGGCCCGCCAAATAGGGGGTACCCGGCTGCGGGGCGCCCGCGTAGTGGGCACCTGCGTTCGGTTGCGACGGGTAGGCAGCGGCGTACGGTGTCCCCGGCTGCGACTGCCGACCGGGCCCGTGCGGCGGTCCGCCGCGGCCCAGTCCGGCGGCCCCGGCCACGATCAGGGGGACACCGACGGCCAACAGCACAATGCCGCCGATCAGCAGACCCAGGAAGACCGGCCAGAGCAGGTCGGAGCGGGCACCGCCGCGGAGGTCCACGGTGACCGGGCTGCTCGCGTCGGCGTTCATGATCACCACGGCCCAGTTCCCGGAGCGGAGATTCCATTTCAGCTCCTGCGTGCCGGCGCCGGTGGCGGAGGCCGTCCAGAAGGCCTGGTCGGCGGGCCGGGCCGGCGGTTTGGTTCCGGAAACCTCCCGGTACTGCGCGCGGAACGGCGAAAAGCGGACCTCGGTCAGTTCGGAATGCTTGACTCCGCTGAGATACGCAGCCACGTCCGCCTGCGGAGCGATGCCGATGAAGATCCGCTGGGCCGAGTCGGCAGCGGAGCCGCTGAGCAGCACGCTGCCGGCGATCGCGGCCGGGTCCACTCCCGCGGGGCCGGCGTCGACCATGACATTCAGTCGCGGCGACGTAAGGGCATATGAGTCCACCGTGTAGCGCTCGGACGGGGTGGTGAAGTATCCGCCGTCGCGCTGCTGGTAGTTGGCCCAGCCGGTGAAGCCGGCCCCGGCAAGGAGTCCCAGGCCCAGCAACGCCGACAGCGTGCCGAGCACCAGCATGACTATCCGGCCGGGTTTCATGGCCGTTCCAACGCCTCCAGCAGCGATTTGCCCCACCGGGCCGCCTTCTCGATTTCGCCCGGCCGCAACGGCCCCTCGCTGCCTTGGACGTAGAACGGCATCGGCTCGGAGATGATCTCTGCCCCGCTGTCCCGCAGCGTGTGCGCCATTTTCTTGGCCGCATCGCCGTGGACGAACATCCGGATCCGCGTGTCAAAGGCTGCGGCCTTGACCCCCTCCAGATGCCCGTCGCCAAGTGCCGAGAGCAACTCGGTGACCTTCGGCGTCGGACGCCAGCCGTTGATCGGGCTGCCAAGAACGAGAAGGTCCCCGGCCGCCAGGTCGTCCGGCCGGAAGTCGCCGACCGGAACGGGGGTGGCGTCGAGCTCAACGAGGGAACCGGCGACCGCTTCCGCAACGGATTTGGTGTTGCCGAAGGCTGAGTCGTAGACGATGTGGGCTTTCATCCGCTGATCACCACTTTCAGGGCTTTCGTTTCTGCGGCCCGGGAGAAGGTGTCGTAGGCGTCCAGGAACTGGTCAAACGTGAAGTGGTGGGTGGCGAACTTCCCGGCCGGTATCTTGTTCTGGGCCACCAGCTTCAGCAGCATCGGGGTGGTGTTGGCGTTGACCAGGCCCATGCTGATGTTGATGTTCTGGATCCAGAGGTCTTCCACGTGCAATTCCACGGACTTGCCATGGACCCCCACGTTCGCCACGTTGCCGCCCGGCCGGACGATGGTGGTACACATGCTGAAGGTGGCAGGGATGCCGACGGCCTCGATCGCCACGTCCACGCCCTGCCCGTCCGTGAGCGCCAGAACCTGGTCCTTCCAGTCGGCGTCGCCGGAGAGCACAACGTTTGTGGCGCCGAACTCGCGGGACTTCTCCAGCCGGTTCGCGTCCAGGTCCACGGCGATGATGGTGGCCGCGCCGTAGAGACCGGCGGTGGCGATCGCGGCGAGGCCGACGGGGCCGGCACCGATTACGGCCACAGTGTCGCCGGGTTTGACCCGGCCGTACTGCACGCCGATCTCAAACCCGGTGGGCAGGATGTCGGAGAGCATCACGGCCTGTTCGTCGCTGACGCCCGGCGGCAGCAGGTGCAGCGAGTTTTCGGCGTAGGGCACACGGACGTATTCGGCCTGCGTGCCGTCGATCAGGTGTCCGAAGACCCAGCCGATCCCGGAGGCGCCTTCCCCGCCCATGCAGTGCGAGTAGAGGCCGGTCTTGCAGTTGGCGCAGTGTCCGCAGGATTTGATGCAGGAAATGATGACCCTGTCACCGACCTTGAGCCCGGTCACGGAGCTTCCGGTTTCGGTGATGGTCCCCACGCCCTCATGGCCGAGGACCCGGCCCTTGGCGACGGCGGGCACGTCGCCCTTGAGGATATGCAGGTCCGTGCCGCAGATGGTGGTGGTATCCACCTTGACGATCACGTCCGTAGGGTTCTGGATCTTCGGGTCGGGGACGTCGGTCCAGGACTTCTGGCCGGGCCCGCCGTAGACGAGGGCTTTCATGCGGGCTCCTTGGTTCTGAGGATGACGTGCGGATCGATGATCCGCAGGCGGCAGGGGGTGACCGATGAGTCGATGCCGGAGGAGACGATGGACTGGCGGGCGTGTTCGCGGAGCTCCTCGAAGGCTGCCGCGGTGACCCGGGCGTGGGCCAGGTCCACGACCAGCTCGTAGCCGGCCAGTTTGGCGGTGACCCGGCGGCAGACCACGTAGAGCGCCCGGATGTTGGCTGAGGTCACGACGCCGCGCACCTCGACGCGCGCGGACTCCTCCGCGGGGTCGATCCGGATCACCACTTTGAGCCGCGGATCCCCGTGCGCGGGGTGCGCCAGGAACGAGCGGGCCCGGCTGGCGTGGTTCAGGTGGCGCAGCGGGCTCATGCGGCCTCAGAGCTCCGGCTTGCGGTCCCGGATCCATGCGGGTCCGGGACCGGTGCAATTAAACGAACAGACATGTTGGATGGTCTCCTGCCTTTCCTGCCCAAGCTGGAAAGTGCAAACGCCATTTCCTCACCCCAGGGTCCTAGCGAGACCGATACTGACAGCGGTTAGGCCATTCCCCAATGGCCGCGCGGGAACCGCCCAACTCCAGAATGACCTCGCTGTTGTTTGCGGGCAAGGGGGCTAAAGTCCCTTGCGTCCGGCGCGGCCCGGACAGCATGGGATGGGTGTGCCGGCAGGGGCCAAAGTGGTCTGAATTGCTGCGGAAACGCGCCGCCCCCTAGCCTGTCCCTATGCTGAACAGCGACTCGACTGCCGCCCGGTCCGACCTGGTCCTCGCCGCGGTCCGGCAGCCGGGCGAGATGACGCCTTGTGACATTTTCATTACCGACGGGACTATCTCTCAGATAGTGCCGGCCGGTTCCACCAAGACTTCGTCCGCAGGCCGCTGGGAGATGGCGGACATGGACGGCCGCTTCATCATTCCCGGGCTCTGGGACGAGCACGTCCACATGACCCAGTGGGCCCTTGCCACCGGACGGGTCGACCTCTCCGCTGCCGCTTCGGCGCGTGAGGCAGCCGACGTCGTCCGGTCCCGGCTCGAACAGCGCGGAGGCGGGGCAGGACTCGGCCCCGCGGTGTCCGGCGATGCCGGGCCGACGGACCGGGCGGAGGGCGGCCGCACGCTCGTGGGCGTCGGGTTCCGGGACGCCGTATGGACGGACATGCCCAGCCTTGAACTGCTCGACCGCGCGACGGCTGGCGTGCCCACGGCGCTGATCAGCCACGACCTGCATTGCGTGTGGCTCAACAGCGCCGCGGCTGCGCGCTACGGAGTCACGGTGGGCACCGACGGGCTGCTGCGTGAGGATCCGGCCTTCGAGCTGACCAGGGAGCTGGGGCGCCTGCCCGACGCCGCGGTGGATGCCCTGGTGCGCGATGCCGGGGCGGCTGCCGCGGCACGCGGAATCGTGGGCATTGTCGATTTCGAGATGGTCTGGAACCGGGAGCCCTGGCTGCGGCGGATCGCGGCGGGCTTCGATTCCTTTCGGATCGACGCCGGCGTCTATCCGCAGGACCTGGACCGGGCCATCGGCGAGGGAATGCGGACCGGGCAGCCGGTCGCCGAGAGCGGCGACCTGCTGCGCGTGGGGCCGCTGAAGGTGCTGATCGACGGCTCGCTGAACACCCGCACCGCATATTGCGTGGACCCGTATCCGCACGGCGGCCGCGGCCTGCTCACGGTCAGCGAGGAGGAGCTGCTGGAACTGCTGGTTAAGGCGCGCCGGGCAGGATTCGTCCCGGCCGTGCACGCGATCGGTGACGGCGCGAACGCTGTGGCGCTGAACGCTTTCGCAGCCGCCGGGATTCGGGGCCGGATTGAGCATGCCCAGTTTGTCCGGCAGCAGGACTTCGCACGGTTCGGCGGACTGGGGCTGACCGCGAGCGTGCAGCCGGCCCACGCACTCGATGACCGGGACGCCGCCGACTCCAACTGGGCCGGACGGACGGAACGGGCCTTCCCGCTGCGCTCCCTGCTCGACGCCGGGGCGGTGCTGGCGCTCGGGTCCGACGCTCCGGTGGCGCCGCTGGAACCCTGGACGGCGATGTCCGCCGCCACCACCCGGGCGCGCGCGGACGGGCGGGAGCCCTGGCACCCGGAGCAGGCGCTGACCCGGCGGGAGGCGCTGGCGGCGTCGTCGCGCGGGCGGCGCCGGATCAGCGTCGGCGACCCGGCCGACGTCGTCGTGCTCGACGCCGACCCCCTGGCCGTTTCCGACGCCGGGTTTGCGGCGATGCCGGTGGCCGCGACGCTGGTGGCGGGGCGGTTCACGCACCAGGACGGGGTTTAGCCTGCTTCGGCGGAGTTCCGCCCGCCGGCCGGCAGGCCTTTGGCCCGGGCCTGGACGAGGTTGGCGAACGGCAACCTGCCGTATTCGGCGACGAAGGCCGCGTGGTAGCCGGCTTCGGCGGCGGCGAGCTGCTCAACCGGCAGTTCCTTCCAGGCGATGACCAGCCTGTTGGCGGCGGCGAGCTGCCAGATCAGCCGCCCGTCCCAGTGCCCCGGCGGTTTGCCCTGGCCGAAATCTACGAACTCCTGGACCTGCCGCCGCAGCCCGCGGTTGCCCTTGCTCCCGGGACCGGCCTTACCCAGGTAGAGGAGGTCGGCGCCGTCGACCCATTCGGCGTCGAGCGCCTCCGGTTTCAGTGTGGGGTCTTTCTTCTTGAAGACGCCCGCCGTGCTCCTGGCCAGGAACTGTGGGCGGGCGTCACCGGATCCGGGTGCTACGGCGCCCGGGGTCACGGACCCTGGAGGGCCGGGCCGCAGGACGGCGAAGATTCCCGGTTTCTGCGGGATCCGGTTGATCTCCAGGTCTGCGATTGGCCGGAATCCAGTGAAACCGTCCCGCTTCAGTGACTGTCTGGTGATCGGCATGGGTTCCTTTGTTCGACGGGCTTCCTGTCGCCGGCACACCGACGGCGTCGTGGCCACTTAAATGTCAGTGGTCACCGGGAGACTTTAAGTATGGACGGCGAGCAAGGGCCCGGGGTGGCCCCGACAGCAGGCGTGAGGGTCGCGGACCTTGCGCCGATCCTGGCCGGGATCCCCGCCCCCGCCAGCGCCGCGGCCCTCATGGAAGAGACACGTGAGCTGGAAGACCTGAAGTCAGCCCTGGCCGCCCGCCAGGCCCGGCTCGCTGTCGCCTTCGACCTGGCCCAGCGCCGCGAACAAGCCCTTGCCGGCGTTCCCGCCGAACAGCTCGGCACCGGCATCGCCGCGCAGATCGCCCTCGCCCGCCGCGAATCCCCCGCCAAGGGCGGCCGGCTCCTGGGCCTCGCCACAGCCCTCGTCACCGAAATGCCCCACACCCTCACCGCCCTCGAAACCGGCCAGCTCAACGAATGGCACGCCACCCTCCTGGTCCGGGAGACCGCCTGCCTGCCGGCCGCGGACCGCACCGCGGTAGACGAAGAGCTCGCCCCCGACACCGGAACCTTCAACGGCGCCGGCGACCGCGCCCTGATCGCCGCAGCCCGGGCCGCCGCCTACCGGCGCGACCCCCGCTCGGTCACCCAGCGCGCCGCCCACGCCGCCACCGAACGCCACGTCAGCCTCCGCCCCGCACCGGACACCATGTGCTACCTCACCGCCCTGCTCCCAGTCGGCCAAGGCGTAGCCGTGCACGCCGCCCTCACCCGGCACGCCGACACCGCGCGCGCCGCCGGAGACCCCCGAAGCCTCGGCCAACTCAAAGCCGACACCCTCGTCGAACGCATCACCGGACGAGCCGGCGGCCTCAACGGCGTCGAAATCCAGCTCGTCATGACCGACCGCACCCTCTTCCAGGCCGACAGCGAACCCGCCCGGCTCCCCGGCTACGGCATCGTCCCCGCCGGCTGGGCACGGACCCTGCTCACCAACACCGGCACCGCCGGCACCGCCGGCACCGAACCCGCCTTCGCGACCTGGCTCCGCCGCCTCTACACCGCCCCCGGCACCGGCGAACTCATCGCCATGGACTCCCGCGCCCGCATCTTCCCCGCCGGGCTGCGCCGCTTCATCCAGGCCCGCGACGACACCTGCCGCACCCCCTACTGCGACGCCCCCATCCGCCACCTGGACCACATCATCCCCTGGCACAACGGCGGCACCACCAGCCTCAACAACGGCGCCGGCCTCTGCGAAGCCTGCAACCACACCAAAGAAACCCCCGGCTGGAACGCCCAACCCCGCCCCGGACCACGGCACACACTCGAACTCACCACCCCCACCGGACACACCTACACCTCCACCGCACCCCCACTGCCGGGAACGGCGTATCGGTTGACGGCGACATCACGCCAGCAGAGAGAACTCCGGCACATCGCTAAGGTGCTGAGAGTCGCAAGGGTCAGGAGTTGGGCCGCAGCGTAGCTCGCCATCCGCCGCTCCGGCGGCTTGGCGGCGTATCGGCCTGAGCCGGCGCAGGAGAAGCTCCGGCCCACGTTAAGAACAGGACCTGCAGGTACCTTCGCGATCTCGCTATGAGCTGGCTCGGACATTTGCATGTCCTGAACGACCCGAGCAAATCAGATGGTTACCTGCAGGCGGATTAAGCGTACGCCCGGCGCCGAGGCCGTGACTAGGGGTCCGTGGCCTCTTACCCGCCGCGCAAAAACGCACCCCGAAACGGAAGCGTAGAGTGGAACAAGACGCCTGATTCTGGACGCCAAGTGCTGAGGGAGACATCGTGACGATTGACTGGGACGAAAAGAAGACCCTGCTGCAGGAACCGAACATCGCGGCCGTGACACAGCTTTGTGACGAACTGATGGAGAAGAAGCCGGGATCTGTGGTCCCGTACATCGACCCCGTCCACGACGAGGACGAATGCAGGATCGTCAGCCTCCATATTGCGCCCGGCAAGGGCTGCGAATCAGGGTTCGTCTCGCATTTCAACGAGGATGAGGCCGCCCGCCGCGCCACCTCCATCTACGAAGCAGTCGAACTCGACCCGCGCTACGTGATGCCGTGGAACGCCTACCCCTGGGTCCGCGACCCCGAGCTTCCCTCCGCCTTGAACGTCCAGGAAAAGACCGACGGGCTTCGGCCGTTCCGGCAGTTCATGAAGATCAACAAGCGCACCTCCGCGATCATCGCGCACGGCGCCGACGCGCACGCTTTCCTGACTTTGTTCGAGAAGACCTACCACTCCTCGCTGAAGAGCCGCGGCGTGAAGATCTACAAGGCCACCGCGCTCGGCGGCCGCGCTTTCGCGGTCTCGCCGGCGAAGCAGGAAGAACTGCTGGCCAAGAACGTCGCTGTCTATAAGGACGCCATGCAGCGGGCCGGCATCCAGCACCTCTAGGCAGTCCACGACGGCGGGCTGGCGGCCGCCGTCGCCCGCCAGCCCGCCGTCGTAAGCCCGGGCCCAACGGCCCTGCCCATCCCTCCCCTGCCCGCCCATGCTGGGAGAGCCTGCCGGATCACGGCCGGCCCGTCACGCATGGTTTCATGCTCGGACGGTGGCAGCGCGGAAGGGAATCCAGCATGGGACGGTTGGACGGAAAAGTTGCTCTGATCAGTGGCGGAGCCCGCGGCATCGGTGCAGCGGTCGCGCGGAGGTTCCTTGCAGAAGGGGCGAGAGCCGTCGTCGGCGACGTCCTGGACGACGACGGCGCCCGGCTGCTCGCAGAAGTGGGTGACGGTATCCGCTACGTGCACCTGGACGTGACCCGCCCGGCGGACTGGGACGCCGCGGTCAACGAGGCGGTCACGACGTTCGGCGGCCTCAGCGTCCTGGTCAACAACGCCGGCATCGTCAACTTCGGCCGGATCGACGAGTTTCCGCACGACGAGTGGGCCCGGATCATCGGGGTGAACCTCACCGGCGTCTTCAACGGCATCAAGGCGGCCGCCCCCGCCCTGGCAAGGGCCGGGTCCGCGTCCATCATCAACGTCTCCTCCATCGCCGGACTGCGCGGCTACGAGAATCTCGCCGGGTATACGGCGTCGAAGTTCGGCGTGCGGGGCCTGACCAAGGCCGCCGCCCTGGACCTCGGGCGGGACGGCATCCGGGTCAACTCCGTACACCCCGGCGTCATCGCAACCCCCATGACCGAGGGGATGACTTTCGACACGGGCCATGTTCCACTGCACCGGATCGGCCAACCCACGGAGATCGCCGACCTTTCCGTCTACCTGGCGGGCGACGAATCCTCCTTCGTTACCGGCGCCGAGTTCGTCATCGACGGCGGCGAAACTGCCGGCACCGTCGCGGCACCGGCTGGCTGATCCCGCGGAATGGAGATGCTGATGTCCGCACGTTCCGGCTCCAAACTCGCCGTCATCGGCGCCGGCAGTGTCGGCACCTCGCTGGCCTATGCCGCCCTGATCCGCGGCTCGGCCAGCCAAGTCGCCCTGTACGACGTCAACGCCGCCAAGGTGGAGGCCGAGGTCCTGGACCTCGCCCACGGCACCCAGTTCGCAGCGGCGGCAGCGACCGTCAGCGGCGGCGCGGACATCAGCGTGACCGACGGCGCCGACGTCGTCGTCATCACTGCCGGAGCCAAACAGAAGCCCGGCCAGACCCGGCTGGACCTGGCCGGCACCAACGTGCGCATCCTTGAGCAGCTCATGCCGCAGCTGCTGGGCCACGCCCCGGACGCGGTCTACGTGCTGGTCACCAACCCCTGCGACGTGCTGACCGTTGCCGCGCAGAAGATCACCGGGCTCCCGGCGTCCCGGGTCTTCTCCTCCGGCACCGTGCTGGACACCTCGCGGCTGCGCTGGCTGCTGGCCGACCGCGCGGGAGTCTCCGTCCGGAGTGTGCACGCCAGCATGGTCGGCGAACACGGCGACACCGAGTTTGCGGTCTGGTCCGGTGCGAACATCGGACCGGTGCCGATCCGGGAGTGGAAGGTCGCCGGCGAGCGCATCTTCACGCCCGGCTATCTCGCCGAAACCGCGCGGGAGGTTACCCAGGCGGCGTACAAGGTGATCGCCGGCAAGGGTGCCACGAATTACGCGATTGGTCTCGCCGGCGCCCGGATCGTTGAGGCGCTGCTGCGGTCGGAAAACGCCGTGCTCCCGGTTTCCACGGTGCTGGGCGGGCAGTACGGGATCGACGGCGTCGCACTGTCCGTACCCAGCGTTGTGGGGAACGGGGGTGTGAGCGCGGTGCTTGAGACACCCATGGACGAGGCCGAAATCGCCTCGCTGCACCACTCCGCCGAGACCCTCCGGCAGAGCCTCGCCTCCCTCGGAATCTGACCCAACTGACCCGCAGTAGTTGCCGTTTTGAGGGCAGAAAACGGCAACTACTGCTAGTTAGTCGGGCTGGCCGGCGCAGATGCTAAAGGCACCACCGTCACCGAGCCAAGGTGCGGCAGCGCATCCCTGGCGGCGTGCTCCAGTTGACCCGCCAGCGCGTCCAGCTCGGAGAGCCGGGCGTCGGCGTCGAAGTGGACTGTGATCTCGGCGTGCAGCCGGTGGCCGGACCAGCGAAGCCGCGAGGTTCCGCCCATAGGCGAGCGCTGCCGCACGACGTCAGCCAGCGCATCGCTCAGGTGGGGGTCGACGCCGTCCATCAGCCGCCGTCCGACGTCCCGCACGGTCCCCCACAGCAGCACCATGATCGCTATCGAGATCAGCAGTCCCACGATCGGGTCGGCCAGCGGGAAGCCGAGCCAGACGCCGACGACGCCCGCCACCACGGCGAGCGACGTGAAGCCGTCGGTCCGGGCGTGGATGCCGTCGGCGATCAACGCCGCCGAACCGATCCGCCGGCCAACGCGGATCCGGTAGATCGCGACCAGCTCGTTGCCGGCGAAGCCGACGAGGCCGGCCGCGAGCACCCAGCCGAGGTTCTGCACGGGCTGGGGTTCGAAGAAGCGGCGGATGGATTCAACAGCGGCCACGACCGCGGAGAGCGCGATCATGGCGACAATGAAAAGTCCGGCCAGATCCTCGGCGCGGCCGAAGCCGTACGGGTAGGTTCGGGTGGGCCTGCGCCGGCCGAGCAGGAATGCGATCCACAGCGGAACCGCCGTCAGGGCGTCGGAGAAGTTGTGGACGGTGTCCGCCAGCAGCGCCACCGATCCACTGACCAGCACAATCGCCAGCTGGAAAAGCGAGGTGGCGCCCAGACCGATCAGCGAGACCTTGACGGCGCGGATGCCCTGGGCGCTGGATTCGAGGGCCTCGTCGATGGAGTCCGCTGCATCGTGGGAGTGCGGAACGAAAAGCTCGTGCAGCCAGCCTTTGAGCCCGGTGGCGTGGGAGTGGCCGTGGTCATGGGTGTGGCCGCCGTGGGCGTCGGCCGCGCCGGAGTGGCCGTGGTCATGGGGGTGGTCATGGCCGTGTGGATGGTCATGGCCCTCGTGCTCGCCGTGGCCGTGCCGGCCCACAACGCTGCCGGGCCCGCTCACGCGCCGTGTCCCGGTGCGGTGCCGAGCGCGTGCTCGGCCTGGTGGACTGCATCCATCACCAGCTGGCGGGCGTGGTCGTTCTGCAGCCGGTAGAAGACCTTGGTGCCCTCCTGCCGGGTGGCGACCATGCCGCCTAGCCGCATCTTGGCCAGATGCTGCGAGACGGCGGAGGCCGGTTTCCCCACCCGCTCGGCGAGCGCATTGACCGGCAGTTCGCCGCCCCCCAGGGCGAGGATCAAGCGGACGCGCGTGGCGTCGGCCAGCATGGAAAAGACCTCGACGGCCAGCTCCACATGGGGGCTGTCCACATCAACCTGCATATCTGCATTCATACGCAGATAATGTCATATCTGCGGCGTCCGGCCAACCCGCCCCGCTGAGGCCGAACGGACACTTGGGGCCCCAAAGCGCGCTCACTTCCGGGCCGCAAGTGTACGTTCGGCCTGGTCGGGGCAGAAATTGCGGGCCGCAAGTGTACGTTCGGCCTCAGACGGAGCGCGGAACATGCCGGCCCGGCGTAACGGAAGGCCCCCGAAGAGCAGGGGGAGCGCCGGTCGCCTAAGCTCGGAGGAACAGTTCCACCTGGCTCAGCGACGAACCACCCGGGAGACACCACATGACCAACTGGCGGATCAGGGATTTCCATTCGGCCGACCTCGACGGGATCCTGCACCTCTGGGAATCTCTCAAGGCCACGAACGTCGAGCCGGTCTACGCGCTCTCCGAGGTCCTCGCCTCCTGCGAAAAGGACCACGCCGTCGTGGCGGTGCAGGGCGACCAGGTGGTGGGTGCCGCCGTCGGCCGCGCCGCGCACGACCAGGGCTGGATCGTCTTCCTGGCCACGCTTCCCGAGTTCCGCGGCCGCGGGATCGGCACCTCGCTGCTGGCCGCCGTGGAAAACCGGATGGCCCCGCACGGGCTGAACAAGCTCTCCGCGCTGATGCCGGAGTCCGAAACCCGGGTCGAGGCCTTCCTCAGCCGCGGCTTTGTGCTGAAGAAGAACCTGCGCTACTTCGAACGCAAAATTCCCGTCCAACGCCAGGAGCTCGAACCGCTGAGCCAGCTGGGCGGCCGGATCCTGGCCCGCGACCTCTGGGAGAACGTCGCCGGCATGCGCAACGAGAAGGAGCTCCTGGAGCGCCGCCTGGTACTGCCGCTGGCCGAGGCGGACCTCGCCGACGAATATGGCGTAGTGCCGCCGCGCGCCGTCGTGCTGTTCGGCCCGCCCGGCACCGGCAAGACCACCTTCGCCAAGGCCATTGCGTCCCGGCTGGAGTGGCCCTTCGTCGAGGTTTTCCCCTCCCGGCTCGCCGCGGACCCGCTGGGCCTGGCCGGCGCCCTGCGCGAGACGTTCCTCGAAATCGCCGAACTGGAACACGCCGTCGTCTTCATCGACGAGGTGGAGGAGATTGCCTCGCAACGCGCCGGGGATCCGCCGTCGCCGCTGCAGGGCGTCACCAACGAACTCCTAAAGATCATCCCGGCCTTCCGCGAACAGCCCGGCCGCCTGCTGGTCTGCGCCACCAACTTCATCCGCGCTCTCGACTCGGCATTCCTGCGCCACGGCCGCTTCGACTACGTCATCCCGATCGGGCTGCCGGACCGCCTGGCCCGCGAGGCGATGTGGCAGCGCTTCATTCCCGCCACCGTGGTGGACGATGTGGACGTGGAACTGCTGGTGGACCGCACCGAGGGCTTCTCCCCCGCGGACATTGAGTACGCGGCCCGCAGCGCCTCCCAGCGGGCGCTGGAGAAGGCGGTGTACGACGACGGCGGCGCGGCGTCCGGGGGCACCCCATCTGTCCGCGAGGCGGTCCGGAAGGGCCCCGCGACCCAGGACTACCTCGACGCGATCGGCGACACCCGGACCACCGTCAGCGCCGAAGTGCAGCAGGAGTTCCTGGAGGACATCGACCGGCTGGGACGCGTCTAGCCAAAGGAACGCGGGTCAGATATGGCCCGTCTTCAGCCCTGGGACGGGCGGGAAGTGACCCCGCGTTGTCCGGATGCCGCCGCTAGGGTGCGTCGTCGTAGGAGAGGTTTTCGTAGTCCGTGTCGTCGGCCTCGTCGAGCTGCGCGTCGAGTTCCTCCAGCAGCCACGGGTTGATCCGTGCGAGGATCTTGCGGATTTCCTCCACTGGAACGGCGGCGTAGAGCACCGGACGGGCATCGGCGTAGCGGGTGACCGGCGGCTTCTCCGGCCACTTCTCGGCCAGCGCCTTGACCCGCTCGGGCAGGGAATTGTGCGCGTTGTCGGCAATCTTGACCAGGGTGGCGTCGTGGTCCTCGGCGATGTAGCGGATGCCGGCCGGGTAGTCGTCCGGATTCTCGTGCAGGCGCCGGGTGACCCGCTCGATGATGTCCACGGCCCGCTCGGAAACGCCCATCTCCAGCAGCGCCTGCCGGGTCATCGGGGTGTCCTCGGCGATGTCGTGCAGGTACCCGGCGATCCGGATGTCGTCGTCGAAGTCGGCCAGCGCGTCGCCGACGGCGATCACATGCTCGCGGTAGGGCCGCTTGAGCTTGTCCTTTTGCCGGTTGTGCGCCACCTCGGCGAGGACCCGGGCGGTCTCGACGGTGAAGCCTGACTGCGGGACGTGCGGTTTGGTGAACTCTGGTTCTGGCATGGTTCCAGCCTACGCGCCGCGGGCCCGCAGCCCCGGCCACACCCACGGCTCCCTCGGCAGCCCGGCCGGCGCAAACGCGGCCAGCGCCTGGTCCAGGGACCCCGCAGGCAACCCCAGGGATTCCAGCAACGCATCCCGGACCCGGTCCGCCGAAACCCCCGCCGCCGCCAGGTCCGGGAGGGTAACGGCGCCGTCGCGTTTGGCCAGCCGGACGCCGTCGGCGTTCACGACCAGCGGCACGTGGGCATATTCCGGAAGTGGAATATTCAGGAGGGAGGCCAGGTAAGCCTGCCGCGGCGTGGAGGGCAGCAGATCGTCCCCCCGGACCACCTGGTCGATGCCCTGCGCCCCGTCGTCCACCACCACGGCCAGGTTGTAGGCGGTGACCCCGTCGTTGCGCCGCAGCACGAAGTCGTCGACCACACCGGTGTAGCTGCCGTGCAGAACGTCCTGCACGGTGGCCTCGGCCACGGCCGCGCGGAGCCTCACCGCCGCAGGCCGCATGGCACGCCTCTCCACCCGCTCGGCCTCGCTCAGGTCCCGGCAGGTGCCCGGGTAGGCGCCCTGCGGGGCATGCGGCGCGGACGGCGCCTCCTGGATCTCCCGGCGGGTGCAGAAGCACTCGTAGGTCAGCCCGGCCGCGGTCAGCCGCTCGATCGCCGCCGCGTACAGGTGTTCGCGCCCGGTCTGGCGGACAACCGCGCCGTCCCAGTCCACGCCGAGCGCCGTCAGATCACGCAGCTGCTCCGCCTCGGCGCCGGCGCGGGCGCGGTCCAGGTCCTCCACCCGCATCAGGAAACGACGCCCGGTGGACCGGGCGAAGAGCCAGGCCAGGATGGCGGTACGGAGGTTGCCCACATGCAGGACACCGGAGGGGCTGGGGGCAAAACGGCCGGCGGGTGTCATGGCATAAGCCTATGCCGGGCAACACAAGAGCCCCTCAGCCACCGATGACTTCGGACATCCGACGTCGGGGGCTCAGGGGCTCTTGCCGTATTGGGGGTGCGGAAAGACGATGCGTGAACAAGAGTCAATCAGCGGCAGGCTCCTTGCGGGTGCCGTATCCAGGGTCCGGGTGGTGTGCCGGGGGATCTGTAGCCGTCAGGGTGCCGGCGGTGGCCCGCATCCCTTGTTGCCACTATTTGAGCAGGAGTCATACAGTTGGTGCAACGGACGCGGAGCGGATTGGTCAGACTGATCAGCCCGTCGGCCTCACGACTAGCAGGAAGTGGTCAGATTGCAGCAGCTCGACACGACGGACCGGCGGATCCTGCTGGCCCTCGACGACGACCCCCGGGTGCCGATCATGGTGCTGGCACAGAAGCTCGGCCTGGCCCGCGGCACCGTCCAGTCGCGCCTGGAGCGGATGACGGCGTCGGGCGCGCTCCGGCCGAACAGCAGCCGGGTGCTGCCGTCGGCGCTGGGACGCGGGGTGGCGGCGGCGGTGAGCGCCGAACTGGATCAGAGCCATCTGGATGAGGCGATCGCCGCACTCCGGAACATTCCGGAGGTCCTGGAGTGCCACGCTCCGGCCGGCGACACCGACCTGCTGATCCGGGTGGTGGCAACCAGTCCCGACGATCTCTACCGGGTCTCCGAGGAGATCCGGCTCTGTCCCGGGATCGTGCGGACCTCCACGAGCATGTTCCTGCGCGAGGTCATTCCCTACCGGACGACGGGCCTGCTGGGCGGCTGAACGCCGGCGGGCGGGCAGCCTGGGCCGGCTCAGCTTCGACCGGCGGCCCGGCGTTGGCTTTCAGGTTTTTCATCACCGGTGCCGCTGCAGTCCGGTTTGCTCGGGCTGACTTTCGTGGCGCTGGTTGCCGTCGTCTACAGCTGCGTGGCCCTGCCGGCCCGGAAGCTCCTGCACTCCCGGCCCGGCGCGGCCCGGCGCATCACGCTGGCCAGCGGAGTCATTATGGTCGCGCTGGGGCTGGCGCTGCTGACCGAGCAGCTGCTGCCGCTGGCGGCGGGGATCGCCCGGCAGTAGTCTTTCGGCATCCGCCCGGACGGGATCATTCCCCGTTCAGCTGCTTCCATTCCTGTTCCCACAGCCGGCGCTCTTCCACGTCCTTGCGGATGACTTCGAAAGTTTCGATCTGGGCGGGCCGGCCGCGCAGCCAGTCGCGGGGATTCAAGGATTTTCGACCGTTATCCAGAAGCAGCAGGGCGCGGTCCGTCAGTGCGTCGTTACGGAGCGCCGAGTGGGTCTTCCGCCGCCGGAGAATCTCCTTCAGGGCCGCGTGGGACGAAGCAGCGGCACCAAGGCGGCGAAGTGACCGGGCCCGGATCAGCAGCAACGCGGCCGAGAGGTCATCGGCATTCAGCAGCCCCTCCGTCCAGACCACCACGTCCTGGTCCCGGCCCATCGAGAATGCCACAGAGCACCGGGCCAGCGCTGCGGGCAGCGACGGCGGAAGCGACGATACAGTCTGCAGCGCCGCATCGAGGCGGCCTGTCTCCCGCAGGGACTGCGAAAGCGCCAGGAACAACGCTTCCTCGCTGAAGAGAACTGGAACTTCGATCCGCTCGGCCACTTCGACCCGGGTGACCACCCGGGTCAGATAGCCGGAAGTGAACCGGTTGGCGTCGTCGTCGTTGCCGGTGGCGAGTCCCCGCTGGAGGAGCTCCGAGGCACGCAGGTAGCCGCCCTGCTTGTGCGCCAGGAGCCCGGCGAGCACATGGCAAAGCCCGGCCCACCCCGGGTAGGCGCGGCCCAAGGCGATCAGCCGGTTGGGGTCGGCGTTCTGGAAGGTCGCCTCGTACACCGCCCTCGCCGCCTTCCCGGGCATCCGCTTCAGCCTGGGGATGGCGCCGTCCACGCTGAGCAGCGCACCGTTCCGACCGCCAAGGGCGGTGCTGAGGATGCCGCCGACCCCGTCCGCGATGTCCCGCACCGGTGTGCGGACCTGCGGGCTGCCGAACGGGGTGAGGTCGCGGGGATCGCGGTAGACGGGTCCTGGAAACTGTCCGGCACTCATGCTGCAATGCTAGTAGTGCACCCGTGGAGGCCGACGGGCGCGCTAACCGGCCGCGGCCACCCAGACGCCGATTACCCAGGTGCTCACGGCAAGGCACGCCAGACCGAACTCCACCAGCATGCCCACACCCGTGGCTTTCAGGGCCGCCCAGCTGGTGGCGGCCGCGGTCCGGATATTGCGGGTGCGCTGGGACTCGCTGAGCAGCAGGCCGGCGGCGAATCCCACGAAAAGTCCTACCACCGGGATGAGGAACATGCCCGCCACTCCACAGATCAGCCCGGTCACCACGCTGCGGCCGGGAATGCGGTGTTCCCTGAGCTTGCGTCCGGTCAGCACGGCGCTGGCCGCCATTCCCGCCAGCACAAAGGCCAAACCCACACCAAAGACCACCCAGCCGGTGGTGCCGGCGCCACCCCAGAGCGCCCAGGCCAGCAGGCTGAAGCCGATGAGAATGCTGCCGGGGAGCACCGGGATGACGATGCCCGCCACGCCCACCAGGATGGCGAGTCCGCAGAGGACGGTCACAATGATCTCGGGGTTCATGCCCCCAGTTTAGGGTCGGCGGCCGCGACCGCTGCGAACACCGTAAGTCCGGAGCACGACGGCGGCGCCTCCCCGCCGGCAGGCCCCGCCGGCAGGCCCCGCCGTGCAGGCCCCGCCGTCGAGGCCTCGCCGGGAGGCCCCGCCGTCGAACATCCACACGGAGCTGGGGTTTTTGGTTAGTCCGCCGCCACCGCAGCGGCAACAGCGGCCGAGACCGCCGGGGCAACGCGCGGGTCCAGCGGGCTCGGCACAATGTAATCGGCTGCGAGATCGTCCTCGGCGAGTTCGGCAATGGCGTGCGCCGCGGCCAGCTTCATCGCCGGGGTGATCCGGCGTGCCCCGGCGTCGAGGGCGCCGCGGAAGATGCCCGGGAACGCCAGCACGTTGTTGATCTGGTTCGGGAAGTCGCTGCGGCCGGTGGCGACCACGGCCGCGTACCTGGATGCCACCTCAGGCAGCACCTCGGGGTCCGGGTTGGAGAGGGCAAAGACGATCGCGCTGTGGTTCATCAGCGACAGGTGCTCCTCGTCCAGCCGGGAAGATGAGACGCCGATGAACACGTCCGCGCCGAGCAGCGCCTCGCCTGGGCCCCCGCCAACGCCGCGGGGGTTGCTGCGGGCGGCGAGCCGGGCCTTCTTGCTGGCCGGGTCCGCGGCGATATCGGCGCGGTCCTTGTTGATCACGCCGCGGGAGTCCAGCAGCACGACGTCGTCGATCCCGGCGGCCAGCAGGATTTCGGCGACGGCGATTCCGGCGGCACCGGCGCCGGACACCACCACCCGGAGTCCGGCAAGCTCGCGCGCGGTCACCTTCGCCGCGCCGGTCAGCGCGGCGAGGACGACGACGGCGGTGCCGTGCTGGTCATCGTGCATGACCGGGCAGTCGAGCGCCTCGATCAGCTTTTCCTCGAGTTCGAAGCAGCGCGGCGCCGAGACGTCTTCGAGGTTGACCGCTCCGTAGCTGGGGCGCAGCCGGACGAGGGTCTCGACGATCTCGTCGACGTCGGTGGTGTTGAGAACCAGCGGGATGGAGTCGAGCCCGCCGAACGCCTTGAAGAGGGCGGACTTGCCTTCCATAACGGGCAGCGAGGCGCTGGCGCCAATGTTTCCCAGACCCAGCACGGCGGTGCCGTCGCTAACAACGGCCACCAGGCGCTGGGCCCACGTGAGCGTCTTGGCCAGCTCCGGCTGCGCGGCGATGGCCCGGCTGACCTGGGCGACGCCGGGCGTGTAGGCGATGGACAGATCCCGTTTGCTGGCGAGCGGGACGGTGCTGGCAATGGAGAGTTTGCCGCCCTGGTGGGAAGCGAAGATCTCCTCGTCGCTGAGGGCTGCTAGCGGCGCGTCCGCGGGACGGGCGGCAGCGGGACCGGCGGGAATGTGCGTTTCAATGGACACGTCGTTGTCTCCTGGGGGCTCACCGTGGCGTACGGCACTTGGCTTCCGGGCAGAGGATGCCCGAGGTGGTCTGGGAAGGTTCCTGGGCGGCCCAGGGATGGCGGGACCGCGGCGGAGCTTCCGGAAGTGCTGGCGCTGGCGCCGCTCCGGTCCTGCCATCGTAGTCAACGGGGCCCTGCGGCGGAGAGTCGACCGGACATAATCCGGTAACTGGTCTAGACCGCCGGCGCGGCGTTGCTGCCCCGCACCAGCAGCGAGCAGGCCTTCTTCAGGTCTTCCTCGGCCTCGAAGAGGGACAGCCGGCGGCTGCGGACGGACTGCACGAGGCCCGTAACGGCCAGCAGCAGGACCCGCGCGACGGCGGGATCGCCGCTGACCGCCGTGACTGCCCTCTCCGCCGCCGTGTCGATGTCCCGGAGCAGGCGCGTGGTGTCCGTGTCTTTGGCATACACCGCACGGTTCAGGCATTGCTCCACGGCGGGCTGCATGAGTCGCATGTGGAATATTTCCATCACCACCCCGGTCAGGGCGTGCACCGGGATCCGGGTCCCGCCCGGCCACTCACCGAGGTGCAGTTCGCCCAGTTGCTTCCGGTAGAGGGCGAGCATCAACTGGGTTGCGGAGGGGAAATAGCGGTACAGGGTGCCAAGCGGGACATCCGCCTTCGCGGCCACCTCGGAGAGGACTACGGAGTCGAGCCCCTTGCGGGCAAAGCCCGCGGCGACGTCGAGGATCCGCGTGTAGCGCCGCCGCTGCCGGGGCAGGGCGGGCGGCGGGGCCATCGGCGGAAGATCCGAAGGGAATTCAGGCATCAGCAGCGTTCCGGGGTCGATTTTCTCGGCAACCTGGAGGGTCAGTCCACAGCGCTGCCGCGGGAATTTCGTCCACTATACGGCACCGAACTGGGCGGTTTGCCAGACACACGGGGGTCCAGACGGGCTAGTCCACGCCCTTGATCTTCACCACGAAGACGGCCCCCAGCAGGCCGATCGCCGCGGCGGCCAGGTACAGCGACACGTATCCTCCCCAGAGCGCCACGAAGGGGTAGGCGATCAGCGGTGCGAGCACCTGCGGCAGGGAATTGGCGATGTTGATGACGCCCAGATCCTTGCCGCGGTTCAGCGCCGTCGGAAGCACTTCGGTGATCAGGGCGAAGTCCACGGCCAGGTAGGCGCCGAAGCCGATGCCGAGCACGGAGGCACCGATCAGGGCGCCGGGCCAGGTCGGCGCGAAGGCCAGGACCAGTGCCGCCGCCGCAATGACCGCCGAGGAAACAATGACCAGCGGTTTGCGCCGGCCCATCCGGTCACTGAGCCGGCCGCCGACCACGCTCGTGATGATGACCATGACCGCGTACAGCCCGGTGAGGATCAGCACGCCGAACTCGGCAGCGATGCCCTGTGTCTGGGGCAGGCGAACGGCGTCGGTGAGGAAGAACAGCAGGTACAGCGTGACCATGTGGTTGCCGATGTTCACCAGCAGGCGGGTCAGCCAGGCCCAGGCGAAGTCCGGGTAGCGGGCCGGGGAAATCCAGAAACCGCGGATGAATTCGCCCAGCCGGAACGGCGGCCTGCTGCGCCGCGGCAGCGCGACGTCGTCGTTCTTAAAGAAGTACAGCACGACGCCGGCCAGCAGGGCCGCGGCGGACACCGCATAGCCGAGGGCGAAGTTCCCGGAGGCGACGGCGGCGATCACCGCGCCGATGAGGATGCCGACCGTCTGGCCCATGGCGGCCAGGCCTCCCACGGTGCCCCGTTGCGGCACCGGAACACGGTCCGGGACCGCGGCGGTGATGGCGGCATAGGCGCCGTTGCAGCCTGCCTGCACGAGGCACCAGAGAAGCGCCATGACGGCGACGTTCGGGGCTCCGGCGAGCGCGGCCAGGGCTGCTGCGCCCAGGCCGGCGCCGAAGAGAACCCAGGGGACCCGCCGCCCCCGGCGCGCGGTGGTCCGGTCGCTGAGGGCGCCAAAGAGTGGATTGGCCACGAGCGACACGGCCGCCCCCGCGCCGGTCACCAGGGCCAGGATGGCTTCCTTTTCGCCCTCGTTGAAGGCCGCCGCCTGCTGGCCGAGCAGCACTTGCAGCGGGCCGAAGAACGCCGCATTGATACCGACGTTAACCAGGACCACGCCCGCGGTCCAGACCGGGCGGACGCGGCGTTCCGGCTCCGCGAGCGCCGGCGCGGCGGATTCGGACAGGCTCATGTGGTTCCCCCCGGAACGGATGGCTCAGGCTGTTGAGTGTGCGCCCAGACTATCGTGGGCAGCATCCGTCACCACCGACCCGACCGGCCAGAGGAGCACCCGTGCCAGATTCCCCCGAGATCCCCGTCAATACCGCCGACCTTTACGACGAGCGGGGTGAGGAGCTGGACTCCCTCTCGCTGCAGTTCCAGTCGCTGGGCGGAAACACCCATTTCAGCGGCCCGGTCCGGACCATCCGCTGCCTGGAGGACAACGCCCTGGTCAAAGCGATGCTGGCAACACCGGGGCACGGCGCGGTGCTGGTGGTCGACGGCGGCGGCTCGCTGCGCACGGCGCTGATGGGGGACATGATCGCGGCGAACGCCGTGGAGAACGGCTGGGCCGGCGTCGTCATCAACGGCGCCATCCGGGACCGGGTGGCCATCTCCGGGCTGCCGCTCGGAGTGAAGGCACTCGGCAGCAACCCGCGCAAGAGCGCCAAGGCCGGCGCCGGCGAGACCGACGTCCTGCTGCAGATCGACGGCGTTACCGTCCGGCCGGGCCAGCAGATCTGGTGCGACCCGGACGGCATCCTGCTGGAGCGCTGACCGGTACCGCGGAAGGAGCTGGCGCTGGCGGGAACAAAGCAGGCCCTAAGATAGTTACTGAAAGCAACCTTCCTGCTTGACCCCAAAACTTCCCGTTGGAGCAGTCATGTCCAAAACCACAACCTCGCGCCTGCCCGGAGAGGTCCTGACGCACCGTCAGACCATCACCGTGATGGTGGGCCTTATGCTCGGCATGTTCCTGTCCTCACTCGACCAGACCATCGTGTCCACGTCGATCTACACCATCGCGAACGACCTGGATGGCCTCTCGCTGCAAGCCTGGGCCACGACGGCGTACCTGATCACTTCGACGGTGAGCACCCCGCTCTACGGCAAGCTCAGTGATATCTTCGGCCGCCGCCCGCTGTACCTCGCCGCGATCCTGATCTTCCTCGCCGGCTCCGTCTACGCCGGTTCGGTCCATTCGATGACCGAACTCGCCATTGCCCGCGGCATCCAGGGGATGGGCGCCGGCGGTCTGCTGGCCCTCGCCCTGACCATCATCGGCGACATCGTGGCCCTGAAGGACCGGGCGAAGTTCCAGGGCTACTTCATGTCGGTCTTCGGCGTCTCCTCCGTGCTGGGACCGGTGATCGGCGGCGCGTTTGCCGGTTCCGCCAACATCCTGGGCTTCGACGGCTGGCGCTGGGTCTTCTTCATCAACATCCCGATCGGCCTCGCCGCCCTCGCCGTCGTCTTCCTTTACCTGCACCTTCCGGCCAAGCACCTGAAGCAGAAGATCGACTACTGGGGTGCCGCCGCCATCACCCTCGCGATCGTGCCGCTGCTGCTGGTCGCCGAACAGGGCCGCACCTGGGGCTGGGCTTCCACCGGCGCCTTCCTTTGCTACGGGCTGGGCGCGGTCGGCATCGCCGCGTTCCTGCTCGCCGAAAAGCGCGCCGGCGACTACGCCCTGATCCCGCTCCGGCTCTTCCAGAACATCACCTTCGGGCTCTCCTCGCTGCTGAACTTCATCATCGGCGTCGGCATGTTCGGCGCGATCGCGATGCTGCCGATGTACCTCCAGCTGGTCAAGGGCCTCACCCCCACCGAGGCCGGCCTGATGATGATCACCTTCACGGTGGGCATCCTGACCGGATCCATCACGGCCGGCCGGACCATTTCCGCCTCCGGCACCTACCGGATCTTCCCGATCCTGGGCACCGCCGTGCTGACTGCGGCCGCCGTCGTCATGGGCCTCTCGCTGGGCGCGGACACACCGCTTTGGGTCCCCGGCGCGATCGCCGTGTTCTTCGGCCTGGGCCTTGGCTTCTGCATGCAGCCGCTGACCCTCGCCATGCAGGTTTCCGTCCCGGCCAAGGACATGGGCGTGGGCACTTCATCCGCCGCCTTCTTCCGGTCCATGGGCGGCGCCGTGGGCACCGCGGTCTTCATCTCGATGCTGTTCAGTCTCGCGGCCGACAAAATCGGCGCCGGGATGAAGGACGCCATGCAGGACGCGGACTACCTCAAAATGCTCAAGGACCCGGCCGTTGCCGCCGACCCGGCGAACGCGAAGCTCTACGAGTTCTTCAAGAACGGTGCCAGCAACGACTCCCTGAACGACACGAGCTGGCTGCACACCGCCAACACTGCCCTGACCCGGCCGATTATCGAGGGATTCGCCCACTCGATCGACGCCGTGATGCTCACCGCGGCGGTGCTCACCGGCGTCGCGTTCCTGATCAGTTTCGCGCTGCCGAACAAGAAGCTCACGGATCCCAAGGCCGCTGCCAGGGAGCAGGTCCCCGCGCACTAGCAGCAGGCCACCGGGCGTCACGGCGGGCAGTCTTTTGACTGCCTGCCGTTTCCGTTCCGCGCAAAACGGCGGACGGCGGGCAGCCCGACGTCGAAAGCCTGCCCGGGGTGACGGCGCCGGCGGACCGGTCCGGACTGTAAGTTTGCTCTCATTTGCCGCCCCTGTGACGTGCATCGCGGCGGCACCGGTGTAAGACTGGGTAGTTGCGGCGCGAGCCGTGGACCACGAATTGCCGAGGGAGCCATATGACCACCAGCCAGGACAAGACCGCCGCCAAGATCCCCAAGCGGGTCATCTGGCTGGCCGTGGCGGGCGCCGTCGGCGGCTTCCTCTTCGGCTTCGATTCCTCCGTCGTCAACGGCGCCGTCGACGCGATCAAGGACGAGTTCGCGCTCAGCGAGGCCGTGACCGGCTTCGCCGTCGCCGTCGCCCTGCTGGGCTGCGCGGCCGGCGCCTACCTGGCCGGCAAGGTCGCGGACCGCTACGGCCGCATTCCCGCGATGAAACTCGGCGCCCTGCTGTTCCTGGTCAGCGCCTTCGGCACCGGCTTCGCCTTCGGCGTTTGGGATCTGGTCTTCTGGCGCCTGATCGGGGGCCTGGGCATCGGCCTCGCCTCGGTGATCGCCCCGGCCTACATTTCCGAGATCTCGCCGCGCCACGTCCGCGGCCGACTGGCCTCACTGCAGCAGCTCGCCATCACCACCGGTATCTTCGCCGCACTGCTCTCCGACGCGCTGTTCGCCAACTTCGCCGGCGGCGCCGACCAGAACCTGTGGTTCGGCGTCGAGGCCTGGCGCTGGATGTTCGTCGCCGGCGCCGTCCCCGCCGTCGTCTACGGCTGGATTGCTTTCACCCTCCCCGAGTCACCGCGGTTCCTGGTCTTCAAGGGCAAGGACGAGGAAGCGCTCAGGGTCTTCAAGTCCATCGCCCCGGGCGAGGACACCGACCGCCACCTGCGCGATATCAAGAAGGCCATCGAAGAGGACAAGCTGGCCGGCCAGAAGGGATCGCTGCGCGGCAAGGCCCTGGGCCTGCAGCCTGTGGTGTGGATCGGCATCATCCTGTCGGTGCTGCAGCAGTTCGTCGGCATCAACGTGATCTTCTACTACTCGACGACCCTGTGGAAGGCCGTCGGTTTCCAGGAAAAGGATTCGCTGACCATCTCCGTGGCCACCGCCATCACCAACATCCTGGTGACGCTGGTGGCGATTGCCCTGGTGGACCGGGTCGGCCGCCGGCCCATCATGCTCTCCGGCTCCGTCGGTATGGCCGTGTCGCTGGCGACCATGGCGTTCGCTTTCGGCTCCGCCACCGGAACCGGCGACGCGATCAGCCTCCCCGGCGCCTGGGGCCCGGTCGCCTTGGTGGCCGCCAACGTCTTCGTCATCAGCTTCGGCGCCTCCTGGGGTCCGCTGGTCTGGGTGCTGCTGGGCGAGATCTTCCCGTCCCGCATCCGTGCCCGCGCCCTGGGGCTGGCCGCGGCCGCGCAGTGGATCGCGAACTTCGCCATCACCCTGAGCTTCCCGGTGATGGCGGCCGCGTCTCTGCCGCTGACGTACGCCATGTACGCCCTGTTCGCGGCGGCGTCGTTCGTCTTCGTGATGTTCAAGGTGCCGGAAACCAACGGCATGGCGCTGGAACATGCAGAGACGCTCTTCGTCCCGAAGGGCTCCGCCAAGAAGTAACCCCGGCGCCCGCCCCCCCGGCCCGCCAGGCCACCAAAGGGCGCGAACGTACACTTGAGGCCCCTGTTTCCGCGGAAACAGGGGCCTCAAGTGTACGTTCGCGCTGCGGGGGGCTGCGCTTGGGCGGGGGTTAGACCAGGTGCGGCTCGTGCGAGCTCAGGTACCGGCGTCCGCCGAGGACCACCGCGATCGCCAGGGCCATGGCGGCGGCCGCGGCGAAGAACGGCACCTGCGGCCCGAAGTGCTCGCCCAGCTGGGCCGCGGCGAACGGGGCCAGCGCGCCGCCCATCCAGCGCACGAAGTTGTACCCGGCGGACGCGACCGGCCGCGGCGAATCCGAAACGCCCATGGCCAGCTCGGTGTAGATGGTGTTATTGATCCCCAGCAGCGCGCCGGAGGCCACCACCAGCACGACGACGGCGGGCACCGAGTGCCCGGCGGCCAGGCCGAGGCCGGCCAGGTCCAGGAGCAGCAGCGCCAGGGTTCCGGCCAGCACCCGGACGGCACCGAAGCGGCGCTGCAGCGCGGGGGCTACGAAGACCGAGAAGACCGCGACGGCGACGCCCCAGCCGAAGAACACCCCGCCGATCCCGTAGGCGTCCATCCCCAGGATGAACGGCGTGAAGGCCAGGATGGTGAAGAAGCCGTAGTTGTAGAACAGCCCGCTGGCCGCCGTCGTCCGCAGTCCCTTGTGGCCCAGGGCCAGCAGCGGGTCCCGGAGCCGGACTTTCCGTTCCGGCAGCGGGGTTTTGGGCAGCAGGACGATCAGCGCGATGAACGCGGCCGCCATCAGCACTGCGGTGCCGAAGAAGGGGGCACGCCACTGCCAGCCGCCGAGCAGGGCGCCCAGCAGCGGGCCGAGCGAGATGCCCAGACCCAGGGCGGCCTCGTAGAGGATGATGGCGGTTCCGGCGCCGCCGCTGGCGACGCCGACAATCACGGCCAGCGCCGTGGCGACGAACAGTGCGTTGCCGAGTCCCCAGCCGGCGCGGAATCCGACCAGTTCGCTCACGCTGCCGGAAATGCCGGAGAGCGAGGCGAACACCACGATGATGGCCAGGCCGGCCAGCAGGGTACGCTTGCCGCCGATCCGGGAGGAGACGAAACCGGTGATCAGCATGGCGATCGCGGTGACCATGAAGTAGCTGGTGAACAGCAGGGACACCTGGCTGGGGGTGGCATCAAGGTTCTTGGCGATGGCGGGCAGGATGGGGTCCACCAGCCCGATCCCCATGAAGGCGAACACCGCTGCCAGGGCCGTGGCCCAGACCGCCTTGGGCTGCTTGAGTAGTGAGGCCTTTTCTGCCTCGAGGGTTGATTCTGCTTCCGGCGCGGGTGCCGTGAGCTGGCCGTCCATGGAGGGCGCTCCTAAGGTTGTGGGTTCTTGCTGTCGTTGTTCCTTGCGGCCGGAAGCCCGGCTGTCAGGGCTGGAGGGTCTCGTTGATCTTGCCGATCACCGGGACGGCGGCCGCGAGGGCCCGCCGTTCCGTATCCGTGAGTGAACCGAGGATCCCTGCCATGACCGCGTTGCGGCGGGCATTGGCGGATTCGACGGCGGCGTGGCCCCCGCGGGTAAGCTTCACGCGGACGGCCCGGGAGTCGGCCGGATCGGCCTCCCGACGGACCAGGCCGGCACGTTCGAGTTTGATGATCTGCTCGGTGGCGCTCGGCACCTTGACGCCGAGGTTGCGGGCGATCTCGCCCACCCGCACGCCGCTGTTTTCCGCCCCGCCTTCCGAGCCGCCGGAGCTGTCCGGGCCGCCGGAGCTGTCCAGCAGCATCTTGAGGGTGCTCAGCTGGGCGGCGCTGAGTTCGCCGTCCGCGTCAAGCCGGCGCACCAGGTAGATGCTGTGGCGCAGGGCTTCGCGGAAATCTCCGGCGAGGGCGAGCAGGCCGGCGTCCGGCAGCGCATGTTCACTCATAGTTAGGTAGCCTAACAGTTAGGGCCCCTAAGAGTCAACGGAGCTTAGAGCAGCAGCTTCATGCCTTCATGGCTGGCCGAGAAACCCAGCCGCTCATAGAAGCGGTGCGCCGACGTCCGCGACTTGTCCGTGGTGAGCTGCACCAGCGAGCAGCCCCGGCGGCGCGCTTCCCCGAGCGCCCACTCCACCATCGCGCCGCCCACACCCTGGCCCCGCAGTTCGCCGGCGACGCGCACAGCTTCGAGCTGCGCACGCCACGACCCGCGCCGGGACAGACCCGGCAGGAAGCTGAGCTGGAAGGTGGCCACCACGCGCGGCGCGGGCCCCGCCTCCGACACCAGGTCCCCGGCCAGCAGCAGCTGGGCAGGGTCGGCGTCGATCGCGGCAAACGCACGCTCATAAGGCGCCAGATCGCCAGCGTCCTCCCGCGCGGAGCCCAACTGGTCCTCGGCGAGCAGCCGGAGAATGGCGGGCAGGTCCGCCCGGACCGCGCGGCGCAGCCGGAACGTTCCGCCGTCGACGCCGAATGTTAGCAGGGCGGTCTGGCCAGCCGAAGTGGAAGTCACCCGCCCAGCCTGCCATGACGCCGGGGTGAACGGCGGATATCGCACCACGATTTCCGAGCCTGTACTTTGGAAAGGCTGATTTGTAACCGCCGTCACCCAACGCGGCGGACCACACTAAGGATTGTTGACATGCCCGAACAGACAACCGCAGAGCAGAGAACTGCCTCCAGCCGGGACACCGAGCCCCACCTTGCACGCTCGTTGAGCAACCGGCACATCCAGCTCCTGGCCATCGGCGGCGCCATCGGCACCGGCCTCTTTATGGGCTCCGGCAAAACCATTTCGGTGGCCGGCCCGTCGGTGATCTTCGTGTACATGATCATCGGCTTCATGCTGTTCTTCGTGATGCGCGCCATGGGCCAGCTGCTGCTGTCCAACCTGAACTACAAGTCCTTCAGCGACTTCGCCGGCGACCTGCTGGGCCCCTGGGCCGGCTTCTTTACCGGCTGGACCTACTGGTTCTGCTGGGTGGTCACCGGGGTGGCCGACGTGATCGCGATCGCCGGCTACGCCGACCAGCTCTGGCCCGGCATCCAGCTGTGGGTCCCCGGAATCGCGACCATCATCATCCTGCTGCTGCTGAACCTGCCGACCGTGAAAGCCTTCGGCGAGACGGAATTCTGGTTCGCGCTGATCAAGATCGTCGCCATCGTGGCGCTGATCGTGGTGGGCCTGGTCATGATCTTCACCGGCTTCCAGTCCAACGCCGGCACCGCCGGCTTCAGCAACCTGTGGAGCCACGGCGGCCTGTTCCCCAAGGAATTCATGGGCTTCGTCGCCGGCTTCCAGATCGCCGTGTTCGCGTTCGTCGGCATCGAGCTGGTGGGCACCGCCGCGGCCGAGACGAAGAACCCGGAGCACAACCTGCCGCGGGCCATCAACGCCATCCCGCTGCGGGTCATGCTCTTCTACGTCGGTGCCCTGATCATCCTCATGTCCGTCACCCCGTGGACCGGTTTCAAGGCCGGCGAGAGCCCGTTCATCGCCATGTTCTCGCTCGCCGGCCTCGGCATCGCCGCCACCGTGGTGAACCTGGTGGTCCTGACCTCCGCCATGTCCTCGGCCAACTCCGGCATCTACTCCACCTCCCGGATGGTCTACGGCCTGGCCAACGACGGCGACGCCCCTAAGCTTTTCGGCCGCCTCTCCAGCCGCAAGGTCCCGCAGAACGCCCTGTTCCTGTCCTGCGTGCTGCTGCTGGCCGGCGTGGCCCTGCTTTACGCGGGCAAGGACGTGGGCGTGGCGTTCGACATGGTCACCACCGTCTCCGCCGTCTGCTTCATGTTCGTCTGGAGCATCATCCTGGCCAGCTACCTGGTATTCCGGAAGCGCCGGCCGGAGCTGCACGCGGCGTCGACGTTCAAGATGCCCGGCGGCATCCCGATGGTGTGGGTGGTGTTCGCCTTCTTCGCGTTCCTCATCTGGGCGCTGACCACCCAGCCGGACACCCTGGTGGCGCTGCTGGTCACCCCGGTCTGGTTCGCGGTCCTGGGTGTGGCGTTCGTCGTCGTCCGCCGTTCACCGCTGCACCAGGCGCGCGTGGCCGAGTGGAAGGCGATGTCCGACGCCGAGACCGCCGCGGCCCGCCGGGGCTGACGCTCCCGCAGCTCCGGCGGGCTCGGGGGGGCGACGCTCCCTCAGATCCTGCAACTAAATGACGGGCCCTCCCTCACCTGATGTGAGGGAGGGCCCGTCATTTTTCCGCCAAACGTGAGGGAGCGTCACATCAAAAACCCGCCAAACGTGAGGGAGCGTCGGGCTAGACGGCGGCCTTGGCCTCTTCGACGAGGGCGCGGACGGCCGGGAACAGCGGGTGGTCCGCTGCCAGGCCGGTGATCGTCGCCGTGGCGTCCTCCGCCGTGGACGAGTTCAGGAGCTGCGCCAGCTCCACGGCTTCGGCGTCGGCGGGGTCGTTGAACCGCAGCGCGGCGGCGATCGCGCCGAGGAGTGCCTCGGGCACGATCCCGCGTTCGGCCAGTTCCGCAGCGGGTCCGATGAAGCGCTCGTGTCGGCTGAGCTTGCGCAGCGGCGCCCGCCCCACCCGGTTCACGGTGTCCGGTAGGTGCGGGTTGGTGAACCGGCCGAGGATCTTCTGCACGTAGGCTTCCTGCTCCTCGCGGTTGAAGCCGTGCTTGGCGACCAGCAGCTCTTTGGTTTCGTCCAGGACCGCACGCACGTCCGCAGCGACGTCCTGGTCGGCCATGGCCTCGGAAATCTTGCCCAGGCCCGCCTCGAAGCCGAAGTAGGCGGCCGCGGCGTGGCCGGTGTTCACGGTGAAGAGCTTCCGTTCGATGTACGGCGCCAGGTCGTCCACGAAGGTCGCCCCCGGAATCACCGGTTCCTTGCCCGCGAACGGGGTGCGGTCGATGACCCACTCGTAGAACGTCTCCACGGTGACATCCAGGCCCTGCCCGGCCTCCTGGTTGGGTACGATCCGGTCCACCGCCGTGTTGGCGAACACGGCCGCGCCGTCAAGCGCTCCGGCGGCCGGATCCCACTGCGCGGCAATTTCGGACTTCAGGATGTCGGTCGCGTTGATGGCGTTCTCGCACGCCATCACCTGCAGCGGCGCCAGTCCCGCCGCGCGGGCCGCGATCCCCTTGGCGATCAGCGGCGCCACGAACTTGAGGATATGCGGCCCGACGGCGGTGGTGACGATCTCCGCCGTCGCGATCTCCGCGACGACCTCGGCCTCCTGGGTTCCGGAGTTCAGCGCGCGGAAGTTGTCCACGGTCCGCACGGCGGGGCTCTCCCCCACCTCGTGGACCCGGTAGCTGTCCGCAGCGGCGAGCTCGGTGATGAGGGCGTCCGCGACATCCGCGAACACCACCTCATACCCGGCCTCGTGCAGCAGCAGCCCGACGAACCCGCGGCCGATGTTCCCGGCTCCGAAATGTACAGCCTTCACTACGAATTGACCTTTCCGAACAGGGCGAGCACTTCGTCGACGGTGGTGGCCGCCTCCAGCTGCGCGACCTGTGCCTTGTTGGTGAAGACCTTCGCGATCGAGGAGAGGATCTGGAGGTGCTCGTTGTTGATGCCGGCGACGCCGACGACGAACTTGACCTCCTTGCCGTTCCAGTCGATGCCGTCCGGGTAGCGGATCACCGACACCGCGGACTTCATGATGTGGTCCTTGGCGGCGTTGGTGCCGTGCGGGATCGCGAGGTAGCTGCCCATATAGGTGGAGACGGATTCCTCACGCTCGTGCATGGCGTCCAGATAGCCGGCGTCGACGGCGCCACGGTCCAGCAGCAGCCGGCCCGCCTCGTCGATTGCGGCGTCACGGGTCGTCGCGGTGCCGTTGAGGACCACGCTCTCGGCCACCAGGATGCCGGATGGTCCGGCCGCGGCTTCGGCCTCCGCTGCAGGCGTTGCCGCCGGGGCCATCGCCGGCCCGGCGCCCGCAGCGCCTGCAGCGCCCGCACCCGCCATTGCCCCCGACGCGTCGGCGGGCGCGTTGCTGCTCTTGACCAGTTCCACGATCTCGTCGTACTTGGGCGAGTTCATGAAGTTGTCCACCGAAACGTGGACGGCGCTGGAGGTCGCGGGCTTGGCCCGTTCGGTCAGGTCCTGGTGGGTGATGACGACGTCATACGTGTCGCTGAGGTTCGCGATCGCGGAATTGGTGACCTTGACGTCCGGGTAGCCGGCAGCCTTGATCTTGTTCCGCAGCACCGAGGCGCCCATCGCGCTCGAACCCATGCCGGCGTCGCAGGCAAAGACGATGTTCTTTACCGGTCCGGCCAGCACCGCCACGCCGCCCGCACCGGCGCCGGCACCCGTCAGGGCCGAGGAGACGGAGCTCTTTTTGCCCTTCATGGTTTCCATCCGGGTGGTTGCCGCGCCGAGCTCGTCACCCTCGACGTCCTTGCTGGACTTGAGAATGACGGAGGCGATGAGGAAGGAGACCGTAGCGGCCAGCAGTACCGACAGGGCCACGCCAACGAAGCTGTCTGCCGGGGTGGCGGCGAAGACGGCCAGGATGCTGCCCGGCGCCGCCGGCGAGCGCAGGCCCGCGCCGGTGAGGACCAGGGTGAAGATGCCGGTCATGCCGCCGCCGATCGCGGCGAGGATGATGATCGGTTTCATCAGCACGTACGGGAAGTAGATCTCGTGGATGCCGCCGACGAACTGGATCAGCGCGGCGCCGGGGGCCGAGGCCTTGGCCATGCCCTTGCCGAAGATCATGTAGGCCAGCAGGATGCCGACGCCCGGGCCGGGGTTGGCCTCGAGCAGGAACAGGATCGACTTGCCCTGGGCCAGCGCCTGCTCGGTTCCAAGCGGGGTCAGGATGCCGTGGTTGACGGCATTGTTCAGGAATAGGACCTTTGCGGGCTCGATGAAGATGCTGGTGAACGGCAGTAGGCCGTTGTTGACCAGGAATTCGACGACGGCGCTGGCGCCGTTGCTGAAGGCCTTCACCACCGGGCCGATCACCAGCATGCCGAAGATCGCCATGACGGCGGCGACGATGCCCGCGGTGAAGTTGTCGATCAGCATCTCAAAACCGGGCTTGACCTTGTTCTCCCAGAGGCCCTCGATCTTCTTCATGAGCCACGCCGTCAGCGGGCCCATGATCATGGCGCCGATGAACATCGGGATGTCCGTTCCGACAATCACGCCCATCGTGGCGGCCGCACCGACAACACCGCCGCGGACGCCATAGACCATGCGGCCGCCGGTGTAGCCGATCAGCAGCGGCAGCAGGTAGGAGATCATTGGCCCGACCAGTTTGGCCAGTTCCTCGTTCGGGGTGAAGCCCGCCGGGATGAAGAAGGCGGTAATAATGCCCCAGGCGATGAAGGCGCCGATGTTGGGCATGATCATGCCGGACAGGAAGGTGCCAAATTTCTGGACACCGACCCGCACGCTGGTCCGGGGTTTTGCAACTGTCTCTGTTGCCATGTGATTTCCTAACCGTGATTCCTGCTGCACCGCAGGATTGTCCGATATTTTCGACGAGCTAGCTGGTGGAACTGACGGAGATCCGGTGAAGCCATTCGAGGAAGAGCTTGAGTTCAGAGCTGGAAAGCTGGTCCGAGTGCGAGGCCTGCAGCGCCGCGTTCAGGGCGATGGCCGCCACCACCACCGGGGATTTCCCGGAATCCTCCGGGCCGCTTTCGCGGGCCTGGTCGGTGGCGACGGCAAAGATCATCGCGTCGCGGGTCATCGCGGAGAGCTCAAGGTTGCGCTCCGGTGCCTTCTCGGTGATGAGCATCAGGGTCACGCCCACGTTGGCGGCCAGGATGCTCCTCGCCGCTTCCCTGGGCGGAACATTGAGCTGCCCGGCGACGGCCGCTTTATTCAGCATCTCCTCCATCAACGCCTCGGCGTCGGCGACGACGGCGGGGCGGCTCTCCGGGCGGATGTTGCCAAACATAACGAGATACAGTTCCGGCTGCTTGAGCCCGAACTGGACGTGCTGGTCCCACATCCGCCGGATATCCTCCAGCGGCTGCCCGGACGGCGCGATACCGCGTTCACCGGCGACGTATTCCTCGAAACCGGCGGCCACGACGGCGTCGAACAACCCCTCCTTGTCACCGAAGTGGTGGTAGAGGGTGGGGGCGGTGACCCCGGCGAGCTGCGTGATTTGACGCGTGGAGACCGCGGCTCCCCCCGAATTGGCCAGCAATCCGGCGGCTGCACGCAACAGCCGGATTTTGGGCGGTAGCTGGCCATCGATACTCATAGCCGCTACCCTAGCACCTATAGCAACGCTATATGAAGTGCATCACATACACTTTTTCCAGGTGCCGCGATCTGCCGGTTGACGTAGCGGACAGCCGCAGGAAACCTAGGACCCACGGGTTCAGCGGCGGCACCTGGACCGACTTACCGGCTCAAGGCAGAGAATGAGGACTTTCAGTGCAGAACTTCCAAGGAGTAGGCGTCAGCCCCGGCCGAATCATCGGCACCATCCGCCAGATGCCGAAGCCCATCAGCGAGCCGGCGCCCGGCGAGCAGCTCCCCGCCGGGGTCTCCGCCGAGGAGGCGACAGCGGCACTGAAGGCCGCGGCGAAGGCCGTGCATGACGGGCTCAAGGCCCGCTCTGAGACGGTCAGCGGCGACGGCAAGGCGGTGCTGGAAGCCACGGCACTGATGGCCACGGACACCATGCTGCTGAAGTCGGCGGCCAAGCTGATCGGCCGGGGCACCTCCAACCAGCGCGCCATCTGGGAGGCCGGCGCCTCTGTTTCGGAGATGCTGCACAATCTGGGCGGCTACATGGCCGAGCGCGCCACCGACGTCCTGGACGTCCGGGCCCGGATCGTGGCCGAACTCCGCGGCGTCCCCGCCCCGGGGATCCCCTCCGCGCCGGCCCCGTTCATCCTGATCGCCGAGGACCTCGCTCCCGCCGACACCGCAACCCTCGACCCCGAAAAGGTGCTGGCGCTGCTCACGGCCGGCGGCGGCCCTCAGTCCCACACCGCGATCATCGCCCGCTCCCTCGGCCTGCCCGCCGTTGTCGCCGCCGCCGGGGTCGACGCCCTGCCGGACGGCACCGAGGTCTATGTCGACGGTGCCGCCGGAACCATCACGGCAGAGCCGGACGAGACCCAGCGCGCCGCCGCCGAACACTGGGCCGCGACGGCGTCACTGCTGGCCGACTTTGACGGCAACGGCACGACGGCGGACGGCCACCTGGTGCCGCTGCTGGCGAACGTCGGCGGCGCGAAGGACGCCGTGGCCGCCGCCGGGCTCAACGCCCAGGGCGTGGGCCTGTTCCGCACCGAGTTCTGCTTCCTGGAACGGGACACCGAACCCACCGTGGAGGAGCAGGCCGCCGCCTACAAGGGCGTCTTTGACGCCTTCCCCGGTAAGAAGGTGGTGCTCCGCACCCTCGACGCCGGCGCCGACAAGCCGCTGCCGTTCCTGACCGACGCCACCGAACCGAACCCGGCCCTCGGCGTCCGCGGCTACCGGACCGATTTCACCTCGCCGGGCGTGCTGGAACGCCAGCTGCAGGCGATTGCAAGGGCCGAACAGGAGTCCGAGGCGGACGTCTGGGTGATGGCTCCGATGATTTCGACGGCGGAGGAAGCCGCCCGGTTCGCGTCGCTGTGCGCCGACGCGGGACTCAAGACTCCCGGCGTGATGGTGGAGGTGCCGTCCGCGGCGCTCACAGCGGAGTCGATCCTCCGGGAAGTGGGCTTCGCGAGCCTGGGCACCAACGACCTGACCCAGTACGCCATGGCAGCGGACCGGCAGCTGGGCCCGCTCGCGGCGCTGAACACCCCGTGGCAGCCGGCGGTTCTTCGGCTCGTGGGTCTGACGGTCGAAGGCTCCCTGGCCGAAGGCCACGGCAAACCGGTCGGCGTGTGCGGTGAGGCCGCCGCGGATCCGGCCCTCGCCGTCGTCCTGGCTGGCCTGGGCGTGACCACCCTGTCCATGACGGCGCGTTCCATCGCCGCGGTGGCCGCGGTACTGAAAACCGTCACCCGCACCGAGGCCCAGGAACTGGCCAAGTTGGCCCTGTCCGCGCCGAGCGCCACCGAGGCGCGCGCCTGGGTCCGGGCCAAGCTGCCGGTACTGGAGGAACTGGGCCTGTAACCGGCGCCGCGGGGCCCGCCAGGGGCGCTAGGATGCACTCCATGACACTGATTGCTCCCCGGGTGACGGCCGGACTTCCGGCCGAGGACGCACAAAAACTCCAGTATGCGCTCAACGGCAGCACCGACATCACCGTCTTCGTCGACGGGACTGTGCACCGGCTGCCGCCTGCGGCGAGGGACGCCGTCGTGGACCTGCTGGGCCGGTTCAGCCGGGGCGAATCGGTCACCGTGAGCAGCGTCGAGGAAATGCTGACCACGTCGAAGGCGGCGGAACTGGCGGGCATCTCGCACACCTACCTGCGGAACATGACGGACCGGGGCGAAATCCCGGTTGAGTACCGCGGCACGCACCGGCGGATCCGGCTGGCCGACATCATGGCGTGGCTGGAGACCCAGAAGAAGAAGGCCGCAGCGGAAACCGGGGAGCCGGCAGCGGAAGGCACATTGGGGTCCGCGGCCGCCGGCGGACCGGGCGGCGGCGGAACAGATGATTCATGACGGCTTCATGACGGCGTGATAAGGATCAAACAACGATCCCGGCCCGGCGGGGGAACGCGGCAGGGGCCGGGGTTACGCTTGAATTGTGGGTAAGTTCAGAGGGTGGCACATCCTGGCCGGCATCGCCGCCATGGTGGTTACCGGCATCCTCGGAACGGTGATGGGGCTCAACAATACGGCGGCGTTTATGGCCAGTTGCGTCGCCTTCGTGGCGGTCGCCCTGTGGACGGACAGCCGGATTGCGCGCCGCCGGCGGGACATGCAGCGGGAAACAGCACCGGACACCGGGCAGCTGCGGACCAACTTCCCCGACGGCGAGCAGGATCCGGCCCTCCGCGACGACCGCTGAGGCCGCGGACCGCTAGATCCTCGGCCGTTCGGCCCAGCGCCGCGCCTTGAGCGCCGCGTGCAGTTCCAGCCGGACCATGCCCTTGAGCGGATCGACGCCCAGGACCTGCCGGATCCTGCCCAGCCGGTTGTAGATGCTGCTGCGGTGCAGGTGCAGTTTGGCCGCCACCTCCTGGACCGAACTGTCGTTGTCGTAGAACAGCTCCAGCACCGGCAGCAATTCACCGTTCCGGTCGTGGTCTTCGAGCATCCGGAAGTACACCGAACCCGTGTCGGCCCACGCGCCCGCGCCGCCGCCCGCCGAGGCCAACAGCTGGTACAGGCCCGTGGCGCGGCAGTCCACGAGTTCGCCGAGCTGGGGGTCCACGGCCGCGGCCTGCGCCGCCTGGCGGGACTGCCGGTACGCCCCGGCCAGTTCGCGCGGCCGGGAGAAGCCCTCGGAGGTGCCGAGGATGATCCGGCGCACCGGCCGGCCGGCCCGTTTGGCCAGTTCCAGCTGGTAGTGCACCAGCACCTGGGCTTGGTCGGCCCGGCCGGTGGATTCCTTGAAGAGCACGACGGCGTGTGTCTCGGTGCCGGCGCTGAACAGGGCGGCGTCGACGCCGATGGTGGCCTGCAGCGCGGCGGAGCGGTGGATGAGGGTGGAGGCGATGGGGTCCGAGGCCCCGGCCCAGCCGTCGGCGTCGAGGACCGTCACCAGCTGCCACGGCCCGCGGCCCTGTACTTCCTTCCAGCCCGCGACGGCGGCCACGGCGTTCGCCTCGCCCCGGCAGGCGGCGAGGAACTCCTGTTCGCGGCGGCGGCGGAACTCGGACTCGGCGGTGTTGGACTCAAGCAGCAGGGCGGAAAGCTGCTCGAGCTCGCCGGCCACGCCCGGCAGCCGGGCCAGGACGGAGCCGGCAGTGGGTTCTCCGGCGTCGAGCTGGACCCAGAGGTACCCCACCCGGAACCCGCGGACCAGCAGCGGAACACACACCCGGCCCAGCATGCCCAGTTCCTCGTTCGCCGGGACGACGACGGGCCGCACCGCCGTCGCAATGCCGTGCGAGAGCTGCCAGGCGCTGACGTCCGCCGCGACCCGTTTGCTGAGCAGGAAGTTCACCCGGACCCGGTCCGCGTGGGACTGGTTGGAGCTGTAGGCGAGCAGGACGCCGTCGAGGTCTTCGAGGGAGAGCCCGCGGCCCAGCCCGAGGGCCACACGCTCCACGAGCTGCTCCACGTCCTGCTGCTGCATGCTGCCACATTACTGCCCGGCCGGCCGCTGCGGCGAACAGTGCGGCAACGGACATGAGGCGACACCTGACGCCCCGCGACTCGACACCTGTCGAACCGAAGTTTTGGAAAACCCCGGAAATTCGCGGGACGTCGCCGGGGCCGGCCAGGTGGCCCTGTCACCTGCCTCACAGCCGGACCTATTCTGGAAGTACGACTTCCCCCGCACATCCGGCCCGCGCGGCCACCAGCACTGGAGCCCAAAAATGATCATCGGTGTCCCCAAAGAGATCAAGAACAACGAATTCCGCGTCGCCATCACGGCCGCCGGGGTGCACGAATTCCGCCACCACGGCCACACCGTGCTGGTGGAGCGCGGAGCCGGCCTGGGCTCGGGCATCACCGATGAGGAATACGCCATTGCCGGCGCCGAGATCGTCGCCGAGGCCGACGACGTGTGGTCCCGCGCGGATATGGTCATGAAGGTCAAGGAGCCGGTCAAAGCCGAATACCACCGCTTCCGCAAGGGCCTGATCCTCTTCACCTACCTGCACCTCGCGGCCGAGCCGGAACTGACCCAGGAGCTGATCAACTCCGGCGTCACCGCCATCGCCTACGAGACGGTGCAGGAAGGCCGTTCACTGCCGCTGCTGGCCCCGATGTCCGAGGTTGCCGGCCGCCTGTCCGTGCAGGTCGGCGCCACGTCGCTGATGGCTCCGGCCGGCGGCAAGGGGGTGCTGCTCGGCGGCGTCCCCGGCGTCCGCCCGGCCAAGGTTGTGGTTCTGGGTGCCGGCGTGGCCGGCACCAATGCCGCCGCCATGGCCCTGGGCCTCGGCGCGGACGTCACCATCCTGGACATCAACATCAACCGCCTGCGCGAACTGGACGCCCAGTACCAGGGCCGCCTGAAGACGGTCGCGTCCAACGCCTACGAGATCGAAAAGTCGGTCGTCGACGCCGACCTCGTGATCGGCTCCGTGCTCATCCCCGGCGCCAAGGCCCCGAAGCTGGTCACCAACGAGCTCGTCTCCCGGATGAAGCCCGGCTCCGTGCTGGTGGACATCGCCGTGGACCAGGGCGGCTGCTTCGAGGACACCCACCCCACCACGCATCAGGAACCGACGTACAAGGTCCACAACACGATCTTCTACTGCGTCGCCAACATGCCCGGCGCCGTGCCGAACACCTCCACCTACGCCCTGACCAACGTCACCCTCCGTTACGCGGTGTCACTGGCCAACCTGGGCGTGTCGGCCGCGTTCGAGCGCGATGCCGCCCTCGCGGCCGGCCTCAACATCGCCGCCGGAAAGGTGGCCCACCACTCGGTCTCCGAGGCGCACAACCTCCCCCTCGTCACCGACTGGCACGAACTGGTCTCCGCGTAAGGCTCAGGCGGCCGTTTGAACGGCAGTCATCCACCGCGTGCTGCTCCCCACCGTTCCCCTCGCCCCGCAAGCTCGGCCAGGGAACCCGAACGGTGTGGGCCCACTTCGTCGCTTTGACGCACGCTTTCTGGATGGCTGCCGTTCAAACGTTAAGTCCGCTACGTCGCCAGTTCCCGGGCCTTTTCGATTAATTTGAGGACTTCCACCGGGCCCGCGGGATCCACGGGTACAGGCAGCCCGGAGCTAGCCCCGCCGTCGCTGATTTTCTCGGCCAGGATCCGGTAGAACTCCGGGTATGCGCCGCGTTCGGTGGGTAACCGGTCCAGGTGCCCGTCGCGGCCCAGCAGCCCGGCCCAGTCCCGGTGCTCCACACCGTATCCGGGATCCAGCGGGCTGCCGCCCGCGGCCAGGTAGGGCTCCTGCGGGTCGGCGCCGTGCTTGGTGAAGCCGCCGTCGGCGCCCAGCAGACGGAAGCGCGGCCCCTGCTGGGCGCAGAGCAGGTTCATCCAGAGGTGGCTGGTGACCCCGGAACCGTGGGCCAGGACCACGAACGCGTCGTCCTCCGACCGGCCCCCGGGCCGGCGGGCCGCGAGCTCGGCGTGGACCACGGCCGCGGGCCCGAAGAGCTGCAGGGCCTGGTCCAGCAGGTGGGTGCCCAGGTCGAACAGCACCCCGCCGCCGTCGCCGGGGGCGGCGGCCGCTTTCCAGGCCTTGCTGACATCCGGCGCCCAGCGCTCAAAGCGCGACTCGAACCGAGCGACCGTTCCGAGGACGCCGCGTTCCAGCAGCGTCCGGACGGTCAGGAAGTCCCCGTCCCAGCGCCGGTTCTGGAAGACGGTGAGCACCCGTCCCAGCCGTGCCGCAAGTCCCACCAGTTCCTGGCCCTCGGCGCTGGTCACGGTGAAGGGTTTGTCGACGACGACGTCGAGGCCCGCCTCCAGCGCGGCTTTGGCGAGCGGATAGTGGGTGGCCGGCGGCGTGCCGAGGACCAGCAGGTCCAGTTCGCCGGCGAGTCCCAGGATGGCCTCCGGGGTTTCCACGATCCGGGCCAACGGGTGTTTCGCCGCGGCCGCCGCCACCCGGCCGGCGTCGGCGGTGGAAATGACGTCGAGCGAAAACGCGGGGTTGGCGGCAATCAGCGGCGCGTGGAAGACGCTGCCGGAGAGGCCGAAGCCGGCAACAGCGGTGCGGATGGGCGCGGCGCCGGCGTACAGGTGTTGCTTCAATGCTCATGGGGCCAACGCTACCCCGGACGGACGGCGCCGGGTCCGGGCTTAACGGCGGCGGCCGCCGCCCCCGGGGACAAGAGTCCGGGGGCGGCGGCCGCCGTTTAGTGGCTGTGCTGCGGTTACTTCTTTTCCCAGCCGATGGTGGTCCAGTCCGGAACCTGGGACAGGCTCTTGAACAGGGACGGGCCGTAGTTGGCCAGACCGGTGCGCGCGAAGGAGATCTGCGGACCGTTCATCACGACACCCATGGAGAAGTACTTCGCCATGTGCTCCTTCTCGACCTCCATGGCCGCCTTGTTGCGCTCGGCGTTGTCGGCGATGGTGGAGAGCTTCTTGATCTTGGCGTCGAGCTCGGCGTCGCCCAGTTCGTTCTCGTTGGTCTTGGAATCGTAGAACTGCTTGACGGCGTCGGTCGTGTCGGACCCCACGGTGTAGCCGGAGACGCTCAGGAAGAAGTCACGGCTGCCCAGGACCTTGCCGAAATCGGCAGAAGCGCGCTGGTCGATGCCGACATCCATGCCGCCGGCTTTGAGCTGGTTCTGCAGGGTCTGCACGAAGGCCAGGGTGGTGGGATCGTCACCGAAGTTGCTGATCTTGAAGGAGACCGGCTTGCCGTCCTTCTCCATGATGCCTGCGGCGTTGGCCGTGTAACCGGCGTCGGTCAGGACCTTCTTGGCCGCATCAGCGCCGGTTTCCTTGACCGGGTAGTTGTCCTGGTAGTACTTGGAGAACGGCAGCAGCATCATCGATCCCGAGCTTTCCTCTTCCCAGTTCAGGCCGTTGAAGCGGACCTTGCGCAGGGCTTCGCGGTCGACTGCGGTGAAGATCGCCTTGCGGACCGCAACGTCCGTCATCGGCGCTTTCTGGGCGTTGATGTTCAAGCCGCCGGCGAAGAGGCGCTGGCCGCGGCGGACATCGGAGTCCTTGGTGCCGTCGAGCTGCTTGTAGGGGGTGATGGTGTTGGCCGAGACGCCGTCGATCTCACCGTTCTTGAACGCGGCGATCTGGGCGCTGGTCTCCAGCTGGCGGAAGACGACCTTGTCCAGGACCGGCTTGGCGCCCCACCACTTGTCATTCTTGGCAAGCGTGACCGTCTTAGCGGCGCTGTCGTACTGGTCGACCTTGAACGGCCCGGCCATCCACTCCGGGTGCATGTCGCCGGTGAAGCCCTCATTGAAGATCTTCGGCGTGTTCACGGCCGGGTGGATCAGGCCGGTGAACAGGGAATCCAGCGGGTAAACCGGCTGGGTGGTGGTGACAATGACTTCTTTGGGGCTGGAGCCGGCCTTGACGGAGTCAACGAATTCGTAGGCACCGGAGGTCACGATGTCGATGTCTTTGTTCTTGCCATTGAGCATTTTCCAGGTGTTTTCGAACGTCTTGACGTCGATCGGAGTGCCGTCGTTGTACGTGGCCTTCTCGTTCACCTTGATCGTGATGGTCTGCTTGCCATCCTTGACCTCACTCTTGACGTCTTCGCAGAAGTCCTTGTTCGGCGAGGCAGTGCCGTCGAAGTCGAAGTTCCAGCAGCCCCAGGTGCCGGCCTCGTCAATGGGGCGGTGCAGGGCGGTGTTGTCGGCGCTGTTGCCGTTGTTGGAGAACCCGTTGAAGTCGGGACCGATGTTGCCCAGCGGCAGGGTGACGGTGCCACCGGGCTGGAGGTCCTTGGCGTCCTTCGCGTTGATGCTGACCAGCTTGGCCAGGTCGCTTCCGGCGTCCTGGCCCTTGCCGGCCTCGGGACCCTTGGCGGCGCCGCCACCCCCTCCGCAAGCGGTCAGCGCAAGCGCTGCGACGACGGCGGTTACGCCGCCGATCTTGGTCAGATTCTTCATGATTTCCCCTTCATTTCTTTTGGTGCGAGTTGTAAGGCATTTGGGTCGGTAAGTCAGCTGGTGGCGTGGACGCTGAGCAGGTCCGCGCCCAGTTCGCCGTCCGGGTAGAAACAGGCGAAGTGCTGGTCCGTAGGGGCCGACGGCGCCGCGCCGGCCGGGCGGGCCGGGTCCGGTGCGGGAGCCGCGGGTTCCAGGGGCGGTTCCAGGGTCAGGCACTTCTCCTGCTTGGCCGGCGGCAACGCCGCGAAGACCGGGCAGCGGGTGGCGAAATTGCAGCCCTGGGGGGCTTCCAGCGGCGAGGGCAGGTCACCCTGCAGGATGATGCGTTCGCGGCTGCGTTCAAGCTGGGGGTCGGGCACCGGGATCGCGGAGAGCAACGCCCGGGTGTAGGGGTGGCGCGGACTGTCGAAGACGCTGTCGACGTCGCCGATTTCCACAATCTTGCCCAGGTACATCACGGCCACCCGGTTGGAGATGTGGCGCACCACGGACAGGTCGTGGGCCACCATCAGGTAGCTGAGCCCGAGTTCGGCGCGGAGTTTGTCCAGCAGGTTGATGACGCCGGCCTGGACGGAGACGTCCAGCGCTGACACCGGCTCGTCCAGGACCACGAGTTTGGGGTTCACGGCCAGGGCGCGGGCGATGCCGATGCGCTGGCGCTGGCCGCCGGAGAACTGGTTGGGGAACCGGTTGACGTGGTCCGGCTGCAGGCCCACGATCTCCATCAGTTCCATGATCCGGGCCCGGATGTCCGGCTTGGCCATTCCGGCGTTTTCCAGCGGCTCCGCCAGCACCTCGTAGACGGTGAACCGCGGGTCCAGCGCCCCGGTGGGGTCCTGGAAGACCATTTGCAGTTCCTTGCGCATGGCGGACTTGGTCTTCGCATCGGAGGCTTCTTTGTTGCTGAGGCCGCCGATGATCACCTCGCCGTCCTGGTCCTTGTGGAACTCCATGATTTCCAGCAGGGTGGTGGTCTTGCCGCAGCCGGATTCGCCGACGATGGAGAAGCATTCGCCTTCGCGGATGTCGAAGCTCAGCCCGTCGACGGCCTTGACCGTGCCGATCCGGCGCTTGAGCAGGGCGCCCTTCATCAGGGGGAAGTGCTTCCTGACGTCCCTCAGCTCCAGGACGGCCCGGCGGTCCGCCCGCGGGACAGCATCAAAGCGCGACACGGGGACGGCGGGGGCGCGGAAGACCTCCCGGACGTCCACCTCGAGACCGAGCGAGTCGGTCTTGATGCAGGCGGCTTTGTGCGCCAACCCGCCCTCGACGTTGTCACCGGGGACGGGCCACAATTCCGGCTCACCCTGCAGGCAGGCGTCACTGGCCAGCGGGCAGCGCGGCGCAAAGGAGCACCCCCGGGGCGTATGGATCAGGTTCGGCGGGATGCCCTCGATCGGCACCAGCGAGGTCTTCTCGGCGACGTCGACGCGCGGGACCGCGCCCAGCAACCCCATCGTGTAGGGCATCCGCGGATTGTAGTAGATGTCGTTGACGCCGCCGGTTTCCACCGGTTTGCCGGCGTACATCACCATGATGTCGTCCGCCATGCCCGCCACCACGCCCAGGTCGTGCGTGATCATCACGACCGCCGCGCCGGTTTCCTCCTGCGCGGTGTGCAGCACCTCAAGGACCTGCGCCTGGATGGTGACGTCGAGCGCCGTCGTCGGCTCATCGGCAATGAGCACCCGCGGATTGTTGGCGATGGCGATCGCGATCATGACCCGCTGGCGCATGCCGCCGGAGAATTCGTGCGGAAAGGCCTTCAGCCGGTCCTTCGGGCTGGGGATGCCGACCATGCCCAGGAGCTCGACGGCGCGCGCCTCCTTCGCCTGCTTGCTCATGGCCGGGTTGTGCACCGTGAGGGCCTCGATGATCTGGTTGCCCACGGTGTAGACCGGGGTCAGCGAGGACAGCGGATCCTGGAAGACCATCGCGATATCGTTGCCGCGGTACCGGCACATGGCCTTATCGCTGAGTCCCAGCAATTCATCGCCTTGCAGCCGGACGGAGCCGGTGATTTCAGCGGTCTCCGGCAGCAGGCCCATGATGGCCATCGAGGTGACGGACTTGCCCGAGCCGGACTCGCCGACGATCCCGAGGGTCTTTCCGGGCATCAGGTCGAAATCGATGCCGCGCACTGCATGGACGACGCCGTTCTCGGTATTGAAGCGGACGTTGAGGTCCCGGACGGACAGCACGGCACCCGCCGGGGCATCCCCAGCGGTGTGCAGCCCGGCGATGGTGAGCCGCTCGGCGGTGCTGAGGTCGGCGGATTCGGCGCTGGCGGTCATCTCGTGGCTCATGTCGTCTTCTTTTCTGCGGTCGTCTTGGTCCTGCCAGTCCCGGTGGCGCCCGCCCCGGCGCGTTTCCTCTTGGCGCTGCCCACGGAGCTGGAGCTGGGGTCGAACGCGTCGCGCAGGCCGTCGTTCATCATGGCGAGCGAGCCGGTGAGCAGGAACATCACGGTCAGCGGAACCCAGAACATCCACGGAAAGGTGGAAACCTGTGAGGTGGCCTGGCCGATCAGCACGCCCAGGCTTACGTCCGGGACCTTGATGCCGATCCCGATGAAGGAGAACGCGACCTCGGCCAGGATCGCGCCGGTGACGCCGCGGGTGATGTCCAGGACCAGCAGCGACCCTATGTTGGGCACCAGATGGCGCCAGACGATCCGCCGCGGCGGGATGCCCATGTACTGGGCGGCCTTGACGAAGTCCCGGGTCATCAGGGACATCGAGAGTGAACGGATGAGCCGCGCGGTGCCCATCCAGCTGAAGACCAGCAGGACGATGATCAGCAGCAGCCAGCTGGGCAGGCTCTGCTGCAGCCCGTTGCCCCCGCCGCTCGTGGCGACGGCGACGACCAGCAAGGCCGGCATCATGATCAAGGCTTCGAGGATGAACAGCATGACCTTGTCGACCTTGCCGCCGAAGTAGGCCATGGTGCAGCCGTACACGGCGGCAATCAGCACCGAGACGAGACCGACGACGAGACCGATCAGGATGGAGATCCTGGTGCCTTCCACGGTCAGTGCGTACAGGTCGATTCCGGCCTGCGAGGTACCCAGCAGGTGCTCCGAAGACGGGCCCATGCCGATATTGAACGGGTCAATCGTTTCCTTGTCCCAGCTGGAGAAGAAGCCGCCCACGAAGGAGAACAAGGTCAGGGCCAGGAAAATAACGAGTCCGACGACGGCGGTCTTGTTGCGCAGGAAGCGGCGCAGGATGATCCGCGACTTGGCGATGACGACGTCGTCGTGCTCAATCTTTGCTTCTTCCGCGACCGCAGCGGGATCAACGGTGTTCAGGTTTGTCATGGCTACTGCACCCGCACTCTCGGGTCGACAAGGGTGGTGGCGAAGTCCGCCAGGATCGCGCCGATCGCGAAGATCACCGAGCCGTAGGCGAGGGTCGCCGTGGCGGCGTTGACGTCCTGCAGCGCGATCGCGTCGATGCTCCAGGAGCCCACGCCGTGCCAGGCGAAGATCTTTTCGGCGAAGAAGCCGCCGGCGAAGATGGCCGGGATGGTGAAGGCGATGCTCTGCGCCACCGGGATGAACGAGACGCGCAGGGCGTGCCGGGTGATGGCCTGGTTGCGGGTCAGGCCTTTGGCGCGGGCGGTGCGGACAAAGTCGGCGTTGACGTTGTCCAGCAAGTATTGGCGCTGCGCGATCTGGTAGGCGCCCCAGCCCACGATTGTGATGGCGAAGGTGGGCACCGCGTAGTGGGCCAGCATGTCCACGAACTGGGCCCAGCCGTCACCGTCCAGCCCGGGCGTTGAGATGCCGGTGACGAAAAAAATACGGTCGCCGACCGACTCATTGATGTTGATGGCCCCGAGCTGGACCAGGAAGTAGGCAATCGGGGCGGGCACGATGTACACGAGGTAGCTGTACGAGGTGATCGCGCGGTCCGAGAACTTGTACTGCCGGGCCGCGGTGTAGACGCCCAGTGCGACGCCGATGATCAGGGTCAGGATGATCGATGCGAGGAACAGCCGGGTGGAGATCCAGACCCGGTCGCCGAACTCCGCGTTGACGAACGCGCCGTTGGGGCTGCGTCCCCAGTCCCAGCGCGTGACGATTCCGGTGAGCCAGTCCACGTAGCGTTCCCAGGGGCTCAGCGCCGGGTCCAGGCCCTTGAGCCGGAACGAATTGGCGACTTGTTCCGGGGTGGGCCGGGGGATTCTTTCCTGTTCGAGCAGCGCCGGCTGCAGGGTGCTCACGGCCAGAAAGTAGCCGGCACTGGTGGTCAGGAAGATCATGAACGCATACGTGACTGCACGTTTGGCAAGGTATCGAAGCATGGAACTAGTTCAGGACCGCTGTTGCCTGCAGGGTGCCGGCGACCGCATGACGCGCCGGACCTGCCTGTCCGGGAGCCGGGGTCTTTAAAACATTCACAGCATGGATCCTTCCGTCGTCCCCCCTCATCAACAGGGGGTGTCCGCTGCCGATCCGGGATCTCGGCCAGCGGGTGGCTGGCCGCCCGCAGGCCTTCCGGCCAGCCCAGTGAGGCTATGTTGCGGGTCACATTCCAGAGGAAACTACCACATAGATATTTCCGCAGGGCGCGCGAAAGGACGTGAAACGGTATCGCCACTACCAGATCGTTATGAATATCTCCTTTGACTTGATTTGACTTGGCACTCCGCAGCGGGTCGGCTACTCTAGGCGCCGCGCACGACGCGGGTGGCCAGCTCCCGCCAGGACCCGACCAGCCGGTCCGGGGACACCCCGTGGACCCGGACCGAATGCAGGATACGTTCGGGTTCGAGGGTCACGCTCAGCGCGCCCGCCATCAGCCACGGATCCGCGGTGACGCCGGCCTCGCGCAGCAGCAGCTCCAGGTGCCGGTGCCAGAGCACGGCAGCCGGCACATCGAACCTGTTGTAGGCGGAGACGTCCGCGGCGCGCGCGAGTTCACCGTACTCCAGCACCCAGCCGATTCGCTCCGCGCCGAATGCGACCAGCCGGTCGAGCGGCGGGGCGCCCGGGCCCAGCGGCGGCGGCCCGAACATGAAGCGGCCCTGAAACCGGGCTTCTGCGTCGCTGAGCAACGTCATCATGAGACCGGCCCGGCTGCCGAACCGCCGGAAGACGGTTCCCTTGCCCACGCCGGCGCGCGCGGCAAGGCTCGCCATGGTCAGCCCGTCGGCCCCGCACTCGTCGACGAGGTCACGGGCGGCCCGCAGCAACAGCTCGCGGTTGCGGGCGGCGTCGCGGCGTTCAGGCCCAGGATGGCCGCCCGGCGGGGTGCCCCGCGGGCTGGAGGGCGGGGCCCCGGGGTGCTGCCCGGGAGACCCGGGCTGTCCGCCGGGGCGAATTGGGATGAGGCTCACAGCGGCCATTCTAGCGCCGGGGAATATTAAGCGGACCGCAGTCCGTTTGGATTGGGGAGGCCCCAAGCCTCCGCCAACAAACCAGCCGCCGGAGCCTGCCGGCGCGATTCCAGGAGTTCATATGACCACCAACACCGTCCTCACCCTGGTCGGCAGCCTCCGCGCCGGCTCCACCAACGCCCAGCTCGCCGAAGCCATCCGGCTCAACGCCCCGGAGCAGGTCGAAGTAGTGATCCACGAGAGCCTCGGCAACATCCCGTTCTACAACGAGGACATCGACGTTGAAGGCCAGATCCCCGCCGAAGCAGCAGCACTGCGCGCCGCGGCCAGCGAGGCCGACACGCTGCTGCTGGTCACGCCGGAGTACAACGGCACGATCCCGGCTCCGCTCAAGAACGCCATTGACTGGCTCTCCCGCCCGTTCGGCGCCGGCGCGCTCAAGGACAAGCCGACCGCCGTCGTCGGGACCGCATTCGGCCAGTACGGCGGCGTCTGGGCCCAGGACGAAGCCCGCAAGGCCGTCGGCATCGCCGGCGCCCGGGTGCTCGACGACGTCAAGCTCGCCGTACCCGGTTCGATGGTCCGGTTCGCCGAGTTGCACCCCAAGGACGACGCCGAGATGGTGGAGCAGATCAAGGGCGTTTTCGAAGCCCTGGCCGAAGCCCGGCGCCCCGAAGCCGCCTGAGCCGCCGGAATTTCCGCAGCCCTCCGGCAGTGCCCGGCACTGCCGGAGGTCCGCCTTTCCGGCCGGGACCCGGCGTCCCGCGTTGTGAACAAAAGTTTTCCTCTGTACAACGCCGGCCTGTATCCTAGGACTGTGACCCACGAAACACTTGATGCCGCCGCCGCGTTCCTTCCGGCCGAGGCAATTGATGCCATCGAACGTGCGGCGACGTCCGCCCACCGCCACGAGAAGCTGTTTTCGGAGCGTGCAGCAAACATTAAGCAATCGGCCGTCCGGGATGTCTTCGAGATCTCCCTGCGCCCGGGCCTGGTGTCCCTGGCCGGCGGCAGCCCCTACCTCCAGTCCCTCCCGCTCGATCGGCTCGGACAGTCCGCCGCGAAAATCATTGCCGAACAGGGGATGACGGCGCTGCAGTACGGTGGCGGGCAAGGCACCGAGGAGCTCCGCACGCAGATCTGCGAGGTGATGGCAGCCGAGGGCATCCGCGACGCCAAGCCTGAAAACGTCGTCATAACGGCAGGTTCGCAGTCAGCCCAGGATGTCGCCACCAAGGTCTTCTGCAACCCCGGCGACGTCGTCCTTGTCGAGGACCCCACCTACGTCGGTGCGCTCAATACCTTCGAGGCCTACCAGGTCGAGGTGGCCACCGTTCCGATGGATGAGGACGGCATCATCCCGGACCTGCTGGAAGCCAAGATCGCCGCCCTGCAGACGGCCGGCAAGACCATCAAGTTCCTGTACACCATCCCCAGCTTCAACAACCCCTCGGGTGTCACCCTTTCCCCGGACCGGCGACAGCAGGTGGTGGACATATGCCGCAATGCGAATATTTTGGTTCTTGAGGACAATCCCTACGGGCTGCTGCGCTTCGACGGCAAGCCGCTGACACCCCTGCGGGCCGGAAACCCCGATGACGTCATCTACATGGGTTCCTTCTCCAAGATCTTCGCCCCGGGGCTGCGGATCGGCTGGGCCCTGGTTCCGGGTCACCTGCAGCGCCGTTACTACCTGGCCTCGGAAGCGGTGACCCTGTGCCCGCCGACGCTGAACCAGATGCTGGTGTCCGCCTACCTGCGCGATTATGACTGGCAGGGCCAGATCGCCACCTACCGCGGGCTCTATCGGGAGCGCTGTGAAGCGATGCTGGCCGCCCTGCAGGAGTACATGCCCGAAGGGCTCAGCTGGACCCGACCGGAGGGCGGCTTCTTCATCTGGCTTACGCTGCCCGAGGGCGTCGACACCTACCCGCTGCTGCAGAAAGCGATCGACGCCGGCGTCGTCTTCATTCCCGGTGCGGCGTTCACGCACTCGGATGAGCCTTCCAACAAACTCCGGCTCGCCTTCAGCGCGGTGCCGCCGGAGGTCATCGAGGAAGGTGTCCGGCGGCTGGCGCCGGTCCTGCGGGAAGCCGTCGCGGCGTTGTAGCCTGAAGTATTGCTGTGCACCGAATCGTGCTTGACCAGAGGAGTCCTTAATGACCGGAATCATCGTTGTCGGCGTCGATGGCAGTGAGACTGCCCTGAGGGCGGCTCACACGGCCCGTGACCTGGCCGCGTCGCTGGGCGCGACACTGCACGTGGTCAGCGCCTTCGACAGCGACCGGACCGAAGTGTTCGGCAGCGGCAGCGACCGGTGGATCGTTTCCGACGCCGACGACGCCGAGAAAGTGGCCAAGGGCGTCGCTGAGAGCCTGCGCACGGCCGACATCAACGTCACCTACGCGGCCGCCCGGGGCAAGCCTGCGGAGGCGCTGATCCAGGAAGCCGAGCGTTCGAACGCGCAAATGATCGTGGTGGGAAACCGCCGGATGCGCGGCCTTGGCCGTGTCTTGGGGAGCGTCGCGAACAGCGTGGCCCACAGCGCCCCCTGCGACGTCTACATCGCCAAGACCGACACCCCCGACTAGGACACGCGCCGCAGCGGGCTCAACCCGCCGCGGCACGTCCGGGAGCCCGGCCCCGCCGCCTACGCGTGTGGGGCCGGCTCGGTCGTCCTCAGCATCCGGCGCAGGATCTTGCCGGAGGAGGACTTCGGCACGGCGTCGATGAACTGCACGCGCCGGATCTTCTTGAACGGGGCCACCCTGGCGGCCACGAATGCCGCCACCCCCGCTTCGTCCAGCCGTTCCCCCTCAGCGCCGGGCTGACGTACCACAAAGGCCATGGGCACCTCCTGGCCGTCGGCGTCGGCGGTTCCAATCACGGCCGCGTCGGCGATACCCGGATGCGTCAGCAGCAGCGCCTCAAGCTCTGCCGGCGCGATCTGGTAGCCCTTGTACTTGATCAGCTCCTTGAGCCGGTCCACGATCGTCACCACCCCGTCCGCCCGCACCGTGGCAATATCGCCGGTGTGCAGGAATCCGTCCGCGTCGAGGGTATCGGCGGTCTCCTCGGGCCGGTTCAGGTAACCCAGCATCACGTTGGGCCCGCGGCAGAGCAGATGGCCCGGGGCGCTTGTCCCCTCGGCCGGAACGTCGATCTCCTCCCCCGTGGCCGGGTCCACCAGCCGGCAGTCCATGTTGGGTACCGTGTAGCCCACCGAACTGACCGGGACCTCCGCTGCCGCTACCGGGATCAGGTGCGAGACGGGGCTCATTTCCGTCATGCCGTAGCCCTGCAGCACCCGGCAGCCCAGCCGCTCGGCCAGCCGGGTGCCCAGTTTCCCGTCCAGCGGCGCTGCGCCGGACAGTGTGGTGCGGACCGAACCCAGGTCGTAGTCCGCCACCAGCGGATGCTTCGACAACGCCACCGCCACCGGCGGGGCGATGAACAGGTAGGTGCACTTGTGGTCCTGGACCATACGCAGGAATTCTGCGAGGTCAAACTTGGGGATGGTGACAAGGCTGGCGCGTTCCCGCAGGGCCAGGTTCAGCAGCACGGTCAGGCCGTAAATGTGGAAGAACGGCAGCAGCGCCAGCAACCGGTCCTCGGGCTGGACTTCGAGCAGGCCACGCGATTGCTCCACGTTCGCCACCAGGTTCCGGTGGCTGAGCATCACTCCCTTCGGCCTGCCGGTGGTCCCCGAGGAATACGGCAGCACGGCGATGTGGGTCGCCGGGTCGAAGCCCACCTCCGGTGCGGGCGCACCGGAGCCCAGGAGGTCCGCGAGGGAGGGGTGGCCCTCGGCGCCGTCGAGCACCACCAGCCGTTCGGGCGGGATGCCCACCTGCGCGGCCGCGTCCCGGGCGGCGGGCAGCAGGGCGGAGATCGTGAAGAGCCACCCGGCGCCGGCATCGGTCAGCTGTTTGGCGATTTCGTCGGCCGTATACAGCGAATTCACCGGTGTGACGGTGGCACCGGCCCGGAGCAGCCCGTGGAAGACCACGGCAAAGGCCGGAATGTTGGGGCAGAGGATGGCCGCGACGCCGTGGACGCCCAGCCCCTGGGCGGCGACGGCCCCGGCGAGGGCGTTGACCCGGTCGCGCAGCTGGCGGTAGCTGGTTTCCTCGCCGGTGGTGCCGTCGACGAAGGCGACCCGGTCCAGGTCCTCCTCCTGCAAACCGCCGAAGAGGTATTCGTAGAGGCTTACATCGGGAATGTCAACGGCGGGGAAGGGGCTCGAGAACACGCAAAATCTCCTTTGATCGGTGTTCGCCGGCGCAGCGGCGGCTGGTGCCACTCTAGTGCCGGCGGGCCCTTCCGGACAGGACCGCGGGAGATTGACCGGCATCACCCCCTGTGGTGGGCAGCCTCACCCGGATTCCGCCGGTACCGGCGCCGCGTGCGGCGATAAAATGGGAGGCGCCCCCGATGGTGCGGACAGCTCTATCCGCCCACTCTCCCGGAGTCTCCTTGCCTACTCTTCAGCGCCGCCAGCTCGTCGGACACGACATCCTGCTGGCCCGGCACGGCAACCACATCAGTACCATGCGGGTCGACCGCGCCGCGGGTCGGGTGGTGGCCCTTCTCGACGACGGTTCCGTGGACAGCGCACCGAACCTGATCACCCCGGGCCTGCGGATGCCCGACACGGTGCGCAGCATCCTGCGCGAGGACTGGAAATTCCTGGGCACCGTCACGGCCGCCACGTTCGGCTTCGCCGGCGTGGTCTTCGCCGCGGCCGCTGCCTTGGCCGGTTGGGGCACCGATCCAGGCATGGCCCAGCTGCTGGCAGCTTATTCCGGCACCTAGCCGGGGCAGCGCCGCCGCCGTCAGTCCAGCAGCAGGGCGGGTTCTTCCAGGATGGAGGCGACGTCGGCCATAAACCGGGCCGAGAGGTCCCCGTCCACCACCCGGTGGTCAAAGGACCCGCCGAGCGTGGTGATCCAGCGCGGGATCACCTCGCCGTCGAGCACCCAGGGCTTTTGCTTGATGGTGCCGAAGGCCACGATCGCCACCTCACCGGGATTGATGATCGGCGTGCCGGTGTCGATGCCCAACGCGCCGATGTTGGTGACCGTCAGGGTGCCGCCCTGCATCTGCGCCGGCTGGGTCTTGCCGGCCCGGGCGGTGGTGGCCAGGTCGTTAAGGGCGAGCGCGAGTTCCTTCAGCGACAAGTCCTGCGCGTTTTTGATGTTCGGGACCATCAGCCCCCGCGGGGTCGCGGCCGCGATGCCGAGGTTCATAAAGTGCTTGACGTGGATCTCCGCCGCGTCGCTGCCGTCTTCGGCGTCCACCCAGCTCGCGTTGACGCTGGGGTTCCGAGCCGCCGCCCAGATCACGGCCTTGGCCAGGATCAGCAGCGGCGAGACCTTGATGCCCTCGAAATCGCGGGAGGCCTTGAGCCGCTTCACGAATTCCATGGTGCGGCTCGCGTCCACGTCCACGAAGATGCTCACGTGCGGGGCCGCGAAGGCGGACTCGACCATGGCCCGGGCTGTGGCCCTGCGGACGCCCTTGACCGGGATCCGTTCGATCCGCTGGTCCTGGGGGCGGCCGGTCTTGCCCCAGAATGACTCCGCCTGGTCCAATTCGGCGTCGCGCTGGGCCTGGTAGCTGACCAGGTCCTCGCGGGTCACCTCGCCGCGCGCACCGGTCGGAACCACGTCGGCCAGGTCGATCCCCAGGTCCCGGGCGATTTTCCGGACCGGGGGTTTGGCCAGGACACGGTTGACGAGCCCGGTGATGGCGCCGCCCAGTGTCGGGCGCTGGTCCACGACCTCCGCGGCAGGAACGGCCGGTTCGGCGTGGGTGACGGCGTCCGGGCTGATCCAGATGTCATGGGCCTCGACCCCCAGGCGGTCCGCGGCGTCGCCGGTCCGGGCGGCGGGCCCGGCGGGCGCGGCGGAGGCCGTGGCCGCGCCGGGGGCTGTCCGGGGCTGCACGGGCGCGGAGATCCGGCGGCGCCGCTTGACGGCGTCGGCTTTGGGGCCGGAACCCACCAGCGGACCGGAGGGAAGCCCACCGGCGTCCCCGTCCTCGGAGCTGTCCGGCTCCAGCGTTCCGTACATTGGCGGGGCCGGAGCGGCGGCTGCCGGCGCGGTAGCGGCGGGCGCCGGTTCCGCAGCGGCGGTGGCCGGTTCCGCAGCGGCGGTGGCAGCGGCGGGCGCGGCGTCCCCCGCGGCCGCGTCGGAGACGCTGATGATCGGCGTCCCGACGTCGACCGTCACCCCTTCCTGGACCAGCAGCTCGGTGACGGTACCGGCGTAGGGCGAGGGAAGCTCCACGAGGGATTTGGCGGTCTCGATCTCGCACAGCACGTCATTGACGGCCACGGTGTCGCCGGCTTTGACCTTCCAGGACACGATCTCGGCTTCGGTCAGGCCCTCGCCCACGTCGGGGAGGTTGAACTTGTTCACGGTCATGGAGGTCCCCGTCAGTAGGCGAGGGCGCGTTCGAGCGCCTCAAGGATGCGGTCGATGTCCGGCAGGTAGTCTTCTTCCACCTTGGCGACCGGGTACGGCATGTGGAAGCCGCCGACGCGGATAACCGGGGCTTCGAGGGAATGGAAGGCCCGCTCGCTGACGCGGGCGGCAATTTCGCCGCCGATGCCCCCGAACGTGGGTGCCTCGTGCGTCACGATCAGCCGGCCGGTTTTCCGGACCGAGTCGGTGACGGTGTCGAAGTCGATCGGTGAGATCGAACGCAGGTCGATCACCTCGACGCTGTGGCCGTCCTCGGCCGCGGCCGAAGCGGCGGCGAGGGCCACCGGTACCAGCGGGCCGTAGGCCACGACCGTGGCGTCGGTACCGGCACGCAGCACGTGGGCTTTGAACGGATCCGCGGACTGGCCCGGGGAGTCGGTGTCAACCATGCCCTTGAGCCAGTAGCGCCGCTTCGGTTCGAAGACGATCACCGGGTCCAGGCACTCGACGGCCTGCTGGATCATCCAGTAGGCGTCGTGCGGGTTGGACGGGGTGATGATGCGCAACCCGGCGGTGTGGGCGAACAGGGCCTCGGGGGATTCGGAATGGTGTTCGATCGAACCGATGCCGCCGCCGTAGGGGATGCGGATGACGACCGGAACGGTGAGGTTGCCGTTGCTGCGCGAGTGCATCTTGGCCAGCTGCGTGGTGATCTGGTTGAAGCCGGGAAACACGAAGCCGTCGAACTGGATTTCGCAGACCGGCCGGTAGCCGCTCAGCGCCAGGCCGATCGCGGTGCCGATGATCCCGGACTCGGCCAACGGGGTGTCCACGACGCGGTCGGCGCCGAATTCGCCGATCAGGCCGTCGGTGACGCGGTAGACGCCGCCCAGCGGGCCGATGTCTTCGCCCATCAGCAGGCTGCGCGGGTCGTTGGCCAGGGTCGCGCGGAGGCCTTCATTGATGGCCTTGGCAATAGTCATGGTGGTCATCGGCGCTCCGCCCCGTCCGTGTTCGCCTGCGCGGTGTCCCCGCCTGTTTCGGTCCCGCCGGCGAAGCCTGCGCTGTATTCCTCGAACCATGCCAGCTCTTCGGCGACCAGCGGGTGGGCTTCCGCATAGGTGTTGGCGAAGGCCGTCCGGATATCGGGGCTGCCCAGGTCATGGATGGTCCTGCGGACATAGGCGGCGAGCTCGTCGCCGTCGGCCTTGACCCGGTCAAAGAACGCATCGTCGGCGAAGCCCTCAGCCCGGAGGTACTTCTCCAGTCGGTCCAGCGGATCCTTGGCCCGCCACTGCGCTTCTTCCTCCGAGCCGCGGTACTTCGTGGGATCGTCAGCCGTGGTGTGCGCGCCGACGCGGTAGGTGAAGGCCTCGATCAGGACCGGGCTCTTGCCTTCCCGGGCGCGTTCCAGGGCCCACTCGGTGACGGCGTGCACCGCGATGACGTCGTTGCCGTCCACCCGGATGCCGGGAAAGCCGTAGCCCTTGGCGCGGTTGGAAAGCGGGATGCGGGTCTGCACGGCGGTAGGCACGGAGATGGCCCAATGGTTGTTCTGGCAAAAGAACACCACGGGGGCGTTGTAGGAGGAGGCGAACACCATGGACTCGTGCACATCGCCCTCGGAACTGGCGCCGTCCCCGAAGTAGACCATGACCGCGGCCTTGGGCTTCTGTGCCGCGGCCGCAGCGCCGTCGGCCCCGTCCTCGGCCGGGGCGGCCGCGTTCGCCGCGGCGAGCTTCTGGTCGCGCTGGATCCCCATGGCGTAGCCGACGGCGTGCGGTGTCTGGGCGGCGAGGACCAGGGTGTAGAGGTGGAAATTGGTTTCCCTGGGGTTCCAGCCGCCGTTGGACACGCCGCGGAACTGGCGGAGCAGTTCCGCCAGGTCAACATTGCGGGTCAGCGCGACGCCGTGCTCCCGGTAGGTGGGGAAGATGTAATCCTGGGGCTGGCTGGCACGGCCCGAGCCGATCTGGGCCGCCTCCTGTCCGGTGAGCGGCACCCAGAGGGCGAGCTGGCCCTGCCGCTGCAACGCGGTTGCCTCGACGTCAAAACGGCGGATTTTGGCCATGTCCGCGTAGAAACCGCGCAGCTTGTCGGCGTCGAGCCGCTCGGCGTATTTGGAGAACACCGGGTCGGCCCGCAGCCGGCCGTCTGTGCCGAGAAGCTGGACCATCGGGACGTCGGGGTCGCCCAGCACGGCTTCGGCCTGGGCCTCGCGCTGGTCGTCCACTTCGGTTCCGTCGAACTCGGTAGAGGGCAGATGTGTGGCGCCCATACCGTCTCCTTGCCTGCCGCACCCGGATGCGCCGCAATCGCTGGGATATATGCCGGAACAGGCATAAATTCCTGCTCCGGCATATACGTTGGCTTATTCGTCCCCTACTTTATCCGCACGGCCTTCCCGGCGGCCGTCATGTTAAGCGCTAGGAACGCCGTGGGGGTTTTGTATAGATCGCACACAATTCCAGAAACCGGGTGTTGGCTTCGACTTCGCCGATACTGACCCGTACGCCCTCGTTGCCGAAGGCCCTGACTGACAGTGCCCGCTCCCCCGCCAGAGTGGCGAATTCAGCGCTGTCGGCCCCCAGGTTGAGCCAGACAAAATTGCCCTGCGCATCCGGGACGAACCAGCCCAGCTCACGCAGGCCGGCGGTCACACGCTCCCTTTCGTCGACCAGGCTTTGTACCCTTTCTACAACCTGGTCGAAGTGTTGGAGCGAGCTGACTGCCGCCGCTTCGGCGATCTGCGACACCGCGAACGGCGTGGCGGTGACCCGCAGGTGCTGGGTAAGGTCCGGCTGGGACACGCTGTACCCCACCCGCAGCCCGGCGAGCCCGTGGGCCTTGGAGAACGTCCTCAGTACAACGACATTGGGGTACCTGCGGTACATCTCGATGCCGTCGACGGCGTCGGCGGCCCGCACGAACTCCTGGTACGCCTCGTCGATGACCACCACGATGTCGGAGGGGACGGTGCGCAGGAACCGCTCGGTCTCCTCGGTCGTCAGGATCGGGCCGGTGGGGTTGTTGGGCGTGCACAGCAGAATCATCCGGGTGCGGGCGGTCACCGCGGCGGCCATCGCGTCCAGGTCGTGCCGGCCCTCGGCCGTCAGCGGGACCTGCACACTCTCGGCGCCCGCTAGGCCCACGCTGATCGGGTAGGCCTCGAAGGAGCGCCACGCGTAGATTACTTCGTCGGCCTTGCCGTCGTCGTTCTGGCCGGCAAAAGTGGCCAGCAACTGGTTGAGGGCGCCCAGGCTCCCCGCCCCGGTGACGATGTCCTCGGCCGGGACGTCCAGGAAGCCGGCGAGCGCCCCGCGCAGTTTGCTGCTCAACGGGTCAGGATAGCGGTTGAAATCGGTCTGCGCCGCGATGGCCTGCTGCACTGCAGGAATCGGCGGAAGCGGGTTCTCGTTGGAGGAAAGCTTGAAGCTTACGAGTCCGTCGACCGGCACCGGCGGCTTCCCGGCGGCGTAGCGGGGAAGCAGGTCTACTACCGGCCGCGGGCGGATCCCGCCGGCCGGGTTGTCTGAAGAAGTCATGGCCCTTAGCCTACTTCGCCCTCCTGCGGGCAGCTCCGATGATGTGACAGCATGGGGCCATGCGCTCACTTTTCCTGCGGGTCATCGTCAACGCACTGGCACTCTGGATTGCCAGCTGGATCCTCCCCGGGCTGAACATCTCCACCTCAGCGACCACCGGAGCGGTGGCCAGCAGCGGCGTCACGCAGGGCACGGACGTCATCGGCGTCGCGCTGGCCTACCTGTTCATCGGCCTGATCTTCGGAATCGTCAATGCCCTGGTGAAACCGCTGGTGAGCCTGCTGTCACTGCCGATCACCATCCTCACGCTCGGCCTCTTCACGGTTGTCATCAACGCCGCGATGCTCTACCTCACCTCCTGGCTCAGTGCCTACACGCCGGTGCGTTTCACCATCGACTCCTTCTTCTGGACCGCCGTCCTCGCGGCGATCATCATCACCCTGGTTTCCCTGGTGGCCGGCAGGCTGCCGGGTGGACGCCGGCGCTAGCCGGCTCCGCCCGGCGGGACGGTCTTCGCGGCCGGCTCCGGGCCCGTCGCGCGCCGGTCCGCCGGAGTCACAACCGGCCGCCGGTCCGGGCCGGGGGCGGTCACGACGCCTTGCGATGGCAGGGCCTCGCGCCGCAGCGAGAACCTGGTCACGGTTGCGGTTCCGCCCGCCCCGACCACGGCCGCCAGCGCAGCTGTGGACGCCTGCAGGGAGGGGTCCCGGCTCGCCGAGACCGCTTCCGCTCCGACCGCGTAGTTTTCCAGCCGGTGCCCCGGGCCCAGGCCGAAATCCCGCGGTGCCGGCAGGGCCAAATCGTTGGTCAGGGTGACGGTCACCCGGTCCTTGGTGTCAGCATTGGGCGTTCCGTCGGCTCCGGGCACCCAGTCATGCTGGTGCTCCAGGTGCAGGCTGCCGATGTCCGGTGCGGGCGTGATGCCGCCGACCGGGGAACCAGCCGTCAGCACGAACTTGAGGTCGTAGTCGGCCAGGAAGGCTTTGTCCCGGCTGAGGTTCATGGCGTGGATGCCGCCCTGGCTGTAGCCCACGACGGCGAGGTGCTCGCCTGTCTGCGCTCCGGCGTCCCGCAAGGCCTGCCGGATGGCCACCGTGGTCGCTTGCGAGTCGTAGCCGAGCCCCTCGGCGATGCCTGCCGCGTCGAAAGGGTTGGTTCCCTCGGGCAGGCCGCCGAGCTGCGTACCCGGGAGAATCACCGCCCAGGCGCGCCGGCCGCCGCTGTCGATCCGGATGACCTCGATGTCGCCGCTGTTCCGGCCAACCGCGTCTGCCCGCCGCAGCAGGCCGGCCGGGGAAACATCGACGTCCTCGACGGCCGATTCGCTCCCGACAACGCTGACAGGCCGCGGTTTCAAGAACTCCAGACCCGGCGCGCCCGAGAGTCTCCGGACCGCGCGTCCGACGTCGGCGGGTCCGCTGAGGACACCGACGGTCCCGGACAGGGGGAAAGGCAGGCCCAGCAACAAGGCCAGGCTGCCCGGAGCCATGGCCGCCCCGCGTTCGGCCTGGTCGCGGATACCCGGCACGCCGAAGAGCAGGCCGGAGCCGTACTCCGGCCCGGAAACCCCGAGGCGTAGCAGCACGGCGTTCCGGGCTTCAGTGAATTCATACTCACGGTGGCTGGCCCGCACCTGGGCGGCGATGCGTTCCAGTTCGGCCCTGGCCTGCCCGACGCCGCGGCCAGCCTCGCCTACCGCGGTGATGGCGCTGCTGCCGCTGCCGTAGGAGTCGCGCTGGTAGTCAAAGAGCGCCCGGCGGATGCCGTCGGCTTCGGCCTCGACGACGTAGAGGTCCCGCACCACGCTGTCCAAGGCGGCCGCACCGGCCAGCAGCTCCTCGAACTGGAAGCTGAGGCCACCAACACCGCCGCGGATCTGGAGGAACCCGTCGGGCGCGGGCGCGGCGGGGCGCGGGACCCCTCCGGAGCCCGCCGGGCTGAGCTCCGGCATCAGTATCCGGCGCGGCCGGAAGACAGCGTGACGTTCTGGGCGTGGCGCTGGACCACCGCCCCCGCATCCTGAAGCGCGTCCCGGCCGCGCCGCAGCGCCGCGGCCTGCAACGCCAGCGTCGCCCGGTAGGCGCGGCCCGCCGGGGACTGCCAGTCTTGGAGCTCCAACCGGCCCAGCGAGCCGAGTGCGGCTCCGGCCTGCTCGGCGCAGACCGCGACCCTGGCCGCCAGCTGCTGGACCTCGTAGCTCCGGGATGCGCACGCTGCCGCCTCCGCCGCCGTCATCGCGCCGCCCGCGGCCGCGGCTCCTTCGCTCGTAATCATTGCCACGGTCCGACGCTAAGCGCTGGCCGCCGGCGGGGTAAGCGGCCGGAACGGCCATGTGGAAAACGTGCCCCGCCCCGCACCGCACAGCCGTTCTCCGCGCCGGGACGGTGTCATACGGTACTGCCCGCTTAAGGCCCGGCGGCACTTCGTGAAAGAATCGGAGCATGCCTGAAACTGCCGCCACAGCTGAGACCCGCACGCCGTCCGGACGCCTGGCTCTCGCCGCGTCCGACCACCAGATCGCGCTCGGCCCGCTCGACGGCCGCTACCAGCCGGCGGTGGCCCCGCTGGTGGACTACCTCTCCGAGGCCGCCCTCAACCGCGACCGGGTTGCTGTCGAGGTGGAGTGGCTGATCCACCTGACCAGCAACAGCGTGCTGCCGGGCGCAGGGCCGCTGAGCCCCGAGCAGCAGGACAAGCTGCGCGCCATCGTCACCGAATTCGACGCCGCATCGGTGGCCGAACTCGCCGAAATCGAAGCCGTCACCGTGCACGACGTCAAGGCCGTGGAGTACTACATCGGTCGTCGGCTCCCCGGCATCGGGATCGAGCACCTGACCGCTCTGGTGCACTTCGGTTGCACCTCCGAAGACATCAACAACCTCTCCTACGCGCTCGGCGTCAAGGGCGCCGTGCAGGACGTGTGGCTGCCGTCGGCCCGCAAGCTGGTCGCGCAGATCAGCAGCATGGCCGAGGCCAACCGCGCGGTGCCGATGCTGTCCCGCACCCACGGCCAGCCCGCCACGCCCACGACTCTCGGCAAGGAACTGGCCGTGATCGCGCACCGCCTGACCCGCCAGCTGGACCGCATCGGGCGGACCGAATACCTTGGCAAGATCAACGGCGCCACCGGCACCTACGCCGCCCACGCCGCCTCCGTGCCGGGCGCCGACTGGGAAAACGTCGCCAAGGGCTTCGTCGAGGGCCTCGGCCTGGACTGGAACCCGCTGACCACACAGATCGAAAGCCACGACTGGCAGGCCGAGCTGTACGCCGACGTCGCCCGTTTCAACCGGATTCTGCACAACGTCTGCACGGATATCTGGAGCTATATCTCGATCGGGTACTTCGCGCAGGTTCCGGTCGCCGGTGCCACCGGGTCCTCCACGATGCCGCACAAGGTCAACCCGATCCGCTTCGAGAACGCCGAAGCGAACCTGGAGATCTCCTCCGGCCTGCTGGACGTGCTCGGGTCCACCCTCGTCACCTCCCGCTGGCAGCGGGACCTCACCGACTCCTCCTCACAGCGCAACATCGGTGTGGCCTTCGGCCACTCCCTGCTGGCCATCTCCAACGTGGCCAAGGGCCTGGACCGCCTGGACGTCGCGGAGGACGTGCTTGCGCGGGACCTGGACACCAACTGGGAGGTCCTCGGCGAGGCAATCCAGATGGTGATGCGCGCCGAGGCCATTGCCGGCGTCGCGGGCATGGAGAACCCGTACGAACGGCTCAAGGACCTGACCCGCGGCCAGCGCGTCGACGCCGCCCGGATGCAGGAATTCGTCCAGGGCCTGGGCCTGTCCGCAGACGCCGAGGCCCGGCTGTTGGCCCTCACGCCGGGCAAGTACACCGGCATCGCGGATAAGCTGGTCGACCACCTCAGGGGGAATCACAGCTAGCCGGTTCACGTCGAATTAACTTTCCGGCACGGCGGCGTTTACGCTGCCGTCGATGGCCGGCCAGCCGTATCGTGGATCGTGGGACTGTAACCGACACGAGGAGACTCCCTTGCCGAGCGACATAGCGTCGACCGCACGGACCATTCTGACCGACCCGGACCCGCTTGCCGCGGCAACTGCCCGGGACGACGCCGCCGCCTTGAGCCTGATGAGCTTCAACATCCGCTGCGACACCGCCCACACCCTCCCCGGCCAGGCCGATTACTGGCCCGAACGCATCCCGGCGGTCCAGGCCGTCCTCGCGGAGGAACTGCCGGAGGTGCTGGGCATCCAGGAAGGCCTGGAACACCAGCTGGCCGTGATCGGCGGGGCGCTCCCGGAGCACTACCGGATGATCGGCCACGGCCGCGAAGGCGGCAGCCGGGGCGAGCACTCCTGCATTTTCTACGATTCGCGCCGCCTGAAACTGCGGACGTGGGACCAGTTCTGGCTCTCGGACACGCCCACCGTGCCCGGCTCGGCGACCTGGGGCAACGACGTCACCCGAATCGCCACCTGGGGCCGTTTCGAAGACAACTGCACGGGGCACGAGCTGATGGTGGTCAATACCCACTTCGACCACGAGTCCGAAAATGCCCAGTTGCGCAGCGCAGATGCCATCGTCGAGCACACCAGCAAGGCCGGCTCCGGGCTGCCGACCGTTTTGATGGGCGATTTCAATGCCGACGCCGGCGCCTCCGGGGCGTACAGCACCCTGGTGGGCAGCGGCACCTTCCGGGACTCCTGGGCCGTGGCGAAGCAGCGGCTGACCCCGGAGTACGGGACGTTCCCGAACTATAAGGACCCGGTCATCGGCGAACGGCGCATCGACTGGATCGCCGTCACGCCCGACATCCAGGTCGCCGAGGCCGCCGTCAACACGTTCCGGCTGGACGACCGCTATCCCAGCGACCACGCCCCGATCCAGGCCACGATCACCATCTCCTGACCGTCCGGTCCGGGCTGACCGCGGCCGGTAAAATCGCTGCCATGAGGCTACTGCTAATCCGCCACGGACAGACCCCCGGCAACGTCCTGGGCCAGCTGGACACCGCCCATCCGGGGCCCGGCCTCACCGAACTCGGTGCACGCCAGGCCGACGCGCTGGCCCGTTCCCTGGCGAACGAGCGGATCGGCCGGCTTTACGCGTCCACCCTGGTCCGCACCCAGCTCACGGCCGGCCCGCTGGCCAGCATGCGCGGGCTGGAAATCGAGGTGCTCGAAGGGCTGCGGGAAATCGAAGCCGGGGCACTCGAGAAGCTCACCGACCGCGAATCGCACCTGCGCTACCTGGGCACGGTCTTCGCCTGGACCGCGGGCGAACTGGACCGGCGGATGCCTGCCGGTCCCAGCGGCCACGACTTCTTCGAACGCTACGACGACTCGATCGCCCGGATCGCCGCCGCGGCCGCCAGCGGCGGCACCGGCGGCACCATCGCCGTCGTCAGCCACGGCGCCGCGATCCGCGTCTGGACCGGGCGGCGCGCCGTCAACGTCGACGCCGAATTCGCGGCGCGGCACGTGCTCGCCAACACCGGCATCGTGGCACTGGAGGGAGATCCCGACGCCGGCTGGCGCCTGATCCACTGGGACGACAGCCCGGTGGGAGGGCTCACCCTGGCGGACCCGACGGCGGAGGACCCCACCGGCCGCCCGGCCTGACCGCCCGTTTCGACGGTTCCCCGCCGGAGGGGCGCTTCCCGACGTCGGATGTGCGGCTCACCGTCGAAACGGCGGCAGAACCGAGTTCTCGCAGCCCTTACCTGAAGGAAACACCCCGGAAACGGCCGCTGCCTAGCCTTGGTCTGCATAACCCTTCGGCGAAGCGAGGCAGCGATGCAGACCAATCCGCGGCTCAACATCCGGCAGGTGCCCTGGACCAACCCGGTGGGCGCCGACCTGCGGGCAGCCCAGCAGGCGGAACTGGACGCCCGCTTCGGCCACAGCGGACACGAAGCCGGTCCGCCGCCGTCGGAAGCGGATACGGCAGTGTTCCTGGTGGCCTACGAGAAGGGCTCGGGCCAGCCGGTGGGCTGCGGCGGCCTGCGCCTGCTGGACGACCGCACCGCGGAGATCAAACGGCTCTACGTGCTGCCGTACACACGCGGATCCGGCGTCGCCAGTTCCATCCTGGCCGCGCTGGAGGGACATGCCCACGCCCTGGGCATCACCACCCTGACCGCTGAGGCGGGGTCGGCGCAGACCGACGGACGGCAGTTCTACCAGAACGCAGGCTTCGTGCCCGTGCCGAACTTCGGACCTTACCGCGGCGTCGAGCATTCCTACTGCTACGCGAAGCAGATCGACTCGCACAGCGCCGCGCACACCGCGATGGCATGAGCCGGCATCCCGGCCGGCTTCCGTGCGCGGCTGTTACGTCCCGGGTCCTGACGCCGGGTCAGGTCCAGAACTCGTCCCACCCGGCCGTGTCTTCGGAGTACTCGCGGCCCTCAGTGACCTTTCCGTCGCGGACCACGAAGGCTATGACGCTGCCCATCTCCAGGGTCCTGCCATTGGCTTCGCCGTGCGTTTGCTGGATCGCGACCGTATGGTTTTCGCCGCCGACGATGTCCTGGACGTTGGCCCGGAAGGAACCCTGGCTGCGGGCGCCCAGTTCGCCGAAGTACGCCAGGACGGCATCGCGGCCTTGTTTGGTTCCGGAAAGCACGCCGCTTCCAGCAACGTGCCAAACTGCGTCCTCCGCGAAAATCTCGACAAGAGTCGCCATATCCCCTGAGTTGAAGGCCTCGAATCCTCGCCGGACCAGTTCAACATTCTCTGCGCTTCCCATGATCGGACACCTCTCTGTCGTCCTTGTCGGGGCATGCTGGGACGGTTAAAGGCTAGTCCTGGCCACCCCTGCTGTCGACGGAAGCAGACGCTCCTTTCGGCCTTCCGGAGCCTCCTAGCGGGCACCCGGCCAGCCGGTGTAGGCCTCGGCAAGGTACGCCCGGCCGTGCCGCGACGACACCACGGAGTTGAGCTCCCCGAGCTGGCGGGCGCGGGCGAAGTCGTCCGCGTCCGCCGGGGTGTGCAGCATCGACGTCATCCAGTACGAGAAGTGCTGCGCCTTCCAGACCCGGTCCAGGGCGCGGTCACTGTACAGGTCAAGGAGGGTGGCCGAGCCGGTCTTGTAGAAGCTGTCCAGGCCCTCGAAGAGTACCCGCACATCGTGGATGGCCAGGTTCAGGCCCTTGGCGCCGGTCGGCGGAACAGTGTGGGCGGCGTCGCCGGCAAGGAACAGCTTGCCGTGCCGCATCGGGGCGTGCACGAAGCTGCGGAACTTCAGGACCGTCTTGTCGATCACCGGGCCCTCCTTCAGTTCGAAGCCGTTCCCGTTGACGCGGCTGCGGAACGCCTCCCAGATGCGCTCGTCGCTCCAGCTGCTGACGTCCTCGCCCGGGTCGCACTGGAAGTACATGCGCTGCACCGTATCGGTCCGCTGGCTGATCAGGGCGAAGCCGTTCTCCGAGTTGGCATAGATCAGCTCGTCGGAGCTGCGCGGCGCCTCGGCCAGAATGCCGAACCAGGCAAAAGGGTACTGGTGGAAGTACCACTTCCGGTCCGCTTCGGGGATCTGGACCCGGCAATGGCTGCGGGAACCGTCCGCGCCGGCGATGAAGTCGGCATGGAGTTCGTACTCGGTGCCGTCGGCGCCGGTGAACCACACCTTCGGCGAGCCTTCGATGTCGTGGATGCTCGTGTCCGTGACGCCATACCGGACGTCGCCGCCGTCGGTCTCCCGGCGCGCGGCAAGATCCATAAAGACGTCCGTCTGCGGGTAGAGCCAGACCGACTCGCCGACCAGGTCCTGGAAGTCGATGCGGTGGCTTTCGCCGTTGAAGCGCAGTTCGATCCCGTCGTGCCGGTCGCCGTCGCGCAGCACACGGTCGGAGACGCCGCTGTCCACGAGGAGGTTAACGGTGCCGTGTTCGAGGATGCCGGCCCGGACGGTCTCGGAGATTTCCTGCCGGCTCCGCAGTTCGACCACGGTGGACTCGATGCCCTCTTTGGCCAGCAGGTGGGAGAGCATAAGCCCCGCGGGGCCGCCTCCGATGATCGCCACCTGGGTACTGATGACTTTTCGGGTTGCCATGGTGTCCTCGCTTCATTGCGGGGTCCGGGCCGCGTGCTCGCTGCACGGGCCTGGGACCGGGTGGGTCTATTGGCTAACAGTGTGCCCCGTCGCGAGTGATCCTGGTTACAGGCCTTCCGTTGAATGGAAGTCAGTGCCCGCCCGGGGAGTCGCCAGCTGGCGGCCAATGCCCCGGGCGGCGGTCTGCAGCGCCGGCACCAGTGCCTGCAGCCGCATCTCGCGCAGCGGGACCACGACACCGAGGGCGGCCACGGTCCGTTTCCTGGCGTCCCGCACCGGAACGGCGATCCCCCAGGTGTCCGGATCCACCACCCCGGCCAGCTCGGCAAAGCCCTGGGCTGCGGCCTCGGCCAGCAGCATCCGGAGGTCACCGGCCGCGATCCGGGCCGCGGGATCACTGAACTGGCGCAGATATGCAGCCTGCACCGAGACGGGCTGGTGGGCCATCAGCGCCACACCGGCCGAGGACAGATGCACCGGCATCCGGCCGGCGACTTTCGCCCGGTTCGCCACCGAGCCGCGACGGGAGAGCCGCTCGACGAACAGCGCATCCCAGCCATCCAGCACTGCCAGGTTCACGTTCTGGTTCAGTACCTGCTGGATGTCCTCCATGAACGGCATGGCCGCCTGCCGCAGGGCCAGTGTCGGCGAATTCCGGTTGACCAGCTCCCACAGCCGCAGTCCCGGCCGGACCGAGCCCCCGCCGCCCAGTTCCAGCAGTCCGTGCCCGGCCAGTTGCCGCACGAGCCGGTGCGCCGTGGCCAGCGGCAAGCCGGCCCGCTCGGCGAGATCAGAGAGCCGCAGGGCCGCCGAGTCCTCCGGAAAGGCTTCGATGAGGCGCACCACACGGTCGACAACGGAGTCCCCGCTGCTGGAATTCGCCATGCGCCCCGCCTCCCGACCGCCGTACCGCCTGACCCAAGTCTTCCATTGAACGGTCGCCGGCGCCCACCCTCCCTCCACGCGGATCGCAGTTTATTGCCGGTCTCCGGGTGTCACAACAACTGTGGCGGGCTGGGGTGGCTACGGGCGGGTGGCGGCCCGCCGCCAGAGGGCCGGGGCCAGTACGACGGCGACGCCGACAGCGGCCCCGATGACGGTCTCCAGAAACCGGTCCCGGAGCAGGGTCCCGGCGGGCACCGGGGCCACCAGCAGGGTCGAGATCAGCGCCAGTGGAGTGACGAAGATTTGGGCCAGCATGTACTGGCGGGCGATGAACATTTCGGCGCCGAACTGGCAGGCGGCGATCACGAGCACGGTCTGCCAGGGGGCTGGCTGCAGCAGCAGGATCGCGGCCAGCAAGACGAGCCCCAGCGCGGTGCCGATGATGCGCTGCACACCGCGGCTGATGCGGTGGCGGGTGCTGTGTCCCACCAGCGGCACGACGGCGGCCACCATGGCCCAGTAGTTGTGGCCGAAGCCGAGCAGTCCGCCGGCCAGGGTGGCGAGGGTGCCGGCCAGCCCCGCTGCCACGAGGTAGCCCACCGCTTCGAGCCGGGCCACCCGGCGCTCCTGCGCAGCCAGCCTGGCCCGCCGCGGCCACTCCCACGGCTGTCGGCTGCCCGGAGCCACCCGGGAAGACAGTCCGACCAGCAGCGAGAACGCAACCGTTGCGGCGGCCGCCAGCATTCCCTGCCAGAGCGGCGGCTGGCTGGGGATCGAAGCGATGGCAGCGAAGGCGAAGATGTGGAACAGCGATCCTGCCGGGCGGAGCCGCCACCAGGCTACGACCAGGGAGCAGCCGCCGGCCACCAGCGTCGTTGCGGCGACCTGCAGCCAGGTGGTGGCCGATGGCGTCAGTGCCAGGATCGATCCGGCGCGGGCGGTCAGTGCGCCGAGCAGGATGACGGCGAGCATAAGCGAACCGGCGCGGAGCTGCAGCACGAACCGCCGGCCGTGGGGTTCGTTCCGGCCGTAGATCCCGGTGAAGGCGCCAAAGGAGGCAAAGATGGCCAGATCCAGCCGGTTGAGGAGCACCAGGGAGAGCAACGGAACAAAGACGCCGACGGCGCACCGGACGGCCGCCTGGTGGTCCTTGTTGGCCGGAGCCATGGTGAACATCTCGGCAAGCAGATTCGGCTTCACGGGCGGGTGGGGCCTTCCAGGCAGTCGGTTGGGAACGACGGCGGCGCTGGCATCCAGCTGAATGCTACGCCGAAGATACCCCGCCGGCTGGGATCGCCTTCCATTCACCGGAATAGTCGGCCTCCCGGCCGGGTGGTAGCGTTTATCGGTCGAACCTGCCCGGCGCCAGTGCTAAGGACCCCATGCTCAAAGGATTTAAGGACTTCATCCTGCGCGGCAACGTGATCGAACTCTCGATCGCCGTCGTCGTCGGTACGGCCTTCACCGCCCTGGTAACGGCGTTCACGACCAACATTGTGAACCCGATCATCGCGGCGGCTGGCGGCGTCCATGCCGACGGGCTCGGCTTCCGGATCTGGCCGGGCAACGACAGGACTTTCGTGAATATCGGTGCCGTCGTGACGGCCTTCGTGACGTTCATGATCACCGCAGGGGTGGTCTACTTCATTTTCGTGGCACCGATGAACCGGCTCAACCGGATGGTCAAGCACCGGCTGGCCACCGCGGAACCGGAGGAGGAGGCCCTCCCGGCGGATACCGCGCTGCTGGCGGAGATCCGCGACCTGCTCGCCGGCCTTGCGGGCACCGGGGCGGCGCAAGCGAAAGCAGGCGACGACGGCGGGTCAGACGGACCCGCGGCCGGCGGCCCGGCCCCCGGCCACAGCGCCGAACCCGCGCCCGGACGACACGCCGGCCGGGCCCCCGAGCCCTCGGGAAACCGCAGCCGCTAGGCCCGCGCCGCCTTGGTCATCCGGATGGTGAGGGCCTCGTGCTCCACCATTACCCTGAGGTGCTTGGCTTTGCCGATGTGGTCGCCGTCGAGCTGGAACTCCTGCTCGTGGTCCAGGCTGATTTCGGCGGACTTCCCGGCGAAATATTCGACCGACTTGTTTTTGCTGTCCTTCCGGCCGAACATGCCCGCCAGCACGCTGAACCAGCCGAGCCTGCCCGCCGGGGCCAGGACCAGGACGTCCAGGATGTTGTCGTCGATCCTGGCATCGGGGAAGACCTCCACGCCGCCCGTGATCTTGCCGCAGTTGCCCACCATCACGCTGCGGATCCGGCGGCGGACCGGGTGCTGGCCGTCGATGCTGATCTTGGCCCGCACGGGTTTGCCGGGCAGGTGCCGGATGCCCGCCTCCACGTAGGCGAGCCAGCCCACGCGGTCCTTGAGCTCGTCCACCGTGTTCGCCATGATCGCCGCGTCATAGCCGAGACCGGCCATGACCAGGAAGAGCTGTTCGTCCCGGGCATGGTCCAGGGTTGCCTTCACTACGTCGACCTTGATGTCCGTGCCGTTCAAGATGTCGTAGCTGGCGGCGACGGGGTCAGTGATGTCGACGCCGATGTTCCGGGCCAGCAGGTTGCCGGTGCCCATCGGCACCAAACCCATCGGCGTCCCCGTGCCCGCGAGGACCTCGGCCACACAGCGGACCGTTCCGTCGCCGCCGGCGGCGATCACGACGTCGGCGCCCGCTTCGAGTGCTTCGCGCGCCTGGCCCAGCCCGGTGTCCTCGGCAGTGGTCTCAAGCCAGAGCGGCTCAGCCCAGCCCTGGGTGTCGCAGAGCCGGAAGAACGCGGCCTTGAAGTCCTCGCCGGAGGACTTCATCGGGTTGATGATCACGGCGGCGCGCTTGGACGGGGCGGTATTGTCCTGCGCGGCATTGGTCTGTGGCATGGCGTCCTTCGGGCGGTTGGGCGGGATGGGTCCCGCAGGGAAATCCTATCGGTGACCGTGCGCTAACTTGCGCAGCGGGACGCGGAGTCGTGGACGCCAGTGCGGGCGGTCACTACACTGGCCATGTTTAGCTAACTGAAGCGTGCCGGCCCGGCCGGATGCCTCTCCGGACTCGCCGGGGCGGCCGCGCTCCAGACGCGGAAGGCGGGGGCACATGACCGGACCGGACGAAATCTACTCAGCCGAGGCTGAAGCATCGAGCAGGGACCCGCATGACTGGGGCCGGGCGATGGCGCTGGCGCTGACCCGGCTGGCAGAGCAACTGGCCCCGGAAGACAGCGAAGACATGCACGACAGCCTTGTGGACCGGCCGCTGAATCTTCTGATCCGCGACGAAGAGGCCGGGGTGTCCATCACAGTATCGACCGGACGGGATTCCGCCGGCTGACACCCGGCTGACACGGGACCGCCGGAACAACGGCGTACGGTCCCTGTTGTGCCAGACTGGGCGGACTACCGGCCCGCAGCGGGCCGGGACACTGATCTCATTTGGGGGAATGATGACAGAGCGCGCCAATTCCGACGCCGAAAAACAATCCGAAGCCCATGGCCGGGCGGAACACGGTTACGGCCTGCTCTGGCCGGACGGTGCGCCCTGGCCCGATTCGTCCGACCACCGGCACGCGCAACTGCCCGCGACGCGCATCCCCCGTGTCCGCCCACCGGCCCGGCCGCCTGTGCGGCGCGCGGTCGCGCCCGAATCCCTTGAGCAGACGGTGCGGGGAACGGTCTTTGCCGCCGCGGTGATACCGCTGGCGGTGGTCTTTTGGCTGTTCCTGTGGCGGCTGGGCTGGGTGGCTTCCGGCCTTGGCTTCGTGACCGCTGCCGGCGCCGCCCGGCTGTATGCCGCCGGGAGTGCCTCCGGCCGGGGCGGCTCGCCGAACCTGACCAGGCGCGGGGCGGCCGCGGCGGCGGCGGCCGCGGCGGCAACAGTGTTGCTGGCGTTCCTTGGCGGACTCTGGCTGGATCTGGCGGATTCGGTACACGCGTCCCCGCTGGGGCTCCCGTTCGAGCCCGGCGCCGGGCGCCTGTTGGGGGACGCCGTCGCCGGGCAGCCCCAACTGGTCGAGGGCCTCAGGACGAATTTCCTGCTGGCGCTGCTGTCCACCGCCCTGGGCACCTGGCTAACGGTGCGGCGGGCCAGGCGCCGGCGCGGCTAGACGGCCGGGCGGGGCGGCTTGTGCGGCGCGCGGCCTCAGCGTCCGGCGGAAAGGTCGGCGGAGATCAGTTCAGCTGTTGCGACGGTGGCCTCGCGCACGGTTGCCAGGTACGCCTCCGGGTCGGGCTCGGCGGCCACGGCCTGGGCCCGCAGCGAGACGTTGATGGCCGCGACCACGTGGTCCGGCCCGTCGTGGATCGGCGCAGCCAGGGACATCAGCCCGAGCTCGAGTTCCTGGTCCAGCAGGCACCAGCCCTGGGCCCGGACCCTGTCCAGTTCGGCCAGGAGACCCTCTCGGGTGCCGATGGCGCGCGGCGTGAGCGGCCGCAGCGTGGCGGCGGCCAGGTAGTCGTGGAGTTTCTCCGCCGGCAGCCCTGCAAGCAGGACCCGGCCCATGGAGGTGGCGTAGGCGGGGAAGCGGGTGCCCACCGTGATGCCGACAGTCATGATCCGGCGGGTCGCAACCCGGGCAATGTAGGCGATGTCCGTCCCGTCGAGCACCGCCGCCGACGTCGACTCCCCCAGCTTGAGGGAAAGCTCCTCCAGGTGCGGCTGGGCGATTTGCGGCAGCGACAGCCCGGAGAGGTAGGCATAACCGAGCTGCAGCACCTTGGCCGTGAGCGCGAAGGCCTTGCCGTCGGTGCGGACATAGCCGAGCTCGACAAGGGTGTGCAGGAACCGCCGGGCTGTGGCACGGGTCAGGCCGGTGCGTGCCGCCACCTCGGTCAGCGTCATCAGCGGGTGCTCGGAATCGAAGGACCGGATTACTGCCAGTCCCCTCGCCAGCGACTGCACGTACTGGTCGCTGGCCGCGGGCACCCCGCCGGCCCGGGTGCCCTCTAGTGCCTCGGTCATTTCACGCCTCTCGGTCTCGCACCACTTTATCGGCGCGAACGTACACTTGCGGCCCCGGAAGGGCACGCCGGCGGGGCCTCAAGTGTACGTTCGCGCGGGTTGGGGTCAGGCGGCGGTGAGCGGCACCGGCACCAGGGCCTGCAGTTCTGCCAGCGTGCAGCCGAACGTCTCGCGCACCCGGACGCCGTCGGGCCCGGTCAGGAAGACGCCCTTGTCCGTGTAGACCCGGGTGACGCAGCCGATCCCGGTGAGCGGATAGCTGCACGCCTCGACGATTTTGGACGCGCCGTCGCGGGTCAGCAGGGTCATCATCACGAAGACGTCCTTGGCGCCGGTGGCCAGGTCCATGGCGCCCCCGACGGCGGGAATCGCATCCGGGGCGCCGGTGTGCCAGTTCGCGAGGTCCCCGGATGCGGAGACCTGGAAGGCGCCCAGCACGCAGATGTCCAGATGCCCGCCGCGCATGATCGCGAACGAGTCGGCGTGATGGAAGTAGGACGCGCCGGGCAGTTCGGTCACCGGCACCTTGCCGGCATTGATGAGGTCCCCGTCAATCTGGTCGCCGGTGGCCTCCGGACCCATGCCGAGCATGCCGTTCTCGGTGTGGAGCGTGATGTTCTGCTCCGCTTCGAGATAGTTGGACACCAGGGTGGGCTGGCCGATGCCGAGGTTCACAAAGGAACCGGGCCTGATGTCCCGGGCGACCAGGCGGGCCAGGTCGTCACGGCCCAGGGGCGCGTCGGAAGTCTGGATACTTGTCTCGCTGCCCATCAGGCCACCTTCACGATGCTGTTGACGTAAATTCCGGGGGTCACGATGATCTCCGGGTCCAGACCGCCGGTCGGTACGATCTCGGAGACCTGGACGATGCTGTGCCTGGCCGCTGCGGCCATGATCGGGCCGAAGTTGCGGGCCGTCTTGCGGTAGACAAGGTTGCCTTTGCCATCGGCCGTCAGCGCCTTGATCAGTGCGACGTCGGCGTGCAGGGGCGTCTCGAACACCTGCCACTTGCCGTCCAGGAAGCGGGTTTCCTTGCCCTCGGCCAGCATGGTGCCGTAGCCCGTGGGGGTGAAGAAGCCGCCGATTCCGGCCCCGGCGGCCCGGATCCGTTCGGCCAGGTTGCCCTGCGGCACGAGCTCAAGCTCGATCTCCCCGGCACGGAACCGCGCGTCGAAATGCCAGGAGTCGGACTGCCGCGGGAACGAGCAGATCATCTTTTTCACCCGCCCCTCCTTGATCAGCAGCGCGAGGCCCTGGTCGCCCTGGCCGGCGTTGTTGTTGACCACGGTGAGGTCGGTCGCCCCGCAGTCCAGCAGGGCATCGATGAGTTCAAACGGCTGCCCGGCGTTGCCGAAGCCGCCGATCATCACGGTGGAACCGTCCTGGAGCCCGGCGACGGCCTCGCCGACGGTGTCAATAAAATTCAGCATGGACTAGCCCTTCACAGCTGGTGCCGCCGGTTCATTCCGACGGGCGGTGGTGACGTTTTCGAGGACGACGGCGAGACCCTGGCCGACGCCGATGCAGATCGCGGCGACGCCCCAGCGCTCCCCGGAGGCCTGCAGCGACCGGGCCAGCGTGCCCAGGATCCGGCCGCCGGAGGCACCCAGCGGGTGGCCCATCGCGATCGCGCCGCCGTGCCGGTTCACGATGGACGCGTCGATGCCCCACGCGTTGATGCAGGCCAGGGATTGCGCGGCGAACGCCTCGTTGAGTTCGACGGCGCCGACCTGGTCCCATCCGATCCCCGCCTTGGCGAGGGCCTTGTTCGCCGCCTCGACCGGGGCGTAGCCAAAGTACTGCGGGTCGTTCGCGTGAGCGCCGCGGCCTGCGATCCGGGCCAAGGGGTCCAGGCCCAGCAGCCCGGCGGCGTCCTCGGAGCCCAGCCAGGCCGCGGAGGCGCCGTCGGAGAGCGGGCGAGGCGTTGCCCGCGGTGACGGTGCCGTTGTCCGCGCGGAAGACGGTTTTGAGTCCGGCGAGTTTCTCCGCCGAGGACCCGGCACGGATGCCCTCGTCACGGACCAGGTCGGTGCCGGGGACGGCGGTGACAAGGTTGTCGTAGAAGCCCTCGTCCCAGGCCGCCGCGGCCAGGTTGTGCGAGTCCGCGGAGAACTGGTCCTGCGCCTCGCGGGTCACGCCGTATTTCTCGCGCAGCCGTTCGGTCGCCTCACCCAGCGACACGGTCCAGTCCGGGCGCATGGCCTTGTTCACCAGCCGCCAGCCCAGCGTGGTGGAGACAAGCGCCATGTCCCCGGCCGGGTAGGGCTTCTCGGTCTTGGGCAGCACCCACGGTGCCCGGGACATCGATTCAACGCCGCCGACCAGCATCAGGTCGGCGTCGCCGGTGTTGATCTGCCGTGAGGCGATGATGGCCGCGTCCAGCGAGGACCCGCACAGCCGGTTGACCGTGGTCCCCGGCGTGGAAACCGGCAGGCCCGCCAGGAGCGTGCCCATCCGGGCGACATTTCGGTTCTCTTCGCCGGCGCCGTTGGCATTGCCGAACACGACCTCGTCGATGCGCCCGACGTCGAGCCCGGGGGCGCGCCTGACCGCCTCGCCGATGACGTGCGCGGCGAGGTCATCCGGGCGGACGCCGGCGAGCCCGCCGCCGAACTTGCCGAACGGGGTCCGCACGGCGTCGTACACAAAAGCCTGATTCATGAGTTCCTCGAAATTCTCAGCGGGGCCCAAGTAACTGGCAGTTGTTGTCGTTATGGGCCTTCAAAACGACAACAACTGCGAGCTAGTTGGGCGGGGCGGGGGTGTCCGGGGCGGGCGTGTCCGGGGCGGGGGTGTCCGGGGCGGGCGTGTCCGGGGCGGGGGTGTCCAGGGAGTGGAATACCTGCTGGGCGGTCTTGAAGGCGGTGTTCGCGGAGGGAACCCCGCAGTAGATGGCCGTCTGCAGCAGGATCTCCTTGATTTCGTCCCTGCTCAGGCCGTTGGTGAGGGCGGCGCGGATGTGCATCGCCAGTTCTTCCCAGTGCCCGTGCGCCACCATCGCGGTGATGGTGACCGCGGAGCGCATCTGGCGGCTGATCCCCGGCCGGGTCCAGATCCCGCCCCAGGCGATCCGGGTGATCATGTCCTGGAAGTCCTCGGTGAAGGAGTCCTTGTTGGCGTTGGCCCGGTCCACGTGCGCAGCGCCGAGCACCTCGCGGCGGACCTTCATGCCGCCGTCGTAGATCTCCTGGCTGCTCGCACCCGGCTGGACGACTCCGTGCCGTTCCGGGCCGCCGGAGCCCGGGCCGCCGGAGCCCGGGGCGCCGGATCCGGGGCCGGTCACTGGCCGTCTCCGGCGGCTTCGGTCCAGCTGATCAGGCTGCGCAGCAGGTCGGCCACGTGCCCGGGCGCCTCGAAGGGGGCCAGGTGGGATACGCCTTCCAGGGTCGCGGCGTTCGCCGTTCCGCCCCCGGCGGTGATGCCGTCCGCGATCTCGGCCGCGAACGACGGCGGCGCGACGGTGTCTTCGGCACCGGCCAGGGCCTGGGTGGGAACCCGGATAGCGCCCAGTTCACTCCGCACATCAAAAGCGGCCAGGGCCTCGCAGCAGAAGGCGTAGCTGAAGCGGTCCGCGTCGCGCAGTGTATGCAGCAGCCGGCTGCTGCGCTCCGGCTCGCGCTCCATAAAGCCGGCCGCGAACCAGCGCTGCGCGGAGCCCTCGATCATCACCGGCGTGCCCTGGCTGCGGACGGTTTCAGCCCGTTCCAGCCAGCCTTCCGGGGTGCCGATCTTGGCGCCGCTGCACTGCACCGAAAGGCTCTTGAGCCGTTCGCCGTGCTTGATGCCCAGCTGCAGCCCGGTGGCCCCGCCGAGTGAGACACCGGCATAGTGGAACCGGGCGCCGGGCGCGATCGAATCGACCAGCTCGACGACGGCGTCGGCCAGTTCGGCGACGGTGAAGGGTTCGGCCGCCGCGGGCGAGACTCCGTGCCCGGGCAGGTCCCAGGCGACGACGTCGACGTCGGCGCCCAGCAGGGCGCCGGCCTGGCTCCAGAGCAGGGTGGATGTGCCCAGGGACGGGCCCACCACCAGGAGGGGCTTGTCGCCGAGCTCGCGCACGGGCGAGAGCAGTACGGCCTTGAGGGCTGGTCTAGTCACGGTTGGCGCCTTTCGGTTTGGTCGGGTCGGACGGGTCAAGCGGGTCGCTTGGGTCGTTCGTTGCGTGCCGGGGCTCGGCGAAGTCGGGCCACGCGGCAAGGATGCGGCGGGAGATTTCGGCGGCCTCGCCGAGGTAGTTGGCCGGGTCCAGCAGTTCCTCGAGCCGCTCGTCAGAGAGCAGTTCGGCCGGGACGGCGGCGCGGAGCAGCTTCCGGTAGCAGGCGGCCTGTTCGGCCGCGGGCACCCGGAGCGTCTGGTCCACTACCTCCTGCAGCCGGCCCCTGCCGTCGGTTCCCAGCAGCGGCCCGACGGCGGCGCCCACTGCCTCGGCGAGCAGCAGCGGACCGGAGAGGTCCAGGTTGCGCCGCATCGCCGACGGGAAGACCTGCAGGCCGCCGGCCAGTTCCCGCAGTTGCCCGGCGGCGCCCAGGGCCAGGCGGAGCAGCGACCGCAGCGCGGACCACTCGGTGTGCCAGGCGCCGTCGGGCCGCTCGTCGTTGAAGTTGGCTGCCGCCAGGTGCAGCTGGCCGGCCAGGGCAGGCGCCTGCAGTGCAGCGCTGCGGACCAGCACGGAGAGCACCGGGTTCTGCTTTTGCGGCATGGCCGAGGAACCGCCCCGGCCCGCGGCCCGGGGTTCGGCCAGTTCGGCGACCTCAGGGCGGCTCAGGAACAGCACGTCGGCGGCGATCTTTCCCGCGGCGTCCGTCACGGCGGCCAGGGCGTCGCCGAGCGCGGTAACCGCGAGACGGTTGGTGTGCCACGGCGCCGGCGCGGCGGCCAGTCCCAGCCGGGCGGCCAGGCGGTCCGCCAGGTCAAAGGCCGACAGGTCCGAGCCTGCGGCCAGCGCAGTGCCGGCCGCCAGGGTCCCGGCCGCACCCCCGGTCTGCACCGGAAGCTCCAGCGCCTCGAGCCGGCGGGCTGCCGCGGCGAGGCCGGAGAACCATTGCGCCGCCTTCAGCCCGAAACTGTACGGCAGCGAATGCTGGGTCAGGCTCCGGCCCACACACAGCGTGTCCTGGTGCCGCAGCGCGAGGACGGCCAGATCCGCCGTCGTGGCTTTGATGTCGCCGAGCACTTCCCGGACCGCCCCGGCCGCCAGCAGCATCAGCGCCGAGTCGAGCACGTCCTGGCTGGTCAGCGAGGTGTGCACGGCCCGGCCGGCCCCAATACCGGCCGTGTCGAGGGCCGCGACCTCTCCGCGAAGGTCCGCGAGCAGCGGGATCACCGGGTTGCCGCCGCCCTGGGCGCGGACGGCGATTGCGGCGATGTCGTAACGGTCAACGACGGCGGCTTCCGCCACGATGGCCGCGGACCCGGCCGGGGCCAGGGAGGCCTCTTCCAGGACGGCAGCCCAGCCTGCTTCGACCCGGAGCAGGGCGGCGAGTACCGCACGGTCCCCGGTCAGCGCCGCCACCGAGGGCGACGCCGAGACCGGGCTGAGCAGGCCGAAGTCGCCGTCCGCGCCGGCGTCGGCGTTGGAATCCGTCACGTCGAGGGGTCCTCGGCGGCGTCCGGGGTCGCGGCACCTTCGAAGTCGAGGAACACCGTCTCGTCGTCGCCCTGCAGCCGGATGTCCCAGCTCAGGCCGCCGTCCGGGTCGCGCCGGGCGATCAGGGTCCGGCGGCGCTCCGGGTCCAGGGCCGACAGCAGCGGGTCCGCAGCGAGGGCTTCCTCGTTCTCCGGCAGGTAGACCCTGGTGAAGAGGCGGTTCATCAGGCCGCGGGCGAACACGACCACGGAGATGAACGGCGCCGCGCCGGGGGCGGCGGGGCCGGGGTTGACCGTGGTGAAGGTGAAGACGCCGGTATTGCCAACCGCGCTGCGGCCGAAGCCGGTGAAGGTGTAGCCGTCGCGGACCAGGGAGCCGGTGCGCTGCGGAATCTTGCCCTCGGCGTCGGCCTGCCAGATCTCCAGGATGGCGTCCGGCACCGGATGGCCGGCGCCGTCGTAGACCGTGCCCTGGAGGCGGATCGTGCCGGGGGTGCCGGGCGCCAGCAGCTCGCGGTCCTTGGCGTAGGGCAGGGCGTAGCCGTAGAACGGGCCCACGGTCTGTCCGGGGGTGGGGGTCAATTTACTCATGGTCCTCTCCTTCTGCACCCAATGCCTCGTTTTCGGTCCAGGTCCGCTTTGAACCGGTCAGGACAATGTCCCAGTTGTAGGCCAGCGCCCACTCCGGCTTGGTCTGGTCGTGGTTGTACGTGGCGACCAGGCGATCCCGGGCATCCTGGTCCACGATGGACTGGTAGATCGGGTCCAGGGCGAAGAGCGGGTCGCCAGGGAAGTACATCTGGGTGACGATCCGCTGGGTGAACTCCTGGCCGAACAGGGAGAAGTGGATGTGGGCCGGACGCCAGGCGTTCAGGTGGTTCTTCCACGGGTAGGCGCCCGGCTTGATCGTGGTGAAGCTGTAGGACCCGTCCGCGCCGGTGATGCAGCGGCCGACGCCGGTGAAGTTCGGATCCAGCGGGGCCGGGTGCTGGTCGCGCTTGTGGATGTAGCGGCCGGAGGAGTTGGCCTGCCAGATCTCCACCAGCTGGCCTGCCACCGGCCGACCGTCGCCGTCGAGCACCCGCCCGGAAACGATGATCCGTTCCCCGAGCGGTTCACCGGTGTGCGCGATGGTGAGGTCGGATTCCAGGGCGTGCACGTCCATGTGCCCGAACGCCGGCGAGTACAGTTCGATGGTCTCCGGGTCCGCGTGCTGCAGGCTCTTGGTCGGGTGCCGCAGGATGCTGCTGCGGTACGGCGGGTAGTCCAGCCGCGGCTGGATTTCCGCTCCGGCCCCCTTGCGCCGGGCCTGCGCGTAGGCCTCCCCCAGTGCCTTCATCTCGTCACTGAGGATCTGTTGGGATTCCGCGGCCGTGTCCAGGGCCGGGACGGCCTTGGCGGGCGGGGCCGGTGCCTCGGGCGCTGCGTCGGACACGTCCTCGGTGAGCGGGTCCGGATTGAAAATTTCGCGGTTGATTTCTTCAGGCACAGCAGCCTCCTTTCGTTGGGGTGGGTCGGTCCTGGCCGGGTCCGGTCAGGCGGTGAGCTTCAGCTGGTGCAGGTGGTCATACTGGACGGCGTGCCGGACCGGGGCGTTCGGCGCCCCGTAGCCGTCGTAGGAGCCGCGGCGTTCCACCACTTCGAAGAACACGCTGCCGACGGTGGCGGTGTAGAAGTGCAGGAACTCGCCGTCGGCGGTGCCCTCGGGGCTATCAATGTCGGAGCCGTCCGCGGCGGGGGCCTCCGCGGCGGCGGGGGCTTCCTCGATCATCACGCGTGCGTGGCCCATAGTCCACGATTGCACATTCTTGGTCCGGTGGCGGTGGCTGCAGGCGACGCCAAGCGGGCCCGGCAGGGTCCCGAGAGCGGCGGTGTCGGCGGCCCGGTGGTGCACGGCCTGGCCTGCAGGCCCGAGGTCGGCCAGGTTGATAGGACGGTACAGGTACCGGAGGCCCTGCACGTCGCCGTCGCGCCCGTGCGTGGCCGGGGTGGGCGACGCCTTCACGCCATCATCCACGAGGCCTATGAGGAAGGACTCTGCCCGGTCGCTCATACGTCTAGCTCCTTTGCCAACGGCACCTGTCCGACCCTGCGGTATGCGGCGGCCAAGCGCGTGATACGGATTACAGTACCGCACTTGTTCACATGTTGCACTGATGTTCTTAGTGCGAACAATGCGTGGCAGTGACCAGGAGCTCTGCCTTCACCCATGAAGAAAGACCTCAAGGCGCTTCCCCGGGGAGTCCGCGCAGCCACCCAGCGGACGCTCCCGCCCAGTTACTCCACTAGAAGCCTGGTTTGTCAGCGGAACACGCCGGGCTTTTCGGCGCGTCGACCGGGGCTGCGGCGACCAACCGGGCGGGAGCGTACGGCAGGCACCCCGGCGGGGTACGAGCTGAACCGGGCCGGCTGTCAGCGGCCGCCGGCGCCCAGCACCGCTGCCAGGTCGTAGCTGACCGGTTCCTCCAGCTGGGCGTAGGTGCAGGACTCCGGGTCGCGGTCCGGGCGCCAGCGGACGAACTGGGTGGTGTGCCGGAACCGTGCGCCCTCCATGTGGTCGTATTTCACCTCCACCACCCGGTCCGGCCGAAGCGGCGTGAACCCCAGGTCTTTGCCCCCGCTCCAGCGGCTGCCTTCGGCGGTGCGCGGCGTGCGGGCCCCCTCCTCCTGCCGTGCCCGGGCCCACGGGTGGTCCGTGAAGTCGGTGACCAGCGGCTGGAGTTCTTCGAACAGTTCCTTGCGCCGCTGCATCGGGAAGGCGCCCACCACGCCCACGTTGGCCAGCACGCCGTCGCCGTCGAAGAGGCCCAGCAGCAGCGAACCGATCCGGTCGGCCCCGGAGGTGTGCACCCGGTACCCGGCGAGGACACAGTCGGCAGTGCGTTCGTGCTTGACCTTGAACATGGTGCGTTTGTCCGGCTGGTAGCTGGCGTCCAGAGCCTTGGCCACGATCCCGTCCAGGCCGGCGCCCTCGAACTGCCGGAACCACCGCCCCGCGGTATCCCGGTCCCGCGTCGCGGGGGTCAGGTGCACCGGCGCCGAGCTGCCCGCGAGCGCCTGTTCCAGGGCCGTCCGGCGCTCACCGAACGGCCGGCTGCTGAAATCCTCCTCGCCGAGGGCCAGCAGGTCGAAGGCAACAAAACTCGCGGGGGTCTGCCCGGCGAGCAGGCGGATCCGGCTCGCGGCGGGGTGGATCCGCTGTTGGAGCGCATCGAAGTCGAGGCGGTTCCCCTGCGCACCGACAAGGATGATCTCGCCGTCGAGCACGCAGCGCGGCGGGAGGTTCAGCTTCAGGGACTCCACCAGCTCCGGAAAGTACCGGGTCAGGGGTTTGCCGTTGCGGCTGCCGATCTCCACCTCCTCGCCGTCGCGGAAGACGATGGAACGGAAGCCGTCCCACTTGGGCTCAAAACTCATGGCCCCCTGCGGCAGGGCGCTGACGGCCTTCGCCAGCATCGGCGCGATCGGGGGCATCAGGGGCAGGTGCATACGGCCCATTCTGGCGCGGTGTGACGACGCCGTCGATCCCCCGGCGCCGTCCGGCGCCGTCCGGGGCGCTCCCCGGAGGGCCCGGAAAACTAACCCGCCGCTTACCGGGCCGAAACGCGGCGGCAACAATGGAGCGGGACACTGGAGATGCCGGCAAGAGCAGGCACCAGCTCCAGTCCAGGAGGCCCGCCGTGTTGAAGGAAGCCAAAGCCCGCCTCACCCGCATCCGCGCCCTCGACCAGCTGCACCGCGGCGACGAGATCGAGGCCCGGCTGCGCATCGGCCCCAACTACGACGACGTCGTGATCCGCCGCGGCAGCGTGCAGGAAACGGCGCCCGGGATCGGCGTCGTCTGGATCCTGGACCGCCACTGCGGTACGCGCAAGGCCGTCAACGCCGACGAATGCAGCCTCTGGCGGGTGGCCTGAGGGAGTGCCCGGCCCGGCAGTGGACCGGGCCGGCGGGCGTAGTCAGTCAGGACTGCCCGCAGCCTGCCACTGCAGCCATTCGATCGCGCCGTCCGTGATCGGGTGGGCGGTTCCGAGGGTGTCAAGGAACGAACGCGCCTGGCGCATCTCCTCCTCCCGCCGCACGGCATGTACCCGGCTGCCCTCGAGCAGCCGCGCCACGAGCTCGTGGCCGGAGGGGCCCAGTTCCGAGGCGATCTGGTCGATGATCCAGTCCCCGGCTCCCACTGCCCGGGCGGCCGTGACCGATTCGAGGACGGTCGCGGCCAGGCCCTTCATAAAAACACTGCGCAGCAGCTTCAACTCCGCGGCCGCCCCGGCTTCGCCGCCCACCCTGGTCCCCGGGATCCCCCAGCCGGCGAGGGCGGAGAGCAGCTGATCAGCCCCGGCCCCGCTCAGCACCAGGGGCGTTTGGATCCGTGCGCGGGGAACCGGTGCCATGATGGCGACGTCGACAAACAGGACGCCGTGCCGGTCGGCGCGTTCCGCGAGGTTCCGCTTTTCCCCGGGGCCGGCGGTGTTCATATCGGCGAAAAGGGCTGCCGGCGCCATTGCCGGCAGTGCCTCCGCGAGGACGGCGCCCGCGGCGGCTCCCCCGACCAGGCTCAGCACCAGCTCGGCGCCGCGGACAGCGTCGGCGATGCCGGCGGCGCGCGTGACGCCGACGGGGACGGCGGTGACGGCCGGATCGGATGCCGTGACGGCCGCTCCGCGCCGGGCAAGGTCGGCGGCGTAGATGCTTCCCGCCTCGCCAAGGCCCAAAACGGCGACGCGCCTGCGGACACCGCCGTCCGTTGCTCCTAGGATTGTAGACAATATGGTGTCTCGCATCGGGGCCCCTTCCTTGTCCGGCGTTTCTGGGAGTTGAGTGCACATGTCGTCTGCTACTGGCGGGTCTTCACTGGGGGTCGACGCGGCCGCCACCGAGCCTGGCATTACTGATGCCATCCGGGAGGCGATCATCCGCGGCGATTATGCGCCCAACCAACGGCTCATCGAAGCGGACCTGAGTGCCGCGTTCGCCGCGAGCCGGGCCACCGTGCGGACCGCACTGCTTGAGCTCGCGGGCGAGGGCCTGGTCGAACGGCTGCCGAACCGCGGGTCCCGGGTGCGGGCCATCTCCGTGGACGAGGCCATCGAGATCCTCGAGGTGCGGATCGGCGTCGAGGGCCTGTGCGCGGCGAAGACCGCCGCGAACATCTCCGACGAGGATGCGGCGGCACTGCAGCGCCTGCGGTCCCGGATGATCGACTCGGTCGCCGAGGGCGACCTGGTGGAGTATTCGCGCCTGCACCTCTCCCTCGACAACCGAATCCGGGAACTGAGCCATCACGCCACCGCCTCCGACGTGCTGGGCCGTTTGCACGCCCAGAGCGTCCGGCACCAGTTCAAACTTTCCTCCCGGCCCCAGCGGGCGAAAGTCTCGGTGCTGGAGCACGCCGCCATCATCGACGCCGTCGTGGCCCGCGATCCCGAGGCCGCCGAACAGGCGGTGCGCCGGCACCTGCTCAGCGTCATCGATGCCCTGCGGGAGGTTTCCCCGGCAGCACCGGGTCCGGCCGCCGGCTGAGCCTCTCGGCCGGTGCCGGCACGGCCGGTGCCGGGCCGCCTCGGCACAGCTCGGCTCCCGGCCGGACTCAGCGGGCCGAGGCGCCCGAGGTCCGCCACCCGCCGTGGTACTCGGTACGGGCGGTGACCGCATAGGGCACCGGACTTACGACGGCGCGCACGCTCAGCTGCTCGTGCGGCTCAACGGTGGTCTTGCGGGATCCGCCGTCAGGTTCGCCCCAGACCACCCGCACTTCGGTGCCGACCTCCACGTTGGGGTCCACCGTGGCCAGCGAGAGTCCGCGCCGTTCGTTGGCCGTCACGCCGGTGAAGAGCGAGAGGCCCACGGCCGCGCCGTCGGCGTCGACCACGGAATCGTAGTTTGACGATCCGTAGTTGGCATTCGGAACATCGAAGAACTGGTAGCCGGGGGTGTCCCGGTCCAGGAAGGACGCCCAGATCTTCGCCAGGTCCTCGTCGTTCCAGGCGAGGGTGACTTTTTTCCGCTGGCTGGCCGGGTCGATCCCCTCCAAGGCGTCCCGGCCGATGAAGTCGTGGTCGAACTTGACGAACGAACCGTAGCCGAGCTCCCACGGGGTCAGGTAGTAGTCTTCGATGTCGGCCGACACGAAGGAGCCGGCGAGCGCGTTGATCGCTTCGTAGCTCGTGGCCGGCAGCCACTCCCGGTAGGCCCGTTCGGCGTCGCTGCTGTAGATGGCCGGCAGCGGCGACGGAATCCAGCCCGACTCGAGCGTGTTGGAGGAGTACGCCCGCGAGCCGCACGGTTCGATGCCGAATTCGGCGCCGGCCTCGAGCACGGCGTCCCGGATCTTGCCGTGTTGTTCGTAGGGTCCCCAGATCTCCAGTCCCGGGGCGCCGGCCATCCCGTGACGCAACGTGCGCACCTGCTCGCCGGCAATGCCCAAATGCCCCATGTGGAAGAACTTCACCTGCTCAAGCGCAGCGCCGTTGAGCTTCTCAATGATCTGCCACGCGTTCGGACCCTGGATCTGGAAGCGGTAATACTCACGCTGCACCGCCTGCCCGTAAGGGCGCGACGGCGACCGGTCGTCGTAGCTGCACTCGACGTCGTACCCGCCGGTTTCGGCATGGAACTGCAGCCAGTTCGCGGCGGGGGCGCGGCCAACGTAAACGAAGTCGTGCTCGTCCTGGTGGAAGAGGATGCCGTCGCCGATCACGCCGCCGTTGGATGCCGTCGGCACGAATTGCTTGGCCGTGTTGACGGGGAAGTTGGCGAAGCTGTTGATGCCCGTGTCGGAGAGCAGCCGGAGGGCATCGGGGCCCTTGATGAAGAAATTCACCATGTGGTGGGACTGGTCGTAGAGCACGGCGGTTTCGCGCCAGGCGCGCTGTTCACGGCGCCAGTTGGTGAACTCCGCGGGGACCACCGGGTAGATGTAGGTGCCAAGTTGGGAGTTGCGGAGCAGTTCGACAGTGTTGCCTGCCGCGTCGAGCACATCCTGCAGGGACTTCTGAGCCATCAGTTGTTCTCCTTCGGTTGGATCGGGTTGAACTCCTTCGTTCGACCTCTGCGGCGGCACGGCACCGGCAGGAGGACGCACCCCCGATTGCTAACAAAATTGTATTCGATGTCTTGACCAAAGGGCCAGAGAGTGGTTGTCTGACACTGTCCGCGGGCGCCGGGCGACGTCGAGCTTGGCCGCGATGCTGCGGCCCTGATCCGGAAGGACCTACTAATGGGCAACGGAGGGACTGTGCTCGTCGTCAGCGCGCACGCCGGCGATTTCGTCTGGCGCGCCGGCGGGGCCATCGCCGCAGCGACCGCGCGCGGGGACCGCGCCGTCGTCGTCTGCCTCTCCTACGGCGAACGCGGCGAGTCCGCCAGCCAGTGGCTGGCCGGCAAGTCGCTGGACCAAATCAAGGCATTGCGCCGCGGTGAAGCGGAGGCCGCCGCCGCGGCCCTCGGTGCCGACATCGAGTTCCTCGACGCCGGCGATTACCCGCTGCTGCCAAGCCGGGAGCTGCTTGATGAACTCGTGCGGATCTACCGCCGGGTGCAGCCCGCCGTCGTCCTGACCCATCCGCTGCAGGACCCGTACAACGGCGACCACCCCGCCGCCGCCAGGCTGGCGATCGAGGCCCGGATCCTGGCCCAGGCGATCGGCTACGACGCCCCCGGCGAGGTGCTTGGCGCGCCGCCGGTATTCTTCTTCGAACCGCACCAGCCCGAGCAGTGCGACTTCAAACCGGACGTTCTGCTGGACATCACCTCCGCGTTCCCCGCCAAGGAGCGGGCGATGAAATGCCTGCCCGCCCAGCAGCACATGTGGGAGTACTACACCTCTCTCGCCGTGCGGCGCGGCGTGCAGGTCAAACGCAACGCCGGTCCGAATCTCGGCCTGCCCGTCGACACCAAGGGCGAGGCCTACATGCGCTACTACCCCCAGGTCACCGAGGTCCTCGAGTGAAGACCGTCGTGGTGACCGGCGTGGAACGGGCGGACGCCGCAGCCATCGATGCCCTTGCCGCCCACGGCGTGGCCACGGTGCACGAGGCGATGGGGCGCAGCGGGCTGGTTGGCGCATCGCTCCGGCCCATCCAGGAGGGGGCCAGGATTGCCGGGTCCGCCGTGACGGTATTGTGCTGGCCGGGCGACAACCTGATGATCCATGCCGCCGTCGAACAGTGCCGTGAAGGCGACATCCTGGTGGTGACCACCACTTCGCCCTCGCTGGACGGCTCGTTCGGCGAGCTGTTCGCGACGGCGCTGCAGTACCGGGGCGTGCGCGGGCTCGTGACCACCGGCGGCGTCCGCGACGTCGCCGAACTGCGGGCGATGGGTTTTCCGGTTTGGTCCGCCGCAGTCAACGCCCAGGGCACGGTCAAGGCGACACCGGGGGCGGTGAACGTGCCGGTCACGGTGGGCGGAACCGTCGTCCGCGCGGGCGACGTGATCCTGGCCGACGACGACGGCGTGCTGTGCGTGCCGCGGCGCGGGGTCCGGGCCGCCTTGGCAGCGGCCGATGCGAGGGCCGCGAAGGAGGCCGAATCCCGCGCAGCCTACCGCGCCGGCGTCCTCAGCCTGGACCGGAACCGGCTCCGCGGCGCGCTGGACCAGCTCGGCGTCCGCTACCTGAGCGAGGCGGACTACGCCGCAGAGTCCGCGGCGGAGTCCGAGCCGGCCGATGGCCGCCGTTGACGGCATCCCCTGCGAGCTGATCCGCGGGGGCACCTCCAAGGGAGCATTTTTCCTCGCCTCCGACCTGCCGGCGGATCCGGACGAACGCGACGAGCTGCTGCTGCGGATCATGGGCACCCCGGATCCCCGGCAGATTGACGGGCTCGGCGGCGCGCACCCGCTCACCAGCAAGGTCGCCGTCGTCTCCCCGTCGCCGGACGGCGGCGCCGACGTGGACTACCTGTTCCTGCAGCTGGGCGTGGACACGGCGTTCGTGACCAGCCGGCAGAATTGCGGCAACATCCTCGCGGGGGTGGGGCCGTTCGCGGTTGAGCAGGGACTGGTGCCGGCCGGCGGCGAGCACACCGAAGTGCGCATCCGGATGGTCAACACCAACAGCATCGCCACCGCCCGCTTCGCCACCCCGGGCGGCACGGTGGATTATGACGGCGGCCTGGCCATTGATGGCGTCCCCGGCACGGCCGGCGCGATCCGGCTGGATTTTGAAGGCACCGCAGGCTCGTCGACCGGAGCGTTGTTTCCCTCGGGCCGGGTCCTGGACCGTGTCGCTGGCGTGGCCGCCACCTGCGTCGACAACGGCATGCCCAGTGTGCTGCTGCGCGCCGCCGACCTCGGCCTCACCGGCGACGAACCTCCCGACGAGCTTGAGGCCGACGCCGGCCTGGCCGCCCGCCTGGCCGAGCTCCGCCTGGCCGCGGCCGGCCTGATGGGCCTGGGGGACGTCAGCGGCGCCACCGTGCCGAAGCTGGTGCTGCTGGCCCCGCCCCGGGCGGGCGGCAGCATCGCCACCCGCAGTTTCCTGCCCGTGCGTGTCCACACCTCGATCGGTGTCCTCGGGGCACTCACGGTCGCCGCCGGAGTACTGGCGGAAGGGTCGGTGGGCCACGGCCTCGCCGTGCTGCCGCAGCCGGGCGGCCCTTTTCGGGTCGAGCACCCCACCGGGCACTTCGACGTCGAGGTCGCGCTCGAGCGCTCCGCCGGCGGATTCACCCTCACCCGCTCGGCGGCCCTGCGCACGGCCCGGAAAATCTTCGAGGGGCACGTCTACCCGCGACCCCGCCTGTGACACCGACCCTTTCAGAGAGGACAGTTCCATGACCGAGTACACCTCGTTCGACGTCGCCCACCTCGGGAACGTGGAGCTACTGACCCCCGTCTTCGAGGAGAGCCTGTGGTTTTTCCGCGACCTGCTCGCCATGCGCGTCGTCGCGGAAACCGGCGGCGCCGGGTCCGATGCGGCCGGGGGAAGGTCGGCATACCTGCGCACCTGGGACGAATACCAGCTGTACACGCTGAAGCTCACCGAGTCCGCGGACGCCGGGGTCGGGCGTACCTCGTTCCGGACCACCAGCCAGGCGGCCCTCGAGCGGCGGGTGGCGGCGATCGAGGCAGCCGGCCTCGGCGTCGGCTGGGTGGAGGGCGAAATGGGCACCGGCCCCGCCTTCGCGTTCCGCGACCCGGACGGGCACGACATGGCCATCTATTACGAGACCGAGCGGTATGTGGCCACCGACGACAAGCCGGCGCTGAAAAACCAGGCCTCGGCGTTCCCCGGCCGCGGCGTCAACGCCAGGCGGCTGGACCATATCAACTACCTGGCCCGGGACGTGGTGGCCAACGGGCAGTTCGTGGCCAAGGCGCTGGGCGGACGGGAGAGCGAGCGCATCAAGCTCGACGACGGCGGCTACGCCGCGTGGTGGTTCCACTTCAACAACAAGTCCTACGACATCGTGTACTCCGATGACTGGCTCAAGCACGGCAACCGGCTGCACCACGTCGCCTTCGCTCCCGACACCCGTGAGGACATCCTCAAAGCGGCCGATATCTTCCTGGAAAACGGCATCCACATCGAGTCCGGCCCGCACAAGCACGCCATTAACCAGACCTTTTTCCTCTACGTCTGGGAGCCGGGCGGCAACCGGATCGAATTCGCCAACGCGGGCGCCCGGCTGCTGTTGGATCCCGACTCACCGGTGGTGGAGTGGACCCAGGAGGAGCGCAAGAAGGGCCAGGCCTGGGGCATGAAAACAATCGAAACGTTCCACACCCACGGCACGCCGGACGTAGCCTCCGGGGAACAGAACCCATCGGGCAATATTGCACAGAGAGGTGCGAAGTGATGACCAGCGCAACGAACACGTCGACGCCGGTAACAACCGGACTGTATATCGGGGGCTCAGAGCGTCAGACGGCCTCGACCCTGGAGATCGCGGACCCGGGGAAACCCGGCGTCACGGTCGGACACGCGGCCGCGGCGGGTCCCGGGGACGTCGACGACGCGGTGGCGGCGGCGAAAGCGGCCTACCCGGCATGGGCTGCCCTGGGCGCGCGGGAGCGCGCGGACCGGATGCGTTCGGCGCTGGAGGGCATCGCCGACTTCCGCGACGAGGACGCCGCCATCCTGTCCCAGGAGAACGGGAAGATCCGGATGGAGGCGTGGGTCGACTCGCTGGTGTTCGAGATCCGCTGGAACCTCGCCCTCGCGCTGGCCGACGAGGTGGAGGCCACCAGGGTGCTGGGCCCGGCGCCCGGAATTCCGGTCACCACGACCGTCGCGTTCCAGCCGCTGGGCGTGGTGACGGTCATCGTGCCGTTCAACTGGCCGATCGCCATCCTTGCCGCTTCGCTGCCGCACGCGCTGCTCGCCGGCAACACCGCCATCGTGAAGCCGCCGCCCACGGCGCCGCTCGCAACCACCCGGGTGGTCCAGCGGATCGCGGAGAAACTGCCGCCGGGTGTGCTGAACGTCGTCACGGGTAAGGATGCCGACATGGCCGCCCTCATCACCAGCCCCGATGTCGCCAAGGTTTGCTTTACCGGCAGTGTCGGCGGCGGCAAGCGCATCATGGAGATGGCCGCGAAGTCACTGACCAGGGTGACCCTCGAACTCGGCGGAAACGATGCCGCCGTCATCCTGGCCGATGCCATCCTTGACGACACCCATCTTGACCGTCTGTACGCCGCGATCTTCGACACCACCGGCCAGATCTGCATGAACGCGAAGCGGATCTACGTCCACCGTTCGCGCCTCGACGAGGTCGTCGCCGGGTTGTCCAGCCGGCTGGAGAAGGCCGTGGTCGGGTACGGACTGGCCGAAGAAACCACCATGGGGCCCCTGCACTCGCCGGCGCAGAAGGCCTTCGTCACGGAGCTCATCGAGGAGGCGAAGGCGGCCGGGGCCGACGTGAGGGAGTACGGGGCGTTGCCGACGGACCCGGCCCTGCAGGGCGGGAACTTCCTGCGCCCGGCCCTGGTGATTGATCCGGACCCCGCGCTGCGCGTCGTCACCCAGGAACAGTTCGGCCCGGTCATCCCGCTGATCCCGTTCGACACCGAGGAGGAAGGGATCGGGGCCGCGAACGCCAGCTGGGCCGGGCTCTGCGGCTCGGTCTGGACCGCGGACCCGGCCACGGCTGACCGCGTGGGCGGGAAGCTGGTCTGCGGCTATGTCTGGGTCAATGACCATGGCGCCACCCGGCTGGACCTGCGCGCGCCGTTCGGCGGCATGAAGCAGTCCGGCATGGGCCGGGAGCAGGGGATCGAGGGGGTCCGGGCCTTCCAGGACACCCGGGCGATCGCGCACCTGGAACCGGTTGACCCGGCAGCGGGCTGACCGGCGCAGCCGGCTAAGCCAGCGGCGGGAACGCCCCTGCTGCGGCCGCGCCCATTTTGCAAATACCTATGGACAGTGCCTATCTACATAGCTAAAGTCGGTGGTGGGCGCACCGTTGCACCCACCGAAAGGACTCCCCGATGGCGACTCGAATCACGCCCGCGATAAACCGGGCAGCATCGCTGGAACTCATCCAGGATTTTTCACTCGAAATGACGGGCAAGGACATCCCCGCCCTGGTCGAGGCAAAAGACCACATCCCGCCCGGCACGCGCATCAATGTCACTTTCCTCGGCAACGAGGACCTGGAGATGCGGGTGGCCGCGGCGAAGGCGGTCCGTGATCTCGGCTTTGTCCCGGTCCCGCACATCTCTGCCCGGCGGTTGCAGTCCCAGGGGCAGCTCGAGGAGTTCCTGGGACGGCTCCAGGACGTCGGCGCCGTGGAACACGTTTTCGCCGTCGGCGGCGACCCGGCCACCCCGGAAGGCCCCTACGAGGACTCACTGGCCGTCATCCGCAGCGGGATCCTGCAGCAGTTCGGGGTGCGCGAAGTCGGCATCGGGGGCTACCCGGAGGGCCATCCGGACATCCCCAAGGACCGGCTCTGGAGTGCCCTCAAGGACAAGACGACGGCCCTCGCCGAACAGGACCTTGGCGCCGTCATCCTGACCCAGTTCGCTTTCGACACCGACCCGGTCGCCGACTGGATCGATGCGGTGCGGGCCGAGGGCATCGGCGCCCCGATCCGGGTCGGTACACCAGGGCCGGCGGGGATCAAACGGCTGCTGGGTTTCGCACGCCGCTTCGGCGTCGGCGCCAACGCCATGATCGTAAAGAAGTACGGCTTCTCGCTGACCAACCTTATGGGCGATGCGGGCCCGGACCGGTTCGTCAACGATCTCGCGGCCGTGCTCGCGGAACACACCCCCGGGTCGCAGCCGCATATCGGCCGGCAGGTGGGCCTGCACTTCTACACCTTCGGCGGGCTGCTGGCGACCGCGGACTGGGTCCGGCATTTCGTCGCCGACCAGGTCTGAGGAGCACGTGATGGCCCTTCACACCGAGTCGCTGAAAGATCAGTCCTGCCTGATCGTGCACGGCCCCGACCAGCCCGGCATCGTGGCGGCGGTCGCGGCCCTGGTCACCCGCAACAACGGCAATATCGTCTCCCTGGACCAGTACTCGTCCGACCCGACGTCGGGCGATTTCTTCCAGCGGGTGGTGTTCAACCGGCCGAACCTCGCCGCCGAGATGCCGGCGATCGAGGCGGACCTGGCCAAGACCCTGGCCCCGCTGGGACTCGACTGGACGCTCACCGACCGGTCCGTGCCCAAACGCATGGCGATCCTGGTCTCGACGTCGGATCACTGCCTGCTCGAGCTGCTCTGGCGGCACCGGCGCGGCGAGCTGCCGGTGACCATTCCCATGGTGATCTCCAACCACACGAACACGGCCGAGGATGTCCGGTCCTTTGGCGTGCCGTTCTTCCACGTGCCGTCCCTCGGCGAAGACAAGTCACAGGCCGAAGCCGAGATCCTGAAACTGCTGGACGGCAACGTGGACTTCGTAGTGCTGGCCCGCTACATGCAGATCCTGTCCCCCGAGTTCCTGGACCGGGCGGGGGTGCCGCTGATCAATATCCACCACTCGTTCCTGCCCGCGTTCATCGGCGCCGCCCCGTACCGCAAGGCCAAGGAGCGCGGCGTCAAACTGATCGGCGCGACGTCGCACTATGTGACCGGGGACCTTGACGAGGGTCCGATTATCGAACAGGACGTCGCCCGCGTGACACATGCCCATTCGGCGGCCGACCTGCAGGCGCGCGGGGCGTACGTTGAACGCGCCGTGCTCTCTCGGGCCGTTCAATGGCACGCCGAGGACCGCGTCATCCGGCACGGCAACCAGACCATCGTTTTCTGACCCCGACCATCCCAGTCCGACAGCAGCAACCGACACAGAACAAGAGGTTCACCGTGGCACCTAAGAATCTGCAGGAAGTCCTCGACGCGTCCCGCGGCGCAGTCGACCTGCTCCGCAATTCCCAGATCGGCTCCTATATCTATCCGGTGGTGCCGGCCGACTTCCAGAACTGGATCAAGGAACAGACCGCCTGGCGCCAGACCGCCGTGCTCTACGACCAGTCGCACCATATGGACAACCTGTTTATGAAGGGTTCGGACGCGATCAAGCTGATCACGGCCACCGCGATCAATTCAACCGCCGTGTTCCCGGTCAACAAGGCCAAGCAGTATGTGCCGACGACGGAGTCCGGGCATGTCATCGGCGACGGCATCCTCTTCCGCGAGGCCGAGGACGAGTACGTCTATGTCGGCCGCGCCCCGGCCGCGAACTGGCTGCTCTACCACGGCGAGACCGGCGGATACTCGAATCTCGACATCACCGTGGACCGCCGCTCGCCCTCCCGGCCCTATGGCAGCCAGGTGACCCGCCAGTACTACCGCTTCCAGATCCAGGGTCCGAACGCCTGGCAGGTGATCGAGAAGCTCAACGGGGGCCCGCTGGAGCAGCTGAAGTTCTTCAACATGTCCACCATGACGATCGACGGCACGACGGTCCGCACCCTCCGCCACGGCATGGCCGGCGCGCCGGGGCTGGAGATCTGGGGCCCCTACGCGGACCACGGCCGGATCCGCGATGCGATCGTGAAGGCCGGCGCCGAGTTCGGACTCGTGCCGGTCGGCTCGCGGGCCTACCCCTCCAACACCCTGGAATCCGGCTGGATCCCGTCCCCGCTGCCCGCCATCTACACCGGCGAGGCCGAGCGCGGCTACCGGCAATGGCTTCCCGCGGACGGCTACGAGGCCACCGGCACCCTCGCCGGCTCCTTCGTCTCGGACAGCATCGAGGACTACTACCTGACCCCCTGGGAGCTCGGCTACGGCTCGTTCGTGAAGTTCGACCACGACTTCATCGGCCGGGACGCCCTGGAGCGGATGGACCCGGCCGGACAGCGCAAAAAAGTCACCCTCGCCTGGGACGCCGAGGACGTCACCTCGATCTATGCGTCCCTGTTCAACGTCGAAGGACCCAGCTACAAGTTCTTCGACCTGCCGCTGGCGAACTACGGATCGGCCAACTACGACGCCGTCGTCGACGCCGACGGTACGGTCGTGGGCTATTCGATGTTTACCGGGTACAGCGCGAACGAGCGTCGCGCGCTCTCGCTGGCCACAATCGACCCGAACGTCCCCGAAGGCACCGAACTGAAGGTCGTGTGGGGGGAGCCGAACGGCGGCACTGCCAAGGCCGCCGTCGAGCCGCACGTTCAGACGGAGGTGCGTGCCGTGGTGAGCCCGGTGCCCTACTCCACCGTCGCCCGCGCCACCTACCAGGGCGGTTGGCGCACCAACTACCAGTCGGCCTAGGCTGGGAGCCCCGGTACGAGGGGGCGGCGGCGCCCCCTCGTACCTCTTCCTGCCACCGAAGGAGTGCCGCATGAGCCTGCGATATGCGCTGCTGGCGCTGCTGCGGGTGGGCCCGCTCTCGGGCTACGAACTGCAAAAGCAGTTCGCCATGTCTGTCGGCCACGTGTGGCATGCCCCGGATTCCCAGATCTACCCCGAACTGCGCAAGATGGAAGCGGAAAACCTCATCGAGGGCGAAGAGCAGCCCAGGGGCCAGCGCGCCACGCGGCGCGTGTACCACGTGACCGACGCCGGGGAGCGTGCCTTCCTCGACTGGATGCAGACCCCGCTGGAGTACGCCCGCGTGCGCGACCCCGCCCATCTGCGCGCCGCGTACCTGGAAGCGGCGTCCCCGGACGCGGCGCGCGACTTTTTCCGCGGCCACATCGCGCAGTGGGAAGGGGAGCTTGCCCAATGGGAGGGCGAACTCGTCCGGATCGCCGAAACCGCCAACCCGATGCTGGTCCGGCGGCTCGCCGTCACCGAACCCAAAGACCGCGAACGGACCATCGCGTTTAAGCGCTTTACTTACGAAGGCCTGGTGGAGCGGGCGCGGATCGAGATCGCGTGGGCCCGGCGGGGGCTGAGGCTGATCGACGACCTGGCGGCATCGGACGGGGCCCGGCCGGGTCCCGGCGCCGCCCTTTAGCCTCCGGTGAGCCGCCCCGGACTCCTGGTCCGGGGCGGCTCCCCGGCCGGCGGCCCGGTTAGCCGAAGTTTTCGGCCGTGGCGTAGCCCTTGCCGTTGTACTTCTGCACGATCACCGAGGACACGGCCGGCTGCCCGTCGACGGTCGTGTCGACGGCGGTACCGGAGAGCATCAGCGGCGCCTGCAGGTCCTTGATGTTCCGCAGCGCCGTCATGAAGCTGTCGCGTGTCGGCTCGGTCATGGACTTGAACGCCTGTTCGAGCGTGGCGCCCACCATGTAGCTCCACATGCAGTGCGGGAACGCCGGCATGTCCGGGTAGTTGCCGTACTGCTTGAGTTCGGCGAGGAACTTCACGACGTCGGGATCCTTGGCGAATGCCGGGCTCTGCGGTGCCTTGGCGAACGACACCGAGTAGATCCCCGGGTAGGCGCCCGCGCCGCCGGGCTCAAGGATCGCCGTCGGGCTGGAGGTGTTGGAGGGCAGGAACCAGCTGGGCTTCCAGCCGATCTGCTGCGCCTTCTGCAGCGCGGAGATGGTCAGCGGGGTGACCGACATGGCGTTGAAGAAGACATCGGCCTTCGAGGAGGCGAGCTGGGTCAGCTGGGCGTCCACCGAAGTGTCGGTGGCCTCGTAGGTTTGTTCCCCCACCACCGTGACGTTCGAGGCATCCTTGATCGAATCCTTGAACCCGGACACGTAGCCCTTGCCATAATCGTCGTTCTGCGACAGGATCGCGACCTTGTGCTGGCCCTTTGATGCCGCCAGCAGTTTGCCGAAGGCCGCGCCCTCGTTCTGGTAGATGGGCACGAAGCCGAGCTGCCAGGGGCTCTGCTGCCGGTCGCTGAACAGCGGGTCGCCGGTCATCACGAGCACCTGCGGGACTTTCTGGCTGATGGCGGCCTCGCGGAAGGCCCGGTTGGTCGGGGTCCCGAGGCCCGCGGTGGCGGCGAAGACGTTGTCCGACACCATCTGCTGGAAATTCGCCAGCGACTTCTGCGGATCATAGGCGTCGTCGTAGGTCTTGATGTTGACCGTGCGCGTTTTGCCGTCCCCGAACTTCACACCGCCGGCCGCGTTCGCGGCGCCGAAGTAGGCCGAGACGCCCGCGACCGTGCACTTGCCGGGGCCAGCCGTCGCGCCGCTGAGCGGAGTCGTGATACCAAGCGTGATCGCGGAGTCGGTAATACCCGGGGACCCCCCGGAGCCGCCGCCCTGGCCGGCGCCGTCGCGGGTACACCCGGAGAGGGAGAGCGCGACGACCGACGCCATCGCGACGATGCCAAGGACGCCGCCTGGTTTTGTTCTAAGCTTCATGATCGGTCTTGCCTCTCTGTGTTTTCGAGTCCCTCCGGCACGGCGTCCGGAACCGGATGATGCGCAGGAGCTGGTTGCGGGGGTTTCCCTGATCGGGGCCGGGCGGTTCGACGGCGGCTGAGCCGGCGCAGCACGCGGGGCAGGCTGACCAGCCCGCCGGGCAGCAGGAACAGCACCGCGAGCAGGATCACGCCCTGGCTGAGGGTGGTGAAATTCGGATCGATCGCATTGGTCAACTGCGGCACGAAAACGTAGTAGGCGCCGCCCAGGAGCGCGCCGGTGATGCTGCCGGCACCGCCGATGACCATCGCGGCAACGAGGCTGATGGAGTGGCCGAAGCTGAGGGTCTCCGGCGAGGTGTACTGCACCGCAACGAGGTAGAGGAAACCGCTCGCTCCGCCGAAAATGCTGGCGATGGTGAACGCGAGCACTTTGGTCCGGTACGGGGAAACCCCCATCGACGCAGCTACCGCCTCGTTTTCACGGACCACGGCGAAGGCACGGCCGTACTTGCCCCGGACCAGGCTCCGGGCCAGCAGGAACGCCCCGGCGGTCACCAGCAGCACGATGTAGAACTGCCACTGGTCGTTGTAGAGCCCCGACCAGTTCGGGGCGTCCGAGAAGCGGGCGGAGATGCCCTGCGAACCGCCGGTGAATTCCGAGAGGCGTTTGGCCAGCGGGACCCCCACGATCGGCAGGGCGATGGTCACCATCGCGATCGCCAGGCCGCCGAGCCGGGCGGCGGCGAGCGCCACCAGCAAACCGACAATGCCCGCAATTACGCAGGCCGCGGCGAAGACCAGCACGATGTTCCAGCCCTGGTTGACGCCGTAGGCGGTGACATAGGCGCCCAGCCCGACGAAGAAGATCTGCCCAAGGTTGACCTGTCCGGTGTAGCCCATGACGATGTTCAGCCCCAGGACCGCGACGGCATAGACACCGATCCGCACCAGGGTCTGGTTGGCAAAGGCGGGCAGGACGAGCGGGGCGGCGAGCAGCACGATTACGGCCGCCGCGGTGAGGGCGGCCCGCGCCGGTTTGCTGCGAAGAACGGACGATGCGCTGCCCATCAGACCCTCACCACGACCTTTCTCCCGAACAGGCCCTGGGGGCGGAGGACAAGGATGACGAAAATCAGCACAAACGGCACTGCTATCTTCAAGTCGTGGCCGATGAGGGGCACATAGACGGCCACCAGGTTTTCAAGGACGCCGATCGCCGACGCGGCGATGACGCAGCCGATCGGGCTGCTCAGGCCGCCGAGGATGACGGCGGCGAGGGCGTACACCAGCGCCGTGTCGAGCATGCCCGGCGTAAGGGTCAGCTGCGGGGCGACGAGGACGCCGGCGATCGCGCCAAGGGTCGCAGCCAGACCCCAGCCGACCATCAGCAGCCGACCCACCGGGAGTCCGGAGAACGCGGCGGAAGCGGGATTGTCGGCGACGGCGCGCAGCGCCAGCCCGAGTTTGGTGCGGAGGAAGAGCAGTTGCAGCACCACCATGATCACCACGATCGTAACCGTGGTGGCCAGCGAACGGACACTCACCACGGCGCCGAGGATTTCCACACTGGTGAGCGGGAACAGCGACGGGAAGCCCAGGTTGTTGTACCCCCACAGCACCGCGGAGATGCCTGTGATCAGGGTGAGCAGTCCGATCGTCACCACCACGGCGGTGTCGGGGTCGCCCCGCTCAAACCGCCGGACCAGGAACCGCTCCAGCACGGCGCCGATGAAGAACGAGAGCACCACGGCCGCCAGGATGGCGAGGATGAGCGGCAGGCCGGCCCTGACAAAAGCGTAGGCGATGTAGCTGGAGAGCACGGCCATGCCGCCCTGGGCGAAGTTGATCAGGCCGGTCGCCTGGTTCACGAGCACAATCGCCAGGGCCAGGGCCGCATAGACGGACCCGGTGGAGAGGCCGTCGACCACAAGCTGGATAAAGGTTCCCAAGTCCGTTCAACCCCCCAGGTAGGCGCGGCGGATCTCGTCCATGCCCTTGAGTTCGGCCGAGGTTCCGGTCAGCACGTTGCGGCCCGTTTCCAGCACGGTCGCCGTGTCGACCACGGAGAAGGCGAGGTTGGCGTTTTGCTCCACCACCACCATCGCGATACCGGACTCGCGCCGGAGCCGGCGGATCGCCTCGTACACAGTCTTGGCGGTACTGGGCGCCAGGCCCAGCGAGGCTTCATCAAGCAGCAGCAGCTTCGGTTTGGCCATGAACGCCCGGGCCACCGCCAGCATCTGCTGCTCGCCGCCGGACAGCGCCGCGGCCCGGGAGTTGACCCGGTCCTGCAGTTGCGGAAACAGGTCAAGACAGTAGTCGAGATCCGCGGCGACGGCCTGCCGGCCCTTCCGCAGGTAGGCGCCGACCATCAGGTTTTCCCGCACGCTCAGCTGGCCGAGGGTGCCGCGGCCCTCCGGGACGTGGGCGATCCCCAGGGCGGCCACCTGGTCCGGGCGCAGACCCCGGATCTCACGGCCCCCGAACGTGATCCTGCCGCCGGTGCGTACCGTGCCGCTGATCGCCCGCAGCGTGGTGGTCTTGCCCGCCCCGTTCGCGCCGAGGATTCCGACCGAGCCGCCCTCTGGCACACTGAGCGAGACCCCGTCGATCACTTGCACAGGGCCGTACGACGCGGTCACGTCGGCAAGTTCAAGCAGCGTCATCCGCCGCGTCCTTCCCGATATAGGCCTCGATCACACGGGGATCGGCCTGTGCCTCTGCCGCGGTGCCGGCCATCAGCTTGCGGCCGTGGTCCAGCACAACGACCTGGTCGGTGAGCGCCGAGATGAGTCCCATATGGTGCTCCACGATGACGACGGTGATGTCCTGCTCGGTGCGGATCCGTTTCACAGTCTCGATGAGTTGCTCCACCTCGCCATGTGAAAGTCCGGCGGCGGGCTCGTCGAGCAGCAGCAGGGCCGGTTTGGAGAGCAGCGCGCGCCACAGCTCGATGCCTTTGTGGAGTCCGTGGGAGAGTTCGTCGGCCGGCAGCTCCGCCGCCCAGCCCAGGCCTGCGCGGTCCAGGAGTTCGAGCGCTTCGGCGCGGATTTCCCGTTCGGCGCGGGCGGTGTAGGGCAGCCGGAGCGCCCAAGAGACCGGCCCGCCAGGGAGCCGGATGTGGCCGCCAAGGAGCACATTCTGCAAGACGGTGGCGTTCAGCTGCAGTGCTGGGTGCTGGAAGGTGCGGGCCAGTCCCAGCCTGGCCAGCCGGGACGGTGCGCTTCCGAGCACCTCGGTGCCGTTGATCGTGATGGAGCCCGAACTCGGCTTGTAATGGCCGCTGATGCAATTGAACAGCGACGTTTTGCCGGCACCGTTCGGTCCCACCAGGCCGAAGATGGCCCCGGGCTCGACGTCGAAGCTCACATCCTGCAGCACCTTGACCCCGCCGAAGTGCAGGTTCACGTCCTTCAGGCTGAGGCTTGCGGCCACCGGGGTACCCTTCCTGTCGCATCTTTGCGTGGAATCGACGCGGTCGGTCACGACCTTCCGAGACCGACGGTACGGATCGCAGACACAATTGTCAACGATCCTGGAAAGCCCGCCTCCGCGGGGTTACGGTGCGCGGTAACCGGCCCGGGCATACTCCGTAAACGGCGCGGGGGCCACCGTGGCCCGGAGCTCGATCTGGCGGTGGCGTTCCACCTGGCCCTTGCGCGAATTCGGCTCTTGCCCCCATGCGACCACCACCTCGGTGCCGGTCCGGGCGTGGTCATGGGGCTCCCCTTCGGTAGGACCGGGCCGATTCGGGCCGCCGCCGGGTACCGGCAGGCAAAGCTAGCCGCCGGCGACGGACTGGATAATCAGTACTTCCTGGCCCGGCGCCACTTCCGTGCCCAAGCCCTGCAGCCGCCGGATCTCGTTGCCGTCGACGTAGATGTTCACGTAGCGGCGGACGGCCCCGGTCTCGTCCCGCAGGCGCCGGGACAGCGCCGGAAACTCCCCGGTCACGGAGTCCAGCACCCGGCCAACCGTCGAGGTCCCGTCCGCGGACGCGGTCAGCACGGACCGCCCGCCGGCCAGCGGCGCCAGGACACTGGGAAGCACCACGTTAATCCCGGGCACGGGGCGCCTCAGGCGGAAACCGCCGCGGCGCCCCGCGTCCCCGGCACGACGGCGGCGGCAATTTCCGCCGCCCGGACGCACAGGACGTCGGGCAGGTGGGACGCCACCTCGGTGAAGTGTTCGCCCTCGTCGGCGCTGGCGTAGACGCTGCCGCCGCGGGTGCCGAAATAAACCCCGGCGGGTTCGGCCGCATCGACGCAGGCTGCGTCGCGCAGGACTGCGTTGAACTCCGACTCCGGCAGGCCTGCGTCGAGCCGCTTCCAGCTCGCACCGGCATCGTCGGTCCGGTGCACGGCAAGCTTTCCATCCGGCGGAATCCGTTCGCCGTCGGCCTTCAGCGGGATGACCCAAGCCGTGCCTGCCCGGCGCGGGTGCGTCAGCATGACGAAGCCGAAATCGGCCGGCAGCCCGTCGGCGATCGACTCCCAGCTTTCGGCGTCATTATCACTGCGGTAGACGCCGTGGTGGTTCTGTGCGTACAGCCGCCCGTCGACGGCGGCGTCCGCGGCGATTTTGTGGACGCACTGGCCGAATTCGGGGTTGGGATCCGGCATGAAGTACGCGGAGATCCCGTTGTTCCGCGCCTCCCAGGAGGTGCCGCCGTCGAGCGACCGGTAGACGCCGCCGGTGCTCATCGCGACGTGCACCTTCTCGCCGTCCGGGTGGACGACGATCGAATGTGCCGCGGCCCCGCCATATCCGGCGCCCCAGTCGCCGCGGTGCGGGTGGTCCCAGAGGCCGCGGTTGAGTTCGAAGTGCTGGCCGCCGTCGGTGGATTTCCAGACTGAGATCGGCTCGCAGCCTGCCCAAACGACGCCGGGGCGGGATTCAGCGTCGGGATAGATCTGCCAGACGCGCTCCAGCGCGGCGTCGGTGTCTTCGGGGAACCGGATGGCACCGTTTTCTGGTTCGGTCCACGTTTCACCGAGGTCGTCAGAGTGGAAGACTGTCGGCCCCCAGTGTTCCGACCGGACGCCAACCAGGATCCGGGTTCTGCCTTCGCGGGTGTCAATGCCGATGCTGGGGATCTCGCTCATCAAGAAATGCGGGCCGGAGAGGGACCACTGCCGGCGGTCTAGGCTGGTTGCCAGCCACAAGCCTTTTTTCGTTCCAATCGCCAGGACATAACTCGCTTCGGTAGCCATGCCCTACATGCAACCACCGCCGACCGGTAGCCGCAATGCTTTTTCGCCAGTCAATCGACAAATTCCGACTGGGTTTCGATGAAGTCCCAGTCGGCCCGGCTGAGCACCCCTGCGGTCCTGTCCGGGTGCGGACCTCCTGCCTCCGCGATCCCCTGCAGCACCGGCAGCGGCAGCTCGTCGGCCCGCAGGTTCGCGCGCAGCCATTCTTTGCTGGCGAGGTCCAGGTCCAGCCACCACATGAAGATTTCCACCGCTGCCCGCCTTTCCCGTGCCCTCCCACGGTAGGTCCGTGCCGGAGACCGGGCAAGGGACCTGGCAAAAGACCGGGGAGGAAGGCCCTAGCCGCCGGTACGGACCGGCGCAAGAATCGGGTATGCCTGCCGAGCACACCAGCCCTGGACCCCTCCTTGTCGGCGTCCTTCCGGGCCAGCCGCCCGGCGTGCTGGAAGCGGCCGCGGCCCTGGCCGGGCGCCTTGCCGCGCCACTCCTGTGCGCCTATGTGGATGAAGCCAGCTTCCTCGTGGAATGGGATTCGGGCCGCTCCGCCCACCGGCTCTCGCTCCATCCCGAGGCGGACAGTGCTGCGATCCTAGCGGCCACCGAGCGGCTGCGGTCCGGCATCGCCGCCGTCTGTGACGGTTCCGGGGTGGACTGGAGCCTGCGGACCCTGGCCGGGGATCCGGCCCGGGCACTCGCGCGGCTGGCTGCGGAAGCCGGGGCGGACATGATCGTTGTGGGCACCCCCGAACCGGGACTCGGGCACCGGCTCTCGGCCGCCCTGAACGGGTCGGTGGCTGCCTGGCTGAGCCATCACCAGGACAGGCCAATCCTGATCGTTCCGGCGCGGCCCCCGGGGACGGACGGACCGGAGCGGCGGCCGGAGAACGGACCTGGAAAATAAAGCGAAAGTAGTTATTCGAGGTGCTGGCGCATCCTCCGGGGTGCCCCGTAAGGTTGTACCCGTAGGCGGGAGACCCCCTACCCCATAGCTGCTCCGGAGTGCGTATCCCCCAATAACGCACTCCGGAGCTCTTTAATTTCCGGACCGTCCACCCCCGGCCTAGGTACCCCGGGGGGGTACTTGCTTCATACCCCGTGGGGGTATAAGTTGGTGGTCATGGACCCCTCCGACGCTTCCCCAGCGGCGCACGGCAGCGCCTCGCCGCAGCAACACGGCTACTCCGCGAACAAGGACGCCTACCTCAAGCGGCTCAAACGGATCGAGGGCCAGGTCCGCGGCATTGCCCGGATGGTCGATGAGGACAAGTACTGCATCGATATCCTGACCCAGGTCGCCGCCGTGACCAAGGCCCTGCATGCCGTCAGTCTCGGGCTGGTGGAAGAGCACATCGGCCACTGCGTGGTCGGGGCGGCCGCGGAGCCGGATCCGGAACTTCGGGCCGAAGCCATCGACTTCAAAGTCAAGGAAGCCACCGATGCCATCGGGCGCCTGCTGCGGTAGCGGCAACACCACCCACCACACAATAAGACTGGTCAACCATGACCAGTCCCCCACCAAGGAGCAAGCCATGAGCACCGTTTCCACCACCGTCGAGGTATCCGGCATGACCTGCGGACACTGCGTGTCCTCCGTCTCGGAAGAACTTGAGTCGCTGGCCGGCGTCGAAAGCGTCGACGTCGACCTTAACGCCGGCGGGATCTCCACCGTCACGATCACCTCGGACAAGGAGCTCTCCCCCGCCGAAATCGGCGAGGCAGTCGCCGAAGCGGGCTACCTGGTGGTCGCGAACGAGGCATAACCCCACCGCGGGATTTCGGCGGTACCCGGGCCGGAGCCGGGCAGGACTTCACCGAGCAGGACGAGAGGAACATACCGTGAGCAACGCGAAACTGCTGGAACAGCCCGGGAGCCGGGTGATTGAGCTCGACATCGAGGGCATGACCTGCGCCTCCTGCGTCGGCCGGGTCGAACGCAAGCTCGGCAAGCTCGACGGCGTGCAGGCTTCGGTCAATCTCCCGCTGGAGTCCGCCCGGGTCACCGTCCCGGCCAACATCACGGACGAACAAATCGCCGCCACCGTGAACGCCGCCGGCTACAAGGCCACCGTCAGGACCCCTCAGGCGCCGTCCGCCGCGGCCGAGGACCCCGCGCTTGGCACGGCGGCAAAGCTGCGGCCCAGGCTGATCGCCGCGGCCGCCCTCACCGTGCCGGTCTTTGTGCTCTCCATGGTCCCGGCCGCCCAGTTCCCGAACTGGGGCTGGGTTGCCGGCGCCCTCGCGTTGCCCGTGGTCAGTGGGCGGCGTGGCCGTTCCACCGGGCCGCGGCGGTGAATGCCCGGCACCTGTCATCCACGATGGACACGCTGGTGTCGATCGGCGTGACGGCCGCCTACGTCTTCTCCGCCTGGCAGCTCCTCGCCGATCCCGCGCCTCACCGAACATCCGGGAATGGAGGGGATGGGTTCGGCCGGCCTGTACTTCGAGGTCGCCGCCGTCGTCACCACCTTCCTGCTGCTCGGCCGCTACCTGGAGGCCAACGCCAAGCGCAAGGCCGGCGACGCGCTCAAGGCCCTGCTGGACCTGGGCGCCAAGGATGCCACCGTGCTGCGGGACGGGACGGAGATCCGGGTCCCCGCGGACCAGCTCCAGGTCGGTGACGTCGTCGTTGTCCGTCCCGGCGAAAAGATCGCCACCGACGGTGTGGTCACCGAGGGGACCTCCGCCGTCGACGCCTCCCTCGTGACCGGCGAATCGGTGCCGGTCGAAGTCGGTCCGGACAGCCCGGTCACCGGCGCGACGATCAACACCTCCGGGCGGATCCTGGTCCGCGCCACGCGGGTCGGCGCCGACACCACCCTGGCCCAGATGGGCCGGCTGGTCTCCCAGGCACAGTCGGCGAAGGCCCCGATCGCCCGGCTCGCAGACCGCATCAGCGCCGTCTTCGTCCCGGTGGTCCTTGCCATCGCCGCGCTCACCTTCGGCGCCTGGCTGCTCGCGGCCGGCCCCGACATCAGCGACGCCGAGCTCCGCGCCGCCTTCACCGCCGCCGTCGCGGTGCTGGTCATCGCCTGCCCGTGCGCCCTGGGCCTCGCCACCCCGGTGGGGCTGCTGACCGGCACCGGCCGCGGCGCCCAGCTGGGCATCCTGATCAAGGGCCCGCAGGTGCTGGAGGACACCCGCACCGTGGACACGATCCTGCTGGACAAGACCGGCACCGTCACCACCGGGCACCTTGCCGTCACGGGCACCCGCGCGTTCGCCCCGTTCGGGGACAGCGAGGTGCTGCGGCTCGCCGGAGCGGCGGAGGCCGCGTCCGAGCACCCCATCGCCCGCGCCATCGCGGCAGCGGCACTGACCGCGGAGCGGGAGACCGGCGACGCCGCGCGGCTGACCGACGTCGTCGGCTTCCACTCCGCCCCCGGCGGCGGCGTCCGTGGCAGCGTCGAAGGACGCGTCGTCACGGTGGGCCGCTCCGGCTGGCTGCAGGAGAACGGCGTCACGGTCTCCGGCCCGCAGCAGGAAGCGCTTGCAGCGGCCGAGGACGCGGGGGCCACCGCCATCTGGGTGGCCGTGGACGGGGAACCGGCCGGCATTGTCAGCCTGCGCGACACCCTGAAGCCCGGCTCCGCGCCGGCCATCGCGCGGCTGCGCGAACTGGGGCTGCGGCCCATCCTGCTGACCGGCGACAACGCCGCGGTGGCCGGCCAGGTGGCCGCCGCCGTCGGCATTCCGCCGGAGGACGTCTTCGCCGGCGTCCTGCCGGAGGGCAAGGTGGAGGCCGTGCGGACGCTGCAGGCCGCCGGCGCCACCGTGGCCATGGCTGGCGACGGCGTGAACGACGCCGCCGCCCTGGCCCAGGCGGACCTGGGCATCGCGATGGGTTCCGGCACCGACGTCGCCATCGAAGCCGCGGACTTGACCGTCATGGGCAACGAGCTCGGGCAGGTCGTCCAGGCCATCGAGCTCTCCCGCCGGACCCTGGCCACGATCAAAACCAACCTCTTCTGGGCCTTCTTTTACAACGCGGTCGGCATTCCGGTGGCCGCGCTGGGACTGCTCAACCCGATGATCGCCGGCGCGGCGATGGCGGCCAGTTCCGTACTGGTGGTGGCCAACTCGCTCCGGCTTCGCAGCTTCGGCAAGTAGGTCCCGCCCCCGCGCGGATGGGGAGGGCTGCCCATCGACAGTTTTTTGCGGGGCAAGGTAGGTTCGAGGTAATGGATCTTCCGGATCAGCCGGAGGCCGCTGGGGACGCCGAGAGAGTTCGGGTCCGGTGAACTAAGGAGTTTCTTAATGGCTATTTGGGGTGCAGACGTAAATCAGCTCAAGGCACTTGGGTCGAAGCTGCAGGCCGGTTCGCAGGAGATCGACAACCAGAAGTCGATGCTGACCAAGGCGCTGTCCTCGACCGAGTGGATGGGACCGGACGCGGAAAAGTTCCGCAGCGAGTGGAACGGCGAGCACGTGGCCAACCTCACCCGCGTCTCCCAGGCCCTGCAGCAGGCGAGCCAGCAGGCGATCCGCAACGCGAGCGACCAGGAAAGCGCCTCGTCCCGCTAGGCGGAGCCGCTTTGCCGGAAGGCCCGGACGCAGCAGCGTCCGGGCCTTTTTCACGGCAGGCGCAGCATCCCTTACGGCTAGGGGACGGGCTCGACGTCGTTGGCGTGGTCGAGCGCGGCGGGGAGCAGGCCCGCGGCGCGCAGTTCGTCCGTCCGCACCAGCACCACCCCGCCCACGATCAGCAGGCCGCCGAGCAACTGGACCGGGCGGGGCAGTTCACCAAGCAGCAGCCAGGCCCAGATGACGGCGAACAGCACCTCGGTAAGCGACACGAACGAGGCCACCTTGGATCCCAGGGCCCGGGCGGCAACAACGCCGGAGACGTAGGCGAGTACGGTGGCCAGAATGACCAGGCCGGCCAACGCCACCCACCACGGGGTAAGCCAGGGACCCAGCCGCGTGTCGGCCGTATTTGCGGCCATCGGAAGCAGCCCGGTGGCGGCGGCAAGCCACATGACAACGGCCCCCACCATGAGCCCGCCCGAGGCCAGCACGATCGGCGGCAGGGTGTCGTTTTCCTTGGCGGTGATGAAGAAGTAGATGGCCAGGCAGACGGCGGCCGCGATTCCCCACAGCACGCCGACGACGTCGATCTTCACCGCTCCGGTGAGGTCGAGCACGAGCACCAGGCCCCCGAGGGAGAGCAGGGTGCCGCCGATGGTGAGCGGCCGGGGCCGCTTCCGGCTCGCCAGCCAGAGCCACAGCACGATCATCACGGGGGCCAGGTACTCGAGCAGCAGCGCAACACCGACCGAAAGCCGGGCGACGGCGTTGAAGTAAAACAATTGGCAGGCGGCGACACCGATAAGACCGAACAGCAGCACCGTCAACCAGTTGTCCCGGAGCTGGTGCCAGCGGCCCCGGAGGGCGAGGACCGCCGGCACGGCCAGGACCAGCGCGGCTCCGCTCAGCCGCGCCGTGACGGCGGCGCCGGGCGACCAGCCGGTCTCCAGAAGTGCCTTGGCGAAGGACCCGGAGATCCCGAACACAGCCGAGGAGAACAAGGCCACGCCCAGGCCCGAGGCGAGGAAGCCGCCGGCGGCCGGCTTCCGGGCGCGGCTCGCTGGACTGTTTTGGGCCGGCGCCCCGGCCATGCGGCGTGCGGCAGACACGGGCTGCCTCCTGTCAGGAGTAAAATAGGGTTATGGTCATGACAGTACGCCGGGACGACGTAAGGAGTCAAGATGGTCTTTGCCCCTGACACGGAGGTTGCGCTGCGTTCCGTGGTCAACCTGATCAACACGGCCGCCAACGGCGAGGAGCAGTTATCCACCCCCGGGGATCTGGACCGTTTCCTGGCCGAAGAGGAGTTCTCGGGCTCCCGGACGCGGGACGCCGCCGAACTGGCGAGCGTGCACCGGCTTCGCACCGCACTCGCGGCGCTGTGGCTGGCTGATGAGGACACCGCGGTAGGCGGCGTCAACGGGTTGTTGCGGGGGGCGAAGGCCCTCCCCCAACTGGTCAAGCACGACGGGTGGGACTGGCATCTGCACGCGACCGCCCCCGAGGCGCCGCTGGCTGACCGGATGGGCACCGAGGCCGCGATGGCCCTGGTGGACGTCATCCGCAGCAAGGAGATGGACCGGATGCTGGTCTGCGCCGGGGAGGACTGCGACGCCGTCGTGCTGGATCTCAGCCGGAACCGCTCGAAGCGCTACTGCGACACCGGAAACTGCGCCAACCGTGCGCACGTGGCGGCATACCGGGCACGGAAAGCGGCGTCCTGACACCCCTCGGCGCCTTCGGCGGCGGACCGGCCGCGGCGCAGCGGCAGGCGGACTAGCCGACGTCGCCGTCGCGGGGATCGGCGCCGGAAGCCGGAGGTGCGGTTTGCCCCCCGGCGGACGACGGCGACTTCCTCGAGCTCAGGTTCACGCCGGAGCCCTTGCCGAGGTGCTCGGCGTTGTCCTTGTAGCTCATCGAGAGCATGGCCGCGACGACCAGCGTGACGATGAAGGCGATGCCCGCGCCGGTGAATGCCAGGTCAAAGCGGGGCGTCCTGGCGCTTCCGCCGGAGGCGAAGATCAGGACGGCGACGAAGGCCAGCACTGCCCAGAACGCTGAGAACATCAGGGGTCCCCTGACCGAGGTCCGCAGGCTGCGGCGTTCTGATTTCGGCTCTGCCAAGGTGCTTTCCTCCTGCCGCCGGCGCCGGGCAGGCGCGGCAGTCGTGCTACTGCGGTTGTTCTACGCAGGGTAGAACCTGTCGCTACTAGTTTACGGCCTCGGCGGAAACGTTCCGCGCATCGTGCCGCAGGGTGAGCCCGGCGAGGACCCACAGCACCCCGCTGATAATGGCACCACCGCCGGCAACACCCAGTAGCGCGTGCGGGCCAAGGTCGATGAAGAACGGCAGCGCCACCGCGGTGCCGAGGCCGATAACGCCGGAGGCGATCCAGTCCCGTGCCAGGACGGAGTGGCGCCGCATGGTCACCCCCAGGGACAGTTCCGCGGCGCCGGCCAGGCCCAGCCCCAGGGCTCCGATGGTCCCGAACACCAGGTTGCCGCCCAGCAGGCCGAGGGCCGCGCCGGTGCCCACCAACACAGCCCCTGCCGCCGAGAGGACCTTCGCGGCGCGGCCGCCGTGCCGCAGGCCGGACTTCTTCACGCTCCAGACCAGCACCAGACCGGTGGCCAGGAGGTACAGTCCGCCGGACCAGCCCATCCCGGCAACGGGGGGCGCTGTCCAGAACACCGTAAGCGCGCCAAAAACCAGCGCAATGGCAGCCCGGAGCAGCACGGGCTTCCACAGGTCCATGGCGGCGGGCAGGGCAGCAGAGGCGCGGGGGTCAGCGGAAGTCACCAGCCCAGTTTAGTGGCTGCAAGTTCCGGACCGCGCAGGCCGGGTCAGCGGGCGCCCGGGCAGCGGGCGCCCGGGCGGGTCAGCGGGCGCCGAGCAGGATCCACCGGTCGGTGCGCGCCCGCAGCCCCAGCGTAAGGGCCCTGGCCCCCATGTAGCCCAGCGAGAAGGCCACCCAGAGCCAGAGCAGTGCCGTGCCGCCGCCGGAACTGAGACGCCCGACCAAAAGCAGCAGCGGCAGGTAGACGAGAAGGTTCACGACGCCGGCGATCGCCAGGTACCGCGCGTCTCCGGCGCCGATCAGGACCCCATCCAAGACGAACACGTAGCCGGCGAGCGGCTGCCCGAGGGCCAGCATCCACAGGGCGAGCGTGAGCGCAGACCGGACGCCGGCGTCGGCGGTGAAGAGCTGCCCGGCCCACGGCGCTACGGCGGCCAGCAGGATCCCGGTCAGCACCCCGAAACCGAGCCCCCAGCGGATCATGGTCCCGGTGAGCCCCCGCACCGCCTCCGGGTTGGAGGCGCCGAGCTCCTTGCCGATGAGGGCCTGGGCGGCAATCGCCAGGGCGTCGAGGGCGAAGGCGAGGAAGGTGAAGACCGTCATCGCAAGTTGGTGGGCGGCGAGGTTGACCGGCCCCTGGGCGGTGGCCACCAAGACCGTAGCGAGGATCGCGGTGCGCAGGCTGAGTGTCCGCAGCATCAGCCAGGACCCCACCCGCGCCAGCGCCCGGAGGCCATGCCAGTCCGGACGCAGCGACACCCCGTGGGTGCGGGCGGTGCGCTGGACCATCACCACGTAGACCAGGGCCATGGCCCACTGCGCAATGCTGGTGCCGAGGGCGGACCCGGTGACGGAGAGGTGCAGTCCATAAACCAGGATCAGATTAAGGACGGTATTGGCGGTGAACCCGGCGGCGGCCACTGCCAGCGGCGTCCTGGTGTCCTGCAGCCCCCGGAGCACCCCGGTGCCGGCGAAAATGAGCAGCATGGCCACCAGGCCGGGCATGGACCAGTGCAGGTAGTCGACCGCAAAGGCACGCACTTCGCCGCGGGCGCCCATCAGGTCCAGGAGCGGCTCGGCGGCGAAGAACCCGGTTACGGCGAGGCCCACACCCAGCAGCAGTGCCAGCCAGACGCCGTCGCGGCCTGCGGCCAGGGCCTTGGGCAGCTCGCCCCTGCCGACCGCCCGCGCGACGGCCGGGGTGGTGGAATACGCAAGGAAGACCATCAGCCCCACCGCGGTATGCAGCACCGCAGAGGCCAGGCCGACGCCGGCGAGCTGGGCCACACCGAGATGGCCCACAATCGCTGAATCCGCGAGCAGGAAGAGCGGCTCGGCGATCAACGCGCCAAAGGCGGGCACGGCCAGGCGGAAAATCTCCCGCCGGGGGCCCGACGATGGCAATGAAACGGGGTTCGGAGCGGAGGCTGGCACGGAACTACCCTAACGGCCCGGCACCGCCCGGCAACGAACCATTAGTTGACCTAACAACTATTAGACGACGCGGTATAACTTGAATCTTCAACCCACGGGCCCTCAGCCCCGCCCCGCTACAGATCGGCAGTTTAATGAACCAGCCCGCACTCACCACCACCGCACGGACGGTGCTGCGCGTCGTCACCGGATTCCTCTTCGCCGTCTAGGGCTGGCAAAAACATTCAGCGTAGTCACCCTCCCCGGCACCCAGGCCGCCTTTGCGCGGATGGGCATCCCCGCGGCCCTCGCCGCCCCCGTGGTCACCGCCCTCGACCTGGTCGGCGGCACGGCACTGATCGCGGGCCTGCTGACCCGGGTTTTCGCGGCGCCGCTCGCCGTGGACTTGCTCGGTGCCGTGTTGTTGGTACATGTCCCGGCAGGAATATTCGGTGCCTCCGGCGGCTTCGAACTCGTGCTGATGCCGGCGGCCCGCCGAGCAACGGCCTGCGCAGCAGCGCGGACCCGCCCCGCGCATATGGCGGCCCGGGCCGCGATTGTGTCACCGACCCGCGCCGGTTCCGCCGCCCGTCAGTACACTCGCTTGCATGAGTGAGACTTCCGCCAATGCCGTCACCCTGCGTTTCCTGGCCGCCCCCACGGATGTCGGCCACAGCGGCTCCGTGGATGCCGGGACCGTGCTGGAATGGGTGGACAAGGCCGCCTATGCGGCCGCCGTCGGCTGGGCGAAGTCGTATTGCGTGACCGCCTACGTGGGGAACATCCATTTCGCCGATCCGGTCAACAGCGGGGACATGGTGGAAGTCACCGCCACCATCGTCTACACCGGGCGGTCCTCGATGCACATCCGCACCGTCGTTTCCTCCGGCGACCCGAAAGGCGGGCCGGCCACAATGCGCAGTCAGTGCATGGTGATCTTCGTGGCGGTAGGCGAGGACGGCAAACCGATTCCGGTCCCGCAGTTTGAACCGTCCACCCCCGAGGAGACCGAGGAGCGGGACCACGCCCTGGCCAGGATCAAGGTCCGTGAAGACATCGTCGCTGCCATGAGCGGGCAGGAATACACCGATGCCGGGACCGCCGAACGCGTCACCCTGCGGTTCATGGCCGCGCCCACGGATGTGAACTGGGGTGGCAAAGTCCACGGCGGAATCGTCATGAAATGGATCGATGAGGCCGCCTACGTCTGCGCTTCACGCTACTGCGGGAAGGACACGGTAGCGGTCTTCTCCGGCGGCGTGCGGTTCTACCGGCCTCTGCTCATCGGCCACCTGGTGGAGGTGGAGGCCCGGCTGGTCTACACCGGGACCAAAGGCATGCACATTGCCGTGCACGTCCGCTCCGGCGACCCCAAGGGGCACGCCTTGGATCTCACAACGTACTGCCTGACTGTCATGGTGGCGCGCGACCAGAACGGCACCTCCGTGCCGATCCCGCGGTGGGTGCCGGTGTCCGAGGAGGACGAGCGGCTGCACGCACACGCCCGTGAGCTGCTCGAAATCCGGGGCCGGGCGCCCGGGAACCGGCTGCCCAACCACTTGCTCTAGGCATCCACCGCAGCGGCAGGGACCGCCTTAGAAACCGCCGCCGCCCCCGTCGCCGGCCATATTGGCGAAGCGCGAGTAGTGCCCCTGGAAGGCAACCACGATGTCCTTGGTCGGTCCGTTACGGTGCTTGGCGATCAGGATGTCCGCCTCGCCGGCCCGCGGGGACTCCTTGTCGTAGACGTCCTCGCGGTGGAGCAGAATCACCATGTCGGCGTCCTGCTCGATGGAGCCGGATTCGCGCAGGTCCGAGACCATGGGGCGCTTGTCCTGGCGCTGCTCGGAGCCACGGTTCAGCTGGGAGAGCGCGATGACCGGAACCTGGAGTTCTTTGGCCAGCAGTTTCAGCGCACGGGAGAACTCCGAGACTTCCTGCTGGCGGGACTCGACCTTCTTGCCCGAGCTCATGAGCTGCAGATAGTCAAGGATGACCAGCTTGAGGTCGTGCTGCTGCTTGAGCCGGCGGCACTTGGCGCGGATTTCCATCAGCGACATGTTCGGGCTGTCATCGATGAACAAGGGAGCATCGTTCATGCGTCCCATGGTGGTGGCGATTTTGGACCACTGCTCGTCCTTGATCGTACCTTTGCGCAGGTCCTGCAGACCGATGGTGGCCTCTGCCGACAGCAGACGCATCGCGATCTCGTTCCGCCCCATTTCCAGGGAAAACATAACGGTGGCGAGGTTGTTTTTGATGGCTGCGGAGCGGGCGAAGTCCAGCGCAAAGGTGGACTTGCCGACGGCGGGACGCGCGGCGATGACGATCATCTGGCCGGGGTGCAGGCCGTGGGTCAGTTCGTCGAGTTCGTAGAAGCCGGTGGGGACGCCGACCATGCCCTCACCACGGTGCCCGGATGCCTCGATCTCGTCCACGGTGGACTCCATAACGTCCTTGAGGACTACATAGTCCTCGGCCGTACGGCGCTCGGCTACGGCATAGACCTCGGCCTGCGCCTGGTTGACCAGGTCCTCCACCTCGCCATCCTGCCCATAGCCGAGCTGGACGATCTTGGTGCCGGCGTTGACCAACCGGCGCAGGACGGCCCGTTCGGCCACGATCTCGGCGTAGTAGCCGGCGTTGGCGGCGGTGGGGACGGTCTGGATCAGCTCGTGGAGGTAGGCCGGACCGCCGATCCGGTTGATTTCCCCGCGCTTGGTCAGCTCATCGGAGACGGTGACGGCGTCGGCCGGCTCGCCGCGGCCGTACAGGTCAATGATGGCCTCGTAGATGGTTTCGTGCGCCGGGCGGTAGAAGTCTTGGCCGCGGAGGATTTCCACGACGTCCGCAATGGCATCCTTGGACAGCATCATGCCGCCCAGCACGGACTGTTCGGCGGGAATGTCCTGCGGGGGCTTGCGGCTGGTTTCAGATCCCCGAGTGCCCTCGATCGAGTCCAGATGCGTAACTGACAAAACTGCCGTCCTTCTTTGTGTGCCGGCGCGGTCGTGGTCCGCCGGCGCTTAGGCCTTCGTTGTGGTGCCCGGTCCGCGGGAGCCGTTGCGGCGAAGCCGGCAGGCACCCGTCAGTTACTTCCTACCAGCCGGCTCGGACAGTTTGTCCGGGACCGGCTGGGCGCTGAGTTTAAGGGACGCGCCGCCGGGCCGGACGCCCCGCAGTCGATGTCGAGCCCTGTCGATGCGTGGTTCCGGCACCGGCGGACGACACCGGCGGGTTACCGGTTCGATTTGGTCTCCAGCTACGCTATCCCCCGATTGGTTCCTGACCAACCCGGCCTGGCGACGCCCCTGTGGATAAGTTGTGGACTATCACGCCCTGCTTGTGCACAGCCTGTGGGAACATCTGTGGATAGAAAAAATCTTTGTCCCCAAAATGGGCCCTGACGTGCGGAAACACTGGTTTTTCCATGTGGAGGAAAAACAATTTGCTCCACGCGTCATCCACAGCCCGGCGTTGCCCGCTGGGGATAGCGGCCGGCCCGGCAGGCCGTGGGCAGACCCTAATATACGGTCCCGATCATGCACATCACCGGCCCGCCGCAAACTGAGCGGATAGCCGGATGCCTGTATGCAGGGCCGGGAATATGCTGTGGATAACTGCCATCTGGCATATGCTGTGGCCATGGGCGACGTACTGATAGCGATACTTCCTGCCCTCATCCTCGCCGGGGTCCTGTGGAGCGTGGTCGCGGCGCTGAAGCCCCGCAACTTCGGAATCTCCGACGCGGAGCGCTACCAGCTGGACCTGGCGATGCGCTCCCGCGCCCACTACGAAGCACAGATCAAAGCGGCCACGGCGGCTCGCGCGGGGGTGGATGCCGCCACGCGTCCCAGCCAGAACGAACAGCAGCGGGCGGAGCACGCAAGGACGGCCGGCGGAGGGCCCTTTGGCGGCGGCGGGCCGTCCGGCCACCCGGGCGCCGTGCTTCCCGGCGGCCAGCTCAGTCCCCAGTTCACCCTGCAGTTGCAGGCCCTTGCCCGGTCCGGACACAAGGTCCAGGCCATCAGGCTGCTGCGCCGGGCCACCCATACAGACCTCTTGACCGCCAAGACTTACGTAGATCGGTTGTAGTCCATGGAAGCCCTGCTCGTCCCCGCTCTGATCCTGGCCCTCGTCGGTGTCGCCGTCGTTCTGGCCGCGCGCGCCCTGGGCCGCCGCCGGCCGCAGAACCCCCGGGAGGCCTCCGAGCAGTCCGGCAGCGGCTCGGCGGAACTGGCACGAGCCGCCGCCGCCCGCCTGGATCAGGAACAGCACCGCCGGCTGTACGCCCTGATCGCCCAGGGTCAGGCCATGGCCGCCATCAAGTTCTACCTGGAAGCCACCGGCGAGGGACTGCGGGCCTCCCGGGATGCCGTGGGAGCCCTGGCCGCCCACCCACAGCCCTATCGGCCACAGCAAGCGCCCGAGCAGCCCGCCCACGACGACGATGCTGACGCACCGCAGCGCTTCCCCTACCGGTACCGGGCGATCGCAAGCAAGGGCGAGGTCACGCGTGAGGTCAGCAGCAACATGCTCAATGATGAGATTTACGGCCGGATCCGCACCCTGGCCAAGAGCGGAGATACGGAGGGGGCCGCGGCCGCGCTGACCCGTCACTCGGATATCTCCCTGAAGCAGGCCCAGGAGTTCATCGCCCTGCTCGAGGACTGACGCCAGCCGCCGGGGCTGGCGGGGCCCCGGCGGCGCGGCGGGTCCTGGCTTTCGTCGTCGCGACGGCGGCCCGGCCCCGGGCAGGGGACGGTCCTACTGTTCTCCGGAGATCCCGGCGAGGAGCTGTTCGAACGGCAGCGACGCCACGGCCGCCTGTCGGGGCCGTGGCTGGGCGCCGTCGAGCAGCCCGGCGAACTCCCCGGCTGCCCGTTCAATGCGGGCCGAAAGCGGCGTTCCGCCGTCGCCGGCGGTCCCCCAGTCCTGCGGGCCGGCGAAGACGCCGGTGGCCGCCATCCGGGTGCGAAGGTAGCTGAAGAGCGGCCGCATGGCGTAGTCCAGCACCATCTGGTGCCGGTCGGTGCCGCCGGTGGCTCCCAGCAGGACGGCCTTGCCCTCCACCGATTTGGGGTCCAGCACATCGATGAATGACTTGAACAGGCCGCTGTACGAGGCGCTGAAGACGGGGCTGACGGCGATGATGCCGTCCGAGTCCCCCACCCCCGCGATCACCTGGGCCAGGCGCGGCGCGGCGTAGCCGGTCACGAAGTTGTTCGCGATCTCCACGGCAAGATCGCGCAATTCCACGACGTCGACCGTCACGGAATAGCCCGCCGCGGTGAGCCGGCGTCGGGCAGACTCCGCCAGTTGATCCGCAAGCAGGCGGCTCGACGACGGGACGCCGAGTCCAGCGGAGAGAACGGTAATGCGGCGGCTTTCCACGATGTGCTCCTGGGTTCAATACTGGTATCTATATGCATTTGCATCTACCCGTAGAAGTGCCGGCCGGCCGGCTTTATTCCCTCCTCCCGCTTGCACGCGAGGTAGCGGGTCCGGTTTGGCCCGGCCGAAATTTTAAAGCAGGACGAATCCTTCGATGCAGCTCACCGAGGCTCCGCCCACCCAGATGTCAGCTCCTGCCGTGTCGATGTGGACGCGGCCGGCGCGCCCCAGCACCGTTCCCTGGGCCGCCAGGTAGGACGCGGGCGCACGGCCGGTTCCGATCAGCCACTGGGCAGCGCCGGCGTTGAAACTGCCGGTGACGGGATCCTCTGCGGCCGCGTCGCCGGGGATGAACGTGCGCACCTCGAAGCCGACCCGGGATCCTGCAGGATGGGGGCCGATCACGCCCACCTTGAGCCCGGCCATTGCGGGGTAGTCGGGCCTGATGGCCAATACCTGCTCCGCCGATTCCAGTAGCACTCCGATCCATTCCGGGCCATTGACCAGCCAGGATGCGTCCAGGAGCGCCTCCCGCGGCACCCTCAAGCCGGCCGCGATGCTGGCCAGGTCCTGCTCGGCCACCGGACCGGAGCGAGTCAGGGGCGGCGCCGCAAACGCCAGCCGGCCGCCGTCGCGCCTTACCCTGACGAGCCCGGCGGCACATTCCTGGACCACGATCCCGTCCTCCCGCGGGATGCCGCCGGCCTCAAGCCACGCATGCGCCGATCCCAGGGTGGGGTGGCCGGCAAAGGGAAACTCCTCGCTGCCGGTGAAAATCCTGACCCGGTAGTCAGCGGCGGGGTCGGTGGGCGGCAGCAGAAAGGTGGTCTCGGAGAGGTTTGTCCAGTTGGCGAACTGCTGCATGACGGCCGTGTCGAGGCCTTCGGCGTCGACGACGACGGCAAGCGGGTTGCCCCGGTAGGGTTCGGCGGAAAAGACATCCACCTGGCTGAAGGGACGGAGGCGGGGCACGGCGGCAGGACTCGGGTTCACCGCAGCAGGCTATCACCGGCACCGCGCGCCGCTGCCGGCACAGCTGACAGTGCCGCCGGCGTCTGCCAGACTGCCCTCATGGCGGAAAACAAGACTCAGGCAACGGGTGCGTCCGTGGACGATTTCCTGCGCGCCGTAGAGCATCCCGTCCGCCGCCGGGACGGACTCCGGCTGCTGACGCTGATGGCAGCCGGCACGGGGCAGCCGGGGCAAATGTGGGGCCCGACGATCGTCGGGTTCGGCCGGTACCACTACAAATACGAGACCGGACGCGAAGGCGATGCTCCCGCCGTCGGCTTCTCACCGCGAAAGGCGAGCCTTACGCTCTACGGCCTTATCTACGGGACGGAAGCCGTCGGATTGCTCGGGACACTGGGCAAGCACAGGCTCGGGGCCGGCTGCCTGTACATCAACAAACTTGAGGACGTCGATGAGTCAGTGCTCGCGGAGCTGATCCGGCTCGGCTACCAACACGTCACTACGGTGCTGCACCACGCCTGAGCCGGCGGGCTGGAGCAACGGAGTTAAAGCGGGAAGCCCCCGCGTCCGGCTTCCAAGGGAATCCGGAGGCGGGGGCCTCCCGTGCAGTTCAGTCAGTCGTAAAGGCTACTTGCCTGCAACTACGTCGAGTTCGATCACAGCGGAAACGTCGTCGTGCAGACGAACGTTGGCCTGGTACGAACCGGTCGACTTGATGTGAGCCGGCAGTTCAACCTTGCGCTTGTCGATGCGGCCGAGGCCTGCGGCCTCAACAGCGTCCGCCACGTCGCCCTGCTTGACGGTGCCGAACAGTCGTCCGGTCTCGCCGGCCTTGACAACGAGCTTGACCGGCTTGGCCTGCAGTGCAGCGGCCTGCTTCTGAGCGTCTTCCAGGGAAGCGTGCTCGCGGGCAGCGCGGGCAGCCTTGATGGACTCAACCTGCTTCTCGCCGCCCTTGGACCAGGTCAGGGCGAAGTTGCGGGGCAGCAGGAAGTTACGTGCGTAACCGTCCTTGACCTCGACAACGTCGCCAGCAGCACCGAGACCGGTTACTTCGTGGGTCAGAATGAGCTTTGCCATGTTAGTTAATCCCTTCCTTAGCCGCGGCCAGCGCCGGAGTAAGGCAGCAGAGCAACTTCGCGGGCGTTCTTGATTGCCTGTGCGATCTTGCGCTGTTCCTGCACCGTGACGCCGGTGACGCGACGGGCGCGGATCTTTCCGCGGTCGGAGATGAACTTGCGCAGCAATGCTACGTCCTTGTAGTCGATGACGGTGATGTCAGCGGCCTTCAAGGGGTTGGACTTTGGTTTGGGCTTACGGAGTTCAGCCTTAGCCATCGTGGAGCTCCTATTCGATGGAGCCCGTGGATATTGATCCACGGGATGGTGGTGATCCGGCGCAGTCTGCGCCCGGCCGCCTTGCGGCGACCAAGCGGGTTTCGTTACCGGACCTTAGATGATGTTTAGAAAGGAGGTTCGGAGTCCGGGCCGTTGCCCCAGCCGCCGCCTGCATTGCTCACCCCGGGCGTGGCCCACGGATCGTCCTGCTGCTGCGCGGGCTGGTTGCCGCCCCAGTTTCCGCCCGAGTTGCCGCCCTGGTTTCCACCAGAGTTGCCACCGAAACCGCCGCTGTTGCCGCCGCCGAAGCCGCCCTGGCCACCCTGACCGCCGGAGCGCTGGGTGCGGTTGACCTTGGCATTGGCATAGCGCAGGCTGGGGCCGATTTCGTCGACCTCAAGCTCGATGACGGTGCGCTTCTCGCCTTCCTTAGTTTCGTAGGAACGGCTTTTCAGGCGGCCGGAAGCAATCACGCGCATCCCCTTGGTGAGGGACTCGGCGACGTTCTCGGCTGCTTCGCGCCATACCGATGCGCGGAGGAACAGGGTTTCCCCGTCCTTCCACTCATTGGACTGGCGGTCGAAAGTGCGGGGCGTAGAAGCGATGGTGAAGTTCGCTACTGCCGAACCGGACGGTGTGAACCTCAGTTCGGGATCATTGGTGAGATTACCGATGACCGTAATAGTGGTTTCGCCTGCCATCTACTGCCTCCTTGTTCGTTCCTGCGGGGTTAAAGATTGAAGTGCGGGGCTGAATTACTCAGCAACGACCTTCTGCTCTTCGGGGCGGGTGATCTTGGTGCGCATGATGGTCTCATTGAGACTCAGCTGGCGGTCAAGTTCCTTGGCGGTAGCCGGCTCAGCGGTGAAGTTGACCACGGCGTAGATACCTTCAGACTTCTTCTGGATTTCGTAAGCCAGTCGACGACGGCCCCAGATGTCAACCTTTTCGATGGTTCCACCATCGTTGGTGATGACGTTCAGGAACTTCTGAAGCGACGGCTCAACGGTACGCTCTTCGACCTCGGGGTCGATGATTACCATCAATTCGTAAGGACGCATATGTGAACCCACCTCCTTTGGGCTAAGCGGTTACGGCATTTCCGTAACAGGAGGTTCATTTGCGGTGCGTGTGCCACGCATCGTTCCCCGGAGCGGGGGCAGGGCGCAGCACAGACTTCAATAGCTTAGTGCATTGGGGCCGGTTTCAGCGACTTCTTTCCCTGCCACCGTAGACACCGTGACCCGGCCGAGGAAGCCCGTAACCCCGTATGTGGATAACCCCGGGGTTGCCTGTGCCATGATCTGGGAATGAGCACCGGTTCTGCGTCCCGTTCCCCGGCGTCCCCCGTTCACCGCAGCCGGCTGCGGTTCGCCGTGATGCTGGTCGCCGGGCTGCTTGCCGCCGGGGCCTCGGGGGTTTCCGGACACTGGGTGGAAGCGCCGGCGGTCGGCTGGAGCAGCGCCGCCCTTACCTACGTGCTGTGGGTCTGGATCGTGATCGGCCCGCTGGACGCCGCCGGCACCCGGGCGCACGCCACCTCGGAGGATCCGGCGCGGAGCGTCACGGACCTGATGATCCTCGCCGCCAACGTCGCCAGCCTGGCGGCCGTGGCCGCCGTCGTGCTCGACTCGCATAGCACCAACGGAGGGTCCCGCCTCGGCGGCGGCCTGCTGGCACTGGCGTCGGTCGCGCTGTCCTGGATGCTCGTGCAGACGCTCTTCACGGTGCGCTACGCCGGACTGTACTACAGCACCGAGCCGCGGGCCGGGGCTGCGGTGGGCGGCATCGATTTCAACCAGGACGATCCGCCGCAATACACCGACTTCGCCTACCTCGCTACCAGTCTGGGGATGACCTACCAGGTCTCGGACACGGCACTGAAAAACCATGCGATCCGGGCCGAGGCCCTTAAGCACAGCCTGCTGTCCTACCTGTTCGGCACCGTCATCCTGGCCGCGACCGTCAACCTCGTGATCGGCCTCGCTGGCTCCTAGGCCTCAGCCGGTTACGCCGACGTGCGGAAGAAAAGTTCGGTAACCGCAGCCAGCCGGTGCGGGTCTTCGACCCCGCAGAGTTCGCGTGCGGAGTGCATCGACAGCAGCGGGACGCCGACGTCGACCGTCCGGATCCCAAGCCGGGTGGCGGTGAGCGGGCCGATCGTTGAACCGCAGGGCATCACGTTGTTGGAGACGAACTCCTGGTAGGGGATGCCGGCGTCGGTGCAGAGCCTGGCCCACAGTGCCGCGCCGGCGGCGTCGGTGGCGTAGCGCTGGTTGGCGTTGATCTTCAGCAGCGGCCCGCCGTTCAGGGCCGGGCGATTGGCCGGGTCATGGCGTTCGGCGTAGTTGGGGTGCACGGCGTGGCCGGCGTCCGCGGAAACGCAGAACGACGCCGCGAACGCCTGCCGCCGCTGGCTCGCCGTGGCGCCGAGTCCGTCGGAAATGCGGACCAGGATGTCCTCGAGGACCGGGCCGCAAGCACCGGAGCGCGAGGCGGAGCCGATCTCCTCGTGGTCGAAGGCTGCCAGCACGGCGATCGGGCCGTCCGCCGGCACCTCACCGGCGGCGTGCGCGATCAACGCCGCCAGGCCGGCGTGCGTGGCGGACAAGTTATCCAAGCGCCCGGACGCGAAGAATTCTCCCTTGGCGCCGAACGCCGCCGGCGCCTGCGTGTCGGCAATGACGACGTCGTAGCCGCCGATCTGCGCCGGGTCCACGTTGGCGTCCGTGACCTTCGCCGCGAGGAGGCCGAGCAGGTCCTCGCCGGCCGGGTCACCCAGGCCGAACACCGGGTTCATGTGCTGCTGCTTGTCCAGTGCCAGGCCATCGTTCACGGCGCGGTCCAGGTGGATGGCCAGCTGCGGGAAGCGCAGCAGCGGCCCGGTGGCGGTCAGGTGCTGCGTGCCGTCCAGCATCACCAGCCGGCCGGCCAGCTGCAGTTCGCGGTCCAGCCAGGAGTTGAGCAGCGGACCGCCATAGACCTCGACGCCCGCCTGCAGCCAGCCGAACTTGCCGGTGGTGGGCTTGGGCTTGAGCTTGAACGAGGGCGAATCGGTGTGCGCTCCGAGGATGTTGAAACCCGTGATGGGCCCGGCGCCGGCGGGCACCACCCAGGCGATGAGGGCCCCATCGCGGATCACGTAGAACTTACCGGCGGAACCCTCGGCGCTGTTGCCCGCTCCCGCCGGCCACGGCTGCAGCTCGTCGAGACCGGTGAACCCCGCCGCGTCCAGCCGTCGGGCGGCCTCATGGACGGCGTGGAAGCTCGACGGCGACGCGCTGACATACGCGCCGAGGTCCTGGATGTGGTCTGCGGCAGTGGTGGAGGAAGGCATGGCTCCGAGTCTAGCGCCGCGGCACGACCGGGACGCTGAGCCCTGCCGGGCAGTACCGGACATGCCCGTCCCCGGCGGCCGGGGATGGACATGGTGGCATTATGTCCATCCCCGGCCGGCGGAAGCGGGCATGTCCGGCGCCGCGGCTCCGTGCGAAGCGGCCCTGTTACTCCCGGCCGACGCCGACGGCCGCCTCCTGGTCCTCCTCCGTCTGGCTGCGGGCGTCGGCGGCCGCGGCAGGCTGGCCGGGCCGGGCGGCAGCGCCGGCCGGGTGTTCGCCGGCCGTCGCCGGGTCGGCTGCCACGGCGCCGCGGCCGCGGTAGCGCCAGATCCCAATCCCGACCACGACGGCGGCGAGGGCCAGGGAGAGCAGCAGCGATTCGCGGGTGGAGTCGAGTATCACCATGCCGATCAGCAGGGCAACGATGCTGACGATCGCGATCCAGGTCAGGTAGGGGAAGAGCCACATCTTCAGCTCCAGATCCCGGGCTGCGGTGCCCATCCGGCGTCGCAGGATCAGCTGCGAGACTGAAATGACCAGCCAGACGAACAGCGCGATGGCGCCCGAGGTGTTGACCAGGAAGAGGAAGACGGTGTCCGGGGCCACGTAGTTCAGGCCCACGGTGATGAAGCCGACAACAGTGGAGGCCAGCACCGCGGCGGCCGGCACCCCGCGCTGGGAGATCCGCATCCAGGACCGGGGTGCATCGCCGCGCCGGGACAGCGAGAAGAGCATGCGGCTGGCGGTGTAGAGGCCCGAGTTGAGGCAGGACAGCACGGAAGTCAACACCACGATGTCCATGATGGTTCCGGCGCCGGGGATCCCGAAGAGTTCGATTACGGCGACGTACGGGCTCTTGGCCACGGAGGCGGAGTTCCATGGCAGCAGGGTCACGACAATCGCGATGGAACCGATGTAGAACACCAGGATGCGCCAGACCGTGGACTTGACGGCTTTCTTCACCGCATCGACCGGGTTTTCGGATTCCCCGGCGGCAATGGTCGCGATCTCGGCGCCGAAGAAGGAGAACACGACCACCAGGATGCCGGCCAGCACTGCACCGGGACCGTTGGGCATAAAGCCGCCGTTCCCGGTCAGGTTGTCCAGGCCGGGGGCCGGGACTCCGGGGACGAGACCGAGGATTGCGGCAACACCGAAGAGCAGGAACAGCACGATTGCAGCGACCTTGATGGAGGCGAACCAGAATTCGAATTCACCGTACGACTTCACGGATCCGAGGTTCGTCAGGGTCAGGAGCACCATGAGGGCCAGGGCCCACACCCACTGGTCGATTCCGGGGACCCAGCGGTGCATGATCGCGGCACCGGCCGTGGCCTCGATGCCGAGCACGATGATCCAGAACCAGGCATAGAGCCAGCCGATGCTGAAACCTGCCCAACGGCCCAGTGCCTTGTCCGCGTAGGTGGAGAACGATCCGGTCTCGGGGTTGGCGGCAGCCATTTCACCGAGCATGCGCATGACCAGGATGACGACCAGTCCGGCCGCCAGGTAGGCGACCAGGATGCCGGGTCCGGCCTGCTGGATGGCCGCGCCGGAGCCGACAAAGAGTCCGGCGCCGATGACCCCGGCGATCGCGATCATGGACAGATGCCGGGGTTTAAGGGATTTGGAGAGCTGCTGGTCAGCCTGCATGAAGCGCCGTCCTTCGTGGGTGGTGGTGGCCCCCGCTCCAGGGCCCGGCGAAGCGGGCGGGATTGTGCGGCGGGCCACAGTGTCGTTTCACCCTAGACCGGCGATCGAGGCCGCTGTCCTGTGCAGTCCCACAAATTACGGCCCCCGAAGCGGGGCGCTACTCCAACAGGAGGGCGCAATAGTCAAAATATGTTGCCTGCAAGGCAATTGTGAAATGTGCCTGAAACCACCGTTTCAGGCCCGCGGGCTGTCGCGGCACGGACCACCCGCCCACCCCGATCGCAGCTGTTGTCGTTATGGGCCGGCGGTTTCAGCCTCCCCATAACGACAACAACTGCGTGTTAGACGTCGCGCTTCTTGAGCAGGATGCCGGCCAGCGCCACCGGGATGACCACCCAGGCGCCCAGGACCAGGGCTGCCTGCCAGGCCTCCAGGGTGTCCGGTACGTGCTCGGCGGCGGTGAGGGGCGCCAGTGTGCTGTCCGGGATGAATTTCCGCAGTTCCTTGACGAAGTCGCCCTGGATGATCTGCAGCGCAATGGGCAGCACAAAGAAAATGCCTACCAGGCTCATGATGCCGCCGGCGGAATTCCGGATGAGGGCACCGAGGGCCAGTCCGATTGCGGCAACGGCGGCAACATAGACACTGTTGATCAACAGGGTCCGGTAGTAGTGCCCGCTGGAGACGTCGAGGCTGTGGCCGTAGTTTTCCAGGATCGGCACGGCGATCAGGCCGGCGAGGTAGAGCGACAGTGCGGTGACCAGGAAAGCGGAAACCACCACGACCACGAGCTTGGCCGCAAACGCGGGAATACGCTTGGGGACGGCGGTGAACGTGGAGCGGGCCATCCCCGTGGTGAACTCGGAGCTGATGATCAGAACGGCGAGCGAACCGAGGATCAGCTGGGCGAAGGATACCCCGGCACTGGGCGCCGAGGCGGCGATGTCTCCCTGCGCGGCAAGCGCTGCGGACCGTTGCGGATCAGCGGCGGAAGACTGCAGGGCCTGGCCTATTCCCCAGGCGGCGAGGGCGCCAACGCCGACAATGACGACGATGGTGGCACCGAGCAGGATCAAGGTGGATAGCAGGGTGCGGAACTTGATGACCTCCGAGCGCAGGACGCGGGCGAAGCTGGGGCCGGGCCCGCTGCTGAGCCCGCCGCTGGCCGGATCGCCCGTCAAGCCGGCGTGGTTCCCGCGGCTGGAGGGGGTCGGTTCGAGAGTTGTTGAGCTCATGGCTTAGCGGCCTCCGGACTGGGCGGGGGCGGTAGCGCCCGCGGTGATCAGCGAGTGGTATTCGACCTCATCCTTCGTCAGCTCCATGTAGGCCTCCTCAAGGCTGGCCTGAAGCGGGGTGAGTTCATAGATCATGATCTGGTTCTCAAGGGCGGCGCGGGCTATGTCGCGCGGCTGGAGACCCGTCACTTCCAGCAGTTCGGGCTCTTTCACCTCGACGGAGACGCCCGTCGCGGTCAAGAGGCGCATCAGCCGGTCCGGCTGGTCGGTCCGGACCCGGGTGCGGCCCTGGCCTTTGCCGGTGATAATTTCCTGGATTGGGGCGTCCGCAATGATCCGGCCGCGGCCGATGACGATCAGGTGGTCCGCGGTTACTGCCATTTCGCTCATCAGGTGGCTGGACAGGAAGACCGTTCGGCCTTCGGAGGCCAGGTACTTGACCAGGTTGCGGACCCAGACCACCCCTTCGGGGTCCAGGCCGTTGACGGGTTCGTCCAGGATGACCGTCTGCGGGTCGCCGAGCAGGGCGGCCGCAATGCCAAGCCGCTGTCCCATGCCGAGCGAAAAGCCTCCCACTTTCTTCCTGGCGACCTCGGCCAGGCCCGTCATTTCGATGACGTCGTGCACTCGTTCCTTCGGGATACCGTGCGTGGCCGCCATGGCGAGCAGATGGTTGTACGCTGAGCGGCTGGTGTGGACCGCTTTGGCGTCCAGCAGGGCCCCGACGTCGCGCAGCGGCGCGTGGTGCCGGTCGAACGGCACACCGTTGACGGTGACGGTGCCCGACGTCGGCCGGTCCAGCCCCATGATCATGCGCATGGTGGTGGACTTGCCGGCGCCGTTGGGGCCCAGGAAGCCGGTGACCCGGCCGGCCTCTACGGTGAAATCGACCCCGGCGACGGCGGTTTTCTCGCCGTACACCTTCGTCAGGCCTCGTGCTTCGATCATGGAAGCGTTCCTTTGCATCGTGAGTGGTTGTTCCCCCCACGCTACCGAGGCCGTCGTCCAAATTCGCGACTTTCAGGGATGATTCAGGGGTCAATCAGGGTTATCCGGGCAACTGGGCGGCGCCTCAGCCGGGCGGCAGCGGTGAATAATAGACCAGGCCGCCGGCCTTAACGCTGATCTCCACGGCCCTGACCCCCGGCATGACTTCGCCGTCCACGGCCAGCACCATCGTCGCGCCGCCCGGTTCCACCCGGATCCTGCTGGCCTCGCGCAGATGGGTGATCCCGGAGGTGGCCACGGTGCCGGTCAGCACGGCCCACAGCAGCCGCAGCCGGGCAAAGGATTCGTCCGCGGTGATCATACGCAGATCCAGCACGCCGTCGTCCAGCACGGGCCGGACCAGCGGCGCGTGGTCACGCGGGTAGTAACGGCCCCGGCCGACGTAGAGGATCCAGAGCTTGTGCCGGACTCCGTCCACGACCAGTGTGCTCGGGGTACCTACCGCGAAGGTGCGGAACATGGCGACAATACCGGCCAAGGGTTTGCCCAGGGCCGGCTGCAGCTGCTCCCGGCGCCGCACCAGATTGGGATAGAGGCCGATGCTGGCGGTGTTCAACATGGTCAGGTCCAGCGTTTCAGGGCTGTCCGGCAGCCCCCGTTCCACCACAACCCTGCCCAGGTCGGCGCGCGCGGCCTCCCCACGGGCAGACGCTCCGACGGCGGCCTGGAGGGTGGGGGTGCCGGCGTCCCGGGCGAAGTGGTTCAGCGTGCCTCCCGGCAATACCAGGAGGGGGAGCGAATGCTCGACGGCGGATGCGGCGGCGGTGCCCACGGTCCCGTCCCCTCCCCAGACGCCGAGTGCGGCCACACCCGGACGGGTCGCGACGTTCTCGATGCAGGCCGCCACATCCCCCTCCGGGCCGATCTCCTGTATGTACGCTTTCGGGAATACTTCTTGCAGGGCCTGGACGGTCTCATCGGCATAGGAACCCCCCAGCGTATTGACCGCGATGCCCAGACCCTCACCCCCGGGCACCGCGGCGGCCCGGACGGGGGTGCGCCGGACGGCCGGGAAGGGAGGCCGCACCGGCCACCAGTTCCGCGTGACGAGGGCCGCCCCCGCACCGATCGCGGAGCCGAAGAAAACATCCGAAGGCCAATGCGCGCCGGTATGGACCCTGGAGTAGGCGACTCCCGCGGCGACAGGGGCCAAGGCCGCGCCCAGGGCAGGACGGACGAGGCCCACGCCGAAGGCGAAGGCGGCGGCCGAGGCGGAATGTCCCGAGGGCATGGACGAACTGGTGGGCTGCGGGTGCACGAACCGGAAAACCGGAAGGTGCTCGGGCAACGGCCTGTCCCTCGGCAGCAGGGTTTTAAAGACCATGTTGGTCACGGCGGAGGCGACGCCCTGGGCCAGTACACCGTGCAGGGCCGCCCGCCTGGTCCTGCCGGGAAAGAGGGCCAGCACGCCGGCGATGCCGAACCAGAGCGCCCCCTTGTTCGCGGCGGCGGACAGACGTCGGAAGAACTCGTCGTGGCTTCCACCGGGCAGCCCGGAGACGGACTGAACCAGTTTGCGGTCCAGCTTCTCCAACCGGCGGGGCGTTTTTCCCAGCATGCTTCGCATTTCCCCACCCTACTGCCGTGGACGCCTGGGTTGCCGCCGCTCAGCTTCCGCGCACGGGCCTCGCGGCATTAGCCAGGAGCAAGGCAACCACAATGGGCGCTCCGATGGCCAGCAGCGCCAGCCGGATCCCGGTCAGGTCGCCGAGGTAGCCCAGCAGCGGCGGCCCGGCGAGGAAGGCGATGTAGCCAAGGGTGGACACAACCGACACCCGGGCCGCGGCGTGCCGGGGGTCGTCGGCGGCGGCGGACATGCCCATCGGAAAGGCGAGGGCTGCGCCCACGCCCCACAAAGCGGCGCCGGCCGTCGCGAGCCAAATATTGCCGGCGAAGACGAAGAACCCCAGCCCGGCGGCGGCGGCCGCCATGCTGGCGCGCAAAACGGCCACCCTGCCGTACGCGTCGATCGCCCGTCCGCCGACGAAGCGCATGGCGGTCATTGCCAGCACGAAGACGGCGAACAGCAGGGCTCCGGTGGACTGTTCGGCGCCGAGGCCGTCCACTGCGGCCTTGGCGATCCAGTCGTTGCCGGCGCCTTCGGTCAGGGTGGCGCCCAGCACGACAACGCCGATCAGCAGGGTGCGGCCGTCCCGCCAGGCCGAGGCGGCGCGCTCGGGACCGGCTCCGCCGTCGACCGGAACCGGAGCCGGGACGTGCGGCAGGAAGTAGCGGGGCGCCACCAGCGCCGCGACGACCACCACGACGGCGATGACCAGCAAGTGCGCCGGGAGCCCGACGCCGAGCGTGGACAGCCCGGCGCCGGCCAGCGCGCCCAGGAAGGCGCCGCCGCTGAACGCGGCGTGGAACTGCGGCATGATGGTCCGGCCCAGCCGGTGTTCGACGTCGGCCCCCTCAATGTTCTGTGACACGTCCCAGAGTCCGATGCCGATGCCGAAGAAGAAAAGCGAGACCGCCGTTCCGGCAATCGACCCGGCATTGAGGGACAGTGCGATGCCCGCGCCGGCCGCGGCCGCGAGGAGCCCGGCGGCGCGGACGGTGTTGCCCGTTCCGAGCCTGCCGACCACCCACCCCGCGGTCGGCAGCGCGATCAGGGAGCCGACGGCGACGCAGAGCAGCAGGCTTCCCATCTGCCCGGAGGTGATACGCAAGGTCTCGGTCACCGCGGGAATGCGCGCGGCCCAGCTGGCGAACACAAGGCCGTTGATCCCGAAAACCAGGAAGGTCGCCGCAGCGGCGGCCTTCAGCGGCGGTGCGGTGGCGGTGCTGTTCATACGGTCAATGCCTCCACGGCGTGTTGGGCGACTCGGTCATGTTCTTGCCAAACCGGCGCGGGGTCACTTCGGGCCCAAAAACCCCGGCAAATGGGCGCGAAGTGTCCCCGCGTTGCTCTTAATCAGCGGGCGCGTTCGACGCGTTTTTCGTCCCACACCGGCTCGGCCGATTCGTAGACCTTGCCGTCGGAGCCGAAGACGAGGAAGCGGTCGAAGGTGCGGGCGAACCACCGGTCGTGCGTGACGGCCAGGACCGTGCCCTCGAAGTGGTCGATCGCCCGTTCCAGGGCTTCGGCCGAGTGCAGGTCCAGGTTGTCCGTCGGCTCGTCCAGGAGCAGCAGGGTGGCTCCGGAGAGCTGGAGGAGCAGGATCTGGAAACGGGCCTGCTGTCCGCCGGAGAGTGATTCATACTTCTGTTCGGACTGCCCGGCCAGGCCGTAACCGTCCAGGGCGCCGGCAGCGGCTTCGCGCCCCAGCCCGGAGCGGTGCTCGTCGCCGCGGTGCAGGATCTCCAGCAAGGTCTTGCCGAGCAGGTCGGGCCGGACATGGGTCTGGGCGAAGAATCCGGGCCGGATCCGGGCGCCGAGTTTCACCGTGCCTTCGTGCGGAACCTCCGCGATGTCGACGTCGGACACGGGCAGGTGCTCCCGTTCCGGGTCGGTGCCGCCGGTGGCGAGCAGGCGCAGAAAGTGGCTCTTGCCGGAGCCGTTCGAGCCGAGCACGCCGACGCGGTCGCCGAACCAGACCTCGGTGGAGAACGGCTTCATCAGCCCGGTGAGCTCCAGCTTTTCGGCGACGACGGCGCGTTTGGCGGTCCGGCCGCCCTTGAGCCGCATCTGCACGTTCTGCTCGATCGGCAGCGCCTCGGGCGGCCCGGCTTCGAGGAACTTCGCCAGGCGCGTCTGCGCGGCGTGGTACCGGTTGGCCATGTCGGAACGGAACGCGGCCTTGTTCTTGTACATGTTCACGAGTTCCTTGAGCTTCACGTGCTCCTCGTCCCAGCGTTTGCGCAGCTCCTCGAAGCGCGCGTTCCGGTCCGCGCGGGCGTCCACGTAGGAACCGAACCCGCCGCCGTGGATCCACGCGCCGGCGCCGTTGATGCCCGGTTCAAGGGTGACAATGCGGCCCGCGGCGTTGTTCAGCAGCTCGCGGTCGTGGCTGATGAAGAACACGGTCTTCTTCGAGTCGTTGAGCTTGGCCTCGAGCCAGCGCTTGCCCGGCACATCGAGGTAGTTGTCCGGCTCATCGAGGAGCAGCAGCTCGTCCGGGCCGGCGAACAGCGCCTCAAGCACCAGCCGCTTCTGCTCGCCGCCGGAGAGGCTCGACGCCGGGCGGTGCTGCGCGCGGTCGAACGGCAGGCCCAGGGCCGCCATGCAGACCTCGTCCCAGACCGTTTCGACGTCGTAGCCGCCGGCGTCGCCCCAGTCCACGATCGCCTGGGCGTAGCGCATCTGGGTGGGCTCGTCGTCGTGCTCCATCATGGCCAGTTCGGCTTCGTCGACGGCGCGGGCGGCGGCGGCGAGGGCGGGCGGGGCGGCGGAGACGAGGAGGTCGCGGACGGTGGATTCATCACGCACCTGGCCGACGAACTGGCGCATGATGCCCATGTTCCCGGAGCGGCCGATCACGCCTTCGTCGGCGGTGAGGTCGCCGGCGATGATCCGGAACAGCGTGGTCTTGCCGGTCCCGTTCGGGCCAATCAGCGCCGTCTTGGTCCCGTCGGGGACCTTGAAGGTGACACCGTTCAGCAGCTGGGTGCCGTCGGAGAGGAAGTAGTCGATGCCGGAAACGTCAATATGGGCCACACCATCCAGTCTCCCACGGCTGCTGCGGCGCCCTCGCGGCACCAAAGCGGACGCTCCCTCACCTCAGGTGAGGAAGCGGCCGCCGTTTCGGCCCCAAACATGAGGGAGCGGTCAGCCGTTTCGGCCCCAAACATGAGGGAGCGTCAGCCGTTTCGGCCCCAAACGTGAGGGAGCGTCAGCCGGCGGCGGTGAGGAACTGTTTGAGCAGCGGCCCGGAGGTGGTGGCGCCGAGGCCGCCGTCCTCCACGAACACCGCAACCGCAAGGTCCCCGTGTACGGCCACAATCCAGGCGTGGGTCTTGGGCGGGTTTTCCTTGCCGAATTCGGCGGTCCCGGTCTTAGCACCGACCGGCGCGCCCGGAACGGAGGCGAGGAATCCGGCGTGGCCCGACGTCACAACGGCGCGCATCATGTCCGCCAGGGAGGCGGCCTCGGCCTCGGTTACGGGCTTGCCGGCGGCCGTCGCAGGCTTGGGCGCGGCCGGCGACGGCGCCGCCGTCGGACCGGTCGTCGCATCCCCCGACGGTGCCGGGGTTGCCCCGGCCGCAGCGCCCGGGTTCAGCACCAGCTGTGCCGCCACCGGCGCCCCTTTGGCGACCGACCCGGCCATCACGGCGGCGGCCAGCGGGGACAGCAGCACTTTGCCCTGGCCGATCATGGAGGCGGCATGTTCGGTCCCTTCGCCCTCGCCGGGGACGGAGCCCAGGAACGCCGCGGCACCGAGGGCCGGCGCCTCCACGGCAACGCCCAGGGAGGTTGCCGCGGACTCCAGCTGGGCCTGGCTGACCTTGTCCCGGGCGTTGATGAACGCGGTGTTGCAGGAGTGCGCGAAGGCCTCGCGGAGGCTCACGGATCCCAGCGAGGAGGCGGGGTAGCCCTCGGCGTTCTTAAAGGTCCGGCCGTCCACCGTGAGGGTAGCGGTGCAGTCAACCTTGGAGTCGGGCGTCATGCCGTTGCGGAACATGGCCAGTGAGTCCACGATTTTGAAGATGGACCCCGGCGCGTACTGCCCGAGCATGGCCGTGTTGTAGCCGTTGCTGCCGGGTCCGGACGCCGCGGCGAGGACGGCCCCGCTGGAAGGACGGAGCGCGACGATTGCAGATGCGGGCCCGACGTCGCCGAGCACCTCCTCTGCCAGCTGCTGCAGCCGCGGGTCCAGGGTGGTCTTCAGCGGGCTTCCTGCCTTCATCGGCTCCTGGAAAAGGACCCGCCGGCCGCCGTTGAGCTCGGCCTGCCGTTGCTCGGCCGTCAGCCCGGCCGTCTGGGCGAAGACCTGGATGCCGCTGGTGCCGCGCAACTGCGCGTCGTACTGCTGCTCCAGGCCGCCGGTGCCGGTGGTGTCGCCGGGCCGGAGGGCGCCGCCGGATTTTTCAATCTGTTCGGCGCTTGCCTCGCCCACGGTGCCCAGCACGGCGCGGGCGAAGCTGCGGGTGGGCGCTAGCGGAAGGGTGCCTGCAATCGCGCGGGCGCCGGGAATCGCGGCAATCTGCTCGTCTGTGACCGTCCGGCCGTCCTGGCGAAGGGTGATCGCGGCGACAAAGGCTTCGGGTCCGGAAGCCGTGACCTGCTTGCTATAGGCCGCCGGGTCGACCCCGACGAGATCAGCCAGCTTGGCCGCCGACCCGGCCGGATCCGCCGAACCCAGCTGCGGCTTGTCGATCCCCACCTGCACCACCGGACGGCTGGTAACGATTTTTGCGCCGCCGGCACCAAGGATGTCGGCCCGCTGTGGCGTGTCGGTCGCGGTACCGAGGACTTCGGTGTCGGAGAGGCCGGGCACCAGCAACTCCGGGCTCCAGACCGTCTGCCACTTCCCGTCCACCTTCGTCAGCTGCGCGGACACGGTGTAGTTCCACTCGCCGGCACCGACCTTCCAGCGGTAGTCCAGCGGGACGGTGGCCTTGTCCTTGTCCAGCTTCAGTTCACCGGCAGCCACCGCGGGTTTTGCCGGGGCGAGCGCTTTGAAGACGGCGTTAACACGGTCATTGGCCTCGCCGGAAGGCTTGCCTTCGAAAGCAACGGCGCCGACGTCGAGCGCGGCCACCGCGGAAGCCAGCTGTTTCGCGGCCTCCTGCGCGCCGGACCGGCCGTCGTCGCAGGCAACGAGCGAGGTCCCCATGACCAGGCCAACGAGCGCGAGTGAGAGCGTCTGAATTTTCCCCATGGCGCTCATTATGCCCGAGCCCTGGGACAGTGGCCGTGTCACGCGGCGCCGGCGGCCGCTAGCCCGCCGCCGCTAGCCGCGGCGGATGATGCGCCGCTGGGCGGCCGCGGCGATAGCGGCCGTCCGGTTGTCCACGCCCAGTTTCGCGTAGATGTGCACCAGGTGGGTTTTTACCGTGGCCTCGGAAATGAACATTTTGCGGGCAATCGCCCGGTTGCCCAGTCCTGTGGCCAGCAGCTCCAGCAGCTCGATCTCCCGGGACGAGAGCGCCGGCCCGGGGTTCCGGATCCGCCCCAGCAGCCGTGCGGCCACTTCCGGGGCGAGCGCCGTCTGGCCGGCCGCGGCGGCCAGGACCGCGTGGCGGATCTGCTCCGGAGGCGCGTCCTTGAGCATGTAACCGCTCGCGCCGGCCTCGACCGCGGCCAGGATGTCCGCATCGGAGTCAAAGGTCGTCAGGACCAGCACCGGCGGCGCCGGCGACCCCGCCCCGCCCGCCTTAATCCGGCCCGTCGCGGTGACCCCGTCCATCCCCGCACCCATCTGCAGGTCCATGAGTACGACGTCGACCGGCTCACCCAGGGTGCGCAGCCGCGCCAGCACAGCCAGGGCCGCCGCCCCGTCGGCGGCTTCAGCGGCGACGGTAATGCCCTCGACTTCGGTCAGCATGGCCCGTAAGCCGGCCCGGACGACCGGATGGTCGTCGACCAGAAGCACGCGGATCCCGGTCACGGTTCGTCCTTTCCGAGGGGAAGCCGGATGGCCACCACCGTCCCCTCGCCGGGGGCGGACTCGAGATCAAGGGTTCCGGAGAGGGCGGCCACCCGGTCCCGCAGGGATGTGATCCCGTAGCCGGAGCCGTCGGACCGGTCCGCGACCGCAGACGGGTCAAAACCCCCGCCGTCGTCGAAAACGTCCATGGCCACTTCGGTACCCAGGAAGGACAGGGTCACGACGGCGGTGCCCGCACCCGCGTGGGTCCACACGTTGGCCAGGCTGGCCTGGGCGGCACGGAGCAGGGTGGTGCGGTAGGGGTTGGGAAGCTCCGCCGGGGCCCCGTCGACCTCGAGCCGGCAATGCAGGACGGCACCGCGCGCGGCCGCCTCCCTTTCGGTCGCTTCGCAGAGCCGGCGCAGGCTGTCCACCAGGGAGCTTTGTTCGAGCTCGGGAGGCTGCAGGCCGCGGACAAAGTTGCGCGCCTCGGCCAGGTTGGCAGCCGCGGTCTCCCGGACGGTCCGCAGCCGCCGGCGGGCCAGCCCGGCATCCCCGTCGTCCAGTGCCCGCTCGGCCGAGCGGCCCATCAACACAATGCTGGAAAAGCCCTGGGCCAGGGTGTCGTGGATCTCGCGGGCCAGCCGGGCGCGTTCGGCCAGGGTGCCGGCCTCATGCTGGCTGCGGGCCAGCTCGGCGCGGGTGCGGCGCAGCTCGCCGGCTGCCCGGCGCTGGTTCTCCGCCTCCAGGTACAGCGCCCGGTAGGCCAGTCCGGTGACTACTGCGAACGCGGCCCCGAAGCCCGGGCCGAGCACCATCGGCAGCGGCGGCGCGCCCCCGGCCGTGCCGCCGTTGTGGAACCACAGGGCCACGATCACCAGCAGCGTGCTGGCAGCGATCGCGGTCAGCGCCGCGCCCCGCGGCAGCAGGTGCAGCTGAAGGAAGAACAACGGGAAAGCCAGCCAGACGAAGTCCGCGCTGCTCCAGATCAGCAACAGCCAGAGCAAGCAGACGGCGCCAAGCCACCAGACGGAAAAACGGCGGGGATCCAAGCGTCCGGGCCGAACGGAATGGCGTTTCTCCAGCACCGTGCCGGCGAGGTAGACGCCGGCGAGGACCACGGCCAGGACCAGCCGCAGCCACCCGGCGCCGCCCAGCCCTCCGGCCAGCAGCCGGCCCAGCGCAACGAGCAGCAGTACCGCGAAACCAACGTGCAGGCTGACCCGCAGGACCCGCAGGACGACGGCGGCGCCGCTGGAGTCAGCTTCGATCGCCCCCCTTTTTTCGTCCATGGTTTCAGCCTAGCGCCGGCGCTTCCCCGAACGACGGGAAACCGGCGCCGGCGGCCCCGAATCAACCTTTTGGTTGACCGGGGGATCAACCCGGCGGCGGCCGGGGACCATCCGCGGGACCGATGGCACGGACGTCCGGCGCCGCCAGAGTGGAAGGGAGGGTAAACACCACCGACAAAAGGACCACCAATGTTTCTCGCCATCCGCGACATCCGCTTCGCCCGGGGCCGCTTCGCCTTGATGGGCAGTGTCGTCGCCCTGATCACCCTGCTGCTGGTGATGCTTTCCGGGCTGACCGAAGGCCTGGGCAACCAGTCAACGTCGGCTATCGCCGACCTGCCCGCCGACCAGCTGGTCTTCGGGGCGCCCGCGGGCAGCAGCCCGGCGGCTTCCTTCACCGAGTCGGAGGTAACCGGCGGACAGCTGGCCGGCTGGTCCGCCCGGGACGGGGTCCGCAGTGCCGAGGCGCTTGGCATCAGCCAGGGCCGCCTCCAGGCCATCGGCAGCGCGGGAGTCCCCGCCGGCACGGCCAATGTCGCCGTTTTCGGCGTCGGGGCAGGCGGCCGGCTGGCCCCGGCGCCGGTGGCCGACGGCACCGTGGTGGTCGGGGCGGGAACCGCCAGGGACCTGAATCTCGCCCCCGGCAGCCGGGTCGCGGTGGGCGGCACCGAACTGTCGGTAGCGGCCGTGGTTCCGGACCAGTGGTATTCACACACCGGGGTTGTCTGGACGACCTTGGGCGACTGGCGGACGCTGGCCCACCTCGCCGGGCGCGAAGCCCTCGCCACCGTGATCGCAGTCGAGTTCGAGGACGGCGCCGCCGTCGACGTCGCGGCCGCCAACCAGGCGTCCGGCACGGTCAGCACTACCCGGGAGGGTGCCTTCCAGGCGCTCGGTTCCTACCGCAGCGAAAACGGATCGCTGTTGTTGATGCAGGCCTTCCTGTACGGCATCTCGGCGCTGGTGATCGTGGCGTTCCTGACCGTCTGGACCGTCCAGCGGACCCGGGACATCGCCGTGCTGAAGGCGCTGGGCGGCTCCTCGGGCTACGTGCTCAAGGACGCCATGGTGCAGGCCGCCGTCGTCCTCGTCGCCGGGGCGACCGCCGGAGGCGCTGCGGGTGTGCTCGGCGGCCTGCTCGCAGGACGCGCCGCACCGTTCCTCACCACACCGCAAACCACCCTGGTACCCGCCGCCGGAATTGTGGTCCTCGGCCTGGCCGGCTCCGCGCTGGCGGTGCGCGGCATCACCCGTGTCGACCCGTTGCTGGCGCTCGGCGGCAACTGACCGTCTTGGCCGCCCCCACCCGCACCACCACAAAGCATTCCCTGAAAGGAATATCTATGGAAACGGCCCTGTACCTCCACAACGTAACGCTCGACTATCCCGACGGCGGGGGAACCCTGCGCGCCCTCGACGGCGTCAGCCTCGCATTGCGCCGCGGCGACTTCGTCTCCCTGGTGGGCCCGTCCGGCTCCGGAAAGTCTTCGCTGCTGGCCGTTGCCGCCACCCTCGTCCGGCCCACCGCCGGGTCAGTCGTGGTGGCAGGGCGCGACGCCGGCGCCCTGCCGGAGGCGGCTCGCTCGGCACTGCGGCGGGACAGCATCGGCATCATCTTCCAACAGCCGAACCTGTTGCCCGCCCTGACCGCCGTCGAACAACTGCTCCTCGCCGCGCACCTGCGGGCCGAGCCGCTCCAGGGAGCCCGGCGCAAGGCCGCGGGACTGCTGGGGCGGGTGGGCCTCGGCTCGGTGCTGGACAAGCGTCCGCACCAGCTTTCGGGCGGGCAGCGCCAGCGGGTGAACATCGCCCGGGCGCTGATGGCCGACCCGGCCGTGCTGCTGGTCGATGAGCCGACGGCGGCGCTGGACCGGGGACGGAGTGAGGAGATTGTCCGGTTGTTGCGCGAGGTGACGGATGAGTTCGGCGTCGCCACCCTCATGGTCACCCACGACGCCGGGATGGTGCCGTTCACCGATGCGGTCGCAAGCATGCGGGACGGCCGGCTTTCGGCAGCCGAAGCCCTGGAGCCCGCTCCCTAGGCGCCCAGCGCGGGGACAGGCAGCCCGAAGACGTCCTGCAGGGCGTGGCGGGCGGCGTGGAAGCCCGGCATTCCGGTCACGCCCGGGCCCGGCGGCGTCGATGATGAGCAAAGGTACAGTCCGGGAAGCGGCGTCCGCCACGGCACGCGGCTCAGGACCGGCCGGCGAAGCAAGCCGGGCAGGTCCATTGCCCCGGCGCTGAAGTCCCCGCCGACGTAGTTTTCGTTGTATTCCCCGAGCTGTGCCGCCGTCGTCACGTGGCAGCCGATCACCAGGTCCCGAAATCCCGGCGCGAAGCGTTCCAGCTGGTCCATGACTGCCGGGCCCATGTCCACCGTGGACCCGGCCGGAACGTGGCAATAGGTCCAGAGGACATGCCGGCCGGCGGGGGCGCGGCCGGCATCGAACCGGGACGGCTGGGATACCAGGACATAGGGCCGTTCGGGGTGCCGGCCGGCGGCCACGAGGCGCTCCGCTTCGGCGGTCTCGGCACGTGTTCCGCCGACGTGGACGGTCCCGGCGTCGGCAAGGGCCCCGGCGGTCCAGGGCACCGGCCCGGCGAGGATGAAATCAACTTTGCAGGCGGCGTTGCCGAAACGGAACGACTCAAGGGCACGGCTGTAGCCGGCCGGGAGACGGTTGCCGGCGATCCGGAGCAGCCCCGGCGGTGCCACATCCAACAGGGTGGCACGGACCGGCGGCAGGTCGTCCAGTGAGTCGATCCGCACCCCGGTCTGCACCACCCCGCCGTGGGCTTCAAGGTCCGCCACCATTGCCCCGGCGATGGCTGCGGAGCCGCCCACCGGGATCGGCCAGCCGCCGGCATGCCCGAGGGCGCCCAGCATGAGCCCCGCGCCGGCGGCAGGCAGCGCGGGCAGGGGGGATACGGCGTGCGCGGCCAGCCCGCTGAGCAGGGCAGGCGCCAGCTCCTCCCGGAACCTTGCCCCCCACAGGCGGGTGCCTTGTTCGAGTGTCCGGAGCCCGAACGCGGCGGCCGCCAGCGGGTGCCGCGGCACCCGGAACAGCTGGTTCAGGGTCAGGTCTGCGACACCCTCCAGCCGCTCCAGCAAGGGTGACATCAGCCGGCGGTAGGCCCCGCCGTCGCGCCCCAGGGCCGCGACCGTGCGCTCCAGCGAGCGGTAGCCCAGGGCGGCCCGTCCACCGTCCAGGGGCACGCCGTGCGAGAGTTCTGGGACCTCCAGCCGGATCCGCCGGGACAGGTCGAACGCCCGGAAGAACGGTGAAACCAGGGCCATCGGGTGCACCGCGGAGCACACGTCGTGGAAGTGTCCTGGCTCGATCAGCTCGGTCGTGCGCAGGCCGCCGCCGACGGATTCGGCCGCTTCGTACACCTGCACCGCCAGCCCGGCCCGGGCCATGGTCACGGCGGCGGCGAGCCCGTTGGGCCCGGAGCCGACGACGGCGACATCAGTCACGGGACTCGGGCTCCCGCGCCTGCCCGCCGCCAGGGCAGCACGGACTCGGCCGGGCGCCGGATGTCCAACCGCAGCCAGTCCGCGGCCCTGTCGAACGGTCCGCCGTGCGGGTCGTCGGTGCCGCCGCGCCGAATGACGTCGTAGCTGGGGTCCAGGATGTCCCAGACCACCCGGGCCATGAGATAACCGGTGGCCAGCATATGGGCCAGGACGGCCAGGACATAGTAGGGCATGTCGATGTTGTGCTGGGTGGGGCCTCCGCTGGTCACCTGGCCCAGGTACATCCAGATGGCGGCCCAGTGCAGGCCCTCGATGGCCTGCCAGATCAGGAAGTCGCGCCACCGCGGCCGGGCCAGGGCCAGGAGCGGGACCAGCCAGAGGACGAACTGCGGCGAGTACACCTTGTTGGTGAGGATGAACGCGGCCACGATCAGGAACACCAGCTGGGCCAGCCGCGGCCGCCGCGGCGCCGCCAGGGCGAGGACCGCAATCAGTACACAGGCGAGCAGGAACAGGTCCATGGCAAGTCCGTTGATGGTCTCGGCCTCCAGCGGTTTCCAGCCCAGCCGCCCGGCCACGAGGTTGTAGGCGAACCAGGGGGAGCTGTAGCCGGCCGGGCGGGACTGGGTGAACTGGTAAAAGTACTTCCAGCCGGCCGGGTCGGTGACGGCTGCCGGAATGTTCACGGCCAGCCAGGTGGCGGCCGCAGCGCCGGCGGTGACCAGGAGGGCGCGGATCTTGCCGGTGCGGAGGGCCAGCAGGAACACGGCGCCCAGTATCAGCAGCGGGTACAGCTTGGTCGCCGTGCCGAGGCCGATGAAAACGCCGGCGAGGAGCAGCTTGTTCCGCGAGAAGAAATACATCCCCAGAGCCAGCAGCGCAACGGCCCACATATCCCAGTTGATGAAGCCCGCCAGGACGATGCCCGGGGCGAGGGCCACCATGGCCGCATCCCAGGAGCGGCGGCGCGCGGTCCGTGCGGTGGCCAGCACCGTGACGATCCAGACCGCGGCGATCAGGGTGGCGTTGACGTCAAAATAGGCCAGTACGCGGGCGCTGCCGACACCCTCCCCGGGGACAAGCAGGGCCGTGGCGCCGGCGATAAGTCCCATCAGTACCGGGTATTCAAAGAAGCTGCCCGCGGTGACGAAAGGTAGGGCACCATCGCCCAGGCCCCGGTTCCTGAACAGTTCCGGGAAATCCGAGTAACAGGTCGCGTAGAACTGGCCGGGGGATGCCCAGCCGTTGCTGCGGCAGTAGCCCTTCACCAGGATCCCGGCAAGTGCTGCCACCACCGTGAGCAGGACCAGGACGCGTTCAACCGTGAAGAACCCGGGGGAGACGATGCCGGGAGCCGTGCGGCGGCCCAGCGGACCGCCGATGAGTTCGGTGAAATTCCGCAGCAGCAGGTCGTTGCGGCTCGGGACTACCAGTCGGGTCCGCGGACGGTTCTCCGGCGGCGATGTCTCCTGCATGCCTTGAGCTTACCGGCGCGGCCGGTCTCCGGCGCCAGGACCCAGGGCCGGCGCGACCGGGTGGCCTCGGCCGGTGCGGTGTTTGGGCGCGCCGTTAAGAGAAGCAGCCCACGCGTTGCCGCGTGGGCTGCTTGCGGATCGGTTCCGATGGTCCTCGCCAATTCCTCCTTTGGCTGCCTATGTTCACTGCCGCAGTCTGCGCGAAGCCCTGCGGCATCAGCGGAGGAGTCCCATCTGGTGCATGGCAAGGAAGACGTCTTCACGGCGCTGCTCGAGCAGCTGGGCATTGAAGCGGGTCTTGTCCTTGCGCACAGGCCGGGCATGGAAGACCAGCACGTCCTGGAGTTTCCGGATCATGGCGCTCACCTCCTCCCGGGGGTGGTGTCGGGTACGGGGGTTCAACCGGTTCCGTGGGTTCCGCCGGGCGGCGGAGCGGACAGTGGTGCTCGGGGTGATAGTCACGGTGGACCTTTCATCGATGTTGGGAATGGGAAAGTAAATGGGCACAGCAAATAAGGCCTCTGGAAAAGACGGCTTAAGAAACCGAATTTAGGCGCAGAAATGCCCGGAATTAATTCGGTGATTTCGAAAAGTGGAAGAAAAGCCCCTGGACGCCCGGACACGGCGCGCCGCAGCCCCAACAAGAAGCAAGCTCTGAACTATGGGGATACTGCACGACCGCGGGGTTCCGCCGGCTCAGCCAGTTCACCCGGACTCTCTCCCGCGGCGGGATGGGTCCGGCAATGCCTGGGTTCCGGCGTCAGGCCGGGAGCAGGCGGGCTAGCAGGCGGGCAGTCCGGCCATCGGGCGAGCGGCAGCGGCTGAGGCCGGGGTGGCGGTGAAGGCGAACATCCATCCGCGAGTCAAAGTAATCATTTTCCCAACCTCCTTTTCAGTACTGCCGTGGCTCCGGCTGACGGGCCGGCGACGTGCGCCGCGACCCCGGCAGATTGGCCTGGGGTCAAAAGTAAAAATACACCATAAACACGGCGTGCGGCCACCGAATTCGCAAAATTTCCGGGAAAAACTTTTTCTACCGGAATTTATAGTCCCCAGCGGACGATGGCGGGGGTCCTTTTGTCCCAACCGAGCGTGCACACTTTCGCCGTGCCGAGCACAAAGTGCCGGCCTTCGTGGGCGTCGAGCCCAAGCCACCGGGCCGTAAGGATCCGGGAGAAGTGCCCGTGCGCAACGATGAGCACGTTGTCCAGGCCTGACTCAAGCACGCGGGCAACAATCTTGTCCGCACGGGCCGCGACGTCGTCGAGGGCTTCGCCGTTGGGCACACCGTGGGTCCAGATCAGGTAGTCAGGGTTGTCTTTGCGGATCAGGTCCGAACTGATGCCTTCGTACTCCCCGTAGTCCCATTCCACCGCCAGCGGTTCATGCTGGGCGTCCGGGAAACCCGCCAGTTCGGCCGTCCGGCGTGCGCGGCGCAGCGGTGAGGTCAAGACGAGGTCAAAGTCGACGGCGTCGAGCACCTTCCGCGCTTCCACGGCCTGCTGCTCGCCTTCCACGGTGAGCGGCAGATCTGTGAGGCCGGTGTACTGGCCGCTCTTGGACCACTCGGTTTCGCCGTGGCGCAGGATCCAGAGCTGGGGACGGGGGCCGTTCGAAGGTGCAATCACTTAGGACTCCTCAGTTGGGGATACGTCGACGGCGGCAGCTTCCGGTTGCGCCGCCCACCATTCGTGCAGCTTGGCTTCGGCCACCGAGGACTCCAGCGGTCCGTGTTCCATCCGCTCTTCCAGCAGGAACTTGTAGGCGCGTCCGACGACGGGGCCAGGTTTGAGGCCCAGCAGGGCCATGATCCGGCCGCCGTCGAGATCGGGCCGGACGGCGTCAAGGGACTCCTGTTCCCTAAGAGCCGTGATCCGGTCCTCAAGGTCGTCGTAGGCGAAAGCAAGCCGATCAGCCTTGCGCTGGTTCCGCGTGGTCACATCCGAGCGCGTCAGCCGGTGCAGTCGCTCCAGCAGGGGGCCTGCGTCGGTGACGTAACGGCGGACCGCCGAATCGCTCCAGCCGGCTTCACCATAACCATAGAAGCGCATATGCAGTTCCACGAGCCGGGCCACGGCCTTGATGGTGTCGTTGTCGAATCGGAGTGCCTTCATCCGCTTGGACGTGAGCTTGGCGCCCACCATGTCGTGGTGGCGGAAGCTCACCGCTCCGCCGGGCTCGAAGCGGCGCGTGGCCGGCTTGCCGACGTCGTGCATCAGGGCCGCGAAACGCAGGACAAAGTCCGGGGCGGGCACCGGGCCGTCGGCGTCCGATTCGAGGGCCGCGGCCTGTTCCAGGACCTGCAGGGAATGCTGGTAGACGTCCTTGTGGCGGTGGTGCTCATCGGATTCCAGCCGCAGCGCCGACACCTCCGGCAGGACAAACTCGGCAAGCCCGGTCTCGACCAGCAGATCAACGCCGGTCCGCGGCCGGGCGGCGCAGATCAGCTTGACCAGTTCGTCACGGACCCGCTCGGCGGAGATGATTTTGATCCGTTCGGCCATCTTCGTCATGGCCTGGCGCACGTCGTCGTGCACGGTTACGCCGAGCTGGGCGGCGAAACGGGCGGCGCGCATCATTCGCAACGGGTCATCGGAGAAGGAGTCTTCCGGCGACCCCGGTGTGGCCAGCGTGGAAGAGTGCAGGTCCCGGACGCCGCCGAACGGGTCCACCAGTTCCAGGGTCGGCAGCCGCAATGCCATGGCGTTGATGGTGAAGTCCCGCCGCAGCAGGTCATCGGTGAGCGAAGATCCAAACGCCACCACCGGCTTGCGCGATTCGGGATCATAGGCCTCCGCGCGGTAGGTGGTGATCTCGATCTGGAACCCGGCCTTGCGCATGCCGATCGTTCCGAAGGCGCGCCCGATCTCCCAGTAGTTATCCGCCCACTTCTTGACCAGCGCCACCGTCTGGTCCGGCGTGGCATCCGTGGTGAAATCCAGGTCCGGCGACACCCGGCCCAGGAAGAGGTCGCGCACGGGGCCGCCCACCAGCGAGAGCTCATGACCGGCGTCGACGAAGCGCTGCCCGAGCTCAAGGACCACCGGATCCACCTGGAAATCGACGGTGTGATCGGCGGTGCGGGGGTCAGTCTGGTGATGTGGGTGCGCCATAGTCTCTTAAGCTTGTCAGAAATCCCGGCCAGCACCACACCGCAATGGTGCATGATCCGCCGCTGCCCGCGGCGCGGCAGGGCGCGGCCGCCGATCCCGTTTTCCGGCTGGCTGCTTTCCTGTCATGTTTAGGTCATCAAGTCAGGGCAAGAGTCGTTAGAGTGGACTTCATGGCCCATCCCGTACCGAGCGCTCCCGGCAGGAGGACGAACCCACCGTTGCCATCGGCAATCGGTGCCAACGTCGCGCCCGCGCAGCACCCGGGACAGGCGTCGCTGCCGACCGTGGAGGAAGTCTCCGCCGGCGGCGTCGTGGTGGACACCTCCGACGCCGAACTGCGGGTCGCCATCATCGCCCGGCTCAACCGCGGCGGACGACTCGAGTGGTGCCTGCCCAAGGGCCACCCCGAGGGCAAGGAAAGCAACGAAGAAGCCGCGGTCCGTGAAATCGCTGAGGAAACCGGGATCGAGGGCAAGATCCTGGCGCCCCTGGGCAGCATCGACTACTGGTTTACCGTCAGCGGACACCGCGTCCACAAAACCGTCCACCATTATCTCCTGCAATCCACCGGCGGAGAGCTGACGATCGAGAATGATCCGGACCAGGAAGCGGTGGACGTCGCGTGGGTTCCGCTGCACGAACTCGCCCGCAAGCTCTCGTTCCCGAATGAGCGCCGCATCGCGGACCTCGCCCGGGAAGTCCTGCCCGAACACCGCTGAGGCTCCGCCGGCGCCTGGCTCCGGCACGGTTTGGATCCGCGCCGCCGGACTGGCGGATTACGCATAAACGCGCGCCCGGGTGAGACGATGAAGTCAATGTCTGCCGCCCAGCCCCGATCAACTGAGCCCGTTCCCTCCGGAAACGACGACCCCCGGTCCGTCCACCCCGGAGAGGCGCGTTCGTCCGCCGTGATGGCCGCCGGAACGTTGTTTTCGCGCTTTCTGGGCTTTGGGAAAACCTGGATGCTGGGAGCCGCCCTCGGCCTCGGCTCGACGGTGACCGACACGTTCATCAACGCCAACAACCTGCCGAACCTGATCTTCCTGCTGGTGGCCGGAGGCGTGTTCAACGCCGTACTAGTGCCCCAGATCATCAAGGCCAGCAAAGCCCCGGACCGCGGCGCGGACTACATCAGCCGGCTGCTGACCCTGGCCGTTGTTGTGTTGCTGTCCCTGACGCTGCTGGTGACCCTCCTGGCCCCGTGGGTGATCGAGTTGACCACGCAGGGTTATTCACCGGCGCAGAAATCATTGGCCGTTGCCTTTGCCTTCTGGTGCCTTCCGCAGATTTTCTTCTACGGCCTCTACGCCCTGCTCACCCAGGTGCTGAACGCCAACGGGGCCTTCGGGCCGGCGATGTGGGCGCCGATCCTGAACAATATTGTTGCGATTGCCGGCCTGGGCATGTTCATCGCCATCCTCGGCGCAAACAAGGACAATCCGCACACCCTCGATAACTGGGGCCCTTTCCAAACCTTCCTCGTGGCCGGGTTCTCCACCATCGGCGTCATCGCGCAGACTGCCATCCTGCTGGTCCCCGTTTTCCGGTTGCGGCTGGGACTGCGGCCGCGGTTCGGCTGGCGCGGAGTGGGACTGGGCCAGGCGGCGAAGCTGAGCGTCTGGACCCTGGCGACCGCCGCGGCGGGGCAGTTGGCCTTCCTCTACGTTATGCGCGTCGCCACGATCCCGGGCGCCGAACGCCTGCGGCTGGAACGCGCGGGGGAGAGCGCCGCGGCGGCCACCCTGCCGGGCAACGCCGTGCTGGAGGTGGCCAGCCAGCTGTACCTGCTCCCGCACTCAATCATTGCGCTCTCCCTGGCCACGGTGCTGTTCAACCGCATGACCCGCGCCTCCCAGGACGGCAACCGGGCCGAACTGCGCAGGGCACTCTCGCACGGCCTGCGCACCATGGCCGTCGCCACGGTTTTCGGTGCCCTGGCGCTCTTCGCCCTCGCCGGTCCGCTGGGTATGTTCTTCTCGGGTGGGGAGCGGCCGGACGGCGTTATGCTGGCCCAGACGCTGACCATCCTGGCGCTGAGCACGCCGTTTATGAGCGCGAACTTCATGATGTCCCGGGTGTTCTACGCCAACGAGGATGCGCGGACCCCGTTCTTTATCCAGCTCGTCCTGGCCTTCGTCAACGTGGTGTCCGCCTTCTTCATCCAGTTCCTGCCCTTTGACCAGATCATCTTCGCGATCGCGATCCTTTACACCGGCGGCAACATCCTCTCCGTGATGGTCAGTGCGTTCTTCCTGCGCCGCCTGCTCGGGCACCTGGACGGGCCGCGGGTGGCCAGCTCCTATATCCGGATGGGCTACGCGGCGCTCGGTTCGGCCGTGGCCGGTGCCGGCGCGTTGTGGCTGATGGGCAGTTACCAACCGGACGGCTTCGCCTGGAGCAGCCGGCCAGCCGCCCTGGTGACGATCGTCGTCGTCGGACCCGTAATGCTCGCCTTCTACCTCCTCCTGCTCAAGGCCCTCAGGGTCACGGAACTGCGGGACCTGCTGCAGCCGCTGCTGGGCCGCCTGCGACGCGCTCCGGCCGCCCAGGCCGATCCGGATGCTGCCCCCGAAACCGGCGGGGCAGGCGCGGTTTCGCGCGAAGTGCCGCCACCGGCCCACCCGACGCCGGAACGCGCCACCACCTCGGTGGACACCGGACTGATTCCGCGGATCTCGGGCGAATTCGACGCCGCGTCATTCCGCGCAGGCCCGGACCTTGGCCGGCAGGACGGCACGGGCTGGGCGGCCGACGGCGGTTACCTCCCCGAGGAGGAACTGCCGGGCACTGCCCAGGGCAACCAGGGCCGCGGCGAGATTCCGCTGCCGGGGCGCCGGACCTACCAGGGCCAGGCCGGCCACAACCCTTATTTCCCGTTCGACCGGCGGAGAAAAAAGTAGGGTGGCTCCCGGTAACGGTGTCCGGATCGCGTGGCGCGGACATTGCATCGGCTAGGATCGAAGACTAACAAGGGGAGTTGCGGGCCAGGGTCAACCGGCTTTACCTGGGCCCGGGGATGGCTGACGAAGCTATCAAGGCCAGCAGTTCCCGGACAGCCTAGGAGGAACCCGTGTCCCACCCGATCGATGTCGGATCAGTACTTGGCGGCCGCTACAAGGTCACAGCCACCGTACTGACCTCGCATGACGAGGATCTGGTGCTGGACGGTGTGGACCAGGTGCTGAACCGGCCGGTAAGCATCCTGGTGGCCGGTCCGGGCAACGCCGACCAGGTTGCCCAGAGCGCCCGCGAGGTGGCCACGGGAGAGCGGCCCGGGCACGTCCAGATCCTCGACCTCGGGGTCAGCGACGCCGCCACGTACCTCATCACGAACCACACCTCGGCCGCCGATCTGCTGGATCTGGTGGTGAGTGCCAACCCGCCTTACGTGGAACCGTTTTTCACCGACACCCTGGGCAGCGAGATCTTCGGGCAGCCGCGTTCCAGCGAACCCGAGACATATGACGGACTCTACGACGACGAGGAAGTCGACGCCGGGTACATCAACTACGGCGAACAGCAGCGCCAGTCCGGACAGGCGCCCTCGCCCGCGCAGCGCGTGCCCGCACCGCCGGCGGCCTCACCGGCTGCGGGCAGCCGTGGCGCCGGTGCCGCAGCAGCCGGCGCGGCTGCCGGTGCCGCCGCGGCAAATGCTGCGGGGTCCCCTAAAACCGCTCCCCAGGATGCTGCCGCTCAGCCGACGGCCGCGCAGCCAGCCACCGAACCGGCGCCGAACGCCGGGACGCCGAAGGTCTCCCGCTGGGAACCCGACGACTACGACGACGCCGAGCCGGCCCAGCGGACTCCCGCGCCGGAGCAAGCGGCCTTCGCCGGTGCCGCCGCCGACCGAGCTCCGCGGAACTTCCCGGCGTTCGCTAAGCAAAGCGACCCGGAGGACCAGGCTGACGACGACGGTGAGTCGCCTCGGCGCGAGCCCCGGTCCATGCGCTGGCTCGTCGGCGCCCTGCTCGCTGCCGTTCTGGTAATCGGCTTGATCTTCGCGGTGACCAACCTGGGCGGACTCTTCAAAAGCAGTCCACCCCAGGCCGCCAAAACCACGTCCGCTGCGCCGGGTACGCCCTCGCAGTCAGCAACTTCCACGCCAAGCGAAAGCGCTCCGCCGGCCGCTGTCCCGCCGGCTATTGAGTCTGTCACCCGGATCGGCAACTTTGACTTCGCCGCAACCTACGACGGGGACTTGGTCAAGACCTTTGACGGCAACGCGGCCAGCTACTGGTCCGACATGGAGTTCGCCAACGACGCCTGGGGCGGTTTTGCTCCCGACGGCGTTCCGCTGGTCGTGAAGCTGAAGGCCCCGGCCCAGATTTCCTCGGTGGCCTTGAGCCAGCTGGGCGCTTCCGGCGGCAACATCGTGGTCTACACCAATGACCGGCCGTCCCTGGATGGCGCCAAGCAGGTCGGCAGCAACAGCTTCACCTCGCCGGAACTGACGATGCCGCTGCAGGAGCCCGTCAAGGCGCAGTACGTGATTATCTCCATCAAGAGCCTGCCCAAGCTTGCCGCACCGAAGACCCGCTACGGCTACGGCTTGCGTTTGGCCGAGATCAAGATCCAGTAGTTCAACTCCTGCCGCCTCGCGCCCGCACAGATGCACACCGCGCCACCGCACGGCGGATGGCAGCCTAAGGGGGACAGGCCCGCGCGGGTGCCGGTGCGGACGGAATATTCGGCTGCCGGGAATAGTTGTGCCATGTGGCCGGCCACCGGGGCGGCGCACCGACAAAGGAAGAGGTTCACCGTCCAGTGAGCAACGCAGAAAACACCGCGTCCGAAGTACGTGATGTCATCATCGTCGGCTCCGGGCCAGCGGGTTACACGGCCGCGGTCTATACGGCACGCGCGAACCTTAAGCCGCTGTTGCTGGCCGGATCCGTCACGGCGGGCGGCGAGCTGATGAACACCACCGACGTCGAAAACTACCCGGGCTTCCCGGAAGGCATCATGGGACCGGACCTGATGGAAAACTTCGAGAAGCAGGCTGCGCGCTTTGGCACCGACATCCAGTTCGAGGATGTCACCGAACTGGATCTCGACGGCGATATCAAGACCGTGACCATTGCGACGGGGGAGACCTTCCAGGCCCGGGCCATCATTCTGTCGACCGGCTCCGCCTACCGTGAGCTCGGCCTGCCCAACGAAAAGCGTCTCTCCGGGCACGGCGTGAGCTGGTGTGCAACCTGCGACGGTTTCTTCTTCAAGGACCAGGACATTGCCGTGATCGGCGGCGGCGACTCGGCCATGGAAGAAGCCCTGTTCCTTACCAAATTCGCGAAGTCGGTCACCGTGGTCCACCGCCGCGACACCCTGCGCGCCTCGAAGATCATGGCCGACCGCGCCCTGGCCCACGAGAAGATCAGCTTCGTCTGGAACAGCGGCGTAGCGGACGTCATCGGCGGCGACAAGGTCACCGGGCTGCGGTTGAAGAACCTGCTGGACGGCACCGAGACCGAACTTGCCGTGACCGGCGTCTTCGTCGCCATCGGCAACGACCCCCGCACCGACCTGGTCAAGGGCAAACTGGACCTTTCCCCCGAAGGCACAATCGCCGTCGAGGGCAGGACGTCCAAGACCAGTATCAAGGGGGTGTTCGCTGCCGGCGACGTAATCGATCCGACCTACCGCCAGGCCATCACCGCGTCCGGGTCCGGCTGTGTCGCCGCTCTCGACGTCGAACACTACCTCGCAGACCTCCACGCCTAAGCGGCGCGGCAACCCACCCAAGAGAAAGACAAGGTTATGAGCAACGCAAAAGACGTAACAGACGCCAGCTTCAGTACCGATGTGCTGGGAGCCGACAAGCCCGTGATCGTGGACTTCTGGGCTGAATGGTGCGGACCCTGCCGCAAGCTCAGCCCGATCCTTGATGAGATCTCGGTCGAGTACGGCGAGAAAGTCAACGTGGTTAAGGTGAATGTGGACGATAATCCGGCCATCGCCGCAGAATATGGGATTACCTCGATCCCAGCCGTTTACCTGTTCCAGGATGGCCAGGTCAAGGGCTCGGTGATCGGTGCCCGGCCGAAGCAGTTCTTTGAGAAGGAATTTGCGGACGTCCTGTCCTAAGCCACGCATTCCCTCGTAGAGGGCCTTACCGGCTCTCGCGAACGGCGGCCCCGCTCCCAAGAGCGGGGCCGTTTTTTTGGGTCTGGGAAGATCCGTCTCCCTCCCACGGCCCTGTTGCCGGAACCGGATAGGGGTTATCAGCCGAGTCCGTTTGGTTATTTAGCGTGGATTCTCTGGTGAACCTCGTTGGTCGCCCAGCCGCACCAGCCGCGGTGGGAGACCATGCGGCCTGAACGCACAGGCTGCCTGCCCGCCCGTTTCATCGGCAGGTCGCTAACGGTCCGGCCAGCGCCCTGGCCTGGCGCAAAACTCAAGGGACTAGGGACGACGCCGGGGGAGGTGGAGGCCGCGTGGCGCATCTACGAGTCCGGCTCCGCAAAGGAGGCAGAACCCAAGCCGGGTCAGCCGACCCGTGATCCGCGCGTTTCACGTGAAACATCCACTATCCCGCAGCGGCCTCGTCCGCGGAGCGCTTTTCCTTCTTCATTCAATTTTGGCGCAGCCCACCGTAGTCCCAGCCTCCGAGTTCCTGCGATCACTCCGCGCATACCGCTGCTTCCTAGGCGAGACCCGGCTTGTATACCGATACTCCGGCCTCCGGAGCACCCCGGCCCCAACCGCGTAGCCTCACCCTCGTCCATCGTTTCACGTGAAACCTATGCACTCTGGGATATACCGATCGCGTGCGGTTTTCGGCAGAATCCTATTTCGCCGCACTATCCGCCCACACCGAGAAACGTCGGGGTGGTCCGTCCGGACTTCGTATATCGAAACCCAACGTCGATCCAAGCGAGTCACGCGACCACATGAGGAACGACCTGACTGCCCGGGCCCCAAAACCGTCCCACTCGACATGGCGCCCCCAATGGAAGGCACCGAACTGACCGCTGTGCCGGTGCCGATCGCGCCCTGGCGTTTCACGTGAAACACCGTACGTCGCCCTTTCCGCCATCCCCGAGCGGGCACAACGTCGTCACCGTACCGGCGCACCTGGCCCGAGACACCGCACCGGTTTTTTCGATAGTTGTCTACCGGATTCAACACTGTTAGGCACCTCCTGGGCCCAATGGCTGCTCGGTAGACCGGAGCGCGAAACGCCGGACTCCGAAGCATTGGACCTCAACTCACGCTCTGGCTGACATCGTGAGTAGCCAGGACACCCATTACCGCCGTCCAGCCCGCAGCGGAGGGGTCCGCGCCGGCGTACGGTCAGTATCTTCTCAATAGCATGACGTTTCACGTGAAACAGTACACCCGACTCGATGCTGCTCTGCGTCCCTAGACGCATACTGACCATTACCCCTCCTGACAGTAGCCAGGCGGCCTGCCAGCGCTCCCGAGGTTCGGAACTACGGAATCCCGTAGACCGTCTGCGCGGTGTCCCTACATCCGGGACGGTCGTCGCTCCGTCCCGCTGATACTCAGTCCGGGCATCACTGCCCACGCTGACGACCCCTGGATCCGCATCAAAGCCGGCGATCACTAACTCTGGATCCGCGTCAGGCCTGCCGTCAGCACCTGCGCCTTCGCGTGAAAGCACGGTGCGACTCACGACCGGGAACGAACCAGCGCCGGAACCCGGGGCGTCCACCTGATGTAGGGTCCCGCCGCGGCCCGGCCGCGGCGGCACGCTACGGTACAGCGAGCCACTACAACATGCCCTGGGCAGGCCCGATCGTCCATGATCGCGCTGCATCATGTATTGGACAATCGGCATCCGAAGGTAGCGCTGGATGGTTTGGTGCGGCGCCCGCTGTCCGGCTTCGTCCGCCATCCTGCGGACCACGGCCGGACGGCCGGCATAGACTCTGTCCGGGGGCCCGAGGAACGGTCGCGCCCTGCCCACCCTCCACGCTGCGCCTCCCAGCGGGGCGTAACCGAAGGGAGCATGGCCCAGCTCGGCCGTCCTCACAGTACCCCGGGCAGTGGACTGATGCGGCCGGGCGCACATGGTGCCTCGAATCCCGGCAGACCGGCATCCCGGCATCCCGGCATACCAAAGGACACCCACGGACAGCACAGCGCGAGTAATCCGCTGCCTGCCGTCCTGGGAACCGAAGCTGGCCACGAACATGGCCGCTGTCACCTCGGAGGTCGATCCAAGGAAGCGGTAGGAACGCGGGGGGTGACCAACGTGCAGACAGCGCCAAACATTTACCAGCCCTGACAGCCGCCGCCTAAGCCGGACGACTGCACAACGGTGCAAGGAGGGAATCCGATTCACACGATCGAACGCCTGGGGAGCACCGCCGTCTAACCGCGGGCTGCGATTTCTTCTCGGGCCGGAGGCGGTGGCCAAGTAGACGGTACCGCGCTGCCGGTGGCATTCACCTTCTTCCACAGAAGTTATAAACATGTTTATCCACAGCGTCGTGAGACATTACGCACAGCTCTATCCACAGGGACCCGAGCCAGGCCAACGCATCGGAAGAGGTGCGTCATTTACGGGGGAGGTGATCGCAGCCAACGCTCCTTGCCCGGTGATGCTGCATGCAATGTGGCGGACTCGAAAACTGCCCCGCGCGAGCTTGGAAATAACCCTCGGGATGCTGATTTTGGGCGCACACACGGGTTGAATCCATGGGGCTAGTGTCCGGGCCGAATGTTTCACGTGAAACGAGCGGGGCGACCTATCGTACGGTCGACGGTGTTGGCCTGTGGGGCTAGCTGCCGCCGGCACACACTCGCTCCTTTTCCACGGCGGAAGGGAATTAATCCACAAAGTTATCCACAACGATATCCACCGCCGATCAGGACGTTCCGGGACGATGTCTTGATGGCGAGACGGACCGTGGAGGGGGAATGGCGGCACCGGAATCCGCCCTCCTCCGTCGAACATTCCCGCTTCCCAGGCTGGGGTTCGGTCCGTGGGTCGTCCTTCGATGCCGGCGCGGCCCACACGCAGGACCCTTGGGAAAGCATCCGGCCTCTGAACTTACCCGCTCAAGGGAACACCTGGCACATATGTCCACCAAGATTGCAGCCCCAGGCTGGACGGGCCGGCCGATGTATGTCGTTTAGATCCAGGGATGTGTCCCCAGATGCGGGGGAGCCTGACAGACAAGACCACCTGATACCGGCCTAGTCCCAACGCGACTCGAGGCTTGTGGTCAGCCGGTAGCCTGCCCCAAAGGGCAGCTAACGACTCTGCACGGCAGGGATCACAGAAGAGGAATCCCGCCCCGGCGCAAGGCACGGCTCCCGTTTGGGACGACAGACGCCCTCCTTTTGGGATCCGCCCGGTTGGCGCATCGTCCGGCTTCCGTTCAACCCCGGACGCTGCCTCGGCAACACGCCGAGAACCCTAATGGGCGTCGCCCGCATGCGCACGCCGCACCAATTCCTGGCCGCCCACGTCCCACACACCAAGCCAGACTGTTCCATCATGAAGCGCTCCGTGTTACCAGGAAGGGGGACATACCAACCCACATTTTCCGTATTTCGAATCCGCAAGGTGCCCGGGACCCATATGGGTCTGCGATCACACCACAATCATCGCCGGAGACCACCCCGACGAACCATAAGAGATGTCCGTCGTTTCACGTGAAACAGTAGAGGACTTGTGAGTGTGCTGCGGGTGTACCACGGGAGACATCGCAGGCTCCGGTGTGGGCTGGCTCGTGCCCGGGCGCTGAACGCTACGGCGTACTGCTGACCAACCCGGGGGAGCGTTGCTTTCGGTACAGGACCAGAGAACCCGAAGCTACGCCACGGCGTCTGGCTCCCGACCGGGTTCTCTGCCTGATCAAGACCTCACCACACTTCGGGACAGCGCGGCCACATTCTGGGTCAGATGCTTGCGCATGGTGGCCGCCCTTTCGCTGATTGCTCTCTACTTCCGGAAAGACGACCTCGGCGCCGACCATACAAATGCTGGACTGAACGGCCGGGGCGTCGCAACCAGCCCGGATTCTCCGCTACTGCCGACGTCGAAGTGCCCGGTTTCATACCGCTGCGATCTGCGACCTGGCGCGAGCGACTGGTCAACTTTTGCTTCTTTCGCCGGCAAAATGTGAAGGGCGGAGTTCCGGCAGGCACGCCGCCAGCGGGCATACCAGATGACTGATTGCGACGTTTCACGTGAAACCTGTTTCCAGTCCGCAGGCTATCCCGCGGTCTGAGCGTTCGCCGGGTCGATGCAGCCGGTTTGGGTCCGATACGCACATCCGGACAAAATATCGACGCTCCTACACCGCGTCGCCCTGAGTCCCGGCGGCTGCCGGCGGGCACTGCGAGAATTACTGCTGCACGGAGACAAACCGCTGTTCGCCTGGCAAGAAAACCCACTACGGGCGGTGGCAGGACGTCCACACCCGTCGACTATCGCGCCTGCAAAGCGCTGGCGGAACCCGCACTGGCCTTCTGGCCCCTCCAGTCACCACACGGGCCGCCACTGTCGGGTCGGGCGACTATCGGGGCCACTAAGGGGTAACGAGACGGGAATCCCTCGGCCACGGAGTAGCAGGATGGCGTTTCCAGCTCGGAGGGCTTGGCGCCGGAGTTGCCCAACACGAGTCAGCCTGCCGGAAGCGAAGCGGTTGGTGTCTTTCGACAAAAAAGCGGCCCCGTTTCACGTGAAACAGGGCCGCTACTGATTAACGAGTACTAGCTGGGATTTCCCGGGGTGAGAACTTCCATGATCCGATTGAGGTCTTCGACGCTGGCAAATTCGATGCTCACGCGGCCTTTGCGTGCCCCGAGGGAGATCTTAACGTTGGTGTCCAGACGGTCCGAGAGCGAGGACGCCAGATAGTCCAGCCGTTCATGCCGGGCCCCGGGCCGCGGAATGTTGCTTTTGTTCGGCGACGCCGGACCCTGGTAGAGCGTCACGGCCTCTTCGGTGGCCCGGACCGACATTCCTTCAGCCACAATCTTCTGGGCCAGCCGCTCCATCGCGGCGGCGTCCGGCAGAGCCAGCAGTGCACGGGCATGTCCGGCGGATATAACGCCGGCCCCCACACGCCGCTGTACCAGAGGTGGCAGCTTCAGCAGCCTCAGGGTGTTCGACACCTGAGGCCTGGAACGGCCAATGCGGTCAGCGAGCTGTTCGTGGGTGGTCCCGAAGTCTTCCAGGAGCTGTTGGTACGCGGCCGCTTCTTCGAGGGGATTCAGCTGACTGCGGTGGAGGTTCTCCAGCAGCGCATCGCGAAGTAGGTCATCGTCAGTGGTGTCCCGGACGATCGCGGGAATCGTATCCATGCCGGCCGCCTGTACAGCCCGCCAGCGGCGCTCACCCATAACAAGTTCATAGGGTTCGCCCCCTTCTTCGGTTGAAGTACGAACCACAATTGGCTGGAGGACGCCTATTTCGCGGACCGAATGGACGAGCTCCGCCATGTCGTCCTCGTCGAAGACAGAACGCGGCTGCTTCCGGTTGGGATGAATGTCCGACACCGCAATTTCGGCAAAACGAACGCCGGGAACCTCCAACAAGTCCACGCCATTGTCCTCTACAGCAGCAGCACGGGAATCCGGAGTTTTGCTGCTTGCGGGCGCGGCGCCCCGCGACGCGTCGGCGGCCTTAGGAACGGCCACCTTCCTGGCCTGCGCAGCCGGAGCGGCGGGCGGGCCGGCCTGCTTCACGGCCCGTTCCTTGGCCGCCGTCTTTACCGGAACTCCAGATCCTGAGCGTTCGACTACCGCGGCCGCCGCAGTGCCCGAGTCCGTCTCAGGAGCGGCTGCACCGGACGGGGTAGACGACGTCGTCTCCTCCGCCGGGCTCCCGGCCGCTTCCAACATTTCGTCTGCCGGGACTACATCAGTGGTCCGCTTTCGCGCCTCCGGAAAGAATAGATCCACGGGTCGGGACGGCGCGGAACCGTTCCCGGAGGCGTTGGCCGAGGCGGAACTTGGAATCAGCGCGCCAAGTCCGCGGCCCAGGCCGCGTCGCTTATCGCTCATGGATAAATCCCTCCATCGAAAGAGCCCGGCATACCCTGGCTCTGGCTAGTGCAGTTGTTGAGAAGATTCTAACGTTCAGCGATTTCCGCTGCGGCTTCCAGATAGGAGAGAGCACCGCTCGAGGAGGGATCATAGGTCATCACGGTCTGCTGGTAGCTGGGTGCCTCGGAAATGCGCACCGATCGTGGGACCACGGCGCCAAGCACCTGTTCCGGGAAGTGTTCACGGACTTCCGCCGCCACTTGGGCTGCCAGGTTGGTCCGGCCGTCGTACATGGTGAGCAGAATCGTCGAAACCACGAGGTCCGCGTTCAGGTGCTTCTGGATCATTTCGATGTTCTTGAGCAGTTGGCTCAGACCTTCCAGGGCGTAATACTCGCACTGGATCGGGATCAGCACTTCGCCGGCCGCGCAGAAGGCGTTGACCGTCAGCAGTCCGAGGCTCGGCGGGCAGTCGATGAAGATGTAGTCGAGCCGCTCCTCGCCGTTCTTCGCGCGCTCCTTGGCGTAGACATCGATGGCGCGGCGCAGGCGCTGTTCCCGCGCCACGAGGCTGACCAGTTCGATTTCCGCCCCCGCCAGGTGGATCGTGGCCGGCGCGCAGATGAGCTTTGAGATATCCGGGCAGGGCGCCACGACATCCTGCAGCGGCACGTCGTTGATAAGGACGTCGTAGATGCTGTCGACGTCTGCGTGATGTTCTATCCCCAGGGCAGTCGATGCGTTGCCCTGCGGGTCGATGTCGATTACCAGGACGTTGAGTCCGGCGGCGGCGAGAGCCGCGGCAATGTTGACCGTCGTCGTGGTCTTACCGACGCCGCCCTTCTGGTTCGAGACCGTAAAAATCCGGGTCTTTTCCGGTTTGGGCAGTTCCCGGCCAAGCAGACGCTCTCGTCGCTTGTTCTCGTGCGCGAGTTCCCGGGCGATCGGGCTGGAATCATCGATGGAATCCAGCACGTTCGCTCCCGAGGATGAGGGGGTTTCACGTGAAACGCTGGCCGCGGACGACGCTCCCGCAACCATTCGGGGTTGCACGGCAGACTGAATGTGAGCGGCAGCGGGCGCAGCATAGGCCCGCGCGGACCCCAGGGACACAAACGGGGGGATCCGTTGTGTGGAGGCTTCGCTACTGCTCACTTGACACTCTCGCTCTCATTCGGCTTTTACTGCCGGTTACTAGCCTAACCTCTTCCCCTAAAAGACCGAGGGCACCGGGCTGGTGCTAGGCAATCTTTCGAGGCTTGTTCACAACGATTCGAACCACCGTGGTGGGTTCCTCCAGGAGGTCTTCGCCCACCACAACGACGGAGGTGTCGACGCCTCCGAGCTTGCGGATTACTTTTGCCGCTTTTTCAATCTCTTCACCGGCGCTGCGGCCTTTGATCGCCACGACCTCACCCCTGCCACCGAGCAGCGGAATGGTGAGTCCAGCGAGGTTGGAGAGGGCTGACACGGCTCGGGCGGTGACGACGTCCGCCGTCACCTGGCCTACGGCCAGTTCCGCGCGGGTCCGCATCACCGTGACGTTTGTCAGGCCGAGGTCATCGACCACTTCCTGCAGCCAGATAACCCGCCGTTCCAGCGGTTCAATCAGCGTCAGTTCCAGATCCGGCCGCGCAATGGCCAGGCAGAGGCCGGGAAGGCCGGCTCCGCTTCCGACGTCCGCAACGTGGCTTTCCGGGGCAATCTCACGCTCGATCACTGCACAGTTAAGGACGTGGCGGCTCCACAGCCGCGGCACTTCGCGGGGTCCGATCAGCCCCCGTTCCGTACCGGAGGTGGCCAGATGCTCCACATAGCGCTTTGCCAGCTCCAGCCGGTCACCAAAAATGGTCTCGGCGGCCTTCTGTTCGGCCGCGGTAATTTCCACCATCAGGTTCCCCGGCGGTCAGTCTGCGGAGACGACGATGTGGCGGTCGGCGCCTTCGCCTTCGGATTCGCTGACGAATCCGAGATCGGCTACGGCGTCATGTACGATTTTCCGCTCGTAGGCGCTCATCGGTGCCAAGGCGACGGCGTCGCCTGTTTCCTTGACCGAAGCGATCGCGTCTTCGGCAATTTGCTGGAGGTCGCCGGCGCGCTCTGACCGGTAGCCGTTGATGTCCAGGACCAGGCGGGAGCGGTTTTCCGTGGCGGAAAGCACCGCAAGGCGGGTGAGTTCCTGAAGGGCCTCGAGCACCTCGCCGTCCCGGCCAACAAGATTTTCCAGGCCGGTGCCTTCCTCCTCGGCCACGATGGAGATGTAGGTTCGGCCATTCCGGACTTCAATATCGATGTCACCGTCGATATCGGCGATGTCCAGCAGCTCCTCGAGGTAGTCGGCGGCGACGTCGCCCTCTTCCTCCAACCGGCTCGACGAGGCTCCCTTGGCCGCCCCGGCCCCGTCCTCGTTGGTAGCTTCCGCCTCCGCGCCGCCGGTGCCGTGCTCAACGACGGCGTCCGGGGCACCGTCCTCGGCGGGAACGTCGGTGGAAATAGCTTGGTCGGTGCTCTCGGCGGACATTACTTCCTCTTCCTGTTCTTACGCTGGGGCTGGACCCGCTGGCTCTTGGCGGCGATGGCGGCTGCCGCTGCAGCCGCTTCAGCCTCGGCGTCGGCCTTCCTCGCCCCCGTCAGGGGAAGGGCCGGCAGGCCCCTGGCGGCACGGCGCTCGGCCAAAGCCTTTGCGGCGGGGGATCCCGGGGTCGGCATGCGGCGGATCACGAAGAACTGCTGGCCCATGGTCCAAAGGTTCGTGGTGGTCCAGTAGATCAGGACACCGATCGGGAAGTTGATACCGCCCACGCCGAAGACCAGCGGCAGGATATACAGCATCATTTTCTGCTGCCGCATGAACGGGCTAGCCATGGCCTCTTCGGACATGTTCTTGGCCATGATCTGCTTCTGGGTGATGAACTGAGAAGCCGTCATCGCCAGGATCATCACGATCGAGAGCACCACCACGGCCACGTTTCCGGCGCCGCCGTGTAGGAGCGCGGCGGAGAGCGGGGCGCCAAAGATGCTGGAGGCGTCGAACTCCACGACCTGCTCGTGGCTCATGGCACCGATGCCGGCGCCCTGGTCCTTGGCGGCGGAGATGCCGGAGAGCACCTGGAACAAGGCGAAGAAGAACGGCATCTGGATCAGCATCGGCAGGCACGCCGAGAACGGGTTGGTGCCGTGCTTCTTGTACAGGGCCATCTGCTCCTGGGCCATGGCCTGGCGGGAGAGCTGGTCGGTCTTGCCCTTGTACTTTTCCTGCATCTTCTTCAGATCAGGCTGCAGCAGCTGCATACCGCGCTGGGCCTTGATCTGTTTGACGAATACCGGAATCAGCGCGGCCCGGATCACCAGCACCAGTCCGATGATGGACAGCGTCCAGGTCCAGCCGTTCGCCGCAGGCATGCCGATGGTGCTGAGACCATCGTGGAATCCGATCATGATGATGGAAACCAGCCACTTGAACGGGGCCATGATTGTTCCAAAGAAGTCCATACGATATCCCTATTCGTCAGGCCGCAGAGCGGCCTTCTCCATCAGACTGAGCAGCCAGGTATTTGTCCGGGTTGTTCAACACAACAATTCTGGGGGTGTGGCCTGCCGGCCACGCCCGGTGCCCGGCGGGGACATGGTCCACACCGCCGGAATTCCATGGGTGGCATCGGGCGAGCCGCCGCGCCGCGAGCCAGCTCCCCTTCACGGCGCCGTGCACCGTGACCGCCTCCAGCGCGTACGCCGAGCAGCTGGGGAAAAAACGGCAGACCTGGCCATAGAGCGGAGACACCACCTTGCGGTAAGCCATCAGCAACACAATCAGGAGGTTGCGAGGCAGATTCCAGATGGCCCGGCCCAGCCAGGCGGCGGCGGTCTTGAGACGGGATCCCGGAACAGGGACGACGGCGGCAGTTGAGTTACGCACGCGGGGTCCCTTCCTGTGTTGTCTCGTAAGAAACTGTAGAAGCGGCCTGTGGCAGGCGGCTGCCCAGCCGTTTCATGGTCGTCTCCAAAGCGGCGCTGTAGTCGTTCAGCAAATCGTCCCAGCCGGCGGCTGCCGAGGCGGGCAAAGCCCGCACCACGACAGCGAACCCGCTGGGATATTTCTGCAGCGATAAGGCGCCGGCTTCTCTTAGTCTCCTCTTAACGAGGTTCCTGACAACAGCGTTCCCAACACCCTTGGAAACGATGAAACCGATCCGGCTTGGTTCGTCGGCAGCGAGAGCTGCCGCATATAACACTAAGTTCCGGCGTCCATTGCGGACGCCGGAACGTACAGTTGTTGAAAAATCGGTTGGGGTCCTCAAACGGTTCCGGGTGGCTAGCACCGTTCAACTCGCATAGGGATGGTGACCGACGAGTCAGTTATTTAGGCCGACAGCTCGGTGCGGCCCTTGCCACGACGGGCTGCCAGGATGGCACGGCCGGCACGGGTACGCATACGAAGGCGGAAGCCGTGCTTCTTGGCTCGACGGCGGTTATTCGGCTGAAAAGTCCGCTTGCTCACGTTAGTTACTCCAGTGGATCAAAGGTGCGCCCACCCGATCAAAAAAAGGGGAAGAACTGGCCGACGCTAAGTTTTGTATGTGCCGCCTCCCTCGACTCACAAGACGCAGGGCGTCGGGGAGGGGTTCAATGAGGCGAAAAGCGGACACAAAGGACTTCACAACGTTAGGCGAAAAACGCAGTCCGCGTCAAACCGGCAGGCACAGCCGCACCTGTCCCCAGCTGTGGTTAACCCTGCCTCCGTCCTGTGGATGAACTGCATCGCGTCCCCGTATTTGGAACCACAACGGTGTAATTATCCACAGGTCGGATCCCAGCTATCTTCTGGTCTTTTGATCCCCTAGAGTGTCCGAGTAGCCGATTATCCACGGACTGTGCACAACCCTGTGGATTATGCCGGGACCAGCAGCCTGGTTCGGCCTTCTGGCTGCAGGTAACGCAGGCAAGCAAGGTTTGAGGAACTGATTGATGACGGTAGACGAAGCCAACCACGCGAACACCGTCGGAAGTTCCTGGCGCCGGGTGGTCAGCCTTCTCGAAAACGACCATCGGGTGACACCCCGTCAGCGCGGCTTCGTGATCCTGGCGCAGGCCCAGGGCCTTATCGGTTCCACCCTGCTGGTTGCCGTGCCCAACGAACTCACCCGTGAGGTACTCCAGACCCAGGTCAAAGAGGCCCTCGACGACGCCCTGCGAGACGTCTTCTCCGACGAGATCCGCTGCGCGATCGACGTCGACACCGATCTGGTTCCCCTGCACGTCGAACCGGAACCTGCCGCCGAACTGGCCCTGGCCGCCGACCCCCTGGTGGAACTCAAACCCCAGCCGATGCTGCCGAGCACATCCCATGAATTCGGCCGGCTCAACCCGAAGTATGTCTTCGACACCTTCGTGATCGGTTCCTCCAACCGCTTCGCCCACGCGGCCGCCGTCGCCGTCGCGGAAGCGCCCGCCAAGGCCTACAACCCGCTGTTCATCTACGGCGACTCCGGGCTGGGCAAGACGCACCTTCTGCACGCCATCGGGCACTACGCCCGCCGGCTCTACAGCGGGATCCGGGTCCGCTACGTGAACTCCGAGGAGTTCACCAACGACTTCATCAACTCGATCCGCGACGATGAGGGCACCAGCTTCAAGACCACGTACCGCAACGTCGACGTCCTGCTGATCGATGACATCCAGTTCCTTGCAGGCAAGGACCGGACGCTGGAGGAGTTCTTCCACACCTTCAACGCGCTGCACAACAACAACAAGCAGGTCGTCATCACCTCCGATCAGCCGCCCAAGCTGCTCGCCGGCTTCGAGGACCGGATGAAGTCCCGCTTCGAGTGGGGCCTGCTGACCGATATCCAGCCGCCCGAACTTGAGACCCGCATCGCGATCCTTCGGAAGAAAGCTCTCAGCGAGGGCCTCTCCGCCCCTGACGACGCCCTCGAATACATCGCCTCGAAAATCGCGAGCAATATCCGCGAACTCGAGGGCGCGTTGATCCGTGTCACGGCATTCGCGAGCCTGAACCGGCAGCCCGTCGACGTGGCCTTGGCCGAGATGGTGCTCAAGGACCTGATTACCGACGACGGCGCCCAGGAGATCACCTCGGCGCAGATCCTGACCCAGACCGCCGACTACTTCAAGCTCAGCATGGAGGAGCTCTGCAGCAAGTCACGCACCCGGACCCTGGTCACCGCCCGGCAGATCGCCATGTACCTGTGCCGCGAACTCACCGACATGTCCCTGCCCAAGATCGGCCAGGAGCTCGGCGGCCGCGACCACACCACGGTGATCCACGCCGACCGAAAGATTCGCGAACTGATGGCGGAGCGCCGTGTGATCTACAACCAGGTCACCGAACTGACCAACCGGATCAAGCAGCAGCAGCGGAATTCCTGAGCTGACCTGCCGCGCACTCTTACCTTATTAACAGGGGGCTGTGGACAACCCTGTGGATAGTTAAGGGGACAACCGCGCTTAATGGGCTTAAAACCCTTAAGGCGCCTGTGGATCGGCGAAACGGCCAAAAATGTTGTCCCCATCCACACCCTGTTTAAAACCCGCTCAACCCACAACCCATGAACAGGGCTTAACCCCGGAACCGCACCGCCAGACCGAGTTATCCACAGTTTCCACAGCAGTTATTAACACTACTAATCCCAAGAAAATGAAATTCCCTCAAACAACAGTTTCAATCCGACCCGCACCCGTCAGCCCAGGAGCCTCGTCAACCGGGACATTGGAGCCCGGTCCGGAACCACACGGCTGTAACCCGGGGATGGGAGAACTCGGATCTTGGGGCTAAGCTGTCTGCAGTGCGTCCGTCCCGGACCTGTTTTGTAATCCGACCCCGGAGCCGAGACCGGCGGCCAGAACATGGGATGCATGCACTCACCTTTTTCGGCGGAACCGGCAACGTGTCCGGTGCCGCCATGGTCCTGTGAGTTTTAGCTTTTGTCAGCAGCAATGAAAGGCGGCACCCTTCCGTGAAGTTCAGAGTCGAACGGGACGTCCTGGCCGAAGCCGTGACCTGGACCGCGCGGTCGTTGTCTCCGCGGCCGCCTGTTCCGGTGCTCTCCGGCCTGCTGCTCAAAGCCGAGGCAGGCACTGTCAGCCTGTCGAGCTTCGATTACGAGACCTCCGCACGGCTCGAAATTCCGGCCGACATCGCTACCGAGGGCACAATCCTCGTTTCCGGCCGCCTGCTCGCCGACATCTGCCGCAGCCTGCCTTCCGCTCCGGTCGAAATCGAAACCGACGGCAATAAAGTCACCCTCACCTGCCGCCGGAGCAGCTTCCACCTCGCCACCATGCCCGAAGCTGAGTACCCGCCGCTGCCGGCGTTGCCTCCGATCAGTGGCACCGTCCCGGGCGATTCGTTCGCGCAGGCCGTTTCCCAGGTGATCATCGCGGCCAGCAAGGACGACACGCTGCCGATCCTCACCGGCGTCCGGATGGAGATCGAGGACGACCTGATCACGCTGCTTGCCACCGACCGGTACCGCCTCGCAATGCGCGAAGTGCCCTGGAAGCCGGCAACTCCGGGCATCTCCACGAGCGCCCTGGTGAAGGCCAAGACGCTCAACGAGGTGGCCAAGACCCTCGGCGGCAGCGGCGACATCAATCTCGCCCTCGCCGACGACGACAGCCGACTGATCGGTTTCGAGAGCGGCGGCCGCACGACGACGTCGTTGTTGGTTGATGGCGACTACCCGAAGATCCGCTCATTGTTCCCGGATTCCACCCCGATCCACGCCACCGTGCAGACTCAGGAGCTGGTCGAAGCTGTCCGCCGTGTCTCGCTGGTCGCCGAACGCAACACTCCGGTGCGGCTGGCATTCACCCAGGGCCAACTGCATCTCGATGCCGGTACTGGCGAGGATGCCCAGGCCTCGGAGGAGCTCGAAGCCCAGCTGACCGGTGAGGATATCACGGTTGCCTTCAACCCGCACTACCTGATTGAAGGCCTGAGCGTTATCGAAACCAAGTTTGTGCGTTTCTCGTTCACGACGGCGCCGAAGCCGGCGATGATCACCGCCCAGCAGGACGCCGACGGCGAGGACCAGGACGACTACCGCTACCTGGTCATGCCCGTCCGCCTGCCCAACTAGTCCCCGCCGCCACCCTCGCCTCGCAAGTCCCCATCGGCTCCCAGCCTTCGCAAGCTCAGGCAGGGCCCCTCGCCGATGGGGCTCCACGGCCAGGGAAGCCTGACGGCGTGGGCCCAGGCAGGTGTTGTCGTTCTGGGCCCCAACCGACAACCGACACCCAATGCAGAAAGAGAACCCCCACTATGCACATTGGACTAATCGGCCTTGGAAAAATGGGTTTCAACATGCGCGAACGACTGCGCAAAACGGGAGTCCAGGTCACCGGATTCGACCGCAACCCGGAGCTCACCGACGTGGCCACCGTCGACGAACTGGTTGCCGCACTGCCAAAGCCGCGGCTGATCTGGGTCATGGTGCCCTCCGGGGAGATCACCGACGCCGTGATCACAGACCTGGGCACCAGGCTCGACGCCGGAGACCTGGTGATCGATGGCGGCAACTCCCGCTACACGGAAGACCAGAAGCACGCGGCCGCCCTCGACGAAAAAGGCATCCGCTTTGTCGACTGCGGTGTCTCCGGCGGCGTGTGGGGCCTCAAAAACGGTTACGGCCTGATGGCCGGCGGCGACGCCGCCGATATCGAGCGGGCCCTGCCGGTTTTTGATGCGCTCCGGCCCGAGGGCGACCGCGCGGACAGCTTTGTCCATGTCGGTGGCGTGGGCGCGGGCCACTACGCGAAAATGGTGCACAACGGCATCGAGTACGGCCTGATGCAGGCCTACGCCGAAGGCTACGAGTTGCTTGCGGCCAAGGACATCGTGACCGATCTGCCCGGAACCTTCCGCGCCTGGCAAAAGGGCACCGTTGTCAGGTCCTGGCTGCTGGATCTGATGGTCAAGGCCCTCGACGAGGACCCGGGCCTGGAATCCATCGACGACTACGTCGAAGATTCCGGCGAGGGCCGGTGGACCGTGGAAGAAGCCATCGCCAATGCGGTCCCGGCCCCGGCCATTACCGCGGCCCTGTTCGCCCGCTTCTCGTCGCGGGAAGACAGCTCACCTGCCATGAAGATGGTGTCGGCCTTGCGCAACCAGTTCGGCGGGCACGCCACCCGGCCTGCCAAGTAGCCCTGGGAATCCTGAAAACGGCGTGTACCTAGAACAACTTTCGCTGACCGATTTCCGCAGTTATGCCCAGGTGGACCTCGGCCTGGAACCGGGTGTCACGGTCTTGGTGGGTGCCAACGGCATCGGCAAGACCAACCTGATGGAAGCGATCGGGTACTTGGCGACGCTGAGTTCGCACCGGGTCAGCACCGATGCCCCGCTGCTGCGGTTCGGCACCGAGCGGGCAATGATCCGGGCCAAATTGGTCCGGGGCGGGCAGGCCACCGTCCTGGAGCTGGAAATCAACGGCGGCCGGGCCAACCGGGCACGGATCAACCGCAGTAACCCGGTACGCGCCCGGGACATCCTGGGAATTTGCCAGACGGTGCTCTTTGCGCCCGAAGACCTCGCCCTGGTCAAGGGTGATCCGTCCAACCGGCGCCGGTTCCTCGACGAGCTGCTGGTCAGCCTGGTTCCGCGGCACGCGGCAACCCGCAGCGACTACGACCGGGTGCTTAAGCAACGCAACGCCCTGCTGAAATCCGGCCGAAGCGGTAAATTCACCGCGGGCCACGAGGCAACCCTCGACGTCTGGGACCAGCACATGGCCCGGGCCGGAGCGGAACTCCTGCACGCGCGGCTTGAGCTGGTGGAACTGCTGCAGCCGCACCTTAAAAACGCGTACGCCCAGCTCACCGACGGGTCCAAGGCGGCCGGCGCGATCTACCGCTCCACCTTGCAGGGGGTGCTCGACGACGACGGCGAAGCCTCCGGCAGTGGATCGGCCGGCGCGGCAGCCGGGACCGAGGACCTCCGCCAGGTGAGCGTGGCGGACCTCACCGAACGCTACGTCCAGGCGTTCGCGGCATCGCGTCGCAAGGAGCTGGAACGCGGAATCTCCCTGGTGGGCCCGCACCGCGACGAGCTGGAACTGGTTCTGGGCCAGGCCCCGGCCAAGGGGTATGCCTCGCACGGGGAAACCTGGTCCATGTGCCTGTCCCTGCGCCTTGCCTCGTACTATGTGATGCTGGACGACGCGCGTACTGGCGGTTCCGCACCGATCCTGATTCTGGATGATGTTTTTGCCGAGCTCGACGTGCAGCGGCGGCGTAAACTGGCGGCAATAGTTTCCGGCGCCGAGCAGGTCCTGGTGACCGCCGCCGTCGAGGACGATATCCCGGCGGAGCTTGCCGGCCGGCGGGTGAGGGTCATTCCGGGAGGAATCGATGAGCCGGGCGCGCAATGAATAAGGACACCGACGGCGGCCTGCAGCCGGGCCGCGACCCCGATGATATCGACGCTGCCCAGGCAGCCCTTAACCGGATGCGCGATGCCGCGGCGGCCCGCGGGGAAATCCGCCGGAAGGCTCCGCCGCGTCCCGGAAGCACCCAAAAACCCGCCCGCGGCCCGGGGAGCCGAGGTTTCAGCCAGTTCCACGGCACCGGCCGGGATCCGCTGGGACTCGGCAAAGTAGTGGGACGCCTCGTGGCCGAACGGGGCTGGAGCTCGCCGGTAGCGGTAGGTTCCGTGATGGCCCAGTGGCCAGCGCTCGTGGGGCCCGAAATTTCGGCCCACTGCACACCGGAGAGTTTCACCGACACAACGCTGCATGTGCGCTGCGATTCGACCGCCTGGGCCACCCAGCTGCGCCTGCTCAGCCTCAGCCTGCTGGAGAAATTCCGGCTGGAGCTGGGTGACGGCGTTGTGACCAGTATCCAGGTTCTCGGTCCGGCCGCGCCCAGCTGGCGCAAAGGGGCACGGACTGTCAACGGCCGCGGCCCGCGCGACACTTACGGATAGCCGGCGCCGCGGGCCGCGCCGCCGGTATGAAGCACTTCTTCCAAAACTATTGATAAATCCGCAAACGCCGTGTAGGGCGCTCCGATGCCCGGGCGGCGTACAGGAACCCAGCCGGAGCACCCCTGGAGCCGTGCAGGCGGAGCCAATGGCCTCCCAGCGGCACTTTGCCTGCCGTTTAGGCCGCTGGAATGCAGGATATAGCGCCCTAGCACGGTAGAATCAGGGTAGATAACTGGGCGCCGGTGAAACGTCGACAGAGTCCGTTTCCGACGCGGTTTCCGTGCGCGGAAACGGGATCGTATAGATGAAGCTGCCGGCGCCACCAGTGACGTGCCTGTTGGCGGTACCGTTCCTCTTCGGAGGCGGCGACGGCCGGCCTTCAACGAACATAGAGGAGTCGAAAGCGCCTGTGGCTAACGACAATACAGATTTTCCGGCGGCAGACCCAGCGGAAGGTGCGGCTGATATGCCCGCGGAGGCGGTGACCCCGCGCGAATACGGTGCCAGCGACATTACCGTGCTCGAGGGCCTCGAAGCAGTCCGGAAACGCCCCGGCATGTACATCGGCTCCACCGGCCCCCGCGGCCTGCACCACCTGGTCTACGAAGTTGTGGACAACTCGGTCGACGAAGCGCTGGCCGGCTACTGCACCCACATCGAAATCGTTCTCCAGGCGGACGGCGGCGTCAAGGTCGTTGACAACGGCCGCGGCATTCCGGTTGACATGCATCCCACCGAGCACAAACCGACGGTGGAAGTCGTTATGACCATCCTGCACGCCGGCGGCAAGTTCGGCGGCGGCGGGTACGCCGTTTCCGGCGGCCTGCACGGCGTCGGCATTTCGGTGGTGAACGCACTCTCGAGCCGCGTTGACACCGAAGTCCGGCGGCAGGGCCACGTCTGGCGGATGTCCTTCGCCGGCGGCGGCAAGCCGCAGGGCAGCCTGGTCAAGGGCGAGGAAACCGACGAGACCGGGACCACGCAGACGTTCTACCCGGATGACACCATTTTCGAGACCACCGAGTTCGATTTTGAAACCCTGCGGGCCCGCTTCCAGCAGATGGCATTCCTGAACAAGGGCCTGCGCATCACCCTGACGGACGAGCGCCGCGCAGCGGAGGAACCGTCCGAGGATGCGGACCTGGACCTTGACGCCGTCGAAACCGAGGGTGAAGTCCCGGCGGAGTTCCACACCGTGGTGTACCAGTACGACGACGGCCTGCTGGACTACGTCAAGCACCTGAACTCCGGGAAGAAGGTCGATGTTGTCCACGAAGACGTTATCGCCTTCGAGACCGAAGATACGGACCGGCATATCGCCCTGGAAATGGCGATGCAGTGGACAAACGCCTACTCCGAGAGTGTCCACACCTACGCCAACACCATCAACACCCACGAGGGCGGAACCCACGAAGAGGGCTTCCGTGCCGCCATGACCTCGCTGATCAACCGCTACGCGCGGGAGAAGAGCATCATCAAGGAAAAGGACGACAACCTCACCGGTGACGACATCCGCGAAGGGCTGACCGCGGTGATTTCGGTCAAGCTTTCCGAACCGCAGTTCGAAGGCCAGACCAAGACCAAGCTCGGCAACTCCGAGGTCAAGGGTTTCGTCCAGCGCGTGGTTACCGACGGACTCGGCGACTGGCTCGAACGCAACCCCGGCCCCGCCCGCGACGTTATCCGCAAGGCCATCTCCGCGGCGCAGGCCCGGATGGCGGCCCGCAAGGCCCGCGACAATGCCCGCCGCAAGAGCCCGCTGGAGTCGTTCGGTATGCCGGGCAAGCTCTCCGACTGCTCTTCCAAGGACCCGCAGAAGTGCGAGGTCTACCTTGTGGAGGGTGACTCGGCCGGCGGTTCGGCCAAGCGCGGGCGCAATCCCGAAACCCAGGCCATCCTGCCGCTGCGCGGCAAAATCCTGAACGTGGAGCGTGCCCGGCTCGACAAGGCGCTGGGCAACGCCGAGGTCCAGTCCATGATTACGGCGTTCGGCACCGGCATCGGCGAGGACTTCGACCTGGCCAAGCTCCGGTATCACAAGATCGTCCTGATGGCTGATGCCGACGTTGACGGCCAGCACATCACCACGCTGCTGATGACGCTGCTGTTCCGCTACATGCGCCCGCTGATCGAAAACGGCTACGTCTACCTGGCGCAGCCACCGCTGTACCGGATCAAGTGGTCCAACGCGCCGCACGATTATGTCTACAGCGACCGGGAGCGCGACGCGAAGCTGGTTGCCGGCCAGGCGGCGGGACGTCGGATCCCCAAGGACAACGGCATCCAGCGCTACAAGGGCCTCGGTGAAATGGACTACACCGAACTCTGGGACACCACCATGGACCCGGAACACCGCACCCTCCTGCAGGTCACCATGGACGACGCCCTGGCGGCGGACCAGACCTTCTCCGTGCTGATGGGCGAAGACGTTGAATCCCGCCGAAACTTCATTCAGCAGAACGCCAAGGACGTTCGGTTCCTCGATATCTAGCGGCCCAGCCACTGCATATTCCAGAACCGATATATACCTGAAACGGAAAATATAGACTATGAGTGACGAAACACCCGAGGTCCCCGCCGCATCCGGCCCGGAACCCGTACTCGAAGGCACCGTTCTTGACACCGATGTGCTGACCGACCGCGTCGAACAGGTCGACCTTCAGACCGAAATGCAGCGGTCCTACCTTGACTACGCCATGGCCGTCATCGTCGGCCGGGCCCTGCCGGACGTCCGTGACGGCCTCAAACCCGTCCACCGCCGCGTGCTTTATGCGATGTTCGACGGCGGCTACCGGCCGGACCGCTCCTTCAACAAGTGCGCCCGCGTGGTCGGCGAGGTCATGGGCCAGTACCACCCGCACGGCGACACGGCCATCTACGACGCCCTGGTCCGCCTGATCCAGGACTGGACCATGCGCTACCCGCTGGCACTGGGCCAGGGTAACTTCGGCTCGCCCGGCAACGACGGCGCCGCGGCGCCGCGATACACCGAAACCAAGATGGCCCCGCTGGCCATGGAAATGGTCCGCGACATCGACGAGGAAACCGTCGACTTCCAGGACAACTACGACGGCAAGAACCAGGAACCCACCATCCTGCCGGCGCGGTTCCCGAACCTGCTGGTGAACGGTTCCTCCGGTATCGCCGTCGGCATGGCCACCAACATCCCGCCGCACAACCTCCGCGAGGTCGCCGACGGTGTGCAGTGGTACCTGGCCCACCCGACCGCCAGCCGCGAAGAACTGCTCGAAGAACTGATCCAGCGGATCAAGGGACCGGACTTCCCGACCGGCGCGACGATCCTCGGCCACAAGGGCATCGAGGACGCCTACCGCACGGGCCGCGGCTCCATCACCATGCGCGCCGTGGTCAACGTCGAGGAACTCCAGGGCCGCACCTGCCTCGTGGTCACCGAACTGCCGTACCAGGCCAACCCGGACAACCTGGCCATCAAGATTGCCGAACTGGTTAAGGACGGCAAGATCTCCGGCATCGCCGACCTCCGCGACGAGACCTCGGGCCGCACCGGCCAGCGCCTCGTCATCGTGCTCAAGCGCGACGCCGTCGCCAAGGTCGTGCTGAACAACCTCTACAAGCACACCCAGCTGCAGGACAACTTCGCCGCCAACATGCTCGCGATCGTCGACGGTGTGCCGCGCACGCTCAGCCTCGATGCGTTCATCCGGCACTGGGTCACGCACCAGATGGACGTCATTGCCCGCCGCACCCGGTACCGGCTGCGGAAAGCTGAGGAGGAAGCCCACATCCTGAGGGCCCTCCTCAAGGCGCTGGATGCGCTCGATGAGGTCATCGCCCTCATCCGGGCATCCACCACTACCGAAGAAGCCCGCGACGGGCTGATGGAGTTGCTGGACATCGACGAGGTGCAGTCCCGGGCCATCCTGGACATGCAGCTGCGCAGGCTCGCGGCCCTGGAACGCCAGAAGATCCAGGAGAAGCACGCGGAACTCGAAGCGCAGATCACCGAATACAACGCGATCCTTGCCTCCGAGGAGCGCCAGCGCGAGATCATCAGCACCGAACTCGCCGAGATCGTGGCCAAGCACGGCGACGACCGCAAAACCAAGGTCCTGATGGGCTTCGACGGGGACATGTCGATCGAAGACCTGATCCCCGAAGAGGAAATGGTGGTCACGATCACCCGCGGCGGCTATGTCAAGCGCACGCGCAGCGACAACTACCGTTCGCAGCAGCGCGGCGGCAAAGGCATCAAGGGCGCCCAGCTGCGCGGCGACGACGTCGTCGAGCACTTCTTCGTCACGACAACGCACCACTGGCTGCTCTTCTTCACCAACCTGGGCCGGGTCTACCGGGCCAAGGCCTACGAACTGGTCGAGGCGGCCCGCGACGCCAAGGGCCAGCACGTGGCCAACCTGATGGCCTTCCAGCCGGACGAGCACATCGCCCAGGTGCTGGACCTGCGCGACTACCAGCACGCCCCCTACCTGGTGCTCGCCACCAAGCGCGGGCTGGTCAAGAAGACCCGGCTGGAGGACTACGACACCAACCGTTCCGCCGGTGTCATTGCGATCAACCTGCGCGACGGCGACGAGCTCGTTTCCGCACAGCTGGTATCCGAGACCGATGACCTGATGCTGGTCTCCCGCAAGGGACAGTCGATCCGGTTCACGGCCACGGATGAGGCCCTGCGCCCGATGGGCCGGGCCACCTCGGGCGTGACCGGCATGAAGTTCCGCGAGGATGACGAACTGCTGGCGGCCGACGTCGTGCAGGACGGTTCGTTCGTTTTCATCGTCACCGAAGGCGGCTTCGCGAAGCGGACCGCCGTGGAGGAATACCGGCTACAGGGACGCGGCGGACTGGGCATCAAGGTCGGCAAGTACCAGGAAGAACGCGGCCACCTTGCCGGGGCCCTCATTGTCCAGGCGGAAGATGAAGTCCTCGTGGTTATGGAAGGCGGCAAGGTGGTCCGCTCCTCGGTGAGCGGGGTCCCCGCCAAGGGCCGCGACACCATGGGCGTGATCTTCGCCAAGCCGGACAAGAACGACCGCATCATCGCGGTGGCCCGGAACAGCGAACGCGGCCTGGAGGCCGACGAAGCAGCTGCCGAGGACGGGGTGGAAAATCCGTCGGGCGCGCCGGATGACGTAACGTTGGCTGGAGAAACCGGATCACACGAGGGGTCCGCAGAGACAGAATCAGTGCCGGCCCCGGAGTCAGATGAGTCATCAGGCCATGCCGAGCTGGACGAAGACAACACCGGAGGTAACGCGTGAGTAATTCCGACTCATATCCCAAGTCCAGCAGCGGCCCCGGCGGCGTGCGGCAGCCCGCCGCGCCGAGGGTGAACGCACCGTCCCGCCCGGCGCAGCGGCCGGGTACCGCCGGGACCGGCCAGCGCCCCGCCGGCACGGCCCAGCGTCCGGCCGGGACCGGGCAGCGCCCGGCCAACGCCGGCCAGCGCCCGGATGCCCAGGGGCAGCGCCCCGGCCAGGGCACTCCGGGACTGGTCAAGCCGGCGCCGAAGGCGAAGGTCCGCCGCGCCCGCCTGCTGATCAGCAAGGTCGATCCCTGGTCCGTGCTCAAAATGGCCTTCCTGCTCTCTGTGGCATTGGGCATCGTCACCGTGGTGGCGGCGATCGTGCTCTGGACCGTGCTGGACCTGACCGGTATCTTCGACCAGGTCGACGGCCTGCTCGGAACGCTGGCCGGTTCGGAGAGCGGCGGCTTTGAATTGAAGAAGGTCGCCTCCCTGGGTCAGGTCGCGTCGTTCGCGGTCATCATCGCCGTAATCAACGTTGTGCTGCTTACTGCCCTGTCGATGCTCTCGGCCGTGCTGTACAACATCGCTGCCACCCTCGTGGGTGGTATCGGCGTCACCCTCACGGACGACTAAGACCCGTACTTTTCCGGATATTGTCCGGGGAAATGCCTCGATTTGAGATCGGGCCGGGATGTGCTGTAAAGTCATATCTCGGCCCGATGAGGCATCGGGGCGTATAGCTCAGGCGGTTAGAGCGCTTCGCTGATAACGAAGAGGTCCCAGGTTCAAGTCCTGGTACGCCCACGGAACCTGTACAGGTTCCTGTAAAGGTCCAGGTAAAACCGGGCCGGAACGGGGTGCATGTGAAGAAGTTGCTGGTAGTAGCAGCCACGATCGCAAGCGTCCTGGTCTACAGGAAGGTGCAGGAAGCCGAGGCCCGGAAGACAGTCTGGAGCGAGTCGACCGACACGGTTGATTAGCCCGGGATCCCGGCAGGAAAGCTGGAAACGGCTCAACTGCCCTGGGGTATGATTGACGGGTTGCTTCTTATGGGGGCATGGCGCAATTGGTAGCGCACCTGCTTTGCAAGCAGGGGGTTCGGGGTTCGAGTCCCCGTGCCTCCACCATAGGAATAGGCTCCGGCCAGCGGAAACGCTGACCGGGGCCTTTTGCGTTGGCGTACTGGCCGCCTGCGGGTGCCGGTCGCCGGGTGGTCAGCCGGCGGGGCCCCGGAACGGTCATGCCGGGCAGCGTGCCGGCACCGAGGCCGCCCGTTGCTTTTCGCACCGGCTTCGGACGGGTGCGGCGGCACCGGACCAGCGCGGCCCGGATCCGCGTAGCGAATTGCCGAATCCGCAGCCTTAATCCGTCCGCGCCGCGGTAGGCGGCACACTACTGTGGGATCGTGAACTTCTTTCTCGCCGCCCTCGGCGTGCTCGGCGTCGCCTCCTCCGGCCCGCTGATAGCCGCCACGCTGGGCGCGACCTCGGTCAGCGCCCTCGCAATCGCGTTCTGGCGCAACGCGATTGGAGCGGCCGTTATGGCGGGGCCGGTGCTGGTGCGACAGCCCCGCCAGTTCGGGCGCGTCAGCGGCAGCGAGTTCCGGTGGTCCCTCGCAGCAGCCGTTGCCCTTGCGTTGCATTTCGCCTGTTTCATCACGTCCCTGCAGCTGACCTCGGTCGCGGCGGCAACAGCACTCGTCTGCCTGCAGTCCGGCTGGATCGCCGTGTTCCAACTCTTCCGCGGCGTCCGGCACCGCTGGCAGGTCCTTGCCGGCCTGGGCCTGGCCTTCGGCGGCGTGCTGGCCATCACCGGCTTCGACATGGGCAGCTCGCCGCGGGCACTGGCGGGCGACGTCCTCGCCGTCGCCGGCGGCGTCCTGGCAGGGATCTATACGCTGGCGGGCGGCAAGGCGCGCCAGAGCATGGGTACGGGCGTCTACACCACGTTGTGCTACGGCATGTGCGCCGCCGTTGTGGCGCTGCTCGCGGTGTCCACCCGGCAGCCCCTGGCCGGCTTCGATGCCTCGGGCTGGCTCGGCATCCTTGCCATCACCGTGTGCGCCCAGCTGGTGGGTCACACGGCCTTCAATCACCTGCTGGCGACCATGAGCCCGCTGCTGGTTTCGATGATCATCCTGCTGGAGATCCCTGGAGCGGCCCTGCTGGCGGCGGCCTTCCTGGGAGAGACCCTGCCTGCGGGGACCTATGCCGGTCTTGGCATGATCCTGGTGGGACTTGCCATCGTCGTCACGGGCCAGCGACGTTCCCGTGCGCTGCGTCGCGGTGCCGCGCAGCTGGCCGAGCTGGGAACCGACTGACACAGTGTTGGCAGGAGCCGCCAACGACGTCGGCAGATCCGCCCCGGCGGCGGAAGCTACTGGCCGCCGCGGCGGGCAGGCTGGGCGGCGTTGACGGTGTGGATGGCCCGGAGCAGCTTGGCCGGGAAGTAAACCGAGAAGAACACCACCATGGGCGCCTTGAGCGCCATTTTCTTCACATTGTGGGCTTTGTAGGTACGGTCGAACCGGGTCACATAATAGCGGTAGTCGCGCGGCGAATCTTCCAACCGGCGCGCTGACATCCCGGAAACCATCTGCGGCCAGTACTGGATTCGAAGCTCGTGGTCGGCCAGATGCAGACTGAGATCGATGTCCTCGTGCATTTCGTCTTTCTCGTCCCGGCAGGTTTCCAGCCGGATGAGCTCCCAGGCGGAGCGGCGAAGCGCCATATTGGAGCCGAAAAGGAAATGGTACTGGTGCTTGGCCAGCTTCAGCATGAGCTGGCGCATTTTGTCGTCGGCCTTGAGGCCGAAGCGGCGCATTGGCATGTCGTAGTAGACCACCGGCCCTGTGGCTGCGTGGACCGAAGGGTCGGCAAAGGCTTTCTGCACCTGTTCCACCCAGTCCGGTTCGAGGACCGAGTCCGCGTCGATCCGACCCAGGATATCTCCGCCGGCGTGGTCGAGGCCGAAGTTCCTGGTCGGGATGAGGCCCTGGTCCTTGTCCTGGCTGAGCAGGATGATCTTGCTTTCGGGGTACTCCAGCTGCATCTGCCGGACAATCTCAGCGGTGCGGTCCTTGGACATGTTGTCCACCACGAGGATTTCGTGGGCGGGGACAGACTGATAGATCGCGGCGATCAGGCACTGCCGGATAACACTTTCCTCGTTGTACGCCGGAATGACGATGGAGACAGCCGGTGGCGGCGCAGCATCGTGGGGTGCATCCACGGAAAGGTCTTCGGGTGACATCCCCCCAAATTTAGCACCTGCGTCGTTCTCTCAGCCGCTGGCGGCCGAACGGTTCGGGCGCCAATGAGAGGACCCGGACGTCCGCGCGGGGCAAAGCAAAAGGAGCGACCCCGCCGGCGGCGGAATCGCTCCTCAAGCCTTGGCCCTGGATCGGGCCTACGGGGGCTACTTGGCCTTGTCTTCGCCGTTCAGGCTCGCGGCAATGTTCCGGACCGCGGTCTTGGCGTCGGTGGCGACTTTCGGGGAATCCCCGGACTTGGTGGCGTCAGCTGCGTCGCCGGAGGCGTCTGCGGCCTTGTCGGCGGCGGCAACCGTGGCGGAGGCGGCGTTATCCGCAGCGTCTTCGACCGTTTCCTTCGCGTTCTCCTTGACCTCGCTGACCGTCGTGGCCGGCACCGGGGCGGGAGTTGCGGGCGTCACCGGGGCCGGTGTCTTCCACGGGTCCTCGATGGGCTTGGATGCCTTCCAGGCAGCGACGCCGGCGGCCACGGCCGCGGCGATAACACCGAAGATCAGGAAACCGCGGTGCTTGGACTTCTGCGGCTTGGCTACTTCGCCGGTGACGGCGCGGGTGGCTTCGGTCGCCACAGCCTTGACGTGCTCCCCGGCGGACTGCGCCTGTTCCTGGATGCTGTGGACGACGCCGGTCTCGGCCAGCCGCTGCGCTACGGCGTCCACATGCGCCGGGGTGCCCTCAAGGGTGCGGTGCACGGCATCGGAGGCGTGGCCGATCTGGTCCGAAAGCTTCGGCAGGTATTCGACGACGACGCGGTCCCGGGCGTTGGCGATCACCGGGGTGGCCCGGTCCAAGGCCTCGTGCAACCGGGGGGTGGCGCCTTCAACGGCGTCATGGATCTTCGGCGCCAGCTGCGCCAGGCCGTCCTGGATGCGCGGGGTCACCGTGGCAACGCCGCCAGCCAGGTTGTGCGCCGCGGACTTTAGGCCCTCCTGGATCTTGGGAGAAGCGGTATCCAGGCCCTGCTGCAGCCGCGGAACGGCCCAGTCGACGGCTGCTTCGACCCGCGGGGTTGCCCAGTCCTTGGCGTTTTCTACTGCGCTGCTGACTGACTGCTCCAGATCACGGGCAATACGATCCGTTTTCTTCACAACTACCTCCCGATTAATGTGACGGTTCTGCAGTTAGCCTACGTGTCCGGAACTCCACCGGCTATTCTTCGGCCCGATTTGGGCCCGATTTCACCCAGCGCGGAACTGACTGCACGACCCTGTGCCGGAACCCTTGCCGTGGAAGAATGGGGCCATGACTGCCATCGCAACCGCAAAAGCAACCATTCACACGAGCCTGGGCGACATCGTCGTTAACCTCTTCGGTAACCACGCGCCCAAGACCGTCAAAAACTTCGTCGGCCTGGCCACCGGTGAGCAGGCCTGGACCCACCCGGAAACCGGTGAGGACAAGACCGGCACGCCGCTGTACGACGGCACCATATTCCACCGCATCATCAAGGACTTTATGATCCAGGCTGGCGATCCGTTGGGACGCGGTACCGGCGGACCCGGCTACAAGTTCGACGACGAAATCCACCCGGAGTTGACCTTCAACGAGCCGTACAAGCTGGCCATGGCCAACGCCGGCATCCAGATGGGCCGCGGCACCAACGGTTCCCAGTTCTTCATCACCACGATCCCGACCGGCTGGCTGCAGGGCAAGCACAGCATCTTCGGCGAAGTGGCCGATGCCGAGTCCAGGAAGGTCGTCGACGCCATCGAGGGCGTCCGCACCGGCATGGGCGACCGGCCGGTCGAGGACGTCGTCATCAACAGCATCGACGTGGAACAGCTCTAGAGCCACGCCATGAGCCACGGAATTCCGGCGGCGGAGCCGTCCGCGCAGATCCCGGTGTGCCCCCGGCACCCGGACCGGCCCGCTTACGTGCGGTGCCAGCGTTGCGGGCGCCCGGCGTGCCCCGACTGCCAGCGGGCGGCCGCCGTCGGATTCCAATGCGTTGACTGCGTCAACGAAACCAAACGTACGACGCCGGCCGTCCGGTCGGTCTACGGCGGAGCCGCCGCGGCCGGAAGGCCGCTGGCCACCTTTGGACTGATCGCGGCATGTGTCTTGGTGTACGTGCTGCAGTGGATCGTGCCGAATGACGCTATCTACCAGAACTTTGCTTTCGCCACGGTCTACGCCACCCCCGGCTACGGCGTCTTCGAACCCTGGCGGATGCTGACGTCGGCCTTCCTGCATTCCCAGGGCTTCATCCTCCACATCGTGCTTAACATGTACATGCTGTGGATGTTCGGCCAGGCGCTGGAACCCCTCCTCGGGCGCATCCGCTTCCTGGTGCTCTACCTGGTTTCCGCCATCGGCGGGTCTGTCGGGTACCTGCTGTTGACTCCCGCCTACACCCCGGGCCAGCCCCTCACCGGGGTAGTGGGCGCCTCTGGAGCCATCTTCGGGCTCTTCGGCGCCATGCTCGTGGTCCAGCGACACCGGGGCGGAGACACCCGGCAGCTATGGGTCCTGATCGCCATCAACGGAGTCATCGGTTTTGTAGTCCCGCAAATCGCCTGGCAGGCCCACTTGGGCGGCCTCATTACCGGGGCCCTCTGCGCCGCAGTGATCGCCTATGTTCCCCGCGGACGTCGCCAGGGGCTTCTCCAGGCTGCCGGCCTTGCCGTGGTGCTGTGCGTGCTTGTAGCGGCGACCGCCCTGCACGCAGCCGCCACGTCCCTGCCGGCCTAGGCCAGCCGCTTCGGGGCTTGCCCGGGCCCGCAGTACCCCCGACTGCCGCGCCCCGTCCCCTGTCCCGCGCACTCGGTCCATGCCCGGCTGCAGCCGCGCCCCGTCCCCTGTCCCGCGCACTCGGTCCATGCCCGGCTGCAGCCGCGCCCCGTCCCCTGTCCCCGCGCACTGGGTCCATGCCCGGCTGCAGCCGCGCGCCGGGCACGGCGCGACGGCCGCATGGTGACGGTTTCCCGCCGCTACCGCCATCATCCCCAGCACTGCCACCTGGGGCACACGAGCGTTCCCCCACGGCTTCCGCGGGCCACACAGGGCCAGGCCCCGAAGAACGACCCTCACTTCAGGTCTCACGTTTTCCACAGGCGTTATCCACAGTGTTGGTAACTTACAGGCTTGTAGTTCAAACCGCGATCCCTCTTATGACCGCTCCAGCTGGCGATTCGGTCCGGGTGCGCGCGGCGCTCTCCACATCTGTGGATAACTTGGGCACCCGTTCCTGTGGTTAAGTGGACAACTTCCGGCCACCGCGCGCGGAGGCTGAGGGCCGGTCCGGTACCGCCGCCGGTCCCACAGGCTGCACGGCCGGGGGATCCCAACCGCAGGGGCGGTACCAGGGCCGCGGCGCGCGGGTAAGGCGACCTCCTGCCAGCAGGTGCCGCCAATCCGGCCACGGTAGCCACAGCCTGCATGGAGAGGCCGTCACGTGGGACTAATCAGATTTATACCTGGTTATTCACAGCGTTATGCACAATGTTAATAACTTGACCCTCTAAGTTTCGGTGGGCCGAACGGGGCATGCCGGGCATTGTGGCGGCCCCGACCCTAGCGGCATAACGGACTTATCCCCAGCTGTGGATAAGTTGTGGGTAGCGGAATGTTATTAAGTGGACAAACCCCTGGTTGGAATGCCGAAGCCGCCGGCGGCCGCCCCGGTCCGGCAGCAGCCGTGGCAGCGTGCCGCCGGGCCGGGCGGTGCGGATACGACGGCGACGGGCCGGTGGGCGACAGAACGCAGGACTCCGGTTATCCACAGAAAATCCACAGTGTTAATAACTTACAGTTCTGTAGTTCAGCGTCGGTCCCGGGCGCGGACTGCCCCGGACGGACCCGCGGGGGCGCTGCTGCGGTGACGACGGGCGGCAGAACCGGCAAACGCGGTCAACAGCTTGTGGATAAATCGTGGGTAGGTTGTGCACAGCTGTGGATGCCCGCTCTGTCGGGGCCGCGACCGGCGGCTCCTAGCGCGGCCACACTCCCGAGGTGCCCCGCCGGTGGCTGCCGAGCAGGTGCGTGTCCACCATGCCGATGGCCTCCATCAAGGCGTACATCGTGGTGGGACCGACAAACACGAAGCCGCGCTTCCGCAGGCCCTTGGACAGCGCCACCGACTCCGGTGAACTGGTGGGGATCTGGTCGACGGCTGTGGGCTCCGGGGTGGCTTCCGGCTGGAACCCCCAGACGAAGTCGACGAGGCCGCCGTCGTGCCGCAACTCCAGTGTGGCCCGGGCGTTTGTGATCGCGGCCCGGATTTTGAGCCGGTTGCGGACAATACCGGCGTCCAGCAGCAGCCGCTCGACGTCGTTGTCGCTAAAGTGTGCCACCGTGTCGGGATGAAAGTCGGCGAAGGCAGCGCGGAACGCGGGTCTCTTCCGGAGGATAGTGGCCCAGGACAGCCCGGCCTGGAAAGCCTCGAGGCTGATCCGTTCGTAAAGGCCCTGCTCGTCCCGGACCGGGAGCCCCCATTCGCTGTCGTAGTACTCGCGCAGCAGCGGATCCGTGGCCGCCCATGGGGGTCGGGCCAGGCCGTCCTGGCCAATAACGCAGCCGGTAACGTCGGAAGTCATCAGAAGTCCTTTGGTCAAAGGTTGCTTGCCGGCATGGCCACCCTGCCGCGCGGAGGCGGCGGCTTAACCGCAGCGGGCCGGCACAGTCAGTGTGCCGGCCCGCTGCGGGTGGGTGGGGTCAGGAACGCCACCGTGTGGTCATCAGGAATCCGACGATGGCGATACCGAACCCGGCAACGATGTTCCACGAGGCCCAGTCCCGGACCGGGAGGGTGCCTTCGCTGATGTAGAAGGTGATGATCCACAGCAGTCCGATGATCATCAGCCCAAACATCACCGGCTTGAACCACACGGGGTTGGGCTTGTAGGCCTGCGTCGCAGAAGTCTGCGGCGCCACGCGGGCAGCCTTTTTTCGCGGCTTCGACTCTGGCACGGGTCCTCCTTGGCGGCTGGGTGACGAGCGGGCGACGCGGCTTGATATCCTGCAGCAAGGACAACCGGCGGTCAGCCACTCTTGGTCAACTGAATTCCTAATCGCAGCCAATTCTAGCTGTAGTTCAGCCCACGCCCGCGCCCGCCGTGAACCACTCCCGAGTTATTGCCGGGCTCGCTGGTGTTGCCGGGCTGGGTGCTGGTATTGATGGTTCAGTGCCTTTTCCCTGGATGGCACAGTTCAGCCCGTTCACTGATTCGACGATTGGCTTAGCAAGGCACCCATGAGCACACCCAAGATCCTGGTCGTAGACAACTACGACAGCTTCGTCTACACCCTGGTCGGCTATCTCCAGGAGCTCGGCGCGGAGACAACGGTGGTCCGCAACGATGATGTGACCCTGGCCGAGGCGATCGAGATGGCCGAGGCACGCGACGGCGTCCTGATCTCACCGGGCCCCGGCGCCCCGGGGGACGCCGGCGTCTGCATCGAGTTGATCAAATGGTGCGGCAGCCACAATAAGCCGATGCTGGGCGTCTGCCTCGGGCACCAGGCGCTGGCGGAGGCGTACGGCGGGCGCGTCACGCACGCCCCGGAGCTGATGCACGGCAAAACCTCGCTCGTCGAACACCACGGGACCAGCGTGTTTCCGGGACTGCCTTCACCCTTTACCGCGACGCGCTATCACTCCCTTGCCGCCGTCCGGGAAAGCATCCCGGACATCCTGGAAATCACCGCGGAGACGGCAACGGGCGTCGTGATGGGCCTGCAGCACCGCACGGCGCCGCTCTGCGGCGTCCAATTCCACCCCGAGTCCGTGCTCACCGAGGGCGGTTACCTGATGCTGGGCAACTGGCTCGAGTCCCTGGGCATGGCAGGGGCAGCGGAGCGGGCGGCGTCCCTCAGTCCGCTGATCCAGCACTGACCGGCGCTTAGGCCGCGGGATCCAGCAGCTTGCCGATACCTTCCGTCGCATCGCCCTCCGACGGGGTCGGGGTGGGGGTCGGAGTCGGGGACGGCTTCGGCGGCGCCGGCGCCTTGGCGACGGTAATCGTAATTGCCTTGCCCTGTTCGACGGCGGCGTCGGCGGCGTCGCTCTGGGCCGTCACCTTGCCTGGCTGGACCTGCGTGTTTTCGACTTCTTTGATGATGGACAGCAGGCCCACCTTCTTCAGCGCCGCCTGCGCCTCGGCTTTCGGCAGACCGACGAGCTGCGGCACGGCCACCTTGCCCGTTGACACAATAATTTCCACCGTGCTGTCCACGGCCACGTTCTGCGCCGGGGCGGGATTTGTCGTGATGACGATGCCCGCGGGCACGTCAGGACTGTTGCTCAGGGTGGTCTTTGGCGCCCCGGTAAGACCCGTCCGGCGAAGCTCGTCCCGGGCGTCCGCTTCGGTTCGTCCGGCCAGGTCCGACGGTATGGTAACCACGCTGGGGCCTTCGGAGATATTGAGGGTAATCTCCGAGTTCTTGTCCACGGAGTTCCCGGCGTCAGGCTCCGTATCCACGGCAATGCCCTTGGCGACGGTCTCATGCTGGATGCGTTTCAACTCGGGCTTCAACCCCGCGTTGTAGAGCCGTTGCAGCGCCTCGGACTCGGTCAGCGAAGCCACCGGCGGAATGTCCACCTGGGCTGCCGGCGCCGGCTTCTGGTTGACCAGGTTGTAGAGCCACAATCCGCCGCCGGCCAGTACCAGCAAGGTGAAGACCACGAGCGTTGCGGTCCACATCCGGCGGCGCGACTTCTGCCGGGGGGTGGGTTCGCGTTCGGCCGGGAGATGCAGCGGGAGACTGCCGGTGTCAGGGTTCACGGCAGCGGCCGGTGCGGCTGCCGCCACGTCGTCCGCCTCGTCTTCCGCCGCGCCGTGCGGTGACGGGAAGCGGCTGGTCGGGGCCTCATCAAGGAACTTCGTCCCGGTCAGGGCAAACGCGGCGGTCGGCGGCGACTGTTCGGCTCCCGCGACCGTGTTGTTCGGATCGGTGGGTGCCTCGCTGGCCGGGAGGAGGGCGACGGCGACGCCGCTGCGCGCGGCACGGAGCGCACGCCGGAAAGCCGCCGCGTCCTGGAACCGGTCGGCCCGGTTCTTCTGCAGCGCCTTGGCCAGCACACTGTCCAGCGCCGCGGACACCTCCGGGTTGAGGCTGCTGGCCGGCTCCGGAATTTCGCGCACATGCTGGTAGGCCACCGACACGGGGCTGTCACCGACGAACGGCGGACGTCCGGTCAGCATTTCGTAGAGCAGGCAGCCGGCCGAATACAGGTCGCTGCGCGCGTCAACGGTCTCGCCGCGCGCCTGTTCCGGGGAGAGGTACTGTGCCGTCCCCACCACGGCCTGCGTTTGCGTCATGGTGGCGGAGGAATCGGCCATGGCTCGGGCAATCCCGAAGTCCATCACCTTGACACTGTTGGAGCCCGGGCAGAACATCACGTTCGCAGGCTTGATGTCGCGGTGCACGATTCCGGCTTTGTGGCTGTACTCAAGGGCGGCCAGGACGCCGAGCGAGAAGTCGATGGCCTGGTCGATCGAGACGTCCCGGGCCTTGACCAGGTCGCGGATGGTCTTCCCGGAGACGTACTCCATCACGATGTACGGCACCCGCACGCGGTCGTCGTGGCCGCCGGGGACGGCATGGTCCCCGGTGTCGAAGACCGCCACGATCGAGGGGTGGTTCAGCGCCGCGACGGCTTGGGCCTCCCGCTTGAACCTGGCCTGGAACTGCGGATCCCGGGCCAGGTCCGGGCGCAGCAGCTTGATGGCCACGGTGCGTCCGAGCCGGGTATCAATCCCGCGGAAAACGTCCGCCATGCCGCCCCGGCCGATCAGCTCACCCAGCTCATAGCGCCCGCTGAGGACGCGCTGGGCCGAAACCGGGCTGCTGTCCTCGCGGTGCGATGGAGTGCGGGGTGATGTGGACACAAAGACCTACTTGGTGGAGCTGGCGCTCGGTGTGGGCGACGGCGTCTCCGGCGCGGGTGCCGGCGCGGTGGCCAGGTGGTAGATCACGATGGAACCGGTGGCGACTTTCTCACCGGACCCCGGCTCTGAACTTACGAACGTGCCCTCCTGCTGGCTGCCGTCGCCCTCAACCGGGGCGCCCTTCTGCCAGCGCAGTCCGGCGGACTCGATCGCCTGCTGCACGTCGGCCTCACTGGCCCCCTGCTGCAGCGACGGCACCGACACCATCTCCGGGCCCTTGGAATAGCTCACGGTGATGGTGTCGCCGGGCTGCACGGGGCCGGCGGGATCGATGTCGAGGACCGTGTCCGGCGCGGCGGGGTCGGTGACAGGGTTCCCCTTCACCTGCAGGTTCATGCCGATGAGTTCAGCCCGCACATCGTTGTACGGGCGCCCCTTGTAGGCGTCCGGCACGAGGTTGATGGCGGGAGGGGTGGACTGGGTGGGCGTGGCCGAACTGCTTGAGGCGCTCGGGGTGGGGCTCTTGGACGTCGGTGCCGCGCTTGTGGTGCTCGCCTTGGCACTGGAGCTCGTGGCGGCAGGGGATGAGGGAAACAGGATCCCGGCCTGCGAGAGGACAACGCCGACCAGGGCGAAGAGCACCAGCAGGATCAGGGCGATCAGCGGCCAGGTCCACGGGCTGCGGCCCCGGCGCTTTGGTTCCTCTTCCTGCTCGTAGCCGTCGTAGTCTTCTTCTTCCTGCTCCCAGGTACGCTCCGCGGCGAGTGCGTCCGCACGCGACAGCGCACCGCGCGCGCCGTGGCCGCTGGCCGCGGCGGCCCCCGCAGCCATGCCGGCGGCAGCTCCGGCGCCGGCGGCACCGACCACAGGCAGCGCCGACGTCGACTTGTCGTCCGCGGCACTGGATCCGATCACCCCGGTCGCGGCGGTTGGCACATTCACCGGTGCCGTGATGGGACCGGTCGCTGCTTCGAAGAGCAGCATGCCCGGAACTGCTGCATGGGCCGCCGCAATGTCGCCGTTGCGGATGGCGTCGGCGGCTTCTGCGAGTTTGATCGCGTCGGCCGGGCGGTTCTTGGGATCCTTGGCCAGCATCGACATCAGGAGCGCCCGCACCGGCGTCGGCAGCGTGTCCGGCAGCGGCGGCGGGGCGTCGTTGACCTGGGCCAGCGCAATCGCAATCTGGGACTCGCCGGAGAAGGGGCGGTGCCCGGTGAGGCATTCGTAGCCGATCACGCCAAGGGAGTAGATGTCCGAGGCGCCGGTTGCGGTCTGGCCGGTGGCCTGCTCCGGGGCGAGGTACTGGGCGGTGCCCATCACCTGGCCGGTCTGCGTGAGCGGAACCTGGTCGGCCAGGCGTGCGATGCCGAAGTCGGTGACCTTGACCCGTCCGTCCGGTGTGATCAGCAGGTTTCCGGGCTTGATATCGCGGTGCACGAGGCCCTGGGCGTGGGCGACGGACAGCGCCCGGGCGGTCTGCGAAATCATTGACAGGGTGCGGTCCGGCGAAAGTACCTGCTCATGCTCGATGATGCTGCTGAGCGGCTGGCCGGGAACGAGTTCCATCACCAGGTAGGCGGAGCCCTCCTCCTCGCCGTAGTCGAAGACGTTGGCGATGCCCACATGGTTCAGCAGGGCGGTGTGCCGTGCCTCGGCCCGGAAGCGCTGCAGGAAGCCCGGGTCGCCGGTGTATTCCTCCTTGAGGACCTTGATGGCCACAATCCGGCCCAGGATCAGGTCCTTGGCCTTCCACACTTCCCCCATACCGCCGATCGCAATGCGTGTGGTCAGCTGGAACCTGCCGCCGAGGGTGATTCCCGATGTAGGCCTCACTTATTCAACACCGCCTCAAAAATCTTCTTCGCGTTCGGACTGGTTAGGTTGGCGCCGGTGGTGATGTCCACGCCCTGCATGACGATCGTGACGGCCACTTGCGGGTTTTTGGCCGGGGCGAACCCGGTAAACCAAGAGTTGTTCAGACCGGTGCCGAGCTCTGCCGTGCCGGTCTTGCCGGCCACTTCCACGCCGGGCACTGCTGCCCCCCGCGCGATTCCGTCGCTGACCACGCTGGTCATCCATTCGGAGATCTGGCTGGCGATTTCCGGACTGGTGGAGGTCCGCAACGGTTCGGGCTTTGGCTCGCTGATGATCCGCAGGTCCGGGGACCGCACGGCCTTCACCAGGCTGGGCTTCATCTGGACGCCGCCGTTGGCGATGGCAGCGGTCATCATGTTGATCTGCAGCGGCGTGGCCCGGACGTCGCGCTGGCCAATGGCGGACTGCGCCAGGCCGGCGTCGTCCAGCGGCTCGCTCGGAAACTTGCTCTTGGCGTATTCAAGTTTTAGCTGGTCGCCGAGGTCCTCGCCGAAGCCGAACTTGGCGGCCTGTTCCTCGATGGCCTTCTGCCCCAGGTCCAGGGCGATGGCGGCGAACGGGGTGTTGCAGGACTGCTGCAGGGCAAAGGCGAACGACGCCGTGTTCCGGGTGTAGCAATTGCCGCCGGCGTAGTTTGGCAGCTTGTACTGGATGCCCGGAAACGGCATTTCGGCCGGGTTGGGCAGCACGCTGTCCTTGTTGTATTTGCCGGACCCCAGGGCCGCCGCCGTGTCGACGAGCTTGAACACAGATCCCGGGGCCAGCAGCGCGCCGGTGGGGCCGCTCACGGACTGGTTCAGGTTGATGCCGGGAATCTTGTTCAGCGCGGTGATATTGGCGGCCTCGGCCTCGGCGTCCTGGGTGGCGACCAGGTTGGGGTCGTACGAGGGCCTGGACACCATCGCCAGGATCGCACCGGTTTTGGGGTTGGACACCACGATCGATCCGCGCTGTCCCTCCGGAATCAGGTCGAAGGCGAGTTTCTGCAGCTCCGGGTCGAGGGTGAGCTCGACGGAGGCGCCCTTGGGCTGGTTGCCGAGGAACAACTGGCCGACCCGGTCCAGGAACAGCTGGTCCGAGCTGCCGGCCAGCTGTTCGTTCATCGCCAGCTCCATGCCGGTCAGCCCGTAGTTCTTGGAGAAATAGCCGGTGATGCCGGCGTACAGTTTCGGCTGTGTGTAGGTGCGCTGGAACTGGCAACTGTCCGTGCCGGCGACGGACTGTGCCACGGGCTTGCCGCCGACAATGATCGCGCCGCGGTCGTTGCAGTAGTTCTGCAGCAGGGTGCGCTTGTTCCAGGCATTGGCTTTCAGCTCATCGGCGCCCACTACCTGGACGTAGCTGAGCGCACCGAAAATCAGCGCGAACATGGCGATCGCGGCGATCCAGGAGTTGCGTATGGCCTGGTTCACAGGTGGTTCACCGCCTCGGTGGGAGCGTCTGGACTGGTGTCGGCGCCGCGCGCCGGGACTGCGGCCGGCCGTGGCGGCATGGCGGGGACGTCTTCCTGCGCCTCGGGATCCTGGCCCGGCGGCAGTGGAGTGGTGTCCACCGGCCCGCGGGCCGTGTGCGAGATCATCAGCAGCAGCCCGACGATGATCCAGTTGGCGAGCAGGGATGAACCGCCTGCGGCGAGGAACGGCGTCGTCAGTCCAGTCAGCGGGATCAGCCGCGTCACGCCGCCGATCACCACGAAACATTGCAGCGCGATGGCGAATGACAGGCCGGTGGCCAGCAGCTTGCCGAAGGCGTCCCGGGTCCCGAGCGCGGCCCGGAAACCGCGGGTGAACAGCAGCAGGTATATCAGGACGATTGCAAAAGTGCCGATCAGACCGAGTTCCTCGCCGAAGGAGGCGACGATCATGTCGCTGTTGGCGAAAGGAACGAGGTTAGGCCGGCCCTGGCCGAGACCGGTGCCCACAAGGCCGCCATTGGCCATACCGAAGAGGCCCTCGACGATTTGCCGGCTGCCGCCGAACTCGCGGCCGTAGACGTCCTCGGTGAAGGCGTTGAGCCAGCCGTCGATCCGGAGGGCCACGTGGGAGAAGACCTTGGAGGCCACAAAGCCGCCGGCCACCATCAGGACCACACCGATGATCACCCAGCTAATCCGGCTGGTGGCGACATAGATCATGACCAGGAAGAGTCCGAAGAACAGAATCGAGGTGCCGAGGTCGCGCTGGAAGATCAGCACGCCGATGCTCACCAGCCAGGCCGTGATCATCGGGCCCATGTCCTTGAATCGGGGGAACTGCACGGGGCCGATCTTGCGGCCGGCGAGCAGGATGAGGTCGCGGTTCGAGGAAAGGTAGCCGGCGAAGAAGATGGCGAGGGTGATCTTTGCGATCTCGCCGGGCTGGAAGGTCATGGAACCGACTTTGATCCAGACGCTGGCGCCCAGGATCTCGCCGGCGGAGATGCCCGGGACCAGCGGGAGGATCAGCAGGACGGCACTGGCCGCCAGCGAGATATAGGTGAAACGGCGCAGTACCCGGTGGTCCTTCAGGAACCAGATGACGGCGATAGCGACTGCCATGGCCACCAGCGTCCAGCGCAGCTGATTGTTGCCGGTGTCTTCGCCGACACGGTCCAGACGGTGGATCATGGCCAGGCCCAGACCGTTAAGAGCCACCACCAGCGGAAGTATTACCGGATCGGCATATTTAGCGCGGAGCCGCAGCACCATGTGAAAGGCCAGCGCCGCGGCGGTGAGCAGCCCGGACTGGAACCAGAAGTCGGTGTCGAACGCTTTCTGCCGGTCGACACCGACAAGGGCGTTCGCGCCGATCCCCACCGCGAGGGCGAGGACCAGCAGGACCAGTTCGGTGTTGCGGCGCGGCTTGGGCGTGGGATCGATCGGCGTCACTGGGCGCCCTCACAGTTGCTCGGAGCGGGAGACGGGGATGCCGTCGGGGCGGTCCCGGCAGATGTGGCGGTGGCGGACCCGGACGGCGTGGGGCTGGGCCGGGGGCTCCCGGTCGCGCTGGCGCTGGGGGTGGGTGAGGGGGTCAGGCACTCGTCCGCCGGCGCGGTGGTGCCGGTGCGTTCCAGGTTTTTGACGATCCGCTGTGCATCGTAAAGGTCACGCGCCGGGACGGTTTGCCGTACGCGCTGCTGCGAGAATTCGGGCAGGTCTGACATCCGGATATCGGTCACTGTCTCGAGGGTCGAAAGCGGAATGGGGCCCAGGCGCTGGGATACCCCGTTGAAGATCGCGACGTGCTGGTCGTGCTCGCCGATGTAGTACCGGGTCTGGGTCCAGGCGTAGCCCAGCCAGAGCCCGATCCCCAGCACGGCCACGATCGCGGCCGCAACGGAGACGGTCAGCCAGCGGCGGTGCCTGGCCGGCGGCCTGTACTCCTCGGGTTCGTCCTTGTCCGGTTCCGCCTTGTGGGTCAGGACCGTTGCGGCCCTGCGGGCCACTGTCCGGCCGGCGATCGAGGGGATGGAACCGGACGCAGCTGCGGCTGCCGCGGCACCGACGAGTTCGTGCGGCCGGGTGGAGAGTTCTTCGCGAAGGACTTCGGCGGACAGGTGCTCGCCGAGATGCGGGTCGGTGGAAGGCTGCGCTTCCTCTGTTTCGGCGGCTCCGTCGGGGGCCCGGCCGGCTGCTTCGGCGTTAACGCCGGCGCCGGTGTCCTTGCCAGCGTAGGTGCTTCCGGACGGCGGGGCCGGAGCTCCGGCCGGGGCCGGCGGCGTTGCGGGCGTCGGGGCGGGAGCGGGTACGACGGCGACGGCGGCGGTGTTGACGTCGTCGGGCGTTTGCTCAACGATGTCGACCATCACGACCGTCACGTTGTCCGGCGAGCCGGCTTCCAGGGTGAGGTCGACGAGTTTTTCGGTGCACTCGCGCAGGTCTTTGGTCTCACGGACGGTGCGCTCGACGACGTGCCCGGCAACGTAGTTCAGCCCGTCGGAGCAGAGCAGCCAGCGTTCGCCCGGCCCGACGTCGAGGATGTCGAGATCGAGTTCGGGGCTGGCGTCGACGTCACCGAGGACGCGCATGAGCACGTTCTTGTGCGGGTGGGTCTCGGCTTCTTCGGGGCGCAGCCGTCCCTCGTCGATGAGCCGCTGGACAAAGGTATGGTCTACGCTGACCTGCTCGAACGTGCCGTTGCGCAGCCGGTAGGCCCGCGAATCGCCAATATGGGCGAAGTGGAGTTTGCCCTCCGCCAGGAGCAGGGCCGTCACGGTGGTTCCCATTCCGGCCAGCTTCGGGTTCATATGGACGAGTTCGGACAGCAGCGAGTTGGCGGTCTGGATCTCGTCGGCGAGGACCGTGTCGGCGTCCAGGTCGTAGTCGTCCCGGTCGAGGTGGATCATGTCCAGGACCGTGGCGGCAGAGGCCACGTCACCGCCGGCGTGCCCGCCCATGCCGTCCGCGACGACGGCGAGATGGCGCCCCACATAGGCGGAGTCATCGTTTTTGGCGCGCACGCGGCCGACGTCGGAGCGCGCGGCGTAGCGCATGATCAGCGGCCGCTTCGGGGCAGGTGCTGCCTTGTCGGCGGAGGATTCGGGGGCAGCCATGGCTACGGCCTCAATTCAATGACCGTCTTGCCGATTCTCACGGGGACACCCAGCTCCACCGGAAGCGCCCGGGTCAGCTGCTGGTCGGCCAGATACGTGCCGTTGGTGGAACCGAGGTCCTCGATAAACCAGCGGCTGCCCTGCGGGAAGAGACGTGCGTGGCGGCCGGAGGCATAGTCGTCCTCCAGGACCAGGGTCGCCTCCTGGGCACGGCCGAGGAGGATCGGGCTCGCGGCCAGCGGAAGTGTGGTGCCCTTCAGCGGTCCTTCGGTGACAACGAGCTGGCGGGCCTGCTGTTTGACCGGTGCCGGGGCCGGTTCGGCCAGCGCGGGGTTCCGTCGCACCTGGCGGGCCGTGGGGGCTCCCGCGGCCGCCTTGCGTCCGATCATCAGGTCGCGGCGCATCGCCGAAACGATGCTGAAAATGAGGACCCAGAGGAGGATCAGGAAACCAAAGCGCAGGGCGGTGATGGTCAGTTCACTCACGGGCGGCCGCCCGGATTGGCGGGCATAAGGCGGAAAATGATTTTGGTCCGTCCCATCGTGATCGTCGCGCCGTCGGCCAGTTCCGAACTGCCCACGACTTTGTGCCCGTTGACGTAGCTGCCGTTCGTGGATCCCAGATCGATTGCCTCCGCCGTGCCGCCTCCGGTGCGAATTTCCAGGTGCCGGCGGGAGACTCCCGTGTCCTCGATCAGGATGTCCGCTTCGGAGGAGCGGCCGAGGACCACGGAGGGGGCGTTCAGAGAGTAGCGCTGGCCGTCGATGTCCAGCACGGGCTGGAGGCGGCCGGGCTGGCGGGTGGGGGCGGCGGGCATGCTGCCCTGGTGGGCGGCCTGCGGCGCGGGACTGCCGCCCGCCTTCTCGGTCCGTGAGGTGATTTCAAAATCACCGGCACGCCGCTCTTCGTCCCGGCGGAAACTGATCCGCACCGGTCCTTGGAGGGTATAGCCCTGGCTGCGGACGTGGTTGATGACGACGTCGCACAGCTCTTCCGCGAGCGGTGTGCCCCATTCCTGTGCCCGCTGGAAGTCATCGCCACTGAGCAGAACGTCGAAAACGTTGGGTGCCAAGGTGCGTCCCGCGGCGATGGTGAGGGCTTTGTTGTCCACCTCGCGGCGGAGGTGGCTGGCAATCTCGACCGGCTCAACCTGGGCGCGGGAACCGGTGGAGAAGACTCCGCGGACGGCCTTTTCGATGCCGCGCTCGACTTTGTCCAGCAAGCCCATGGTCCTTCTCCTTTCCTGACAGCTGCGGGGCAGCCTTTGTTCCGGAACTCGGTTTCCAGCATTCGCGGGAGTCTGCCGTAATCGGGCACTCCCACATCAGATACTACTGGGCATGGCTGGGAATGGCCTTAATGCGGCCCGCCGCAGCGGTCAGGAAACTTGTGCGGGGGCGGCCCTGACGTGCGTGGATGCTGCGCGGACCACCGAGCCGGCCGGCCGGACCAGCATTGCGGCCGACGGCGCCAACTGGCCGGCGCGGGATCGCCTTTCGGCCCGTCCGTCGGCCTGACCGCCGGCCTGACCGCCGGGCAACCCGACGCCCGCCCGGGCGCCGGTTCCAGGAGCGCTGCCCAGTGCTCCGGGGGCGCCCCGAATCCCCGATTGGTGTTTTCCGGCGATTGTCCGTTATGCTTGATCTCGCTGCTTTTACGAGGTTGCTGGTCCGGACTCCGGGTCTCAATCGTGTGGAAGAAGTTGCGCGCGAGTGGCGGAACGGCAGACGCGCTGGCTTCAGGTGCCAGTGTCCGAAAGGGCGTGGGGGTTCAAATCCCCCCTCGCGCACGCAAATGAATGAGAACCCCGGTCTTTGGACCGGGGTTCTTTTTTCTTAACCACGGCTTTCCGGCTTTCCAGACCGCGGCCTTCGTAACCTAAGCCCGGAGCGCCCCAAAACCGGCGACAAGAGCCTCCAGACCCAGGTTGAAGGCCGCATCAGCCTGGTTCGCGTAACCCGCCGCACCCAGACTGGCGACGGCGGCAGAGAAATTCGGCGTCGAGGCCGCCAGGCTGCCGGAATCGAAGATGTCCGCCGGGGCCGTCACGTCGTAGGCGGAGCCGAAGATAAAGGATTCCAGGGCCACAATCGCCGAAATGATGCGCTCCTGCGGGAATCCGGCCCGGCGGAAGCCCGCACTGACGGCCTCGTACATGGCGAGGGTCTTCGGTGCATCGGCCACCGGAAGGACGGCAATGACGGGGATCAGCGGGGTATGCCGTGCGAAGACGTCGCGGTAGCTCCACGCCCAGGCCCGCACCGCCTGGTCCCAGGACTCGCTCGCGAAAGCGGAGACGTCCACGAATGACGTCAGGTGGTCCTGGACCAGCACCAAGACGTCCCGCTTGGAAGACACGTGGTTGTACAGTGCCGACGGCGCCACATTCAGGGCGCGGGCCAGGGCGGCCATGGTGAAGCCGTCGTAGCCGCTCTTACGGACCAGCTGCAGCGCGGCGGCGGTAATGCCGTCCTGGTCGAGGACGGCCGCAGCGGGCCGGCCCGCCCGGCGGCGCGGTTTGGCGTCGGGGCGGTGCGGTTCCGCGGTGGCGCTGGTGGCTGCCGGCATTCCGGGCCTTTCTACTGGGCTGTCCCAAGGATTATTCCACCGGATGCGACTTTGCGCCGGGGTCTTCCCTCTTTCCAACCGTGGCGCTATAGTCGTCCTAAATGAATGGCATTCATTTAGTGGTCCGCATCACTTACGCGGCCACGGAGAGGACATCATGCTGGAACTTGATCGCGACGTCGTCATCGTCGGAGCCGGCCCCGCTGGCCTTACCGCAGCAAGGGAGCTGCGGAAGGCCGGACTGAGCGTCGCCGTGCTGGAGGCCCGCGACCGTGTTGGCGGCCGGACCTGGACGGACACCGTTGACGGCGCCATGCTGGAAATCGGCGGCCAATGGGTCTCTCCGGACCAGACGGCGCTGCTCGAGCTCCTCGGTGAGCTCGGCCTGGAGACCTATGAACGTTACCGTGACGGCAAATCCGTCTACATCGGCGCCGACGGCAAGCGCACGCTGTACACCGGGGAGACTTTCCCGGTCGGCGAGACCACCGCGGCGGAGATGGACAAGCTGACGGCGCTGTTGGACTCCCTGGCCGCGGACATCGGCGCCGCGGAACCGTGGGCCCACCCGAAGGCCCGCGAACTGGACACCATCTCCTTCCACCACTGGCTGCGGGCGAACTCGTCCGACGAGGAGGCTTGCAACAACATCGGCCTGTTCATTGCCGGCGGCATGCTGACCAAGCCCGCACACGCGTTCTCTGCCCTGCAGGCTGTGCTGATGGCGGCGTCGGCCGGGTCCTTCACCAACCTCACCGACGAGGACTTCATTCTGGACAGGCGGGTTGTCGGGGGCATGCAGCAGGTCTCGCTGCTGCAGGCGGCGGAACTGGGCGACGACGTCGTCCTCTCCAGTCCGGTGCGCACGATCCACTGGGAAGGCGGAGATGACGCAGCCGGGCACCGGGCGACCGTGGTATCGGACCGCGCAACCGTGAACGCCCGCTTCGTGATTATGGCCGTGCCGCCGAACCTCTATTCCCGGGTCTCCTACAACCCTCCGCTGCCGCGCCGCCAGCACCAGATGCACCAGCACCAGTCGTTGGGCCTGGTGATCAAGGTGCACGCCGTCTACAGCACCCCGTTCTGGCGCGAAGACGGGCTCTCCGGAACCTGCTTCGGCGCGGACGCCCTGGTCCAGGAGGTTTACGACAACACCAACCACGAGGATCCCCGGGGCACCCTGGTGGGCTTCGTCTCGGACGAAAAAGCGGACGCCATGTTCGAGCTCAGCACCGGGGAGCGGCGCCGCGCCATCCTCGAATCGATTGCCGGCTTCCTGGGCGAGAAGGCCCTCGAGCCAGAGGTCTACTACGAGTCCGACTGGGGCTCCGAGGAGTGGACCCGCGGGGCCTACGCCGCCAGCTACGACCTCGGCGGCCTGCACCGTTACGGCAAGGACCAGCACGCCCCGGTGGGGCCGATCTACTGGGCCTCCTCCGATCTCGCGGCCGAGGGCTACCAACACGTGGACGGCGCCGTACGGATGGGCCGCCAGGTGGCGGCCCGGATCGCCGCCGCCGACCGGACGCCGGCGGTCCGCTAGCCGGGCTGCCGCACCTCTTATCCAACAACCCCTAACCAACAGCCCAGAAAGGTCGGCCAGATGCGATACGTAGTCGGATATTCAGCCAATGCCAGGGGCCGGGATGCCGTCAACCTCGCCGTCTCGCTGGCCCGCGGCCGCGGGGCGGGCCTGGACCTGGTGGTAGCCATCCCGGACGCCGGAGTGTTCAACGCGGCGCACGCACCCGCCGCGGGGTACGACAGCTACCTGCACCAGCAGGCCAGCGAATGGCTCGATGAAGCCTTGGCCCTGGTGCCGGCGGACGTCCCGGCGAAAGCCCACGTCCGCAGTGGCGAATCAGACGCCCAGACCCTGATCGAGGCGTGTGATGAGTTCGGAGCGGACATGCTCATCATCGGGGCGACCAGCCACGGCTTGTTCAAACGGTTCACCGTCGGCTCGGTGGCCGGTGCGCTGCTGCACGCCGCCACGGTTCCGGTGGCGCTGGCGCCGCATGGCTACCACCGCCGGGATGCCCTGACCCGCGTCAGTTGCGGGCTCGGGGACCGCCCCGGCGCGGAGCGGCTGCTTGATTACGCCGTCTCGATGGCGGTGAACCGCGAGGTGCCGCTGCGCGTCGTCTCGCTGCTGACCCTCGCGGCCGGTGACTCGGCGGAGGCCGCCGACGCGGCCCGCGACTACGCCAACAGGCACCTCGCGGCAGCCCTTTCCGGCGGCTCGCCGCGCTCCGGCACGCCGGGCTCCGGCACGCCGGGCGCCGCGCCCGTCGGCATGCCCGTCGGCACGGCCGACGTCGTCGTGGCCCAGGGCCGCAGCATCGAAGAGGCCGTAGACCGGCTCGACTGGGAAGACGGCGAAGTGCTGCTGATCGGATCCAGCCGCCTCGCCAGAAACCGTTCCATCTTCCTGGGCAGCACGGCCAACCGCATCCTGCGCGCCCTGCCGGTGCCGATGATCGTGGTCCCCGGCGACTACGAGCTCAAGCACCTGTCCCATTCAACGTCGAATGACACCCCCCGAGAGGCACAAGCATGAGCACTGAACACGCGACCGCCAAGGCCGCCCACCTACCGCACGACCACGGGCTGAGCGAGAAAGGGCTGAAAGCAGGATCGGTGGGACTGATCGGCGCCGTCGTCATCGGCGTGTCCTGCATCGCCCCCGCCTACACCCTCACTGCCGCCCTGGGCCCGACGGTCTCCGAGGTGGGTGTGCACCTTCCGGCGATCTTCCTGGTCGGCTTCATTCCGATGCTGCTGGTGGCCTTCGGCTACCGGGAGCTGAACAACGCCATGCCCGACGCCGGCACCTCGTTCACCTGGGCCTCGCGGGCTTTCGGCCCCTGGCTCGGCTGGATGGGCGGCTGGGGACTGATCGCGGCGACCATCATCGTGCTGTCGAATCTGGCGGCCGTCGCGGTGGACTTCTTCTACCTCATGCTGGCGCAGATTTTCGGAAACCCGGAGCTGGCGGACCTGACCACCAACCTGCCGCTCAACATAGCCACGACGCTGGTGTTCATTGCGCTGGCCTGCTGGATCTCCTACCGCGGCATGGAAACCACCAAGACCGTGCAGTATGTCCTGGTCGCCTTCCAGCTGCTCGTGCTGGGCTGGTTCGCCGTCGCCGCCTTCAGCCACGTGGCAAACGGCACCGCGTTCGATGCCACCGCCATCGCCCCGGACTGGTTCAACCCCTTCGCCGTTGGATCCTTCTCCGCCTTCGCGGCCGGCGTCTCGCTGTCCATCTTCATCTACTGGGGCTGGGACGTCACGCTGACCATGAACGAGGAGACCAAGAACCCGGAGAAAACACCGGGCCGCGCGGCCACCGTCACCGTCCTGGTCATCGTCATCATCTACATGACCGTTGCTCTGGCCACCCTGGCCTTCGCCGGCATCGGCACCGAGGGCCTGGGTGCGGGCAACCCGGACAATCAGGGCAGCATCTTCGCCGTCCTTGCCGGACCCGTGATGGGGCCCTTCGCGATCCTGATGTCGCTGGCCATCCTGAGCAGCTCGGCCGCATCGCTGCAGTCCACCTTCGTCTCGCCGGCGCGTACGCTCCTGTCGATGGGCCACTACAAGGCGCTGCCGTCCAAATTCGGCAAGATCAGCCCCAGCTACAAGTCCCCGAGCTACGCCACGATCGCCTCGGCCGTGGCCGCCGCCGTGTTCTACGTCGTCACCCGCACCCTGTCCGAGAACGCGCTGTGGGACACCATCACGGCCCTGGGCATGATGATCTGCTTCTACTACGGCATCACGGCCCTGGCCTGCGTCTGGTTCTTCCGCGCCCAGGCCTTCAGCGGAGCGCATGCATTTTTCTTCAAGTTCCTTGCGCCGCTGCTGGGCGGCGTCATCCTGCTGGTGATGTTCTTCAAGACCGCCTACGACTCGATGGATCCGGAGTACGGTTCCGGCTCCTCGATCGGCGGGCTGGGCCTGGTCTTCATCCTGGGCATGGGCGTCATCCTGCTGGGGGTGGTGCTGATGCTGGTCATGGCCAAACTCCGCCCCGAATTCTTCAAGGGGCAGGTCCTGACCCGCGGCAACTGATCCGGCGGACGCCGTCTGCAATCCGGATATTCGAAGGTCCTTCTTCCGCCAGCCCCGAGTGTGCGCCTTGAAAAGTAAGCACACTTATCAATAGGCTGGCGGGAGGAGGACCTCCCTCCGTTGATTAGGGAAGAGGTGGGCGTATGTCGGACGCACAGGACATCAGCAAGGTGACGGAGATCATTAACGATTCGCGGATCGGGATGTTCACCACCATCAACGAAAAAGGCGCCCTTGTCAGCCGGCCACTGGCCGTCCAGGACGTCCGGGACGACGGCGACATGTGGTTCTTCACCTCCGAGGACACCTCGCAGGTGGCCCACATCAAGGCCAAGCCGGCCGTCAACGTGTCCTTCGGCAAGGGTACCGAATGGGTTTCGGTGGCCGGTACGGCGCAGGTCGTCACCGACCGCCAGCAGATCCGCGACCGCTGGAACCAGGCCGTGGAGGCGTGGTTCCCGGACGGCCCGGACACCCCCGGCGTGGTCCTGCTGCACGTGGACTCGGACTCCGCCGAGTACTGGACCAGTCCGGGCGGCACCGCCGCGACCGTGCTGCAGTGGGTGAAGTCCAAGGTCACCAACAGCCGGATGAGCGTCGGTGACAGCGGTACCGTCGAGCTTTAAGTCCGACGGCGGGGCGTTCAGCCGAGGATCTTCAGCGCCGTCCCCCAGTTAAAGGACTCGTAGGCCGGGTTCAGCTGTAGACCGATCACCAGCAGCTGCATCCCCTCCAGTTCGCGGGCGTGCCGCAACGCCCCGACCTGGAGGGGCCGCAGCCCGGCGGCGGCGGCGAAGGCCGCCACCTCGTTGCGGGCGGTCTCCGAATCCGAGGCGATAAACACATCCAGCGGCATACCCTTGGCGGAGCCCTCTGCCAGGGTTTCCGCGAACGTCGTGTTAAACGCCTTCACCACCCTGGCGCCGGGCAGCAGCCGGGCCACCTCCTCCGCCGCGGAAGTTCCGGGGTCAACCACCAGCGAGTCGCCGGTCTCCATGTTGACCGGGTTGCTGATCTCAACCACTGTCTTGCCGCTGAGCGTGTCGCCGTAGTGGGTGGCGACCTCCTTGGCCGGTTCGAAGTAGAGGGCAAGGACCACCATGTCGCCCTCGGGCAGATCGCCGAGCCCGCCGGATGCCGTCGTCGGACCCAGCTCCGCCGCGAGTTTGGCGGCGTTGTCCGGGCTCCGGTCCAGGACCTGGACGGACCGCCCGGCCGCGACCGCCCTTAGGCCGATCGCACGGGCCATGTTGCCGCTGCCGATAATCGTAATGTCAGTCATCGTGCGCCCTTCGTCGGGAAACTACGGCCAATGACTGGCCGCTGCGGCTCAGCGGAAGCCGGCGGTGGGGGACTCCTGCAGGGCGCCCGCTGCCCGCTCAGCCTCCGCGAATGTCCGCTCCAGCCGGTCGACGGCGGCGCTGTAGCCGCTCGTCGCGTTCCCGCCGCCCGGGCCGGATCCGCCGCGCAGCAGTTCGGCCGCTTTCATGGCCTTGATCATCGCTGCCGTCTCCGGCCGTGACGAATCGCTCATGTCCGGGAAATCAATGCACAACAGGGGATCCAGCTCATAGCGTTGCCACCGGGCGAGCACCGCGCGGTGCCGTTCGGCTGCGGCCGCATCCGCGTCTTCGGCCTCCCGGGCGGCGCGTCGGCATTCCTGCCAGCGCAACAGCCCCGGCGTCCAGCGGTAGCTGGCGGCCGCCGCCGTGACGGCGACTGCCGAGAGCGCCAGTCCGGCCCACGGAGAGGCCAGCGCCGGTAGGAGCACCGCGGGGACGACGACGGCGAACCCCGCGAAACCGTCCCAGAACACCGCGTCCGGAAGGCCGCCTTCGGACGCCCGATGCTTCCGGGCGAGGTACACCGAGCCGGCCGCGGCGGCTACGACGAGGAGGGCCAGGCCCAGGACTTGCCAGGCCCCGAGCGGGGCGGAATCTGAGACTGACGGCATCACGCACCTCCGGCGGAACCCGTCCCGGGCGGACGTTTGTTCCGTTGATTCCATTGGAATCCATTGGTGGCAGACCGTCAATGCCGGATTCCTTCACCATCCGTTGCGGCGTAGCCTAGGGCCCATGCGACTGAAAATGTGCAGTATCCACGTCAAGGACCCCGCGGCCGCCCACGAGTTTTACACCGGGATTCTGGGCTTCGAAACACTCATGGCGCTCCCCGAGCACAACCTCTACATCGTCAAGGATCCGGAGGGTGCAGGGTCGGTAGGGCTGCTGCTGGAACCCAGCGACAACCCGATCGGCGCCGCCTATATGAACGCCTGCCACGACGCAGGGCTCCCCGCGATCGTGTTCGGCGTGCCGGATGTCCGGGCCGAATACGAGCGGCTGACGGCCAAGGGCGTGATGTTCCAGGCCGAACCCTCGGAAGGCCCCGGAGGTACCACGGCGGTGCTCGACGACGGCTGCGGGAACTACGTCCAGCTGCATCAGGACTGAGTGCGCGGCCCTGACGGGTCGGCCGCAGGGCCGCCATTTCGACGGTTCCGTGCGGGTTCGACGCATCCTCGTAGCGGCGAGTGTGCGCGGAACCGTCGAAGCGGCCGACGTCGGCCCTTCCCGGTGGGCCCACTGCGTGACCACCGGCGAAATCAAGTCCCGAGTCGACGCGGCCAGGCCCCTCACCGTTTCGATGGTTCCCCGCCGGATAGACGGTTCGGAGCGTCGAGTGCGCAGGGAACCGTCGAAACGGCTGCGGGGAGCGTAGGGGGCCGCCGGCGGAAGGAGAGCTACTCGGCCTTGGCGCGGGCCTTCTTGGCGTCCTTCTTCGCGGCCTCGTCCTTGACGCGCTGGGCTTCGGCGCGGACCGCGGCGTGGGTGGCACGCTCGGCGACCAGCCAGGCCGGGGGAGCCTGCAGCAGCGCAGTGATTTCCGCCGTCGTCAGCGCTTCCTCGACGCCGCCGCGGGCCAGGCCGCTGATGGAGATGTTGAGCTTCTGCGCGACCACCGGGCGCGGGTGCGGGCCGGTGCGGCGCAGCTCAGCCAGCCACTCCGGCGGGTTGGCCTGGAGCTCGGCGAAATCAGCGCGGGTGATAACCGAATCCTGGAACTCCTGGGGTGTCGCGGGCAGGTAGATGCCAAGCTTCTTGGCAACAGTGGCCGGCTTCATGGACTGGGAGTTCGCAGAGGTCATGCTTCAAGGGTATCCGGCGGGCAGGCCGTAAGGCACCAAAACGGCAGCAAAGCAGCACCAAAGCAGCAGCACGCAGCCGCCGGGGCGGGGCCGCCACGGCGGCCGTGACGGTACTGTGAACGTGTGCCCGCAGAAGAAGAAACAGCCCAGCCCCACGACGAACCGGTACCCGCTGCGCGGGAGCTGACGTTCGCTTACGTCGCCGGCGTGACCCCCGGCAAATGGATCCGACGCTGGGAAGAGCGGATGCCCGATGTTCCGCTGCACTCCTTCATGTCCGACGACGGCGCCCAGCTCGCGGTGCTGCGCGACGGCTCCGCGGACCTGAGCTTCGTCCGGCTGCCCGTGGAGCGCGAGGGCCTGAGCGTCATCCCGCTCTACGAGGAACAGCCCGTCGTGGTGGCGCCCAAGGGCCATGAAATCTCCGTGTTCGAGGAGGTCGCCCTGGCTGACCTGGCCGCCGAGACGTTCCTCGATGTCGCTGCCCTGGGCGGACCCGAACAGGCCCTACAGGTTGTCGCCACCGGGGCCGGGCTGGCCATCCTGCCGATGTCCGTGGCCCGGCACTACAACGTCAAGGACACGGTGGCCCGGAGGCTCACCGGTGCGCCCACTACCGAAATCGCCCTGGCCTGGCCCAGCGACTCCACCGACGAAGTCATCGAGGAGTTCATCGGGATCGTCCGCGGCCGCACGGCGGCCAGCTCCCGGCAGCCGTCGTCCCGGCAGGAGAAACCCAAGCGCGAACCGAAGCCGGACCGGCGGGGACCTGCGGTAAAGAAACCCAAGGTGGCGCAACGGTACGCCCCAAACCCGGACAAGGGCCGCGGCAAGGGGTCCCGGAAAAAGGGAAAGCGCTGACCGGCTAACCCAACTGGCTCGCATTAGTTGTCGTTTGGGACGTCCAAAACGACAACTAATGCGAGTTACTTGGGCTTACTTGGCGCAGGCGTCGCGGAGGGCCTTGACCGAATCGGCCGGCACCTGGTCGCCCGAATCCGCGATCTGCTGCAGCGGCGTGGTGATCTCGGCGGGAACCCCGGCGCCCCGCGCGCCCGACACGAGGCCGGCCAGGGCCTTCTTATCCTGGACGCTGACCAGTCCGTCCTCAACCAGGGAACAGGCCTGCTTCTTGATCTCGCTCCCCGCGGCCGTGGCTACCTGGGAGGCGCCGTCGGTGACCTTCTCAGCGGCCTGCTGCACCTGGCCGCAGGCGCTCAGCATGACCATGAGGGCTGCGGCGGACAGGGCGGCGAGGCGTCGATTCATGGAACCTAGTTTACTCGGCCTCCTTGATGCAGCCCGGCCGGCGGCGGGCCCTGCAGCGGGGCCGCACTTCTTCTGTAGATTGGGTCCATGCCGATGAATGCCGCCCTTGAAGGGATTTCCGACGAGGCCAGGGCCACCCACGCCCACACGGGATCATGGGCTGCCGCCGTACTGCGTTCGCGCATCTCGGCGGGCCGGCTCGCCCCGGGATCAAAGCTCTCCGAGCAGAAACTCTCCGAGGCCCTGGGCGTCTCACGGAACACCCTGCGGGAGGCATTTACCGTCCTTGCCGGTGAGTCCGTGGTGCAGCGGATTCCCAACCGTGGTGTGTTCGTGTCCGCACCCCAGGCGGAGGACGTTCGGGAAATCTATCGGGTCCGCCGGCTGATCGAGCCGGCGGCCGTGCTGTGGGGGGAGTACGACGCGGAGCACCTCGGTGCGCTGGACGCCATCATTGACCGGGCCCGCGCCGCCCTGAGGGCGGGGTCTGTGACCGATATGGCCGACGCGAACCAGGACCTGCACAAGGCGCTGGTGGCGCTCTCCGGGAGCGAGTCGGTTGCGGAGCTTATGGAGAAGGTCCTCGCCCAGATGCGCCTGGTTTTTCACGCGATGGCAACCACGCCGGACTTCCACAGCCACTACGTGGAAAGAAACGCCGCCTTGGTCGCCCAGTTACGCGCCGGCCGCAGGGAAGAGGCAGTGGCAGAGTTGCGCAGCTATTTGGCAGCTGCCGAGCAGGAACTCCTGACGCATATCGGTGCCCTTCCGCAGGCCTGAGGCGCCGCGACCGGGCGGGGGTCTTCGGAGTCCGGGCGCTTACGGGACCTGGTAGGAAGTATCGCGTGCGTCCGTGATGAGCATGTGTCCGGGGGCGTGACCAATTGCCAGAGTCGGCCCGGACTCCATCACAGCCGCTTGCGGCGTCACCCCGCACGCCCAGAAGACGGGAATGTGCCCGTCCGGGATCCGGACCGGGTCGCCGAAGTCCGGTCGGGCGAGATCCGCGATCCCCAGCTCGGCGGGGTTGCCCACATGGACGGGGGCGCCGTGCACGGCTGGATAGCGGGACGTAATCCGGACGGCGTCGGCCACCCGGGAAGCAGGAACGGGGCGCATGGAGACGACCAGCGGGCCGGCCATCTGGCCGGCAGGTTCGCAGCGCACGGACGTGCGGTACATCGGCACGTTCACGCCCTGGTCGATATGGGCCACACGGATGCCGTTGTCCTGGAGCGCTGCTTCGAAGGTGAAGCTGCAGCCGACAATGAAGGTCACGAGATCATCGCGCCAGTGCTCCGTGATGTCCGTCGGCTCGTCGACTTTCCGGCCATCGCGGTACACAACGTACTTGGGGACGTCCGTGCGGATATCCCCTCCGGCGAGCAGGGCAGAGGAGGTCGTGCCGGCGTCGAGCACACCCAGAACGGGGCACGGCTTGGGGTTGCGCTGTGCGAACAGCAGCACGTCGAAGGCCTGCGCCTTGGGCACGATGATCAGGTTGGCTTGCGCGTACCCGCTGCTCCAGCCGGAGGTGGGCACCACCAGCCCGGCGCGGAACAGGGCCCGCGCTTCGGCCGGGGGCAGCCCCGCAGGATTGGCGGGATGGCCGACGGCGGACGGCACGGTTGTTCCGGGAGCGTTCATTGGTGTCAGGCCCACAGTTTGGCCAGGCTGGTCAGCGAGCTGTAGCCCAGGAACAAGGTCAGCAGCCAGGCAATGACGCCGATAACGAGAAGGCCCTTGGGGTAGACGTAGCCCTGGAGGAGGTCACGGCGGCGCCACGCCACCCACAGCAGCACGCCGAAACCGACCGGCAGGATGAGGCCGTTGAAGGCACCGGCGAAGATCAGCAGCTGCTGCGGGGCCTGGCCGATCAACACGTAGGCCACGCTGCAGAACGCGATGAAGCCCACCGTGATCAGGTTGCGGGTGCGGTCCCTGGTGCCGGGCTTCGTCACGAACGAGACCGAGGTGTACGCCGCGCCGATGACGGAGGTGATGGAGGCAGCCCACAAGATAACACCAAAGACGCGCATGCCGATGTCTCCTGCGGCGGCCTGGAATGCCGAGGCAGCCAGGTTGTTCCCGGTCAGGGCCACCCCGCCGGCAACGACGCCGAAGATGGCCAGAAACAGCAGGATGCGCATCACGCAGGTGACCAGGATCCCGACGATCGAGCTTCGGGTGATTTGTTTGACGTTTTCGACGCCGGTGACGCCGGTATCCAGCATGCGGTGGGCGCCGGCATACGTGATGTAGCCGCCGATCGTGCCGCCGATGAGGGTGGTGATGACCAGAAAATCAACCTTCTCCGGCATCACGGTGTTTTTGAGGGCCTCACCGAGCGGCGGGGCGGAAATTACGGCCACATACAACGTCATCAGGATCATCAGGGCGCCGAGGATCACAACAATCCGGTCGAGCGCCACTCCGGCCCGTTTGCTGAGGAAGATCAGGATGGCTGCGACGGCGGACACGGCACCGCCGATTTTGGGATCCACGCCCATCATGGCGTTGGTGCCGAGGCCCGTGCCGGCGATATTGCCAATGTTGAAGACCAGGCCGCCCACGAAAACGAGTGCGGCGAGGAACCAGCCAACGCCGGGGAGGACCTTGTTGCCGAGTTCCTGGGCGCGCAGGCCGGAGACGCCGATGATGCGCCAGACGTTGGCCTGCACGGCGATGTCAACGAGGATGGAAATCAGGATCGCGAACGCAAAGGCGGCGCCGAGCTGGACGGTGAAGGCCGTGGTCTGGGTGATGAACCCCGGCCCGATGGCGCTGGTGGCCATGAGGAACATGGCGCCTAGCAGGGCCGAACGCCGGGCGGCAGGCTTGAGGGCTGCCTTAACGGTGGTGGATTCCATGGGGGGTCCCAACAGTTGGGTGACTTGTGTCACAGCGTTTGTTTCAAGTCACTGTACAGACTGTTGAACAATCCGCGCAAGAGATTGTTCAACAATAAAGCCGCGATTTCGGTCCTGCAGCTCCGGGGCCTCAGGGTCAACCGAAGGCGGCTGGTGCAGGCGGGCGATGCTAGGGGCGTTGCCGGCGGCGGGGTCGGGCCGTCATCCGGGCCTCGGTTGTGGTCGTACCCGCTCCGGCGTGGACTGCGCTCTGCTTCGCTTCCGAACGGTCCAGGTATGCCAGCAACAGGTTCCCGGCGCGGTCCAGCTGGCCGGCTTCCAGGGCCAGGCAGATCTCGTCGTTTTCGTCGAGGTAGCCGCGATAAAAATGTCCATCCATGGCGGCCTTGTGGAAAAACAGCCGCATCTCGGCCAGCACCTGCGCCATGATGGTGTTGAGGCGCCTGCTCCCGGCGAGTGCCACGATGGCACGGTGGAAATGCTGGTTGGCGCTGCCGAGGGCCTCCTCGTCGCCCCGGGCCGCCGCGGCCCGGCCCTCCTCCACGGCGGCGCGGACCGCCGCAACTCCCTCGGGGCTGCCGCCGCCGCGGATGGCGCCCACTTCGATCAAACGTCGCACGGTGTAGACGTCGTGGATCTCGCCAGGCCCCAGGGTTGCGACGACCACGCCACGGTTGGGATGCCGGACCACGAGCCGCTCGGCCGCGAGTTCGGCGAGAGCCTCCCGGATGGTGTTGCGGGAAACGCCCAGTTGCTCGGAGATGGCGGATTCGGTCAGCCGCTCGCCGGGCAGGAGCACCCCTTCGGCCAGTTGCAGGCGCAGCTCGGCCGCGACCCGGTCCGCCACGGAGGGGGCGCCCACCCGCGGGCCCGCCGACCCCCCGGGCCCGCCGGGCTCGCCGTCGGCACGCTTCCCTCCGGCGGTTGGGCCGGGATCGACACCAAATCCGGAGTCGGCGCTCGTCATGTCTGAGAATCTACACGAGCATCGCGTCCTGGAAGCCATGAATTGTTGAACAATCCGAGGATTTAGTGCATCCTAGGTTAGGAAAGTTCAATGAGACGAGGATCACAAATGGCAACCATCGACCTGAACAGCGACGTCGGCGAGTCCTACGGACGCTGGAGCCTCGGCGACGACACCGCCATGTTCCGCTCCGTGTCGAGCGCCAACGTCGCCTGCGGATTTCACGCCGGCGACCCCAGCGTGATCCGGAAGACCTGCCGCGAAGCCGTCGCCGCCGGCGTAGTGATCGGCGCCCACGTCGGGTACCGGGACCTGGCCGGGTTCGGCCGCCGCTTCCTGGACATCGATCCGATGGAACTGGCGGACGACGTCGTCTACCAGATCGGCGCGCTGCAGGCCCTGGCCGCCGCGGAAGGCGGCCGGGTCTCCTACGTCAAGCCGCACGGCGGCCTCTACAACGCGATCGTCGCGCACACCGCGCAGGCAAAAGCCGTCGTCGACGCCGTGAAAGCCGTCGATCCGGACCTGCCCATCCTGGGCCTGCCGGGCTCGGAAGTGTTGCGCTTGGCCGAAGCCGCGGGTCTCCGTGCCGTCAGCGAAGCCTTCGCCGACCGGGCCTACAACCCGGACGGCACCCTGGTGTCCCGCACGCTCCCCGGTGCCGTCCTGCATGACCCCGCGGAGGTCACCGAGCACGTCCTCCGGATGGCCTCCGACTCCGCGGTCCGCACCATTGACGGTTCCATCCTGACGATCCGGGCAGAGAGCATCTGCGTGCACGGCGACTCCCCGGGGGCCGTCACCATGGCAGCCGCGGTCCGCGAGGCACTTACCGCCGCAGGCATCGGCACGTCCCCATTCGCCCGCGCCTAGGGGCGCGAATCCCGAGCACGCACCGGCAACGACGAAGGCAGTTCATGGTTAAGACAGCAGGGGAGGCCCTGGCAGTACACGGGTCGGCAGGTTACAAAGTGGACTCCGTGCGGGCGGTGGGCACCCGCGCGGTGCTCGCCGAACTCACCGGCACCCCGAGTGTGCTGGCCCTGCAGGCCCTGCTCCTGGAGAGCCCGCTGCCGGGACAGCTGGACGTCCTGGCCGCCGCGGAGACGGTCCTGGTAACCGCCGACTCACCCGGATCCGCCCGCCGGATCGCCGCCCAGCTGCTGCAGCTGGACCTCTCCTGCGCCGTAGAGCGCGACGGCGGGCTGGTGGTCATCGACACCGTGTACGACGGCGAGGACCTCGCCGAGGTGGCGGAACTTACCGGTCTCGGCACCGACGGCGTGATCGCCGCCCACTCAAGCCAGCTGTGGACAGTGGCCTTCGCCGGTTTCGCCCCGGGCTTCGGCTACCTCGTCGGGGAGAACGAAGACCTCAACGTTCCCCGACGCAGTTCACCACGCACCGCCGTGCCCGCCGGATCCGTGGCCCTGGCCGGTACCTACTCGGCCGTCTATCCGCGCCGGTCGCCCGGGGGCTGGCAGCTGATCGGCCACACCTCGGCCCGGATGTGGGACCTGGACCGCGAGCAGCCCGCCCTCGCCGCCCCGGGCTCGCGGCTCCAGTTCCGGCCGGTCCGGGAGGCTGTGGTGCTGGCTTCGGAACCGGGCGCCGAGCTGGCCGCTCCGGAGGCGGAGCCCGGGCTCCGGGTCGTCTCGCCCGGCCTGCAGAGCCTGATCCAGGACCTCGGACGTCACGGACACTCCGGCCTCGGCGTGTCCGTTGCGGGGGCGCTGGACCGCGGCTCGCTGCGGCGCGCCAACCGCCTGGTCGGGAACGCGCCGTCGGCCGCGGCGATCGAAACCGTCGCCGGTGGACTCACGGTCCAGGCCGTCGGGGACCAGGTCCTGGCCGTCACCGGCGCGCCCTCGGAGCTCTCGGTCACCGGCCCGGGCCGCCCCGACGCGGAGCCCCTCCGCCGAACCGTACCGATGGCCACGCCCTTCGCCCTGCTTGACGGAGAGACGCTGCGCATCGGCGCACCGGCGAGCGGGTTCCGCAGCTACCTCGCGGTGCGCGGCGGAGTGGATGCCGCCCCCGTCCTCGGCAGCCGGTCCACCGACACGATGTCCGGGATCGGACCCGCACCGCTGGCCGCGGGGCAGATCCTGCCCTCCGGCGGCGACGCCGAATCCGGCGTCGTCGGGCACCCGGAACTGCAGCCCGACTTCCCCGGAAACGGGGTGACGGTGCTCGACGTCGTGCCGGGCCCCCGCGCGGACTGGTTCGACCAGGCCGCCCTGGACTCCCTTGCCGGGCAGGAGTGGCACGTGAAACCGCAGTCCAACCGGGTGGGCATGCGGCTGGACGGGACACCGCTGCAACGCACCCGTGCCGGCGAGCTGGCCAGCGAGGGGACCGTCGCCGGCGCCCTGCAGGTCCCGCCGGAAGGGCTCCCGGTGCTCTTCCTGGCCGATCACCCGATCACCGGCGGCTACCCGGTGATCGCCGTCGTCGTCGACTCCCAACTGGACCTCGCCGCCCAGGTGCCCATCGGAGGAACCATCCGCTTCCGGTGGGCGGACCCGGGCACTTCCCAACCCGCCCCCGACCAAACCCCCGACGAACATGAAGTGAGTAACTGATGCGCAAGGTCCTGATCGCCAACCGCGGCGAAATTGCCGTCCGGATCGCCCGGGCCTGCGACGACGCCGGCCTGGCGTCCGTAGCCGTTTACGCCGACATCGACGCCGACGCGGTGCACGTCGCCGCGGCCGACGAGGCCTTCGCCCTGGGCGGCAATTCCCCCGCGGACACCTACCTGAACATCCCCAAGCTGCTGGCCGCCGCGGCTAGAGCCGGCGCGGACGCAGTCCACCCCGGCTACGGGTTTCTGTCCGAGAACGCCGACTTCGCCCAGGCCGTCCTGGACGCCGGACTGACCTGGATCGGCCCCGCGCCGGACGCGATCCTGCTGCTGGGCAACAAGATCACCGCCCGCGAGACTGCTGTTGCCGCGGGCGCGCCCCTGGTCGCCGGCAGCGACGGTCCGGTTGGTTCCGCGGCCGAAGCACGCGCCTTCGCGGAGCAGCACGGCCTGCCGATCGCGATCAAGGCGGCGTTCGGCGGTGGCGGACGGGGCATGAAGGTGGTCCGCGCGCTGGATGAAATTGAGGAGGCTTTCGACTCCGCTGTCCGCGAGGCTGTCGCCGCCTTCGGCCGCGGCGAATGCTTTGTGGAGCGCTACCTCGACCGGCCGCGCCATGTCGAGGCCCAGGTCCTCGCGGACACCCACGGGAACGTGGTCGTCGTCGGAACCCGCGACTGCTCGTTGCAGCGCCGGCACCAGAAACTCGTCGAGGAAGCCCCCGCACCCTTCCTTTCCGACGAGCCCAGACGCAGCAGATCTACCGACGCCGCGAAGGCCGTCTGCCGGGCGGCCGGCTACTCCGGCGCCGGCACGGTGGAATTCCTCGTTGCCGCCGACGGCACGGTCGCCTTCCTGGAGGTCAACACCCGGTTGCAGGTCGAGCACCCCATCACCGAGGAAACCACCGGGATTGACCTGGTGCAGGAGCAGTTCCGCATCGCGGCGGGGGAGCCGCTGCACTTCACCGAGGACCCGGCGCCCCGCGGCCACTCCTTCGAATTCCGGCTCAACGCCGAGGACGTGGGCCGCGGCTTCCTGCCCTCGCCGGGCACCGTCACCGGGTTCTCCGGTCCCACCGGCCCGGGGATCCGGCTCGACTCCGGCGTCCGCTCCGGCTCGTTCGTCCCGCCGCAGTTCGACTCGCTGCTGGCCAAACTCATCGTCACCGGCGCGGACCGGCAACAGGCCCTCCGCCGGGCCCGCCGTGCTCTCGCCGAACTCAGCATCACCGGGGTGGCGACCGTGCTCCCGTTCCACCGGGCCGTGCTGGAGTCCCCGGACTTCACCTCGGAATCCGGGCTGGGCGTGCACACCCGCTGGATCGAAACCGACTTCGCTGACAGTATTCCCGCCGACCCGGACTACGGCACGGCGTCGCCGGCCGGCCAACGCCGCACCATTACCGTCGAGGTCGATGGCAAGCGGCTGGCCGTGGGGCTGCCGGCGGACCTGCTGGACGGCTGGGCGCGGTCCGCCGGGGTGCTGCCCGGTGGCGCATTGCAGGGCCCGGCCGGAGTTGCGGCAGGTGCGGCGTCCGACGGCGGCGCCGCGGCTCCCGCTGATCCCGGTGAACTGCTGGCCGGTATGGCCGGGACTGTCGTGAAGTGGCTGGTCGAGCCGGGGACCGACGTGGCGGCGGGGGAACCCGTCGTCGTGCTGGAAGCGATGAAGATGGAAACCCAGGTCACTGCTCACCGGGACGGCACGCTCAGCGACGTCCGTGCCGAGGCCGGCGGCGTCGTCTCAGCCGGGGCCGTCCTGGCACTGATCGGCTAGCCGCGGGACATGCCCATCGCCCGCGCCGGGGTCCACTTCAGGTTCACCGTGGGACATGCCCATTGCCCGCGCCGGCGGGTGGACATAATGCCACTATGTCCACCTTTCATGCCCAGGACTGGACATGTCCGGCGTCCGCGCGTTTGGAGACTGGACATGTCCATCGTCCGCGCTTTTGGGGACTGGGCATGTCCGCTCCTGAAGGCCGCGGTGGTGCATGTCCGCGCCGCCGGGCTTTCCGGCCCTACCGTTGGCCCGGGCCGAGGAACATAATCGGCCTTATCAACCCCGGTGCAGACTTTGGAGGCGACTGACGTGTCCGTTTACACGCTTGGAATTTGGCTGGTCCACCCGGGCCGTGAGAACGATTTTGTGCAGGCCTGGCGGGACCTGGCCAGGAAGACCCAGGAGGATTACCCCAACGCCAAGGCGGTGCTGATGCACGACCACGACGTCCGGAACAGATTCATCAGTAGCGGCCCGTGGGAATCACTGGAACAGATCGAGCAGTGGCGGGCGTCAGCCACCTTCACCCAGGGCATCGAGGCGATGCGCGAGATGCTCGAGCATTTCGAAGCCCGCACCCTCGATGAGGCGGCCAGCATCGGCTAGGACGCCCGGCCCCGGCGCCTGCCCCCAACGAGGGGTCACTTAGCGCCCACCCCGGTGGCAGGAATGGGCGCTAAGTGACCCCTCGTTACCGGGGATCAGGCGAACAGTTGCTCGCCGATGAACCCGCCCTCGCGGCATCCCGGCGGGACGGCGAAAACGGCTGAGCCGACCGGCGTCGTCCATCGATTGAGCATGTCCGCTTCAGCGAGCCGGCGCTGGATGGGCGTGAACTGCTTCTCGACGTCGGCCTGGTAGGAGACGAAGATCAGCCCCGAGTCCGAAACGCCTCCGGCGCCGGGAGCGGCGTCGTAGTTGTAGGCCCGGCGGAAGATCCGCTGCGAACTGTCCTCCGGCCGGGCGCGGCGCAGGTGGGACACATCGGAGATGACCGGGAAGCCGTGCGGGGACACCGCCGTGAAGTCCGGTTCGTCGTGCTCGTGCGCACCGGTCAGCGGGGCGCCGCTGGAGAGCCGGCGGCCCACCGCATCCTCCCGGCCGACGCGGTCCACGTCATCCCACTTGTCCAGGTTCATCGCGATCCGCCGGATGACCACCGAGGTGCCGTTCTCCGTCCATGCGGGGAGGTCCCCGCCGCCCCAGACCACGCGCTCGTGCTCGCCGCCGTCCGGGGCGGGGTTGGCAGTCCCGTCCACCTGGCCGAAGAGGTTCCGCATGGTCGTCCCGGACTTCTCGCTGCCATGGGAACGCCGGAAACCGGTTTGCACCCAGCGCACGGTCGTGAAGCTGCGGCTGTCCTTGAGGAGCATCCGCTGGGCATGTGCCACGGTTACCGGATCGTCCGCACAGATCTGCAGCAGCAGATCACCGCCGGAGAAGGCGGGCTGCAACCGGTCGATGCTGAAGGCGGGCAGCGGCTTGAGCCAGCCCGGAGCCCGTGCGGGGGCCACCGCGGACACGAGGCCCGGCCCGAACCCGAACGTGACCGTCAACCGCGCAGGAACCTGAGCGAGCTCCGCCTCCGTGTCCGCCAAAGCCGGGTTTCCGGCGGAGAGATTCGCCGCATCGTCGCTGAGCAGCCGCAGCAGTGCCTTGACCTTCGCAGGCGTCGTCCCGGGCCGCAGATCGAGGGCGACGAAAACGCCGTGGGCCTGGGCGGGGGTGGTAATTCCCGCCTGCCGGTCACCGTAAAAGGCCACCGCCGTGCCGCCGTGAACGCTCTCCGCGGGTTCGTCCGTGGCCGGGCTTCCGGTCAGCTGCCCGACGGCGGGCCCGGCGAACGGGGCTCCCGCCGCGGCCAGCGCCCCGAGCCCTGCGGCGGCGCCGCCAAAAAGCAGCCCGCGCCGCGGGAATTTTCGCGGTTCGCGCGGATCGTCACCGCCCACGGGGGCGTCCGCGGGCTGCCGGTTCCCGGTGCTCATTTTGACGTCGACGACGGCGCCGGGCTGCCTTCGCCGGCGCCGGTGGACGACGGTGCGGGGGACATTCCGGGGTCTTTGCCCTCGACGTAGTTCTCGTTGGCGCCGCTAAAATCCTTGGCCAACGCGGTGAACCTGAAGGTTCCGCCGTCCGCCAGCGCCAGCGTGAACGTGACTTCGGAGCCTGCCGTGACGGGCGCGGTCAGCCCCATCAGCATGATGTGGTTCGCGCCGGGCTCCAGCTTCAGTTCGCCGCCGGCCGGGATCACGAAGCCGCCTTCCTTGGCCCGCATCTGCATTCCGCCGCTAGTTCCCGCGATGGTTTCGTGGAGCTCAACCTTCCGGGCCGCGGGGGTCGAGGCGCCGGTGACGGTCACGTCGGCCCCGGTGGTGTTCCTGATGATGCCGAAGCCGCCGGTCATCCCAGAATCGGCGGCTTTGACCCAGGGCTGGCTGACCGTGAGCCCGGCCGCGCCAGCCGGGGTGGCGGTAGCGGGTGCGGACGTGGCCGGCGTGGAGGCCGAGGACGCGCAGCCGGTCAGGGCAAGGGATGCGGCCGCGAGGACGGTGACGGCGGGGTAGATGAGTTTTTTGGACATGGTGGTACTCCTGAAGGGCTACAGGCGGCCATGGGCCTGCCCGGACAATGTTGTGGGCCGGGGAACCGCACACCGGGCGCGGTCCGCCGTGGGCACGTAAATGCGCCCGGCACGGCGGAACGCGGCGCGGGTCTACCCGACGGTCACGGTGCGCCGGATGTGGCGCAGCGGGGCGGCCGGATAGGCCGCAGCGTAACGGGGCGTCGGGCCCTTGAGATGGCCGACCCGGACCTGGCCGGCGGGGTGCCGGGGCTCAGTGGGGGACGGGACGGGCGCCTAGGATGCGGTCGGGGCTGCGGGCGGCCCGCGGTGGCGCATCACCAGCAGGGGAACGCCGAGGTTGCGCAGCGGCTGGAGCCGCCGGCTGGCGGGCCGGTCGACGGCGGCCGGCGGCTCGGGCAACGGCTGAAAGAGCGGCAGGAAGGTTGTCACGCGCAGCCGCAAAGCCCGGACCAGACGGACAACGGAGACCTCGCCGCGGCGGAGGAGGGCCACCGTCAGGACGGCGGCCACGGCGTGCCCGGCCCACATCAGCGGCGAGGAATGGTCCATGGCGGCGGTGACAGCCGTGCCGGCGGCCGGCTCGAGCGGCACGGAGTGCGCTGCGTGGCCGCTGGACAGAAGGGCGGAACGGTGCGGGGCCGCCGCGCCGCTGAAGAGCCAGTGGAAGAGGCCTTGGCTCAGGAGGACGCCGGTTGCCAGCCGCCAGAGGGACAATCCGCGGCCCGAGAGCGTGGTGCAGACCAGCCCGGACAATGCCAGAGCCAGGGCGAGCAACGGAACTTCGGGGGTGCTGCCGCCAGCCAGGACGTGCGAGGCGGCGGCGGTCGAGGTCGCGACGACGGCGCCGATCCAGCCGCGGACCAGGCGCAGGGCGGGTGCCGTCATTCTTCCTCCTCACTCCATCACTATTCTACAGTCCGTCGAAGAGGCTTGAGGGGCCCTGCCGGCCGTCGGGGCCGGGCGATACAGTAGCGTCGTAATGCCAGCAGCTGTGTGCAGGAGACCGGGCGGGAGATATGTGACAAATCACCAGGAGCCAGCGGCGGCGGCCCGCGCGGAGGATGCCGCCGGGAGGACCAAGGATGGGCCGCTCTGGAAGTCTGTCAGCGCCGAGCTCCTGGCGCAGGTCCTCGCCGGGGCATTTGCGGATAGCTTTCCCGGCGAACTGGAGCTTGCCCGGCGGCACGGCGTCAGCCGTGGCACCATCCGGGCGGCGCTGAAGCCGCTCCGCGATGCCGGGCACATCACCGCGCATCCCGGCAGGAAGCCCACGGTGGTCGCCGGACGCAGCACGGCCTACGGACCGATCTACAGCGTACTGGCGTCCATCCGGGAGTCCGGGATGGAACACCGAAGTGTCGTCCTCAAACAACACCTGGTGGTCGACGCGGAAGTGGCGGCCAAGCTCTCCCTGGCCCCGGACGCGGAGCTCTTCCACCTCTCGCGGGTCCGTCTAGCCGACGGCGAGCCCATTGGGCTGGACGAGGTCTGGCTCCCGGCGGCGACCGCAGCAAAGCTGCTCGAGGCTGACTTCCGTGATGCATCCCTGTACGGCGAACTCGACCGGCGCTGCGGCGTCGTGCTTGACGGCGGGGTGGAGCAGCTCACCGCGGTACCAGCCAACCCCGCCCAGGCGGCGCTGCTCGGCTGCCCGGAGGGCTCGCCGTTGCTGCTGATCGAACGCACCGGCTGCCACCGGGCGCGCGACGTCGAGTTCCGGCGCAGCTACGTCCTGGGGGACCGGGTGGCCATCGCGACCGCCTTCGGCTGCAAGGCCGCCCCGAGCTGACCGGCCGCGCTGACCAACGCCGCTGGGGAGGCGGGCCTAGCGTCCGCTGTCGACGGCCGAACCCGCCGTGGCGACCCGCCTCCGAGGCGCCGGGCAGCGGTCTTCGGAGGTTGCCCGCTTCACGAAGGCCCACAGCAACAGGATGACGGAAAGGGCCGCCAGTAGGGGCTGGATCGGTTCGAAGTACTGCATGGCGCCGGACGTGCCAAGGGCGAGCAAAACGAGTTTGTTGCAGACGGGGCAACCCACGGCGAAGAAGGACACGATGGTTCCGGTCGCGCCGAAGCGGCCCCTGCTGTCGGGCTCCGCGCCGCCGCCGGCGCCGTCTGCTGCGGGTTCACGCGCAACATAAGTGGCCAGCAGCAATCCGGTGAGGACGGCCGTGACTCCAAGGACCGGGAACGACCACCAGGTGGGCGGCACCTCACGGCTGAAAAGCGGTGTGTCGATCAGGTCCGTGGGGACAGCCACCACCAGGTAGGTGGCGACGGCTGCGGCGGCGGCCGCCAGCCAGCGTCGCGCCGGCCACTGGGCCAGGGCCCGTATCAGGGCGTTAATGCGCATCGTCGTGCAGCCTGTCTTTGGTCGGGTCTGTGTGCCGGTTCCGGTAATAGAGGGCGACGCCGGCCGCCAGGGCGACGGCCGCGGCTCCCGCGACGACGAGGTCAGGGATGCCGGCGGCGGCCGCGCCGGCAAGGGATTCAGTCCTGAACTGGTCCTGGACCGTGAGTACGCCGCCCAGGCCCGCCGTCCCGTCGCTGAGCAGCAGGAGCACGCCGATGCCGACGGAGATGAAGCCGGAAATCACCATCAGCCAGGAATTCGACCACTTCCCGACGGTGAGCGGCCGCGGCCGCAACCAGCGGCGGCCGGAGATGCCCAGCCGGTCCCAGGCGAGTGCCAGGACAAAGAGCGGCAGAGCCATGCCGAGGGCGTAGATTGCCAACAGCATACCGCCGTAAACAGCATTGCTGCCGACTGCCGCGACGGTCAGGATGGAGCCCAGGATAGGTCCGGTACAAACCCCGGCAACGCCGTACACGGTCCCCAGGGCGAAGACGGACAGTCGGGAAGTCCCGGCCCGCGCCGTCGGCGTGAGGGCGGACGGAAGCCGGATGCCGCTGATCTGGGCCGCTCCCAGGAGGATCACCAAGCCTGCCGAAGCGCCGACAAGGACCGTCCGGTGCTGTGTGACGAGGGAACCGAGAACCCCGGCGAAGATGCCCAGCGGCACCAGCGTGCTCAAAAGGCCCAGATAGAACAATCCTGTCCGTGCCACCAGCCGGCTTTTGGTCGAGAATGCGTAGGCAAAGAAGGCCGGCAGCAACAGGGCGGAGCATGGACTGAACAGGGTGAGGACGCCGCCTAGGAAGGCGCCGGCGTAACCGATGTCCATCAGTGGGCCTCGGCGGACTTCAGGGCGGCATCGATCGCTTTCTCAAAGGTGGCCAGCGGCTGCGCACCGACGATCGGGGTGTCGTTGACCAGGAATGTCGGGGTGCCGGTGGCGCCGAGGCCGGCAGCCTCGTGGGCGTCTTTGGCCACCGCGGCCTGGAGCTCTGCGGAGTCCAGATCCGCTTCGAACTTCTTCAGGTCGGGGACCCCCGCCTTCGTGGCCAGCCGGACCAGCCGTTCCCGCGGCAGGGCGGCGTGCCCCCGTTCCGGCGCAATGGCGTAGACGGCCTTGTTGAATTCCCAGAACCGGCCCTGCTCGGCTGCCGCCCGGCCTGCGATGGCGGCTGCGGAGGACTCGCCGCCGAAGACGGGAAGGTCACGCCACTCCACCCGCAGCTGCCCGCTGCCGACGTATTTTGCCACCAGCGGAGGAAGGGTCTCGCGCGAGAACAGCCCGCAGAAGGGGCAGCGGAAGTCGGCATACTCAACCAGGACAACCGGTGCGTCCGGACGCCCGATCGACATCGGATCGCCGGGTATCCGGCGTGCCATGTCCAGCTTCCCGCCGGCGGGGCTTTCGGTGCTCCGGGACTGCTGTTGGTGTTCGTTGTCATTCTTCTGGGCCGCTGCGCCCTGGTAGGAGAGCAGACCCACGAACAACAGCAGCACCGCGATGCCCAGGGCAGGCACAACGATCGCTGCGGTCCGGGCGCGCGGCTTGGCGCCGGCTTGTGGGGGCTTTGTCCGGGTGGGCATCGGGTTTCCTCGGTGGGGGCCAGGGGGACAGCTAAATGTTCAGACATTTATCGTGGCGAGGCTACGGGAGTTTTGAGACCCTGTAAAACGTTCCGCGGCCCGGAGGGGTGCAGCCCGGGCGGAATGTCTGTACATTTCATTCCACGGGTCGCCGACATGCACGGCATGTCCGCGCGGTCGCCACGCCGGTCCTGTCCAGGGTCCGGCCCGTCCCCTTGAAGGAGATTGTGTGTCTGAATTGGCAGAAGGCAACGATTCGCGGAGCCAACCGGAAGGCGGCCGGAGCGGTGCGGATAAACGCGGACTCATGGCCCATGCGGCCGGTCCGCTGACCGACGGGGCATTGGCCGGGGTGCTGCGGAGCGGCCGGAACGCCGTTGAGGCCCTCGGCCCGGGTTTCCCGGTAGAGGCTGTCGTCCAGGGGCCCGGTGTTGCCCTCCTCGCGGAGGGTTCGGAGTCCGCTGCCGACGTCGCCGCCGCAGTCGCAAGCGGCGTCCGTGTGCTTGCCTGCGGCAACAGCCTGCGGTCCGCTGACGTGCCCGCTGAGTCGCTTTTGCCCGGCGTCGGCGTCGTCCCGGCCGCCATTGCCCACCTTGCCCAACGCCAGTGGGACGGCTGGGCTTACGTCCGCCTGTGACGGCTCCCCGACGTCGGCGGTCGGGCAGCCGAGGGGGAAATATCAGGCGTCGCGCAGCGGGCGGCGGGCCAGCCAGGCTGCCACAATGGCGCCCGATACGTTGTGCCACAGCGAGAACACGGCCGACGGCAGTGCCGCCAGGGGGCTGAAGTGCGCGGTGGCCAGCGTCGCGGCGAGGCCCGAGTTCTGCATGCCCACCTCGAAGGCCAGGGCGCGGCGGGCCTTGTCGTCCAGGCGTCCAAGCCTCCCGGCCAGGTAGCCCAGCCCCAGGCCGAAGCCGTTGTGCAGCACCACGGCGAGGAAGACGATGCCGCCGGCGGCGACAATCTTGTTGGCACTGCCGGCCACCACAATGGCCACAATCAGCGAGATGACCAGCGCCGAAGCCCACGGCAGGACGGGGAGGAGCTTCGCGACGGCCCTCTTCAGGAACAGGCGGGCCAGCAGGCCGGCGACCACCGGCAGCAGCACCGTCTTGACGATGTCCAGCACCATGCCGGCGGCGTCGATGTGCAGGTACGACCCGGCCAGGAACAGCACCAGCAGCGGCGTGACGATCGGGGCGATCAGCGTGGACACCGATGCGACGGCCACGGAGAGGGCCACATCGCCCTTGGCCAGGAACGCCATCACGTTCGAGGCGGTCCCGGACGGGGCGCAGCCGACGAGGATGAGTCCGACGGCCAGCTCCGGTTCGAGGTGCAGGGCCTGGGCGATCAGCCAGCCGGCGCCGGGCATGATCACGTAATGCGCCACGATGCCCAGCAGCACGGCCCAGGGGCGCTTCGCGACGGAGGCGAAGTCCGGCGGAGTCAAGGTCAGGCCCATGCAGAACATAATGATGCCGAGCAGGTAGGGCACGCTCGGCGCAAGCGGCTTGAAGGCGCCCGGCAAGAGGAAGCCGGCCACTCCGGCGACCACCACGAGGAGCGGAAACACGGTGACCGCGATGCGGGCGATCTTGGCCTCGGCGGCGAGGGCCGGATTAACCGGGGTGTCCGCGTCAGTGCGGGACTCCGGCGCGGACTGTGGGGATTTGGTTGCCTCAAGCATCCAAGTATGGTGCCACCGGCGCCAGCCATGCGGCCACTTTATGACCGGCGGGCCGGCGAGTATGTCAGATTTATGGCTGCGCCGCGGCCGGAAGTGCGGGGTTCAGGCGTTTCGCTGGCCAAGCATGGCAATAAAGTCCTCTGCTTGGCTGAGGTTGCGGGCCATCTTCGCGCGCTGCTGTTCGGCTCGCTCCAGGAATTCGGCCAGCCGGGCGTCGGGGCGGCCGCCGTGAGCGGTGGCATCCTCCGGGCCGAGCAGTCCCAGGATTTCGGCCATCTCCTCGAGGGAAAAACCGAGGGGCTTCATTTGCTTGATCAGCATCAGGCGCGCAGCGTCGGCCTCGGAATAGACCCGGAAGCCGCCCTCGGTGCGGGCCGTCGCGGGGAGCAGTCCGACGTCGTCGTAATGGCGGATGGTCCGCAGCGACAGTCCGGTGCGTTCCGCGAGTTCGCCGATGTGCATGGTGCTGGTGGTTTGAGCCGTCATCAGGGCCTCCGTCCGGTTCGGATTTAAACTCTACCATCACGTTAGGGTAGGGTTTAGCTAGTGGGGTGAGACCTTCAAGGCTAATTCCCCCACTTCCCGGCGCGACGCTGCGCCCCCTCATTCATTAGCAAAACGAAGCCGCTGCCGCGCGTCTTCTTGACCATGAACGGAGCCAGCAATGGCCGTCAAAACCGCTGGGGAAGCCCCCGCCTTCACACCTGAGCAACTTCAATCCGTGCGCGGGACCTTAATGTCCCCCCGCCGGCTCAAGACGGAGGTCCTGGGCGGACTCGTCGTTGCCCTGGCCCTGATCCCGGAAGCGATCGCCTTCTCGATCATTGCCGGGGTCGACCCCCGGATCGGGCTGTTTGCCTCCTTCACCATGGCCGTCACCATCGCCTTTGTCGGCGGCCGTCCGGCCATGATTTCCGCGGCCACCGGAGCCGTCGCGCTGGTGATCGCGCCGCTGGTGAAATCCCACGGCCTCGACTACCTGATCGCCGCTGTCATCCTGGCAGGCCTGTTCCAAATCATTTTGGGGCTCTCCGGCGTGGCCCGGCTGATGCGCTTCATCCCGCGCTCGGTGATGGTGGGGTTCGTCAACGCCCTGGCCATCCTCATCTTCCTCTCCCAGGTTCCCGAACTGCTCGGTGTCCCATGGCTGGTCTACCCGCTCACCGCCCTTGGGCTGGTCATTGTCTTTGGGCTGCCGAAACTGACTAAGGCTGTCCCGGCCCCGCTGGTGGCCATCGTGGTCCTGACGGTCATCACCGTGTTTGCCGCCGTCGCGGTCCCCACTGTGGGTGACAAGGGTGAACTTCCTGACTCCCTGCCCTCGCTGTTCGTCCCTAACCTGCCGCTCAACCTCGAAACGCTGCAGATCATTTTCCCCTACGCCCTTGCGATGGCGTTCGTGGGGCTGCTGGAATCGCTCATGACGGCCAAACTCGTCGACGACATCACCGACACCCGTTCGCACAAGAGCCGCGAGGCGTGGGGCCAGGGCGTCGCCAACATGGTGACCGGCTTCTTCGGCGGCCTGGGCGGCTGCGCGATGATCGGCCAGACCATGATCAACGTCAAGGCTTCCGGCGCCCGGACCCGGATTTCCACCTTCCTTGCCGGCGTCTTCCTGCTGATCCTGGTGGTGGCGTTGGGCGATATCGTCTCGCTGATCCCGATGGCCGCGCTCGTAGCCGTGATGATCTTCGTGTCCGTCGCGACGTTCGACTGGCACAGCATCCGCCCGCGGACCCTGAAAATGATGCCCAAGAGTGAAACCGCCGTGATGGTGGCCACTGTGATCGTCACGGTCGCCACCCACAACCTGGCCATCGGCGTCGGCGTCGGCGTCGTGGTGGCCATGGTGATGTTCGCCCGCCGGGTTGCCCACTTCGTCACCGTCGAACGCACGGTCACGACCATCGGCGGCCACGAAACGGCCACCTACGCCGTGGACGGCGAACTGTTCTTCGCGTCCTCCAACGACCTCTACACCCAGTTCGAGTACGCCCTGGACCCGGAGCGCATCATCATCGACCTGCACGCCAGCCACCTATGGGATGCGTCCACGATCGCGGCGCTGGACGCCATCACGGAGAAGTACCGCCACCACGGCAAGGAGGTGAAGGTCGTCGGCCTCAACGACGCCAGCGTCCTGATGCGCGACCGCCTCGGCGGCAAGCTCGGCGCCGGCCACTAGCGCTAGGACCCGGGCTTCGAGGCCTTGCCGTCAAGCCAGAGCGTGTCCGACTCGTCGCTGTGCGCGCCGGTGGCACCGACGTGCTTGCTGCTGATGCCCGGCCCCTGCCGGATGACGTGGACGAGGGCCATGCCGTGGCCGCGGCCCAGCCCGTAATCCGCCTTCAGCCAGGCGAGGATCTCGCCGGCGCTCACGGCTGCGTCATCGAAGCCCTTCTGCCGGGCGAGTTCGAGGAGCTGGCGCGGAGTGAGGCCGGTCTTGTCCTCGATCGTGTCGAGGTACGCCTGGAATGACATCCTTGGAATCCCTTCAGCGGTGCTTCGTTCCGGGCAACTCTAAGGACCGGGACCAGTTACCGCCAGACCCGTGTGGCCCTAATGTGAGACCCTTCAACGGCTTCCGGGAAGGGCTACGCTCGGGACTATGGCGCAGACATGGGAACCGGGCCAACCCGGGGTGCTCAGTCTTCCTTCCGGACGCCTGATCCGCGGCCGCGGCCTGCTGGCGCCTTTTCCGCCCGGGCCGCGGCCCGAATTCGGACTGTACCTGCTGGGCCGCCGTCCGCGGCCGGTGGAGTGGGACTCCCGCTGGGTCCGCTGGCGGGACCTGCACCTGCCCGCCGACGACGCCGATGCCCTGGATGCCTTCCGGGAGGCGTGGCGGCGCGCGGAGACGGAACGGGTCGAGGTGGCCTGCTGGGCGGGCCGAGGCAGGACCGGGACCGCCCTGGCCTGCATCGCAGTGCTCGACGGCGTCCCGCCGGCCGAGGCCGTCTCCTTCGTGCGGCGGAATTACCGGCGCAGCGCGGTGGAAACCCCCTGGCAGCGGCGCTACGTCACACGCCTCCACGGGGCAGGTCCCTGACGCGCGGACGCAGCCGGCCGGGCCCTAGGACCGACGCGCCTAGCCCTGGGTGAGCCGGTAGCGCTCGATCTGCTTGAGCCGGCGCAGCAGGCTGTCGCGCCGCGGGTGCGGGACGGCGTCGGCCGGTTCCGCGGTGAGATCGATATGGGCGGTCCCGTACTGCCACAGCAGCAGGTCGTCCAGCAGCCGGTCAGGACCGGGGGAGTAGCGGTGGTCCAGGGCCCTGCGGACCTCGGTGATCCGGTCGGCGCTGAGCAGGCCGGCCAGCTGCATGGTCTGGTTCAGGCCGTGCGCGGCCATCAGTTCCGCGGCCCAGCCCCAGTCGTCGTCGACCTTCCGGTCCACGTGCGGCAGCAGCGTCCGCCAGACGTCGCGGATCCGGTTGGGCGTCAGCTGCGCCGCACCCTCCCCGTCCAGGTCCCAGTAACTGCGGACTTCCTCGTAGCGTTCGTGCAGGTCGGCGAACGCGCCCTCCACGGTCTCCAGCATGGCCGCCGTGGCGGTGAACTGCCGGTCGAAGTGCGGGGTCCAGGCACGCGGATCCTCGGCCTTGAACCGGATGTCGTGCTCGATTTCGCTCCACGCGTGCGCAAACACCGTCCGGATCTGGCACTCAAAAAAGTAGCTGCCGTTGGCCGGCACGTCCGGATTGAAGACATGCTGGTATTCCCGGACCACCTCGTTCTGGATGGTCCGCAGGATCAAGTGCCGGCTGGAATAGCCGTAGGTCCCGGATTCAATCGAGCCGATGTCCTTCTCCCGGTCGCCACGGCAGTCGAAGAGCTGGCGCTGGCGTTTGATCAGGTTGGCGACGACGGCGTTTTCGGCCGGAAGCTTGGTGATCACGCGGATGCCGACCATGTCGTTAAGCGTGCGGAAGGGGTCGGGAAATTTCAGTGCCGGCGGTCCGCCCGGCTCCAGCGGCTCCTCCGTGCGGGAAATCTTCTCGCGGAAGGACTCCACGGTCTTGGTTCGGCCGGTCACAAACAACGGTGTCACCTCGGTGCCCTTGAGCATCGCCCGCAGCGACAGCAGCACCTCCCGGGTAACCAGTTTCAGAGCAGGACGGACCCGCTCGTAGAGTTCGACGTTTTCCTGCACGGAGCCGCGCAGTGCGGGGTCCAGGCGGTCCCAGTTGCTAGCCATGGGCCTAGCTTACGGCGCGGCTGCGACAGCGGCCCGTGCAGGCTCTTCCGTCGTGGCCACAGAGCAATCGGGATGAAGGCGCCCGGGCGCGCCTCCTATCCGGCTGCCGTGCGGTACCCAAGGTAGGCTCTGCACATGGCTGATGTGCGGCGACGGGCTTTCTGCGCGGCCGCGGCGGCGGTGACTTTGGGGGCGGTCGCCGGCTGTTCACCGGGCCCCAAGGAGGACACAGTGAAGCGGCAGAAGTACCACTACGGCGACGACCCGAGCCAGTGGGGGGAACTCTTCCTCCCGGACGCGGCCGAGCCCAGGGGAGTGGTGGTGGTCATCCACGGCGGCTACTGGCGGTCGCAATACGGCGCGGAGCTTGGCGAACCGCTGGCCAGGGATCTTGCCGCGCACGGCGCCGCCGCCTGGAATCTGGAGTACCGGCGGGCAGGCAACGGCGGCGGCTGGCCGCAGACCTTCGCCGACATCCTCGCCGGCATTGACAAGCTCCGTGATGTCGACGCGGAGCACGGCCTTGGCCTGGAGCGGGTCGTCGCGCTCGGCCACTCGGCCGGCGGGCACCTGGCCGTTTGGGCGGCCGGCCGGAGCCGGCTCGGCCAGCTTGGCGCACCGGACGCGGACCGGCGGCTCCAGCGCAACGACGACGGCGCCGCGGTGCACCTGACAGGGGTTGTCAGCCAGTCGGGGCTGCTGAACCTCGCCGAGGCCGAGCGGCTCAACCTGAGCAACGGCGCCGTGAGCAACTTCCTCGGCGGGTCGTCGGAAAGATACCCCAAACGGCATAAGTTCGCCGATCCGATGAGTGCCGTGCCGTTGCGGGTGCCGGTCTACGCCGTGCACGCCACCGAGGATGACACGGTGCCGGCGAGCCAGTCCGAGACCTACTCAGCCGCAGCCAAGGCCGGCGGCGCCCCGGTCCAGCTCCTGAAGGTTCCCGGCGACCATTTCGCCCTGATCGACCCGAAAGCGGCCGCCTACCGGAAGTGCCGCGAACTCGTCCAACAACTGCTGGGCTGACCAAGGCAGCCGGCGCGGGGTCCGCGGGGCCCCGGCCCCGGCACGTGGGAGCCCGGTGATAGCGTTGCCCCCATGCATGTGGAAGTTCCCGCGGTGCTGCGTGCCCTCGGTGCGGGCTTCACCAGGTTCGCGCGCGCCTTCGCGCCCCGCCATCCCGCCCAGGTGATCGTCCTCGGCTTCGCTGGTGCCGTCGGAGTGGGCACCGGGTTGCTCTCGTTGCCGGTGGCCAAGGCCGGTGATGGCGGCGCCACCTTCCTGGAGGCGCTTTTCACGGCGACGTCGGCCGTCTGCGTGACGGGCCTGAGCACGGTGGACACCCCGGTATTCTGGAGCGGGTTCGGCCAGGTGGTCATCCTGGTGCTGATCCAGGTCGGCGGTTTCGGGGTGATGTCCTTCGGAACCCTCCTCGGGGTCCTGACGGCGCGCCGGCTGGGCCTGAAGTCCCGGTTGTCGGCGGCGGCGGAAACCAAAAGCACCGGCTTCGGCGATGTGCGGGGCGTTCTGGTGGGTGTCCTCGGCATCAGCCTGATCGTCGAATCGCTGTTGGCCGCGGTGCTGGCGGCGCGCTTTGTGGTCGGCTACGGCTATCCTCCGGGCGAGGCCGCGTGGCGTGGCATCTTCCATGCCGTGTCCGCGTTCAACAACGCCGGCTTCGCCCTGTACTCGGACAATCTGATGGGCTTCGTCGGCGACCCCTGGGTGTGCCTGCCGGTTGCGGCTGCGGTCATCATCGGCGGACTCGGGTTTCCCGTGCTCTTCGAACTGGTCCGGCAATACCGGCGGCCGATCTTCTGGGGCATGAACACCAAGCTGGTCCTGGTCGGATCGGCGGTCCTGCTGGCCGGCGGCACCCTCTTCCTGACTGCGGTGGAGTGGTCCAACCCGGCGACCCTCGGGGCGCTGCCCACGGCCGACCGCGTGCTCGCCGGCTTTTTCCAGTCTGTAATCACCCGCACCGCCGGCTTCAACACCATCGATATCTCGCAGATGCATCCGGTGTCCTGGCTCGGCATGGACATCCTGATGTTCATCGGCGGCGGTCCTGCCGGAACCGCCGGCGGCCTGAAGATCACCACCTTCGCGGTGCTTTTCTTCATCCTCACCACCGAGCTGCAGGGCGGCACGGCGGTCAACGTCTTCGGCAAACGCCTCTCCCGGGCCGTCCACCGCCAGGCGATCACCGTCGTGCTCCTCGCGATTGCACTGGTGGTCGGATCCGCCATGTTCCTGATGCTGATTACCGACTTTGGCCAGGAACGGATTCTGTTCGAGGTCGTTTCCGCCTTCGCGACAGTCGGCCTATCCACCGGAATCACCGCCGCGATGCCGCCGGCAGGCCAGCTGGTGCTGATTCTGCTGATGTTCGTCGGCAGGCTCGGACCGGTGACCCTCGGGGCCGCCCTGGCCCTGCGCGAACGCCCGCTGCTCTATGAACTCCCCAAAGAAAGGCCGCTCATTGGCTAGGAACATTTTCTCCACCCGCGCGGCGGCTGCCGGCGCCAAGGCGTCCTCGGTGGCCGTCATTGGCCTCGGCCGCTTCGGCGGCTCCCTGGCGCTGGAGCTTGAGGCGCAGGGGACCGAAGTCCTCGGCGTGGACGCCAGTGAGGAGATCGTCCAGTCCTTCAACGGCCGCCTCACCCACGTTGTCAGGGCCGATTCGACCAAGGAGGAGGTGCTGCGGCAGCTTTCGGTGCACGAATTCGATCGTGCGGTGGTGGGAATCGGCTCCGACATCGAGGCGAGCATCCTGACCACCTCGCGGCTGCTGAAGTTCCATCGCCCGCAGATCTGGGCAAAGGCCATCAGTGAGCCCCACGCCGAAATCCTCGCGCAGCTCGGCGTCGAACACGTGATCCGGCCCGAGCATGACATGGGCAGGCGGGTGGCCCACCTGGTCCTGGGCTCCATCCTGGACTACGTGGAGTTCGAGGACGACTTCGTGATGATCCGGACCAGCCCGCCGGCCGTCGTCCGGGACCGTCCGCTCGGGGTGGTCGGGCTGCGGGAGAAATTCGGCGTGACGGTGGTGGCGGTCAAGCGCCCGGGCGGCAGCTGGGGCCACACCACGGCGCAGACGGTCCTGTATGAGGAGGACCAGATCATCGTCCAGGGCGCCAAGTCGAAGGCTGAGCGATTCAGCACCATGCCCTGACCGAAGTAGACTGGGGGAAGGTGCGCCGGGAAGTCTGGTCGGCATAGTTCTGTCGAGCCGAATTTTAGGACTTCCCCATGAGCCACACCCCTCCCCCCGCGCCCCGGCCCGGGAAACCGCGTCTGACCATCTTCGGCCGCGGAAGCTATGCCGAATCCCTGCGGATCGGCGAAATCCTGCGCAAGGAAACCGTCGGCGGCGCGCTGCTCGTGCTGGCCGCTGCCGCCGCCATCGTCTGGGCTAATTCGCCGGCGTCGGAAAGCTACTTTGCCCTCCGCGACTTTAAGATCGGGTACGAGCCCTGGCACCTGAACCTCAGCCTGGGGGCGTGGGCGGCCGACGGGCTGCTCGCCATCTTCTTCTTCCTGGTCGGCCTCGAACTTAAACGCGAATTCGTCGCCGGCGACCTTCGCCAGCTGGACAAATCGATCGTGCCGGTCGCCGCAGCCGTCGGCGGCGTGATCGTCCCCGCCGTGATTTATGCCGTCGTCAACCTCGGCAGCCCTGAGACCCTGCGCGGCTGGGCCATCCCGACCGCTACGGATATCGCCTTTGCCGTGGCCGTCCTTGCGATTATTGGTTCACATCTGCCCAGCGCGTTGCGGATCTTCCTGCTCACCCTCGCCGTGGTGGATGACTTGATCGCCATCACCATCATCGCCGTGTTTTACTCCAGCGATATCCAGGTCGGCCCCCTGCTGCTGGCCTTGCTGCCGCTGGGCCTGTACACCTACCTGGCACACCGGTACCGGCGTTTCTTCGGACTGAAGGCACCCGCGGCGTGGTTCATCCTGCTGCCCCTCGGCCTGGCGACCTGGGCCCTCGTGCACGCCTCGGGCATCCACGCCACCGTCGCCGGCGTCCTGCTCGGCTTCGCGATCCCGGTACTCCGCTCGCGGGCCAGCGGGGGCCCCGAAGCCGGGCCGGGGCTGTCCGAAATTTTCGAGCACCGGTTCCGGCCGATCTCGGCCGGCGTCGCCGTCCCGGTGTTCGCCTTCTTCTCGGCCGGCGTCGCCGTGGGCGGCTGGGACGGCCTGGGCTCGGCGCTGACGGACCCGGTGGCCCTGGGCATCATCGTGGCCCTGGTCCTGGGCAAACCCACCGGTATCCTCGGCACGACCTGGCTGCTCACCAAGGTGACCAAGGCGAGGCTGGACACGTCATTCAAGTGGATCGACGTCTTTGGCGTCTCGGTCCTGGCCGGCATCGGCTTTACCGTGTCGCTCCTCGTGGCGGAACTCAGCTTCGGGCACGGCAGCCTCCACGACGACCACGCCAAGGTCGGCATCCTGGCGGCTTCGCTGCTGGCGGCCCTGCTGGCCACGGCGGTGCTCAAGACCCGGAACCGGCAGTACCGGCTGGCCGAGGCCGAGGAGCGGCGCGACTCCGACAACGACGGCATTCCTGACGTCTATCAAAAGGACGCCGCGGAGTCCTAACAGCCCGCAGCGGTTTTAGGCGTGGTGGTCCGTGCCCCGCATCCTGGCCGCGACGACAAGTCCGGACGCCGCGGTCAGGAGGGCTACGGCGGCGACCGCCGCCGGAATGCCGTAGGCGTCGGCCAGCAGCCCGGACAGCAGCGCGCCCACCGCGAAGCCGCCGTCGCGCCACAAGCGGTAGATCCCGACCGACCGGGCCCGCCACTGCGGGTGGGCCACATCGCCGATGGCCGCCAGCAGGGTGGGGTAGACCATGGCGGTGCCGATGCCAAGCAGGACGGCCGCGGCGAGCCAGACTTCGAAGCCCCGGCCGGCCGCGACGATCCCCAGGCCGACGGCCTGGACGAACATGCCGCCGGCGATCAGCCACTTGCGGCCCCACCGGTCCGAGGCCGCCCCGGTGACCAGCTGGACCGCACCCCACACCGCCGGGTACACGGCGGCGAGGATGCCGATCCGCTCGATCGAGAGGCCGGCTCCGGCAAAGAGCACGGGGAACAGCCCCCAGGCCAGGCCGTCGTTGAGGTTGTTCACCAGCCCGGCCTGGCTCACGGAGGAAAGTGAACGGTCCCGGAAGCTGGTCAGGGTGAAGATTTCACGGGTGCTGAGCGCCGCGCCGGCAGTACCGTGCGCGTCGACGTGGTTGGCGGCCTCGGTCTTGGCGTGGTGGTGGGTTTCCTTGACGGCGAGCACGGAGAGGCCCAGCCCCATCGCGATGAACGCGGCCCCGAGCAGAAATGGCGCCGGACGCAGGCCGTAGGCGGCGGCGAGGTAGCCGGTGAACAGGGCCGTGCCGGCCACCCCGAGGTAGCCCGCAGCCTCGTTGAATCCCATCGCAAGGCCGCGCCGGTTCGGACCGACCAGATCCATTTTCATGACCACGGTGGTGGACCAGGTCAGGCCCTGGCTGATGCCCAGGATGATGTTGGCGGCGACGATCCACGCCCAGCTGGGGCCTAAGATCAGCAGCAGGGGCACGGGCAGCGCCACCAGCCAGCCGGCCACCAGCACCGGCTTGCGTCCGAAGCGGTCCGAGAGGGCTCCGGCGAAGTAGTTGGTGGCGGCTTTGGCGAGGCCGAACGCCACGATGTACGTCAGGGCACTCGTGTACTTGTCCAGATGAAAAATCTCGCTGGCCAGCAGCGGAAGAACGGTGCGTTCCTGGCCAAGGGTGCCGCCGACGAGGGCGTTGACCGCCACCAGCAACAGGAACTGGGCCAGGTTCTGGCGCAGGCCGAGCACGGCGGCCTTCCGGGTGCCGGAGCGCATCGTGCCGGGCGAGCCGGGGTTGTGTCCAAGCGGTGCCATTGTTACACCTTATACCCCCCGGGGTATCAGGCGAGGCCGGGGCGGTGCGGGCCGGGCGCTTGCATCCATACCCCCAGGGGTATCATGATGGAAGCGGTGACTTCGCTGTAACCACGTTACCCACGCAAGGGTGGCGCGCAATGCGCCGCCGCGACCTTGAAGGAGAGACCATGGACGTCATCGTCATCGATACCCCGCAACTCGGGGACCGCAGCTACCTGGTCCACGACGGCGCCGTCGCGCTTGTCATCGACCCGCAGCGCGACACGGACCGCGTCGAGAAAGCCGCGCAGGAGGCCGGCGTCGCCATTACGCACGTGGCCGAAACCCACATCCACAACGACTACGTCACCGGCGGCCTGGCACTGGCCAAGGCCCACGGCGCCAGCTACCTGGTCAACGCCGCCGACCCGGTGAAGTTCGAGCGCACGCCCATCGCCGACGGCGAGACCGTCCGGATCGGCGCCTTCACCGTCAAGGCTGTGGCCACCCCGGGCCACACCCACACGCACTTGTCCTTCATTGCCGAGGACGGCGAGAAGCAGGCAGTCTTCTCCGGCGGAAGCCTTCTCTACGGGTCCGTGGGCCGGACGGACCTGGTGGCGGCCTCGGATACCGTCGGACTTACCCGCGACCAGTACAACTCGGTCCGCCGCCTGGTGGAGCAGGCCAACAGCGACGCCGCGTTGTTCCCGACCCACGGCTTCGGCTCGTTCTGCTCCTCGGGGCCGGCCACCGGCGCCGACGAGTCCACCATCGGCGAGCAGGTCACCGCCAACCACGCCCTGACCGACCCGGACCAGGAACACTTTGTCCGTGAGCTGATCGCCAACCTCACGGCCTACCCCTCGTACTACGCGCACATGGGCCCGTCCAACACCCAGGGCCCCGGCGCCCCGGACCTGTCCGTTCCGGAATCGCTGGATCCCGCGGAACTGAACCGGCGGCTCGAGGACGGCGAATGGGTGGTGGACCTGCGCAACCGGGTGGCGTTCTCCAGCAGCCACCTCAAGGGGAGCGTCAGCTTCGAGTACGGCAACGGCTCAAGCTTCACCACCTTCCTGGGCTGGGTCCTGCCCTGGGATGAGAAGCTGACTCTGGTGGGTTCGCGAGAGGATGTCGAAAACGCGATCCGCGACCTCTCGCGGATCGGGATCGACTCGCCGGACGCCGCCGTCGGAACCGAACCGCACGCGCTGGCGCCCGACGCCGCGCTCGCCTCCTATCCGCGCGTCGGCTGGGACGGGCTGGTCAGCGGCCGCGCCGAAGGCGACGCCGTCCTGGACGTGCGCCGGACCGACGAGTTTGCGGGCGCACGCGTGGCCGGGGCGGTAAACGTCCCGCTGCACGAACTGCTCGGCCGGATGGACGAGGTGCCTGCCGGCAGGCTCTGGGTCCACTGCGCTTCCGGATACCGCGCCGGCGTTGCCGCGAGCCTGCTGCAGCGCGCCGGACGGGACGTGGTCCAGATCGACGCGTCGTTCGACGACGCCGAGACCTCCGGTGTGCCCATGGACAAGGCGCCCCTTCGGGCCGCGGACTAGGGCGCCCGCGGGGATCCGGGACGGCATGAAGATCCGCCAGCGCGGCGCCGCGCCGCACCGTCGCTTCGGCGCGCGACCCCCGGGCGCGGGCGCCGGAGTGCGTCCCTTCCGGCCGCCGCGGGCCGGTGCGCTGCACCCGGAGGAAAAGCGCAGCCTGCTGGGCATTGCCGCCACGGTTGCGGTGCTGCATGCCGCCGGCTGGGGCGCCCTGTTCGGTTTCGTGCTGCCGCAGCAGCAGGCTGCCGGCGGGAACGCCGGCGGCCTGCTTGCCCTTGGCCTTGGTGCCTATGCCCTTGGAATCCGCCACGCCTTCGACGCGGACCATATTGCCGCGATCGACAATGCGACCCGGCGGATGGTGGGTGCCGGGCGGCGGCCGCTGACGACCGGGCTGTGGTTCGCCCTCGGGCACTCGTCCGTGGTGGTCGCCGCCGTCGTTCTGCTGCTGCTGGGCACCGACGCCTTCGCCGGTGCCCTCGCGGACGAAGGATCCGCGCTGCGGCGGCTCAGCGCGGTGTGGGGCGGCCTGGTCTCCGGGTTCTTCCTGATTCTCGTCGGCGTCTTGAACCTCTCCGCCTTTCGCGGTCTGCGCGGCATGCTCCGCCGGGCCCGCAGCGGTGAACTTCCCGACGCGGAACTCGACATCCATTTGGAGCGGCGGGGGCTGCTGGTCCGGGTCCTGCGCCCGCTGGCTGGACTCATCGACCGCCCGGTCAAGATGTACCCGGTGGGATTCCTTTTCGGCCTGGGCCTGGACACTGCCGCCTCGGTGGTGGTGTTCGTGGTGGCGGCCGGCATGATGAGCGGCCTGCCGCCCTATTCGGTGCTGGTCATGCCGGCCCTCTTCACCGCCGGTATGGCCCTCTTTGACAGCGCCGACGGTGTGTTGATGCACCGCGTCTACCGCTGGGCGTCCGAGTCCCCGTACCGGAAGCTCCGCTACAACCTGGTGGTCACGGCGGTGTCCGTGCTCGTTGCGTTTGTGGTGGGCGGCACCGGACTGCTGACCGTGGCCAGCGACCTCGCCGGTGAATCCGGTGGTCCGCTCTCACTGATTGCGGGACTCAACCTCGAGTACCTGGGCATCGGCCTGGTGCTGCTGTTTTTCCTGCTGTGGGCGGCTGCCGCGCTGCGCACCCGGACCCGGACGAAACACAGGGGCGCGGGGTCCGGTTCTCTGGCAGAGTATGAGCATGCTCACAGTCATCGGTGAGGCCCTGGTTGATGTTGTCCAGCGCCCCTCAGGTATCCAGGCCCATGTTGGCGGCAGCCCCCTGAACGTCGCGGTGGGCCTGGCCCGACTCGATCATCCGGTGCAGTTCATCGGCCGCTACGGCAAGGACGCCTACGGTGAGGCGGTGGCGGCGCACCTGAAGTCCAGCTCGGTGCTGCTGCCGTTGGGGCCGGATGAGCTGCCGACGTCGGTGGCGAGCGCGCTGATCGACGACGACGGCGCCGCGAGCTACACGTTCGACCTCGCCTGGGAACTCCCCGGCCTCGCGGACCGGCTGCCGTTGATGCTGCAGGGCAGCACGCTGCTGCACACCGGCTCGATCGCCACCATGCTGGCGCCGGGCGCCGCGGAAGTGCTCGCCGCCGTCGAGCATGCCCATCCTTCGACTACGGTCAGCTTCGATCCCAACTGCCGACCCAGCATCATCACCGACGCCGATTACGCGCGCCGCCAGGTCGAGAAGTTCGTCACGCTCGCGGACGTGGTCAAAGCCTCCGACGAGGACCTCGAATGGCTGTACCCCGGCGTTGACCCGCTCACCTCGGCCCGGCGCTGGCTCTCGTTCGGCGGCTCGGAGGGGCCCGCAATGGTGGTGGTGACGCGCGGCTCCGCCGGTCCGTGGGCCGTGAACCGCGCCGGTGAGGCGCACGCCCCGGCCCCTTCGGTGCAGGTGGCGGACACCGTCGGGGCAGGGGATTCCTTTATGGCCGCCCTGCTCTCCGGCATCGTGGACCTCGGCCTCCACGGCGCGCAGAACCGGAACGACCTGCGCGACCTTTCCGCGGAGAGCCTGCGGGAACTCATCGCGCACGCCGCCGCGGCCGCCGCGGTCACGGTCTCCCGCGCGGGCGCTAACCCGCCCACCCGCGCCGAGTTGAACCAGGCGGAACTGAACCCGGAAAGTGCGGGCACAACCAGCAACTGAGAGGCCGCCATGGCACCCTTCACCCTGCGCAGTGACACCTTCGAGGACGGCCAGGTGCTCCCGGCGGCCCAGCGCGGCGCCGCCACCGGACCCGGGGCGAAGGACGAATCGCCGCCGTTGGACTGGAGCGGCGCCCCGGCCGGGACCCGGAGCTTTGCCGTCACGGTCTTCGACCCTGACGCCCCGGGACCCGGCGGCTTCTGGCACTGGGCCGTAGCCGACATCCCCGCGAGCGTCACCGCGCTGCCGGCCGGTGCGGGGGACCGGGCCGGCGGAGGACTGCCGCCGGGCGCCGTCCAGCTCCGGAACGACGGCGGTTCCGCCGGCTACCTGGGCGCCGCCCCGCCCAGGGGCCACGGCCCGCACCGCTACGTGATCACGGTGTACGCCCTGAATGTGGAGAAGTCCGGACTCGATGCAGGGGCATCCCCGGACCGGCTGGAGGCCAGGCTCGGCCCGCACATCCTGGCCCGGGCCGCCCTGACCGGCCTCTACGAAAGGCGCTGACCCGCCGCCGTCGTCCGTCCCTTGCACCAGCCCGCCCCGGCACCGTTTCGATGGTTCCCTGCGCCCTCGACGTCCGCGTACGTCGAGGGCGCAGGGAACCGTCGAAATGGCGCCGCCGCGCCCCCACGTAGACTGGCAGTATGCGGCTGGTAGCAAGTGATATTGACGGAACGATCCTCGGCCATGACGGCAAAATCAGCGACCGGACCGTTCGCGCTTTCCACGCCTGCCGCGACGCCGGGGTGGAGCTGGTCTTCGTCACCGGCCGCCCGCCGCGCTGGCTGCGCCCGCTGCAGGACCGGCTGGGCCACACCGGCACCGTCATTTGCTCCAACGGCGCGGTCGTGTGGGACCTGGAAGCCGACCGGCTGGTGACCGCCCGCACTTTGGGGCTCGACGCCGTCTTCGAGGCCCGCCGGATCATCCAGCGGCTGCGCCCCTCCGCGTTGTTCGCCGCCGAAACCCTCAACGGCTTTCACTTGGAACCGGGTTTCCTCGGCACCGGCTCCAGCGGAGTGCTCGCCGACGTCACCCCGGCGCCGCTGCAGGACACCCTCAGCGCCGATGACGCCGTCGTGAAGTTCCTCGCGGTCGTCCGGGAGGGAACCGCGGACGATTTCCTGGCCGAGGTCACCCCCGCCGTGGCCCACCTGGCCGCCGCGACGCACTCCGCCCCGAATATCGCCCTGCTGGAGCTCTCACTGCCGGGCGTCAACAAGGCCGTTGCGCTGGCCGAGTACGCGGCGTCGCTGGGCGTCGGGGCGCCGGACGTGGTGGCCTTCGGCGACATGCCCAACGACATCGAGATGCTGCGCTGGGCAGGACACGGCTACGCCATGGCCAGCGGCCACCCGGAGGCCATCCGGGCCGCCGGCCGGCAGGCACCCCACTTCGACGACGACGGCGTGGCCCAGATTCTCGAAGCCAAGCTCACCGAACTGGGCCTCAGGCTCCCGTAGCCGGTCCCGCCCGACCGGGCACGGGATTCCCAGCTGACGGTCAACTGCCGTTCACCTTGCCCTTTTAGGCTGGCGTGACCGAACGGATCCCTTGACTGAAGGTGGGGCAATCATGGCCAGGCACGGAAACCGATACAGCGACGACCAGGCACTCCGGCGGGTCGCCCCGGATGTGCACTGGCAAAGCCTCCGCCAGGGTGACCGGGTCCGCGTGCGCCTCCAGCCCGGATATGAAACCGGCGGCCTGGTCGATGCGGTCACGCCGGACCACACCACGGTCTGGGTGGACCTCGACGGCGGCGGCCGGACCCTGTTGCACTGCAGCGACGGCGTTGAGATTCTGCCGCACGGCACCTGAGCCGCTCCGGTACGCTTCAGGGGTGAGCGCCCCGCATCCCTTCCTCGACCATGGCAATGCTGGGCCCGCCCCGGTGGCGATGGCCCACCGCGGCTTCGCGCCGGACGGCGCCGAAAACTCGATGGCCGCGTTCCGCGCCGCCGTCGGGCTGGGCTACCGCTACCTCGAAGCGGATGTGCACACCACCGCCGACGGCGTGCTGCTGCTCTTCCATGATGAAACCCTGGACCGTGTCACCGACGGCAGCGGCCGGATTTCGGAGCTGACGGCCGAAACGGTCGCCCGGGCCAGAATCGGCGGCACCGAGCCTATCCCGCTGCTGGCGGAGCTGGTCACGGAGTTTCCGGACATCCGGCTCAACCTCGACGTTAAGGACTGGAACTCGGTGGCTACGCTGGCCGCGGCGATCGAACAGCACGGACTGCATGACCGCGTACTCGTCGCCAGCTTTTCGGACCGCAGGCGCCGCGCCGTGCTGCGCCGCCTGAGCCGTCCGGCCGCAAGTTCGGCCGGCATGGCGACCAATGCCCTCTTCGTGCTGCTGGGTCCGCTGCTTCCGGCAAAATTGCTGGGCTGGGCGTTACGCGGCGTGCACGCCCTCCAGGTCCCGGTCCGGTACGGCGCGGTGCCGGTGGTGACGGCCGGATTCGTCCGGCGTGCCCACCGCCACGGGCTGCACGTGCACGTCTGGACCATCAACGAAGTGCCCGCAATGCACCGGCTGCTGGACCTCGGCGTCGACGGGATCGTCACCGACCGCGCCGACCTGCTCAAAAGCGTCCTGCAGGAGCGCGGACAGTGGCAGGACTGAGCCGGCCACGCGGCGGCCCGGCCCGGCCGGCCGTATCCGGGTCCTGGCCGGCTCTTAGCTGTCCAGTTCCGCCATGAGGGGCGGCAATTCGTCGCAGAGCTCGCGGGCCAGGTAGCCCAGCCCACCCAGCCTGCTGGCGAGCCGGTCGCCGGCGGCGGCGTGCAGGTGCGAACCCCAGCAGGCTGCCTGCTGGTTGGTGGTTCCGCGCGCCCGCAGGCCCGTGATGGCGCCGGCCAGCACATCGCCGCTGCCCGAGGTCCCCAGTCCGCTGTGGCCGGTGGTGATTTCCCAGACGTCCCCACCGGGCTCCGCGACGATCCCTTGGCAGCTCACCACGGCCTGGTAAGTCTTGGCGAGCCCGGAAACGTCACGCTTAAGGTCCGCAACGTCATGGCCAAGAAGGATTCCCGCCTCGGTGACGTTGGGCGTAAGGATCAGCCGGCCCGCCCAAGGCTTCAGTTCGCCAGCGAGCTCCGGCAGGCAGCCCAGGGCGTACGCGTCCAAGACGACGGCGGGGCCCCCGCGCTTCGGCCCCGACCGTCCCGGCAGCAGCAGCCCCCGCAGCAGCGCCAGGGTCTCGTCCTTGTCATCCAGCCCGGGCCCGACCAGGACGGCGTCGGCGGCACCTACCGCGTCCGCGAGCAGCGACGCCCCGGAACCCTTGACGGACCCGCGGGCCGTTTCCGGCAGCCCCAGGACGCCGGACTCCGGGAAAGCCACGGCCAGCTGCACCGCCGTCGATTCCGCCACTGCCAACGTCAACCGTCCGGCCCCGGAACGCAGCGCCGCGACGCCCGCGAGCAGGGCGGCTCCCGGCGTCGTACGGGCTCCGCCGACCACCAGCACAGAGCCCCGGTCGTCCTTGCCGGACCCGCCGCCCGGCAGCGGCCAGCCGCGCAGCAGCGTGGGGGTTACCGGAATCGCGGGCGCGGACTCAGCTCGGGTGGACATCCGCGTCCCCTGCGTGTTCGGTGACGGGCACACCCAGCTCCGCCAGGTGGTCCGCAACGTTGAAGCTCTCCAGCTTCCACGTACCGGTCCCGCCGATCCGGACGAACCGGCTGACGGAGGCGTTGAGGACGCCGGTAGCGGCGGCAAGGTCCAGAAGCTCGGATTCAGAGAGGCCTTCCAAGATGTAGCGGAACAACACGATCAGCGCGTCATGGCAGACCAGCAGGACTTCCTCGCCGGGATGATCCCGGTCCAGGTCGGCCAGTAGGGACCTGAGCCGGAGCACGACGTCGGCCCATGACTCGCCGCCCGGCGGCCGGTAATAGAACTTTCCCAGCCACCGCCGGCGCTCGGCTTCCTCGGGCAGGCGCGCCTCGACGCCGGCCGAGGTCAGCATGTCCAGGATCCCAAGCTCGCGATCGCGGAGCCGCTCATCCAACCGGACCTGTCGCGGCCAGCCGCCCGCCTGTACTGCCAGCTCGGCGGTCTGGCGGGCCCGTGCGTACGGGGAGGACCAGACAGCGGCGCGGCCCGGCTCGGGGACCCGGGCGAGCAGCCCGCCCAGCGCCAGGGCCTGTTCGCGTCCCGTCTCCGAGAGGCCCACGTCGGCGTCCCGCGCCGGAACGTCAATCACCTGGGCGCCGCTTTGCCGGGCCATGGTGGCGGCCACGTTGCCCTCGCTCTCGCCGTGCCGGACCAGGACAAGGCCCGTGATGCCGGGCGAGCTCCCGCCACCGTCTCCGATATTGCTCACCGCTACCTCCTGCGCGCCGGGCCCGCGGACGGGCCGCTACTGCCACGGCCGACCGCTAAGTCGCCGCGGCCGACCCGGAACTGCCACGTTACCCCCGCGCGCCCGGGATTGTCTCGGAAGCGAAAAGTCGGTGCCGGCTGGCAGGATGGAACCATGCGAATCCTGATCGCCCCGGACAAGTTCAAGGGCTCCCTGACCGCGGCCGAGGCCGCCGCCGCCATCGCCGAGGGTGCCCTGCGCGTCTACCCCGAGGCCGAGGCCATCCAGTTCCCGGTGGCCGACGGCGGCGAGGGGACGCTGGAGGCGGCCGTCGCCGCCGGCTACGAGGAGCGCCTGAACGCCGTCGTCGGGCCGATCCTGGCGCCGGTCGGCGCCGCCTGGGCCATCCGCCAGGACGCGTCCGGCGGCGCCACCGCCGTCATCGAGACGGCGCAGGCCTCCGGACTTGGGCACATGGAGCCGACGCCTGCGAACGCCCTGCGGGCCCACAGCTACGGCTGCGGACAGTTGATCGCAGCGGCGCTGGACGCCGGTGCGACCGAAATCGTGCTGGGTGTGGGCGGTTCGGCGATGACCGACGGCGGCAGCGGCGCGCTCCGGGCGCTGGGGCTCAAGCCCGTGGACGCCGCCGGAAATGTGGTGCCGCTCGGCGGCGGCTCCCTCGCCGAGGTGGCCGCCGTGGATGTCAGCGGGCTGGATCCGCGGCTTGCCGCAGTTAAGTTCAGGATCGCCGTGGATGTGCAGAACCCGCTCTACGGCCCGGACGGCGCCGCCTGCGTTTTCGGCCCGCAGAAGGGCGCCGATCAAGACGCCGTCGAAGTGCTCGACGCCGGGCTGCGCAACTGGGCATCGGTGCTGAGGCAGGCGACCGGCCGTGACGTCAATGTGGCGGGTGCCGGCGCGGCCGGGGGCTTCCCGGCGTCGTTCCTGGCCTTCAGCAACGCCCGGTTGGAGGGTGGATTCGAACTCGTCGCCGGCCTTACCGGGCTTGCCGAGAAGCTGGCGGCCGCTGACCTGGTGATCACGGGCGAGGGTTCGCTGGACCCGCAGTCACTGAACGGGAAGGCTCCGATCGCCCTGGCCGACGCCGCCCGGGGGCTGGGCATCCCGGTCATCATGGTCGCCGGCCGCATCCTCGTCACGCCCGAGGACCTCGCCCGGCATGGGGTGGTTGCGGCCGCCCAGCTGCTGGACGTGGCGCCTAGCCCGGCCGAAGCCATCGCGAAGGCGGCAAAGTACCTGGCGTGGGCCACCAGCCAGGTCCTGGAAGGGGCCTGAACCGCCGTCACGCCGCCGGACCGGCATTTTCCTCTGGCCCGGGCATGCCTGCCCGGATAAACTGGCCGCAATTGGGGACCGTGGCTCGCTCTGCCGGGGCCGCGGACAAACCGTGGCACTGACCAGGAGGTCGAAATGTCCATGAAGCGCAGCGGTTCCCGCCGGCCCAAGCTCCAGGAACGCCGGCTGGAAGTCGAACACATCAACGTCGTTGACCGGAAAGTCATGCGCAAGGCGCTCGGCGGCACCATCGTCGGGAACACGATGGAATGGTATGACGTTGGTGTTTTCGGCTACCTGATCACCACCATGGGGCCGGTGTTCCTGCCGGAAGCCGACAAGACGGTGCAAAACCTCTTTCTGCTCGGCACCTTCGGGGCAACGTTCATCGCCCGCCCGCTGGGCGGCGTGTTCTTCGGCTGGCTAGGCGACAAGATCGGCCGGCAGCGGGTCCTTGCGATGACCCTCATCATTATGGCTGCCTCCACTTTCGTGGTGGGGCTACTTCCCGGCTACGCCGTGCTCGGCATCTGGGCGGCCGTCCTCCTGGTCGCGACCAAGCTCATCCAGGGCTTTTCGACCGGCGGGGAATACGCCGGCGCCACCACCTTCGTCAGCGAACATGCCCCGGACGCCCGGCGCGGCTTCTTTGCCAGTTTCCTGGACCTCGGCAGCTATATGGGCTTCGCCGTCGGCGCGGCCCTGGTGACGGTTCTGCAGGTCACCCTCGGCGGGGACGTGATGGAGGCCTGGGGCTGGCGGCTGCCGTTCCTGATCGCCGGTCCGCTGGGCCTGATCGCCATCTATTTCCGGATGAAGATTGAAGAATCCCCGGCATTCCAGGCCAGCATGGACGCTCAGGAGGCTGGCGGAGAGTCCGGAGAAGCCGCGGATGCCAAGGGCCCGGTCGCCATTTTCACCTCGCACTGGCGCGGGATCCTGCTCGCCATGATCCTGGTGGCGGCCGCGAACACCGTCGGCTACGCGCTGACGTCCTACATGCCGACGTACCTGACGTCGAACAAGGGCTACGACGAGCTGCACGGGACCCTGCTGACCATCCCGATTCTGGTGCTGATGTCCGCCGCGATCCCGCTGACCGGCCGGCTCTCGGACCGGATCGGACGCCGGCCGGTGCTCTGGATCGGATCGCTCGGCACCGTGGTCCTGGCCGCCCCGGCCTTCCTGCTGATCGGGATCGGGGCCATCTGGTCCACGCTGCTGGGCCTGGCGTTGATCGCGTTCCCGCTGACGTTCTACGTGGCCAACTTGGCGTCGACCCTTCCGGCGCTCTTCCCGACCACCAGCCGCTACGGGGCCATGGGCATCGCCTACAACTTCGCTGTGGCCATCTTCGGAGGCACGGCCCCCTTTATCATCGCGTCCCTGATTGCCGCTTCCGGCAACGAAATGATGCCGGCGTACTACCTGATGGCCACCTCCGCGGTCGGCGCGGTGGCGGTGTACTTCATCAAGGAAACAGCGGGCCGACCACTCATGGGGTCGATGCCGAGCGTCGACACGGTGGAGGAAGCGCATGAGCTGGTGGCAGGCCAGCACGCCAATGAGAACCTGGATCTGAACGAGATGCCGTTCGACCACACCTACGAGCCCGCCGAGGGGGAGGAGCCGCCGGAGGCCGTCGAGCGCAAGGACAGCCCGGCGAGCTAGGCAGCGGAACGGCCCGGGCCGGACAGTGCCGAACGCAGGTTCCGCAGTGCGGTTTCCGCCACGGCCTAGTCCTGGCGGGCCTTGTGGCGAAGCTTATTGGGAATCAGCACGAGCAGGACCAACAGCACGGCCAGCAGGGCGCCGCCGGCCGTCAGTCCGGCAGCGCGACCCGCCGTCACGTCGAAGACCAGCGCCGAGGTTCCCACGCTCAGGAGCCCGACGCCGGCCAGTGCAACTTTGGTGATGCGGTCTGCGCTGGACACCAGCGTTTCCTTGAGCCCCCGGCGGAAGAGCCTGCGGTGCGCGCTGACAGGCAGCAGGATCAGGGCGGTTGTCAGGGCCGCCAGGACTACGTTGACCAGATAAAGCGTCAGCTCGAAGCGGTCCAGCGTCTCGAAACGGGACTGGAACGGAAGGGTGAGCAGGAAACCGGCCAGGATTTGAACGCCGGTCTGAAGCACCCGGAGCTCCTGCACCAGCTCCGCCCAATTGCGGTCCATCTTCTCGTCGAAGGTCTCGTCACGGCCCTCGCTGCGGGACTTCCCGGCGTCTGGCATGGCCACTCCTAGCTCATAATCACGTTGGTACTAAGCTTACTGACGGTTTTCGGGTACGGTGGGAACACAGGAAACCGACGCATTCGGGCAGGTGGACTATTGAGCAACTCTACGCAGCAGGACCAGCCGAAAGACCCCACGGGCGGCAACCGCGCCGGGCCAGGAAGCAGGAGGAACGACATGACTCAGGAAAATCAGCAGGGACGCCCCGTGGAAGAGGAAGCAGGCGGCTACGGGACCCCCACCGCGGAGCAGGAACTGCCCGCTGGCGACTCGAAAACATTCGCCCAGCCGCGCGATGAGGAGGCGTTCGACGCCGCCGGCCTGAACCAGGACAGCCCGGACGGCGAAACCTACCCCGCGGGGGCGCCGGACCTTAGCCAGTTCGGCGCCGAAGACCAGGACAGTTCAGGAGAGCCCGGAGCAGGACGCTTCGGCGGAACGGAGAAGCAGATGAGCGCGGAAAACGAGAGCACGGAAGCCGGATTCGAGCCGGGCAGCGAGGCGGCAGCCGAGGGCGGCGGAGCGGTGCCGTCCTCGGAGGCGGAGATGGACGCGGCCAACACCGAAGAGCCCGAGCCGGGCCGGCCGTTTTCCTCCGAGCCGGGCCAGGACGCCGCCGGGATCCCGGACGGCAGCGGTACGGACCTGCCCGAAGAGCAGTCCCCGAAGGACCGCGACGACAACAAGGAATCCTACGACGCCGGTTAACGGCCGCGGAGATGCCAAAGGCCGGCGCCCTGCCACCGAACGGTGGTGAGGGCGCCGGCCTTTTTTGGCGCCGGTCGGCCGCTTAGCGGCGCTTCTTCGGGGCGCGCTTGGCGGCGGCGTTCACTGCGCCCTTGACGGCTGCGACGGGCGCTGCGTCTTCGGTCTCCGGTTCGGCCACCGTGCCGCGGGCGCTCGCGATGGCCTTCATGCCGTGGTAGATCACCAGGGCGGCGGCGGAGCCCAGGGCGATGCCGGTGAACTTGAGGTCGCCGATGGTCCAGGTGTAATCAGCGATGCCGACGATCAGTGCGACGGCGGCGGTGGTGAGGTTGATCGGGTTGGAGAAGTTGACCTTGTTCTGCACCCAGATCTTCACGCCCAGGACGCCGATCATGCCATAGAGCATGGTGGCGGCGCCGCCGAGCACACCGGCCGGGACGGTGGCGATGAGTTCACCGAATTTCGGCGAGAAGCTCAGCACGACGGCGAAAAGGCCCGCCACCCAGTACGCCGCCGTCGAATAGACCTTCGTGGCGGCCATTACGCCGATGTTTTCGGCGTACGTGGTGGTACCGGATCCGCCGCCCAGGCCGGCGAGGACGGTAGCGGCGCCGTCGGCCATCAGCGCACGGCCGGAGACGCCGTCGAGGTTCTGGCCCGTCATTGCCGAGACCGACTTCACGTGGCCGATGTTCTCCGCCACCAGCACCAGCACCACCGGCACGAACAGGCCGACGACGCCGAGGTGGAATTCGGGGGTCTGGAAGTGCGGCAGCCCGACCCAGGCCGCGGCGTCGACCTTGGCGAAGTCGACCTCGCCGCGGATCACCGCGACCAGGTAGCCGACCACGACGCCGACCAGGATGCTCAGCCGGCCGAGGATGCCGCGGAAGAAGACGCTGACCACGATGATCACGGCGAGGGTGATCAGGGCGGTGACGGGGGCGGCGTCGAAGTTGTTCTTGGCGGCCGGGGCCAGGTTCAGGCCGATCAGGCCCACGATTGCGCCGGTCACGATCGGGGGCATGAGGCGGTTGATCCAGCCCGCGCCGAACTTCTGCACGACGGCGCCAACGACGGCGAGGGCGACGCCGGCCAGCACCACTCCGCCCAGCGCGCCGGGGATGCCGAACTGCTGCTGCGAGGCCATGATCGGGGCAATGAAGGCGAACGAGGAACCAAGGTAGCTGGGCACGCGGCCCTGGGTGATGACCAGGAACAGCAGGGTCCCGATGCCGGAGAAGAACAGGGTCGTCGCCGGCGGCATGCCGGTGATGATCGGGACCAGGAACGTGGCGCCAAACATGGCCACGACGTGCTGCATGCCGACCCCGATGGTCAGGGGCCAGGCGAGGCGCTCATCCGGACGGACAACCTCGCCGGGCCGGATGGACTTGCCGTTGCCGTGGATCTTCCATTTGGTGCCGAGCATGCTCATTGCAGCGAGCCTTTCAAGAATGTGTGGCGGGACCGGGAAGGAATCTTCCGGGTGCCACTTTACCGCCCCGCACCGAAGCCCCGGGTGCCGGACGACGACGTCGGGCTGCTCCGAAGCGTGTACTCCGCTACTCGGCCGAGGGCCGTCGACGCTGCCGTTTGGTCGCCGCCCGCTGCTCCTTGGCGGCCAGGCGGCGCCGGTTCGAGCCGCGGGTGGGTTTGGTAGCCCGGCGTCGGGGACCGTCCGGCGCCAGGCCCTCCGCGACAACGCCGGCGAGCTTCACCAGGGCAATTTCCCGGTTGCGCAGCTGGGAGCGCTGCTCGGAGGCGGTCACGGTGATCACCCCGGCGATGAGGCGCGACCCCAGGCGCGTGAAGAGCAGCAGCCGCTGGCCCTCGGAAAGCACCGCCGAGCGGCCGATGTCCCAGGAGAGTTCAACCCGGCTGTCGGAGGTATTGACGTGCTGCCCACCCGGTCCGGACGACCGGGAAAACCGCCAGCGAAGCTCGGCCGCGGGAATTGTGAGCGCGGGTGACACCTCCAGATCCATGCCTCCAGCGTGCCACGATCCGGGCGGGACAACGCCCTCGGCCCGGGCGATGACGGTTTCCGCGCCCGTGGGCACCCGGGCCGGAGCGTCCGGCTGCCGGCGCAGGACGGGCTACCGCCCGGGCAGCGGCCCCCGCTCGGTGCCCCCGACGACGACCTGCGCCGGGCTGTGGAAGATGTAGCCGTTGAGCCAGGAAAACAGTGCCCGGACCTTCTGCTGAGTCCCGGACAGGAGGGCCAGATGCACCAGCAGCCAGGACAGGAACGCCAGCGGCCCCTGCAGTTGGTGGCGTTTACGGCCAAGCTCCGCCACGGCGGCGCCCCGTCCGATCATCGCCATGTATCCCTTGTCGCTGTAATGGAAAGGCTGCCGGGTGCCGCCGGTGAGGTCCGCGTGGATGTTGCGGGCGGCCCAGGACCCGGCCTGCTGGGCGACCGAGCCTAGCTGGGGCAGTTTGGCTCCGGTCGCATCGGTCATGTTGGCCGCGTCGCCGATGACGTAGACGCCCTCCGCGCCGGGAGCGGTCAGGTCCGGCCGGACGTCGATGCGACCTCCCTTGCCCTGCGGCAGTCCGGAGCCAGCCAGCAGGCTCCCCGCTTTGAGTCCACCCGCCCAGACAACGATCCGGCCGGGAATATCCGTCCCGTCCGCGAGCGTCACACCGTCCGCCCGGACCTCGGTGACGCCGACGCCCATATGCAGTTGGACCCCGATCTTCCGCAGGCGCTCGGTGGTGTAGGCCTGGGATTTCGAGGAGAACATGGCGAGCACGTTCGGCAACATGTCCACCAGGTGCACCCGGCACCGGTCGGCAAGCCCGGGGGAGAAGTACTTCGTCACGACAAATTTGATGTTTTCGGCGATCGCCCCTGCCGTCTCCACGCCGGTCGGGCCCCCGCCCACCACGACCACGTCCACCGGCACGCCGGGTTCCCGGTCGGCGCGGTCAAGCAGGCGGGTCAGGCTGGTGCCGAGCGTGGTCGCGTCGGTGACCGAATACAGGGGTAAGGCGTGTTCTGCCGCGCCGGGGGTGTTGAAGAAGTTCGGGACGGCTCCTACCGCAATCACCAGGAGCTCGGCCCTGAACGTCTCCCCGTCAACGGTGCTGACCGTGTGGTTTACGGCGTCCACAGACACCACGTCGGCGGTCAGCACTCGCACGCTCCGGCGCCGGCGCACAACTGACCGGATCGGCCGGGTTACCGCCGAGACCCCGATCTGCGAGGTGGCGACCTGGTACAGGAGCGGCTGGAACTGGTGGTAGTTGTTTGTGTCGATGAGCAGTACGCGTACGCCCTTTCGACCGAGTTCCTTCGCGGCCGAAAGGCCCGCAAATCCGGCGCCGACCACAATGACCTGGTACGTGTCCTCCATCCGAGCAACCTACTCCTCCCGTGGCCCGGATAACAGGGTCTCGGGAAACCCGCGGCTCACAGCGCCCCGCAGCAGACCCGCTGCCGGCTGTCCCGCGCCCCCGCCGTCGGCGGCCCGCCGGGGCGGGCATCACTTTCGCCGGCGGAGGGCCGCGCGGACCGCCGCGGCCGCCAGACCCACCGCCAGCGCGGCTGCGGAAAGACGCAGCAGCTGGCGCAGGGAAGTTTCCGCCGGCCAGGCGGTGGAGGCAGCGCCGGCACTTCCTGATCCTGCCCCGGCCGAGGCTTGCCGGAGAAGCCGGCGCTCGCCGAGCGTGGCCCGGACGAGCCGGTCCGGGGCAGCCGTGATGCTGTCGGCCGCCACCGCGGCGGGGAGGTCCACGATGTAGGGCTTACCGGCTGACGCCTCCGACGCCACGGCGTCCAGCCAGGGTCCCGGCTGCCGCGGCAGCCCGCGGTCGGCAAACGCCTCGGTGAGCATGGCCTTCACCTCCGACAGCGTCTTCCCGGGAGCGCGTCTGACGACGTCGAAGATCGCAAGTTGCCGCTGGACGTTTTCCGAATTTGCCGGTGTCGGGCTCTGCACGGCGGGTCCTCCTCAGTGTTGACGGCCTGTCTGAAGCTTGTTTGTCCTGATGTGACGGCCAGTGCCCGCGTTAGCTCCGTCGCCGACGTGGACCCTGCGCTTTTGCCAGTCTGCGGCATTGAAGACGCGTCGGCAATGGCGTACGGGCGTGCGAACTCACTGCCTCCGGCCGCGGCCGCCGCACCGGATTCACGGCAGGAGTGCCGGCGGCCTGGCCATCAGGAGGACGGCCTGCGGGTGTTTTTCCATGGGTCGTGCCGCGCGGACAAGGGCCGACTCGAAGCTGGCGTCGGGGAGAGCCGCCGCGTACGCCGCGGCCACGGCGTCGTAGGCGGACGTGATGCCCGCCATGGTTGCGGTATCTGCCATGGTGCGAGCCCATCGGACCGGGCTGACCGCCTGGATACGCCGATTGCGGCCTATGGCTGGCCGGTCCCGCACCGCGAGAACAGCCCGCAGGGTGCGGACCGCAAACAGACTGGACCGCTGCGCTGTGTCTGACGTCACGCAGGCCGCCGGGAAGTTGCCGCCCCGGCCGCCGGTTTAACCAAGCGACACAGCAGCGCCCCGAATGCGGGCGGGCCCAGCGAAAGGGACGCGAATGACCATCGCCCATGAAGAAGCAGTAATCGACGAGGCAGCAGTGGATGCCATTTTTTCCCAGGCGCGCACGGCGAACGCCTTCACCGGGGATGTCACGGACGAGCAGGCCCGCGCCATCTATGAGCTGACCAAATTCGGTCCCACGGCGTTCAATTCCCAGCCCCTGCGCGTCACCTACGTCCGTTCGGACGAGGCGCGCGCCACCCTGGTGGACGCCCTGTCCGCCGGAAACCGGAAGAAGACGGCGTCCGCGCCGCTCGTCGCCGTCCTCGGCGTCGACACCGCCTGGCACGAACAGTGGGACACGTTCCTCCCCGGATACAACGCGCCCAAGGCCATGTACGACGCCGCCCCGGATCTCACGGCCGCAACCGGCAATAACAACGCCCATCTGCAGGCCGGTTACTTCATCCTGGCCGTCCGGTCGCTGGGTCTTGCCGCCGGGCCGATGACGGGCGCCGACTTCGGCAAAATCGACGCCGCGTTCTTCCCGGACGGCAGCCAAAAGAGCTTCATGGTGGTTAACATCGGCGAGCCGGCGGAGGACGCCTGGGGCGCCCCGAAGCCGAAATTCGCTTACGAGGACGTCGTCCGCACCGTCTGACGCCACCCGGCGCCATTCTGTCAGGGCACGGTGGCAGACTGTCCGCATGCGCAACCTGATAGTGGTCGCTTTCCTGGAGCCCGTCACCGAGGGGATGGAGTTTCCGCGGGATCGCTGGCCGCTGCACATCACACTGGTGAAGTTCGACGTCGTCGATCCGCTTCCGGCCGCTGGCGGGCAGGCCTCCGGCGGCGAGACCCCGGGGGACACGCTCGCCGCGCGGGTGGCTGCGCGGATGGACGCGGCGGTCCGGGCCGGGCTGGGCATCACCGTGGCCGTCGGCGGGGAGGCGGGCTTCGGCCGCGGCGGCACCATACCGGTCAGCCTGATTGAACCCGATGCCCCGCTCCAGGCCCTGCACGACGACCTGGTGCGGGTCGTGCAGTCGCTCCCCGGCCGGATTGCCACCCCCGGGTACACGGGGCCCGGCTACCGTCCGCACGTCTCGCACCGGGCCGGGAAGGCGCCCCGCGCCGGCGGGCATCTGGCCCTGGACAGGGTGGCCCTGGTGGATATGGCTCCGGACGGCGGGCATGCCACGCGGCGGGTGCTCAGGCTCTGGGATGCCACATTGTGAATGAATCTCTTCATCTGGGATCCGAGGTGCCATACTGGGGTCAAATTGGGACTGACGCCGGTGGCTGCCGGGTCACCGGGTGGGTGCTGGGGGCGCTACGGTATGACGCTTGACACTTCCACCCTGCGCGCCGCCCTCGCCGTCGTGACTCTCACGCTGCTGTGCCTGTTTTACTTCATCACTTTCCGCAGGACGCGTGCGCCCTTCAGCGGCTGGTGGTGCTCGGCGCTGCTGTTGTTCCTCACCGGCTCCGCGTCATACCTGCTCGACGGCACCATCCACCAGGTCTGGGCGAACCCGCTCGGCAACACGCTGCTGGTGGGCGGCGCCGGAGCCATGTGGGCCGGGACCCGCTCGCTGCGCAGCAGCCAGCCCACCCTGTGGCTGCTGCTGCCAGGGCCGGTGGTCACCGGCCTCGTGTCCGTCCTTGACCACCCGGCCAGCAACAACTGGTCCGGCGGCCCCGTCCTGCTGGCCATGATGGGGCTGATGCTCGGGCTCTCCTCACGCGAGCTGTTCCTGCTCGACGTCGACTACTCCCGCGTCCACCGCCCCCTCGCGTACGGCTCCGGCCTCTTGACGGTCTTCTACGCGGGTCGGCTGGCCGCGTTTGTCCTTGACGGGCCGCAGGGGCCGGTCTTCACCGCCTACTTCGGGTCGGTGGTGACAACGCTGCTCACCACCATGGTCCTGGTGCTTGCGTCCTTCACCATGGCCGAGCTGAGCAACGAACAGCTGACCCGGGATCTCAGGGCGCGTGCCACGGTGGACGGGTTGACTGGCCTGCTGAACCGCACCGCCTTTATGGACCTGGCGGCGAATGAACTGCGCAGGCTCGGCAACGCCCGGACCACTGCGGCGCTGGTGCTGGCCGACCTGGACCATTTCAAGGCTGTCAACGACGAGTTCGGGCATGCCGCCGGGGATGCGGCGTTGCAGACATTCGCCGCCGCATGCACGGCCTCGGTGCGGTCCACCGACCTGGTCGGGCGATACGGCGGCGAGGAATTCATCCTGCTCCTGCCCGGCGTCTCGCCGAAGCGCGCCGCGGAGATGGCAGCCACCATCAGCGGGCGGCTGCAGGCGGCGCAGCCGGACGTGGAGGCCCGGCTGCCGACCGTCAGCTACGGGATCGCTTCCACCGGTTCCGGCCGCGCCGACCTGGAGGCCCTGGTCGCCTCTGCGGACGCCGCCCTTTACCGGGCGAAGACGCTGGGCCGGAACCGCTCGGTGCTGGCCGGCAGCCCCGGCGAGGAGCCGGACCTTCGCCCCGGCACGGAAACGGCGGCGGTCAGGAAATAACGCCGTCCACCAGGGCCTTGGCCTCGGCCTGCACCTGCTTGAGGTGGTCCGCGCCCTTGAAGGACTCGGCGTAGATCTTGTAGACGTCCTCGGTGCCGGACGGCCGGGCGGCAAACCAGGCGTTTTCGGTCACGACCTTAAGACCACCGATGGCTGCCCCGTTGCCGGGTGCTTCGGTCAGCTTCGCGGTGATGGTTTCGCCGGCCAGTTCCGTCGCGGTGACGTCCGTCGGCGAGAGCTTGCCCAGGGCGGCCTTCTGTTCCCGCGTGGCGGCGGCATCGATGCGGGCGTACACGGGGTCGCCGAACTTATCGGTCAGGCCCTTGTACAGCTGCGACGGCGATTTGCCGGTGACCGCCGTAATCTCGGAAGCCAGCAATGCCAGCAGGATGCCGTCCTTATCTGTGGTCCAGACGCTGCCGTCCATTTTGTTGAAGGAAGCGCCAGCGGATTCCTCCCCGCCGAAGGCACCCTCGCCGGAGAGCAGTCCGGGCACAAACCACTTGAAGCCGACCGGCACCTCCACGAGCTTGCGGCCCAGGCTTTCGGCGACCCGGTCAATGATCGAGGAGGAGACGAGGGTCTTGCCGATGACGGACTGCGGGTTCCAACCGCTGCGGTGCCGGTACAGGTAGTCGATCGCGACGGCGAGGTAGTGGTTCGGGTTCATCAGCCCGCCGTCCGGCGTAACGATGCCGTGGCGGTCGGCGTCGGCGTCGTTGCCGGTGGCGACGTCAAAGTTGGCGCCCTGAGACATCCGGTTGATCAGGGACGCCATCGCCGACGGCGAAGAGCAGTCCATCCGGATCTTCTCGTCCCAGTCCAGGGTCATGAAGGCCCATTGCGGGTCCACCGTCGGGTTCACCACGGTGAGGTTCAGGTGGTGGCGTTCGCCGATTTCCCCCCAGTAGTCCACTGACGCCCCGCCCATGGGGTCGGCTCCGATGCGGACGCCGGCTTCGCGGATCGCATTCAGGTCCAGCACTGAGGGCAGGTCGTCGACGTAGCTGGAGAGGAAGTCGAACTTGCCGGTGGTGTCCGCGGACGTAGCGTCCGCGATGGGAATCCGCTTAACCCCGCGCAGGCCGTTCTCGAGCAGCTCGTTGGCGCGGTTGGCGATCCAGCCGGTGGCGTCCGTGTCGGCCGGTCCGCCGTGCGGCGGGTTGTACTTGAAGCCGCCGTCGCCGGGCGGGTTGTGGCTCGGGGTCACGACGATGCCGTCGGCCTGCGGTGCCCCCGCGGCCGAGTTGTTGTTGTGGGTCAGGATGGCGTGGCTCAGGGCCGGGGTGGGCGTATAGCCGTGGCGGGCGTCGATCAGCACGTGCACACCGTTCGCGGCGAGGACCTCCAGCGCGGAATTCTGCGCCGGCTCGCTCAGGGCATGTGTGTCCTTGGCGAGGTACAGCGGCCCGGTGATGCCCTGGCCCGCCCGGTATTCCACGATGGCCTGGGTGATGGCGAGGATGTGGGGTTCGTTAAACGACGCCTTGAGGCTGGAGCCCCGGTGTCCTGACGTGCCGAACGCCACCCGCTGGCCGGGGTCGCCCAGATCCGGCGCTACATCGTAGTACGCATCCAGGAGCGCAGTGAGGTCGACAAGGTCTTGGGGTTGGGCAACTGTGCCCGCGCGGCTAGCCATGGCTCCAGCATGCCAGACGAGTGCGCCCGGCAACATGATTTCACCGGAATCGGGCCGCTGTGACGCGGCGGAAATGGTGCGGCGCTACCCTTGACGTACACACGTCAGAGGGGAAGTTCATGACCGAGCAGCCAGGGTCCGGTAACGGCGAGGCATACCGCGGCTACCAGCCGCCGCCCTATCGACAGCCGTTCGGCGAGGGCCCGGTTCCGCCGATGCCGACGGCGGCGCCGCACCTTGGCCAGCAGCCCGGCGGCTACGGCGCTTACGGCCAGCCCGCGGGCGCCTACGGGGACGCGTACGGCCAGCCGTACTATTACGGCGTGCCTGCGGTGCCGAGAGGCTTGAGCATCGCGAGCCTGTGCTGCGGCGTGGCGGCCTTCCTCGGCTTCGGCTTCTTCCTGCTTCCGCAGCTGGCCGCCGTTGTCCTTGGGCACCTGGCCCTGAACCGGGAGCCCGGCGGCAGGGGCCTGGCCATCGCCGGGCTGGTCCTGGGTTACGTCGCGATTGCCATTACCCTGCTGGTTGTCATCGTCCTGGGCGTCGCCTTCTCCAACGCGGACTTCGTCTCCGCGTAGGCACTACCTGAGAAGCGCGTCCACCAGCCGTTCCGCGTTGGCCTCGAGCCAGCGGCGGCGGCGCAGGATCAGCCCGCCCACGCCGTCGTCCCACATCCGGGCCCAGCCGCCGCCGAGCGTCGCCGCGTTGTGCCGCATCCGCTCGTAGCTCAGCGCAGCCGCGTCGATGCCGAGGCCGGGCACCCGGCGTCGTTCCTCCGGGGACCAGCCGTAGGCATCCGCGAAGATCCGGAGCCGCCCGAAGGAGTCCAGGTCCGCCCAGCCGGGCCAGCCGTCCGCAGGGTCGCGCAGCGGCACCCAGTGCATGGCCGTGTTGTACGAGTCCATGAGGGCCGTACTGGGACCGGCGAGGTCGAAATCGATAAGGCCGGCCGCGAGACCGTCCCGGACCACCACATTCTGCGGAGTGATGTCCAGGTGGCAGACCAGCGCGGGCGGCTCCCGGCGGACGGCGGACCGCGGGGTGTAGCGCGGCGGGAACGGGTGCGCCCGGGGGTCGTAGCCGGCCGAGGCGTCGTGCAGGCGGCGGACCAGCCGGGCCACGGAGGCCAGCAGTTCCCCGGACCGGACCCAGTCGCCGGGGACCGGACCCGCGCACCGGCCCGGTTCAAAGGTCAGGACATCGCGGCCTTGCCCGTCCCGGCCCAGGTAGCGCGGCGAGCCCTCGAAACCGGCGTCCTCGAGCCAGTCGAGGTAACCGGCGACCGCGAGGCTCTGCGGCTGGTGCGGGCGCCGGATGGTCCTGCCGACCCGCACCACGCCTTCAGTGACATCGCCCGCCGGCATGAGTTCGACGTCGGACGCCTCGCCGGGGGCGGGGACATAGACGCGCGCCTCAACCGGCGGGCGATAGCGGGTGCTCATTCAGGTCAGCGTACGCCGCCCATAAGCTTCTTGATCGCAGGCGAGGCCGCGGCCAGGCCGACGGCCAGGAGCATCGCGGTGCCGCCGACGCCGATGAAGTACGGCAGCTCGTCGTCGGGGTTGTACAGCCCCGCCAGCATGCCGGCCAGGGTGGTGCCCAGCGAAACCGAGAGGAAGAACAGGGCCACCATCTGGGTGTGGAACGCCTTGGGCGCCAGCTTGGTGGTCACGGACAGGCCGATCGGGGACAGGAACAGCTCCGCGAGCGTGAACAGCAGCAGGATCCCCACCAGCGCCAGCAGCGGGGTCTTGCCCTCGCCGGCGAGCGGGATGAAGGCCAGGAAGGCCAGTCCCATCACGAAGAGGCCGATGGAGAACTTCAGCGCCGAGCCGGGCTGCCTGCGTCCCAGCCGGGTCCAGAGGGCGGCCATGACGCCGGCGAAGATGATGATGAACACCGGGTTGATCGACTGGACCCAGGCGGCCGGCATCTCCCAGCCGAACAGGTTCCGGTCCAGCTTCTCCTCCGAGTACACGGCGATGAAGGTGAACTGCTGCTGGAAGAGTGCCCAGAACGCGGCGGAGGCGATGTACAGCGGGATGAAGGCCGCGACCCGGCTGCGCTCGGTGGCGTCAACCTTCTTGCTGCTGAAGATCAGCACGAAGTACAGTACGGACGCGCCGATCGCCGCGTAGGCCATGGACATGGCGAGGTTGTCCGCGTTCACGGTGCCGGTGGCCAGCAGCACGGCGATGACCGCGGCGATGACGGCGAAGATCAGCCCGTATTTGGTGCGTTCCGCGGCGGGCAGCGCGTTCGGCACCCGGTGCGCCGCGTCGGGGAGCTTGTTGCGGCCCAGCGCATAGATGCCCAGGCCCAGGGCCATGCCGACGGCGGCCGCGCCGAAGCCCCAGTGGAAGCCCTGGCTTTCCTGCAGCCAGCCGGTCACCAGCGGGCCGATCAGGGCACCGGCGTTGATGCCCATGTAGAAGATGGAGAAGCCGGCGTCGCGGCGCTCATCCTTTTCGCGGTACAGGCTTCCGACCAGCGCGGTGGCGTTGGCTTTCAGGCCGCCGGACCCGACGCCGACCAGCACGAGGCCGGCGACCAGGCCAGGGATCCCCGGGATCAGGGCCAGGGCGATGTGGCCGGCCATGATCATGATGGCGGAGCCGAAGAGGACCCGCTCGGAGCCGAACAGCCGGTCCGCGAGCCAGGCACCCAGAATGGTCGAGAGGTAGACGCCGCCGCCATAGGCGCCGACCAGGCTGGCGGCCAGGACCTTGTCGATCCCGAGGCCGCCTTCGGCCGCGGTGAAGTACATGTAGTAGAGGAGGATGCCCTGCATTCCGTAGAAGGAGAAGCGCTCCCACATTTCTACGGAGAAGAGGCTGGCCAGCATCTTTGGGTGGCCAAAAAACGAGGTATCGCCCGGCGTTGTAGCGGGGGGATCGGCTAAATGAGTTGTGCTCATTTACTTAATGCTGACACCGCGGCCCGCGATTGTCACATCCGCGGCGGCCCGGGGCAAGTCAATTGCAGGGTGTTTCGCGGCCCGGGTCCGCCCCAACCCGGCCGCCCCAACTCGGCCGGGCCGGGCGCGGGCCGGGGCGCGGGCGTGGTTCAGCCGGCCGGGCCGGGCGTGGGTCAGCCGGCGTCGAACATAATGACCTGGCGGACCGCCTTGCCGTCGGCCAGTTGGTCCATGGCCTCGTTGATGTCCGCCAGGGCGATCCGGGACGAGATCAGTTCCTCGACCGGGAGTTTGCCGTCCCGCCAGAGCTGCGCGTACTTGGGGATATCCCGCGCCGGAACGGCCGAACCCAGGTAGCTGCCGATCACCGTCCGGGCTTCCGCCGTAATGGTCAGCGGGGAGAGCTGGGCGCGGGCCCCGGGGGCGGGCAGCCCCGCGGTGATGGTGGTGCCCCCGACGTCGGTCGCGGCGAAGGCGGTCTCGAAGGCCCGGGCACTGCCGGCGCATTCGACGACGAACCTTGCCTTGACGCCTTCCTCGGCCAGTTGCTGCGGGGTGTACGTCTCATGGGCGCCGAGGCGGCGGGCGTGCTCGAGTTTCTCGTCCAGGGTGTCCACGGCGACGATCCGGGAGATGCCCTGGGACACCGCGGTGATCAGCGCGGCCATCCCGACGCCGCCGAGCCCCACGATCATGATGCTGTCTTCGGCGCGGGGCTGCGCGGCGTTCAGCACGGCGCCGCCTCCGGTGAGGACGGCGCAGCCCAGGACGGCGGCGATGTCCGCCGGAACGTCGTCACCGACCGGCACCGCGGAGGCCCGGTCCACGACCGCGTGGGTGGCGAACCCGGAGACGCCGAGGTGGTGGTAAACCTGTTCGCCGCCGCGGCGCAGGTGCATGGAACCGTGCAGCAGGGTGCCCTCGCCGTTGCTCTTGGAGCCGGCGCTGCAGGGGAGCCGGCCGTCCGCGGCGCAGTTGGTGCATTCTTCGCAGCGCGGCAGGAAGGACATGACCACCCGCTGGCCGGGCTGCAGGTCGGTCACCTCCGCGCCGACCTCGACGACCCGTCCGGCGGCTTCATGGCCCAGCAGCATGGGTACCGGACGCACCCGGTTCCCGTCGACCACGCTGAGATCCGAGTGGCAGACGCCGGCGGCTTCGAGGCGGACCAGGATTTCGGTCGGCCCGGGAGCGGAGAGTTCCAGCTCCGCAATGGTGATCGGTTTGGACTCCGCGAACGGCCTTGGACGGCCGATTTCCTCAAGCACTGCACCGGTGATCTTCATCGATCCCTCTCGTGTCGTTAACCGCGTTGGCACCAGTAAACCCCACGCGCCCGCGGCCGGGAAATCCGCAGATCCGGCCGGACTCGCGCACGGACCCGGTCAGAAGCCCAGCTGCCCGGCCACCTGCAGCAGCAGCGCTTCGGATCCCAGCGGCCCGGTCAGCTGGATGCCCATCGGCAGGCCGGCGCCGGGGGATCCGCCCGTCCAGTGGACCGGGATGCTGATGGCCGGCAGCCCGCAGACGTTGACCAGGGAGGACCACGGGGCGAACTGGCACTGCTTGCGGTAGTCGTCGTCGGCGTCGCCGGCCCGGGAAGCGGGCCAGTAGCCGTCGCCGTGCGCCGCGCCGGTGAACCAGCCGACCGGGCGGGGGGTCTGCGCCAGCGCGGGGCTCAACACCAGGTCCCAGGCCGCGAACTGGGCGACGGTGTCCCGCTGGAACTGGCGGAGGAAGCCGAGGGCCTCGTTCAGTTTCGCCGCGCTGCGCTGCTGGGCGCGGCGCCGGAACGTCCGGGTCAGCGGGGTCAGAAGGGCCTCGCGGTGCGGGGCGATGCGGGCACTTCCGACGCCGGCGGTCCACGCCGTCGTAAAGGCGCCGGGGTAACGGTTGTCGTAGCGGACGGCGGCCTCCACGGTGTCGTGCCCGGCCGCTTCCAGCAGCCGGATGCCGGTGTCCAGCGCGTCCAGGGCCTCCCGCTCCGGGGTGAACGGGAAGACCGCCTGCCACGGGCTGTCCAGGCTCACGCCGATCCGCAGCCGGGGCGGGGCCTGGCCGGCCAGTGCCAGATAGCTGCCTTGCTGCGCCGGTTGTTGCCCCGTTGAGTGCCCGGATGCGTGCGGCGGGACCAGGGCGTCGAGCAGCAGGGCGGCGTCCGCCGCGGTCCGGGCCAGCGGGCCGGCGACCACCAGGCCGGCCGGGTCGCCGCTGCTCTCCCCGGCGGGTACCAGCCCGCGGCCCGGCTTCAAGCCCACCAGCCCGCACGCGGCGGCGGGGATGCGGATGGAGCCGCCGCCGTCGGATCCCGGCGCGAAAGGCAGCAGCCGGGCCGCGACGGCGGCGGCGCTGCCGCCGGAGGAACCGCCGGAGCTGCGGCTCAGCGCATACGGGTTGCGCGACGGCGGGGCGATCCGGTTTTCGCTGTAGGCCGTCAGCCCGAATTCCGGGACCTGTGTTTTCCCCAGCGAGACGACGCCGGCGGCCTTCAGCGCAGCCGCCAGCGCGCCGTCGGCCGCTGCCGGCTTGTGTTCCAGGGCGGCGCTGCCGTGCGTGGTGACCACACCGGCGACGTCGGTCAGGTCCTTGAAGGCGGTCGGCATCCCGTGCAGCAGCGGAAGGGTGCCTTCGCCGTCGGTCCGGGCGGCTCGGGTATGCCGGCTGTCCGCGGCACCGGCATCGCGGAGTGCCTGCTCGGCGGTGACGGCGATGAAAGCGCCAAGATGCGGGTTTTCGGCCGCGATGCGGTCCAGGAAATGCGCCGCGGCCTCCCGGGCGGAGAGTTCGCCGGAGCGCAGGGCGGCACGGAGCGCGACGGCGGACAGCTCATGGATCTCAGCCAAGGCTCAGGCGCTCCGCTGATTCCGGCCCGCGGGTGCCACCCCTGCCGGGGAGGCTCCCGGCCCCGACGGACATGCCCTGCCGCGGAGACCGCCGTCGGGCATAACGGCATTATGTCCACCGGCCGCCGCGGGGGACGGGCATGTCCGGCGGCGGGCGGCCGGGAGGGCCGGAACCGGGGAAGGTGGGGCTGCCATGGGACTCCTTATAGGCTTTCCAGAAGCGTAACCTGCGTCCTGTTTGGGCGCGGCCCGGACCGCTGGCGATACGCTGGGGCAGACCCTGGTTTCAGCGGAGAGGATGACCATGAGCGATATCGACACCGTCACCGTGTCCGACATTCCCGAAGCGGCGCGGATCCTGGACGTGCGCGAGGACTATGAATGGGCCGCCGGCCACGCCGAGCATGCCGTGCACATCCCTTTGGACCAGCTTCCTGCCCGGCTCGACGAACTGGATCCGGATGAGGACCTGTACGTCATTTGCCGCACCGGTGGCCGGTCCTTCCGGGCCGTGCAGTGGCTCGTCGGGCAAGGATATTCGGCGCTGAATGTGGCCGGCGGCATGGACCAGTGGCTGGAGAACGGCTTGCCGCTCGTGTCCGACAACGGGCTCAAGCCCGTCATCCTGTAGCAAACAAAGGAACAACCCATGCCTGCCACCTATACCTTCCTCGGCCCCGAAGGAACCTTCACCGAGGCGGCGCTGATGCAGGTGCCCGGTGCGGCGGAGGCGGTCCGCATCCCTTCCTCCAACGTGAATACCGCGCTGGACAAGGTCCGCGACGGATCGGCCGACGCGGCGATGGTGCCGATCGAGAACTCCGTCGAGGGTGGCGTCACGGCAACCCTGGACGCGATTGCCACCGGCCAGGAGTTGCGGATCCTGCGCGAGGCGCTCGTCCCGATCAGCTTTGTCCTGGTCGCCCGGCCCGGGGTCCGGATCGAAGACATCCGCCGGGTCTCCACCCACGGGCATGCCTGGGCACAGTGCAGACTTTGGGTCGAGGCCAATATTCCGGATGCGGAATACATCCCGGGGTCCTCGACGGCGGCCGCCGCGATGGGCCTGCTGGAAGACGGGCAACACTACGACGCCGCCATTTGCGCACCCATCGTCGCTGCCGAGCAGCCCGGCCTGGCGGTGCTGGCCGAAAACATCGGCGACAACCCGGGCGCGGTAACCCGCTTTGTTCTGGTGGGTCGCCCCGGAGCGCTGCCGGAACGCACCGGCGCCGACAAGACCACCGTCGTGGTCCCGCTGCCGGAGGACCGGCCCGGCGCGCTGATGGAGATCCTCGACCAGTTCGCCACCAGGGGCGTCAACCTCAGCCGGATCGAGTCGCGGCCCACCGGCCAGTACCTGGGCCATTACTTCTTCAGCATCGACGCAGACGGCCACGTCGGTGACGCCCGGGTGGCTGACGCGCTGGCCGGACTGCACCGGATCAGTCCCGCGACCCGGTTCCTGGGCTCCTACGGCCGGGCGGACGGCCAGCGGGCCGAGGTGGCCGCCTACACCTCCGACCAGGCATTCCGGGCCGCCCACGCCTGGGTCGAGGACATACTCACCGGGGCATCGGAGGACCCGGAAAACAGGCGGAAGACTTCGCCCACAGCTTAGACAAATGCCCCATGCGGCACTTCCTCCCCTTGGAAACTGGCGTATGCTTGCCTGATTCATATTGGGGTAGTCCTCTACCGGAGGGAGCGGGTCATGTCAGATACCAGCACGGAAAACGACGGCCAGGGAATGATTGTCAATCCCAAACCGACGGCCGAAAACCAGGACTGGGACGGCGACGACGCCGACCGCGCGGACCGTTTGCGCTTCGAAGAGGAGCAGGCGATGATCCGCGAGCAGTCCGAGGCCCGCGCCGCCAAGGCGGCCGCAGAGGCGAAGAAGGAAGAAGAAGCCAAAAAGGAAGCCAGCTAGCGCCGCTGCCGGCGGCCCCGGCGTCCCGTCCTAGCCGCCGGCCGGGCCGCCGGCCTTGACGACGTCGACGCGGGCGGGATCTTCCTTGACCCGGACCAGCAACGAGCGGGGCGCCACCCGGACGGTGACCCTGGTGGCGTTGCCGGAGGGATCGCCGTCGACCTGCGTGGGCATCGGTTCTGCGCACTTGATCACCACTTTGCCCGAGCGGTAGTAGGTCATCACCGGCAGGTGTCTTTTGTGCTTCAGCACGATCTTCCAGTACATCGCCAGCCAGCCGATCGCGCTGCGCGGGCTCATCACCACCACGTCCAGCATGCCGTCGTCGATCATGGCCTGGGGAATGAAGTCGATCCCGCCGGGGATCAGCCCGCAGTTGGCGAAGAGCACGCTGCGGATTTTCCGGGACTGCTCGGGCTGGTCGTCCAGGGCGATGGTAACCCGCTTGCGCCGGCCCGGAAGGTGCCGCACGCCGGCCTCGGTGTAGGCCAGCCAGCCCACTGCCTTCTTTAACCCGTCGTTGGTGTCACCCACCACCTCTGCGTCCATGCCGATGCCGGCTATCACCAGGAATGCGTGTTCCGCCGACTGCCCGGTCAGGGTGTTCTCCACCGCCATGCGGGCGGTATCTATGAAGCGCTGGTGGCCAAACAGGGCGATTTCGACGCTGCCGTGGAGGTCCCCGATGTCCAGGTGGATGTTGCGGGCCAGCAGGTTCCCGGTGCCCAGCGGGAGGAGCCCCATCGCAATGTCGGTGTGGGCAAGAACATCCGCCACGACGCGGACGGTACCGTCGCCGCCCCCCACGAGGACGACGTCGGCCCCGTACTCCACGGCGGCCCTGGCCTGCGAAAAGCCCGGGTCGTCGGCGGTGGTCTCGAAAAAGCGCGGCGCCTCCCAGCCGGCGGCGAGGCAGGCACTCTCGACCAGGACGCGGGCCTCCGCGGAGCGGGACTTGATCGGGTTCATCACGACCGCGACCTTCTGCCGGGCCAGGCCGGGGTTGTGCGTATCTTCCCAGACGGCGCTGCGGGTGTGCTTGGCCTTCAACCGGCGCACGCCCCACCAGCTCGAGACGGCAAATGCCAAAGCTCCAGCGATGATGAGGTAGAGCAGCCAGTCGCGCATGTTGCTCCAACACTATCCCGCGCCTGCGCCCCGGCAGGACCGCCCAGGGACGGTCCCCGGATTCGATACTCTTGTCTGGTGATCGACGTAAAAGACCTCAGCGAAAATCCGGACAAGTTCCGTGCCAGCCAGCGCGCCCGCGGCGCCGACGATTCCGTGGTGGACGCGATCATCGCCGCGGACGCGGCCAGGCGCGCGGCGCTGATCCGTTTTGAAAATTTGCGGGCCGAGCAGAACGCCTTCGGCAAGAAGGTGGCGCAGGCCAAGGGCGAGGAGAAGCAGGCGCTGCTCGCCGAGGTCAAGGTGCTCGCCGCTTCGGTCAAGGAGGCCTCGGCCGCAGCCGACGTCGCCCAGTCCGCCCAGGAGGAGCTGCTGCGCGGCATTCCCAACCTGGTTGAGGACGGCGTCCCCGCCGGCGGCGAAGACGACTACGTGGTGGTCAAAACCGTCGGAACGCCGCGCGAGTTCCCTGACTTCGAGCCGAAGGACCACCTGGAGATCGGCGAGCTGATCGGCGCCATCGATATGGAACGCGGCGCCAAAGTCTCCGGTTCGCGTTTCTACTTCCTGCGCGGCGTGGGCGCCAGGCTCGAGATGGCGCTGCTCCAGATGGCCATGGAGCAGGCGATCGACGCCGGCTTCGTCCCGATGATCACCCCAACGCTGGTGCGGCCCGAAACGATGCAGGGCACCGGTTTTGACGTCAAGCACGACGCCGAGATCTACCGCCTGGCGGAGGACGACCTTTACCTGGTGGGCACCTCCGAGGTGGCCCTGGCCGGTTACCACGCGGACGAAATCCTCGACCTCACCGGCGGGCCGATCCGCTACGCCGGGCAGAGCTCCTGCTACCGCCGCGAGGCCGGGTCGCACGGCAAGGACACCCGGGGCATCATCCGGGTCCACCAGTTCAACAAGGTGGAGATGTTCATCTACACCACGGTCGAGGAGGCCGCCGCCGAGCATGCCCGCCTGCTGGCCTGGGAAGAGGAGATGCTGGCCAAGTGCGAGCTGCCCTACCGGGTGATCGACACCGCCGCGGGGGATCTGGGCACCTCGGCGGCCCGCAAGTTCGACTGCGAAGCCTGGGTCCCCACCCAGGGCGCGTACCGCGAGCTGACCTCCACCTCCAACTGCACCACCTTCCAGGCGCGCCGGCTCAACATCCGCGAACGCGTGCTGACCGAAGAGGGCGCGCCGAAGGGAACCCGCGCGGTGGCCACCCTCAACGGCACCCTCGCCACAACCCGCTGGATCGTCGCCATCCTGGAGCACCACCAGAACCCGGACGGATCGGTCAACGTCCCGGCGGCACTGCAGAAGTACCTCGGCGGCATGACCGTCCTGCCCGTCCTCTAGGCCGCCGCCGTCGGCCGCCGTTCACCAGGACTTCACCGGCTGCTGTGGCGCGCGTCCTAGCAGCTGTCGGCGGTGTCTGCTCTACTTGTTAGATGACTACATTGACTGAAGCCTCAGTCGCTGGCAACGATGACCAGCGCGACGCAAATGAAAAAATGATGATCGCCCTCGACGTCGACGGAACCCTCGTCGACCACGACGGACACATGTCCGTGCCTGTCCGGGAAGCCGCCCAGGCCGTCGTGGCCGCCGGACACGAAGTCATGATCGCGACGGGCCGGTCGCTCAACGCCACCCTGCCCATTATCGAGCACATCGGCATCGAAAGCGGCTACGCGGTCTGCTCCAACGGCGGCGTCACCCTGCGCGTCGATTCCGGGCTCGCGGACGGCTACCAGGTGCTGCATAAGGCCACCTTCGACCCCGGCCCGGCGCTCCGTGCGCTGCGCAAGCGGCTGCCCTCGGCCAAGTACGCGCTCGAGGACGAGAGCGGGAACTTCCTCTCCACCGAGCGTTTCCAGGACGCCAGCTTCGGCGTCGAGGCGATCGGCGTCGACTTCCAGACCATGCTGGAGGCCACCGCCGTCCGCGTGGTGGTGTTCAGCTCCGAGAACACGCCGGAGGAATTCAACGCCGCAATCCGCCACGTCGGCCTCGCCGGGGTCACCTACTCCGTCGGGTGGACGGCGTGGCTGGACATTGCCGCCGCCGGGGTCACCAAGGCCAGCGCCCTGGAGCAGCTGCGCGGACGGCTCAGCATCGGCGCGCACCGTACCGTCGCCGTCGGCGACGGCCGGAACGATATCGAGATGCTGACCTGGGCGCGGCGGGGTGTGGCGATGGGCCAGGCCCCGGCCGAGGTGATTGCCGCCGCCGACGAGGTCACCCACTCGGTGTACGACGACGGCGCCGCGCACGTGTTGCGCAGCATCCTCGGCTAGGCCCTAGCGGACCTCGAGAATCAGGCCCAGCAGCCGGGCGGCGGCGGGCCGGGCCGCGTGCTCCTCGTTCCACTGGGACCGGGCCACGGCCTTGCTGACGGCCTGCGTGGTAATCCCGAGCTCCGCGGCCACGGCCTTTTGCTGCCCGCGGACGCCGGGGGTGAGCAGGTCCAGGACCCGCCACTCGGCGGCGCTTCGGTCATGCACGATATGGCCAAGCAGCCGCAGCACGGATTCGGCTTCGGCGGCCAGATCCGCGTACGGGCCTTCCACCGCCACCGGGACGCGTTCCTTGCTGTTCCGCAGCCGGTCCACGGCGCGGCGGGCGTAGACGAGTCCGTGGCCGGAGGCGTCCTTGATCTGGTTCGGCAGCGGTTCGTTGACCGGGCCGACGCCGATGCCGACATACCAGGCGCCGGTCCGCAGGGCGATCAGCGCCGCCTCGACGGCCTGCCGCGGGCAGTCCAGGATGCCCTGGACCTCATCCTCCACCGACCGGTCGAAATCGAGGCGCGCCGGAATGTGCCGCAGGTCCTTGAGGAGCTGCGGCACACGGTCGCCGTCGCGCCGGCTGTCGGTTTGGTTGATGGTCAGCGTGAACATACTGGATGCCACACTACCGCGTGCCAAACGCGAGGCAACTCCGCGGGTACCCCCTTGCTCTAGTGCTCCCGGACCGGGTTCCGGGGACACGCGGGGCTTGTCTCGGGCCGCCGGAGATGCTGCGATGGAACAAGACGCTGCCGACGGCGGCACCAACCCGAGCGGAGTGCGCAAGTGGCAGACGGCGTGGAACACGGAACAGCGCAGCGGACCTCCGGGGCCGCCGGTGCGGCCGAACTGGAACTTGTGGACCGCTGGTGGCGGGCCGCCAACTATCTCTCGGTCGGCCAGATCTATCTGCGCTCCAACCCGTTGCTGCGCGAACCGCTCAGCGCCGGAAACACCAAGTCCCGCCTGCTCGGCCACTGGGGGACCACCCCGGGGCTGAACTTCATCTACTCCCACCTGAACCGTGTCATCCGCCGGGATTCCCAGGAGATGCTGTTCGTCGCCGGACCCGGCCACGGCGGGCCGGCCGTGGTGGCGAACGCCTGGCTGGAGGGCACCTACTCCGAGATCTACAGCAACGTCGGCCCGGACGAAGACGGCCTGGCCGAGCTGTTCCGGCAGTTCTCCTACCCCGGCGGCATCCCCAGCCATGCCGCCCCGGAAACCCCGGGCTCCATCAACGAAGGCGGCGAACTCGGGTACTCGCTGGCGCACGCCTACGGCACCGTGTTCGACAACCCCCGGCTGATCACCGCCGTCGTGATCGGCGACGGTGAGGCCGAGACGGGACCGCTGGCCGCGAGCTGGCACTCGCACAACTTTCTGGACCCGGCCGCGGACGGCGCCGTGCTGCCGATCCTGCACCTGAACGGCTACAAGATCGCCAACCCCACGGTCCTGGCCCGGATGCCGGAGGCGCAGCTGGAGCAGCTGCTGCGCGGGTACGGCCACGAACCGCACTTCGTGACCGTCACCGACCCGGAAGACACCGCGGCGGCGCACCGCGATTTCGCCGCGGTGCTGGACCGCTGCCTGGCCGAAATCCGGGCCATCCAGGCCGAGCGGCGGGCCGGCGGCGCCCGGGACGACGACGCGGCCGCCGCCGCGTGGCCAATGATCGTGCTGCGCTCGCCCAAGGGCTGGACCGGCCCGAAAACGGTCGACGGGCTGCCGGTGGAGGGCACCTGGCGCAGCCACCAGGTGCCCCTGGCGGAGGTGCGCAGCAACCCCGACCACCTGGCGCAGCTGGGCCGGTGGCTTCAGTCCTACCGCCCGGACGAACTGTTCGACGGCGGCGGCCGGCTCCGGCCCGACGTGGCCGCGAACGCCCCCGGCGGGGAACTGCGGATGAGCGCCACCCCGCACGCCAACGGCGGCGTCCTGCTGCGCGACCTGAGATTGCCCGGCTACACGGAGCACGCGGTTGACGTCGCCCGGCCGGGGCAGGACCGGGTCAGCGCGATGCTCACCCTCGGCTCCTGGCTGCGGGACGTGATCGCGCTTAACCCGGAGTCCTTCCGGCTCTTCGGCCCGGACGAGACGGCGTCCAACCGGCTGCAGGACGTCTACGAGGTCACGGACAAGGTGTGGCAGTACCGGATCGACGAAATCGACGAGCACCTCGCCCGGGCCGGCCGGGTGATGGAGGTCCTCAGCGAGCACCTCTGCCAGGGCTGGCTGGAAGGCTACCTGCTGACCGGCCGGCATGGGGTCTTCAACTGCTACGAGGCCTTCATCCACATTGTCGACTCGATGTTCAACCAGCACGCCAAGTGGCTTAAGGTCCACCGCGAGCTGCCCTGGCGCCGGCCCGTCGCGTCGCTGAACTACCTGCTCTCCTCGCACGTCTGGCAGCAGGACCACAACGGCTTCTCGCACCAGGATCCCGGTTTCATCGACCACGCAGTGAACAAGAAGGCCGAGGTCATCCGTGTCTACCTGCCGCCGGATGCCAACACCTTGCTCTCGGTGATGGAGCACTGCCTCGGCTCGCGGGACTACGTCAACGTCGTCGTCAGCGGGAAGCAGCCCTCGCCCACCTGGCTGGGACCGGCCGAGGCCGCGCACCACTGCCGGCGCGGCCTGGGGATCTGGGAATTCGCCGGTTCGGAGGTCCCCGGCGAGGAGCCCGACGTCGTCCTCGCCTGCGCGGGGGACGTTCCAACCGTGGAGACCGTCGCGGCGGCCGAACTGCTCAAGGCGGGCGCGCCCGGGCTGAAGATCCGGGTGGTGAACGTGGTGGACCTGATGCGGCTCCAGGACTCCGCTGAACATCCGCACGGCCTGACCTCCCGCGACTTTGACGGCATCTTCACCGCGGACAAACCGATCATTTTCGCCTACCACGGCTACCCGGCGCTGATCCACCGGCTGGCGTACCGCCGCACCAACCAGGAGGGCCTGCACGTGCGCGGATATCAGGAGGAGGGCACCACGACGACGCCGTTTGACATGGCCATGCTTAACGGAATCGACCGTTTCCAGCTGGCCATCGACGCGATCGACCGGGTGCCCGGGTTGTCGGCACGCCACTCGTTGCTGCGCCAGTCGCTGCAGGACAGCCGCATCCGGGCGCACAACCACACCCGGGAGTTCGGCGAGGACGCCGAGGAGATCAGCGGCTGGGTCCTCGGCTCTGGCTAACCGGTCCCGGACGGCCTGTCGCGGGACCCGCGCGGTCGCGGCACCCGGCCCGCTAAGGCCCGGTGAGTGCGGCCAGCCCGCCGCTGGGCAGGTGGATCCAGCCCTCTGAGCGGGCGGCCCGGGCGTGCGCGGCGTCGGGGCGGATGCTCGAACCGGTGGCCACGGCGCGGGCGGTCAAGGCTGCGATGAGGGCATCAAACATGTCGTCCGAGCCGGCCAGCCGGCCCTCGTGGCCAGCCAGGTCCAGCCAGGGAGCGGCCTGCTGCAGCCCGTCGAGGAGCTCGGCCAGCCGCTGCGACTCCGCGCCGCCGCGGCCCTTGTAGCCGCGGGCAAGCAAGCCCCAGGACGTCAGCGACGCCGCCGGGTAGACCTCGGCCAGCCGGCCGGAGCCGTCCTTGGCCTGGGGCCCGTGGTCAAGGGCGATTTTGGCCTGGATGACCGCGCAACGCATGGCCGGGTGCGCCAGCCGGTCGGCGGAGACGCTGAGCGGGATCAGGCCGGTCCGGGCGGTGACGAAGCGGTCGGTATCCCGGTAGGCCAGCCGACGGCGGCCTTCGATTCCGTCATAGTCCAGCACGGGGTGCGCGTCCCCGGCCAGATGCCCTGCGATGAAGGGCAGGAAAGCGTCCGGCCAGCCCACCGGACAGTCGATTCCGGCCATATCGGCAGCGCCGAAGAGCCGCACGATCTCGCCGTCGTCGACGCCGAGCGACACGTGTACCAGCCGGGCGGCGCCGTTATCCCATTCGACGACGGCGGCGGCGGTCTTCTTAGCCGCCGCGGCAAGGTCGACGCCGAGGGTCTTCACAGCGGTCCGCCTGCGGCGGTCGGTGCGCTGGGGGACGTGGACATGTCGTTGGCTCAGACCGAGCGGTACCGGAGCGCGCCGGGAATGCCGCCACGGCTCTTCAGCCCCTTGCCGGAGGCGAAACCGGCCCACAGGGCGCGCAGGGCACGCCCCTGGGTGTTGATGTCGTCCCAGCCGGCGCCGGCCAGCAGGCCCGCCCCGGCCCAGGTCTGCCGGTCGCCGAACAACAGCGGCAGGTCCACGGTGTGCGCGGCCCCGTAGGGGTTCCCCGGCGCGGCCCACGACAGCACGTAGCGGTAGGCGGTACCGCCGGCGCGGGCGTGGCGCCGGGCGAACTTCCGGGCGGAGCGGCCGTACACCGCCTCGGTCACGGCCCAGTTAATGGCCTTGACCGCAGCGGTCCCCACCAGCGGGATCCTTGCCAGCCGGCTGACGGCCGGGTTGCGCGGCAGGAACATCCGGGCCTCCTCGGAGGTATGCCCGATGAGGATCTCGATGCCGGGGGCCGTGCTGTTCCAGGCCTGCTCAATGCCGGACTCCGGCGGCAGGGGCGCGTGCCCGTACTGGGTGCCGAAAGGCATGGCCGCGATCAGCCCGAACTTCCGGGCCACCTGCGACACATGTTCCTCGATTTCCACGACGTCCATCGCCGGGGTGTCTTCGGTGACGGCCTCCGCCGCGACGCCCATGGCGCGGCTCATTTTGTCCCGGCCCCGGGTGATGCCCAGCGGCGCGCTCTGGATGATGGCACGCCGGAACAGGGCCGGCGCCTCCGGCGTCGCCATCAGGTGGGCGACGGCGTCACCGCCGGCAGACTGCCCGAAGGCCGTCACGTTTCCCGGGTCCCCGCCGAAGGCGCCGATGTTGCGCTGCACCCAGCGGAACGCCTCCAGCTGGTCCAGCAGGCCCAGGTTGGCGGGCCGGCCGGTGCCGGTGGCGAGGTAGCCGAACAAGCCCAGGCGGTAGGTCACGGAGACCACAATGACCCGGTTTTCGGCCACCAGGGCCCTGGGGTCGAAGATCGCCAGGTCACCGGAGCCGGAGGTGTAGGACCCGCCGTGCAGCCACACCATCACCGGGACGCGTTCGCCGGCGCGGAGGCCGGGCGGCAGGGTGATGGAGAGCCGCTGGCAGTCCTCGCTGCCGGGAAGTTCGCCGTAGCGGGTGCCGAGGATGTCGTCCAGGAACGGCACCGGCGCCTGCGGGCAGGCGGGGGAGAGCGTCGTGGCCGCGAAGGCCTCGGTCCAGTCGGGTGCGGGAGCCGGCGGGCGGAACCGTGCCGCGGTGGCGTACGGGATGCCGGTGGCGCGTACGACGTCGCCGTCCCGCCACCCGGTGACCGGGCCGCAGGGCGGGCTAAAGGAAGGCTCGGCGTTCATGAACCAACGATTTCACACATTCCTGATTCACGGCTGGCAGAGCGCGAACGTACACTTGAGGCCCCAAAATCCGCGGATTCGGGGGCCTCAAGTGTACGTTCGCGCTGTGAAGGGGGCGGGACTAGTGTCCGGCGCCCGGGACGAAGCGCTTGATGGAGGCTTCGAGTTCGGCTTCGGCCGCGGCGCGGTCGCCCCAGCCCTCGGCCTTGACCCACTTGCCCGGCTCCAGGTCCTTGTACCGGGTGAAGAAGTGCTCGATCTCCTTGATCAGGAACTCGCTGACGTCGCTGATCTCCTTGATGTGGTCGAAACGGGCGTCGGTCGGGACGCAGAGGACCTTGGCGTCGCCGCCGCCGTCGTCGGTCATGTTGAACACGCCGATCGGACGGGCCTCAACGATCACGCCCGGGTACAGGTCAAAGTCCTGCAGGAGCACCAGCGCGTCCAGCGGGTCGCCGTCCTCGCCCAGGGTGTTCTCAAAGAACCCGTAGTGCGTGGGGTACTGCATGGAGGTGAACAGGACGCGGTCCAGGCGGACCCGGCCGGTCTCGTGGTCGACTTCGTACTTGACGCGCGATCCCTTGGGGATCTCGATGGTCACGTCATGCTTCATGGAATGCTCCTCGACGGATTCAGGGGTGCGCGGCACACATGGCCTGCCGCAAATGCAGTGCCGGTGCCGCCGACTATTATTGAGGATATAGCGACAGGCCCTGGTTTCAGGAACTCGTGGGGACATTTCAGGACTAAGGACCGGCAGCAGCATGACATCCAGAAGGAGCCGCAAGGGCACGGCCCCGGCGCCGGGAAAGTCCGGGGCCATCATGGCGCGGCTGCTCCAGACGCTCCTGGTCGTGGCACTCGCCGTCCCGGCAGGGATCGCGGCCATCCCGGGATTCCTCGGCCCGGACCGGCCCCCCGAACCCGCCGCGGCCGGTCCCTGGCAGCAGTTGCCCGCCAGCCTCAGCGCGCCCGACGGCGGTTCGGTCACCGGGGCCGGCATCCGGCCGCTCAGTGACTCGGCACCGGTGCCCGACGCCGGCGCCCTCGCCGCCCGGCTGGCCGCCACCCTGAAGACCGACGGCGCCGGTTCCTTCACCGGGGTGGTGCAGGACGCCGTCACCGGCAAGGTGCTGTTCGACCGCGCCGGGGGCGAGGTCCGCGCCCCCGCCTCCAACATCAAGCTGCTGACCGCGGCCGCGGCGCTGCGCACGCTCGGCCCGGACCGGCGCTTCAGCACCACGGTCGTGGCCGGTCCCACCCCCGGGTCCGTCGTGCTGACCGGCGGCGGAGACGTGCTGCTGGGCGCCGGGAAGTCCGCTCCCGACGCCGTCCTCGGCCGCGCCGGGCTCGCCACCCTGGCGCAGTCCACCATGGACGCACTGCGGAAGGCCGGCGCCGACGGCCCGGTCTCCGTGCTGCTTGATGATTCCCTCTTCACCGGGCCGCCGCTCAGCCCGGCCTGGAGCCCGGAAGACGTGGCCGCCGGCGAGGTGGCGCCGTTGTTCCCGCTGGCATTGAACTCGGCCCGCTACGACCCCGCCGTCACCACCGGGCCCCGCCCCCAGGACGCCGCCATGGCGGCCGCCGAGGCGTTCGCCGCCCGGCTCACGGCTGCCGGCGCCGCCGTGGGAATCACCGTCTCGCCCGGCGTCGCCCGGCTGCCCGCATCCCGCCCGACGTCCGCGGCCACCGCCGGACACGCGGGCACGGTCCTCGCCGAAGTCCGGTCCGCCACCGTGGCCCAGCAGGTGGACCTGCTGCTGCGCACCTCGGACAACTACCTGGCCGAGGTGATGGGCCGGATGGTGGCGCTGGCGAGCGGCAAACCCGCCAGCAACGGGGGCGCCGTCGCTGCCGTCCTGCAGCAGCTCAAAGAGCTGAAGGTCCCCACGGACACGCTCCGGGCCGCCGACCTCGCCGGGCTGACCCTGGCCAACAAGGTCTCGGCGCGGCAGCTCACCGCCGTGGTCCGCGCGATGACCACCGGCACGGACACCCGGCTCCGCGCCGCCCTGGCCGGTTTCCCGGTGGCCGGGCTGACCGGAACACTGGGCGGCCGGTACACGGACCCCGCGACCGCCCGGGGCGCGGGCCTGGTCCGCGCCAAGACCGGAACGCTGAACACCGTGCTCGCCCTCAGCGGCTACGTCGTGGACGCCGACGGCAGGCTGCTGGTCTTCTCCTTCATCGGCAACGGCCTCACCCCGGGGGCGGCCGGGAACAAGACCGCCCTGGACCGGACCGCCTCCGCCCTCGCCGCCTGCGGCTGCCGCTGAGGCCGCGCCGTTTCGACGGTTCCCCGCGCATCCGTGGGGTAGAAACGTCTAACCGGCAGGGAACCGTCGAAACGGCGGGCACCGGCTGACCTGCCGACGGCCCGGACGGCGCTTTTAAGGCGGATTGTCAGGCCGTTGTGATCTGATGGGGGCTATGGAGTCCTCTTCGCGCGAGACATCTGCCCAGACATCAAGCCGGGCGCAGGCCCTGATCAACTGGGACCTCGCCGCGTCCACCGCCGCGCGGCTCACCCCGGCCGGCCCGTCGCTGGGTTCGGCGGAGATCGGCGCCGCCGTCGACAACCTGCGACTGATGGCGGATATCTCCGTGCCGCACGTGCATGACATCACCGGGCTCGAGGCGGCCCGCGACCTCCGCGACTCCTCCGTCCTGGTGGTGGACCGCGCCTCTTGGGCCAAGGCCAACACCCAGAGTTTCGCCGTCATGCTCCGCCCCGCGATCGAAAAAATGCTGGAGAGCCGCCACGGGGCGGTGGCCCCCGGCGCGGCAAGCGTCAGCGGCGCGATCACCGGCAGCCAGCTTGGCGCCATCCTGGCGTTCCTCTCCAGCAAGGTCCTGGGCCAGTACGATCCGTTCTCGGCGCTGGCCGAAAACTCCACGGCACCCGCGGCGGGCCGGTTGCTGCTGGTGGCGCCCAACATCATTTCGGTGGAACGTGAGCTCAACGTAGCGCCCGAGGACTTCCGGCTCTGGGTCTGCCTGCACGAACAGACCCACCGGGTGCAGTTCGCCGCCGCGCCCTGGCTGCGGCACCACATGCTGGAACAGATCGAGGACCTGAGCGCCCACCTGCTCGGCAACGTCGACTCGATTATGGAGCGCGCCGCGGCGGCCGCGAAGGCCCTGAAGGACCGGTCGGCGCCCGGCTCCGCCCCCGGCCGCGGGGCCATCCTGGACCTGTTGCAGGATCCGGCGGAGCGGGCAGCCATCTCGCACCTCACCGCCGTCATGAGCCTGCTCGAAGGTCACGCGAACGTGGTGATGGATGCCGTGGACGCCAGCATCGTCCCCTCGGTCAAGACCATCCGGCAGCGCTTCAACGCCCGCGGCAAGGACCGCGGCGCGATCGAGAAGTTCATCCGCAGCCTGCTCGGCCTGGATGCAAAGATGCGGCAGTACAGCGACGGCTCAAAGTTTGTCCGCGAGGTGGTCGACGCCGCCGGCATGGAAGGCTTCAACAGGGTGTGGGAGTCCGCCGACCACCTGCCCACCGAACCGGAAATCCACGACTCGAAGCTCTGGCTCGAGCGGATGGGGCTCTAGTCCCGGTGCCCGTCAGCACGCGCCCCGACCTGCCGGCGGCTTCGGGCGGACGACGCCGGCCCGGCCGGCTGGCGCCCGTCGTCGGCAAGGCCCGCAAGATGCTGCAGGAGGCCCTCGCCGGTGCCGGCTACCCCGGGCGGGTGCTCGTTGCCTGCAGCGGCGGTCCGGACTCACTGGCGCTCGCCGCCGTCGCCGCCTACTTCGGCCGCCGCGGCCACGTCGACGGACACCCGGTCTCTGTCGGCGCCGTCGTCGTGGACCACCAGCTCCAGCCCGGCTCCGCGGAGGTGGCCGCGGCGACAGCGGCGGCGCTGCGGGAACTGGGACTCGCCCCCGTCCAGGTCAGCACCGTGACCGTCGCCCCCACCGGGATGGGCCCGGAAGCCGCCGCCCGGGACGCCCGGCACGCCGCCCTCGAAGCGGCCGCCGAGGACACCGGCGGCGCGGCCGTCCTGCTGGGCCACACCCTCGACGACCAGGCCGAGCAGGTCCTGCTCGGCCTGGCTCGCGGGTCCGGAACCCGCTCGCTCGCCGGGATGCGGCCCGTCCGCGGCCGCCTGCTGCGGCCGTTCCTGGGCCTGCGCCGGGCCGAGACCCTGGAAATCTGCGCTGTCGAGGGGCTGCAGCCGTGGCACGATCCGAGCAACGCGGACCCAAGTTTCGCCCGCTCCCGGACCCGGGTCGAGGTGCTCCCGATGCTGGAGGAAAAGCTTGGTCCGGGGGTCGCCGAATCACTGGCCCGGACGGCGTCGATCCTGCAGTCCGACGCCGACTACCTCGAGGATGTGGCGAACGACACCTTTGCCCGGCTGCGCGGGCGGGACGGTGCGGACCTTAGCCTGCCCGAGGCCGCGCTGCGCGAGCTGGCGCCGGCGCTGAGATTCAGGGTCATCGCGAAAGCTGCCGCCGCCGTCGGCGGTCAACAGCCCAGCTACCAGCGGCTGCTCGCGGCCGAGGCGCTGCTGCGCCGGCAGGGATCCGCGGGCCCGGTGGAGCTGCCCGGCGGCGTCAGCGTCTACCGGCTCTCGCTGGCCCAGCTGTCCGCGGCGGAGCGCTCCGCCTCCGACGGCGTTCCCGCGGAAGGCGCCCGCTGTGGGAAGCTTGTATTCCGGCCTCAAAAACCGCCCCAAGAATAGTCGCACCCGCATCTACACAGGAGCCATTGGTGGATTCAAACGACGTCCAGGCAGACCTCAAGCACGTTCTCTACTCCAAGGAGCAGATCCAGTCCCGGATCACTGAACTTGCTGCCCAGATCGACAAGGACTACGAGGGCCGTGATCTGCTGATCGTCGGGGTGCTCAAGGGTGCCGTGATGGTCATGGCGGACCTGGCCCGCGCGCTGCACAGCCACGTCTCGATGGACTGGATGGCCGTTTCCTCGTACGGCTCCGGGACGCAGTCCTCCGGCGTGGTCCGGATCCTCAAGGACCTTGATACCGACCTGATGGGCAAGGACGTCCTGATCGTCGAGGACATCATCGACTCTGGCCTCACGCTCTCCTGGCTCAAGACCAACCTGGAGTCCCGCGGCCCGGCCTCGGTGGAGATCTGCACCGCGTTCCGCAAGCCCACCGCCGCCAAGGTCCAGATCGACGTCAAGTACGTCGGCTACGACATTCCGAACGAATTCGTCGTCGGCTACGGCCTGGACTATGCCGAGAAGTACCGCAACCTCGACTTCGTCGGCACGCTCGCACCGCACGTCTACGAGTAAAACGGCGTCCCCGCCCCGGCTCGACGCTGAGTCCGTTCTGCCCCCGCACAGCCCCCGCTACGCCGATAGGGAACTTTTACCCTTGACCGTGCGTGAGTTACTGCGACGGTGTATAGCTAGAACCTGACGCAGCACCACACGCGCGCAGATCGGTCGCCGTGCAGCACTACCAGGAGGGACGGGGCGAGCCCCCGATCAGATGAAAGCTAAGAGTTTCTTCAAAGGCCCCGGCATCTGGATTGTCGTTGTCATCGGCATGCTCCTGCTGGCCTTTGCCACCCTGGCCCCGGGGGGCTCGGTCCGGATCGACACCGACAAGGGCCTGGAGCAGCTGTCCTCAGGCAAGGTCGAGCAGGCCAAGATTTTCGACGCCGAGAACCGCGTCGACCTGGTGCTGAAAAACGACTACCAGATGGACGGGCAGAACAAGGGCAAGAACGTCCAGTTCTACTTCGTCAACGCCCGCGCCGCGGACGTCGTCAAGGCCGTGACCGCCGCGAAGCCGCCGAGCGGTTTCACCGACCAGCCGGTGGAAAGCAACTGGTTCTCCGGCCTGTTCTCCCTCCTGGTCCCGGTGCTGCTGCTGGGCGTACTCTTCTGGTTCCTGCTCTCCCGGATGCAGGGCGGCGGCTCCAAGGTCATGCAGTTCGGCAAGTCCAAAGCCAAGATGGTTAATAAGGACATGCCGCAGGTGACCTTCACCGACGTCGCCGGCGCCGATGAAGCAGTCGAAGAACTCCAGGAGATCAAGGAATTCCTCCAGGAACCGGCCAAGTTCCAGGCCGTCGGCGCCAAAATCCCCAAGGGTGTGCTGCTCTACGGCCCTCCGGGCACCGGCAAGACCCTGCTGGCCCGCGCCGTGGCCGGCGAGGCCGGGGTGCCGTTCTTCTCCATCTCCGGTTCCGACTTCGTGGAGATGTTCGTCGGCGTGGGCGCCTCCCGGGTCCGCGACCTGTTCGAACAGGCGAAAGCGAACTCCCCGGCGATCATTTTCGTGGACGAGATCGACGCCGTCGGACGGCACCGCGGCGCCGGTATCGGCGGCGGCAACGACGAACGCGAGCAGACCCTCAACCAGCTTCTGGTGGAGATGGACGGCTTCGACGTCAAGACCAACGTCATCCTGATCGCGGCCACCAACCGCCCCGATGTCCTCGACCCCGCCCTGCTGCGGCCGGGCCGTTTCGACCGGCAGATCTCGGTGGAGGCCCCCGACCTGATCGGCCGGGACCAGATCCTGAAGGTGCACGCGAAGGGCAAGCCGATGGCTCCCGGCGTCGACCTTAAGGCTGTCGCGAAAAAGACCCCCGGCTACACCGGCGCGGACCTGGCCAACGTGCTCAACGAGGCCGCGCTGCTCACGGCCCGCTCCAACGCCAACCTGATCGATGACCGCGCCCTCGATGAGGCGATCGACCGGGTGATGGCCGGCCCGCAGAAACGCAGCCGGGTGATGAAGGAACACGAGCGCAAGGTCACCGCGTACCACGAAGGCGGCCACGCCCTGGTGGCAGCGGCGCTGCGGAACTCGGCGCCGGTCACGAAGATCACCATCCTGCCGCGCGGCCGGGCCCTCGGCTACACCATGGTGGTTCCGGAGAACGACAAGTACTCCGTGACCCGCAACGAGCTGCTGGACCAGATGGCCTACGCCATGGGCGGCCGCGTTGCCGAGGAACTCGTTTTCCACGACCCGTCCACCGGAGCGTCCAACGACATCGAAAAGGCCACCGGCATCGCCCGCAAGATGGTCACCGAATTCGGCATGAGTGAGCGTGTGGGTGCTGTGCGGCTGGGGCAGGGCGGCGGCGAACCCTTCCTGGGCCGCGACGCCGGCCACGAACGCAACTACTCGGACCAGATCGCCTATGTGGTGGACGAGGAAGTGCGCCGCCTGATCGAGGGCGCCCACGACGAGGCCTACGCGATTCTCACCGAGAACCGCGACGTGCTGGACCAGCTGGCGGTGGAGCTGCTGGAGCGGGAAACCCTCAACCAGGGCGAGATCGCCCAGGTCTTCACGAACATCCGCAAGCGCGATTTCCGCGAAATCTGGCTCTCGAAGGAAAGCCGGCCGATCCAGGCCGTCGGCCCGGTGGAGTCCCGCCGTGAAAAGGCCGAACGCGCAGCCCAGGAGGAAGCCAAGGAGGCCCGGCTCGAGGAGCCGCTGGACACCCAGCCGCCGCACGCCCAGGGTGTGCCCGGCCAGGAGCCCTTCCAGGGCGGCGCTACGGATCTGGGGCCCGACGGCCATCCCGGCTAGGCTTCTTCTGTGACTTCCTTCTTCGACGACGACGACGTTCCCGCCACCGCCGGCCCCTTCCCCACGGGCGGGGCGGCGGTGGCCCCAGGCCCCGCCGCCGCGGTCGACCGACCGCGGATCCAGGCCGCCGTGCGCGAAATCCTGCTCGCCATCGGTGAAGACCCGGACCGGGGCGGGCTGCTGGACACCCCCAAACGGGTTGCCAACGCCTACGCGGAGATGTTCGCCGGCCTGCATCACGATCCCGCGGAAATCCTCGCCACCACCTTTGACCTGGACCACGAGGAACTGGTCCTGGTCAAGGACATCCCGTTCTACTCGACCTGCGAGCACCACCTGGTGCCCTTCCACGGCGTCGCCCATGTCGGTTACATCCCCTCGCACGACGGCAAGGTGACCGGCCTGAGCAAACTGGCCCGCCTGGTGGACATGTTCGCCCGTCGGCCGCAGGTCCAGGAACGACTGACGACCCAGATCGTCGAAGCCCTCGTCACCCACCTCAAGCCGCGCGGCGCGATCGTCGTGGTCGAATGCGAACACCTGTGCATGTCGATGCGCGGCATCCGCAAGCCCGGTGCGAAGACCGTCACCAGTGCGGTCCGCGGGCAACTGCATGACCCGGCCACCCGCGCCGAAGCCATGAGCCTCATTCTCGGAAGGTAAGAAAAACAGACTATGGATTCTCTCGCCGCAGTCCCTGGAACAGGACCTGCCACCTCGCCGCTGCCCGTGCTGCGCAAGCCCCGCCCCGCCGCGAGCTTCACGGGTCTCCCGACCGACCGGACACTCGTGATGGGGATCCTGAATGTCACCCCGGACTCGTTCAGCGACGGCGGCCGGCACGGGACGGCCGATTCCGCCATCGCCGCCGGTCTGCGGATGTTCTATGCCGGCGCGGACATTATCGACGTCGGCGGCGAATCCACCCGGCCCGGCGCCGCCGAAGTGAGTGCCGCCGAAGAACAGCAGCGGGTGCTGCCCGTGGTCGAGGCGCTGGCCAAGGCCGGCGCCCTGGTCAGCATCGACACCACGCACGCCGCCACCGCCGAAGCCGCCCTGGCCGCCGGCGCCGCGATCATCAACGACGTCTCCGGCCTGAGCATCGAGCCCGAGATGGTTGAGCTGGTGGCGCGCAGCAAAGCCCCGTACATCCTCACGCACCGCCGCGGCGACGCGGCCACCATGGACTCGCTGACCGACTACACCGACGTGGCAGCCGATGTCGCCGACGAGCTCGCCGGCGTGCGGGACAAGCTGTATGCCGCCGGTGCCTCGCCGGAGCAGATCATCCTGGACCCGGGCCTGGGCTTCGCGAAGAACGAGGCGCAGAACTGGGAACTGCTGCAAAACATCGACGTGCTCCAGGCCATGGGCCACAGGGTGCTTGTCGCCGCCTCCCGGAAGCGGTTTCTGGGCAGCCTCCTGACCGTCGCCGGCAAGGCCGCCGCACCGGACGAGCGGGACGCCGCCACCGCCGCCGTCACCGCCATCAGCGCCTTCCGCGGCGCCTGGGCGGTGAGGGTGCACGACGTCGGCCCCAGCCTCGACGCCGTCAAGGTCGCAGCCCGCATCGCCCCGGCGCCCGGCCCGTGGCCGGCCGCGCCCGGCGACAGTTGAACCGGCGCGCCATGGACCGGATCACGCTCAGCGGCATCACCGCCGTCGGCCACCACGGAGTGTTCGACTTTGAACGGCGCGACGGCCAGCCGTTTGTGGTCGACGCCGTGCTGCACTTGGACTTTGGCCGGGCGGCCGCCAGCGACGACGTGCGCGACACCGCGCATTACGGCGAGGTGGCGGAGTGCATCCGCGGCTGGATCACCGGCACGCCGCTGAACCTGATCGAGGCCCTCGCGGCGCGGATCGCCGATGACCTGCTGCGCCGGTTCCCGGTGGCCGCGGTGGACATCACGGTGCACAAGCCCCAGGCGCCGATTGAGGTCGACTTCGGCGATGTGTCCGTCAGCGTGCACCGGGAACGGCCATGAGCCCCCCGGCACTGCCTTACACCCGCGCCGTGCTCGCCCTCGGCAGCAACCTGGGGGCGCGCAACGACACGCTCTCGGCCGCCGTCGCCGACCTGGTCGACCCGCCGGAGGTCCGGCTCCTGGCCATCTCGCCGATCGTGCAGACCAAAGCCGTGGGCGGGCCGCCGGACCAGCCGGACTTCCTGAACATGGTCATCGCCGTGGAAACCTCGCTGACCCCGGCGGAGCTCCTGCGGCACTGCCACGCCGTCGAACGGAAACACCTGCGGGTCCGTGACGTCCACTGGGGTCCGCGCACCCTGGACGTGGACATCGTGGCCTACGGCGAACTGGTCAGTTCCGACCCGGAGCTGACGCTCCCGCACCCGCGGGCGGCGGAGCGTGCCTTCGTGCTCTACCCGTGGTCCTTGATCGACCCGGCGGCGGAGCTGAACGGTGAGCGGGTGGCCGAGCTCGCCGCGAAGGCCGCCGACTTCCCGGACCTTGCCCCCTTCGACGGCTTCGAGGAGCTCAAAGGTGCCGCCGGTGCGGTGGAGGCGCCGTGAAGCTGATCAGCCCGCTCCTGCTGCTCGTTATCGGCGTCGGCCTCGCCGTCCTTGGCTGGGCCGCGACCCTGATCGCGGCCCGTTACGGCCTGAACACCCCGGCACTGCCGCTGACCGGCCTGGTTACGATGGGCGTGATCGTGGCCGTCACCCTGGTCCTCGGCCTCCGGGTGCTGCGCTGGCGCAACGGCAAGAAGAAGAAAATGCTCAACCCGATCCTGGCCGCGTGGACCCTGGTCCTCGCCCAGGCCTGCGCCTACACCGGGACCGTGCTGCTGGGCTGGCACGCCGGGATCTTCCTGGACCAGCTGCGGCTGTGGTCGGTGCGCAGCGGCCAGTCCATCACCTGGGAGACGCTCTCGATGGCCGGCGGCGGCGTGGTGATGGTCGTGGTGGGCCTGGTCGTGGAGCGTTTCTGCCGGATTCCGCCCGAGGACGGCGACGCCGACGGGACTCCCGGGCTGCAGGGCAAGCGCGGCAAGCCCGAGGCCGAAGGCGAATATGCGTACCGAGGCGATTGACCCGCCCGGGGTGGCCTGGCTGCGGGTTTCGCCGCGCTACGTCACGGTGCGCGCGGTGGGCTGGGCGCTGGGCAACGTGGCCGCCGTCGCGGTGCTCTCGGTGCCCCTGGTGCTGGTCCTGACCGGCGTGTGGGCCTGGCCGCCGCTCGGGCTAGCCTATGCGGTGCCGGCAGCGGCCCTGCTGCTGGCTCTCTGGCGGCTTGTCCTCATACCGCGCCAGGTGCGCTCGATCGGGTACGCCGAACGCGAGGACGACCTGCTGATCCGGCGCGGCATCTTCTTCCAGCGCGTGCTGGTGGTGCCCTACGGCAGGATGCAGTACGTGGACATCGCGGCCGGCCCGGTGGAACGCGCCCTGGGCCTGTGCACCGTCAAACTTCACACCGCCTCGGCCGGAACCAGCGCGGAAATCCCCGGAGTGCCCGCGGCGGAGGGGGCGCGGCTGCGTGAACAGCTCTCCGCCCGCGGCGAGGCCCGGCTGGCCGGGCTGTGACAGCCGCAGCGGACCGCTGGCAGCGCGTTCACCCCGCGTCCCCGTTCGTCCGGGGCTGGGTGGCGCTGGCCGCGATGTTCTTCTTTTTCGGGCGCGACGCCTTTGAACGGCTGCTCCAGGGCGGGCCCGTGTTCGACGAGCGGTTCGCCGGCCGGGCGCCGTGGCTGCTGCTCGGCGGCGGGGCGGTGCTGCTGCTGACCGTGGCCGGCTTTGTGCTGAGCTGGTATTTCACCCGCTACCAGGTCGCGGACGGATACGTGCGCGTCAACACCGGGGTGCTGTTCAAGCAGCAGCGGCAGGCCAGGCTGGACCGGGTCCAGGCAATCGACGTCGTGCAGCCGCTGCTGGCGCGGATTTTCGGTCTGGCGGAACTCAGGTTCGAAGTCGCCGACGCCGGCCAGTCCGCTGTCCATTTGGCCTACCTGCGCGCGGACGAGGCCCGGCAGCTCCGCGCGGCCATCCTCGCCAGCGCCTCCGGCGCCGCGGCCGGGACGCCGTCGTCGCCGCCCCCGGCCCCGCACCCCGGCCCCGACCCCGCACCCGCCCTCGGCCCCGGCCCCGCACCCGCCGGGACCGGGCCGGGCCGCCGGGCCGGGTCAGCCGGCCGGTGCCGTGGAGGCGCCGGAACGTGTGGCGCTGACCGTGCCGCCGCAGCGTCTGGCGGGCTCCCTGCTGCTGAGCGAGCAGAGCGTCGTCATCGTCCTTGGCGCCGTCGTGTCGGTGGTGCTATCCGCCGTTACGGAAAGCCGGGGCTTCGTCTTCTACCTGATCCCGGCCGGACTGGGACTGGCCGCGGCCTACTGGAGCTCCTTCAACAAGGGCTACAACTTCACCGCCGCCATTTCCCCGGACGGCATCCGGCTGCGTTACGGGCTGCTGGACACGCAGGCCCAGACGCTGCCGCCGGGACGGATCCAGGCCCTGCGGGTCAGCCAGCCGCCGCTCTGGCGGCTCCTCGGCTGGTACCGGATCCAGGTCAATGCCGCCGGGTACGGGACCCCGGGCGGCAACGGCGATGCTAGCTCCCGGACCACCCTGCTGCCGGTCGGAACGCTGGCGGACGTGTTCACCATGCTGGCGCTGGTGCTGCCGGACCCGGGAACCCCGGAGCCCGTGCGGGTCTTCAGCGCCGGCCTCGGCGGCCTTTCGGCCCGGCAAGGCTCCGGCGCTTCCGGTGCTCCGGCAGCCGACGACGGCGGTTTTGTCACCACGCCGCGGCGGGCGCGGCTGCTGGCCCCGCTGGGCTGGCGGCGCAACGGGTTCGCGGCCACGGACACCGCCCTGCTGATCCGCTCCGGCCGCTGGTGGCGCCACCTCGTGCTGGTCCCGCACCAGCGCACCCAGTCGATCGCCCTGCAGCAGGGACCGCTGGCCCGCCGCTTCCGGGTCGCCGACCTGGTTCTGCACACCACCGCGGGTCCGGTGTCGCCGCGGCTGATCCAGGCCGGCCTGGACGAGGGCCGTGCCTTGCTGGATGCGCAGGCGTCACGGGCCCGGAGCGCCCGGCGACGGCAAACCAGTGAACACTGGCTCGCCCCGGCCGAACCTCTCAACCACGCACCACAGGAAGGGCCGCAACATGGCTAAGCCAGGACGCCTCGGCGTCGGAATCATCGGCGCCGGCAAGGTCGGAGCCGTCCTGGGGGCGGCCCTGCGCGCGGCCGAACACGCCGTCGTCGGGGTCTCCGCCGTCTCGGACGCGAGCCGGGAACGCGCCGAAACCCTGCTGCCCGGCGTCCCGATCCTTGAGGTCCAGGACATCGTGGAGCGGGCCGAACTGGTGCTGCTGGCCGTCCCGGACGACTCCCTGGGCCCGCTGGTGGAAGGCCTCGCGAAGCTCGGCGCCTGGCAGCCGGGCCAGCTCGTGGCCCACACCTCCGGGCGGTTCGGCGTCGGGATCCTGCGGCCGGTCCGTGCCGCGGGGGCCGTGCCGCTGGCGCTGCACCCCGCCATGACCTTCACCGGGATGAGCCTGGACCTCACCCGGCTGCTGGACTCCAGCTTCGGTGTCACGGCCGACCCTGCCATGCTGCCGATCGCGCAGGCACTCGTGGTGGAGATGGGTGCCGAGCCGGTTGCCATCGCCGAGGCCGACCGTCCGCTGTACCACGCCGCCCTCGCGCACGGCTCGAACCACCTGGTGACGCTCGTGGCGCAGGCCTCCGAGCTGCTGCGCGCCGTGGGCGTCGACGCCCCGGAACGGATGCTGGGTCCGTTGCTGCGCGCCAGCCTGGAAAACGCCCTCGCCTCGGGTGAGTCGGCGCTCACCGGTCCGGTGGCGCGGGGCGATGCGGGCACGGTGGCCGCGCACTCGGCAGCCCTGCGGGAGCTCGACGGCGGCTCCGGCGGCGATATTCTGGAGGCATACCTGGCCATGGCCCGGGCAACCGCCCGCCGCGCGGGCAGCCGCGGCCTCTTGAAGCCGGAACAAACCGAAGCCATCCGGCGGGCGCTCGAGGCCCCCGGCGCCGGTGGCCCGATTCCTGAGGAAGGACCCTGAGATGGCGATCCGGCTCGTGACCACGGCTGCGGCGCTGCGCGCCGAGAGCGCCCGCCTGCTCACCGAAAAGCGCGGGACCTCGCAGGGGCTCGTCCCCACCATGGGCGCCCTGCATGAGGGACATGCCCAGCTGGCGCGCACCGCCGTCGCGGATAACGACGTCGTGGTGGCCAGCATCTTCGTCAACCCGCTGCAGTTCGGCGAAGCCGTGGACCTGGAACGCTACCCGCGGACCCTGGACGCGGACCTGGCCCTGCTGGAGGCCGAAGGCGTCGACCTCGCCTTTGCGCCGTCGGTGGAGGAGGTGTACCCGGGCGGTGAACCCATGGTGCGGATCACTTCGGGCGCGCTCGCGGACAAGTGGGAGGGCGCCTCCCGGCCCGGTCACTTCGACGGCGCCCTGACGGTGGTGGCGAAGCTGCTGCACTACGGCCTGCCCGGGGCCGGCCAGGCCGCGTACCGGGCCTACTTCGGCCAGAAGGACGCCCAGCAGCTGACCCTGGTCCGGCGCATGGTGGCGGACCTGAACTTCCCGGTGGAGATTGTCCCGGTCCCGATCGTGCGGTCCCCGGACGGGCTGGCACTCTCCAGCCGCAACCGGTTCCTCTCGACCGAGGAACGCGAGGCCGCCCTGGTGCTGTCCCGGGCGCTGCGGCTGGTCGAGGAGCGGGCCGCCGCGCACGAACCGCTGGACCTGGACTCCGCCCGGGCGCTGGTGGAATCCCAGCCCCTTGTGGCGCTGGACTACTTCGACGTCGTGGATCCGCGCACCCTCGAACCGCTCGCGGAAAACTGCCGGGAGACCCCGTTCCGCGGCGAGGGCCTGGTGCTCATCGCGGCCAAGGTCGGTCCGGTCCGGCTGATCGACAACGTCCCGCTGGACGCCTAACACCCCGCCCCTGTTGCGTTTTGCGCGAACGTACACTTGCGGCCCCTCGCCGGGGCCGCCTGCCGTGCGAACGTACACTTGCGGCCCCTCGCCGGGGCCGCAAGTGTACGCTCGCGCCCCTTCGCGGGGGCGTGCCCGATGCTTTTGCGGCCGCGGGAATTACTGCTGCGCGTCCCGGGTTGGACATCTTAACGGCGACCCAGTACGCCAAAATCCGTGCCGACTCCCAAGGGGATTCCTATGCCAGCAGATGCCCCGTCCAACGTCAGGGAAGGCGTCCCACAGTCAATGCGCACGGGCGCGGCCGATGCAGCAGCGCCGCAGCCCCCCGGCGCCGCGGCCCGAGGACCGGAGAAGCTCTCCCGGGGTTCCGTGACCATCATCGCGACCCTGCTGGTGGCCACCTTTGTGGTGATCCTCAACGAAACGATCATGAACGTTGCGCTGCAGCGGTTGATGGTGGACCTGCGGGTCGATGCCCCCACGGTGCAGTGGCTCTCCACCGGCTTCATGCTGACCATGGCCGTGGTCATTCCCACCACCGGTTTCATCCTGCAGCGGCTCTCCACCAGGGCGGTCTTTATGCTCGCCATGGGGCTGTTCTCCGCAGGCACCCTGCTCGCCGCCCTCGCTCCGGGATTTGAGGTCCTGCTGCTGGCCCGGATCGTCCAGGCCGGCGGTACCGCCATCATGCTCCCGCTGCTGATGACCACCATCCTCACACTGGTTCCGGTCTCACGCCGCGGGGCCGTGATGGGAAACGTGAGCATTGCCATTTCGGTGGCGCCGGCCATGGGCCCGACCGTATCGGGGCTGATCCTGCAACACTTCTCCTGGCGCTTCATGTTTGTTTTTGTCCTCCCGATCGCCCTGCTCGCCTTCGCAATCGGGGCAAGGTTCCTCAGGAACATCGGCGACAACGGGAAGACCCGGCTCGACGCGCTTTCCGTCGTGCTCACCGTTCCGGCCTTCGGCGGTGTGGTGTACGGCCTCAGCCAGATCGGCGGCGGCACGGGCGCTGCCAACACCCCGGCAGTGGCGGCGCTCGCCCTCGGCGTCATGGCCTTGCTGGCCTTTGTGCTGCGCCAGGTAAAGCTGCAGAAAACGGAAGCCCCGCTGCTGGACCTGCGCGCCTTCGAGTTCCGCATGTTCACCGTGTCGGTGCTGTTGCTGGTAGTCGCAATGATCGCCTTGTTCGGCGCGGTGATCCTGCTGCCCCTGTACCTGCAGGAAATCCGCGGCCTCCAGTCGCTCGAGACGGGACTGGTGCTACTGCCGGGCGGCCTGGCGATGGGGCTGCTGGGCCCGTTCATCGGCCGGCTTTTCGACAAGGTGGGCCCGCTGCCGCTGACCGTGACCGGATCGGTGATGATGGTGCTCTCGCTCTGGCAGTTCTCCCGGCTGGACAGCCAGTCAGCGGTTGGCTGGATCATAGCCCTGCACGTGGCGCTGAGCCTCGGTCTGGCGCTGCTGTTCACTCCGGCCTTCACCACGGGGCTGAACCCGTTGCCGCCGAACCTGTACTCGCACGGCTCGGCCATCATGAGCACGTTGCAGCAGGTGGCGGGCGCGGCAGGTACCGCCTTGCTGGTCTCGATCTTCGCGGTCGTCTCGGCCGCCTCCGGGGTCGTTGCCGGCATGCACGCCGCATTCCTGACCGCGGCCGCCATCGCGCTCGCCGCCGTCGTGCTGTCCGCCCTAATGCGCAAGACCGAAGGCGCAGCAGCCCCGGCCGGCCACTAGCCCGGTTCTGCGCGAACGTACACTTGAGGCCCCAGATCTGCGGGCCGGAAGTGTACGTTCGCGCCTGGGGGGCGGGGCCGGAAGTGTACGTTCGCGCCTGGGGGGCGGGGCCGGAAGTGTACGTTCGCGCCGTAGGAGGGGGCGCTTAGCCGGCGAAGAACTCGCTGAGTTCGGCGATGAGCTTCTCCGGGGCCTTGTTGACGCCGTCGTGGCCCATGCCCGGCAGGATCGTGTAGCTGGAGCCGGAGAGCACGTCGTGGATCTGCGCGCAGGCCACGCCGAAGTACGCCGGGCTTTTCTCGCCCACGATGATCAGTGTCTCGAGCGGCAGCTCCAGGAACGGTTCGGCCGGCATGTCCGCGGCGATGATCGCCTTGATCTCGCGGACGCCGGTCTGCATGAGCTCGCGGAGCTGCTTGCCCACCGGCGTGCCGGCGGTGAGCTTGTTCGCCAGCGTCAGCATGGACAGCGGCATCCGGGACACGGCACTTCCGGTCTCGAGGCCGCGGACCAGCACAGCGAGGGCGCGGTCGTCGTCGCCCGCCGCCGTCAGGCGCTCGTATTCGGGAGTCCAGTCCGCCGTGACGCTGTGGTTCACCGAAACGGCAGGGTCGTACACGGCCAGCCGTTCCACCGGCAGGGTGCGTGCGGCGTGCAGGGCCACCGCGCCGCCGAAGCTGTGCCCGAAAACGTCGGTGCTGGCGGTGTGCTTCATCACCGCGTCCAGGTCACGGATATCCACGTCCAGCGTGTAGTCCTCCGGCTGTGGCGAGGACGAGCCCCGGCCGCGGCGGTTGAACGTGTGCACCGGGCGGCCCAGGGCGGCGCTGAGCTTCTGCGCGAACCGGGTGTAGTCGGCGGCGGTCACCATTGAGGCCGGCACGACGACGACGCCGGAACCCGCCGAGGCGAGCTCGGCACCCGTGCTGAAAAGCTCGATCGTTCCGCCGTCGGGGGTCCTAATGTTCTCGCGGGTCATGGTCCGAGCCTAGCCGAGGCTTCAGCTACGGCGTAGTAGGCCCCGCGGCCGCCGACAGCTAGCTGCCGAGCCGGCCGCCGGAGATCTCGAGGTAGCAGCTGCCGCACAGTGACTCGTACCAGGCGTCCTGCCCGTCAATGGCCACCTGGTCGCCGTCGAACACCACCTCATCGCCGATCCGGCGGGTGTTGAAGATGGCCTTGCGGCCGCACCGGCAGATCGTCTTGAGCTCCTCCAGGGTGTGCGCGATCTCCAGCAGCCGCAGCGACCCGGGGAAAGCGCGGGTCCGGAAGTCGGTGCGGATGCCGTAGGCGAGCACCGGGACGTTGTCCAGCACGGCAATCCGGAAAAGGTCATCCACCTGCCCCGGCTCGAGGAACTGCGCCTCATCCACCAGCAGGCAGGCCACGGGAGGCGTGTCCACGTGCTGCAGCAACGCGTCGGGGTCATCCCCGTGGGCGTGCGCCGAGTACAGGTCCCGCGCGGACGCCCCGGCGGGAATCAGGAAATCCACCGAACGGGTCATCCCCAGCCGGGAGACGACGTCGGTGTCACCCTTGGTGTCGATGTCCGGCTTGGCGAGCAGCACCCTCTGGCCGCGCTCCTCATAGTTGAACGCGGCCTGCAGCAGGCCCGTCGACTTGCCGGAGTTCATCGCGCCGTAACGGAAATAGAGCTTGGCCAAGGGGGTCCTTTCGACATAGGTCGCCCCCGATTCTAGTGCCAGACGGCGCCGGCAGGGCCGCGGCGGCCGCGGCTGCCGCACCGGCACGCCGGGCGGGGCGGCGCCCGGGACGACCGCCGACGTCGTCGGGCCGGGCCACTGACCTCCCGCGTTCGATCCTCCTCGCGCCCCGCCGCACCGGCCCCGCGCGAATGCCCGGTAAACTTAGGGATTGTGACTTCCCAAAACGCCCCCGCCCCGAACACCGCCGCCGAGCACTCCGACGCCAGCGAGCAGACGCTGGTCCGGATGGAGAAGCGCGCCAAGCTGATCGAACGCGGCGTCGAGGCGTACCCGGTGGGGGTTGAGCGCACCCACTCGCTGACCGAAATCCGCGAAAAGTACGCCCACCTCGTGGCCGACGAAACCACCGGCGACGTCGTCGGAGTGACCGGCCGGATCGTGTTCATCCGCAACACCGGCAAGCTGTGCTTCGCCACCCTGCAGGAGGGCGGGCTCGACGGCAAGGCCGTCCGACTCCAGGTCATGCTCAGCCTGGCCAACATCGGCGAGGACGCGCTCGCCGACTGGAAGTCCCTGGTTGACCTCGGCGACCACGTCTTCATCAAGGGCGAGGTAATATCCTCGCGCCGCGGTGAGCTCTCCGTGATGGCCGAGTCCTGGTCCATGGCGTCCAAGGCGCTGCGCCCGCTGCCAGTCCTGCACGCAGAGCTCAACGAGGAAACCCGGGTCCGCCAGCGCTACGTGGACCTGATTGTGCGTGACGAGGCCCGCGAAATGGTCTACACCCGGGCCGCTATCACGCGTTCGATCCGCGAGACGCTGCACCGGCAGGGCTACGTCGAGGTGGAAACGCCGATGCTGCAGCTGGTGCACGGCGGCGCCACGGCCCGCCCGTTCGAGACCCACATGAACGCGTTCGACCAGAAGATGACGTTGCGCATCGCCACCGAGCTGTACCTCAAGCGCACTGTGGTCGGCGGGATCGACCGGGTCTACGACATGGGCCGGGTCTTCCGCAACGAGGGTGTCGATTCCACCCACAGCCCCGAATTCACCACGCTGGAAAGCTACGAGGCCTGGGCGGACCAGTTCGTCATGGCGGACCGGATCAAGGAGATCATCCTCGATGCCGCGGACGCCGCCGGCGTGGGCCGGGTGCTGCAGACCGAGGCCGGCGAAATCAACCTCGATGGCGACTGGGCCTGGATGGCCGTCTACCCGGGCCTGTCCGACTTCGTGGGCCAGGAGATCACCCCGGAAACGCCGGCCGCCGAACTGCTGGCGCTCGCCGAAAAGCATGAGGTCAAGGTCGACGCCGGCTGGGACGCCGAGAAGCTCGTCGTCGAGCTCTTCGGTGAACTGGTTGAACCGACGCTGCTGAACCCCACTTTTGTCTACGACTACCCGCCGTCCGCGCAGCCGCTGGCCCGGCACCACCGCGAGGATAACCGGCTGATCGAAGCGTGGGACCTGATTATCGGCGGGATGGAGCGCGGCACCGCCTTCTCCGAGCTGATCGATCCGGTAATCCAGCGCGAACGGCTCACCGAGCAGTCGCGCCGTTCGGCCGCCGGCGACGTCGAGGCCATGCAGCTGGACGAGGACTTCCTCCGCGCCCTTGAATACGGTGCCCCGCCGATGGGCGGCATCGGCCTGGGCATCGACCGGCTGGTCATGCTTTTCACCGGAGCCGGAATCCGCGAGACCATTCTTTTCCCGCTGCTCAAGCCCGAGGGCCACTGATCATGGAATACATTGCCGTCCTGCTCCCGTCCGTGGTCGTCGGACTGATCTTCTGGTTCGCCATGAAGGCCATTTTCAATGCCGACAAATCCGAGCGGCAGGCCGAGGCACGTGCGCAGGCGGAAGCCATTGCCCGCCGCCCAGAACAGAATCCGGGGCCCGGAAACGGGCATTCGCCCGAACGGGACTAAAAGAACCCGTCATTCCCTTCCCTGGATTTTTTGGCGAACATTTTCGCTTTGACTCCCGGCCATAAAACGGTGGATACTTTTTACAGATACATCCGGCTTTTCTAAATACTCACCCTTTTGAAAAGAGAGTTTTTATGGCACAGAAAGTTAAAATCATCCTTGTTGATGATCTGGATGGGGGATCCGCGGACGAAACTGTCCGGTTTGGCCTGGACGGCGTCAGTTACGAAATTGATCTGTCCTCGAGCAATGCGTCGGAACTCCGCTCGTCGGTAGAGCGGTATGTTGCCCATGCCCGTAAAACATCAAGCGGCCGGGCAACCCGGACTAAAGCTTCCGGCGGCCGCAATCAGGACTCCGCGCAGATCCGCCAGTGGGCGCGGGACAACGGCTATCCGGTAAACAGCCGGGGCCGCATCCAGGCAGAAATTCAGGAAGCCTACCAAAAGGCCAATTCCTAGGCTCCGGCTCGGGCGGGCGTTGCCCGCAAAGTTCGCTGACGCAAAGCCTGCGGCCTGGCCCCCGTCTTTTCGGCGGGGGCTTTGTCGTGTCCTGCGGCAGGTGCCAGTGCCAGGTGCAAGGCGGCTGGCGCTCCAACCCGGTTCTAGCGGCCGGCGGGGCGGGCGGAGCCGGCGTTCCAGCCCGGTTCTGGCGCCAAGAGCCGTTGCATATTCGGGGACACGCCGCGTGTCGCCGGGCCCGGGCCGTAAGAAGTGGGCGGGAGCGCAGCGGCGGCCCGAATCTGTGTCCGGCCCGCGCGGGCCGGCACCCTCAGAAGCCCTGCCGTCCGGCGCCCGACGCCGGCCGGGCCGCGGAACCCGCCGGGCCCCGGTTTCCCCCGTGGCGAACAAGCCACAAAACTCGAACTCCGCCACGTAGCATCAAAGTACGTCGTAGCTAGGAGTGTGGCGAAATGTTTGAGCGATTTACGGACCGTGCCCGTCGCGTAGTTGTGCTTGCCCAAGAAGAGGCACGCATGCTGAACCACAATTACATTGGTACCGAACACATCCTCTTGGGTCTGATCCACGAGGGTGAAGGTGTTGCCGCTAAGGCCCTCGAGTCCTTGAGCATCTCGCTCGACGGTGTCCGCGAGCAGGTACAGGAGATCATCGGCCAGGGCCAGCAGGCCCCGTCCGGCCACATCCCCTTCACCCCGCGTGCCAAGAAGGTACTGGAGCTCTCTCTCCGCGAGGCGCTGCAGCTGGGCCATAACTACATCGGCACCGAGCACATCCTGCTCGGCCTGATCCGCGAGGGTGAGGGTGTGGCGGCCCAGGTGCTGGTCAAGCTCGGGGCGGACCTCAACCGCGTCCGCCAGCAGGTCATCCAGCTGCTCTCCGGCTACCAGGGCAAGGAAACCAGCGGTGCAGGCGTTGGCCCCGGCCAGGCCGAAGGCACCCCCGCGGGTTCCGTCGTCCTCGACCAGTTCGGCCGGAACCTGACCCAGGCCGCGCGCGAGAACAAGCTGGACCCGGTGATCGGCCGCGAGCAGGAAATGGAACGCGTCATGCAGGTCCTTTCCCGCCGCACCAAGAACAACCCGGTGCTGATCGGCGAACCCGGCGTCGGCAAGACCGCCGTCGTGGAGGGCCTCGCCCAGGCGATTGTCCGCGGCGACGTGCCGGAAACCATCAAGGACAAGCAGCTCTACACCCTGGACCTCGGGTCCCTGGTGGCTGGCTCCCGCTATCGCGGTGACTTCGAGGAGCGCCTGAAGAAGGTCCTCAAGGAGATCCGCACCCGCGGCGACATCATCCTCTTCATCGACGAGATCCACACCCTGGTGGGTGCCGGTGCCGCCGAGGGTGCCATCGACGCGGCCTCGATCCTGAAGCCCATGCTGGCCCGCGGTGAGCTGCAGACCATCGGCGCCACCACGCTGGATGAGTACCGCAAGCACATCGAGAAGGATGCCGCCCTGGAGCGCCGCTTCCAGCCGATCCAGGTCAAGGAGCCCTCCGTCGCGGATGCGATCGAAATCCTCAAGGGCCTGCGGGACCGCTACGAGGCGCACCACCGCGTCACCATCACCGACGGCGCCCTCGCCTCGGCGGCCAGCCTCTCCGAGCGCTACATCTCGGACCGGTTCCTGCCGGACAAGGCGATCGACCTGATCGACGAGGCCGGCGCCCGGCTGCGCATCCGCCGGATGACCGCCCCGCCGGAGCTCAAGGTGATGGACGAGAAGATCGCGGCCATGAAGCTGGAGAAGGAATCCGCGATTGACGCGCAGGACTTCGAGGGTGCCGCCTCGCTGCGCGACAAGGAGCAGAAGCTGATTGCCGAGCGCGCCGAGAAGGAACGCCAGTGGAAGACCGGCGGCATGGACGACATCTCCGAGGTGGATGAGGATCTCATCGCCGAGGTGCTGGCGAACTCCACCGGCATCCCGGTCTTCAAGCTGACCGAGGAAGAATCCTCGCGCCTTCTGAAGATGGAAGACGAACTGCACAAGCGCGTCGTCGGCCAGAACGAGGCCATCAAGTCCCTGTCCCAGGCGATCCGCCGCACCCGTGCCGGCCTCAAGGACCCGAAGCGTCCGGGCGGCTCGTTCATCTTCGCCGGGCCCACCGGCGTCGGCAAGACCGAGCTGGCCAAGGCCCTCGCGGAGTTCCTCTTCGGCGAGGAAGACGCGCTGATCACCCTGGACATGTCCGAGTACTCGGAGAAGCACACCGTCTCGCGGCTCTTCGGCGCCCCTCCCGGGTACGTGGGCTACGAGGAGGGCGGCCAGCTGACCGAGAAGGTCCGCCGTCGTCCGTTCTCCGTGGTGCTTTTCGACGAGGTGGAGAAGGCGCACGCCGACCTCTTCAACTCGCTGCTGCAGATCCTGGAAGACGGCCGGCTGACCGACTCCCAGGGCCGCGTGGTGGACTTCAAGAACACCGTGATCATCATGACCACCAACCTTGGCACCCGGGACATCTCCAAGAGTGTGGCCACCGGCTTCCAGTCGGGCACGGATACCCAGACCGGCTACAACCGGATGCGGGCCCGGGTGACGGAGGAACTCAAGCAGCACTTCCGCCCCGAGTTCCTGAACCGTGTCGACGACGTCGTCGTGTTCCCGCAGCTGACCCAGGACGAGATCATCGAGATCGTCGACCTGTTCGTCGCCCGCCTGGAGAAGCGCCTCAAGGACAAGGACATGGGCATCGAGCTCACGCCCGCGGCCAAGGTGCTGTTGGCCACCCGCGGCTACGACCCCGCGATGGGTGCCCGGCCGCTGCGCCGCACCATCCAGCGCGAGATCGAGGACCAGCTCTCCGAGAAGATCCTCTTCGGCGAACTGCACTCCGGCGACATCGTGGTGGTGGACGTGGAAGGCGAAGGCGACGACGCGAAGTTCACCTTCGCCGGCAACGCCAAGCCCCGCATCCCGGAAATCGCTCCGAGCGTCTAGGCAGCCGCCCACGCAGCACAAAGAGGCCCCGGCCGCTTCCCTCAGGGAGGCGGCCGGGGCCTTTGTGCTGTCCCGGAGTGGTGCGCCGGACGGCGACGCCGGCTGCGGGCGCCGGGCCCACGACGACGCCGACGCCGGCTGCGGGCGCCGGGCCCACGACGACGCCGGCTGGCGAGGTCAGGCGGTGACCGTGATCCATTCGCCGTCGATGGCGGCCTTCAACTTCCCCAGCGGGGCCTGGGCGGGGCCGGTGACCACGCTGCCGTCCGACCCCTTGAACGAGGAGCCGTGGCACGGGCACTCGAAATCCTCGCCGGCCGGGGCCACCGGGCAACCGGCGTGGGTGCAGGTCGCGTCGTAGGCCAGGACGGTCTTCTCAGTGGGACGGAAGATGACCACGGTCTTGCCGTTGACCTGACCGGTGGCCGTGCCGCGCACCTTTACCTCGCTGAGCCTGCCGATCCTGACCGGTGTGCCGGCGGGGACGGAGGGGCCGGCCGCCGTCGAGGCCTGGCCGTCGGCCGGGGGGCCGGAGCACGCGGTGAGAGCCAGCGCGCCGCCGCCGATGGCGCCGGCGCCGAGCAGAAGGGAGCGTCGGGGCAGGGACTTTTCAGGGTTCATGGACCCATCATGCCAACCGTCCCTGAAAGTTAGCTGCGCTTCGGCGGCACCATTCAGTCTGAAAGCAGTGTTTCACTCTGAGTGAACGGGGTGTGATCGGGGGCACAAGCGGTGTTGAATCAGGGGCATGGCTTCTACCGATACGCAGACCCCGGGCGAGCACCCCGAGACCCCCTTCCACGATCTGGACCATTACCTGGCCATCCCGAGGGTGGGCGGCCTGGCGCTGAGCCCCGACGGCACGCGGCTGGTCACCACCGTGGCCACCCTGGACGGCAAGGGCACCGAATACCGCACCGCGCTGTGGGAGTTGGACCCCCAGGGCAGGAAACAGGCCCGCCGGATCACGCGCAGTGCGAAAGGCGAGGCCGGCGCGGTATTCGCCGCGGACGGCAGCCTGTACTTCACCTCGGCGCGCCCGGACCCCGAGAGCCCCGACGCCGATCCGGTCAACGCGCTTTGGGTCCTCCCGTCGGGTGGCGGTGAGGCCCGTGTGGCGCTTTCCCGTGCCGGCGGTGTCGGAAGCCTCCTGGCCGCGAAAGAGGCCGACGCCCTCTTCCTGACGGCGTCGGTGCTCGCCGGATCGACCGATGAGGACAATGACGAGGAGCGGCGCAAAGCCCGCAAGGACAACAAGGTGGCAGCGATCCTGCACAGCGGCTACCCGGTGCGGTACTGGGACGCCGATCTGGGGCCCGCGCAGCCCCGGCTGTTCGCCGTCGAACCCGGCGCCGACCCGGAACCCGGCAAACCTGCCACCGTCGACGCCGCCCCGCCGGTCAAACTGCGCAACCTGACTCCCGACGCCGGGAACGGGCTCCGCGAGTCCGCTACCGTTGTCAGCCCGGACGGGACAACGCTCTACAGCAGCTTCACCAGGCCGCTCGCCAACGCCGATTCCCGCACCGTGCTGGTGGCGGTCGACGTCGCCACCGGCACCCGTCGGACCCTGCTGGACACCGAGGGCATAAGCTATTTCCCCGGCCCGGTCAGTCCCGACGGCCGCACCCTCGCGGTGCTGAGCGAAACGGACACCACCCCGGAGCAGGCACCCAGGGTCAAGCTGCACCTGCTGGATGTTTCGGTCGAAGACGGGGCGGAGCTGACCCCGCTGGCGCAGGACTGGGACCGCTGGCCGCACCCGGCGGCGTGGCTGCCGGACGGCTCCGCGTTGCTCGTGACGGCGGACGAGGACGGGGCCTCCCCGGTCTTCCGGATCGGCGTTGGAGGCGCCACCGGTGCGGACGCTGCGCCGGTGAGGCTGACGGCGGACGCGGCGGCTTACACCGACGTCGTCGTCTCCCCGGACGGCCGCAGCGCCTACGCGCTGCGAAGCTCCTATGAATTCCCGGCCGAAGCCGTGCGGATCGACCTGGCAGGCGGCGACGTTAGCCGGCTGCCGGCGCCGGCCGAGCGCCCCGCCCACCGGGGCACGCTTGAACGGGTGGAGACTGTCTCGGCGGGCGGCGATCGGGTGCCCGCCTACCTGGCCCTGCCGGAGGGTGCCTCCGCCGGGAACCCTGCGCCGCTGCTGCTCTGGATCCACGGCGGGCCGCTCGGCTCTTGGAACGCCTGGACGTGGCGCTGGAACCCGTGGCTGCTGGTGGCCCGCGGCTATGCGGTGCTGCTGCCGGACCCGGCACTCTCGACCGGCTACGGCCAGGAGCACATCCAGCGCGGCTGGGGCGAATGGGGCAAGGCGCCGTTCCAGGACCTGATGGCGATCACCGACGCCGTCGTCCGGCGGCCCGATATCGATGAGACGCGGACCGCCGCGATGGGCGGTTCCTTTGGCGGCTACATGGCCAACTGGGTGGCGGGCCACACGGACCGGTTCAAGGCGATCGTCACGCATGCCAGCCTGTGGGCCCTGGACCAGTTCGGCCCCACCACGGACTCCGCACAGTACTGGCTCAAGGAAATGACTGCCGAGATGGCCGCGGAGAACTCCCCGCACCTGCATGTGGACAAGATCCGCACCCCCATGCTGGTGATCCATGGCGACAAGGACTACCGTGTTCCGATCGGCGAGGGGCTGCGGCTCTGGTACGAATTGCTCTCCAAGTCGCAGTTGGCGGCCGACGAGAACGGCGAAACCGAGCACCGCTTCCTGTACTTCCCGGACGAGAACCACTGGATTCTGCAGCCGCAGCACGCCAAGGTCTGGTACGGCGTCGTCGAGCATTTCCTGGCCAAAAACCTGCTGGACAAGGAGCTCCCCGTGCCCGACGAGCTCGGCCTCTGATCCGGGGCGGCCGGGGCGGGGGCGGAAGGTGACCGCACCGTAGGATGGGGCTGTGACTGAGTCGATCCGCATCCGCCCTGCCCGCACCGGTGACGTCGCCGCCATTAAGACCCTCGTGGCACCCCTGGCTGACCAGCGGATCCTGATGGCCAAGGAAACGGTCGCGTACTACGAGAGCCTTCAAGAGTTCCGGATCGCCGAAGCGGCCGACGGCGAGGTGATCGGCTGCGGGGCCCTGCACGTGATGTGGGAGGACCTGGCCGAGGTGCGCACCCTGGCCACCTCGGCGGCGTGGCGCGGCAGGGGCGTCGGCCACCAGCTGGTGGAGCGGTTGCTGGAGGACGCGAAGGCGCTGGGTATTTCGCGCGTGTTCTGCCTGACCTTTGAGGTGGATTTCTTCAAGAAGCACGGCTTCGACGTAATGGCGGACCAGACGGCGGTGGACCCCGTGGTCTACTCGGAGCTGCTGCGCTCGCACGACGAGGGCGTCGCCGAGTTCCTGGACCTCGCCCGGGTCAAGCCCAATACCCTCGGCAACACCCGGATGATCCGCACGCTCTAGGCCCGGACAGGCGGGCGCGGGAAGCTCTTCCGCCAAATCAACTTGGTGGATAAACTGATCCCGGTCCCATGGGGCGGACCGCCAGCTTCCGGAGGCAGAAAATTGCAGAACCGCGTGATTTTTCCAGATTTCTCCGCATTCCAAATGACGGTCGACGCCGTCCCCGTCCAGCCGGACTTTCCGGGCACGGACGGCGGCTCCGGAGGTTCGACGGGGGCCGCGCGGCGGACCCTGCCCCGGGTTCCGCTGGCGGCTGACGCGTGGCCGGTCTTTTCGCCCGAGGCGGCTGCGGGCCCCTGAGCCGGGCCCAAGAGCCGGGGGCCTGCCGGTCCGGGGAGCCTACCGCTGGCCGGGCCCCGGTAGTAGGGTCTAAGCAAGCAGCCAGGACAACCATCCAGGGAGCACAGCCATGAAGAAACTCATCAACGATCCCAAGGCCGTGGTCGACGAGTCAGTGGAAGGGTTCGGGCTTGCGCACGCCGACCTGGTGACCGTCTACCCGGATCCAAAGTACATCGTCCGCAAAGACGCCCCGGTGGCCGGGAAGGTCGGCCTCGTCTCCGGCGGCGGCAGCGGCCATGAACCCCTGCACGGCGGCTACGTCGGGATGGGCATGCTCGATGCCGCGGTACCCGGGGCCGTGTTCACCTCGCCGACCCCGGACCAGATCCTGCCCGCCACGCTCGCCGTGAACTCCGGCGCCGGCGTCGTGCACATCGTGAAGAATTACACGGGCGACGTGCTGAACTTCGAAACCGCCGCGGAACTGGCGCAGGCCGAGGGGGTGGAGGTCCGCACCGTGCTGGTCAACGACGACGTCGCCGTGCAGGACTCGCTCTACACGGCGGGGCGCCGCGGCGTGGGCGGCACCGTCCTGGTCGAGAAAATCGCCGGTGCGGCGGCCGAGCGCGGCGACAGCCTCGACGCCGTCGCCGCCGTCGGGGACCGGGTCAACCAGAACGTGCGCAGCATGGGCGTGGCCCTGAGCGCGTGCACGGTCCCGCACGCCGGCGTGCCCAGCTTTGAGCTCGAGGACAACGAGATCGAGATCGGCATCGGCATTCACGGCGAGCCCGGGCGGCACAAAATCCCGATGGAGCCCGCCGACGGCATCACGGACCGGCTGCTGGACCCGGTGGTCAGCGACCTCGGCCTCGCCTCGGGGGACAAGGTCCTGTTGTTCGTCAACGGGATGGGCGGCACGCCGCAGAGCGAGCTGTACATTGTCTACCGCCGGGCCGTGCAGCGGCTTACGGACCAGGGGATCAGCGTGGCGCGTTCGCTGGTCGGAAACTACATCACCTCGCTCGAGATGCAGGGCTGCTCCATCACCGTGCTGCGCCTCGACGAGGAAATGACAGGGCTCTGGGACGCGCCCGTGCACACCGCCGCCCTCCGTTGGGGCGTGTGAGCATGGGGCTGGATGTTGACTGGGCGGTGCGGTGGCTGACGCTTTCCGCGGAGGCCATGGCGGAGCACAGGGTTGAGCTCATCGAGCTCGACCGGCCGATCGGGGACTCCGACCATGGCGAGAACATGGACCGCGGGTTCAAAGCCGTGATGGACAAACTCGCTGAATCGCCGCCGGAAACTGCCGGGGCGGCGCTGAAGCTGACCGCCATGACCCTGATGTCCAAGGTCGGCGGCGCCGCCGGGCCGCTGTACGGAACGGCTTTCCTGCGCGCCGCCACGGCGCTTGGGGATGCCGCCGACATTGACGCCGCCACGCTCGCCGCCGCCCTGCAGGCGGCCCGCGACGGCATCGTGGCCCGGGGCAAGGCCGAATCCGGGGACAAGACGATGGTGGACGCCTGGACGCCCGCGGTGGATGCCTCCGCGGCCGCGGCCGGTGACGGCGATGTCCGCAAAGTCCTGGCCGCGGCGGCCGAGGCGGCCGAGGCCGGGGCGGTGTCCACCGATCCGATGCTGGCCCGGAAAGGCCGCGCCAGCTACCTGGGGGAGCGCAGCATCGGCCACCGCGACCCCGGTGCCGTCTCCAGTGCCCTGATTCTGCGCGCCGCCGCGGGGGCCGCCGGATGAGCGTCGGGCTCGTCGTCGTCTCGCACAGTGAAAAGATCGCCGACGGCGCCGTCGAACTCGCCGCGCAGATGGCCCCCGACGTCGTGATCATCGCGGCCGGCGGCACCGACGACGGCCGGATCGGCACCAGCCTGGAAAAGGTGATGGCCGCGCTGGAACGGGCGGACGGGGACGGCGGCGTCGTGGTGCTCACCGACCTCGGCTCGGCGGTCATGACCGCGGAATCGGCGGTTGAGTTCGCCGCCGATCCGGAAGCCATCCACCTGGCCGACGCCCCGCTGATCGAAGGGCTCGTCGCCGCCGCCGTCTCCGCCCAGGCGGGCGCCGACGCCGTCCGGGTGAAGGAAGCGGCCGAGGCGGTTTACCGGCCGCCGGCCCACGCCCAGGCGGCCGGGCACGAGCACCGGCAGCCGCCGGATGCCCAGGGCGACTTCGAGCTGGTCAACCAGGCCGGCATGCACGCGCGGCCGGCGGCCAAAATAGCCGGCGGACTGGCCGGCATGGATGCCGAAGTGACCGTCAACGGCGTCGACGGCGCGTCCATGACCGAACTGATGATGCTGGGCGCCGCCAAGGGGGCGGTGCTGCACATCGAGGCCAGCGGCGCGGACGCCGGCAAGGCGGTGGAGTATCTGGGCGGCCTGATCCGGGCCGGCTTCGGCGAACCCTAGGTCGAAGCCGGCGGGGTTTGGCCGGGGAGGCTGAGCCCGGCGGGGTGCAGCTCGGCCAGGCCGTCGCCGAGCAGACCGCTGATCGCTCGCTCGAGCTGCTCAGGGGCGGTGTTGAGCCGGTGCAGCGCGGCCAGCGGGACCCCGATCCCCTCGGCCGCGAAGCCGAGGTCGGCCGGGGCACGCTCCAGCAGCTCGCGGGACACCGGCGTCTGGGCCATCCGCAGCACGGCCAGCACGGCGCCGCGGACCTGCCGGTCGGTACCGTGCCAGGCCTGGCCCTTGGGCCTATAGCTGGGCGGCGGTTCGCCGGCGGCGAGCCAGGCGCAGGCTTCGCGGACCGGGCAGGCACCGCACCGGGGCGTCCGCGCGGTGCAGACCAGCGCCCCGAGCTCCATCACGGCCGCGTTCCAGCGCACCGAGGCGGCGTCGTCGTCGGGCAGCAGCTGCGCGGCCAGCCGCATCTCACCGGCCGTCAGGGCAGGCGCCGGGAGCGCGGCCCCGCTGACCAGCCGGGCGTGGACCCGGCGGATGTTGGTGTCCACCACGGTCTCCCGGCGGCCGAACGCAAAGGCGGCGACGGCGGCGGCCGTGTAGCTGCCGACGCCCGGAAGTTCCAGCAGGTCGGAATAGTCGCCGGGAACCGCGCCGCCGTGGCTGTCGACGATTGCGACGGCGGCCGCATGCAACCGGAGCGCCCGCCGCGGATACCCCAGCCGGCCCCAGAACCTGACCGCCTCGCCGGCCGGTTCCCGGGCGAGATCCGCCGGGGCGGGCCAGCGCCGCAGCCATTCCTCCCAGACCGGCAGCACCCGGACCACGGGGGTCTGCTGCAGCATGATTTCACTGACCAGCACACCCCAGGCGGAACAGTCCGCGGCCCGCCAGGGCAGGTCGCGGGCGGCGCCTTCGAACCAGGAATCCAAGGCGGCGTGCAGTTCGGCGCGCGGCACGGCGGGCCGGCCGGGAAGCGCCGGCGGGGCAGGGACAGCGGGGGAATCGGCTAAGGCTTTGATCGGACCAGCTTAATAGAGATGCGGACCATAGTCCGGCCGGCGGCGTGGTGGGCGGCCGCGGGCCGCGGCGTTCTCTAACCTAGGAGGATGGTCAGGCAAGGCAGCTCAGGAACACGCGGTTCGGGACCGAAGGCCTCCGCCAAGGCCAGGGCCAGGCCGGCACGGAAGCCGCTCAGCCCCGTATACCGGCGCCGCCGGCTTCTCGTCGGGGCCATCCTGCTGCTGGTGATCGCCCTTGCGGTCGGCGGATTCGCGGCGATCACCAACGCCCTCAGCGGCGCCTCGCCGGAGGCCGGGAGCCAGTCGCGGCCGGAAAGCCCGGGCAGCACCGCCGCCGGCCCGACGGCGCCGGCCAGCCCGACCCCCAGCCCGGCGGCCGGCTGCGACCAGAAGCTGGTGACGGTGTCTGCAACCACGGACAAAGCCGCCTACGCCGCGGGCGAGAAGCCGCTGCTGAGCCTCAAAGTCACCAACGGCAACAAGGTCCCCTGTGAGGTCAACATCGGCACCTCCCAGATGGAATACATGATTACCAGCGGCTCGGACCGGATTTTCTCGTCCCGGGACTGCCAGGCGGAGAGCACCGACCTGGTCAAGACCATCCGGCCGGGCGGCAGCGAGACGGCGAACTTCCCGTGGCAACGCAACAGGACGGTACAGGGGTGCGCCGCCGTCGACGCCGAACCGGCCGGGGGAACCTACGTCTTCACCGCCCGGCTGGGGAGCAAGACCAGTCCCCGGGCCGTCTTCGAGCTCGGGTAAGCCCATCGAGTGCTCCGCAGGTGCCCTTTTGGCCCCTAAATAGGGGCAGCTGCGGAGCACTCGACGCGGGAGGGTTAGAGGAAGCGGTCCAGGAGGCTGGCCTCGGCCATCCGGCTGAGGCCCTCGCGGACCGTCCGGGCGCGCTGGTCGCCGATGCCGTCCACCGTCATGAGGTCATCGATGGTGGCCGCCATCAGGAACTGCAGCCCGCCGAAGTGGTCCACCAGGCGGTCGGCTACCGCTTTCGGGACCGCCTTGAGTCCGGAGAGCAGGCGGTACCCGCGGGGCTGCACGACGGCGTCGAGGTTCGCCTCACCGCCGGCGAACCCCACAATCCCGGCGATCTTCCCCAGATCGATAAGCTCCGTCGGGCCCAGGTTCACCAGGGCCCTGACGGCGGTGTCGATGTCGGCGCCGGAGGCGTGCGGGCCCGAGTAGTCCCGGATGATCACGTCACTGCCGGGTCCGCGGCCGACCGTCAGTTCGTCCAGCTGGAGCGAGAGCAGGCGGCCGTCCTCGCCGAGTTCCAGCACGTACTGGGAGATTTCCTCGGAGATGCGCCGCACCATTTCCTGGCGCTGCAGGGTCACGGCCACGTCGCGAACGGTCACCATCGCCTCAATCTCCAGGGCGGAGAGAGAGCTGGTCACCTGGTCCAGGCGCGAGCGGTAGCGCTCCAGCGTGGCGAGGGCCTGGTTGGCGCGGGCCAGGACCTTCTCGGATCCCTCCAGGACATGGCGGAGGCCGTTTACATATAGGGCGATGATCTGCATCGACTGGCTCACCGAGATCACCGGAACGCCGGTCTGGATCGCGACGCGCTCGGCGGTCCGGTGCCGGGTTCCCGTTTCCTGGGTTTGAATGCTTGAGTCCGGCACCAGTTGGACCCCCGCGCGCAGGATGTTGCTCGCGTCCCTGTCGCAGACAATGGCCCCGTCCATCTTGGCCAGTTCACGCAGCCGGGTGGGGGAAAAATCGATCCCGATCTCGAAGCCGCCCGAACAGATGGATTCGATGGTCCGGTCGGTGCCCAGCACGATCAGCGCGCCGGTGCGTCCGCGGAGGATGCGCTCCAGCCCGTCCCGCAGGGCCGTGCCCGGTGCGACCCTGGCCAGGGTCGCCTTAAGTGCATCTTCGGGACTCCGCGCCATAGGTTTTCCCCTTCAAAGGTGCAGGCCTCTGCCCGCAAGTGCGCCGGCTTTTCGTCGTGTTTCCATCGTCTGCCGGCAAGAACAAAAATGCCCGGTTTCCCGTATCCACCATCATAGGGGCACCGGACCGCGCTTTCCGCACGGTCAAGCCTCAAAGTGCCCCGTTTCCGCCGTGCCGGCCGACCCGGACCGGCGGGTGTCCGGGCGGTGTCCGAACGGGCACTTTCCGTGCCCAAGCCCGCGGTGCCGCTGCCTGCGATAAACTTGGAGTCTTGGGTGTACCGCGGCCTCTCCGCGCCGTGACCCGTCCACAGCCGCAGCGAAAGTAGCACCGTGTCTCAAGAAGTCCACAGCCCCGCCCGAGTCCAGGAGATTCACAAGCAGGCAGCCCGGCGCCGGACCTTCGCAGTGATCTCCCACCCCGACGCCGGCAAGTCCACGCTGACCGAAGCGCTCGCCCTGCACGCGAAGGTGATCGGCACGGCCGGCGCCTCCAGCGGCAAGGCCAACCGCAAGGAAACGGTCTCGGACTGGATGCAGATGGAGAAAGACCGCGGCATCTCCATCAGTTCCGCGGCCCTGCAGTTCGCCTACCGGGACACCGTGATCAACCTGCTGGACACCCCTGGGCACGCGGACTTCTCCGAGGACACCTACCGGGTTCTGGCCGCCGTCGACTGCGCCGTGATGCTGGTGGACGCGGCCAAGGGCCTGGAAACCCAGACCATGAAACTCTTCGAGGTCTGCAAGCAGCGCAACCTGCCCATCATCACCGTGATCAACAAGTGGGACCGGCCCGGACTGGACGCGCTGGCCCTGATGGATGAGATCACCGAGCGCACCGGCCTGCAGCCCATGCCGCTGACCTGGGCGGTGGGCATCTCCGGCGACTTCCGCGGCGTCTGGGACCTGCGCAATGACCGCTTCGCCCAGTTCAAGCGCAACAACGCCGGCGCCAGCATCGCCCTGACCGAGTACTCGACCCCGGAGCAGGCCGCCGCCAGCCAAGGCGCGGACTGGGAGAATGCGGTGGACGAGGCCGGGCTGGTGATCGAATCCAACCTGGCGTTCGACGTCGAGGCCTTCCACGCCGGCAAGGCGACGCCGATCCTGTTCAGCTCCGCGGCGCTGAACTTCGGCGTGAAGGAAATCCTTGACGCCCTGGTGGATTTCGCGCCCCCCGCCGCCCCTCGGCCGGACGTCGACGGCGCCGCACGGCCCGTGGACGCTCCGTTCGCCGGCTTTGTCTTCAAGGTCCAGGCAGGCATGAACAAAGCACACCGGGACCACGTCGCGTTCATCCGCGTCTGCTCCGGCATGTTCGAGCGCGGCATGGTGGTCACCCAGGGCCGCACCGGCAAGTCCTTCGCCACCAAGTACGCCCAGCAGGTGTTCGGCCGCGAACGGGAGGTGATCGATGAAGCCTTCCCCGGCGATGTCGTAGGCCTCGTGAACGCCTCCTCGCTGCGCGTCGGCGACAGTTTGTTCCTGGAGCAACCGGTCGAATTCCCCGCCATTCCGCTGTTCGCGCCCGAGCACTTCCAGGTGGCCCGCTCCAAGGACCCCAGCCGCTTCAAACAGTTCCGCCGCGGCATCGAACAACTCGAGCACGAAGGCGTGATCCAGGTGCTCCGCTCGGACATCCGCGGCGACCAGGCGCCCGTGCTGGCCGCCGTCGGTCCGATGCAGTTCGAGGTGGTGGAGGACCGGATGGCGCATGATTTCAGCGCCCCGATGCGGCTCGAGCGGCTGCCCTACTCGCTGGCCCGGATCACGACGGCGGACGCCATGCCGGCGCTGGCCACCGTGCCCGGCGCCGAGGTGCTGCTGCGCTCCGACGGGGAATACCTCGCCCTCTTCAACGATGTCTGGGCGTTGCGCCGGATCGAGAAGAACCACCCGGATCTGACGCTGGTGCCGATCGGCACGCATAACCCCGCAAAGTAACCGCCGGCCCGCCCGCCCGCAGCCAAAATCAGCCGCCGGGAGGGCTTCCTTGATCCACGTTCCGCGCGGTATCATAAGTAACCTTGCTATTTTCGCGGGTGCCCGCCGGTCTGGCTGGCTTTCAGCACTGACTTGTCCGATTCCATGTGCGGACCCGTATTTAGGGAACAAGAAAACTCGTTGACAATAACTGTGGAATCCGGCCTGCTGCTGAGCGGGCGGTACCGGATTGAAGCCCTCATTGGCAGGGGAAGCCAATCGACTGTCTACCGGGCGCGGGACGAACTGCTGCAGCGCGAGGTGGCGGTCAAACTCTTCCGCAACGACGCGGACGATCTTGAGCACACCCGCCGGCAGGGCCAGGAGGTGCGGATCCTCGCCGGGATGAGCCACCACGCCCTGGTCGCGCTGTTCGACGCCGGCGCCGACCTCAGTGACCCGGACTCCCGGCTGACCTACCTGGTGATGGAACTGGTGCGCGGGCAAGACCTGCGCCGCCGGTCCTTGCAGGGCCCGCTCTCGGCGGCGCATATGGCCCACATCGGCTATGACCTTGCGGACGGACTGTCCTTCATTCACCACCACGGGATCGTGCACCGGGACATCAAGCCGGCGAACATCCTGCTGGTCAACTACAGCAACGAGGACCGGCGTCCCCGCGCCAAACTGACCGACTTCGGCGTCGCTGCCATCCTGGGACACAAGAACGCGGACGACGACGGGGGCACCTCCGGGACCCCCGCGTACCTGAGCCCCGAGCAGGCCGCCGGCGAACCCGCCGGACCTGCCAGCGATGTCTACTCACTCGGGCTGGTGCTCCTCGAAGGGCTGACCGGGAAGATGGCCTATCCCGGCGCGCCGATCCAGTCCGCCGTCGCGCGGCTGCTGCGCGACCCCCAGATTCCGGAGGAGCTCGCCCCCATGTGGGTCGCGCTGCTGTCCTCAATGCTGTCCCGGGACCCGGCCGCCAGGCCGCCGGCGCGGGAAGTCTCCCTTGCCCTGCGCCAGGAGGTCATCAACGGCGCCGGCCGGCACCGGCAGTCCCATGCGGCAGCGGGGAATGACGAGGACGGCCGGATGCGCGCCGTCGAGCGGTACCGGATCCTCGACACCCCCGGGGACGGAGCCTTCGACCGGATCGCGGCGCTCGCGGCCCGGGTATTTTCGGTGCCGGTCGCGATCGTCAGTGTCGTGGACCACGACCGGATCTGGTTCAAGGCCCACCACGGCACCGACGTCACCGAGATCGGCCGGGATCCGGGGCTGTGCGCCTCGGCGATCCTGCAGGACGGGCCTTGGATCGTCGAGGACGCCGGCACCGATCCGCGCACGCTGTCCAACCCGCTTGTCGCCGGCGAGTTCGGACTGCAGTTCTACGCCGGGGTGCCGCTGCGGACCCCGGACGGCCACAACCTCGGCACGTTCTGCATCCTGGACCGGGAACCGCGGGAGTTCAGCGCCGAGGACAGCCGGACGCTGGAGGACCTGGCCGCGATTGTGATGCACGATCTGGAACTGCGGCTGCACAGCCGCGAGGCGATCGCCAGCTAAAGACGGCGGCCGCGCGCGGTCGCGGCTGCCGGGTCACCGCCGTCCGGCGTGCAGGGCCAACTGCAGTTCGAACCGGGCCGCCGGGTCCTCCAGCGCGTCGCCGAACAGCTCGCGCAGCTGCGCGGCCCGGTAGCCCACCGTCTGGGGGTGGATACCCAGTTCGGCGGCCACCGGCGCGCGCTGGCCCCAGTGCCGCAGCCAGGACAAGAGGGTTTCGGCAAGCCTCTCGCGCTGGGCCGGCCGGAGCCCCTCGAGCGGGGCGAGGCGCCTGGCGGCCAGTTCGCTGATCGCGGACGGCTCGGCGCCGAGAACCACCGCCGCGAGGTGCTCGTCGGCCCAGATGGGCGGGTCCTCCGGACCGTCCCGCGGCGGCAGGACCGAGGCCGCCAAGACGGCCAGGCGCAGCGATTCGGGGACCTTCTCCCAGCCGCCGGCCGGCCCCACGGACGCGCCGCGGCCCCGGAGTGCCGTTTCAAGGTCGCCGCGGGCCGACTTGGACCGGGGTGCCGGGACCAGCACGACGGCGTCGGTCTCGCGTTCTATCACCAGGGTTCCCGGCCCCAGCCGCAACCGCAGTCCTGCCGCCCGCTCCAACGGCAGCGTCACCACCGCCATACGCTGCGGCAGCGACCAGTCGGCCATGGCAGCGGTCTGGCGCAGCGCCGCCTCGTCAGCCTGCCCCAGCAGCAGCAGATCCAGCAGTTCGGTGCGGCGCCGGTCGACCGCCCCCGCCCGTTCGGACTGTTCAAAGGCGTAGGCCTCGGCGCTGACCGCGGAAAGCTCATCGATGTAGGCGAGGATCGATTCGCCAAGGTCGACCACCACGTTCTGGCCCAGGTGGTGTTCCACCGAGACCCTCGACATCTCCCGGAAGGTGACCCTGGCGCCCATCCGGTAGGCGCTGAGCAGCGCATCCATGCTCCTGCCCTGCCGGAACTCGCCGCTGCCCAGGCCCGCCACCAGCTGCCGGCTCTGCTCGGAGAGCGCCGGCAGGGTGGTGCCGGGCAGTTGCAGGAAGCGGTCCAGGGCGGTCGCCACGCCGCGCCGCAGGCCGCGCCCGAAGCGGCCCTCGATCGGCCGGGCATAGGCGGGCACCAGTTGCGGCACGGCCTCGATGATGGCCTCCACAATGCCCGGCACCCTGGGCCTCAGGATGTCACTTACCTGCTGGGGCAGCGCCAGCCAAGGCGGGTCGTACGCGGGGTAGCCGGGGTGTCCGGCGGGGGATGCATCCATGGCCTGGCTCCAAAAATTGTTGTGCCGAGATAGTTTTCTACCTGAGATCGTATGCCTTGGGTGAAGAATTATGACGCTGCCTGACATAGGCTGAATAGATGATCCGGCTCCGTAAGCTGGCGCGCGCCGCATCTCTACTGACCACCCCGTTAGCCCCAGAAGACATTCTGTCGCTGTTCAACCCCGTGTTTTCCGCCCGGCAGTTGCGCGGCGTGGTTACCCGGGTGGTTCCAGAAACGGCCGATTCCGCCACCATTTTCTTCCGTCCCGGCCGCGGCTGGCAAGCGCACCGTGCAGGCCAGTGGGCTCGCATCGGCGTCGAGCTCAACGGCGTCCGCCACTGGCGGTCCTATTCGCTCAGCGCTCCCGCCGGTAAGGACCCTGCCATTACCGTCACGGACATGGGCGCCGTCTCCGGGACCCTGGTCCGCACCACGAAGCCCGGCGACATCCTCTTCCTGGCCCCGCCGCAGGGCGACTTCGTGCTGCCGGAGCACCCCCGGCCGCTGCTGATGCTCACCGCCGGCAGCGGGATCACCCCGGTGATGTCGATGATCCGCACGCTCGTCCCGCACCGTCCGGACGCCGACGTCGTCCTGGTCCACACGGCGCGGACCACCGCCGATGCGATCTTCCGCGAGGAACTGGCCGAACTCGCGGACCAGTTCCCCAACTTCAGGATCACCCACTGGTTCAGCAGCGAACGCGGGCGCTTGGACTTCGGCACCGCTGTCGCTCTGGACCGGCTGTGCCCGGATTGGCGGGACCGCGCCGCCTACGCCTGCGGACCAGAAAGCTTTCTCGACGACGCCGAGGCGCTCTGGGAAGCGGAGGCCGCCGCCCGCGGCGCGGCGCCGGACAACGCGGCCCCTGCCGCGACCCTGACGATCGAACGGTTCAGCACCAGCCTGGCCGGCGGCGAGGGGCACGACGGCGGCCTGGTCACCTTCGAGGCCTCCGACCGCGAAGTCGAAGCCGACGGCGACACTGCCCTGCTCGACGTCGGCGAGGACGCGGGGGTGCTGATGCCCAGCGGTTGCCGGATGGGCATCTGCCACAGCTGCCTTATCCCGCTGCGGGCCGGCCAGATCCGGGACCTGCGCACCGGCGAAGTGCACGGCGAGCCCGGCCAACTAATCCAGACGTGTGTTTCGGCAGCCGCCGGACCCGTTAACCTCGACCTCTGAGGAGAACCACTAGATGACCACACTTGCAGACAGGCCCGATCTGGCCGAAGACGGCACCGCAGTCGCCGTGAAGAAACGCCCCGGGGCGCTCGCCGAGACCGGCAGCCCGCTGCTGCGGCCGCCGGCCGCGGCGCACCTCTCCGACGAGCAGGTCGCCGAGCTGGGCCGTGAACTGGACGCCGTCCGCGACGAGATCCTGGCCAAGCGGGGTTCGGACGACGCCGCCTACATCCGCAGGATGATCAAGATCCAGCGCGGCCTGGAGATCTCCGGCCGCGCAGCGCTGCTGGTCAGCAAGAACAAGGCCGCCTGGGCCACCGGCACCACGCTGCTGAGTTTCGCCAAAATCCTCGAAAACATGGAGCTGGGACACAACATCCTGCACGGCCAGTGGGACTGGATGCGGGACCCGGACATCCACTCCACCACCTGGGAATGGGACTTCGTCACGCCGGCGCGCTCCTGGCAGCACACCCACAACGACCTGCACCACCGCTGGACCAACGTCGTCGGCAAGGACAACGACATCGGCTACAACCTGCTCCGGATGGACCCGCAGCAGGAATGGAAGCCGTTCAACCTGGGCAACCCGGTCTACAACGCGCTGCTCGCTCCGGTCTTCGAGTGGGGCATCGCCGTCTACGACCTCGAGCTCGTGGACTACCGGGAGGGCAGGAAGAGCAAGGAAGCCCTGGTCAAAGACCTTAAGGCGCTCGGCCGCAAGGCGCTGAAGCAGTTCACCAAGGACTACGCCGCGACCCCCGCCGTCGCCATGCTCACCGGTTCCGGCAAACAGGCGCTGTACGGCACGCTGGCCGCCAACGCCATCCGCAACGTCTGGGCGCACGCGGTGATTTTCTGCGGCCACTTCCCGGACGGGACGGACACGTTTACCGAGGAAATGGTCGACGGCGAGACCCGTGGCGACTGGTACGTTCGCCAGATGATCGGTTCGGCGAACATCTCCGGCTCCAAATTCATGCACCTGATGACGGGCAACCTTTCGCACCAGATCGAGCACCACCTCTTCCCGGACCTGCCCTCGAACCGGTACGCCGAGGTGGCGCCAAAGGTGCGCGACGTCTGCCGGCGCTACAACCTGCCGTACACCACCGGCCCGATCTGGAAGCAGGTCGGCTCCACCTGGGCCAAAATCTTCAAGCTGGCGCTGCCGCCGAAAAAGGCCTAGGCGCCCGCGCCGGGGTTGGGTCAGTTACGGAAGGGCGCCTGCCATTGCGGCAGGCGCCCTTCCTGCGCCGGGGTCCGACGTTCCAGCCCAGTTCTCTGGCGAGCGAGGCCGCCCTGGCAGGCGGTGACCCCGGAACTCCGGGCCACGGCAGGGCCGGGGGTCGAGGCAACTGGGCTGGAACGTCGCGCCGGGGTCCGCGCCGGGGTGCCAGTGGGCCGGCCTAGGTCTTGACCGCCACCCCAAGAACGTGCGCCAGCCGGGGGTTGCCGGGCAGGACCGCGAAGCCGAAGCGCTCCAGGGCTACGACGTTCAGGCCCGCCGCGGCGATGCTGGCGGCGGTGTCCCGGTTCGGGTGGCAGCCGCCGGCCAGCCGGCTCCAGAGCGGAGTGAGCAGGTCCTCGGCGGCAGCCAGCACACGGTGCGTGGAGCGGACGTGCTCGTAGAACAGCAGCCGGCCGCCCGGCTTCAGGACCCGGATGGCCTCGGCCAGGACGGCGGACGGTTCGGCCACGCTGCACAGCACCAGGCTCGAGACGACGACGTCGACCGAGGCATCCGCAGCCGGCAGCGATTCCGCGAATCCTTCCCGCACCGTGACCGGCACCGGCGCTTTCGCCGCGGCGGCCAGCGCCAGCGCCCGGAGCGTGGGGTCCGGTTCGAGCGCCAGCACTCCGGACACCGCCGGCGGGTAGAACGGGAACGTGGCGCCGTAGCCTGCCCCGATCTCGACGACGGCGCCGCGGGCCGCCGCCACGAGGCGCCGGCGGTGGGCCGCAGCTCCACGGGCGTCCATCCGCGGGCCGGCCCGGGCGTAAGAGCGTCCGAAAGACGGGGTGTGCTCCGCTGCGGCATCCATGGGCAGCCGTCCGCTCAACGAACCAGGGCCGGGTTGAGCTTCAGGCGCCGCAGCAGCTGGGCGTTCAGCGCCACCACCACGGTCGAGGCGGACATCAGCACCGCTCCGGCCGCGGGGGACAGCACGATCCCGGCGAAGGCCAGGGTGCCGGCCGCCAGCGGGACGGAGATGAGGTTGTAGCCGGTCGCCCAGATGAGGTTCTGCCACATTTTGGCGTAGCTGGCCCGGGAGAGATCCAGCATCGACAGGACGGCCCGGGGGTCGTTGCCGGCCAGGACGACGCCGGCGGATTCCATCGCGACGTCGGTTCCGGCGCCGATCGCGATGCCGACTTCTGCCCGCGCCAAGGCGGGGGAGTCGTTGACGCCGTCGCCTACCATCGCCACCTTCAAGCCCCGGGACTGCAGTTCGGCAACCTTCTTGTCCTTGTCGGCCGGCAGGACCTCAGCGAAGACCTCATCGATGTTGAGTTCCTCGCCGACGGCTCGGGCGACCTGCCGGGCGTCGCCGGTGATCATCGCGACCTTGATGCCGCGGTCCTGCAGTGCCTTGACGGCCTGCCGTGACTCGGGGCGCACGGCGTCCTCGAGGCTCACGGCCCCCAGGATTCTTGTCCCGTCCAGAACGTGCAGCACGGCCGCGCCGCGGTCCATCCAGGCCCGGGTGGCTGTTGCCAGAGCCTGCGGTTCCTCCGCTTCGAGATCGCGGAGCAGGGCCGGGCCGCCGACCCGGATGGTCCTGCCCTCGACCGTGGCGCGGACGCCGCGGCCGGTCATGGACGAAAATCCGGTGGCCGCGGGAATCTGCAGGCCCTGCTCCCGCGCCGCCCTGACAATGGCCCGGGCCACCGGGTGCTCGCTGTCTGCCTCGACGGCTGCGGCGAGGGCCAGGAGGCTGTCCCGGTCCACGCCGTCGGCGGCCGCGACGTCCTTGAGGGCGGGCTCGCCCTTGGTGAGCGTCCCGGTCTTATCGAAAAGGACGACGTCGACGGTCCGCATCCGTTCCAGTGCCATCCGGTCTTTGATCAGGACCCCGGCCCGGGCGGCCTGTTCGGTGGAAATCGCGATGACCAGCGGGATGGCCAGGCCGAGCGCATGCGGGCAGGCGATCACAAGCACGGTGACGGTGCGGGTGACAGCGTCGGGAACGCTACCCAGCAAGGACCAGGCGATGAACGTGATGACGCCCGCGCCGGCGGCAAAGTAGAACAGGAAGGCCGCGGCCCGGTCGGCCAGGGCCTGGGCTTTGGACGAGGACGCCTGCGCCTCGGCCACCAGCCGCTGGATCCCGGCCAGGGCCGTGTCATCGCCGACGGCGGTGACACGCACGCGGATGGTGTTGTCCGTGGCCACGGTCCCGGCGACGACCTTGTCACCGGGTGAGCGGAGGACGGTCTTGGATTCGCCGGTGATCATCGACTCGTCGACCTCTGCCTGGCCGTCGACGACGACGCCGTCGGCCGGCAGCCGGGCCCCGGAGCGGACCAGGACGGTGTCCCCGGCAACGAGGTCGCTGACTTTGACGGTTTCCGTGCCCGCGGCGGTGATCCGGTCCGCGTCGTCCGGCAGCAGGGCGGCGAGGGCGTCGAGCGCGCCCCGCGCGGAGCCGAGGGCGCGCATTTCGATCCAGTGCCCCAGCAGCATGATCGCCACCAGTAGGGCCAGCTCCCACCAGAAATCCAGGTCAAAGCCGCCGATGCCCAGGCTTGTGACCCAGGAGGCGACAAAAGCGACGCTGATGGCCATGGCGATCAGCAGCATCATGGCCGGTTTCCGGCTCTTCAGTTCCTCCAGGCCGCCCCTGAGGAAGGGCTGCCCGCCGTAGAAGAAGATGATGGTTCCCAGCAGCGGCGGGATCCAGGCCGAGCCGGCGAAAACCGGCGGCACGTAGCCGAGCAGGTGCCCGAACATGGGGCTGAACAGCACCACCGGAACCGCCAGGGCGAGGGTCACCCAGAACCTGTTCTTGAACATCGCGACGCTGTGGCCGGCGTGCTGGCCATGGCTGTGCACGAGGTGCTCGGCGTCCTGGACGGCTCCGGCCCGGTCGGTGTTTGTGCTGTGCGGGTGGTCCACGGTTCAACGCACCTCGATGACGCCCATCATCCCGAGGTCCTCGTGGTCCAGGATGTGGCAGTGGTAGACGGAGCGGCCGGTGAAATCCCGGAAAGCGATTCGGACCGTGGCCTGCCCGAAGGCCGGGACGTTCACCACATCCCGGAGCGCGCCCTCCGCCACGGACCGGCCGTTCTCCGCGATGAGCTGCATCGGCCACACATGCAGATGGAAGGGATGGTCCATGGGGCTGCGGTTGACCAGGATCCACTCTTCGACGGTTCCGGCCGCGACGGTGGTGTCGGTCCTGCGCTCGTCATAGGCCTGCCCGTTGATGGTGAAGCCGTTCATTCCCGGTCCCGGCCCCATCCCGGCGCCCTGGCCAAGGCCCATGGGAGCGGCGAGAACCAGTTGCCGGCGCGCGGCGACGGCGGCGGAGCGCAGCTCGGGTGGCGCGGGGCCGGGCTCGAGGACGGCGGCCGGCGGTGCGGGGTCGCCGGCCACGTTCAGCGTGGCCAGCACGGTGCCCGCCGGGTCTTCCTGCCCTGCCGGCAGGCCGGGACCGCGTCCGGCCATCCCGGGCATGACGCCGCGGTCATAGGGCAACGCCCGCAGGACCGATTCCCCAAGTGCGGCGGTGACCAGCAGCTCGGCGCGGTTCCCCGGCGCGAGCAGCACCTCCTGCACGTCCGACGGCGACCGGAACCGCCCGGCGTCCAGGCCCAGGAGCTGCAGCTTTTGTCCGTCCAGCCGCAGCCTGAGGTACCGGGCAACACAGCAGTTCACTATCCGCCAGCGTTCCCGTTCCCCCGGCCGTGCGGAGAGCCGGGGGTTGGACTGGCCGTTGACCAGGAGGAGCGCACCGACGCGTCCGGCCAGCCGCTCCGGCAGCGTGGCCCGGGCCACGTTCCCGTCCCCGTCCAGGCTGGTGTCCGAAACCAGCAGCACGCGGTCCGCGCTCACGGGCACCGGCGCAGGATCCTCGATGATGATGGCGCCGAAGAGGCCCGCGAAGACCTGGGCGGCTACCCGTCCGTGGTGGTGCGGGTGGTACCAGTAGAGTCCCGGCCGGTGGCCGGCCGGGAGCCGGTATTCGTAGTCGAAGCTGCCGCCGGGGTCCACGGCCACGAACACATTGTCGCTGTTGCCGCCGGGTGAAACGTGCAGTCCGTGCAGGTGCAGGTTGGTGGGCTCGGCCAGGGTGTTCACCAGTTTGAGCCGCAGTATGTCTCCGGCCCGGAGCCGGAGGGTGGGGCCGGGGATGCCGCCGTTGTAGCCGAGCGCCCCCGCCTGCCGGCCCGCCAGCGGGAACCGTCCCGGGGCGGCCTCAAGGCTGGTTTCCAGCAGGCCCCGCGTGCTTCGGTACACCGCCGGTTGCCCCAGGTCTTCCCCGGTTACGGGCGCCGGGCGCGACTTGAGCGACCACCACAGCCCGGCGCCGCCCGCCGCGGTGCCGGCGAGGCCGAGTCCGCCCAGCAGGACGGCAGTGCGGCGGGTGACGGGCGGCACTAGGTTCCCTCGCCGAGTTCCCTGATGTAGTCCCGGTACTGCTCGGCGCTCAGCTCGCCCCGCGCGAACCGCTCGTCGAGGATGAGCCGGGCCGGGCTCCGGGCCCCCGGCGTGTTGCCGGGCGGCCCGGGGACGCCCGGCTGGCCGTAGGGCCCGGGGCGCCCGGGCGCGGGACCGTGGCCGGTCCCGCCAAATACCCGCACCGCGAGCAGCACAAGGAGGGCCAGACCGACCAGGAGCAGCAGGCCCCACAGCCACATCCACCAGAGGTTCTGCCCGTAACCCCACATCATGACTCGTCCCTTCGCCCATGGAAGCTACTGCTCCCATGGTGCGCCTGCCGGGACGGTCACGCTAGGGTCCTAAGTCGCCCCGCCGGAGCCCGCCGGCGCCCCGCCGGAGGGGCTTCAGGGGGCCTCAGCCGTGCGCGTCAGCCGATGAGCAGGCCCAGGGCTTCGGCCAGGTGCCCGACCTCGCGGACCGAGAAGCCCGCCGGGACGGGCCCCGGCCCGTTGGGGCTGGACGGGACCACGGCGTGTGTGAAGCCCAGCCGGTGCGCCTCCTGGATGCGCTGGTTGATCCCCGGCACCGGACGGACCTCCCCGGCCAGGCCCACTTCCCCGAACGCGATCAGCCGCTGCGGGAGCGGTTTTTTGGCCTTCGCCGACGCTACCGCCAAGGCCACGGCAAGATCCGTGGCCGGTTCGCTCAGCTTCACCCCGCCCACCGTGGCGACATACGAATCGTCCTTGTGCAGCAGGCAGCCGGCGCGCTGCTGCAGCACGGCCAGCAGCATGGCCACCCGCGAGCTGTCCAGGCCGCTGGTGGCGCGGCGCGGCTGCGCGTTGGCGCTTTCGGCGAGCAGGGACTGGACCTCGGCCAGCAGCGGCCGGCGGCCCTCCAGGGTCACCGTAATGCAGGTCCCGGAGACGGGGTCCTTGGTGCGCGAGACAAACAGGCCGCTGGGATCGGCCAGACCGGTGATTCCGTCCTCGTTCAGGTCGAAGCAGCCGACGTCGTCGGTGGGACCGTAGCGGTTTTTGACGGCGCGCAGCAGCCGCAGCCGGGAGTGCCGCTCGCCCTCGAACTGGCAGACGACGTCCACCAGGTGTTCCAGCAACCGGGGCCCGGCGATGGAGCCGTCCTTGGTCACGTGCCCCACCAGCAGGGTGGTCATGTTGCGGCGCTTGGCCGCGGCGATCAGGGAAGCGGTGACCTCGCGGACCTGTGAGACACCGCCGGCGCTGCCTTCGACGTCGGCGCTGCTCAGTGTCTGCACCGAGTCCACCACCAGCAGCCTGGGCTCAAGCTTTTCGACCTGTCCCAGGGCCTGGCCCAGGTCCGTCTCGGCAGACAGGTACAGCGATTCGGCGACGGCGTCGATCCGGTCCGCACGCAGCTTCACCTGGGCCGCCGACTCCTCGCCGGTGACGTAGAGGACATCCTGGGCGGTGCGGGCGAACTTGGCCGCGACGTCCAGCAGCAGCGTGGACTTGCCCACGCCGGGTTCGCCGGCGAGCAGGATCACCGCGCCCGGAACGAGGCCGCCGCCGAGCACGCGGTCCAGCTCGTCCACGCCGGTGGGCAGGAACGCCGCCGTTGTCGCGTCGACATCGGCGATCCTGCGGGCCGGCTCCAGGACGGTGGTCGCCGCGGTCGTCCGCGCCACCGCGGCGCCCGTTTCTTCCACCGTGCCCCAGGCCTGGCACTCGCCGCACCGGCCTACCCACTTGGCCGTGGTCCAGCCGCATTCCGCGCATTTATAGCCCGGCGCCTTGGCGGTGCGGGAAGTCTTGGTTGCCATTGCTCCACCCTAACCGCGGGCAGCGACATTCCATTTCCCGGCCGCCCGGCTCCGGCTGCAGCGGCGCAACGCCCGCCTGCGCCGGTTGAGAGGGGCGGTATCGGTCAGAGGGCGGGCAGGATGTCGCGAGCCTCGTGCGAATCCACGCCCGCGGCTTCGAGGAGATCCACCATGAGCGGGCGGAAAAGCATCACTACCGTTTCCCCCTCGAGCCGCTGCACGTCCAGCAGCCGGGGGTGCAGCCGGCCGGCGGTCTCGCTCAGCTCCACCCTGGCCGTGCGCAGGTGGGCGCGGCGGACGCCGTCGTGCACCTCCGCCAGCCCCAGACCGAGTTCGTCGACAGCCGCAGCCGTCTCTTGCAGTACCTCGGCGATGTTCTCGGTCGCCTCGTCCGAGAGCGCGGCGTGGTTGATTGCGCTGGTCAGCCGGCGCGCGAACACGCGGCTGTTGCGCAGCGCCAGGTCGATGTAGTCCACCGACTGTGCCAGCCGGTCAAGCTCGTCCCGGTAGCGGCGGTAGGCGGGGGCAAGGGTGGCCACCTCCCCCGAGGTACGCAGTGTCTGCCGCATGGCGTCGACCAGGGGCTGGCAGTTGCGGCCGCGGATCAGCGCGTGCCAGGCCTGCGTGGCGTCACTGTGGGTCAGCGCCGAGGAGCACTCACGCAGCACCTCGGCCAGTTCGTGCAGCAGCTTCTTGACGTCATTGCGGGGCTCGCGCCGCGGGTCTTTGGGGATCAGGAAGGTGACCGCCAGCGCGAAAACGCCGCCCACCACGGCGTCGATGCTCCGAGTGAACGGGCCGCCCGCCGGTGCCGGCAGCAGCACCACCAGCAGGGACTGCAGGCCCAGCTGGGTGGTGAATATAGTTCCGCTGTCCAGGAAGCGGGCCAGTAGAATCGAGAAAAGAAGCACGACGGCGGCCTGCCAGATTCCCGCGCCCAGCCAGTGCAGCAGCAGATCGCCCACCACAATGCCGATGGTGCAGCCCAGACCCACCTCCACGACCCGGCGCAGCCGCGGATCACGGGAAAAGCCCAGGGCTATCAGGGAGGAGGTGGCGGCAAACAACGGTCCGGTGTGGCCCAGCACGTACTCCGCGAAAGCGTAGGCACCCACGGCGCAGGCCGTCATCTGGACCGCCGGCAGAAGCGAATTGCGGCTCCGGACAATGCCGGTGCGGACGCGGCCGCGCAGGAATCGTGCGCTTGCGGTGAATCCAGGAGCGGAGGCCATGTCCACCAGTCTATTTGCTCGCCGCGGCCGGAGATCCGCGCCCCGGTGCCCTACGGCCGTGATACGGGTAAGGCAATGGCGACCCGTCAAATGTTGGCCAATGGTCCGGCGTCGTTAACCCTCCGTTCACTTTGGACCCCAATTCTCTTCACTTGGGGCACCTAACTTCGGTAAAGGTACAAAACGTATCCACCGTCTTTCTGCCCGGACGTCTCCGGTCCGGCACGCATCTGAATAACCCTGGAAGGGGTACATCTAGTGAAGGCATCACGCTTCGGCCGCAACGCGGCCATCGCTGTTATCGCAGCCGGCGCTCTCGCGCTCACCGCCTGCGGTTCGGACAACGCAACCAACACCGCGGCGGGCACGCAGTCGGCCGGCGGCGCCAAGGTCACCGGCACGCTGACCGGAATCGGCTCCTCCGCCCAGGGCGCGGCCATGGACGTGTGGAAGACCAACTTCGCCTCCGCCAACCAGGGCGCGAACGTGCAGTACTCCCCGGACGGTTCCGGCGCCGGGCGCAAGGCCATCCTCGACGGCTCGGCCCAGTTCGCCGGTTCCGACGCCTACCTCAAGGACGAAGAGGCCGCCAAGGCCAAGGACCAGTGCGGCCCCGACGGCGCCATCGAGGTTCCCGTCTACATCTCCCCGATCGCCATCGCCTTCAACGTGCCCGGCGTGACGGACCTGAAGCTGGACGCCGCCACCGCGGCCAAGATCTTCCGCGGCGAAATCGCCAAGTGGAACGACCCGGCCATCACCGCGCTGAACCCGGACGCCAAGCTGCCCGACCTCAAGGTCACCCCGGTCAACCGCTCTGACGATTCCGGCACCACCAAGAACTTCACCGAGTACCTCTCCGCCGCGGCCCCCGCCGTCTGGAAGGACAAGTCCGACGGTGTGTGGCCCGCTTCGCTGAAGGGCGAAAACGCCAAGGGCACCTCCGGCGTCGTCAAGACCGTCACCGGCACCGCCGGTGCCGTGACCTACGCCGACGACTCCGCCGTCAGCGGCAAGCTCGGCACCGCCCAGATCAAGGTCGGCTCCGACTTCGTCAAGATCTCCCCTGAAGCTGCCGCCAAGGCTGTGGACCTGGGCAAGCCGGTCGAAGGCCGCGGCGCCAACGACCTTGCCATCAAGCTGGACCGCACCACCACGGAAGCCGGCGCCTACCCGCTCGTCCTCGTGTCGTACCACATCGTGTGCAGCGCCTACGACAAGCAGGAAACCGTCGACCTGGTCAAGAGCTTCGAGAAGTATGTACTCTCCGAAGAGGGCCAGAAGGCTGCTGCCGAGTCCGCCAAGTCGGCTCCGCTGTCCTCCACCCTCTCCGACAAGGCCGTCAAGGCCATCGAAACCATCAAGGTCAAGTCGTAAAGTTTGATCTGTACGTCTAAGTTCCCCGCCCCGCCCTCCGGCGGGACGGGGAACTTAGCCGCGTTGTTCCGTAGTTTCCTTAGCTTCCGATAAGTGCGGCCCGGTTGCGTCCGCACGTCCGCACCATCAACACCGAAGGGCCAGGTATGACCTCCACCTCCCTGACCAAATCCCAGGTCGCAGGACGGGCCGGGGACAAAGTCTTCTCAGGGGCCACCCTGGCCGCAGGCTGCCTGATCCTCGCTGTGCTGTTCGGCGTTGCCCTCTTCCTCGTCGTCCAGGCCGTCCCGGCCTTCACGGCCCCGGCGGACGATATCCAGGGCGGCGAAGGGTTCTTCGCCTACATCTGGCCGATCGTCATCGGCACCCTGATCGCAGCCGTGATCGCCCTGGTCATCGCCACCCCGGTCGCCATCGGCGTCGCCCTCTTCATCTCGCACTACGCCCCGCGCCGGCTGGCGTCGGGCCTCGGCTACGTGGTGGACCTGCTGGCCGCCATCCCGTCCGTGGTCTACGGCGCCTGGGGTGCCGCATTCCTGGCCAAGGAAATCGCGCCCTCGTATGCGTGGCTGGCGAAAAACCTCGGGTGGCTGCCGATCTTCCAGGGGCCGGCGTCGGCCACCGGTAAGACCATCCTGACGGCGGGCATCGTCCTGGCGGTCATGGTCCTGCCGATCATCACCTCGCTCGCCCGCGAAATCTTCCTGCAGACCCCCAAGCTGCACGAGGAAGCCGCGCTCGCGCTGGGAGCGACCCGCTGGGAGATGATCCGGATGGCCGTGCTGCCGTTCGGCCGCCCCGGCATCGTCAGCGCCGTGATGCTGGGCCTGGGCCGCGCTCTCGGCGAGACCATGGCCGTGGCCCTGGTGCTCTCCTCCGGTGCCCTTACGGCCAGCCTGATCCAGACCGGCAACCAGACCATCGCCGCCGAGATCGCCCTGAACTTCCCCGAGGCCAGCGGCCTGAAGTCCAGCACGCTGATCGCCGCCGGCCTGGTGCTCTTCGTCATCACGCTCGGCGTGAACATGATTGCCCGGTGGATCATCAACCGGCACAAAGAATTTTCGGGAGCCAACTAAATGACCTCCACCCTGACCCCGACCCGCAAACGCTCGGCCCTGACCAAGGGCCAGCTGCCCAAGGCCGCGGCGTACATCGTCCTGGCCGTCGCTGTCGTCATCAGCGCCGCCGTCCTGGCCCTGGTCGGCTTCAACGCCTTCGGCTGGGGAATCCTCTCGGCCGTGCTCTTCACCGCCGGGCTCGTCGGCTGGAGCGCCGTTGTCGAAGGGTCCCGCAAGGCTAAGGACAAGCTGACCACCTGCCTCGTGTTCGGGTCCTTCCTGATTGCGCTGCTGCCGCTGATCTCGGTCATCTGGACGGTCCTGGTCAAGGGACTGCCGGGCCTGCTGGATCCCGGCTTCCTGAGCACCTCGATGAACGGCGTGACCGGCGCCTTCGATAACAAGAGCGTCGAAGAAGGGGCCCCCGTCGTGGGCGGGATCTACCATGCACTCGTGGGCACCCTGCAGATCACCCTGCTCGCCACCGTCATCTCGGTACCGGTGGGGCTGCTCACCGCCGTCTACCTCGTCGAGTACGGCGAAGACCGCCCGCTGGCCCGCGCCATCACGTTCTTCGTCGATGTGATGACCGGGATCCCCTCCATCGTGGCCGGCCTGTTCGCCGCGGCCTTCTTCTTCGCCGTCGTCGGCCCGGGCACCAAGACCGGCGCCGTGGCCGCCGTCGCGCTCTCCGTGCTGATGATTCCAGTGGTGGTCCGCTCGAGCGAGGAAATGCTCAAGATCGTCCCGAACGAGCTCCGCGAGGCCGCCTACGCCCTCGGCGTCCGCAAATGGCGGACCATCCTCAAGGTCGTCATCCCGACGGCGATCTCCGGCATCGCTTCCGGCATCACCCTGGCCATCGCCCGCGTCATCGGCGAGACCGCCCCGATCCTGGTCACCGCCGGGTTCGCCACCTCCATCAACAACAACGTCTTCGGCGGCTGGATGGCCTCCCTGCCGACCTTCATCTACACGCAGATCCTCAACCCGACGTCGCCGTCCAACCCGGGTCCCTCAGACCAGCGCGCCTGGGGCGCGGCCCTGGTACTCATCATCCTCGTGATGCTGCTCAACCTGGCCGCCCGGCTGGTGGCCCGCATCTTCGCACCGAAAGCCGGCCGCTAGGTCGCCGCCGGCACCCGGTCCCTACCTCCACAAGTGAAGGAACAGCATGTCTAAGCGCATCGACGTCAAAGACCTGAACGTCTACTACGGCAAATTCCTGGCCGTCGAGGACGTCAACATCAACATCGACGCCAAATCCGTCACCGCGTTCATCGGGCCCTCGGGCTGCGGCAAGTCCACCTTCCTGCGCACCCTGAACCGGATGCACGAAGTCATCCCCGGCGCCCGCGTGGAAGGCGAAGTGCTGCTCGACGGCGACAACCTTTACGGCCCCGGCGTGGACCCCGTCACGGTGCGTTCGCAGATCGGCATGGTCTTCCAGCGGCCCAACCCGTTCCCGACCATGTCCATCCGGGACAACGTGCTCGCCGGCGTCAAGCTGAACAACCAGAAGATCTCCAAGGGTGAGGCGGACTCGCTGGTGGAGCGCTCGCTGCGCGGCGCGAACCTCTGGAACGAGGTCAAGGACCGCCTGGCCAAGCCCGGCTCCGGCCTGTCCGGCGGCCAGCAGCAGCGTCTTTGCATCGCCCGGGCCATCGCCGTGGAGCCGCAGGTCATCCTGATGGATGAGCCCTGCTCCGCGCTGGACCCTATCTCCACGCTGGCCATCGAGGACCTCATCAACGAGCTCAAGGACCAGTACACCGTGGTGATTGTGACCCACAACATGCAGCAGGCCGCCCGCGTCTCGGACAAGACCGCGTTCTTCAACATCGCCGGCACCGGCAAGCCCGGCAAGCTGATCGAATACGGCGACACCCACACCATCTTCAGCAACCCGACCGTGAAGGCAACCGAGGACTACGTCTCCGGCCGCTTCGGATAGGCCTTCCCGGGGCTCTAGAAGCCCGCGAGGGGCGAGAGGGCGAGTTCCAGCACGAAGGCCGCCGCGGCGGTGACCAGCGGCGTCAGGGCCCAGAAGGCGAGGATCCGGAGCACCAGCCGCCGGTTAGTGCCCGCGTAGCCCTGGTTCGAGCCCGCGCCCAGCACGGCGGCGGTGACCGTGTGCGTGGTCGAGATCGGCCAATACAGGCCGATCGCACCGATCAGCAGGAGGGCGCTGCTGCTGAGCTGCGCAACGAAGCCGCGCAGCGGATCGAGCCGGATCATCCGGTAGCCGATCGTATAGGAGATCCGCCAGCCGCCGGCCAGGGTGCCCGCGGTCAGCATGGCCGCGGTCACGAGTGCCACCCAGACCGGAGTGGAACTGCCGACCGGCAGCCCCGCGGCCAGCATCCCCAGGATCAGGACGGCGCTGGTGCGCTGGCCGTCCTGCAGGCCGTGGCCGAAGGCGACGGCGGCCGCCGCGATGGACTGGGCGCGCCGCGACCTGCTGTTCACAACGCTGGGCGGGGTGTAGCGTGCAGCCCACGTCGCGGGCCAGACCAGCAGGTACGCGCCGGCGAAGGCGACTACCGGGGAGAGCAAGAGAGGCAGCACCACCTGGAAGAGCAGCGACTGGTCCACGCCCAGGACCGCGTGTCCGCCGGCGGCCACGCTGGCGACGCCGGCACCGGCCAGGCCGCCCACGAGCGCGTGCGTCGAGGAAGAGGGAATGCCGCGCCACCATGTGTAGACGCCCCACACCACGGCGCTCAACAGTCCGGCAATCAGGATGGTGAGCCCGTTGCCGCCGGACGGAAGAACCACCCAGGTGCGGCTGACTTCCAGGGCCAGGGCGGCGCTCAGGCCGGCGCCGATGAAGTTGAACAGCCCGGCCAGGAGCACCGCCACGGTGGGCGTGAGAGCCCGGTTGCGGACCGCAAGGGCAACCGAGGACGAAGCGTCGCGGAAACCGTTGAGGAAGGCAAACGCCGCGGCGAACAGGACCACCGCAGCGAAGAAAAGGACGGACACCTCAGGATTCCTTGACGATGATGCTGCCCACTTGGGTAGCGATGCGCCGCATGTCCTTGGTGACCTCCACGAGCTGGTCCGCGATGTCCCGGTTGCGTGCGTACTGGGCGGACTTCATGTCCTTGAGCATGTCCGCCACCCAGACCCGGTGGGTGCGCTCGGCGCGCTTGGTGAGCCGCAGGACCTCGATCCAGTAATCCTCGAGGTCATCGAGGTTGTTCAGCTGCCGCATGGCGTCGACGGTCAGTTCGGCCTGCCGGCTGATGATTTCAAGCTGGTCCGCGGCACGCTTGGGCAGCCGCTCCAGTTTGTAGAGGAACACGAGGTCCGCCGCGGCGTCCAGCTTCTCCATCGCCTCGTTCAGGTAGCGGGAGAGCGCATACATGTCCTCCCGGGGCAGCGGGTTGAGGAAACTGGTCCGCATATGGGTCAGCAGCGCAAAGTGGAGTTCCGCCGACTTCGCCTCGTGGTTGTGCATGTCCTCCACCAGCCGCGCATGCTCGCTGGCGGGCGCACCAAGGATCTCCGAAAGGGTTCCCGTCGCGACCGCAATCTGTTGGGCCATCTGGGAGAGCAAATTTAGCCCGGCGGGCTCCTGGGGGAAAAGGCGCAGCTTCACGTGGGGTTACCGGTCTCCGGACGAGGCGTACACGGGGGTTGTCTGCCGGCCGTGGAACGTGACGTTGACCCGCGCATGGGATTACTTTACCGCCCGCGGTTTGCCCGCCGGGAACCGGGTCCGGCGGCGGGCACAAAAATGGTGCCGAACCGGATACGCCTCTCGGCGGTAGGCCGCTCTAGGCGGCTAATTGTTGAAGCCCGGGGGTTTCGCGGCTCGGCACCGCCTTTAGTTTTCTACGCCGGTGCGGCCAAGTCAACATTGACAGCCGGACGCCGGCGTGTGTACTGCATCGCGCCCCTGAAGCTCCCGGGGCCGGATTTCAGCGTCCGGCGGGCCGGCGCCGGACTTAGTCCAGCTCGCCCAGCCGCCAGGCGTTGGCGGCGTGTTCGAGGTCCTCGGCAGTCTTGACCAGGAGGTGCGAATTCCGGGTGAGTTTGCTCGCATGGTTGGCGTTGCTGTGATCGGCGCCGTCGGCGAGCGTCGCCTGCCCCAGCGCCACCACCCGGCAGAAGGCCGCCGAACGCTCCAGCGCGACGTCGAACTCGCCGTCGAAGGCGCCCGAGAGGATGGCGTCCGCCATCATTTTCATCTCGTCGGCACCCGGCGGCTCCGCCGCGCCTGCCACCACGTGGGAGACCTGCGCGGTGTCCTTGCCGGCCCTGAAGTAGACCGAAATGCGCTCCGGGTCCCGGATCGTGGCGGCGCGGAGGGCGTACAGGCGCCAGAGGGCGCCGGGGAGCGACCTCGCCGGGCTTTCCGCCCACATCTCCGCGATCGCGTCGAGGCCCTGTTCGTCGGCAAGTTTCACCAGCCGCCGGGTTACCGTGGGATCGTCACTGTCCCGGCCGCGGCGGACGAGCGCCTGCGCCGCGAGATGGGCCGCCTCGGACACCCGCGCGGGATCCGCGCCACCGGCGAATGGTTCGAAGTCGATGGGCGCGAACGGCTTCGGCTTGTGGTGTCGGTGCGGTCCGGAACTGCCGGCTCCTGGTTGCTCGCTCATGCCACCACGCTACTCCTGTGTAATCGGGGAATCGAGCTTGCGGCGGCCGACCTGGGAGCCGCCGGAGGGGGCCCGACGCCGGCGTGTCGGGTCAGGTGCCAACGCCCGGCTGGGTCTGGGGTACAGTGTTAACGTCCAGAAATGGACTGGGCCGATGTTCCTGCCGGCGGTGCGGATTTCCGCCCGCCGGGGTTGTCGGCTGGGGCCTTTAGCTCAGTTGGTAGAGCATCGGACTTTTAATCCGTGGGTCGTGGGTTCGATCCCCACAGGGCCCACTCTTTTAGCGAAGAGTGGAACAACCCCCGGCAGCCTGGTGACAGGAAGCCGGGGGTTTTTTGCGCCCGGATACAAACCTGGGGTTAGCGGCGGGCTCAAACAAGGGGCTCAAACATTTCAAGCCTGCCTAGTAGTTAGTTCAGCTAGGATTATTGGATGAACTCGGAAACCGCAGCAGGCTCGGGCTACTGGTACGGCCCCGACGAGCGGATAGACCCGCCAACCGCGGTCCTCCAGGCTCTGCGCGGCTACCGGGCCGCGGAGATCGCCACGCGGCGCTCCACCCGCGACTCCATGGGAATGGGAGAGACCGACCTCCTCGCCCTCCGGTACCTGCTCCGCGCGCAGGCTGCGGGGGAGCGCATCGGCCCCAAGGACCTGAGCCGCATGCTCGGCATCACGACAGCCTCCACGACGTCGTTGATAGACCGCCTCGTGGGCAGCGGCCATGTACGCCGCGAGCCGCACCCTACCGACCGGCGCTCCCTGGTGATCGTGCCGACCGCCGCAACGGATTCGGAGGTCCGTGCCACCCTGGGGCAAATGCACCGCAGCATGCTGTCCGTGGCGGAAGAACTCACCGCCGAGGAAAGCCGCGTCGTTGTCTCCTTCCTGCGGCGCATGACCGAGGCCTTGAACGAACATACCCGGGGCCACTAGAACCGGACCCGCGGCCCGCAACGCAACTGTCTGCACCAAGCAACTAGCTAGTTGGACTAGTGATATGTATGCTTACTACTTGTGTCTGATAATCGTTTGCGTGGAGGAGTCGTGACTGAGTTGTTGACGATCACCGGAGCACCGGAATCCGGTACGGCCGCCCCGGCCGCGCCTCACGCCCCGGCCGCGCCTCACGCCCCGGCCGCCGCCGAGCTCGCGCCGGCAGCCGCCCGGCTCTCGCCGGCCGACCCGGTCAGCCTGGCGCCCAGCCACTGCGGTGCTGCCATGGAATGGACGGATCCGGCCATGGACGCCGTGTCCGCCTACACCTTCGACTCGGGTTTGGCGTCCGCGGCCCTTCCGCCGGTATGGCGCTGCACCTGCGGGTTCCAGCTCGACGGCATCGTCCATACCTCCAATGCCCTGGCGGCGCTTTCATGAGCGCCGTGGCCGTGCCGGTAGCACCCGCGGGAGCTTCCACGTCCGGAGCCACCGTTGGGGCCGCCGGCCTCGATGCCAGGGTGCTGCCGCTGCCCGGCGCCCCGGAGGGCCGCTTCCTCGTCCATGAACTGCTGGGCCGCGGGGCCACCGCCACCGTCTTCCGCGCAACCGACCTGCTCAACGGTCGTCCCGTTGCGCTCAAGGTCGCCCAGGGACCTGACGAAAAAGATGCGCACCGGATCCATGCCGAAGCGGCGTTGCTCGCCTCGCTGGACCATCCCGCTGTCGTCGGATACATCGGGACCGGTGTCGTACCGCCGGGGGACCAGTGGGCCGGCCGGCCTTTCCTTGCCGAAGAGTTCGCCTACGGCGGGAGCCTGGCCGAGCGGATCCGCCGCGGCGCCTCCGGCCCGGAAGAAGTTGCAGGCTGGGCCGTGGCCGCACTCTCCGGACTGGCTCATGTCCATTCCCGCGGATTGGTCCACCGGGACATCAAACCCGCGAATATCCTGCTCAGCGCGCTCCGGAGGTGTTCGGTCCGAATCGCCGACTTCGGGATCGCCACGAAGGCCGGCGAGGCCCCCGAACCCGGCGAATCGTCCGGCACGGTGCATTACATGAGCCCCGAGCAGGCCGCAGGGCGGCCGCTGGACTCGGCCACCGACGTCTATGCCCTGGGCCTGGTGCTACTTGAGTGCCTCACCGGGGTGAAGGCTTACCCGGGAACGCCCGTCGAGTCGCTGGTGGCGCGCACCCTGCGCGGGCCGGAGATCCCGGTGGAGCTGGGCGCCGGCTGGGTTTCCCTACTGACTGCCATGACCGCGATGGATCCGGCCGACCGGCCCTCGGCCGGCGCTGCCCATAAGCTCGCAGGCAGGCTTGCCCGGGCCGTGCCGCACCTGCGGCTGGTTGGCTGAGGCCGTCCGGCTAGTAAGCCCGGCCGGCGCTGCCGTTGAAAATCCAGGCCGCTGCCCGCAGTCTGGGTACCATGGGCGTCGGGCCCGGCGGCCCGGACCGGCTGCCTCGGCACCGCGGAAGGGGGCCCTTGTGCAAATCCTGCCTGGACTGCCGCCCGAACTGCCGCCAGGACTGGTGGAACGGCTCCGCGCTGCCGGCTGCGTCTTCGCCGAGGAGGAAGCGGCGCTGCTGACCAGCGCCGCGGCAACGCCCGGCGAGCTGGAAGCGCTGCTCCGCCGGCGGATCGAGGGACTGCCGCTGGAGCAGGTGCTGGGGTGGGCCGGGTTTTGCGGCCTCCGCATCGCGGTGGAACCCCGGGTCTTCGTTCCGCGGCGCCGCACCGAGTACCTCGTGCTGCGGGCGCAAAAGTTGTTGCAGGCCCGCCCGGCGGGAGGGCGCCCCGTCGTCGTCGACCTCTGCTGCGGATCGGGGGCGGTCGGTGCCGCGCTGGCCGCCGTTGCCGGGCCGCTGGAATTGCACGCTGCCGACGTCGATCCGGCCGCGGCGGCCTGCGCGCGGCGGAACATTCTCCCGGTCGGCGGCGAAGTCCACGAGGGCGACCTCTATGACGCGCTGCCGGAACGGCTCCGCGGCCGGGTCGACCTGCTGGCGGTGAATGCGCCCTACGTCCCCTCGGAGATGATTACAACCATGCCGCCGGAAGCCCGCCTGCATGAGCCGCGGGCTTCCCTTGACGGCGGCCCGGAGGGGCTGGAACTGCAACGGCGGGTGGCCGCCGCGGCGCCGGAGTGGCTGGCGCCCGGCGGCCACCTGCTGGTGGAGACCAGCCGCGGGCAGGCGTCCGGGACGCTTGGGATCTTCGCCGCGAGCGGGTTCTCCGCCAGGGTGTTCCGTTCCCGCAAACGGGATGCCACCGTAGTGGTGGGAGCCGTCGGCGTGAACCGCTCCTCCGAAAACTAGGCCCTGGATGCCGGATCCGCATGTCCGGGGTGCGGTTCGCGCTGCCGGCGGTCCCCGCCGACGTCCCGGCCCTGGCCATCCAGGGCCGGGGTCGGACGCTTTAGTGCTTGTCCGGGTCGACGTTGGTCGCCGGACCGGCCGCCGTGGCGCCGCCTTCGTCGGACCAGTCCTGCCCGGTCGCGTCGGTCAGGGCGGGGTCCGACTCGACGTCGGAGGCTGTCTCCCGGGCGGCGTGGGCGCCGCCGGAGGTCCCCAGGTTGGCCGTCTCGGGGTGGGTGCTGTGCGCGGGAATGGCGCTGCCCAGGCCGCTGCCGCCGTCGGCTGCCGTGCCCGTCGGGTGCTGCGGGGAGGAACCGGCGCCGCCGGCCTGGTTGTCGTCCCGCTGGACGGCGGAGCCGATCACGGTGCCGGCGCGCCGGGCGGCCTCGGTGAGCTGGCTGGTGACTTCCGGGGCTTTGTCCTTGACGGCTTCGGTCGCGGCCGACACCTTTTCCTGGACGGGCTTGCTTTGCCACAGGTCCGTTGCCCGCGTTTTCAGTTTTTCGTACGCGGCACGCCCGGAACGGGATCCGAGAACGTACCCGGCTGCCAGTCCGGTGCCGAAAAGAAGTTTGGCTTTCATGCTGTACTCCTGCTCTTAATGCTCTGGAGGTCGAGTTCGAAAAGTAGGCCGGTGCCAAAAAACCGGCCCCAGGAAAGAATCCCGGGACCGGTTTCCGGTCACGCCGTTTTAGCGGTGCGAGCGCTTGGTGATCATGCCGTAGATCAGCAGTACGATGATCGAACCGCCGATCGCCAGCAGCCACGTCGTCAGCGAGAAGAATTCCTGCAGTCCCGTGCCGAAGATTGCGCCACCGATGAGGCCGCCCAGCAGGGCGCCAACAACACCGAGGATCAGCGTGATGACCCAGCCACCGCCCTGACGTCCCGGCAGGATAGCCTTAGCAATGGCTCCGGCGATAAGACCCAGAATTAGAAATGCGAAAAAACCCATTTTATTGGCCCTTCTCTTTCATTGAGGAGACACCCGGGTTGCCGGGTGCGCTTCATCCTTCTGGCTAAATACTAATCATGCTTACTATCAAAATGCCACTCGGGGCCCGGAAAAGTAGCGATAATCCTCGCAATCGCCCGGAAGTTCCTACTGGCATGTGGCTGGAATCACCCGGCGCCGCGGGTCGCGCTTCCGCCGTCGGGAATCAGCGTTCCAGCCGGAACCCTAGCTTGATAGTCACCTGCCAGTCGGCCACCTCGCCGTTCTCGAGGTGCCCGCGGATTTCCTTGACCTCGAACCAGTCAAGGTTCCGGAGCGTCTTTGAGGCCTCGGCGATGCCGTTGCGGACCGCGGCGTCCACGCCCTCGTTCGACGTGCCGACAATTTCGGAAATGCTGTAGGTGTGATTAGACAACTTCGCTCCTCGTGATCGTCATCGGGCTGTTGCGTCCGGCCGGTGGCCAGAGGCCGTTCCTGCAGAGTAGCCGACAGATTCCTGCCGGACTAGGGGTGTGCCGCAGCCGTGGGCGAGCCGAGGACCGGACCGGGCAGGGGCCGCTTGGGCGCGGGCGGTGAGCCGCCGTCGCGCGGCCGGACGCGCCGGATCATCCAGGGGAGCAGGTAATGCCGGGCCCAGGCCAGGTCCCCGGCCCTGGTCTCGCGCCAGTTGCCGGCCGGCAACGGCTTGGGCTGCAGCGGTTGCAGGCCATGCGGGACCTGGAGCGTGTCCAGCACCATGCCGGCGATCGTGTGGTGGCCCAGCGGCGAGAAATGCAGGCGGTCCGGATCCCACATGCGTGGATCGGCCAGTTGCCGCAGCGTCCACAGATCCGCGATGACGCCGTGGTGGCGGGCCGCGATGGTGCGGATGTTCTCGTTGAAGACGGCGACCTTGCCCCGGATGTGGCCGAAAACCGGGGTGTCGCCCCAGTCCGGCCCGGTGAAGAGCACCACTGTCGCGCCGGTGGCCGACAGGGCCGCGACCGCCGCATCCAGGCTCGCCGCAAGCCGGTCGGGGTCACGGCGGTGGAAGACCAGGTCATTGCCGCCGGCCGACAGGGTTACGAGGTCCGGCTTCAGGGCGATCGCCGCGCCGAGTTGCTGGTCCACGATCTCCTGGAGCACCAGGCCGCTGATGGCCAGGTTGGCGTAGCAGAAATCCCCGCTCCCGGCGCTGAATTCTTCGGCGATCCGGTCCGCCCAGCCCCGCATTCCGCCGGGGCTCTTGGGCTCGGGGTCGCCGAGCCCGGCGGTAAACGAGTCTCCCAGGGCGACGTAGCGTGTCCAGGGGCCCGGGCCGGTGGTGGCACCTTTTCGGGCCTCCGCCGGAATCCCAAAGCTGGCCGCGTTCACCTCTCAAGAAATACGCCGTAACACTGGGCGCCGGTAGGTACTAACGCCCCTACCCCGCCCGATTTCCTGCGTCCCCTCGGCCTTCCCGGCCCCTCTCGAGTGCGCCATAACGGCCGTTTCCAGGGCCGAAAACGCCGCCTACGCAACGGTCGGCGGGCATTACATACCACCTCGGGTATCCAAAATACCAAGGGGGGTATACCATGGGAAAGATACCATTCACTCCGGGAGGCCGCCATGGAACTCGATCCCACGGACATGAAGTCCGTCATTAACCGTCTGCGCCGCGCGCAGGGGCAGCTCGCCGCAGTCACGCGCATGATCGAAGAGGGCCGGGACTGCAAGAGCGTCGTCACCCAGCTTGCCGCCGTCTCGAGCGCCCTCGACAAGGCGGGGTTCTCGATCATCGCCACCGGCCTGCAGCAGTGCATGCAGCAGGAGGATCCGAGCCTGGACCGCGCCGAGCTGGAGAAGCTTTTCCTCTCGCTCGCCTGAGCGCCGGCGGTGGGCACCACCTGAATGCATGCCGTCGCCACGAGGCCGGGGTCAGTCGATTCCGGCCTCTTGCGTTCCCTCCGGCAGGGCCGACAGGGCAGGAAGGCCGGACGTTAACGGCAGGCCATTGCCACGCCCGCGGTTACATGCCAATCTCGAACCATGACGGAGAACTCGGCGGCCACTGAAGACACGTTCAGCCCGGACGTCTCCACCACCCGCAATGATGCCCTGCACCGCTATGAACTCCATGTCGGCGGCCGGCTCGCAGTCCAGGTGCGCTACATCGACCGGCCCGGCCACGTTGACTTCATCCACACCGAGACGGCCGAGCAATTCCAGGGACAGGGGCTGGCCAGGGTGCTCGCCCATTTCGCCTTGGACGACGTGGTGGCCTCGGGTAAACGGATCATTCCGCACTGCCCCTACATCTACCGCTATCTGCGCAAGCACGACGCCTACAACCAGTGCATCGACTGGCCCGAACAGGCGCCCGCCGGCGCTTAGCCGCTTGTGAGCGGGGCGACAATTTCGTATGGTTTAGCTTGAGTTATGCAGTTGGCTCAAGGACGTGTCATTTGGAGAACCCCGTGAACCACAAACTGCGTGTGCTTGTCCGTGTTGATGTCGATCCCGGACAGGTGACTCTCGAAGTTACCGGATGCCTGACCCAGGCCAGTTACCCCGCCCTGCTGCACATCGTTCGCCGTGCCAGCCGCCTCGCCGCCGGCGCGGACGTCACCATCGATCTGCACGGCGCCTCCCACCTCGATCCTGAGATTCTCCTCCACCTCCGGCAGCTCACCGGAAACCACGGACCTGCTGCGCTGCCCGCGGACGACCAGGAGTCCGCGCCGGACGTTGCCGCGCCCGGCAAAGCCGGCGAGTTCCGGCTCCGCCTGCAGGAGCCAGCCGAACTGCCGATCTGCCTGCTGCACGTCGGGTCCGACGGCGAAGTGCTGGCGGACCTGGAAGGCGGGATTGCCGGGGCCGTCAGCGGCCAGCTCATCGCGGAAACCGCCGGACCCGGCACGTCCGACGGGGCCGCTCCCGGTCCGGACCTGATCGAAGGCCTTGAGCTCTCCGACTACTTCGAGGGGACCCTGGATCCGGCCGCCACCGTGCAGGCACTCTCCGACGAGGCCCTGGGCCAGCTGGCCGACGCCCTGTACCGCCACCTGGACACCCCCGGCCCCTCCTTCGGCGCCCACACCTGGTACGAAGTTGCCGCCGAGGAGCTGCAGCACCGCCACCGGGCCACCGATGCGGACGGCGCAGAGCACAGCGAGGGACTGAAAAGCGCCCCGAGCGGACCTTCGGACGGCGAACTCGCCCAGGGGCCGGCGCTGGCCTGAGGCCGGCGGACTCCGCGCCGCTAGGCTGTGGCTATGAACACACCTGAGCATGCAACGCCGGCCACCGCCGGGACGGCCCTGATCACCGGCGCCACTGCCGGGCTTGGGGCCGAGTTCGCCCGCCAGCTCGCCGAACAGGGCCACCACGTGGTGCTGGTGGCCCGGGACGCGGCACGGCTCCGGGCCCGCGCGGCGGAGCTGGAAAACCGCTACGGCATCCGGGCGGAGACGCTCGCCGCCGACCTGGCGGACGACGCCGGCGTGGCCGCCGTCGTCGGGCGCCTCACCGACCCGGCGCGGCCGGTGGAAATCCTGGTCAACAACGCCGGGATCGGGCTGCTGCACTCCTTTGCCGAGAACGACATCGCGGAGGAGAAAAAGCACCTCAAGCTGCACGTCGAGACCGCCATGGAGCTGACCCACGCGGCGCTGCAGGGAATGCTGCAACGAGGTTCGGGCAGGGTCATCAACGTCGCGAGCGTGGCGGCGTTCCTCCCACGCGAGACCTATTCCGCGGCCAAGGCGTGGCTGCTTAGCTTCAGCCGGTGGGCCAACCTGGCCTACGCCGGGCGCGGGGTAAAGGTGACGGCAGTCTGCCCCGGCTTCACGCACACCGAGTTCCATGACCGGATGGGCATGGACAAGGCGGTGACGCCGCGGTGGATGTGGCTGCAGGCCGACCAGGTGGTCCGCGAGGGCCTCGCCGACAACGACAAGGGCAGGGCCGTCTCGATCCCGAGCAGGCGCTACAAGATCCTCACGGCCGCGGCACGCGTGCTGCCTGCCCGGCTCGTCGCCGGTCCGCCGCGGCGGCCCAGGTAAGGGCTACGCGGCCCGCGTCGGGGCGGCCCTGACTGCAGCCGCCCGGCGGCGCCGGACCAGGACGACGACGGCGATCCCGGTTGAGGCGCCGATCAGCGTCTCGACCGCTCGCTCGGTTACAAGCAGGTGCGGATCGGCGGGCCGGGCCAGCTGGCCGATCAGCAGGATCACGGGGGTGAAGGACACCATGGCGAGGCCGTAATGCCTGGTCATAAAGAGTTCGGTGGTGAACTGCAGGACGATGACGAGAACCGCGATGACGGCAGTTTCAGAGCCGGGGAAGAGCCGCAGCGGAGACCCGGCCCAGGGGAACAGGACCGCGGCGACCACGACCAGGCCCAGCAGGGTGCCGACGATCCGGTGCAGCCCGCGGTAGACGCTGCTGGGCAGGTCCGCGCCGGCCAGGGGGACCGCAGCGGCCGCCATCGCCCAGTGCGGGTGCCCGCTGCCGCTGAGCACCCCGATGCTGCCGGCCGAGCCCACCGCGGCCAGGTACCGCGCCGCGTGGATCCAGGCCGCGCGGCGGCGGACCCCGTGCAGTGGGGCCACATCGCGTTCCGCCCCGCGCTTCCAGGCCCGGCGCCGGACCCAGCCGCCGAAGCCGACCGCCATGGCGAACGCGGCGGACCCCGCGCCGATCAGCACGGCGAGCTGCCACGGAACCGAGGTGGGGACCGAAGCGCAGGCGCCGAGGGCCAGGATGCCGAAAAAGGGTCCGTTGGGCCTCAGCCCGACCTTGTCCGCGAAGAGCGACCCGGCGGCAGCCAGGAGGGATTCGACGGCGACGAGCGCCCAGGAGTGGAGCTGGTTCACCGAGAGCAGGACGCCGACGCCCAGGCCGCCCAGCAGCACAACGGCCGCCTGGAGCTGGTGCCTGAGCCTGAGCTGGTGGGGTTCGGACCGGCCGTACATGCCGGTCAGCGCCCCGAAGACCGCGTAGATGATCAGGTCGGGGCGCCCGGCCGCGAGCAACAGCAGCGACGGGACGGCCACGCCGGCGGCGACGCGGAGCGCCGAGACGCGGTCGCGGTCCGCCGGGCCGAGCCGATGCAGGCGGCGGACATGCCCTAGCAGGGACTGCAAGCGGGCCTCCTCGGGCTGCGGACGGACGGGGTTGCGGGGGGTTCGGCGGGGCGGGTCTGCCGACGCGCCAGAGGCCCGCGCCGCGTTCTTCCCCCAACGGAAAAGGACACGGCACGGGCCTCCAGGAGCGGGGCGCCGGATCCGGCGGCCCGGCTCTCCGCCGGGACCACCGTGGCCGCTAGCTTCGGGCCGGGACCTTCCCGGCGTCGCCGTGTCCGTCGGCGGCGTCGAGCGGCATCTCCATGTGCTCAAGATCGATCAGCGGGTTCTCATCCTGGGTCGCGACGAGTTCGCGGGCCTCGTCCTGCGAATCCACGCTCGGCATGGAGCCGGGCAGCGGCATCCGGGCCGACTCCTTGAGGAAGTAGATCGCCACGGCGCCGATCGCGGAAGTGGTCATCAGGTAGTACGCCGGCATCATGTCGTTGCCGGTCGCATTGATGAGTGCCGCAACGATGAACGGGGTGGTGCCGCCGAAAATCGCAACCGAGAAGTTGTACGCGATGCCCATGGCGCCGTAGCGGCTGGCCGTCGGGAACTGGGCCGGCAGCGATGAGGCGAGGTTGGCCACGTAGAACGTCACCGGGAAGGCAATCAGGCCCAGGCCCAGCAGGGTGGACCAGATGGCGCCGATACCGATCAGCAGGAAGGCCGGCGCGGCCAGGACAACGGTGCTCAGGGCGCCGATCCACAGTACCGGGCGGCGGCCGATCCGGTCGGAGAGCTTGCCGGTGAGCGGGATGCAGAGGCTCATGATGACCAGGACCGGAATGGTCAGCAGGGTGCCGTGGACCGGATCGTACCCCTTGGACTCGGTGAGGTAGGTCGGCATGTATGAGGTCAAGGCATAGCCGGCGGTGTTTGCCGCCGCAACCAGGATCATCGCCACGATGATGGAGCGCCAGTAGGCCTTCACGATGCCGACCGGTCCCTTGGTGGCGGCCGCGTCGGCGTCGGTTGCTTCCTTGGCCTGGTTCGCCTGGGCATCCAGGGTGGCCTGGAACTGGGGGGATTCCTCAATCTTGCTCCGGAAGTACACCGCGATCAGGCCCAGCGGGCCCGCAATAAGGAACGGTAGCCGCCAGCCCCACTGCTCCATGGTGTCCTGGCCCAGGGTCAGCTGCAGCACCGAGACCAAGGCGGCGCCGAACGCGAAGCCCAGGTAGCTGCCGAGGTCGAGGAAGCTCGCGAAGAATCCGCGCCGCTTGTCCGGGGCGTATTCGCTGACGAACGTCGTCGCGCCGGCGTACTCGCCGCCGGTCGAGAAGCCCTGGATGACCTTGAACAGGACCAGCAGGACGGCGGCCCAGATTCCGATCTGGGCGTAGCCGGGGAGCAGCCCCACGGCGAAGGTGCTGGCCGCCATGATCATGAGCGTCATGGCCAGCACCTTCTGGCGGCCGATCTTGTCGCCGAGCCAGCCGAAGACGACGCCGCCGAGAGGGCGGGCGATGAAGGTGGCAGCGAAAGTGCCGAGCAGGAAGAGGGTCTGGACGGACGCGTCCGCCTCCGGCAGGAACACCGGACCCATGGTGGTGATCAGGTAGCCGAAGACGCCGACGTCGTACCATTCCATGGTGTTACCCACGATGGTGCCGCCAAGCGCCTTCTTGAGCATCGGCTGGTCGACCACGTTGACGTCGGACTCGCGGAGTCGACGTCGGCGGAGCCGTGGAGATTTGGCACCCTTGGGTGCGCCTTGGTTGGTTCCGCCGGCGTTCACAACGCCAGCTGAAGAGTCGGTCATGCTTCGGTCTTTGGGCATTTGGGCTACTCCTGTGGAGGTCATTTGCTTGCGACTTCTAGCTGCCCCGCTCCGGGCAGGCTCCCAATTTTACGTGATTTACGTGGCATTTCCGATTGTGGTGCCGTATGATCCTCCGTTTTGGCCGCCGGAACGGTGCAGATCGGCCCAGGCGTGACCACGATTTAGCCGCGCCGTTCTTGGGAAGTAGGCAGTCGACTTATCTTTTCGGCAACTTTTTTTCGCAGCAGCCGGTTTTGGGCGCTTTCCCGGCCGGTTTTGTCCCTTTTCAGCGGGGCGGCGCCGGCCGTACCAGTCGGATCTCGGGCAGTTCTGACCACTCGGCGGGCAGCCGTTTGCGCTGCCCGTCGGGCCGGAAACCGTGCCTGGCATAGAAGGCCCGGGCCCGGGGGTTCTCTTCGAGTACCCAGAGGAAGGCGGGCAGGTCTGCGACGGCGGCGTCCAGCAGGGCGGTGCCGAGCCCGCTGCCATAGGTGCGGCGCAGCGTGTAGATGGAGAACAGTTCCAGCTCACCGGGCCGGTCCGCGTCGCGGGACGCTCCGGCGTCGGCGAACCCGACGACCGCGTCGTCGGCGTCCAGGGCGATGAGCCGGGGTTCGCTGCTGCGCAGGTAGGGCCGCCGCCGCTCCACCCGTTCGGGGATGCTGGCGCGGCGGGACGCGAAGAAGGCCGCGGAGAGCTGGGAACCGTAGCACTCCTCGTGCGCCAGCGTGTGCATCCGGACCAAGGCGTCGGCGTCGGCGGGAGCGGCCTGGCGAATCCTGTATTCCATGCCCCCAGCCTAGAGACAACCCACCGGCCCGGACCTACGATTGTGGAACGCTTCATTTCATCGCGGAAAGGAAGAGCCATGGCGGACCATCACTCGAAAGAAGAGATCGAGCCGGAGGTGGCCAGCCACCTTGCGGAGTCCATGGACGAAGTGCCCGGCCCGGAGAGCAAACGCCCGGAGCCGCCGTCGCCCGCGGATGGGCACGAGTGGCCGGACGGCAGCGGGAAGCACCGCCATCCCAAGGAACGCGACGTGGTCCGGGGGCAGCAGGCACAGCAAGTGGCCGACGCGGCCATCCACCGGCAGAGCCGCCCGCAGATCCCGCACCACGACTGAAAATACCCGGCGCCGGCCGCCGCAGCGGCGCACCCCCGGCAGCCCCTCCACCCGGGCCACCTCCACCCGTGGCACCTGGCCGCCGGGACGGGGCTCGCGGATTTAGCGTTCTTCGACGACGTCGGCCGGTGCCTTGTCCAGGCGCCAGCCGCGCCAGACCGGGTGGCGGAGCTTCCCGCCCGCGGTCCATTCACCGAACGTGACCTCGCCGACCAGCCGTGCGGAAACCCACCGGGCATCGGACGCGTCCTCCGCTGGAACCTCGGCGAAGGGAGAGGTCTTGCGCGGGATGGCATCGAGCTGGCGGCGCAGTTCGCTGAGTTCCCGGCTGCTGAATCCGCTGCCCACCCGGCCCACATAGCGCAGCTTTGGTCCGTCCGGGATGCCCAGCAGCAGCGAACCGATCGTGTCCCGGCGCCCGCCGTTGCCGGGCCGCCAGCCGCCGACAACCACTTCCTGGGTCCGCTCAAGCTTGAGTTTGAGCCAGGACCGGCTGCGCTGGCCCACGTAGCGCCCGCCGGTGCGTTTGGCCATGACGCCTTCGAGCCCCAGCTCGGCGGCGCTCGCCAGGATGTGCCCGACGTCGGCGTCGATCGCCTCGGACAGCTCCACCGGGCAGCCGCCTTCGCCGCTGGCGCCGGGGGCGGACCGCAGGAAGGCCGCAAGCCTGTCCCGCCGGTCCCGCAGCGGTCGGCGGCGCAGGTCTTCCCCGGCCTCGGTGAGCAGGTCGAAGAGCATCAGCCGCACCGGGGTGGAAGCCTGCGCCTTCCCGACGTCGGCGGCCTTGCTCAGTTTCATTCGCCCCTGCAGCAGCCCGAAGTCCGGCCGGCCGGCCGGCCCGACGGCGATGATCTCGCCGTCGGCGGCGAAGTCCTGCGCCGGCCAGCAGGAACGTTCCGTCAGTTCCGGATAGCTGGCGGACATGTCCTTGCCGTTCCGGCTGATCAGCCGGATCCGCTCCGCGTCGCCCAGCACCAAGGCCCGAATGCCGTCCCATTTGAGCTCGAACTGCCAGTCGTTGTCGGCCAGGTCCGCAGGAGTTCCGGCGCTCGCCAGCATCGGCGAGAGCGCCGCCGGATCCGGGGCGGGAGCGGTGCGGTCCGGCAGGTGCGTTGCCGCTGGCCGCGGTTCCTCCCGGACAGCCGGCCGGCCCTGGCCGGTGCCCGGAGCGTCCATGAGGTGGATGAGCCACTGATTGCCGGACTGCCCGGTGTGGATCAAGGCGAATTTCCGGATGCCGGCCAGGCCGCCGCCGTCCTGGCCGGTGAGGGTGGCGATGACTTCCTTGCCGGCCACCCACTTTTCACACTCGTAATGCCCGCGGTCCCAGATGCTTACGGTGCCTGCCCCGTACTGGCCCTTGGGGATGGTGCCTTCGAAGTCCGCATAGTCCATCGGGTGGTCCTCGGTCTGCACGGCGAGATGGTTCTCGGACTTGGAGGTGGGGACGCCCTTGGGCAGCGCCCAGGACACCAGCACGCCGTCGCGCTCAAGGCGGAAGTCGTAGTGCAGCCGGCTGGCATGGTGCTCCTGGATGACGAAGCTCTCCCGGAGGGTGCCGCCGTTGTCCCGGCTGCGGTGCTGTTCGGCGGTGAACGGCTCCGGGGTTACCGCGGCGTCCCGTTTCGTGCGGTACTTCTCGAGCCGGGGGTCGGTATCGCCGCCGCCGCTCCCGCTGCCCGCCGGTGCCCCGGAACCGGGCCGGCCGGCGTCGGAAGCCGCGGTCGTACCGCCCCGCGCGCCGCCTGAGATGGCCGCGAACGGGTCCCTGCCCGCCTTCACCCGCTTCATCACCTCCCGGTAGTCGAGCTGGTGCAGCGAGGGTGAAGCGAGTTCCCGCCAGGTCCGCGGCGCCGCCACGGTGGGCCGGAGCCTGCCGCGCAGCGAGTAGGGCACGATCGTGGTCTTCGCGGCGTTGTTCTGGCTCCAGTCCACCAGCACCTTGCCGGTGCGCAGGGTCTTCTTCATATCGCTGACCGCCAGGTCCGGGTGGTCCGCTTCCAGCGCCCGGGCCAGTTCGTGGGCAAACTCCGAGACCTGCTCCGAGCTTTGCGTCCCGTCCAGTGCGGCGTACAGGTGGATGCCCTTGCTGCCGCTGGTCACCGGCACGGGCTCCAGCCCCACGTCCTGGAGGATGCCGCGGGCCAGTTTGGCGACCTCCACGCAGTCGGCCAGGCCGGCGCCCTCGCCCGGGTCCAGGTCCAGTACTAGCCGGTCGGGGGCCATGGCGTTGCCGCGCGAATCTACCCGCCACTGCGGCACGTGGATTTCCAGCGCGGCGATCTGCGCCAGCCAGGTGAGCGTGGCCGGATCGTTGACCAGCGGGTACTGGATGGTGCGCTCCTTGTGCGTGATGGACGCGCGCGGCACCCAGCCCGGCGTGGAGTGGTCCAGGTTCTTCTGGAAGAACATCTCGCCCGGCGCCTCCGCGGTCCCCACGCCGTGGACCCAGCGCTTCCGGGTGGCCGGACGGTCCGCCGCGGCCGGGATCAGGACGGGGGCCACCGCGGCGTAGTAGGCGAGCACGTCGGCCTTGGTGGTCCCGGTCTCCGGGTACATCACCTTCTCCAGGTTGGTCAGCACCAGTTCCCGGCCGTCAACGCGGACCCGTTCCTTACTGTCGGGCAAAACACTTCACCTCCGTGCGGCTCTGGTGTTCACTTGAGCCATGAGAGCCATTTGGAAAGGCGCGATAGCGTTCGGCCTGGTCAACGTGCCGGTCAAGGTCTACAGCGCCACCGAGGACCACGACATCAGCCTGCATCAGGTCCACAACGCCGACGGCGGCCGGATCCGGTACCAGCGCCGGTGCGAGATCTGCAGCAAGGTCATCGACTATGAGGACATTGACAAGGCCTACGAGGATGACGGCCGCACCGTGATCCTCAGCCGCGAGGAGCTCAAGTCGATCCCGGCGGAGAACAGCCACGAGATCGAAGTGGTGCAGTTTGTTCCCGCCGGCCAGCTGGACCCGATGATGTTCGAGAAGAGCTACTACCTGGAGCCGGACGCCAAGTCGCCCAAGGCCTATGTGCTGCTGCGCCGGGCGCTGGAAGACACCGACCGGGTGGCAGTCGTGCAGTTCGCGCTGCGGGAAAAGACCCGGCTGGGGGCGCTGCGGATCCGCGGGGATGTGCTGGTGCTGCAGGGGCTGCTCTGGGCCGACGAGGTGCGCGAACCGGCCTTCCCCGCCCTCGAGACCAGCGTCCGGATCTCCGCCCAGGAACGGGAGATGTCCGCCGCGCTGGTGGATTCGATGGCGGCCGACTTCGAACCCGGGCAGTTCACGGATGACTACCAGCTGCAATTGCGGCAGCTGATCGACGCGAAGATCGAGCAGGGCGAGTCGCTGGACACGGAGGAGACCTTTGGCGCTCCGGCGGCGGAAGCCGGCACCGGCGAGGTGATCGATTTGATGGACGCGCTGAAGCGCAGTATCGAGCGCAAGCGCGGTGCGGCGGGCGGAGCGGCAGGCGGTGCGGCCGGGGATGCAGCCGGGGACGGCGGCAGTTCGGGTGCCGGAGGCAAAGCGAAGGCCGCGCCGGCCCGGTCCAAGGCTGCCCCGAAGGCCGCTTCCGGCGGCGCCCGCACGGCATCGAAGGCAAGCGCAGCAAAGGCTGCCCCGGCCAGGGCCGCCGCCAAGACCACAGCCAAGGCCACAGCCTCGAAAGCGACGGCGGCCAAGGCCGCCACCAAGACCGCCACGTCCAAAACGGCCGGCAAATCCGCAGCCTCGAAAGGGGCGGCCCGCAAGGGCGCCTGAACCCCGGACCGCCGACTGCGGCGCCGCCGTCGTCAACTCACGAATTCCGCAGCGCGGAGATCAGTTCGCTCTTCTTTTTCGCCGAATAGCCCTTGAGGCCGATCTCCTTGGCCCGCCCACGCAGTTGCGGGACCGTCCAGTCCTCATAGCTGTCGGCTTTTCCGCCCTTGTGGCCCACCGAGGACCTGCCCCTTTTGGCCGCGGCGTTGGAGATCCGGGCGGCTTTCTGCTTGGAAGCGCCGTCGTCCAGCAGCGCCTCATAGAGTTCCGGGTCCTTGATGCTGGGGCTCTCGGAGCCTTGCGGTGATCCCTTTTTCGTGGGCATGGCTAGACCTGCTCCCTCGTGGCCGTCGACACCGGGGTGCCGGCATCGGTGATTTCCTGCACGCGTGCCCTGGTTCGGCTGCTCGTGACCTGGACCGGGCCGGCCGCCCGGGCGGCGGCCGTGGTCCCAAGCTATCGACGCCCGGCGGCGAGCACAAGCACCTGGCCAGACCGGTAACCGACCGGCCCGGTGCGGGCCGCCGAACGCCGCGACCGCCGTACACTACATCCGTGGGGGCAACGACGGAGGGCCGGATGACCGGGACATCAGTAGACGCGCTGCTGGCGGAGCTGTCCGCGCTGGAGTCGGCCAGGGCGCGCGCGGTCAATGAGCGGCGCGGCGACGACCACGGCGTGAATCTGGCCGCGGTGCGGGCGATAGCGAAGCGGTTGAAAACCCAACAGGACCTCGCCCGGGATCTGTGGGAGACGGGGGATACGGCGGCACGGCTGCTGGCCCTGCTGGTCTGCAGGCCCGGAGCCTTCGAAGCCGGCGAACTGGACGCCATGCTGCGGCAGGCGCGGGCGCCGAAGGTGCAGGACTGGCTGGTGAACTACGTGGTCAGGAAGAGCCCCCACGCCGAACGGCTGCGGGTGGCGTGGACCGCGGACCCGGATCCGGCCGTCGCCGCCGCCGGCTGGGCCCTGACGACGGAACGGGTCGCAAAGAAGCCCGGCGGGCTCGACCTGTCCGCGCTGCTCTGCACCATAGAAGCGCAGTTGAAGGACGCCCCCGAGCGCCTGCAGTGGGCCATGAACCATACCCTCGCGCAGATCGGCATCGACCACCCGGAACACCGGGACCGGGCGATCGGGATCGGGGAGCGGCTGGGGGTGCTCAAGGACTATCCGACGCCGCCGGGCTGCACTTCCCCGTACGCGCCGGCCTGGATCAACGAGATGGTGGCCCGGCAGCGCCGGCTGTAGGACCGGGCCGCCCGGGTCTCGGCCTCGAATCCGCGTCGCGGCGCCGCCCCGGGCGGTTTTCCGGGGACCTGCCGGAGGCGTTAACGACGTGTGGCCGCCGGCCCGCCCCCCGGTAAGGGGAGGCGGTCCGGCGGCCACACCGGCGGTGCTATTCGGCGTCGTGGTCCGTTTCGAGGATCTGGACGAGGCGCTCCAGCGCGGCGTCGGCGCCGTCGCCCTCGGCGCGCAACACCACGACCTCCCCGTGCGATGCGCCCAGGCTCATCAGCGACAGGATGCTGGCGGCGTCCATGGCCTCGTCCTCCGGTTCGCCGAGCCGGGCAATGGTGATTTCGAGATCGAACTCGCCTGCAGCCTCGGCAAAGATGGCGGCCGGGCGGGCATGCAGCCCCACGCGGCTGGCAATGGTGGCGTTACGTTCGGTCATTTTTGCTCCTTGGTTTCGGCTTTGGCTTATCAGCCCGGGAAGGTCTGGTGCGGACCGGCTCAGACGGTTACAGGAACCGGTTCAACCGTATCAACGGTCTTCTTGACTGCCCAGCGCTTGAGCGCGATCACGGACAACGCGGTGACGACCGTGCCGACCAGGATCGAGACGACGAACATCAGGAAGTTGTCGATCGCGAAGAAGACGAAGATGCCGCCGTGCGGGGCCTTGGAGCCAACGCCGGCCGCCATCGAAATCGCCCCGGTCACCGCGCCGCCCACCATGCTGGCGGGGATGACGCGCAGCGGGTCCGCCGCCGCGAAGGGGATGGCGCCTTCGGAGATGAAGGACGCGCCCAGCAGCCAGGCCGCCTTGCCGTTTTCCTGCTCGGCGAGGCTGAACAGCTTCTTGTTCAGCACGGTGGAGGCCAGGGCCATGGCCAGCGGCGGGACCATGCCGGAGGCCATCACGGCCGCCATGATCTGCCACGGTGCCTGGTTGTCCAGGGTGGCGGCGCCGAGCCCGGCGACGGCGAAGGAGTAGGCAACCTTGTTGACCGGGCCGCCCAGGTCGAAGCACATCATCAGGCCCAGGATTACGCCGAGGGCGATGGCGCCGGCCCCGGTGAGCCCGGAGAGCCAGGTATTCAGGCCGTTGGTGATGGCGACAATCGGTCCGCCCAGGATCAGGAACATCAGGCCCGAGGCGACCAGCGAGGCCAGCAGCGGGATGATGACCACCGGCATCAGGCCGCGCAGCCAGCGGGCCACCTGCAGCCGGCCGATCACCAGGGCGATGTAGCCGGCAAGCAGGCCGCCGACGATGCCGCCGAGGAAGCCCGCCCCCATGAATCCGGCCACGGCGCCGGCGACGAAGCCGGGGGCGATACCCGGACGGTCGGCGATGGCGTAGGCGATGTAGCCGGCCAGGGCCGGGACCAGGAAGCCCAGCGACAGGGCGCCGATCTTGAACAGCACGGCACCGAGGTAGGCGCCCAGCGGGCCCCAGGCGTTGTCCGGGAATTCGGTGGGCAGGTTGAAGAGGCTGTTCTTGACCACGATGTCGTCGGCGAAATTGGTGATCAGGTAGCCGCCCATCAGGAAGCCGAGGGCGATCAGCAGGCCGCCGCCGGCCACGAACGGGATCATGTAGCTGACACCGGTGAGCAGGGCCTTCTTGAGCTTCTGGCCGATGTGCTCGCCTTTTTCTTCGGCCTCATGCTCGGCCTGTTCCTCCGCGCCGAAATGCGGGACGCGGCGCGCATGGGGGTTGTCGGCCGCGGCGATAGCCTCCTGGACCATCTTGTCCGGCTCGTCGATGCCGCGCTTGACCGGGGCGTTGATGACCGGCTTGCCGGCGAAACGCTCCTTGCCGCGCACGTCGACGTCGACGGCGAAGATCACGGCGTCGGCCGCGGCGATTACGGCCGGGTCCAGGGCCTTGGCGCCGGAGGACCCCTGGGTCTCCACCTGCAGGTCCACGCCGACTTCCTTGGCTGCCGCGACGAGGGAGTCGGCGGCCATGTAGGTGTGGGCGATGCCGGTGGGGCAGGCGGTGACGGCAACCAGGCGCTTGGCGCGGGGGGTCCCGGCGGTTTCGGGGGTCCCGGCTGCGCCGGCCGGGGCTGCGGCCGCGGCCGGAGCGTCGGTGGGGACCGCGGCGGCGTGGCTGCCGGGCTTGTCAGCCAGGGCCCCTTCGACCAGTTCCACGACCTTGGCCTGGGTGGTGGCGGCCCGGAGGGCGCCGGTGAAGTCCTTTTTGATCAGCGAACGGGCCAGCTTGGAGAGGAGTTTGAGGTGTTCCTGGTCCGCGCCCTCAGGGGCGGCGATGAAGAAAATCAGGTCCGCTGGGCCGTCTTTGGCGCCGAAGTCGACCGGCTGGGACAGCCGTGCCATGGCCAGCGTCGCTTCCGTAACCGCCGTCGAGCGGCAATGCGGGATCGCGATGCCGCCCGGAACTCCGGTGGCGGTCTTGGATTCGCGGGCGAAGGCGTCGGTGAAGAGCCCCTCGACCTCGGTGGCGCGTCCGTTGGCCGCAACTCTGCCTGCCAGGTGCCGGATCACGTCCTCGGGAGTATTGCCTAGATTCTGGTCGAGCTCGACCAGTTCGGTAGTAATGAGCTGGGTCACTGTCAATCCTTCTTCAGGGCCGTGATGGTTACGGCATCGGGGGTGGTTTGGTGCACTGCCGGGACGGTGGAACCCGGCAGGGAGGCGGCGGCGGCACCGTGGGCCACCGCCTGACGCAGGCAATCGGCCGGGGCGGCGCCCTGGCCGGAGGCGAGCAGATAGCCGGCCAGCGAGGAATCGCCGGCGCCAACCGTGCTGACCGCCTTGACCGGCGGGTGCGTGGCCAGCCACGCGCCGTCGGCCGTCACGAGGACCGCACCCTTGGAACCGAGGGTGGCGAGTACGGCACCCACCCCGGAGCGCACGAGGACTGCGGCAGCCGCCGCGGCAGCGTCCGGATCGGCTTCGAGTTCCTCGGCGGACTTGTCCGTGGCGAAGCCGGCCGCGGCCGCCAGTTCGACCAGTTCCTCGGCATTGGGTTTGAGCAGGTCCGGTTTCGCCAGGGCGTCCCCGGAGATCGCGGCGGCGAGCGGTTCGCCGGAGGAGTCGACGGCGATGAGGGGTGCCTCGGTGCCGTCGTGCGCCGAACGCAACCGCCGGGTGACGGTGGCGTAGAAGTCGGCCGGGACTCCGGGCGGGAGGGACCCGGCCAGGACGACCCAGCTGGCTCCGCGGGCGGAATCCAGCAGCAGCCCGATCAGGGCCTCCTGCTGTTCCCCGCTCAGCACCGGGCCGGGCTCGTTGATCTTGGTGGTGACGCCGTCGGGCTCGGTGAGCGCCACGTTGCTGCGCAGCGGCTCGCCGATGGGGAGGGCGGCAAACGGCACCTCGGTGTCCCGCAGGCCGGCGAGGACGGGGTCAGCCGCCGCTCCCGGGAGCACGGCAAGGGTTTTCAGGCCGGAGGCCACGAGGGCGCGGGAGACGTTGACCCCTTTGCCTCCGGATTCCTGCCGGACGGAGGTGGCGCGCTGGACTTCCCCGCGAAGCAGGGGGCCGGGCAGGGCCACGGTGCGGTCCAGGCTGGGATTGGCTGTGAGGGTGACGATCATGCGACCACCACCTCTACTCCGGCGTCGGCGAGGGCCGCGGCGAGGTCCGGGCTGGGTGTCGTGTCTGTGATCACGGTGTCCAGATCTTTCAGGGAGGCGAACTGGACCAGGGTTTCGGCGTCCAGCTTGGAGGAGTCAGCCAGCACCACAATGCGGCGCGCTGAATGGACGAAGGCGGCCTTCACGGCCGCTTCTTCAGGATCGGGAGTGCTCAGCCCGAAGGCCGCGGAAATGCCGTTGGTGCCGATGAATGCGATGTCGGGCCGGATCCGTCCGGCGGCGTCCACGGTGGACTGCCCGACGGCGGCCTGGGTCAGGCCGCGGACCTTGCCGCCGAGCAGGTGCAGGGCGATGCCCGATTCGCCGGAGAGCTTCGCGGCGATCGGCAGGGCGTGGGTGATGACGACGAGTTCGGCCTCGCCGGCGGCCCCGGTGTTCTCCGACGTGCGGGCGGCGAGCAGTTCCGCGAGGGCTTCGGTGGTGGAGCCGGCGTCGATCAGGATGCTGCCGGACCGGCCCTGCGGGATGAGGGCCAGGGCCGCCTCGGCGATCCGGGTCTTCTCGGGCTGCCGCTGCACTGTGCGCTCAAGGATGCTTTCTTCCGTGGTGCTGATCCGTTCCGGGGAGACGGCGCCGCCATGGACCCGGCGGACGGTGCCGGCGATCTCGAGGGCGGCCAGGTCGCGCCGGACGGTTTCGGTGGTGATGCTGAAGCGCTCGGCGAGGTCGGTCACGCTGGCCCGGCCGCTGGCGGCGACGAGCTCCACGATCAGTTGTTGGCGTTCCTCGGCGAACACTTGCCCTCCATTGCGACGGTTACTCTGGGGTACTGCTGGTTGATGCATTCCGGCCGCTTCGGTGACCCCCGTCACATGAAGTGGAATTGATTGACTTTATCTTTGTTCATGTGGCTTTGTCAACGAAAAACCACATGAACGCAGAAAATGCTCCCGGGGGCGGGTGGGCATGCCCGTTTCAGCGCGCCGGCAGGGGACATGCCCGGCCCACGCCCTTCGGACCGGGCATGTCCGTTCCCGGTCGACTGCGCCGCCGGGCATGCCCATTTTTCGGCGTCGGCAGTGGGCACTTCCGCGTTATGCGCACCGGCCGCGTCCGGCGCCGGGCATGCTCCTCCGGAGCAAGGGGCTCCGACGCCCTCGATGCAGACTTGTCCGGCCCTGGGAAGAAGCCCTGGGGCGCCCGCGGGTGCGTCGGGTGCCAGGCCATTCGCCGGAACGTGCCGGCCTTGGGGGAGCGGAGCTGCGGCACCAGCTGTCCCCGCCCGGCCGGGTCCTTGGACCGGGAACCGGGCATGCCCATTGCCAGTGCGACGGCGTGTTCGAGTGCTGGATGGCCGGACGGGCATGTCCAGCCCCGGGCCAAGGGGTGGACATGTCCGTCCTTTACCGGGCCGCAGCGATGGACATGCCCGTCTCCGGGGGCGGGGAGCGGGCACACCCGGTATATGTCCACTCGTGCCGGGGCGCGCTGGGCATGTCCGCTGGGACCGCCGGTGCGACCACCACCGCGAGGCATAAAAAACGCCGGGCCGGACCTTGGCGGTCCGGCCCGGCGTCCGGGCAGGTGCGGGGCGTCTCGTGGAGCCCGGGGATCAGATCCCGGCGTCGCGGCTCTCATTGCGGGTGATGGTCTCGCCGGTGTTGGGGTCGACGACGGAACGGGTCTCGCTGACCCGGCGGGTGCGGCCGCGTCCGGGCGAGGCCAGAACCAGGGATGCGATCAGCCCGATGACGCCGACCGCCATAAGGATGTAGCCGATCATGGTCTGGTCCACGTTGGGGATCAGGCCCGGCGCGATGGCCCAGGCAAGGATGGCGCCGATGGCGATGAGGAAGATGGAAGAACCGATTCTCATGACTTGCTCCTTGATGTCCTATGGGACGGCTAGGTATTGCTAAGCATGCTGTCCAGCGTCACGCTACAGCCCGCTACCTGTCCTTTCAACGATTTCGCCCCCGCACCCCGAAGAATCTGCACGTGAGCGGCCGGACCCGGTCGTCGGAGGTTCATTTCCGCGGCGTTTCCGGACACCGGCGGCCCTTGCGGACCCACGCGGCGCGGATCCGAGACGCGCGGGTCCGATTCCGTAGCGGAAATCCTGTTCCGTGGCGCCAATGCAGGGCCCGCCGGCGCGGGCACTGGCCGGGGTGCCCGGCTGGTTAGGCTGTCCCCATGGAAACTGTCGTCTGGTCCAAGCCGGAGGCCGAGCGCTCCGGCACGCCACTCTTGGTGATGCTGCACGGCTATGGCTCGGACGAGACCCGGATGGCCGAACTGTTTCCCGCACTGCCTTCCGGGATGACCTGCGCCGCACTCCGCGGGCCGAAGGTGATCGGCGACCATCACGGCTGGTTTTTGCTGGACTACTTCCTAACCCACGACTTCGCGGACGTCATCGCGGCCACCAATGCCGTCTTCGGCTGGATCGACGGGGTCAAAGCGCGGCACAGCAGCGTCAGCCTGCTCGGATACTCCCAGGGCATGGCCATGGCCAGCACCCTGCTGCGCCTGCGGCCCGCGGCGTTCCGTGCCGTCGTCGGGCTCTCCGGTTTCGTGCTCGACAACGAGTTGCTGGCCATGAGCGAGTCCTTCGAGGACCGGCCGCCGTTTTTCTGGGGGCGGGACAAAGCGGACCCGGTGATCAACGACGACGCCACGGCGCACACCCGGGAATGGCTGCAGCGGAACACACAGTTGACGGCGCGCAGCTACCCCGGGATGGGCCATTCGATCGGCGCGGCAGAACTGGTCGACGTCGGCGCGTTTTTGCGCCACTACGTGCTGCGCTGAGCGGATCCGGCGCTCGCGGCGCAGGCCCGGCCGCTCCGTCGGAAAAACACATTCGGTAGACAATTTCCGATACTTGCGCGGCTAATTTGTAAGCGTTTACACTCGTCCTTGGCCAATCTGATCGGCCCACTACTACAGGGGGAAGAAAGGTCCGGGCCCGTGTCGCATGGTTAAGACTCCGCGCACGACCATCCAAAACGTCGCCGCCCACTCCAGGCGCTCCATTTGCATCGTCTTCCGCGGGCTCCTGCGCCCGCCCGATGCTTCCGAGAAGGCCCCGACCAAACTCACCGACGCGGCGGACCGGCCCGGCTGCAAGGCATCTCCCGTGGCTACCCGCCCGACCTCGGCGACCGGCCACCTGCTTGACGCCGGCTCCCGCGCCGAACGCGGCTCCCGCGCCGAACGCGGCCGCCGCGCCACGGCCGCGCAGATCGGGAACCGCCGGCTGCCGTCCACGGTTTTCGCCGGCTGCGGCGACGTCGCCGTCGGCGCGCCGATGGCCGCACGGGACGCCGGTTTGTCAGCGACCGAAAACGTCTCCATCATTGGAATGAACGATCATCAGGTGGGCTGCTTCCTCGGCCCGACCCCGATCGCCCAGCCGGTCGCCGACCAGGGTGCGTTCGCTGCCACTCCACTGATCGAAAAACTGCACCGCTCGGGGCTCCCGAATCGCCCCGCCACGCACCTGCTCGAGACCAGCCTGGTCGAGCTCAGGAGTACCGCCGCCGGCGCTGAGGCCGGACACCCCCACGCAGCGCCCGTCGCCGGGCGCGCTCCCACGGGGACCGCCGAGCCGCCCGCGATTTTTCCGTGCCACCGTCTGAAAGGACATCCGATCCATGACTGAGACCTCCGACGTGCTGTCCGGCGCTTCCGCCATTCTCTTCGACCTCGACGGCGTTCTGACCCCCACCGCGGTGGTGCACGAGCGTGCCTGGCAGGAACTTTTCGACGGGTACCTCAAGAACGTACCCGGGGCGCCCGGCTACCGCGAGAGCGACTATTTTGACCATATCGACGGCAAGCCCCGCTTCGACGGTGTCCGCGATTTCCTGGCCTCGCGGAACATCGTGCTTCCCGAGGGCCCGGCCGACGACGACCCCGAGAACGACACCGTGCACGGTCTCGGGAACCGCAAGAACAAGGTCTTCAACGACATCGTCGCCGCCGGCGGGGTGAAGCCCTACGAGGGGTCCGTCCGGTTCATCGAGGCGGCGCTGCAGCGCGGACTCAAGGTCGCCGTCGTCTCCTCCTCCCGCAACGCGGTCCCGGTGCTCAAGGCCGCCGGCCTCTCGGACTACTTCCCGGTGGTGGTCGACGGCGTCGTCGCCCTCTCCGAGGGACTCCCGGGGAAGCCCAGCCCGGCCACTTACGAATACGCCGCCCGGCTCCTTGGGCTTCCGAGCGGGGCCTGCGTCGTCGTTGAAGACGCCGTCTCCGGTGTCCAGGCCGGAAGCGCGGGAAGCTTCCACTCGGTGATCGGCGTGGACCGGGGAGCGGGCCGGGACACCCTGCTCGAGGCCGGCGCCACGATCGTGGTCAACGATCTGGCCGAACTGCTCTAACCTGCACCACCCGGCGGCCGCCGCCGTTCACCAACCGCACACCCGTCACCGCCAAAGGATCCCCACCATGGCTCTCATCACCTCGGACCGCGCCAGGTTCCCCAACGACCCCTGGCAGCTGGTGGAAACCGTCCACCTGCCGGGCAGCGCCGGAACGCTGGAGACCCTCTTCAGCCTGGGCAACGGCCACCTCGGGATCCGCGGCGCCCACTGGGCAGCCCCCGACGCCGAACTGCCGGGCAGCTTCATCAACGGCTTCCACGAGATCTGGGACATCAAGCACGCGGAAAACGCCTACGGCTTCGCCCGCACCGGCCAGCGCATCCTGTACGTTCCGGACGCCAACAACTTCGCCGTGGTGATCGACGGGGAGATGCTTAGCCTTGAGGAGTCCACGGTCCTGGACTACCGGCGCAGCGTGGACTTCGCCAGCGGCGTCTATGAGTGCCGGATCGTATGGCAGTGCCGCTCCGGAGCGACCGTGACCACCACCGAACGCCGGGCCGTGGGGTACCAGGCGCGCGGCGCCCTCGGCATCTCCCTGGAGGTCGCCGCCGACCGGGACATCTCCGCCGACGTGACGTCCGCCGTCGTGAACCGGCAGGACCAGCCGGTCGAGGACCATTCGGCCCACGACCCGCGCCGGGCCGGCCGGCACGCCGGACGCGTGCTGCTCCCGGTGCGGCTCGACGGCGGCGACGGCTCGCTCCGGCTCTCCTGGGAGGCCGCCGAATCCAAGCAGCGGCTCGGCATGGCCGTGGACCACTGGACCTCCGCCGGCGTGCAGCCCTTTGACACCCAGGTGGACCAGGACGACAGCAGCGTCCGCTACGTCCTGGCCGTCAGCGCGGACGCGCCGTTCGTGCTGGAGAAGAGCGTCAGCTACGCGGTGGCGAGGACCCCGGAGGAGGACCCTGCCGACACCGCCGAGCAGTCGCTGCTGCCGCTGGCCGACATCTTTGCCCAGAGCGAGGCCCACTACCGCGACTACTGGACCAGCAGCGACATCGTGGTGGGCGGCCAGGCCGAACTGCAGCAGGCCATCCGCTGGAATCTCTTCCAGCTCGCGCAGGCCACCGCCTGCGCGGACGTGGCAGGCATCCCGGCCAAGGGCGTGTCCGGATCCGGCTACGACGGACACTATTTCTGGGACCAGGAGGTGTACCTGCTGCCGTACCTGACCTACACCAACCCCGGCAACGCCCGCCAGGTCCTCGAATTCCGCCATGACCTGCTGCCCGAAGCCAGGGTCCGCGCCAAGGAGCTCAGCGTGGACGGCGCCCTCTTCCCGTGGCGCACCATCAACGGCCTGGAGGCCAGCGCCTACTACGCCGCCGGCACCGCCCAGTTCCACATCGCCGCAGCGATCGCGTTCGCCACAAACCGCTACATCTGGGCCAGCGGGGACACCGGGTTCAAGGAAACCCTGGGCGCCGAACTGCTGATCGAGACCGCACGGATGTGGGCCTCACTGGGCTTCTTCGGCAAGGACGGGCTCTTCCACATCCACGGCGTCACCGGCCCGGACGAATACACCGCCGTCGTCAACGACAACCTCTACACCAACGTCATGGCCCGCTTTAACCTGCGCGCCGCCGCGGCGCTGGACCACCCGGCGATCGACGACGCCGAGCGGGAAGTCTGGGAGCAGGCCGCCAACCGAATGCAGCTGCCCTTCGACGAGGACCTCCAGGTCCACTCGCAGGACAACGACTTCATGACCCTCGAGCCGTGGGACTGGAGTACGCCGCGGTCCAAGTACCCGCTGCTGCTGAACTTCCACCCGCTGGTGATCTACCGGCACCAGGTCCTCAAACAGGCCGACACGGTCCTGGCGATGTTCCTGCAGTGGCAGGACTTCACCGCCGAGGAAAAGCGCCGCGCCTTCGACTTCTATGACCCCATCACCACCGGCGACTCCACCCTGTCCGCCTGTGTGCAGGGCATCATGGCCGCCGAGGTAGGGTACGGCAAGGCCGCGCTGGACCACTTCATCCATGCGCTCTACATCGACCTCGACGACACCCACGGCAACACGATCGACGGCGTGCACATCGCCTCGACCGGCGGGGTCTGGAGCTCGCTGGTCAGCGGCTTCGCCGGACTGCGAGACCAGGGCGACGTGCCCTACTTCGATCCCCGGCTGCCCGCCGAATGGGACGGCCTGTCCTTCCACCTGAAGCTCCGGGGCGGCCTGCTGCGCGTCGAGCTGGACCACGCGGCGCTGCGGCTCAGCGTTCCGGAGGGCGCGCCGCTGGACGTCGACGTGCGGGGCGAACGGTTCACGGTCGGCAGCGAGCCGGTGGACGTCCCGCTGCATTCCGTGGTCAGCCCGGAGCCCACGGTGTTCCCGGGGCCGGCGACAGCGTCGATCCCGGTGGTGCGCGCGGTCAACTAAGGGCGGCGCCTGCCAGCGCTAGAGCAGCCAGCCGTTCTCCTCCGCCAGCCGGACCGCCTCCGCACGGGTGCGGGCACCGGTCTTTCCCATCGCGTTCGAAAGGTAATTGCGGACGGTTCCCTCGCTCAGGAACGTTGCCTGGGCAATCCGCGCCACGGTCCCGCCGCCGGCGGCCGCCCGCAGAACCTCCGTTTCCCGCTCCGTCAGGGGGCTCTCCCCGGCGGCGAGCGTCTCCGCCGCCAGCGCCGGATCCACCACCCGAAGCCCCTGGTGGATGCGGCGCACGGCGTCCGCAAGCTGCCGCGCCGGGGTGTCCTTCACTACGAACCCGCCGGCGCCCGCTTGCAGGGCACGCCGAAGGTAACCGGGCCGGCCGAAGGTTGTCACCATCAGGACCTTGCAGCCCGGGGCGGCGGTGCGCACCGCCGCTGCCGCCGCGATTCCGTCCATGCCGGGCATGTCCACATCCAGGAGCGCCACGTCTGCGCCGGATCCGATGACGGCGTCCACGACTTCGTCGCCCCGGCCCACCTCGGCCACGACGTCGATGTCGGTTTCGAGTCCGAGCAGCGCCGCGATGGCGCCCCGCACCAGGGCCTGGTCGTCGGCGATCAGCAGCCGGATCATGCGCTCACCCGGACGCGGAAGCCGCCCATGGCCGAACGGCCGAGGCTGAGCGTGGCACCGTGGGCGGCGGCGCGTTCGGCAAGGCCCCGCAGGCCCCCGCCGTCGGCGGAACCGCCCGGGCCCCCGCCGTCGTCGTCGACCTGGATGGCCCGACGGCTGAGAGTGACGGTGCAGCGGGAAGCGCCGGAATGCCGCACGACGTTGGTCACCGCTTCGCGCAGGACCCAGCCGAACAGTTCGCGGGACTTCGCCGGAACCTCGTCGGCGGCGCCCGGAAACTGCGGTTCGATCCCGGCCGCCTCCAGGGCGGCGCGGGCGCTCGCCAGCTCCGAGCTGATGTTCACGCCGCGGTAGCCGCTGACGGTGGCCCGCACGTCGGCCAAGGCGCCGCGGGCCAGGTCCTCCACTTGGGCGGCTTCCGCCGCGGCCTTTTCGGGCGCGATCGCGATCAGACGCCCGGCGAGTTCGGCCTTCACGGCGATGACCGTCAGCGAGTGGCCCAAAATGTCGTGCATGTCACGGGCCACCCGGTTCCGTTCCTCCGCGACCGCCAGGGCGGCCAACTCCGCCTGGGCGTTGCGCAACTGCCGGACGGTCTCGGTCTGCCGGCCGAAGGCATGCATCATGAACCCCACCGAGAGAATGATGGCCGGCTGCACCAAGGACTGTTCCCACGCGACACCCCGGGCCAGTTGGAGCAGAAGGGCTGCGCCACCGAGGCCCGTGATGATGGCGGAACCTGTCCGGTCGGGATACGTCTGCATTGCTGCGGCCACACCGACGAACGTCCAGGTCCAGACAGCATCCGGACCCAGGGTCGCGAAAAGCGGCAGATCGACGGCGAGCAGCACAGCGAACGCCGCCACCTTGAAGCGGACCGAACGTCCCCAGCTCAACGGAGGCAACAGAGTGTAAAGCCCCAGCATCGCGACCATGTTGGCACCGATCGCGACCTTCAGAAGGACAGGTGTGTCGTCAACGATGCGGGCCGTCCACGCACCGGTCCCCCACAGCAGGGAGGCCAGGGTGGCCCCGATATACCAGCGCCGGGCGCGCGGCTGCGTAAGGGAGGACCGCCAGCTGCCGGGCACGCGCCGCGAGGTGGTCCGTACCCCGTTCAAGCAAGACATATCGATACCCTAATCCCGGCGGGCGCTAAACGCGTTTGGTGTCGCGCCGGAACGCCAGCGCGGCGCCGGCGCCGAAGAGGACGAGCCATAGCAGCACGTTGCCGACCGCCAGCCAGTTGAACGCTTCGCCGGACAGCGGTGCGCGGGCGATCTCCCCGATCCCGTAGGTCGGCGTCCACACCCCGACGGCCTGAAGCAGCTCCGGGAGCTGGCTGAGCGGCATGAAGATCCCGCCGAAGAAAGCCAGGAAGGCCAGTACCGGGCCCATAAACTGCATGACGTTTTCGGACGGCACCAGGTAGCCGACGAGCAGCCCCAGCGCGGTGAACACGAGCGAGCCGAGCCAGGCGGCCAGGCCGGCCAGGATCCACACCTGCCAGGCCATCCGCACCCCCGTCGCTGCACCGGCGGCGAAGGTGGCAAGCACGGCGAGGAAGCCCAAGACGAGGCCCCCGAGGATCTTGACAGCGATGTTCGCCGCGGGCGTCAGCGGGGTGATCCGTAGCTGCCGGCTCCAGCCCATGGCGCGTTCCAGCGCTACTGCACCGCCTGCCGCCGTGGACGCCAGCATGGCTCCGTAGACGGCGAACGAGATCATCGCGTAGGCCGCGACCGACGTTCCGCCGGCGCCGACCGGCTGGCCCGGGTCCAGGGGTTCATCGACGTACCTTGCCCCGACCAGCAGGAACATGATGACAGGGAACGCCACGGTGAAGAACACCGTGCGTTTGTTGCGCAGCCGGCGCCGCAGCTCGATCCGGAGCAGCGTGAGGTTGAAACCGCCCATCGGCGGGACGCGGCGCTCGCCGGCGATGCTGCCGGGAAGGGGATGGGTGTTCATGTCAGGGATCGTCTCCGCACTATTCTCCGGCCGCGCCGGGGTCGTCCGAGGTCAGCGCCAGGAAGGCGTCCTCGAGGTTGTGTGAGTTGATTTCCAGGTCGACGGCGTCGGTCCTGGTCAGCAGGTAACGGGCGACGGCGTCGGAGTTGCGGGTCCGGACTGTCAGCTGCCCGCCATGGAGGGCAACGGAATCCACGCCGTCGACGGCGGCGACGGCAGCCTGGTCCAGGTCCGAGACCCTGGCGCGCACGGTGCGTCCGGCGGCGAGTGCCTTAATTTCAGCTGCCGTGCCGTCGGCGACGATCCGGCCGCGCCGGATCATGATGATGCGGTCCGCGTAGGCATCGGCTTCGTCAAGGTAGTGGGTGGCAAAGATGACCGTCCGGCCGCGGGCGGCGTCGCTGCGGATCGCGGACCAGAATTCCCGGCGTCCCTCCACGTCCATCCCGGTGGTGGGCTCGTCAAGAATGAGGAGCCCCGGGTCCGAGAGCAGCGCCATGGCAAAGCGGAGGCGCTGCTGCTGGCCCCCCGAGCACTTCTCCACGAGACGGTCGCCGATCTCCAGGATGCCCGCCCGCTCCAGCACCTCGTCGACGGGGCGGCTGTGGGCAAAAACCGATGCGGTCAACCGGACGGTTTCGCGCACGGTGAGGTCCTTGAGCAGCCCCCCGGTCTGCATCACGGCGGAGACCTGTCCGCGCGCGATTGCGGCGCGCGGCGATGCTCCGAATATCCGGATATCGCCGCTGTCCGGACGACCCAGCCCGAGGAGCATGTCGATGGTAGTGGTCTTGCCGGCACCGTTCGGTCCGAGGAAGGCGACAATCTCACCCGGTCGGATGTGGAGGTCGACGCCGTCGACCGCCCGCACGTTTCCAAAGGACTTGCGCAGCCCGGCGGCTGCAACGGCCGCCGTGGCGGTGCTGGGTGCGCCCACCATCGGGTGGGCCAGGAGATGTTCTGACATGGAGGAAGGTTCTCTCGACTCGCGGCCGGGGCGACAACCCCGCTTACCCTTCGATCCTGCCAGCGGCATGGCCCCGTGCCCGCGTACATCGATCACCGATCGGGGATGACAAATGTCATCGACCCACGCTCGCCGGCAACCCGGGATGGAATAGTCCGGGGCCGGTGCCGGTTGGCGCCTATGGGACCTGGTCCGCCTTTGAAGGCAGACCGGCCCCACGCACTGGGCGGGAACCGCCGTCGGCGCCGAATCCGGCGCCACCCGCGGTCCGCGCCCGAACCGGCTCAAACCAGCCAGAAACGGAGATGGTGGACCTATGACTGCCTACAAGACAGTGAACCCCGCAACCGGAGAAACGTTGAAGGAATTCCCGCTCGCCACCGCAGGCGAGGTGGAGGAAGCGCTCGCGGCCTCTGAGAAAGCGTTCCGGGCCTGGCGCACGGCCCCTGTCGCGGAACGCACCAAGGTGATCGCCCGGGTCGCCGAACTGTACCGGGAACGCCAGGACGAGCTGGCCCGGCTGATCGCCACCGAGATGGGCAAGCCCGTCGTCGAGGCCCGCGGCGAGGTCAAGCTGGTCGCCTCGATTTACGACTACTACGCCACCGAAGGCCCGGAATTCCTCAAGGACGAGCCGCTGGACGTCAAGGGCGGCGGCGACGCGGTCGTCCGCTCGGCTCCGATCGGGCCCCTGCTGGGCATCATGCCGTGGAACTACCCCTACTACCAGGTGGCCCGGTTCGCCGCGCCGAACCTCGTCCTGGGCAACACGATCCTGCTCAAGCACGCCGGCAGCTGCCCGCAGTCGGCCCTCGCGATCGAGGCGATCTTCAAGGACGCCGGCCTCCCGGAAGGTGCTTACACCAACCTGTTCCTCGACAACGACCAGGTGGCCGAAGTCATCGCCGACCCCCGGGTCCAGGGCGTGTCGCTGACCGGCAGCGAGCGGGCCGGCGCGGCCGTGGCCGAAGTGGCGGGCCGAAACCTGAAGAAGTACGTGCTGGAACTGGGCGGCAGCGACCCCTTCATCGTGCTCGACTCCGATGACCTGGACGCCACCGTCAAGGCCGCCGTCGGCGGCCGGATGGGCAACGCCGGCCAGGCCTGCACCGCGTCCAAGCGGTTCATCGTGCTTGAGGACCTCTACGAGCCTTTCGTGGAGAAGTTCACCGCCCGGATGGCCCGAATCAAGCCGGGTGACCCGCTGCAGGAAGAGACGAAGTTCGGTCCGCTCTCCTCGCAGAGCGCAGCCGACGGGCTGGTCGAGCAGATCCAGGACGCAGTGGACAAGGGTGCGACCCTGCGCACCGGCGGCCATCACGTGGACGGTCCGGGCGCCTTCGTGGAGCCGACCGTGCTGACCGACGTCACCCCGGAAATGCGCGCCTTCTCCGAGGAACTCTTCGGCCCGGCGGCGGTCATCTACAAGGTGGCCAGCGCCGAGGAAGCGATTGACCTGGCCAACGGCTCCCCCTACGGGCTTGGCGGCTCGGTGTTCAGCGCCGACGCCGCCAAGGCCCAGGACGTTGCGGACCGGCTGGACACCGGCATGGTGTTCATCAACTCGGTCGCCCAGACGCAGGCGGACATGCCGTTCGGCGGCGTCAAGCGCTCCGGCGTCGGGCGTGAGCTGGGCCGGTTCGGCATGGACGAGTTCGTCAACAAGAAGCTGATCCGCACCCCGCGCTAAGCACCCCGCGCTAAGCACGCCGGGCAGCCCCCTGCGGGGCGGCTGCCCTGTGCGGGGGCGCAGCGACGGCCCCCGGGACACGGCTCCGGCCGAAGGTTACCGACCTCCGGCCGGAGCCGTCGCTGTCCGGTTAGGCTCCAGCCATGGAGAAAACGGCCACCGCGGGGGCTCACCGCAGCCTGGCCTTTGTGGGCATCAACGCGGGCCTGGCGTTGCACCCAGCGGACACCCGGGGGGCTCTGGTCCCGGGTGAACCCGCCAGCTGCTTCGCCACCTTCTGGCAGTCCGACTGGTCCCGCTGGGGGACCGGGAACGCCCTGCTGGTCGCCACCCTGCAGGGATGGCGCAGCTACGGACCCAACGAAGCCCTGGCCGGAACGCTCGCGGCCGAACTCACCCGCCATTTTCCGGAGGCGGCACGTTTCCCGCTGGGCGCGATCAGCCACACCCATGACGAGTTCGCCGTGCACGTGGATCCGGCGACGGGCCTCCGCGCCACCGGGCACAAAGCGGAGCTCGCCATTGGCGGCGTCCTGGACCGGCGGCAGTTCACGGCCCCCGAGTTCCGGCTCGGCGAGGCCAGCGCAGCCTTGAGCAACGTCTATCTGCCCTGCAACACCGGCCGCCTGGCGGAGTTCGGAGTGCAATGGCCGGGCGCGCCCGCGGTCTACCCCGGCCCGCGGGGGCCGTCCTCCTCGGCCTACCTCGCCCTCGCCGAGTCCTGGGTGCTCTAGCGGTACTGTCCGACGTCGGCGCGGCGGCGGTTCCGGCGCGCTCAGGGCAGCCCGACGGCGGTGGGCAGCCGCCCGGGCAGCCGGGCTGTCCGTGGCCTAATGTTAAGGCTGGACAAAGTTCAGTACCCTTACGGTTTACGGAGAGGCGATGATGGCCAAGCGCAGCAACCCGGCAATGAAAATTGCCCAGAAGACCGCCCACAGTGCCATGTTCGACGCCGACGGCAAGCCCAAGCCCGGCATCCACAACATGCTCCTGCGGGCGGTGGAAATCCAGCGTCCGCTGGTCCTGGCGAACCTGCGCAGGCTGCAGCGGAGGCACCCGGACGCCACCGCGGCGCAGCTGGCCGCCATCCTGGAACGCAACTACCTCACCGCTGTCACCGGCGGCGGAGCCCTCGTCGGCGGTTCGGCGGTTATCCCCGGCGTCGGCACCGTGGCGGCGCTGGGCCTCTCGGCCGCCGCCACGGTGGGATTCCTGGAAGCCACCGCGCTATTCGCCACCTCCCTGGCCGAGCTGCACGGTGTGCGGTTGGTGGATCCGGAAAAGGCCAGCACCCTGGTGATGGCCATCATGCTCGGCGAGGAAGGCACAGCGCTGCTGAGCTCGCTCAGCGGCCAGGCGGCGGGCCAGGGCAAGGGGCCCACCCAGGCCTGGGGCACGCTGTTCGCGCGGCGGGCGCCACTACTCGGGTTCGGTTCGGTGCGCGAACGGATCCAGCGCGCCTTCCTGCGGAACTTGCTCAAACGACAGGGCACCGCGCTGCTGGGCCGGGCGCTGCCGTTCGGCGTCGGCGCTGTGGTCGGCGGCGTCGGCAACCGGATGATGGGACGCGCCGTCGTCGCCAACGCCAAGGAGGCCTTCGGCGCGATGCCGGAGACCATCCCGGGCGAGCTGAAAGCCGGCGCCGCCGCGGACGCCGGCCCGGCGGCCATCGCTTCGACAGATGACCCTGTACTGAAAGGCGGAACCCGTGGATCTGAACGCTGACCTGGGGGAGTCCTTCGGCTCCTGGACCATGGGCGATGACGCGGCGATGTTCCCGCTCGTCACGAGCGCCAGCGTCGCCTGCGGGCTGCACGCGGGTGACCCGGTCACCATGCTGGACACCTGCCGTGCGGCCTACGAACTCGACGTCAGGGTCGGCGCCCATCTGGGCTACCCGGACCTGGCCGGCTTCGGCCTCCGCGCGATGGACATGACCTTCGATGACCTGTTCGGAGCGGTGCTCTACCAGCTGGGGGCACTCGACGGCGTGGCCCATGCGGTGGGCGCGTCGGTGGACTACGTCAAGGCGCACGGCGGCCTCTACGACCGTACGGTGCACGACGACGAACAGGCCTCCGCCGTGGTCGCCGCCATCCAGGCCTACGATCCTGGACTCCCGGTGCTGGGCCTGGAGGGCTCGGCACTGCTGCGGATCGCCCGGGACGCCGGCCACCCGGTGTTCCATGAGGCCTACGCCGACCGGGCCTACCTTCCGGACGGCACGCTCGTGCCGCGCCTGGAGGACGAGTGGGTAATCGAGGACCCCGATGAGATCGTCGAACGCGCCCTCCGGCTGGCGCTCAAGGGCGAAGCGGTAGCCGTCGATGGCAGCGTTGTCAGGCTCTCGCCGCATTCGCTGTGCCTGCACGGCGACACCCCCGGCTCGGTCGCGGTGGCCGGCGCCGTCCGTGCCGCCCTGGAGCGGGCCGGCGTCGAACTGGAGTCCTTCGCCTAACCCAAGTGCGCTACCCCGTAGGCTCGAATTCCCAGCGATCGAAGGAGACATGCCATGCTTGACGAGCTGCTCGACCTCGAACACCAGGGATGGAAGTCCCTCTGTAACAGCACGGGCGCGGACTTCTACGGACGCATCATGTCCAGCGATGGCGTCATGGTTCTCGCCCACGGCCAGGTCTTCGACCGACAGGCTGTCATCGACTCCCTCAACGCAGCACCCCCGTGGCGGACCTACGACATCGCCGACGAGCGGCTCATCGCCCTCAGCGACGATCACGCGGTCCTCGTCTACACTGGACGCGCTTACCGCGAGGAGGACGAACCTGCGTTCATCGCGCTCATGTCCAGCGTCTACACCCGACACGAGGGCGCCTGGCGACTCGCCCTCTACCAGCAGACGCCCGTACCCCCACGGTCGTAAAACCAAATACATCGACGCAACCCGACACCCTGTCCCTTGTCGGGCGCCGGGAGGTTCCGCGAACATCCGCCCTCACCTGGGCCAATATTCATCGGAACTTCGTTTCGTTGTCCTGCCAGCGCTTGTTCGTGTCGTGCAGGGATTTCTCCGCGCTTGTCAGCTTGAGTGCCGCGGAGACCCCGGGTGGCCGCCGACTTTGAAGAGGAACTGTCCCAGGTCAGGACGGACGGGCTTGCGCGAGCCGCCGACGCCTGTCCACGTTCCCGGATCGGCCCAGGAGATGAGGCGGGCCCGCTCGGCACGCAAGAGTGTGACGGCCTTGTTCAGCTTATCCCTCTCGCCGCCGGGCAGCGCTCCACAGACGACCGGGCCTGAGCGTTCCACGCAGCCGCGGGCCCTCATGCGTTCGGGCTCGGTGGGGCAGGGCTTCCAGGTCACTCATGGTGTGCGTGATCATTCCCTGACCGACGCCCTCGGTCCGGTTGCGGCGTGTCAGCGAGTCAACGCGGTCCAACATGCCTTCGCCGGAGCGCAGCGCCCGCCTCAGCAGCGTGACACGCTTACGGCCATCTCCCCGTGCGAGGCGACCCGCTTAAAGCGCGAACGTACACTTGCGGCCCCTTTCGCGGCTGCGAAAGGGGCCGCAAGTGTACGTTCGCGCCGGGGGTGGGGCCGGAAGTGTACGTTCGCGCCGGGGGAGGGTCAGCCGAAGACGAGGTGCGCCGCGGTGAAGATGGCGAGCCCGGCGAGGGCGCCCACCACGGTGCCGTTGATCCGGATGAACTGCAGGTCCTTGCCCACCTGCAGCTCGATCTTCTGCGAGGTTTCCTCGGCGTCCCAACGGGCCACGGTATCGGTGATCACCCCGGCGATGTCCGAGCGGTAGTTGTTCACGAGGTAACCCGCCGCGTCGCCGATCCAGTTGTTCACCTTGCCGGCGAGTTCCGGGTCGACCACCAGCCGGGTGCCGAAGTCGTGCACGGCGGCCTTGAACTTCACCGTCAGTTCGCTGTGCGGGTCGTCGACGGCGGCCAGCAGCGCGGCCTTGATCGTGCCCCAGGTGCGGGAGGCGAGTTCGCGGACCTCGGGGTCGCCGAGCACCTGGGCCTTGACCCCTTCGGCGCGGGCGATCATGATCGGATCGTGCTGCAGGTCCTGGGCCAGGTCCTTGAGGTACTTATCGATTGAGAGCCGCACCTGGTGCTGCGGGTCGGCCTGCACGGCGCGGGTGAACTTCAGGATTTCCACGTACACCTTGTCGCCCACCAGCCCGTCCACGAAGGTCGGCACCCAGGTGGGGGAACGGTCCGTGACCAGCCGGTTCACCGTCTCGTGGTTGTCCCGGACCCAGTCCACGGTGCGGTCCACCAGCAGGTCCACGAGCGCGTGGTGGTGGCCGTCCTCGAACACCCGCTGCGCGAGCCGGCCCACCGGCGGTCCCCACGGCGGCGCCAGCACATGCCGGCGGACCATGCCTTCGATGACTGCCTGGACGTCGTCGTCGTTCAGGACGGTGAAGGCGCCGCGGATCACGGCGGCACCCTCCTTGGCCACCCGCTCGGGGCCGCCCGGTCCGGACAGCCAACTGCCGACCTTCCGGGCGAGGTCCACGCTGGCCAGCTTCTCCTTCACCACCTGCTCGGAGAGGAAATTGGTCTCCACGAACTCGCCCAGCGACGCCCCGATCTGGTCCTTGCGCCGCGGGATGATCGCGGTGTGCGGGATTTTCAGGCCGAGCGGATACTTGAAGAGGGCCGTGACGGCGAACCAGTCCGCGAGGGCGCCCACCATGCCGCCCTCGGCCGCGGCCCGGACGTACTCAAGCCACGGGTACTGCTTCTGCAGGGCGAAGGCCACCACAAAAATCACGGCCATGCCGGCCAGCAGCGACACGGCGAGCAGCTTCATCTGCCGCAGTGCGGCGGCCTTTTCGGCATCCGCGGGGGAGAGCCGGTGTTCGACGCCGGCCCGGGAGGCGGCGGCACGGGCGGGTCGTTCAATGTTCACCTGCATGTGCCCAGCCTATCCGCGCATCCGTAACGGAGGTCGGCTAACGTGTCAGCATGACTACCGAGGAGCCCGACGCCGCCCGCCCGCTGGTCTACGCCCACCGGGGGGCGAGCGGAATGTTCGCCGAGCACACGCGTGCTGCGTACCTGCAGGCAATCGCCGACGGCGCGGACGGCGTCGAGTGTGACGTCCACCTGACCCGCGACCAGCATGCGGTGCTGCTGCACGACGCCAACCTGGACCGCACCTCGGACGGCACCGGTCCGGTCGCGGACCGCACCCTGGCGGAACTGCGGCTGCTGGATTTCTGCTCGTGGAAGGGCGCCCGGATCCCCGAGGCGTTCGGTGCCCGGTCCGAGCAGTTCCTGACCCTGCCCGAGCTGCTGGACATCCTGCGTCTGGCCGGCCGCGAAATCGGGCTGGCGATCGAACTCAAGCACCCCAGCCCTTACCAGCTCAAGCTCGAAGACCGGGTCCTGGAGGTCCTCGAGGCGGAGGGCTGGGACCGGTCCACCTCCATGCTGGATAACGTCCGGGTCTCCTTCATGAGCTTCAGCCCGGACTCGGTCAAGCACCTGCTACAGTCCGTCCCGGCGTCGGCCGTTTGTCAGCTGGTCGACGACGTGGACGTGGTCGAGATCCGTGAGGAGCTCGGCCTCGGGGCCATCACCGGCGGTGCCCTTGCCAACGTCCTGAAGGCCGCCCAGACCGAGGGCGAGAGGATCCTGGACGACTGCGAGGTGGGCCTGGCCGGACCCGGCATTGACTACGTCCGCGGCCACGCACGCACCGTCCGCCGCTGGCTGGAGGCGGGACGCCGCTTCCGGGTCTGGACGGTGGATTCCGCGGCCGACGTCGACCTCTGCCGCGAGCTGGGCATCCAGGAGATCACCACCAACCGCCCCGCCGAGGTCCTCGCCCGGGTGCTGGCTCCGCTGTAACGGCTTGCTCCGCGGCCATGGCGGCCCAGCCTCCTGACAACTGCACACGGTCGCGCCCGCTTACCGCTGATCCGGTACCGGCGTAGCATGGGCCCTGGAGCCACGAACCGTTCACCGGTGAACCGTCGCGGGATTTCGGAACGAAAAAACAGTGGCCCGGAAAGCCTTTGGAGGCGCCCGTGCAAGTCATTATGAACTCAGACCACAACGTCGATCTCTCGGAGAAGTCCAGCGATGAGATGAGCTCCACGGTGGAAGCCGCGCTGGAACGTTTCGACGCGTACTTGACGCGGGTGGAAGTCCACCTGAGCGGTGAGAGCGCCGGACGAAGCACTGGAGACGACATCCGCTGTGTGCTCGAAGCCCGGCCGGAAGGCCTGAACCCGGAAGTCGTGACCGACAACGCGTCCTCGGCACACGATGCATTGAACGGGGCCCTCCGAAAGATGGTGAGCGTCCTCGACACCACTTTTGGGCGCCGCGACCACCACAAAGGCGGCACCCCGATGGGGGGTGCCGAATCCCGCTAGGCGGCCAGGTCCCGCCGCCGCCAGCCGAGGTAGCCCAGTGCCGCCAGGCCGGCGGCGACGGCCGTCAGGGCCGCCAGCGCGGGCACCGCGCCGGACCCGACTGGGAGCAGCGGCGAATGCCGGAACGGCGAAAGCTCCATCACCCAGTCGGGAGCGTTCCAGAGCACCCCGAATTCGCCCAGCGCCACGAAGGCCAGCAGCACGCCCCAGACCGCCCCGGCCAGCCGGGGCGCCCAGCCGAACACCGCGAGGGCCATGCCGGTCAGCACCCAGGCGGCGGGTATCTGGGCTAGCGAGGCGACCGTGGCGCGGCCTACCAGTCCGGCGTCGTCGACGGCCAGGGCGGCGCCGGCGCCGATCGAGACGCCGGCCAGCGCCATCAGCACCGCGACCCCCGTCAGCGCGAAAACAAAATGGCTGCTGGCCCAGCGGGTTCGGGTGGTGGCCGTCCCCAGCAGCGCTTCGGTGTGGCCGCCGGACTCCTCGCCGCGCAGATGGTTGACCGAGCCCACGCCGTAGGCCGCGGCGAGCAGGCCCATGATGCTGATCTCCGCGGACAGGAACGCGTCCCGCAGCGCGGCCCCGCCGCCCAGCAGCAAGATCAGGTCCTGGGCGTTCGGTGAGCTCAACATTTGGGCCACGTTGTTGACCAGGGACCCGATCACCACGCCGAAAACCACGAAGGCCGCCGCCCAGGCCAGCCACACCCGGTACTGCAGGCGCACGGCCAGGGACCACACACCGGTGACCGAACCGACGGCCGGCCCCGGCCGTTCGGCGCGCAGGCCCGCACCGAGGTCCCGGCGCGCCCGCAGCGCGAAAGCGGCCGGGACGAGAACCACGGACAGCGCCACCGGCAGGGCCAGCACCCACCAGCGGTCCCCGGCGAACGCACGGATCTGTTGGTTCCAGCCGATTGGTGAAAGCCAGGACAACGCGGAGGGCCCGGGCTCGGCGAGGTCCCCGACGGCCCGCAGCCCGTAGGTCACCGCGATGACGCCGACGCTAAGCCCGGTGGCGGCGCGGGCGCTCGCGGTCAATTGGGCCGCAACCCCCGCGACGGCGCTGAACGCCATCCCGGTGGCGGCCCAGCCGAGGCCGAAGGCCAATGACCCCGCCGCCGGCAGGCCGCCGGCGGCCAGGGCGGCGGCGGACAGCAGTCCCACTCCAAGGCTCGCGCCCAGGCCGATAATGAGGGCGGCCGCCAGCGCGGCGTCGCGGCCCAGCCGTCCGCCGCCCAGCAGTTCAAGCCGCCCGCTCTCCTCGTCGGCCCGGGTATGACGGACGACCAGGATGGCCAGCAGTACCGCGAGGATGGCGGTCATGAACGCGGTGTACTTGATCAGCGACAGAGCCCCCAGAGAAGCGGGGTCGTAGATGCGCCCGAACATCGCCACCATCGAGGCCGTGGCGTTCAGGACGGTGGCGGCTTCGAAGCGGCTGCGCGCGTCCGGATAGAGCTCCGCCCCGGCCACGGCGGTCGAATAGGCCACCAGGGCGAAGCCGAGCACCCACACCGGCAGTAGCCAGCGGTCCCGCCGCAGCCCCAGCCGCACCAGGGTCACGGTGCCGGCCAGCGTCTCAGGCATTGCCGGGCCCGCCGACGGCGGAGCGCGGGTCCTCGGCGGCGGACCCGGCCGCTGCGGCGCCTGCCGCAGCGTCTGCCCCCGCGCCGTTCCCCGGGCCATAGTGGCGGAGGAACAGGTCTTCCAGCGTCGGCGGCTGGCTTGTCAGCATCCGCAGGCCGGCGCCGGTGAGGGCCTGCAGGAAGGGGCCCAGCCCGGCCGGCTCCACCTGGGCGCTGACCCGGTGGTTGGCCGCCACGACATCATGCACCCCGGGCAGCCGCTCCAGCCCCGCCGGGACGGCGTCGACGTCGGCGGTGACGGACGTGCGGGTCAGGTGCCGCAGCTGTTCCAGCGGGCCGGATTCGACCACCCGGCCCGCCCGGATGATGCTCACCCGATCGGAGAGTGCCTCGGCTTCGCTGAGGATGTGGCTGCTCAGCAGCACGGTGCGCCCCTCATCCCGGAGGTCCCGGACGCAGCCGCGGAAGGCATCTTCCATCAGCGGATCCAGGCCGCTGGTGGGCTCGTCCAGCAGGAACAGCTCCGCGTCGGTGGCCAACGCGGCGACCAGGGCGACTTTCTGCCGGTTCCCCTTGGAGTAGGTGCGGGTCTTCTTGGTCGGATCCAGCTCGAAACGCTCCAGCAGCGCCTGCCGCCGCGCCTTGTCCTGGCCGCCCTGCAGCCTGCCGAGCAGCTCGATCACCTCCCCGCCGGTCAAGTTGGGCCACAGCGCCACGTCACCGGGCACATAAGCCAGCCTGCGGTGCAACGTTGCCACGTCGTGCCAGGGATCGAGCCCCAACACCCGGATGGACCCGGCGTTGGAGCGCAGCATCCCCAGCAAAAGCCGCAGCGTGGTGGACTTGCCCGACCCGTTGGGGCCCAGGAAACCATGCACTTCGCCGCCGGCCACCTCAAAGTCCAGACCGTTGAGGGCGGTCACAGCGCCAAAACGCTTCACGACGCCGGTCATCTCCACGACACTGCTCATAGTCAACAAGGTACTCCCGCGGGTCCGCCCCGGACCCCGGCGGAAAGTCCCGGGTTTCGCAGCCTCCCGCAGGTTACGGCCACGGTTACCGGGTGCCCGCCGGCTGTGGTTGCATGGTTCTATGCCTTTTCGCTGGTCCCCCCGGGCAACCCAGACGCTGTCCGCGGCCGCCCTGAGCGGGCTGCTGCTGGCCAGCGCGGCAAAACACTTCCGCGATCCGCAATTCTTCGCCCCGGTGGTCCCGGAATACCTCTGCCGTGATGACTCCGGCGACCGGCACAACGGGCCACTGGCGGTGCTGTCCCGGGAGGAGTGGATTGCCGCGAGCGGGCTGCTGGAGGCCGGGGCCGCCGTCGGGCTTCTGGTCCCGCCGGTCCGCCGCGTGTCCGCCGGCTGCGTCGCCGCCATGTTCACGGTTTTCCTTGCCGGCCACGTCGGCGCGCTCCGGGCGGCGTATGGCCCCGGGGGAACCCCGGCGCAGCGCCGCATCCACACCCTGCGCCTGCCGCTGCAGGCGCCGCTGATCGCCTGGGCCTGGAGCCTGACGAAACCGGTCCCGAAGCGGCGTCGCCGGTGAGGCTCCTGCAGTCCCCGGCTGTCCGTGTGGGCCTGTCGATCAGTATCGCCACCGGGCTCTACGGGGTTTCCTTCGGCGCCTTGTCGGTGACATCGGGCCTTGACTTCTGGCAAACCATGGCGCTGAGCCTGCTGCTCTTCAGCGGCGGTTCGCAGTTCGCCTTTATCGGGGTCGTGGGCGGCGGCGGCTCCGGCATCGCGGCCATGGGCGCTGCCACCCTGCTGGGCATGCGCAACGGCATATACGGGATGCAGCTCAACGCCCTGCTCCGGCCGCGCGGTTGGCGCCGGTTCGCGGCCGCCCACGTGACCATCGACGAGTCGACCGCCACCAGCACCGGCCAGATCGACCCGGCGGAGCAGCGCCGGGGTTTCTGGACCGCAGGGATCGGCATTTTTCTGCTCTGGAACCTCTTTACCGCCGTGGGGGCGCTGGCCGGCAGTGCGCTTGGCGACCCGAAGCAGTGGGGGCTCGACGGCGCCGCGGTGGCGGCATTCCTGGGGCTCCTCTGGCCCCGGCTCAAGGGCAGGGAACCTGTTGCGATCGCCGTGGTCTGTGCCCTGGCCACGGTCCTGGCGGTGCCGTTTGTGCCGGCCGGGGTGCCGATCCTGGTCGCCGCGCTGGTGGCGGCAGTGGTCGGCTGGTTCAGCCACGGGCGCAGCGATGAGGGGCTCGAACCCGACGTGGACCCGTACGCCGAGGAACACGAGGCGGCCGGCCGTCCCGGTCACGGGCCGGGGGAGGTCTTATGACGCTCTGGTGGTGGCTCCTGCTCTCCTGCCTGCTGGCCTACGCCTGGAAGCTGGTGGGGTACCTGCTGCCCGCCAGCCTGCTGCGCGATCCCCGGATGTCCCGGATCGCGGGCACCATGACGATCGGCCTGCTGGCGTCGCTGACCGCCGTGAACACGGTGGCGTCCGGGCAGTCGCTGGTGCTGGACGCCCGGCTCGGTGCGCTCGCGGGGGCCGCCGTCGCACTCTTGTTCCGCGCGCCGTTCCTGGTGGTGGTGCTGGCCGGCGCCGCCGCCGCGGCGGGGCTGCGGCTGCTCGGCTGGGCCTGACGCCGCCCTCGGCAGCCCCCAACGGTCTTTAGCCCCTAGTTCCGGCGGACGGCCGGTGCGAGCATTCGATGATGACCGAAAACGACGCTCCGAATCCCGCTGCCCCCGGTCCGAACGATCCGGAAGAGCCGAATCCGGACGCGGCGGGGCCGCAGGCAGTGACGCCGGGATCCGCGGGACCGGAGGCCGCCGGCAGGGCGCACCATCCCAAGACCCACGAACATTTCGTGTCCCCCGGGGCTGAATCGACGCGGGAACTGCGTGAAATGGCCCGCCGCCGCCGTGAGTCCGAAGAGAAACTGCAGCACCATCTGGACGAGGCGCACCACACGCAGGAGTCGAAGGAGAAGCCGGCTGACGGCTAGGGCGGGCCCGCCGGCGGCCGGCTTCCGGCCCGGATCAGTCGGTTCCGTCGACCGTCACGACAATCTTTCCCCGCGTGTGCCCTTCCATATTGAGCCGGAAGGCATCAGCGGCCTCCGCCAGCGGGAATGTGCGCGCCACCTCGACCCTGAGGTTGCGCTCCTCGACCAGGCCGGCCAGTTCCTGCAATTGCGCCCCGACCGGGTTCACCCACATCCAGGTGCCGCCGTGCTGTTCGACGTCGCTGTCGGCAATGGAGGCGTGCCGGCCCGCCGGCGCCAGGACCGCGAGGGTAGCGTCAAGGTTGCCGCCCACGAAGTCGGCGACGACGTCGACGCCTTCCGGGCGCAGGGCGCGCACCCGGTCGGCCAGACCGTCGCCATAAACGACGGGTTCGGCCCCGAGGGAGCGCAGGAAATCGTGGTTCTTTTCCGAAGCGGTCGCGATCACCCTGGCCCCGAGCGCCGCGGCGATCTGGATCCCCAGCGACCCGACGCCGCCGGCTCCGCCGTGGATCAGCACGGTCTCGCCGGCCTGCAGGCCCAGCCGGGTGAGGACCTGATAGGCGGTCAGGCCCGCCAGGGGAAGGCCCGCGGCCTCGTTCCAGCCCAGGGAGGCGGGCTTGCGGGCCAGGAGCCGTTCCGGCAGGGCGATGTACTCGGCGAAGCTGCCGCCGTGCACATAGTCTTTGCGCCCGTAAGAAATGACCTCGTCGCCGGGCTGGAACTGCGGCGCGTCGATGCCGACCGATTCGACGACGCCGGCCACGTCCCACCCCGGTATCGCCGGGAACTCCAGGTCCATGGCTGCATCGAGGTAGCCGGCCATGATCTTCCAGTCGACCGGATTCACCGAGGCGGCCTTGACCTTGACCAGCACCATGCCGGGCCCGACCTTCGGCGTCGGCTGCTCGGTCAGTTCGAGGACGTCAGGATTTCCGTATTCACTGTAAGTTATTGCCTTCATGGGGTCTTCAACGGCTGACTCCCGGGGTGTATTCCGTCCCTGCCGGCCTCGGCGGGCTCAGCGGGCGGCACCCAGGCCCGCCAGTTTGAGGATCAGCTGCAGGCCCTCCGGGGTGCCGGGCCAGTGCCGTTCGACGGCGTCGGCGCCGGCGCGGGCGACCACGGAGCGCAGTACCAGGGCGACAATAACGACGTCATCCGCGTAGCCGATCACGGGAACGAAATCGGGCACCAGATCGATGGGCGAGAGCAGGTACACCAGCAGCAGTGCCAGCCGGACCCGGACGCCCACCGCGACTGTGCGGTCGGCCAGCAGCCGCCGGATCAGCCGGAGCAGGTCCGGGAGCAGGCGGAGCCCGTCCTTCATGGTGACCGTTTCAGGGTGCCGCCGGGCGTAGCGCCAAAGGAGCAGCAGCAGGACGGCATATACCAGCAGCAGGCCGCCCAGCACGCCGGCGACGGTTTCCCACGTCATGGGTCAACGGTACGTGTTTCCGGACTTTGTTCCGAAGCCGACGCCGAAGGCGGTGCCGTACATGGTTCCGGGCACCAGTGACTGCGGCGGTAGCGGACGGTCGGGCCGTTCCGCCCGGACCGCATCCTCGAGCAGAGCCGCCGGACGGCGCCAGGCCTCCGATCCGGCCTCCATCGTGTCCACGACGCCGATCAGCATGGCCAGCAGCCGGATCATGTCCGTCATCGAAATGTCGCTGCGCAGCGTGCCCTGGCCCTGCCCGCGGCCCAGCAGCACCGCCACCGACTCGATCAGGTCCCCGGTGATGCCGGTCAGCAGGCCGCGCCGGCCGGCCACCGCGCCGAGCAGGTTCGCTTCGTCGCTGGCGACCCCCATCAGGGCGTCGATGATGCGGAACAGGCCCTCCGCGGCGTCCTTGCCGGCCAGGGCCTCCTCGATGACGGGGTTGACCCGCAGTTTCAGCTGTTGGTGCAGGGCGGCGAGGACGAGTTCTTCCTTGTCGGCAAAGTTCCGGAACAAGGTGGCGGGGCCCACCCCGGCGGTCACGGCGATGGTCTGCAGCGGGACTTCGGGGCCGTGCTCGCGGAAGCACTGGCGGGCAGCGGCGATGATCTTGTTGACATTGCGGGCGGCGTCCGCACGGAGCGGCCTGCGCTCTACTCCCCGGTTCATTTGCTCAGGGTAGCAATGACCGGGCGGAGTGAACCTGTTACCGGCGGGTAGGACAATATGTGACGGCTTCGGTTGCCGTCCGGGCCGCGGGCCCGCGCAGGGGCGGCGCCCGCCCGTGGCACACTGGAGCCATGCTGCTTGCCTTTTCCGTCGCACCCTCCGGCCGTCCCGCCGATGCCGCCGGAGCCCCCGGCCCCGACGCCGACGACGCCTCCGTCCATGACGCCGTCGCCGCGGCGGTGCGGATCGTCCGCGAATCCGGGCTCCCGAACCGTACCGACGCCATGTTCACCACGATCGAGGGCGACTGGGACGAGGTGTTCGACGTCGTCAAACGCGCCACCGAAGCGGTGGGCCGTTACGGCAGCCGCGTCTCCCTGGTCATCAAAGCCGACATCCGCCCCGGGTACTCCGGCGAGCTGACCGGCAAACTCGACCGGCTGGAGCAGGCGCTGGGCGACTAGCCGGCGCACGCCGGACCGCGGCGGCTCCGGCGCCGGGGGATTCGGACCTACCGCGCGGCCGAAGCAGCTGGAAGACTGGCCGCATGGTCGAGCATCAGCCCACCTCCCGCTGGATCGCCGTCGAGGACTACCTCACCGGCGTCGTGATCCGGCCGGATGAGTCGCTGCGGTACGCGGTGGCGAGCGCCCTGGCGGCGGGAATGCCGCCGATCGAGGTGGCGCCCAACGCCGGCAAACTCCTGAAGCTGCTGGTCCAGCTCTCCGGCGCGCGCCGGGTGCTGGAGATCGGCACCCTGGCCGGGTTCAGCACCATCTGGATGGCCCAGGGCCTGCCCGACGGCGGCCGGCTGGTCAGCTGCGAATTCCTGCCCAAGCACGCAGAGGTGGCCCGTGCCAACATCGGCCGGGCGGGCCTGGCCCAGCGCGTGGAGATCCGCGTCGGTGCCGCGCTGGAGACCCTCGCGGCGCTCGAAAAAGAGGATGCGGGGCCCTTCGACTTTGTCTTCATCGACGCGGACAAGGAAAACAACCCGCAATACCTGGACTGGGCCATCCGGCTCGGCCGGCCCGGCACCACGGTGGTGATGGACAACGTGGTCTGGGAAGGGGCGGTGCTGGAGCCCGCCCTGGACTCCGTCAACGCCCCGGGGATCGTCGCGGCCCTGCAGATGATGGGTGAGGACCCCCGGCTGGACGCAACCGTGATCCAGACCGTGGGGTCGAAGGGCTGGGATGGCTTCGCGCTGGCGCTGGTGCGGTAGTGCCGCGGGGGACGCGGCGCCGGGTGCGGCGGCGGCCCCGGGCCAGCCGAATGCTAAGTATGCTTAGATTTAGCCGGCGGCGGCTTCGGCCGACAACCGCCGGCACGGACAGCACCAGGCGCACTTGGCAAAGGATACGGACGAGGCAATGATCGCGACCCAGGAAGGCCGCCCCCCGCGGGCCGTGCGGATCAGCTCCGGCACGGACGAACTGGCGGCGCTCGGACCGGTGCTGGAAGCCGCCGAGGCCGGCGTCGGGGACGTCCCGGCGCTGCTCTCCCTGGCCAAGGACGTGGGCGGGGCCGCCCCCGCCCCCGGTGCCGGCCGCACCGCCTACCTCTGGGAAATCCTCGCCTCGGTCACCGCCGTCGACGTCGCGGCCGGGCGGATCCTGGAACCGCACCTCGATGCCGCCGCGATACTCGCCCAGGCGGCCGCAGGCCCCGGCGCCGCTGCCGGTGTGCCCGCCGACGGCGCCTGGGGCGTCTTCGCCGCCGAGGCCCCGGGACTGCGGCTGGCAGCCACGGACGCGGGCGGCGGGGTTGTGCTGACAGGTTCCAAGCCGTGGTGCTCGATCGCCGCCCAGCTCGACCACGCGGTGCTCACCGCGCACCTGGACGACGGCGGCCGGGCCGCCTTTGCGGTGGACCTGCACGCCGCCGGAGTCAGCTTCGCGGACCCGGGGTGGACCAGCCTGGGCCTGCGCGAGGTCCCCAGCGGCACCGTGCATTTCGACACCGTCCCGGCCGTGCCGCTCGGCGGGAGCGGCTGGTACTACCGGCGTCCGGGCTTCGCCTGGGGCGGCATGGGAGTGGCCGCCTGCTGGTTCGGCGGGGCCGTGGCGGTGGCGCGCAGCTACGTCGACGCGCTGCAGCGGGCGGCCGACGGCGGCCGCGAACCGGACCAGCTGGCGCTCGCCCACCTCGGCGAAATCGACCGCACCCTGGCCGGCCTCACCCAGTACCTCGCCCGCACCGCGCACCGGATCGATGCCGGAGAACTCTCCGGACCCGGCGCCTGGAGCGAGGCCCTGCGGGTCCGCGGCAGCGTCGCGGCCGCCGTCGAACGCGTTCTGGCACTGGTGAGCCAAAACCTCGGGCCCGGCCCGCTCGCCTTCGACGCGCGCTACGGCAAACGCATGGCCGACCTCGCCCTGTACATCCGGCAGCACCACGCCATGCGCGACGACGCCCAGCTCGGCGCGCTCGCGTTCAAGGGGGACCACCCATGGTGAACTTCACCCACCACGACGCCGGGACCAGCGAGGCGGACTGGGCCGGCAGCGGTGCCGGCGCCCTGCCGGAGCTGCCATTCGCTGCCGCGGAGCTGGCCGCCACGGCGTTTATTGTCCTCGCCGCCCACCCGGACGATGAATCCCTGGGCGCCGGCGGCCTGATGGCCAGGCTGCACGGATTCGGCGCCGAGGTGCGGGTGCTGCTGTGCACCGCGGGCGAGGCCTCGCACCCCGACTCGCCCAGCACCACACCCGAGCAGCTGGCCGATGTCCGGCTCCGGGAATTCGCCGGCGCCCTCGGCCGGCTCGTCCCGGACGCCGGCTGGCGGTACCTCGGGCTGCCCGACGGGCAGGTCGCCGGCCACCGGGAGGACGTCCTGGCCGCGATCGGCGAGGCCGCGGCCGCCACCGGGAAGCCGGCCGGGCGGATCGTCCTCGTGGCGCCCTACCGGAACGACGGCCACACCGACCACGACGCCCTCGGCTCCGCTGCGGCCGCTGCGGCCGACGACGCCGGCTACGGGCTGTTGGAGTACCCCGTCTGGTACTGGCTCTGGGCCGGCCCCAAGGACCCGGCCTGGCGCAACTGGCTGCGGCTCCCGCTGACCCCGGCCGAGGCGCAGGCCAAGGCGCAGGCCATGGCGGCACATACCTCCCAGGTCCGGGCCCTGTCCGAACAGCCCGGGGATGAGGTGTTGCTCCCGCCGGCGTTCCTGCAGCATTTCGCCCGGAGCTGGGAGACGTTCGCCTGGCAGCGGCCGGCCCCGGTCGGCACCGGCTACGCCGCGGCGGACGCCGAGGGACTCTTCGATGCGGTCCACGCCCGGAACGAAGACCCCTGGGAGTACACCACCAGCTGGTATGAACACCGCAAGCGCGCCCTGACCCTCGCGGCGCTGCCCGAGCAGAGCTACACCGCGGGCCTGGAAATCGGCTGCTCGATCGGGACCCTCAGCGTTGAACTCGCCGAACGCTGCGGGACCTTCCTGGCCGTCGACGCTAGCAGCGCGGCGCTGGCGCAGGCGGCCCGCCGGCTCGCGCACCTGCCCGCCGCGCAGACCCGCCACCTCACCGTGCCGCAGGAGTGGCCGGAAGGCGCGTTCGACCTGATCGTGGTCTCGGAGGTGGGCTACTACCTCTCGCCCGGGGAACTGGCCGCCCTGTTCGAACGGATCGGGACGGCGCTGCTGCCCGGCGGCACACTGGCGCTCTGCCACTGGCGGCACCCGATCGAGGGCTGGGAACTCGACGGCGACACCGTGCACGCAGCCGCCCGCCGGCAGCTGGGCTGGGTGGACACCGGCTTCTACCGGGAACGGGACTTTGTGCTGGAGATCCTCCGCGCCCCGGAGCCGCGCTCGTGAGCAACCCGGCAGCTCCGTCCCGGAGACCGCAGCACCGCCCCGGCATCAGCACCGTCGCCGTGGTCATGCCCGCGCACAACGAAGACCAGCACCTGGACCGGGCACTGCGGGCGGTCCAGCGCGCCGCGGACGAGCTGCGACGGCGGCGGCCCGCCGTCGTCGTGCGGGTGATGGTGGTGCTGGACAGCTGCACCGACGGCTCCGCCGCGATCACCGCCGGGTACGTCGACGCCGACCCGCGCTTCAGCGCGCTGGAAGTCCGGCTGCGCAGCGCCGGGGCGAGCCGGGCGGCAGGCGTCCGAGCCGCCACACTCGGCCCGCACCGGCGCTCCCCGGGCCTGCGTTCCACACCGCTGCCCTGGCCGGGCCGGATCTGGCTGGCCAACACCGACGCCGATTCGCAGGTCCCGCCGAACTGGCTGGTCCGGCAGCTTGAATTCGCCGACGCCGGGGCCGACGCGGTGCTGGGATCGGTGGAACCGGACCCCGTCGGAATGGATCCCGAACTGCTGCGCCGCTGGCTGGACCGCCACCCGTTCGAGGAAAACCACCCGCACATTTACGGCGCCAACTTTGGCGTCCGCGCCTCCGCCTACCTCGCGGCCGGAGGCTTTTCCCAGCTGGAATCGCATGAGGACCGCACCCTGGTCCAGAACCTGCGCGGCCTGGCGTTCACCGTCCTGGCCACGGACAGCATGCGCGTGCTGACTTCCGGAAGGACCCACGCACGGGCACCCCACGGCTTCGGGACCTACCTCAGGTCGCTGGGGCGGCAGCGGCCGCCCGCGGCCACGGGCAACTAATCCGGGCCGGCCACCGGCAACCAACCCGGCGGCCGCCGCGGTGACTTTTGGCCCTAACCGGCCCCGCCGCCCCCGGAGCATCCTCGGAGGCATGAAGGACCTGGGCAGGGCCGGGCCCGGGTGCCGCGTGTGAGCGGCGGCGGACCATGATCCCGGCCGCGGGCGCCGGGCCGATTCCCGGGATCTCCGGCCTCAGCTCGGCGGAGGCCGCCCGGCGGCTGGAGCGCAGCGGGCCCAACCGGCTGCCCCAGGTCCGTGCAATGCCCGGCTGGCGGCGGCTGCTTGCAGAGCTGACCCACTTCTTCGCCGTGATGCTCTGGGCCGCGTCCGCTCTCGCCTTCGTCGCCGGCATGCCCCAGCTGGGCATCGCCATCATCGTGGTGATCGTCGTGAACGGGGTCTTTGCCTACATCCAGCAGGAACGCGCCCAGCACGCGGCCGCCAAACTGCGCGAATTGCTCCCCGCGATGGTCTCGGTCCGCCGCGACAACCGCATCGTGAAGGTGCACACCACCGAACTGGTGCCCGGCGACGCCGTCGTGCTGGTCGCCGGGGACCGGGTCCCGGCGGACCTGCGGCTCGGACGCGCCGCGGGCTGCACGGTGGACGAATCGATGCTCACCGGCGAAAGCGAAGCGGTCGGCAAGGCCGCCGGGGACACCGTGTTTGGTGGCACCTTCCTGGTCGTCGGCACAGCCGAAGGCGTGGTCGCCAGCACCGGTGGCCAGACCAGGCTCGCCGAGATCGCCTCGCTGACCGGCAGGGTCGAGGCGCCGCCGAGCCCGCTGGCACTCGAGCTGCAGCGGATCGTTCGGATCGTCGCCGGTGTGGCCCTGGGCATCGGCGCGTTGTTCTTCATCCTCTCGCTGCTGGTGGGCATCTCCTGGCGTGACGCGTTCCTCTTCGCGATCGGCGTCGCGGTCGCGCTGGTGCCCGAGGGCCTGCTCCCCACCGTCACCCTCTCCCTCGCCATCGGCGCCCAGCGGATGGCCGCGCGCAACGCACTGGTCCGGAACCTGCAGGCGGTGGAGACGCTCGGTTCCACCACCTTCATCTGCACCGACAAGACCGGAACCCTCACGCAGAACCGGATGAACGCCGTCGAGGTCTGGACGCCATCCGGGCTCCTGGAGATCACCGGGCAAGGCTACGGGCCGGCTGCCCAGGTCGCCGGGGAGGGCGGCGCGCCGCCCCGTGCCGGGGCGTTCCGGGCGGCGCAACGGCTCAGTACGGCCGCGCGGGCCGCGTCCGTGGGCCGCGCGGTGCTGCACGAGGACCAGTGGATCGCCGACGGCGACCCGATGGAAGCCGCCATCGATGCCCTGGCTGCCCGGCTCGCCGCAACGGGGGATCACGCCGGCGGGCCGGAGGACGCCGCGCCGTCACACCGCTTCGCCTTCGACCCCCGGCGGCTGCGGGAGTCCGCCGTCGTCGGCACCACGCTGTTCGTCAAGGGGGCGCCGGAGTCCGTGATCCCGTTGTGTCGGGCCGGCGACGCCGCCGCCGGCGGCGATGGCGGCACCGGGGCCGCCCTGCAGATGGTGGACCAGATGGCTTCGCACGGGCTGCGGGTGCTCGCGGTCGCGGAGCGCAGCCTGCCGGGCCTGCCCGGCGCCCGCGTCAAGCTCGAGGAGGTGGAGGCGGGGCTGACGCTGCTGGGCCTGATCGGCCTGCACGACCCGCCCCGGCCCGAGGTGCGGCTCTCGCTCCGGGCCGCCCGCGACGCCGGCATCAAAGTCGGCATGGTCACCGGAGACCACGCCTTCACCGCCGCCGCCATCGCCCGGGAAACCGGCCTGATCGGGTCCCCGGAAATGGTGCTGGAGGGACACACCCTGCCGGAGGACGACGAGGTGCTGGCCGCGCTGCTGGACCGCGACGGCGTCGTGGTCAGCCGGGTGACGCCCGAACAGAAGCTCCGGGTGGCCCGGCTGCTGCAGCACCGCGGCCATGTGGTGGCGATGACCGGCGACGGCGTGAACGACGGGCCGGCGCTGCAGCAGGCGGACATCGGCGTTGCCATGGGCCTGAGCGGCACCGACGTGGCCCGCGAGGCGGCGGACCTGGTGCTGCTCGACGACGACTTCGCCACGATCATCGCGGCCGTCGAGCAGGGCCGCGCCACCTACGCGAACATCCGCCGCTTCCTGACCTACCACCTCACTGACAACGTCGCGGAACTGACGCCGTTCGTGTTCTGGGCGCTCTCCGGCGGCCGCTTTCCGCTGGCGCTGAGCGTGCTGCAGATCCTCGCCCTGGACATCGGCACCGACCTGCTGCCGGCCCTGGCGCTGGGCAGCGAGGCCCCCGGCAAAGGGGCCCTGAGGCGGCCGCCGGAGCGGCGGCACCTGATGGACCGTGCCCTGATGTTCCGGGTCTTCGGGCTGCTGGGCCCGGTGGAGGCCCTGATGGAGATGACGGCCTACACCGCCGTGCTTTTCGGAGCCGGCTGGAGCCCCGGCGCCGAACTGCCGCCGTCGGACATCCTGATGGCGGCCTCGGGCGCCGCGTTCACCACCGTGGTCCTGGCCCAGCTCGCCAACGCGTTCGCCTGCCGCAGCGCCACGCTGCCGCCCTGGCGGCTGGGCTGGCTCACCAACCGGCTGCTGCTCTGGGCCGTGCTGGCGGAGCTGGGACTGCTCGCCGTGTTCCTCTTCCTGGGTCCGGTCGCCGCGCTGCTGGGCCACGCCCCGCCGGCACCCGGCGGACTCGCCGTGGCACTCGCGGCCATCCCCGCGGTCCTGCTCGCCGACTGGATCTACAAGGAGGTGCGGCACCGCAGGGCCGGACGCGCCTAAGAGGCCGAAAGCCTCTGACCGGACCCGCGCCGGCGCAGCAGGATCAAAGAAACATTACGGACCGTCCAAGGAGCCCCGGTATGCCCGAACACGTGGTGTGGTTTGAAAACGTCGGCATGGGCGATGTCGCGCAGGTCGGCGGCAAAAACGCCTCCCTCGGCGAACTCATCCAGTCCCTCAAAGCCCGCGGCGTGCGGGTCCCGGACGGCTTCGCCACCACCGCCGCGGCCTACCGGTCCTTTATCGCGGCGAACGGGATCGAACCGGCGATGCGCTCGCGGATCCGCGCTTACCGTGCCGGGGACGCCACACTGCGCGAAACCGGCGAGGCCATCCGGGAACTCTTCCTGGCCAGCGACTTCCCGCCGGACATCGCCGACTCCATCCGCGCCCATTACCGTGAGCTGGGCCAGCGAGCCGGCCTGGAGCGGCTCTCCGTCGCGGTCCGCAGCAGCGCCACGGCCGAGGACCTGCCCGACGCCAGCTTCGCCGGCCAGCAGGAAACCTTTTTGAACGTCACCGGGGAACGGGAACTGATGGACGCCTGCCGGCGCTGCTACGCTTCGCTGTTCACGGACCGGGCCATCAGCTACCGGGAGGTCAAGGGCTTCGACCACCTCGACGTCGCGCTCTCCATCGGGGTCCAGCGGATGGTGCGCTCCGACGTCGGCGCCTCCGGGGTGATGTTCTCGATTGACACGGACTCCGGCTTCCCGCGCGCGGCCGTGATCAGCGCCGCCTGGGGCCTCGGCGAGACCGTGGTGCAGGGCACGATCAACCCGGACAAATACCTCGTGTTCAAGCCCCTCCTGGCGGGGACCGCGGCCGCGGAAGGGCCGGTGGAGGGAATCAGCCCGATCATCGAAAAGACGCTCGGCTCCAAGCTGCGGAAAATGGTCTACAGCCGCGGCGGCCACGCCCGCACCCGCACCGTGGACACCTCCGACACCGAGCGGCGGGCCTTCGTCCTGGCCGACGACGAGATCCTCGCCCTGGCCCGCTGGGCCGTCACCGTTGAAGAACACTACGGCCGGCCGATGGATATGGAATGGGCCCGGGACGGCGAAACCGGCGAACTCTTTATGGTCCAGGCCCGGCCCGAGACGGTGCAGTCGCAGAAGACCGGCTCCCGCTTCACCCTCCACCACCTGCTCGAATCCGGGACCGTGCTGTTGACCGGGGCGGCGATCGGCGACTCGATCGCCCAGGGCACGGCGTGCGTGATCCGGAGCGCCGCGGACATCGGCAAATTCCGCGACGGCGCCATCCTGGTCACCGAAATGACGGACCCGGACTGGGTGCCGATCATGAAGCGGGCCGCCGGGATCGTCACCGACCACGGCGGCCCCACCAGCCACGCGGCGATCGTGAGCCGGGAACTGGGGGTGCCCGCCGTCGTCGGGACCGGCAACGCGACCAGTGTCCTGGCCGAGGACCAGGCCGTGACGATCTCCTGCGCGGAGGGGGACGTGGGGCGTGTTTACGCTGGCACCCTCGCGTTCGAAACCGAGGACGTGGATCTGGGGGAGCTGCCCGCGACGCGCACCAAAGTCATGGTCAACATCGCCAGCCCCGCGGCCGCCTTCCAGTGGTGGCGGCTGCCCGCCGACGGCGTCGGGCTGGCCCGGATGGAATTCATCATCAGCGCCCTGATCCGGGTCCATCCGATGGCCCTGGTCCATCCCGAACGCGTCACCGACCCGCAGGACGCGGCGCAGATCCGGGACCTGACCCGCGGCTACGCCGATCCGCGGGACTATTTTGTGCAGACGCTGGCGCTGGGTATCGCCAAGATCGCCGCGCCCTACCATCCGAACCCGGTGATCGTGCGGCTCAGCGACTTCAAAACCAACGAATACGCGCACCTGCTCGGCGGTGCCGCGTTCGAGGAGGCCGAGGAGAACCCCATGCTCGGTTTCCGCGGCGCCTCGCGGTACTACGACGACCGGTACCGGGAAGGCTTCGCCCTCGAATGCCGCGCCCTGAAACAGGTCCGGGAGAAGCTCGGCTTCGCCAACATCATCGTGATGGTCCCGTTCTGCCGGACCCCGCAGGAAGCGGACAAGGTCCTGGCGGTGATGGCGGAGAACGGCCTGGCCCGCGGCGAGAACGGACTGCAGGTCTACATGATGTGCGAAATCCCGGCCAACGTGGTCCTGGCCGAAAAATTCGCCACCCGCTTTGACGGCTTTTCGATCGGCTCGAACGACCTGACCCAGCTGGTCCTCGGCGTGGACCGTGACTCGGCGCAGCTGGCGGCGCTGTTCGACGAGCGCGACGAAGCCGTCATGACGATGATCAGCGAGGCGATCCGGAAGGCGCACGCGGCCGGGATCAAGATCGGCATCTGCGGGCAGGGCCCCAGCAACCATCCGGAGTTCGCGGCCTTCCTGGTCCGCGAGGGCATCGACTCGATCTCGCTGAACCCGGACAGCTACCTCAGGACCGTCCCGCGGATCGCGGAAGCCGAGCAGCAGGCGGCCGGGGCCCAGACCGGCGGGCTTCCCGGCCCGGGCGCGTAGGCCCCCTGCCGGGCCCCAGCGCCCGCAGCGCGTTCAGAATGGTCGCCAGATCCACCACCTCCTGCGACAGGGCGCCGGCGATGGCGGGGACGTAGCCCGCCGCTGCGGCGAGCATCAGCGCCACGCTGAGCGCGATGCCGATCCAGATGCTCTGCAGTGCCACCTGCACGGTGCGCTGTCCGATCCGCACGGCGGAGGCGACCTTGGACAGATCGTCCAGGATGATCACGACGTCGGCGGACTCCCCGGCCGCCGTCGAGCCCCGCGCGCCCATCGCGATCCCGACGTCGGCGACGGCCAGCACGGGGGCATCGTTGACGCCGTCGCCCACCATCATGACCGGGCGCAGCGGCAGGGCCCGGACGGCTTCGACCTTGTCCGGCGGCAGGCACTCGGCCCGGACATCGGTCAGCCCGGCAGCTGCCGCGATGTGCTCGGCGGTGGCCCGGGCGTCGCCGGTCAGCATCACCGTCTCGGTCACGCCCAAGGCCAGAAGGTCGGCCAGGGTGCGGCGCGCCTCGTCGCGGATCGGGTCGCTCATCACGAGGCAGCCGACGAATTTCCCCGCCACCCCCACATAGATGGCAAGCTGGCCGCTGTCGAGTTCGGTCTCCTCCACCCCGGCCGCAGACTCCGCCACGAAGTTGGGTTTGCCCACCACCACGTCCTGCCCGTCGAATCGGGCCCGGACCCCGTGGGTGGCGTATTCGGTGGCCTCGGAGGCGCTCCCGAAGCCCAGCGCCCGGGACCGCGCCGCCTCCATCACCGAGGCGGCCAGCACGTGGGAGGAGTACTGCTCGGCGGAGGCTGCGAGGCGCAGCACCTCGTCCTCGGCCAGGTGCCCGGCGGTCCGGACTTCCACGAGTGCGGGCCGGCCGTAGGTGAGGGTGCCGGTTTTGTCGAAGGCCGCCGTCCGGATCCGGCCCAGTATTTCCAGCACCCCGGCATACTTGACGATGATCCCGCCCCGGGCGGCGCGGCTCATGCCGCCCATGAACGCCACCGGCGCGGCGATCAGCAGCGGGCAAGGCGTGGCCACGACCAGCACCTCGGCGAATCGGGCCGGGCTGCCGCTGATGATCCAGCCGGCCGCGCCCAGCAGGTAGGCGAGCGCGGTGAACGGGACGGCGTAGCGGTCCGCGAGCCGGACCATGGGTGCCTTGCTCTCGGCCGCTTCCTTCACCAGCGCGACAATGCGGCTGTACTGCGAGTCCTCCATCCGCGCCGTGACCCGCATCCGGACGGCCGCCTCGCCGTTCAGCGACCCGCTCATCAGGCCGTCGCCGGCGGCACGTTCCACCGGAAGGCTTTCCCCGGTGAGCGAGGATTCATCAAATGTTCCCGAGGCGGAGAGCAGCACGCCGTCCAACGGCACCACCTCGCCGGGACGCACCAGCAGGATGTCTCCGATCTCGACGGCGGTGGCGGCCACATCCTCGTGCTGGCCGTCGGTGCGGGTACCGGATGCGTCGGTGCCGGCTGCGGGGGCGCCGTTGCGTTCCCGGTGGGCGGTCTGGGGCACGCGTTCCAGCAGCGAGGTCAGTTCCTTTTTGGCCCGCCCGGCGGCATAGTCCTCGAGGGCGGTGCCGCCGGCCATCATGAGCACGATGATCATCGAGGCGATGAATTCGCCCACCAGCACGGTGCTGACGATCGCGGTGACCGCCAGGATGTCGATGCCCCACTGGCCTCCGATCAGCCGGCGGACCATGCCGACGGCAAGATAGGCCGCCACGGCAAGTGCGTAGATGCTCGCCGCTATCCGCGCGACGCTGTCCTGGCCCCAGGCCAGCAGCAGTACCACCGCCAGGAGGGCGGCGACCGTTCCCGCAACAAGCGGATACCGGAGCGCAATTTTCACGGGTGTCCCGCCTCATTCCACGCGCAAGACCCGGCGTCCGCGCCTACCAGCATCCTACTGCGCACCCCCACCCCTCCCCACCCCTCCCCTCGACTCGAGCGCGAACGTACACTTGCGGCCCCGCCCGTGCTTGTGCTGAGGCCGAACGGACACTTGCGGCCCCGCTCGTGGGTCGGCCGTGGGCCGGAAGTGTACGTTCGCGCTCGTGGGGGAGGGCCGGAAGTGTACGTTCGCGCTCGTGGGGAGGGCCGGAAGTGTACGTTCGCGCTCCTGGGGACTTTCAGCCCTACCCCGCGCGGGGCCGGTGGTGCCACGGTGAAGCATGTGGTCGGTCTTCGCTGGCGGACTCCGCCGGCTGATTGCGCTGGTGGCCGCGGTGCTGCTGCTGGCCGCCGGGGTCGTGACAGCGCTGGTCCTCTCCCGGGAACCCCCGGCCGCCGCTCCGTCGACGGCCCCCGTTGCCAGCCCCTCCACCGCAACCCCGCGGACGACCACCCCGTCGCCGCCGCCCAGTCCGACCCCGAGCGCGACGTCGACCGCCAAGCCCGCCCCGCCGTCGAGCGCAGCCCCGGTCCCGCCCGAGCCGCCAGCGCCGCCCCCGGCCCCGTTCCCGGCGTCGCTCCGGGGCGCCGACGTCGAGGTCATTCCCAACGTCGGACGCGTGGTCGCCCTGACCTTTGACGCCGGGGCCAACTCGGCCGGGCTGCCCAGCATTCTGCGGACCCTAAAGGCTGCCGGCGTCCGGGCCACCTTCTTCCTCACCGGCAACTGGGCCACTGCCAACCCCGCGGGTGTCGCCTCGATCGTGGCCGCCGGCCACCGGGTGGGCAACCACTCGATGACGCATCCGGGGTTCACGTCCCTCTCCGACGCCCAAATCGCGCAGGAACTGTCCCGGGCGCATGCCGCCATCACCGCCGGGGGAGCCGACGGCCGCCCGCTCTTCCGCTTCCCCTTCGGCGAACGGGACGCACGGACCATCGCAACGGTGAACTCACTCGGCTACCTCCCGGTCCGCTGGACAGTCGACACCCTGGGCTGGAAGGGCACCAGCGGCGGCGTCACGGCCCGGATCGTTGCCGACCGGACCCTCGCCGGCCTGCAGCCGGGGGAGATCGTCCTGATGCACATCGGCTCCAACCCCGACGACGGCAGTACCCTGGACGCCGATGCGTTGCCGCAAGTGATTGATCGGATCCGCCAGGCAGGCTACGGCTTCACGACCCTCGATGCGCTCCTCGGCTGAGCGCGGGCAACCGGGCCGGCCGCCACTGTCGCCGGGCACCGATGACTGGTACGAATAGCGCATGACGGAGTCGCCCACAGTTGCAGCTGCGCTGGCGCCCGTCGACGCGGTGGTCTTCGAACTGGACGGAGTGGTGCTCGACACCGCTGAGCTTCGTGCCGCCGCGTGGAAACGGCTCCTCGACGACGTATTCCAGGACCCGCGGGTGCCGCCGCGCAACAGGCAGGTTCCCTTCACCGGCGCCGACTACACGGGCCTGATCGAGGGCCGGACCGCGGCCGACGGCGTCGCGGCGTTCCTGTCCTCGCGCGGCATTCCGCTCCCGGCCGGGTCGCCGGCGGACGGCCCCGGAGAATGGACGGCGATCGGGCTCGGGAAACGGCAGGACGAACTGTTCAGCCGGCTGCTGCGGGAGCGGCCGCCGCCGGTCTTCCCCGGCACCTTGGCCTTGCTGGAACGGCTTAAAGCCGGCCGGATCCCGGTTTTGCTCGCGACTTCCGTTCCGGACGCGGCGTCGCTGCTGGCCGCCGCAGGCCTGGACGGTTTCTTCGACCATGTGGAATGGCCTTCGGCGCCGCGGCGGGTCGTCCGCGGTAGTCTTCCCCCGGCACTGGAGGCGGTGCGGCGGCTGGACATCCCGCCGGGCCGGGCGATGGTTATCGAATCGTCGGTCGCCGGTGTCCAGGCCGGCCGCCTGGCCGGGTTCCGCCTCGTCGTCGGCATTGACAGAACCGGCCAGCGGGCCGACCTGGAGACCGCCGGCGCCGACATTGTGGTCGACAACGTCAGTGAATTGGACATCGGCCTCGTCGTCGCCCATCCATGGATGCTGGTTTACGAAGGCTTCGATCCGGCGCATGAAGGGCACCGGGAGGCGCTGACCACACTGGGTAACGGCTACATGGCCACCCGGGGCGCAACTCCGGAGCACCGTGGCGGGGAAATCCACTATCCGGGCAGCTACCTGGCCGGCGTCTACAACCGGCTCGCCAGCGTCGTCCAGGGCCAGCGCACGGTCGACGAGCACATGGTGAACATCCCGGACTGGCTGCACCTCGACCTGCGGATCGGGGACGGGGCCTGGTGGTCCGAAGGCGGGCTGGTGCTCCGGCGGGAGCGCCGCACCCTGGACCTCAAACGCGCGCTGCTCACCCGGGAGGCCCTGCTGGAGGACGACGCCGGGCGGCGGCTGCAGCTGGTGCAGCGCCGGATCGTGTCGATGGCGGAGCCGCATCTGGCGGTCCTTGAGACCGTACTGACTGCGGACGGCTGGAGCGGCAGCATCAGCATCCGCAGTGGGTGCGACACCGACGTGACTAACTCCAACGTCCCCGAGGACGCCCAGTTGGCCAGCCGGCACCTGACGTCGGTGGAGGTGACCGAGAACGATGCCGGGCGCGGCGCCGTCGTACTGAGCGTCTACGTCCAGACCAGCCAGAGCCGCATCGGCATTGCCCTGGCGCTTCGCACCGAGGTGTCCGGGCCGGCCAACCGGGTCTTTGAGCCGCTGGGCGGCCTGTACGCGCACCGCTTTGAGGTGCCGGCCGCGGACGGGACCCCGGTGACGGTGACCAAAACGGTGGGGATCGCCAGTTCACGTGACCATGCCGTCGCCTCGCCGCTGCTGGGTGCCGAGGCGGTGCTCGCACGCTCGAACGGTTTCGACAGGCTGCTGGCCGAGCACGAACGTGCCTGGTCCCTGCTCCTGTCGCCCTTCATCATCGAGTCCGACGCCCCCTCCCAGGCGCAGCTGATCCTGAACCTGCATGTGTTCCACCTGCTGCAGACCCTGACGACGCACACCGCCGAACTGGACGCCGGCGTCCCGGCCCGCGGACTGCACGGGGAAGGCTACCGCGGACACGTTTTCTGGGACGAACTGTTCGTCCTGCCGGTGCTGAACTCGCGTCTGCCCTCGCTCGCCCGGGAGCTGATCGACTACCGCTGGCGGCGGCTCGGTAGCGCCCGGGACGCCGCGAGGGCCGCCGGGCTGAAGGGTGCGCTGTTCCCGTGGCAGAGCGGCAGCGACGGCACCGAGCAGACCCCCAAGCTGCTCTACAACAAACTCTCCGGACACTGGATGCCGGACTACTCCCACCTGCAGCGCCACGTGGGGCTGGCCGTGGCCTACAACGCCTGGCAGTACTTCGAAGCCACCCAGGACCGCGGCTGGCTGACCCAGCACGGCGCGGAACTGATCGTCGACGTCGCCCGCCTGTTCGCGTCCATGGCGGACTACGACGCCGCCGACGACCGGTTCCACCTCCGGGGCGTCATGGGGCCCGACGAGTACCACACCGGAACCCCCGGCAACCCGGGCAGCGGTCTGGACGACAACGCCTACACCAACATCATGGCCGCCTGGGTGTTCGACCAGGCCGAATGGATCATGCGCTCGGTCCAGGGCTTCGACATGGAAGACCTCCGGGCCCGGCTGGACATCACGGCCGGTGAAATAGCGGCCTGGGCGCGGCTGAGCCGGCGGATGTTCGTGCCTTTCCACGGCGATGGCATCATCAGCCAGTTCGCCGGTTATGGGGCACTCCGTGAACTCGACTGGAAGCATTACCGCCGCAGCTACCGCAACATTGAGCGGCTGGACCTCATCCTGGAGGCCGAAGGGGACAGCACCAACCGGTACCGGCTGGCCAAGCAGGCCGACGTCCTGATGCTGCTGTACGTCCTGGGCGAGGACCAGCTCGCTGGGGTTCCTCGGCCGGCTCGGGTACACCGTCACGCCCGCGCAGATGGCCGCGACCGTGGACTTCTACCTGGCCCGGACCGCGCACGGCTCCACGCTGAGCCGGGTGGCGCACGCGTCTGTCCTCGCGCAGCGCGACCCCGAACAGGCCTGGGCCACGTTCCGGGAAGCCCTGGACGCGGACCTGGACGACACCCAGGGCGGGACGACGAGTTCGGGCATCCACCTGGGAGCCATGGCCGGAACCATCGACGTCGTCCAGCGCAGCTTCGCCGGGCTGCGGATCACCCGCGACGCACTGGATTTCACCCCCCGGCTGCCCGCGGAGCTGCGCCGGATCGATTTCCAGGTCCGCTACCGAGACCAACTCCTGGCGGTGCACCTGGAAACCGACCGGCTCCTGGTCTCCGCGGCCCCCGGCGACGCCGCGCCTGTGCTGGTGCGGGTCGGGGCCGGGAAGGTGCTCCTCCGGGCCGGTGAGCAGCACGAGTTCCGCCGCACAGACAAGATGACTGGCCCTGCGGCAGCGGGTGCCAGCAGAAGTGGCCGGTCTGCAAGGATAGACCCATGAATCAGGCAACCATCCGCCATCACCAGGAATCCGTCACAGTTCAGGCGTCAGCTGAGAGGCTCTACGACCTGGTCTCGGACATCACCCGCACCGGTGAGTGGAGTCCGGTCTGTAGGTCGTGTTGGTGGGACGACGAGGTCAACGCTGGCCGGCTCGGTGCCTGGTTCACCGGGCGTAATGAGCTCCCGCAACGGTCCTGGGAGACCCGGTCGCAGGTGGTGGCTGCCGACCGCGGCCGCGAGTTCGCCTGGGTGGTGGGTGGCAGTTTTGTCCGCTGGGGTTTCACCCTGACGCCGGCAGATACCGGGACGACCCTGACCGAATCTTGGGACTTCCTGCCGGCCGGGATCGCCATGTTCGAGGAGAAGTACGGCGACGAGGCGCACGCCCAAATCAACGCCCGCACCCAGCAGGCGCTTGACGGCATCCCGAAAACGCTCGCCGCAATCAAGCGGATCGCCGAATCCATCGCAGCCAGTGAGGAGACCGGGTCATGACCGGCTCACGCGGGCCCGCATATTTGAGCAGCATCTTCAGCGCCAGGGGGCCAAGTCCCCGGCCTTGGGGGAGCCAATAAATGTACCGGACGGCGGACCGGGGCGTCAGGGGCTGACCCGGATGACGGCGGCGCCGGTGACACGGTCCGCGGCCAGGTCCCGCAGCGCCTGGTCCGCGGCGTCGAAGGGATAGCTGACGGTTGTGGGGCGCAGCGGAATTTCGGCGGCGATCCGGAAGAACTCCTCTCCGTCGGCCCTTGTGTTGGCGGTGACGCTGCGCAGCTGGCGCTCCTGGAACAGCTCTGTGGCGTAGTGCAGGGGCGGGATGTCGCTGAGGTGGATGCCGGCGACGGCGAGGATGCCGCCGCGGTCGAGCGCCCGCAACGCCGGGGGGACCAGGGTCCCGGCGGGGGCGAACAGGATGGCCGAATCGAGGGGCTCCGGCGGCTCTTCCTCGGCACCGCCGGCAAAGCTCGCCCCCAGCTCCAGGGCGAGGCTCCGCGCTTCCGGGGACCGCGTCATCACGTAGACCCGGGCGCCCTGGTAGAGAGCAACCTGCGCGGCAAGGTGGGCGGACGCGCCGAAGCCGTAGATGCCCAGCCGGCCGCCGACGGGCAGCTCCGCCCGGCTCAGGGCGCGGTAGCCGATGATGCCGGCGCACAGGAGCGGCGCCGCGTCCTCGTCGGAGAAGCTCTCCGGAATCCGGTAGGCGAAGTCTTCGGCGACGGTAAGGTATTCGGCGTAGCCGCCGTCGCGGTCCCAGCCGGTGAAGGTGGGGGACAAGCACAGGTTCTCCTGCCCGCGCAGGCAGAACCGGCAAGACCGGCAGGTGCCGCCCAGCCACGCGACCCCCACGCGCTCACCGCGCCGGAACCGGTCCGCGCCGGGGCCGCTTCCAATCACTTCGCCCACCACCTCATGGCCGGGCACCACGCCGGGCCGGCGTGGCGGCAGGTCACCTTCGGCCAGGTGCAGGTCCGTCCGGCAGACACCGCACACCCGCACGCGCAGCAGCACCTCCCCGCGCCCTGGGACGGGATCCGGGCGTTCGCCGGCGACCAGCGGACCGGCGGCGACCGGCCGCGGCTGCCCCACCCACCAGGCTCGCACCGGGCCTCCCCTTCTGGCGCCTTTTCCTGGCCGGGGCTGCCGGGGCAGCGGTTCCGGCCGCCGGAATCAGCGCGCGATCATGACGTTGCAGTCAGCCTTCTGCAGCACTGCGGAGACGGTGTTGCCGATGCCTCCGGAACGGTTGTGGGTCCCCAGCACCAGCACGTCCGCGTCCGCGGAGGCCTCCACAAGTTCCCTGCCCGCCGCGCGGTCTACCCGCAGGCTTCCGGAGACAACCAGCCCGGGGGCGAGTTTGCCGGCCGCCTCGAGGGCGTGTTCCAGCAGCTCCGCGCCGTGGAGCGGGGCGTGGCGGCCATGGGTAGCTGCGCCGCGGCCGGTGTCGACGTGGACCAGTTCCAGCTCGGCCCCGACCGCTTCGGCGAAGCGGGCCGCCTGGGCAAGCGCGGCCGGGTTGCCGGGCGCGGCGTCCACGCCGACGACGACGGGCCGGCCGGGCAGATGCGGGCGGCGGACCACCATCAGCGGGCACGGGGCGGAACCGGCGAGATCCAGGCAGACCGAACCGGCCAGGTGCCCAAGCAACCCGCCGACGCCGCGGCTGCCGACGACGAGCAGGGCGGCGCCTCCGGCGGCCTTGCGGAGGACCTGCGCGGGCAGGCCCGCCTCCATGACGCATCCGACCTCGAGTCCGGGGTCGACGCCGTGCGCTAATCCGGCCCCTTCGGCGGTGATGGCTTCGGCCGAGTGCCGGAGGCCGCTGCCTGCCACGCCCTTAACCGGCCCCAAATCCTTGGTGAACATGGGCCAGACCCAGGCATGCACCACCCGTAACGGCAGACCCCGGGCGGCGGCGTGTTCGGCGGCCCAACGGACGGCGAGCTGCGAGGTCTCGGAGCCGTCGTAGCCCACGGCGACGGCTCCTGTCGGGGGACCAACTGCGGGTGGCGGCATGGATCCTCCCGGTAGGCGGACGCAGCACCCCCAGCGGCGCGTCCCCCCAGTACAGCCGGTTCCGCCGCCGGACGGCTAGGGGCTTTGGTCCTGCGCCCGACGGCCGTCCGGCTGTCCGGTGCCGCCGTGTTCCTCCCGCAGCTCGCGTCCGCGGCGGATGTCCTCTTCCTCCTGGGCCTGGAGCTTGTCGCTCTTCTTCGTGTCGCGCGGCGGCAGCTGGATGGTTTCCTCGGCCTCGATGCCGGCCTGGAGCTGCCGCCCGCGCTCGGTTTCGGCGTCGAACTCGGCACCAAAGAGTAGCGACATGTTGAGGATCCAAAGCCACAGCAGCGCCACGATCACGCCGCCGATCGCGCCGTAGGTCTTGTTGTAACTGTTGGAGTAGGCCACGTAGAAGCCGAAGGCCACGGACGCCAGCAGGAAGACCACCAGGGCGATGGCCGACCCCATGCTCATCCAGCGGAACTTCGGCTGCTTCACGTTGGGGGTGGCGTAGTAGAGGATGGCGATCGCCACGATGACCAGCACCAGCATGACCGGCCACTTGGCGATGTTCCAGACAGCCAGGAAGGTTCCGCCCAGGCCGACGACGTTCCCGACAGATTCCGCCACCGGGCCGCTGAGCACCAGCATCGCGGCCAGCACGACGACGATCAGCAGGTTGACGACGGTGACGCCAAGCATGGTGCCACGCAGCTTGATGAAGGGCCTGCCCTCATCGATCTCGTAGACCCGGTTCATGGCCCGGCCGAAGGCGCCCACGTAGCCGGACGCGGACCAGAGCGCGGTGAGCAGGCCGATGACCAGGGTGAAGCCGGCGGCCGGGGAACTCGACAGCTCTTCAACCACCGGGCGCAACGTCTCCACGGTCTGGCCCGGGGCGATTCCCTGCACCACGTCGAGCAGGGCCGACGTGGTTTTCTGCGGGTTCCCGAAAATACCCAGCATGGACACCAGGGCCAGCAGTGCCGGGAAGATGGACAGCACCGCGTAATAGGTCAGCGATGCCGCGAGGTCAGGGCACTGGTCCTTGGTGAACTCCCGCAGCGTCTTCTTCGCGATGTATTTCCAGGACGGCTTGGTGACGTCCCCGGGGTTGTCGGGCTTGCGCGCGTCCTCCGGTGCGGGCGCGGTCCGGGCTTTGGCGGTGCTGCTCGTGGAGGTTTCGGCGTCGTCCATGGAGCCAGTGTCCGCCTTGGTGAGGTTCTTGGCCATCGGAATCTTCTTTCGTGGTTAAGCGCAGCGGCCGGCCGCCCTTCGCGTCAGCGAGGGCAACCGGCCGTCTTCCGGGCGGGGCTACGCCTGCTGGACGTTGTCCCTGGCATCGGTTGCGCGGTCCTTCACATCGGCAGCGGCGGTCTGGCCCTCGCCCTTGACGTTCTGGGCGGCGTCGGTGGCCGTGGCCTTCACGCTTTCCATGGCGTCCTGGGCCGGTTCCTTGAGGCCCTCCGCGACGTGCTTCGCGGCGTCGGTCAGCTCGGTGGTGAGGGGTTCAGCCGCCGATTTCAGGGCGTCGGCGGCTTCCCGCTCCTTGGTGCTCGCCGGAATCAGCGAGGACACCAGCAGGCCGGCGCCGAAGGCGATCAGCCCGGCGGCGAGCGGATTGCCCTGGGTCTTGGTCTTGGCAAGGTGCGGGGCGTCGGCGACGGCGGAGCCGGCGTCGTTCAGGTGCGAGGCGGCGCTGCCGCCGGTGGACTGCACGTTGCCGGCGGTGTGGTCGGCTGCTCCCATGACTTTCTCCTTCACTCCAAAGACGGCGTCCTTAACCTTGTCGGTTTGGCGCTGGACGATGTGCGACGGGGTGACCTTGTCGGCCACGGCGTCGACGTTCGTGCCGAGCCGGGCGCGGGTTGCTTCAATGTCGGCGCGGATGGCATCCGGGTTTTCACTCATTGTGTTTTCCTCGCTCTAGTGGCTGGGCTTGAGGGTGGGGGGAATTTCCTGGATCGTCTCTGCGGTCTGGGGCATGCCCTTGATCGCTTTGAGCTCCTTGCGGCCCATCGAGGCCAGTACGGCGCCGACGATGCCCCAGATGATCGCGACGACGACGCCGGCCCAGCCCAGTCCCATCAGCGTTCCCAGCCCCCACCACAGGGCGAGGGAGAGGAACAGCAGGACGAAGTGGCCCGCGACGCCGGCGCCGGCGAGCATGCCGCTGCCTTTGCCCGCCCGACTGGTGGTTTGCTTCAGTTCGGCTTTGGCGAGCTCCACTTCCTGGCGCATCAGGGTGGACATGTCCCGTGTGACGTCGCCGAGCAGGTCGCCGAGGGAGTTCGTTTCGGCCTTCACGTGGGCCTCCGAAGGAGGCATCGGGGCGCCCGCCGGCGTCTCGCTGCTCATCGACGGCCTCCGTCGAACGGGTCCTTACGGTCGGGATCGACGGCAGGGTCAACCCGGTACGGGTCAGCGGCCAGCGGGTCGTTGGCCCACGGATCCGCCTGGGTGCCGGAGCCCTCCAGCGGGCTGGGCGGGTAGGTGTCCGCGCCCGGGCTGGCGGGATAGGAGTCGGCCAGGCCGGCCGTCGTCGTCTCCGGGTAGGTGACCGGCGGCGGGGGGACGGCGACGCCGGCGTCGGGCACCCGGGTGACGGAGGCGCCGGACTGCCCCGAAGCAGTCGGCGTCGTGTCCGGAGCTCCGGCGCTGAGGCCGCGGCTGAGGCGTCCGGCGAGGATGCCCGCGCCGGCGGCGGCCAGCAGGAAGGTGCCGGGACGCTGGCGGGCGAAGGTTTTCACCTCGTTGAGCAGCGAGCCGGGGTCGCGGTTTTCGAGCCAGGTGGCCACGGACGAAGAACGCTCGGCGGCCTGCCGGATCAGGTCGGTCGCGACGCCGGGCTGGTCCGAAGCGTCCGCCATCGTGTGCAGTTCGTCGGAGATCGAGTGCAGTCCCTCGGCGGCCTTCTGCTGCTGCGCACCGGCCTGCGCGGTGAGGTCCGTGCGGGCCTGGTTGAGGAGGTCCTTGGCGTTGCCCTTGACCTCGCCGGCGACGTTGGCGGCCTCGGTCTTGGCCGTGTCGGTCACGTTCTGCGCCGACGCGGCGGCCTGCTGCTTTACTTCGCCGGCCTCGCCCTTGGCGGCGTCGGTTTTTGAGGAAGTTCCGGCGGACGTCCCGGCGGGAGCGGGCGGGAATGTTGAGCTCCGCCGCAGTTCGGGCTCTGTGCCTGGCTCCGTACCCTGCGTCGCCGTCGGGGTCCCGAAGTTGCCGTCCTGAGGCCACTGGTTCTCTGTCATCGTCGCTCTCTTTCCTTGTAGATCTGCCGCCGGTAAAACTACCGGCAACGCCGAACGCGAATAGTAAGCATGATTACTATCGAATAGTAAGCACCCTTGGCATTGGATTACAAGACGATCACGAAACTGGCCCGCCGGCGGCCAGCTAGGGTTGAAGCATGAGCGTAACGGCGGGCGGATAATGGCGAAGCGGGGCAGGGCGGCGGCCCGCAGCGCCGGGAGTCCGGCGCCGGGCGTGGTGGACCTGCCGAAGGGCGCCCGCCCGGACGGCCCCGTGGCGGGCGTCTATTACATCGATACCGGCGACTGCGAACTCATCCCGGACCAGGACAATTCGACCGGCTGGTTGTTGCGGATCAACGGAGTCATGAGCTCGCACATCGACCTCGTCGACCCGCTCTTCCTCGACTTCGAGTACATGCGCTGGATCGCCGCGCTGGTCGAGTCGCGCTGGCCGACCGCGGACCGGCCGAAGCTGCGCGCCCTGCACCTCGGCGGAGGGGCATGCTCACTGGCACGCTACTTCCACGCCGCCTACCCGGACGCCCGCCAGGTGGTGGTCGAACTGGACGGCAAACTCGCCGAGTACGTCCGAGGCTGGTTCGACCTTCCCAGGGCACCCCTGCTGCGCCTGCGCGTCGGGGAGGCCAGGGACGTCACCGAGAGCCTCACCCCGCAGACCCGGGACCTGGTCATCCGGGATGTTTTTGCCGGCTCCCTCACCCCGCGGCCGCTCACTACCAGGGAGTTCACCGAGCACGCCAAGCGTGTCCTGGCGCCCGGCGGGATTTACGTGGTGAACTCCGGCGACGCCCCGGCCCTGAGTAACGCGCGCGAGGATGCCGCCACCATCGCTGACGCCTTCGACCACACGGTGATCATCGCGGATCCGGCGATGCTCAAGGGCCGGCGCTACGGGAACATGATCATTGCCGGCAGTGACGTGCCGTTCGGCGACGACCCGGGTCTGGCCCGGCGCCTGCTCGGCGGTGCTGTACCCGCCCACATCTGGCACGACGACAAGGTGCGGGCCTTTGCCGCCGGCGCCGCCGTCCGCCACGACCCGGAGCCTGCGGACCCGCAGGCTCAAGCCCCGTCGTCGTCGACTGCTCCGTAACGGCCCTTTTGCGGGCCCAAAAGGGCGCCTACGGAGCAACCGATATGTTCCCGCGCCGGCCCAGCAGCGCCTCGCGGTGCGCGTCCGTCTGCTCACGCAGGGCCTGGACGAGCGCGGCGACGGCGGGCCGGCGCATCGAGTCGGGCCGCAGCACCATCCAGTAGGGGAGCAGCTCCGCGAACTCATCCGGCAGCAGCCTGACCAGATCCGGGTGCAGGTCCGCGGCGAAGCAGGGCAGGAAGCCGATGCCGGCCCCGGCCCGCGTCGCCTCCACGTGGACGAAGACGTTGGTGGAACTCAGCCCGTCCCGCATCGTGGGCACCAGCCGCCGCGGGGCGTCCAGGTCATCGACCTGCAGCATCGAATCGACAAAATAGACCAGCGGATGCGCCTTCAGTTCCTCCACCGAGCGCGGCGTCCCGTACTCGGCCAGGTAACTGCGCGAGGCGTACATGCCCAGCATGTACTCGCCCAGCCGGGCCGCCTCGGCCCGGTGCACCTGCGGCTCGCCCACCACCACCTCGATGTCCAGCCCGGAGCGCTGCTGCAGGGCCCGCCGGGTCACCGTGATGATCTCGACGCTCAGTCCGGGATGCTCGCGGCGCAGCCGTGCCACCGCGGGGGCGGCAATGTAGGCGCTGAAACCGTCGGTGGCGGTCATCCGGACCACCCCGGTCACCGGGTCCGGCGTCGTCCCCGGCTGGTCGAGGGTGCGCACCGCGCCTTCGACCTGTTCGGCGACCGCGGCCGCCGCGGCGCCGAGCTCGGTCAGCTCCCAGCCGCCCGAGGCCCGGGACAGCACGCGCCCGCCGAGGGCCTTTTCCAACGCGGCGATCCGGCGGGAGACGGTGGTGTGGTTCAGTCCCAGGACCTGGGCCGCCGTCGTAAATTTTGCCGACCGGGAGACCGCCAGCAACACCAGAAGGTCATCAGGATTCGCATTCATATCTGCAATTCTGCACATACATCGTGCCGCTTTGGCCATTGAGGCCCAGGGAATCTGCGGAGATACTCGATGAGGCCCATTTTCAGTGCCGTGCATCACAGCGCGTGTCATCGTGGACACTAAGGAGAACCAGATGAGCGTAGATCAACGCTCCGCAACGCCCCCCGCCGCAGCCCACAAGGGTGCGGGCCTCAAGAAAATCGTCGCCGCATCAATGGTCGGCACCGTCGTGGAATGGTACGAATTTTTCCTCTACGCCACCGCCGCCACCCTGGTGTTCGGCAAGTACTTCTTCCCCGCGACCGGCAACGAGCTGGACGGCATCATCCAGGCGTTCCTGACCTACGCCGTCGGCTTCGTCGCCCGCCCGCTGGGCGGCATCGTTTTCGGCCAGATCGGCGACAAGCTGGGCCGCAAGCCCACCCTGCAGCTGACCATCGTGATCATCGGCGTGTCCACCTTCCTGATGGGCTGCCTGCCGGGCTTCGTCGACGTCGGCTACCTGGCCCCGGCCATGCTGGTCGCGCTGCGGTTCATCCAGGGCTTCGCCCTCGGCGGCGAATGGGGCGGCGCCGTGCTGCTCGTGGCCGAGCACAGCCCCAACGAATCCCGCGGCTTCTGGTCCAGCTGGCCGCAGGCGGCCGTCCCGGTCGGCAACCTGCTGGCCACCCTCGTGCTGTTCATCATGTCCAACGTGCTCAGCGCCGCGGACTTCCTCGGCTGGGGCTGGCGGGTGGCGTTCTGGCTCTCCGCGGTGATCGTGTTCGTCGGCTACTACATCCGCACCCATGTCTCCGAGTCCCCGATCTTCCTCGAGGCCAAGGCGCAGCTGGAGGAGGAGCAGGCCGTCAGCTATGGCGTCCGCGAAGTGATCCGCAAGTACCCCAGGGGCATCCTGCAGGCCATGGGCCTCCGGTTCGCGGAAAACATCATGTACTACCTCGTGGTGAGCTTCGCGATCGTGTACCTCAAGAGTGTCCACAAGTACGACACGTCCTCGCTGCTGCTGGCCCTGCTAATCGCCCACCTCATCCACTTCCTGGTCATCCCGCAGGTGGGCCGGCTGGTGGACAGCTGGGGCCGCAAGCCGGTCTACCTGGTCGGTGCCATCACCGGTGCGGCCTGGCCGTTCTTCGCCTTCCCGATGTTCGACACCCGCAACCCGGTGATGATCGTGCTCGCCGTGACGATCGGCCTGTGCCTGCACGCCTTTATGTATGCCGGCCAGCCGGCGCTGATGTCCGAGCTGTTCCCGACCCGGATGCGCTACGCCGGCGTCTCGCTCGGTTCGCAGGTCACCTCGATTTTCGCCGGCTCGCTCGCTCCGCTGCTGGCCACCGCGTGGCTCAAGGACACCGGCTCCTGGCTGCCCACCGCCATTTATCTGGTGGTGGCGTGTGCCATCACCACGGCGGCAGTACTCAGCCTCAAGGAGACCAAAGGCATCGCCCTGGAAGAAGTGGACCGGGCCGACGCCGAGCGGGAGGGCCTGGCCGTCGCGGCCGCCCGCTGAACTGTCCAACCCTGAACCACCCGGGTTGAAGTGCTTGAATCTGATCATCGTGAATGTCTGAGAACGGAAAGGCTGGGCAATGGAAAACACACTCAACGGCCGCAAGGCACTGGTCACCGGCGGTGCGGGCGGGATCGGCGCGGCCAGCGTCCGGGCCCTGGCGGCGCGGGGCGCGAAAGTGGTGGTCGCCGACGTCGACGAGGCCGCCGCGACGGCCCTCGCCGACGAGGTCGGAGGCACCGCCTGGGGCGTGAACCTGCTCGACGTCGAATCTCTCCAGGCGCTCAGCCTGGACTGCGACATCCTGGTCAACAATGCCGGGATCCAGCGCATCAGCCCGATCGAGGAGTTCGATCCGGCCGACTTCCGCCGGATCGTCACGCTCATGCTGGAGGCGCCGTTCCTGCTGATCCGGGCAGCGCTGCCGCACATGTACGCCAACGGGTTCGGACGGATCATCAACCTGTCCTCGGTCCACGGGCTGCGGGCTTCGCCATTCAAGAGCGCCTATGTCTCCGCCAAGCACGGCCTGGAGGGCCTGAGCAAGGTGACGGCTCTGGAGGGCGGCGCCCACGGTGTGACGTCCAACTGCATCAATCCCGGGTATGTCCGCACCCCGCTGGTCGAATCGCAGATCGCGGACCAGGCCAAGGTGCACGGCATTCCCGAGTCCGAGGTGCTCACTAAGATCATGCTCACCGAGGCGGCCGTGAAGCGGCTGGTCGAACCCGAAGAGGTCGCCTCGCTGGTGGCGTGGCTGGCCTCGAACGACGCCGGCATGGTCACCGGCGCCAGCTACACCATGGACGGCGGCTGGTCTGCGCGCTAGGCCGCCGGGCTGCGGGCGCTGGAGCCCGCAGCCTGCGGACCCGCCCGGGCGCTGCCGCCCGGGCGGCCGGCGGCTAGGCTGAGGGGCATGCGCAAGGATTTCAGCCCCGCCGGACTGCCCTCCGGGGAGTTTTACCGGCTGCTGACCGCCGTCGTCGTTCCCCGTCCGATTGCCTGGGTGTCCAGCACATCCAGCGACGGGGTCGACAATCTCGCCCCGCATTCCTTCTTCACCGTCGCGTCGGTGACCCCGCCGATCATCCAGTTCACCTCGGTGGGCCGGAAGGACACGCTGCGGAACATCTCCGAGCGCGGTGAGTTTGTGGTCAACCTTGCGCCGGCTGGTTTCCTTGCCGAGGTCAACGCGACCGGTACCAACTTCCCGCCGGAGGTCAGCGAGTTCGACGCCGCCAGCCTCACCCGGGAGGCGGGCCTGACGGTCGGCGTGCCGCGGGTGGCGGAGTCGCCGGTGGCTCTGGAATGCCGGCTGCATTCGACGCTGGCCATGGGCGACTGCGTTCTGGTCTTCGGCGAGGTCACCCACGCCGCGGTCGCTCTCGACGTCCTGGAGGGGGACCACCCGCGGATCGACCTGCTGGAACCGCTGGCACGGCTTGGCCGCGACGAATGGGGCCACCTCGGGCCGGTCGAGGAACTCGGCCGGATCCGTCGGGCCGAGTGGCCGGGAAACTTCCGCCGTCGAGACGAGCAGCACCGCTAAAGGGCGGACGTGGAACTCCTCCGGATGTAGTCCTCGACCGCCGAAGCGGGAACCCGGTAGGACTTACCGAAGCGGACCGCGGCCAGGGCGTGGGATTTCACCAGCCGGTAAACGGTCATCCGGGACACCCGCATCATGGCCGCGACTTCGGCGATGGTCAGGAAGGTCGGTGGGTCTGCAGCGAACATGGAAACGGACTCCTTTTGGCTGGCCGGGACCAGGACCGGGATCTAGTCGGGAACCCGCACGTTGCGGTGGTCGAAAAACACCAGGCTGCCGGCCGGGGTTCCGGGAATGCGCAGGCCGACGAACGGCGGCCGGATGACGTCGACGGTGCCCTCCCGGCGCCCGTTGAAGGGATCATCGCCCACCACCACCTGGCCGATCCGGAACGGGACGCGGCCTTCGCGCAGGCGGTGAACGGCCTGCCCGAGTGTCCGGGCAACGCGGCCGGCCGGCTTCGGCCGTGCTGGCTGTGCTGAGGGAATGCCCATCGGAGTGCTCCTTGCCTGCGAACGAAACTCATTCGCGGGGGACCGGTGCGGCGTGCTCGGGCTCCCCAGCCTGACCGCCGCCGTTCCGTGTCCCCCGTTCCGTCACCCTACGGTGAAGTCACACCAGTCACACGAGTACCAATTACCCCATCCTTATCCAGAAATACTTGGCCGGGCGCCCGGACATACTCGCGTGGGCGGGCGTGCCCCGGACTTGCCGGGTCCCGCCGGCCGGCGCAGGTTTCGCCAATGGAGGGCTACCACCGCGGCCTCGATCGTGAACCAGGCGAGGGTGTGGACCGCCTTAACGGCTTTCAGCCCTGCCCCCTGGAGCCCCGGCCGCAGGCGTCCCATGCCCGTCGCCCCGCCCCGCTCGCCAAATGTCCGGTATGCCAGACAGTAGAAAGTGGTGATGCAACCCCGCGGGATCCTGGCGGGTGCATTCTTGAGTACGGTATACCGGACACTGTCCGAGGATGAAGAGGAAACCATGCCTGCTGCCAGCCACTCCGCCCAGCCCGCGGGAGCCCCCGGCGCCGGGTCGACGCCGGCCCGCGCCCGGGCGGCATCCAAGGTGCCGGCGGCCGAGAATACGCTGCGCATCCTGAAGCTGCTGGCCTCCAAGCGCGGGCCGATGGCGGCGTCGAACATTGCCACGTCCCTGGGCCTGCCGCGCTCCAGCGTCTACCACCTGCTGGGCGTGATGGAGGCAAACGGCTTTGTCCTGCACCTGCATGAGGAACAGCGTTACGGCCTCGGCATCAGCGCCTTCGAGCTCAGCTCCGCCTTTTCCCGCCAGGAGCCGCTGTCCCGGCTCGGCCGGCCGATGCTTGCGGCGCTGGTGGACGTGATCGGGGAGAGCGCTCACCTGGCCGTGCTGCACGGCCGCGACGTGCTCTACATCGTCGAGGAGCGCGCCAAGAACCGGCCCTCCCTCGTGACCGACGTCGGCGTCCGGCTGCCCAGCCACCTCACCGCCAGCGGCCGCGCGATCCTGGCCGCGCTGCCCAAATCCCAGGTCCGTGCCCTCTACCCGAACGCCGCAGCCTTCAGTGCCCGGCACGAGACCGAATCGCCCATCAGCAAGTACTCCGCGCTGTCCTCGCACCTGGACCAGGTCCGGCAGCGGGGCTACGCCACCGAACACGGCGAGGTGACGCCCGGCTTCGGCTCGATCGCGGCAGCCGTCACGGACCATACGGGCTGGCCGACGGCCGCCGTCGCCGTCACGTTCCTGGAGGACAAACTGCCCGCGGACCAGTGGCCCGTGCTGGCCGCGCGGGTCAAGAAGGTGGCGGATGATCTCTCGGTCCGGATCCATGGGCGCCCCGGCCCAACTAGCTAGCAGCAGTTGTCGTTTTGAGGCTTCAAAACGACAACAACTGCGAGCCAGTTGGGTCTGGCATCCCGGACGGCACCCGTTCAAAGCCCCTGTTTCCGCCGCTCCGGACAGGCTTTAGTTAACGCAGACCCCCTCCCGGTAAGCACCACAGACAACGAAGGAGCCCCTCATGGCACCCGCCGATTTCACCACCGGTGCCCGCCCGGTCAAAGCAGCCCGCGGCACCGCGCTCACCGCCAAGAGCTGGCAGACCGAAGCCCCGCTGCGCATGCTGATGAACAACCTCGACGCCGAGGTCGCCGAGCGCCCGGACGACCTGGTGGTCTACGGCGGCACCGGGCGGGCCGTCCGGTCCTGGGCCGCGTTCGACGCCATCACCCGCACCCTGGAAACGATGGAGAAGGACGAGACCCTGCTGGTCCAGTCGGGCAAGCCGGTCGGCGTCTTCCGGACCAACGAATGGGCCCCGCGCGTCCTGCTGGCCAACTCCAACCTCGTCGGCGACTGGGCGACCTGGCCCGAGTTCCGCCGGCTGGAGGCCGAGGGGCTGATGATGTACGGCCAGATGACCGCCGGGTCATGGATCTACATCGGCACCCAGGGCATCCTGCAGGGCACCTTCGAGACGTTCGCGGCGATCGCCCGGAAGCTCACCGGGGACGAAAACGGCACCCTCGCCGGCACCCTGACCCTCACCGGCGGCTGCGGGGGCATGGGCGGCGCCCAGCCGCTCGCCGTCACCCTGAACGACGGCGCCTGCCTGATCGTCGACGTCGACGAGACCCGCCTGCGCCGCCGCGCCGGCAAACGCTACCTCGACGAGGTCGAAACCGACCTCGACGCCGCGATCGCCAAGGTCCTCAAAGCCAAGGAAGAGCGCCGCGGCTGGTCCGTGGGCTACGTCGGCAACGCCGCGGAGGTCTTCCCCGAGATTCTGCGCCGCCACAACGCCGGCGAGCTCACGGTCGACATCGTCACGGACCAGACCTCCGCCCATGACCCGCTGAGCTACCTGCCCGAGGGCATCACGGTCGAGGAATGGCACCGCGAAGCCGCGGCCGACCCGGAGGGCTTCACCAAGAAGGCCCAGGCCTCGATGGCCCGGCACGTGGCGGCCATGGTCGAGTTCCAGGACGCCGGCGCCGAAGTGTTCGACTACGGCAACTCCATCCGCGACGAGGCCCGCAAGGGCGGCTACAGCCGGGCCTTTGAGTTCCCCGGCTTCGTCCCGGCTTACATCCGCCCGCTGTTCTGCGAGGGACTCGGCCCGTTCCGCTGGGTGGCGCTCTCCGGCGACCCAGAGGACATCGCCGTCACGGATGCGGCCATCAAGGAACTCTTCCCGGAGAACAAGCACCTGCACCGCTGGCTCGACGCCGCCGCCGAGCGCGTCGAGTTCGAGGGCCTGCCGGCCCGCATCTGCTGGCTGGGCTACGGCGACCGCGCCAAGGCCGGCCTGCTGTTCAACCGGCTGGTCAAGGAAGGCAAGGTCAAGGCGCCCATCGTGATTGGCCGCGACCACCTCGACTCCGGCTCCGTCGCCTCCCCGTACCGCGAGACCGAGGCGATGGCCGACGGCTCGGACGCGATCGCCGACTGGCCGCTGCTCAACGCCTTGCTCAACACCGCCTCCGGCGCCACCTGGGTCTCCATCCACCACGGCGGCGGCGTTGGCATCGGCCGCTCCATCCACGCCGGCCAGGTCTCGGTTGCGGACGGCACCGACCTCGCAGCGGAGAAGCTCGAACGCTTGCTCACCAACGACCCCGGCATGGGCGTCATCCGCCACGTCGACGCCGGCTACGAGCGTGCCGTCGAAGTCGCCGCCGAACGCGGCGTCCGCATCCCCATGCAGGAATCGGCAGATTCCGCGGAAGCAAAGAAGTAGGAATCATGACTCTGACCACGCAAGCTCCGCTCACCGTCACCCTCGGCTCCAGCGGCGTCACCGCCGAGGACGTCGTCGCCGTCGCCCGCCACGACGCCAAGGTGACCATCGCCCAGGATGCCCTGGACGCCGTCGCCACGGTCCGCGCCCACATCGATGACCTCGCGCACAGCGAGACCCCGGCCTACGGCATCTCCACCGGCTTCGGGGCGCTGGCCAACCGGCACATCCCGGCCGAACTGCGCACCCAGTTGCAGAAGTCGCTGATCCGCAGCCACGCCGCCGGCATGGGCCCGGCCGTGGAACGCGAGGTGGTCCGCGGGATCATGTTCCTGCGCGCCAAGACCCTCGCTTCCGGACGGACCGGGGTCCGCCCCGTGGTGCTGCAGACCATGGTGGATGTCCTCAACGCCGGCATCACCCCGGTGGTCCGCGAGTTCGGCTCGCTGGGCTGCTCGGGTGACCTCGCGCCGCTGTCCCACTGCGCCCTGGTCCTGATGGGCGAAGGCGAGGCCGTGGGCCCGGACGGCGAGCTGTACGGCGCCAAGGACGGCCGACCGGTCGCGGAACTGCTCGCCGCGCACGGGATCGAACCCGTCACCCTGGCGGAGAAGGAAGGCCTGGCCCTGGTCAACGGCACCGAGGGCATGCTGGGCATGCTGCTGATGGCCATCGCGGACCTCCGCCAGCTGCTCACGACGGCGGACATCACCGCCGCGCTCAGCGTCGAGGCGCTGCTCGGCACGGACCAGGTGTTCCTGCCCGAACTGCACGCCGCGCTCCGGCCGCACCCGGGCCAGGCCGCGGCTGCGGACAATATGCTCCGGGTGCTGTCCAACTCCCCGATCGTGGCCTCGCACCGGATCAACGACACCAAGGTCCAGGACGCCTACTCGCTGCGCTGCGCGCCCCAGGTGGCCGGCGCCGTCCGGGACACCGTGGACCACGCAGCGCTGGTGGCCTCCCGCGAACTGGCCGCCGCGATCGACAACCCGGTGGTTCTGCCGGACGGCCGGGTCAGCTCCAACGGCAACTTCCACGGCGCGCCGGTGGCCTACGTGCTGGACTTCCTGGCCATCGCCGTCGCGGACCTGAGCTCCATCGCCGAACGCCGCACCGACCGGATGCTGGACCCGGCCCGCTCGCACGGTCTGCCCGCCTTCCTGGCCGCGGATCCCGGCGTCGACTCGGGCCTGATGATCGCCCAGTACACCCAGGCCGGGCTGGTCTCGGACAACAAGCGGCTGGCCGTGCCGGCCTCGGTGGACTCGATCCCGAGCTCGGCCATGCAGGAGGATCACGTCTCGATGGGCTGGCACGCGGCCCGCAAGCTGCGCCGCGCGGTGGAGAATCTGCGCCGCGTCCTGGCGGTCGAGCTGGTGACCTCGGCGCGGGCCCTGGACATCCGGACCCAGCTCTCCGGCGGCGAACTCACGCCGGGTCCCGCCGGGGCCGCCGTGATCGCCGCGTTGCGCGACGTCGTCGACGGGCCCGGCACCGACCGGTTCCTGTCCCCGGAACTGGAGGCCGCCGACCGCCTGGTCGCCTCCGGCAAGGTGCGCGCCGCCGCCGAATCCGCCGTCGGAAATTTGGTCTGAGGGCAAAGGAAATGCGCCCCGAGCGGGGATTTCCCGGGGCCGGCGAAATGTTCGGCAACACATAGGGGGTGGGTCGCCGGAAGTGTAGTAAGAATATGATCAAGCCCACACCGAAGGCGTTGTGGCACGAACCTACAAAGGGGTAGAAGTTCATGAAAGCACGCGGGACGGTCATGTCCAGGCGCACGGCGTTCGCCGCCACGGTTTCCGACTGGAGCGGCCTCAAGGCGGGGGACCGGGTGGAAATCCTGAAGCACGCGCAGTTGCTGGCGGCCGGCGAAGTCGAGGAGGTCTCATCCAGCGGCAACGTGCTCTGGCTGGTGCCGGGGACGCCGTCGGAGTCGCAGCTGTTCCTGAAGTCCGACGGCGTGCAGGTGCGGCGCAGCTAAGCGTCCGCGCCGCGGCAGCGCCGCCGCGGAAAAGCGCCCTGGCAACCAGAAGGGCCGGCGGGAACGTACTCCCGCCGGCCCTTGGCCTGTGCCGAGCGGACTACGCGGCGATGTCCTCGTGGGTTTCGCCGAACGGCACAGTCTCGTCGAGGGCCACGGTGTAGGCGCCGGGCTCGTGCCGGGTGACCCGGATGCCGCAGCGGCGGTCCTGGACGGCCGAAGCGATCAGCGTCTGGACGGCGTTTTCGAGGCCGTGATGGACCTCGTGGGCGTTGGCAAAGGAGAGCTTGATGGACGTTGCTTCGGGGGCCAAGGTCCGCATGGTGTGTGTGTTCATTAACTGGTCTTTCCTAGAATACGGCCGGTTGGCCACCCTCTATTCTAGTCTGTCCGGCGTGGCGTCCCGGCCCGGAGCCGATAGTGTGCAGGTGGCGGTATATCTTTTAGGCGAGGGGCGCCGTTCTTTTGGGAACGGCGCCCCGACCCATTCCGGGGCCGCCTCCGGATGTCCAGGAGGGCGTGCACATGTTTGAGGGTCCCAGTGTGGCGTATGTTGCAGCCGGAATCGCCGTCTTCGTGGCGGCCGTCCTGCCCAGGCTGCTCCGCAATACGCCCCTGTCCATGCCGATGGTGTTCCTGGGCGCGGGAATGCTGACCTTCACCCTGATGCCCGCACTGCCGAACCCGGATCCTTTGCAGCACGGGGACTTCGTCACCCACCTGACCGAGGTCTGTGTGATCATCTCGCTGATGGGCGCCGGACTCGCGCTGGACCGGCCGGTCGGACTCCGGCGGTGGTCGACGACCTGGCGGATGCTGGGCCTGGCCATGCCGGTCTGCATTGTGGGCCTGACCCTGCTGGGCCTGTGGTTCCTGGGCCTGGGTCTGGGCGCGGCGCTCCTGGTCGGCGCAGCCCTCGCCCCGACCGACCCCGTCCTGGCCTCCGAGGTGCAGGTGGGGGAACCGGCCGACGAGGACGGGGAAACCGAACGGGAGGACGAGATCCGCTTCGGACTGACCTCAGAGGCGGGCCTGAACGACGGCCTGGCCTTCCCGTTCGTGTATCTGGCGATCGCCATCAGCGTCGTGGGGGCCTCGCCGTCCGGCGTGCTGGCCAACTGGCTGGCGGTGGACGTGCTGTGGCGGATCGGCATCGGCCTGCTGCTCGGCGTCGCGACGGGGAAGCTGCTGGGGCGGCTGTTCTTCGCGGCCCGGCACGAGAGCATCCGGCTCTCCAACAACTCCGAGGGTTTCGTGGCCCTGGCGGCGACGTTCCTGGCCTACGGCGTGACGGAGCTGATCGAGGGCTACGGTTTCGTGGCGGTGTTCGTGTGCGCCGTGACCATCAGGGCCGCCGAGCGCACGCACGGGTTCCACCGGGTCATGCATTCCTACGTGGAGCAGCTCGAGCGGCTCATGACGGTGGTCATCCTGGTGCTGCTGGGCGGGGCGATCGCCCGCGGCCTGCTGGCCGGCGTCGGCTGGACCGAGGTGCTGGTGGCCCTGGCCTTCCTGCTGCTGGTCCGTCCGCTGGCGGGCTGGCTCGGGCTGGCGCGGGGCAAGACCGGCCCGCGGGAACGCTTTGCCATCTCCTTCTTCGGCATCCGCGGCATCGGCTCGCTCTATTACCTCGCCTACGCCCTCGGACACGGGAACTTCGGCGCCGAGGCGCGGGAGCTTTGGGCCTTCGTGGGGCTCGTGGTGGCGATGTCGATCGTGCTGCACGGAGCGACGACGGCGCCGGTGATGAACCGGCTGGACCGGCTGCGCCAGCGCCGTGCGGTGGAAAAGCACGGCGATGAGGACCAGGCACCACACACCGCCATCTGAGCTGCCGGGCGGGAGCCGCCGCCCGTCCGGCTAGCGCAGCAGCGTATTGATCAGCCGGGCGGCGACCCTGGCGGTGCGGCCGTCGACGTCGAACGCCGGGTTGAGTTCGGCCACGTCCAGGTGCAGCAGTTTGCCGCTCGCGGCCACCTGCCGGCAGACCGCGCCGATCACCGGCAGCGGGACCCCGTAGGCGGCGGGGGCGCTCACGCCCGGCGCCACCGACGCCGGCAGCACGTCCAGGTCGATGGTCAGGTACAGCGCATCAACCCGGGCAAGGAACGCTGCCACGAAGGACTGCGCGGCGTCCGCGGAGCAGTCCTCGTCCAGGAGGTACTCCACGCCCAGCTCCGCGGCGGTCCGGAACAGCGCACCGGTGTTGTTCGGTTCGGAAATCCCGACGACGGCGTAGTCCAGTTCGCGGCCCGCGGCCGCCTCCGCCCGGGCCATCTGCAGGAACGGGGTGCCCGAACTGGCCGCCGGTTCGTCGCGGAGATCGAAGTGGGCGTCCAGGTTCAGCACCCCCACCCGCAGGCCTTCGCGGACCGCGGCGGAGCCGGCCACGCCCAGGTAGCTGGCGAACGCGGTCTCGTGGCCGCCGCCGAGGACCACGGGCAGGGCGCCGGCGTCGAGCAGCCCGGTGATGGCGCGCCCGGCACGGGCCTGCCCGGCCTCCAGCGCGTCCCCGCTGACGGTGACGTCGCCGGCGTCGTGGACGTGCCGGTCGAGGTGGAAGGCGAGCGGGCCGAGGGCGGCGCGGATGGCGGCCGGCGCCGCGGCAGCCCCTGTCCGGCCCTTGTTCCGGCGCACCCCGGCGTCGCTGCCGAAGCCGAGGATGACGGCGGGCCGGGCGGCGGGGGAGCCGGCCGGCTGCGGCTGCCCGTCCGGGGGCGCGGAGTGGGGCGTCACGGCCTGCCACCAGCGCCGGTGGTCGGCGCCGGCGCCGTCGAACCTTCCGGTCCAGGGCTGCGGCGGGACATCGACGGTGCGGGTGGCGGAAGGCATGCCCCTAGCTCACCGCAGCCCGGACCGGAAAACCAGCAGCGCCGTCGTCGGGGTGTCCGAAATCCCGGAAACCCCGCTTAAACGCCGGCTTAACGCCGCCGAGATGACAGTTCGCGGCAGTGTTTTCCAAAAACACTGCCGCGAACTGTCATCTCGGCGGAGAGGACGGTGCGCGGAGCTTCTAGTGGATGCCGAGGACGGCCTCGATCGGGCCGATGCCGAAGAAGAGCAGGAACGCGGCGGCCACGGCCCACATCAGCGGGTGCACTTCACGCGCGCGGCCCTGGAACAGCCGGATCAGCACGAAGGAGATGAACCCGGCGCCGAGGCCGTTCGCGATCGAGTAGGTGAACGGCATCAGCGTGAAGGTCAGGAACGCCGGGATCGCGATGCCCCAGTCCTGCCAGTCGATCTTGCCGACCTGGGAGACCATCATGAAGCCGACCACGACCAGCGCCGGAGCCACGGCCTCGAAGGGGACCAGGTTGATCAGCGGGGTGAAGAACATCGCGACCAGGAACAGCAGGCCGGTGACGATCGAGGCCAGGCCGGTGCGGGCGCCTTCGCCGATGCCTGCGCCGGATTCGACGTAGATCTGGTTCGAGGACACGGACGCGCCGCCGCCGACGATTGCGCCCAGGGCGTCAATCTGCAGCACGCGGTCCACGTTGGGGATGTTCCCGTCCTTGTCGATGGTGCCGGCCTCGGTGGCCAGTCCCACCATGGTGCCCATGGCGTCGAAGAAAATGCTGAGCAGGATCACGAAGGCCAGCAGGGTGGCGGCGACGAAGCCGAGGTGCTCGAACGCGCCAAACGGGTTCGCCTTGCCGATCAGGGACAGGTCCGGGGCGGCCCACTCGGTGAACTTCGGCGCCACGAGGGACCAGCCCTGCGGGTTGAAATTCTTGCCGTCGAAGCTGGGTCCGATGTGCAGGGTGAATTCCAGGATCACGGACAGGATGGTGGAGGTGATGATGCCGATCAGGATTGCGCCCTTGACCTTGCGGACCACGAGGGCAATCGTGAGGATCAGCCCGACGACGAACACGAAAGTGGGCCAGCCCAGCAGCTTGCCGTCGAAGCCGAGCCCGACCGGCACGGTGGTGCCGGCGACGTCGGGGATGCGGCGGACGAAACCGGCGTTGACCAGGCCGATCAGGGCGATGAAGAGGCCGATGCCGACCACGATCGCGGTCTTGAGCCCCTCCGGGACGGCCTTGAACACCGCGGTCCGGAAACCGGTCAGCACCAGGATCAGCATGGTGACGCCGGAGAGGACCACCAGGCCCATCATGTCCGGCCAGGTCAGGCCCGGGTTGGTGGCGACGGTGACGGCCACGAACGCGTTGACACCCAGGCCGGTGGCCAGGGCGAAAGGATGCTTGGCCCAGGCGCCCATCAGGATGGTCAGGATGCCGGCCACGAAAGCGGTCACCGCGGCAACGGCCGGGAAGCCGAGCGTCCCGCCGGTGGAGTCCGGGCCGGAGAGGATCAGCGGATTCAGCACCACGATGTAGCTCATGGCGAAGAACGTGGCGAAGCCGCCGCGGATCTCGCGCGAGAAGTTCGACCCCCGCTCGGAAATCTTAAAATACCGGTCGAGTGCAGAGCCCTGCTTAAGCATTGATCCTCCGGGAGGGAAAGGGGGTGTTAGCTAAATCCTATTAGGCGGGGCGGCGCCGCCCCGCCAAACTCGCCTAGTGTGTAAGGAAGCCAACACTAGGAGTAAGCCAGCGATGCGCTTTTATCGACAACTTCCGGGTGCCCTGCTGGGCCTGATGGCGGCGGCGGTGCTTCTGTTCGGCGCAGCGCTTCTGGGCGCCGGGCCGGCGTCCGCCCACGACTCCATCGAGTCGACCAGCCCCGCCTCCGGCACGACCCTCCCGGTCCCGCCGTCCGAGGTGTCCCTCACGCTGAGCAACCACCCGCTGGCGCTGGGCACGCAGATCAAGATCAACGACGCCGCCGGCACCAACTGGGCCGACGGCGACGCGAAGATCGTCGACAACGTCGCCTCGCAGCAGCTCAAGCCGGGCGCGCCGGCCGGGGTCTACACGGTCCAATGGCGGGTGGCCAGCTCGGACGGCCACCCGATCGAGGGCACCTTCAACTTCACCGCGACGGCGGCGTCGAGCGGGGCGGCGACCGGAACCCCGACGGCGGGCGGAGCCGCCCCGGCGCCGGGCTCGGTACCGACGCTCGGCACCGCCCAGCCGGGGACCACGATGGCGCCGTCGACGGCGCCGGATGCCTCCCAGCCCTTCCCGTGGAGCATTGTCGTCTTCGTGGCGGTGGCCGTGGGCATCCTGGTCGCCCTCGCCCTGATGGCGAAGCGGCGGCTTTCCGACGGGGACGACGCCGGAGGCACCGACGGGGACGACGCCGGCCCGGACGACGCCACGACGGCGCCCCGGGACTAGGGCGGGGACCCGCGGCCCGGCTGAAGCTTCCGCGCCGGGCTGGTGCGCCCGCGGCCGGGTCCGGTTCCTTAGGCCGGCAGCGCCAGCCCGCCGGTGAGCAGCGAGGGCATGCCCTCCGGATTGACCTTGGCGGAAATCGCCTGGCCCACCAGCTTGGCCTGGCGCAGGACTTCCTTCGGTGTCGGGGTGATCAGCTCGCCGACCCCGACCAAGTACATGCCAAGGGCGTGCATGGCCGCCATCAGGTTCTGTCCGGCGGCCACCCCCAGCTCGGCCAGCATGCGGCGCAGCTGGCTGTGCGCGCAGCGGGTCAGCACGAGGTGGTCCGCGTACAGGACGCCGTCCGGGGTGCTAACGGCCCACTGTTGCGCCGGGCTGCCGGTTCCCTGGGCCCCGGCGGCCGGGCTCTCGGCGTACAGGTGGTCAAGTTGCAGGGCGCGGACATTGGTGCGGATGTCGAGGCTGTGGCTGGCGGCGTAGTTCCGCAGGTGGCGCAGGATCTCGTTGCGTTCCCTGAGGGTGGCGGCATCCGCCGCGTCGCAGCGCTGCAGCGAGGAGGTGTTGGCCGGGTTCCCGGCACCGAGCAGGTCCAGCCCGTCAACCACGATGGCGCCCACGCCGCGGCGCTGCAGCTCGCTGGCGACCGCCAGCCCGGACAGGCCCGTGCCGATGACCACAGTGCTGGTCCGTTCGATTCCGCCAGGCACAGGCATGCTCGACACTGCGGGTCCTTCCTCGAATGATGCGGCTGCCGGGCCCGTGCCCGGAGCGCCTTCCCGGCGATCCGTCCTGACGCACGGCGCCCGCAAGCGGCCGATCTGAAAGACGAGTCTCGGTTCAGCAATGCCTCAGAGGATACCCAAGAATGCGGGCTGTGAACAGAGCCTGTCTGACTTCACGATTCACACGCCACTATCCGCTAAATCCTGACTGCCGCGCCGCGCGGGAGCCGGGCCCGGGCACTTCTGGCAGAATAGCCGCAAGATAGCCACGCAACGCGAGGAGGCGGACCCCATGGCCCGAGAACAGGTGCATCCGGATCCGGCGGGGGACACCGCCGGGGCGCGGCCCGCTCCGCAGGGGATCGTGGTCGGCGTGGACGGTTCGGAACACAGCCACTGCGCCCTGGTCTGGGCGGCCCGGGAGGCCGAGCGGCGGCACCGGCCGCTGCACGTCGTGACCGCCTACTCGGTACCGGTCTTCGCTGCCTCCGGACTCGACGGCGGGTACGCGACCGTGGACGACTCGGTGATCCGGGAGGGCGCCGAAGCCATCCTGAAACAGGCCCTCGACAAGGTGGCCCCGTACAACATCGACGTCGACGCCTCGGTGGAAAACGGTGACGCCTCCGGTGTCCTGTTGGAGATGACGGAGACCGCCGAACTGCTGGTCTTCGGCACCCGCGGCCGGGGCGGCTTCGTCGGCCGCCTCCTCGGGTCGGTCAGCAGCGCGCTGCCCGCCCACGCCAAATGCCCCACGGTCACTGTCCCGCTTGCCTGCGGCGACCGGCTCGGCGAGATCACGGACGACAAGCATGTCCTGGCGGAACGGGAAAAGTCCGGCCCCCAGCCGGTCGAAAATGTTGTAGTGGCCGGCGTCGACGGCTCCGAGCAGGCCCGGGTGGCGGTCCTTGAGGCCGCGGCCCAGGCCGAACGGCTGTCCGCGCCGCTGCGCCTGGTCTGCGCCGTGCCGCAGTACACCGGCTCACTGGCCTGGGTCCCGGCCCCGATGGACCGCGAAGCCCTTTTCGCCGATATCCGGGTCCAGCTCGAGGCCGGGGTCGCCTGGCTCAAGAGCCACTTCCCCGCGCTCGAGGTGGAAACCGAGCTCGTCGACGGTTCCCCGATCGACATCCTCGTCGAGGCCAGCCGGCACGTGGAACTGGTCGTGGTGGGCACCCGCGGCCGGGGAGGTTTCGCCGGGATGCTGCTGGGATCGACCTCCGACGGCATCCTGCACCACGCCAAGGGGCCCGTGATGGTCGTCCCGGACCGCGACGACCCGCGGCTGGCCGACCGGCCAGGCTTCGGACCCATGCTCGGCGGCGCGTAGCACCGGCCGGACGCCACACGCTTCGTCGCCGACAGGACGGCACATGGGGCAGCGAACAGCACCGGACGGACCGCGGCGGGACCCGCGGCCGGTGCTGCTGCTCGACCTGGGGTCGGCCGGCGCGGATCTGGCGCACCTCGTCGGCGGCAAGGCCGCCAATCTCGGCGAAATGCTGCGGGCAGGGCTGCCCGTCCCACCCGGTTTCTGCCTGACCACCCAGGCCTACCGGCGCGCCACAGCCGACGCCGGACTCGGAGCCGTCCACGCCGCCCTGGCCGTGGCGGCACCGGGCGACCTGCCGGCGCTCGCCCGGGCGGCAGGAACCGCCCGCCGGCTGGTCCTCGCCGCGGAAGTTCCGGAGGACATTGCCGCCGCCGTCCGGGACGCCTATGCGGCGCTGGGACCCGGCACCCCGGTCGCGGTCCGGTCCTCCGCTACCGCCGAGGACCTTCCGTCCGCCAGCTTCGCCGGCCAGCAGGACAGCTTCCTGAACGTGGTCGGCCCGGACGCGGTCCTGGCCGCCGTCCGGCAGTGCTGGGCGTCGCTCTGGACCGACCGGGCGGTGAGCTACCGCGCCAGCCACGGGATCGACCCGTCCTCCGTGGCGCTCGCGGTGGTGGTCCAGCGGATGGTGGACGCCGCAGTTGCCGGGGTCCTGTTCACCGCGAACCCGGTCACCGGCAGGCGGCACGAAGCGGTCATCGATGCCAGCCCGGGCCTCGGGGAGGCCGTGGTGTCCGGGGCGGTCAACCCGGACCACTTCGTCGTCGACAGTGCTACCCGGCGGATTCTGCAGCGCCGGATCGGAAGCAAGGACGTGCTGATCCGGCCGCTGCCGGACGGCGGGACCGAACGCGTGGCCCGCCCCGGCGCCGGCACCGGGCCCTGCCTCGACGACGCCGGGATCCTGGCACTGGAGCTGCTCGGCCGCCGGGCGGAGGTGAGTTTCGGCGCGCCGCAGGATCTCGAATGGGCAATCGACGCCGGGGGACGTGCGTGGCTGACGCAATCCAGGCCCATCACCACGCTTTACCCCCTGCCGGAGCGGGTGCCGGCGCCGGCCGGGATCCGGGTCTACCTGTGCTTCAGCCTGGCCCAGGGCCTGACCCGTCCGCTGACGCCCATGGGGCTGGCGGCCTTCCGGCTGATCGCTTCGTCCGTGGCGCGGGCCGCGCAGTTCGAGGTCCCCGTCCTGCACGACGGTCCGCCGCCGTATGTCGAGGCGGGCCAGCGGATCTTCTTCGACCTGACCCCGGTGGTCCGCAGCCGGGCCGGCCGGGCCGTCGTGCCCCGGGTGTTCGACGTGATGGAGGCGCGGTCCGCGGCCGTGCTGCGCGGCCTCTTCGGGGACCCCCGGTTCTCGGTCACCGGCAGGTCGCCGTGGCCGGTGCTGCGGCACGTCGGCCCCGTGGCGGCGCGGGCGGGGGTCCCGTTGCTGCTGCTCCGCGCCCTGTTCAGGCCGGAGGCGGCGCTGGCCCGGGCAGAAGAGTTCGGCGAACGGTTCCGGGCCGCCCTGGCGGTGCCGGCAGGCTCCACCGCGGAGCAGCGGCTGGACCACGTGGAGCGGATCCTGGGCCGCGAGCTCTTCCCGGTAGTCCCCAACATCCTGCCGCTGCCGGCGCTGGGCTTTGCGCTGCTCGCGGCCGCCGGCAAGCTGCTGGGGCCCGGCGGCGGGCCGGGGGAGCTGCAACTGGTCCTGCGGGGCCTGCCCCATAACGTGACCACCGAAATGGACCTGTCGCTCTGGCAGCTCGCCGCCGCCATCCGGGCCGACGCCGGCGCCGCGGCCGTGTTCGACAGCGCAGCTGCCGGGGCCGCGGCGGCTGCGGAGCTGGCGCGCCGCTACCGGGCCCGGACGCTGCCCGCCGTCGTCCAGTCCGGAATCGCCGGTTTCCTGGCCCGCTACGGGCACCGGGCCGTGGCGGAGATCGACGTCGGGATCCCCCGCTGGTCCGATGACCCGGAGCACCTCCTCGGGGTCCTGGCCAACTATCTGCGCCTGGAGGACCCCGGGCTGGCCCCGGACCGGCAGTTCGACGGTGCGGCGCGGGCGGCGGAAACCCAGGTAGAGCGCCTGGTCGCCGCGGCGGGGGAGCGCGGCCGGCTGCGCGCCACCCTGGTGCGTGCCGCGTTGCGGCGTACCCGGATGTTTGCCGGCCTGCGGGAGCTGCCCAAGTTCCACATCGTCGAGGCGCTGGCCGCGGTGCGCGGCCAACTCCAGGCCGTCGGGGACGACCTCGCCGCCGCCGGCCGTCTGACCGAACCGGACGACGTGTTTTTCCTGGACCTGGTCGAGGCCCGCGAGGGCCTCGCCGGGCGGCCGCTCGGCCACCTCGTGGCGCAGCGGCGCGACCGCTACGGCCGTGAGCTTGGCCGCCGGCACGTGCCCAGGGTGCTGCTCTCGGACGGGGCGGAACCGGAAGCGGTTCGGCCCGTGCCGGCCGGGGCGCCGGGCGGCACTCCGGGCGTGCTGGCCGGGGCCCCCGCATCGGCCGGAACGGTCACTGCCCGGGCCCGCGTCATCCTGGAGCCGCTAGGTGCCCGGCTGGAACCCGGTGAGATCCTGGTGGCCCCTTCCACCGACCCGGGCTGGACGCCGCTGTTTTTGACCGCCGGCGGGCTGGTGATGGAAATGGGCGGACCGAACTCGCACGGCGCCGTCGTCGCCCGGGAGTACGGGATTCCGGCGGTGGTCGGGGTTCCGGAGGCCACTGCGCTGATCGCCACCGGAGAGGTCGTGACGGTCGACGGCGGAGCCGGCACCGTGACGCCGGGGGAGGGCGCCGGCCCGGAAGAATCGGCCGGCCGCCGGTGATGCCGCCCGCTTCGGGGCGTAGTCTTAACAGATGAGCTGCCATGTTGGAGCGCGGTCCCTGTGACCCGTACCTGGTTGCGCTGGCTGCCAGCCGCAACCGTTCCCGCCGTGATCGCCGCCGCTGCCCTGGCGGGATCCCTGCCGGCCAGCGCGGGAGACCCGCTGCCCTCGAAATCGCCCCGGCAGGTGCTGGAGCTGATCGCCCAGCACCGCGGGACATCGTTCTCCGGAACGCTGAAACAAACCTCGAACCTTGGCCTGCCGGAACTGCCGCAAAACGGTCCCGGGGCCTCATCCCAGGACACCGCCTGGCTTGAACTGCTGACCGGACCACACACAGCCCGGCTCTACCGTGACGGGGCCGCGAACGCCCGCGTCCAGGTGCTGGACCGTCTCGCCGAGCGCGACGTCATCCGGCACGGCAACGAGCTCTGGTTCTACAACTCCAAGGACAACACGGCCGCGCACGCGGTCCTGCCCCCCGGTGCCGAAAAGCACCCCCAGCCCGGGCAGGACTCTGTGCCGGCCCCGGACGCGCTGGCCGAAAAGCTTCTGTCCCAGCTTGACCGCAGCAGCGACGTGGCCGTCGGTTCGGATGTTGAAGTCGCCGGGCGGGCCGCCTACCAGCTGGTGCTCACGCCCAAATCCGCGGCAACACTGCTGGCCTCGGTGGCGATTTCGGTGGACGGCCTGAGCGGCATGCCGCTCGGCGTGCAGCTGACGGCCCGCGGCCAGGCCGACCCGGCGTTTAGCGTCGAGTTCACCAAGCTCTCCCTCGGGGCCCCGGATGCCGCAGTGTTTAACTTCAGCCCGCCGCCCGGCGCCACGGTCAAGGAGCTCTCCGTCCCGGCCCACAAGGCCGCCGGGCCGAAGGACCGTCCCGGCGCAGCGGCGAAGGACACGGGCAAAGACAAAGCCAAAGTCAGCGGCACAGGCTGGGAATCCGTTGTCGAACTGCCCGCCGGCTCCCTCACCAAGGCCGCACCGGACCGGCAGGGCCAACCCGGGACCATGGCGTCGCTGCTGGCACAGGCGAGTGTTCCCGTGGCCGGCGGCAGGTTGCTCTCCAGCGCGCTGTTGAACGTGCTGATCCTTGACGACGGGCGCATCTTCGCCGGATCGGTCCCGCTGGAGCGGCTGCAGGCCGCGGCTGCCGCACGGTGACCGCCGTCGCGCCGTCCGCCGAGCTGAGCATTGAGACCCGGGGCCTGAGCAAACGGTTCGGCCGGCAACTCGCCGTGGACGGCGTCAACCTGGCCGTTCCCAAAGGTTCGGTCTTTGGTTTCCTCGGACCGAACGGCTCGGGCAAGACCACCACGATCCGGATCATGCTGGGCCTCGCGGCGGCCTCCAGCGGCTCGGTGCGCGTCCTGGGCGAGGACATGCCGCGGCAGCTGCGGACCGTGCTGCCGCGGGTCGGCGCGCTGGTGGAAGGGCCGGCCTTCTATCCGTTCCTCTCCGGGACCGCGAACCTGCTGCGCTTCGATGCCGCGGACCCGGAAGCGCCGGACGGGACGCGGCGGGCCCGGGTCCACGCCGCGCTTGAACGGGTGGGCCTGGCGCACGCCGCGGACAAGAAGGTCAGGGCCTATTCGCTGGGCATGAAGCAGCGACTGGGTATCGCGAACGCGCTGCTGGCGCCCCGGGAACTGCTGGTGCTGGACGAGCCGACCAACGGCCTGGATCCGCAGGGCACCCGCGAGGTGCGGCACCTCGTGAGGTCGCTCGCCGCGGACGGCGCCACCGTGTTCGTCTCCAGCCATCTGCTCGCCGAGGTTGAACAGATCTGCACCCACGCGGCGGTGATGAGCGCGGGACGCCTGGTGGCCCAGGGCACCCTGGCGGAACTGCGGCAGGCGGGGCGGGCCCGGGTCCGGCTGCTGACTCCTGACCCGGGTGCCGCCGCCCGGGTGCTGGCCGGCCTCGGTCTGAAGGCCGACGGCGGTGCCTCCGGCGAACTGCTGTATGCTCCGCTCCCGGCTGATGCCGCAGGCCCGCGGCCCCCGGCGGAGGACCTGGTGGCCGCCCTGGTGGCCGCCGGCGTCCGGGTGCGCGGCTTCGCCGTCGAACAGGGCAGTCTGGAGGACCGGTTCGTCGAGTTGACGGGTGAGGGGTTCGACGTTGCGCAGTGAGCGCGGGGCGCCGGGGGGACCGGGCCTGCGGCTGCTCCGCTCGGAACTGGGCGTGCTGTTCCGCCGCCGCCGCACGTGGGCCATGTTGTTCGCCCTCGCTGCCATCCCCGTCCTGATCGCCGTCGCCGTCCGGCTCTCCTCCGCCGTGCCCGCCGGCCGCGGCCCCGCTTTCCTGGACCGGATCAGCCAGAACGGCCTGTTCGTCGGTGTCACGGCGATGCTGGTGGCCGTCCCGCTCTTCCTGCCCCTCACCATCGGGGTGGTGGCGGGCGACACCCTCGCCGGGGAGGCCGGGCAGGGGACCCTCCGGTATCTCCTTGCCGCTCCCGCGGGTCGGGGCCGGCTGCTGGGGGTCAAGTACACCGGCGCCGTGGTGTTCGCCGTCGTCGCGCCGTTCACGGTGGCCCTGGTCGGGGCGGGCATCGGGGCTGCACTCTTCCCGGTGGGTCCCGTGACCCTGCTCTCCGGCGACTCGATCGGCGCTGCCGAGGCGTTCGGACGGCTGCTGCTGATCGCTGCCTACCTGGCTGTTTCGCTCATCGGGCTGTCCGCCATTGGCTTGTTTATGTCCAGCCTCACGGACGTTCCCGTCGGCGCGATGGCAGCCACGGTGGTGTTCGCTGTCGTCGCGCAGGTCGCCGATGCGCTGCCGCAGCTGGAGTGGCTGCATCCCTGGCTGTTCACGCACCGGTGGCTTGACTTTGCCGACCTGCTGCGCCAGCCGATCGCCTGGGATTCGTTTGCCGCCAACGCGTTGCTGCAGGGCGGCTATTTGGCGTTCTTCGGGGCCCTCGCCTACGCCCGGTTCGCCACCAAGGACGTTCTGTCCTAGCGCCGGCGGCAATCCGGCCATCCGGCGGGCCGTGAACGGTTCCTGGCTCGGGTGGGCCTAACCGCGCGGCGGGCCCAGTGATGTGCCCTCGGCCGGCGGGATGGGCCTGCCGGCCATGAGGGCAAAGTAGCCGGGCACCCGTTGCGGCCGGCCGGCGGGGTTCATTGGTACGACGTCGATGTCGACCGGTCCGTCCGCGATGACGTGCCAGTCCGCCCGGGGAAAGGCGTTGTGCCGCTGCCGGGCGCCGAAGCGCCCTGGGCGGGGCAGGTTTTCGAGGGCCCGCTGCAGCTGTTCGGGTATGTGTGCGCTCGTGGCGCCGAGGTCCGCCAGGTAGTCGAGGCTGTTTCCGGGAAAGTTCGTTTCCGCCAGGAATGCCCGTCCCGTTGCTCCGACCACTGTTCTCAGGTTTGCCGCCAGCGCAGCTTGCTTGTCCGGTTTGAGAACGTGGAACACTCCGCGGACGAAGACGTTCGCGGGTCCCAGCTGCGCAAGGAGGCGGTCCCCGGCGCCCGCCTCGGTGGCGTCCAGGACCATAAAGCCTGCGTTTGGGACGTCCCGGGTCTCCCGGGCGGCCCGCGCAACGGCAGCGGCAGCGACATCGATGCCGAGGACCTGGGGGAAGAGGGCGGCGAGCCATCGGCTGTAGGTGCCGTTGCCGCAGCCGACGTCAATGACGGGAAGGGCCGGGTCAAAGTGCGCGAGGACTAACTCGGTGTACTGTTCCCGCTCGGCCGGGGATCCGGCGTCCCAGAGCACGTCCCCTGCCTGGCCGGTGGCGCGTATGCCGGTCCAGTATCTTTCCCAGGCGGCGTGCGGGTCCCGGGGCGCACGGGAGGCCAGGCGTACAACTGTTGGGACAAGCCGTATTCGGTCCCAGAGCTTCGACATAGACACACCCTACAGCGGGTGCCCGGAGCCGCCGATCCGATCGAGCACCGCCGCGGCGGGGGCCGGGCGCCCGAAGTAGTAGCCCTGCCCGTAGAGGCAGCCCATGGCTTGCAGCCGGGCGGCCTGCCCGGCTGTTTCGACGCCCTCGACGATTGCTTCCAGTTCGGCGGCCGCTATCAGCTGCAGGATGGCAGAGACGAACTTTTGTTGCCGGGGGTCCGTCTCGAGGTTTTTGATCAGCGAGTGGTCGACTTTTACGGTGTCCGCCGGAAGGGCCCGGAGGTAGCTGATGGACGAATAGCCGGTGCCGAAGTCATCGATCTGCAGGCCGACGCCCAGGGCTCGGAGTTTTTCAAGTATCTGTTCTTCCCCCGTTCTCCGGGGCATCAGTACGCTCTCGGTAATTTCCAGCACCAGCCGGGAGGGCTCAATGTCGTGGGTGCGCAGGGTCCGGCTGACGTCGTCGAGCAGATCGCTTCGAAGAAGTTCGGCGGCCGAGAGATTGATGTGCAGGCGGAAATCCGTGAGCTGCGGCGCAGCCTGCTTCCAGCGGCCGAGCTGGGAGATCCCTTCGTGCAGCACCCACCGGCCAAGTTCCAGGATCAGGCCGGTTTCTTCGGCGATGTCAATGAAGCTGTCGGGCATAATCGTTCCGTGCACGGGATGGTGCCACCGGACGAGGGCTTCGACGCCGGCGACCCTGCCGGAGGCCAGTTCAACTACCGGTTGATAGAGCAAAGCCAACTGTCCGCTGGCCGCTGCCGTGCGGAGTTCGGCGGTTATCCGCGACCGCTCCTGGACGGCATTGAGCATGTCCGGATGGAAAACCTGGACCTTGTTCCGCCCCTGGGCCTTGGCCTGGTACATCGCAATGTCGGCGTCGCGCATCAGTTCCTCCGGCGAGTAGCCAAGGCCGTGCAGGCAAATGCCGATGCTGGCGGTCGTCCACACCGTTTCCGTGCCGATGTGCACGCTCTCCTGCAGGGCTTCCCAGGCCCGGTGCGCGATGAGCATGACTTCATCCGTGCCCGCTCCGGTGATGAGGACGGCGAACTCGTCTCCGCCAAGGCGGGCCACAGTGTCCGATGCGCGAACGACCGAGCGGAGGCGACGGGAAACCTCGACCAGTACGGCGTCGCCCGCGCTGTGGCCCAAGGTGTCGTTGACGGCCTTGAAGGAGTCCAGGTCCAGGATGAGCACGGCCGGTGCGGTCTCGCTGTCCGCGCCGGTCCGGATTGCGTCGTCAATCCGCTCGTTGAGCAGGGTCCTGTTGGCCAGGCCGGTTAGCGCATCGGTTTTGGCCATATGTTCCAGCTCCACCTGCGTACGGCGCAGCATGGCCGTTCGGGCGGCTACTCGTTCCTCCAGGTCCGAGTAGATGTGCCCGAGTTCCTCGGCGAGCAGGTTGACGCCGGTTATGACGGCGTCGATGGCGTCCCGTCGGTCCGAGGGCTCGATGCGGGCGCTCAGCTCGCCGGCGGCGAGCCGGACAATGCCGTCAACCAACTCTTGCAGGCGCGGGTCCTCAACGCCGTCCGTTGGATTCATGTGCCTTGGACTGTGGAGCAACGCGGTGAGGTGCGGCGCGTTGACGAGGGGTGCTTACCGGGCATTTCCGGGCGCCTACCGCTGGGCATTGAGCCAGTCCGTGGCCTCGCCGCGGGAGGTGAAGAAGCGGGTGGGGCAGGGGGGTATATGTACGCCAAGAAAAAAGTTGGCCAGGACCCGGTCCACCGGGGACCGTCCCAGCAGGGCGATGCGGGAGGCGTCGCAGGGAATGGACCAGATGCCCCGGGCTTCGCGGCTGACCGAGGCGACCGCCGCCATGTCGACCAGCATCGGGCGCGGCACACCCTGGCAAACGTCATTGACTTTCGCCATGGCAGCCCTGGCGTCCCCGACCTCGATGCTGATCCCGGGCAGCCACCGGAGGTGGACGAGGCCGTCTTCGCGCAGTTCGACGCTGCCTTTGCCGCCGTCCACGGACTGCGGTGCTACGACCATGTCGCCTCCTGAAAGAGCCGCCGAACCTTTCGGCAACTTCTCAAAGGTACCCCCGGTTTCCTCGCGGCCCGTTGAAGCGGGCAAATATTGACCTCAGTACCGGGCTGCGTAGGGGTACAGCTGCATCCCGGACATGGCCGCGAGGTCCGTCACGGTGATCCCGCTCTCCGGATTCAGGGCCTGGACGACGCGGCCGCCGCCCAGGTAGATGGCCACGTGGTAGAAGCCGGGCGCTGAGCCCCAGACCAGCAGATCGCCCGGCTGCGCGGCGGCAAGGGCCACATGCACCGGAGCCTGCGCGAACTGCTGCGCGGCCGTGCGCGGCAGTTGCTTTCCGGCTGCGGCGAACGCGTTTTGGACCAGGCCCGAGCAGTCAAAGCCGCGGGCGCCGGTTCCACCGTATTGGTAGAAGTACGGCGCACCGACCTTGTTGAGCGCCGCGGCCATCGCCACCTGGTTGGATCCGCCGGGTGCGGGTGCGGGTGCGGGTGCGGGTGCGGGTGCGGGTGCGGGTGCGGGTGCGGGCGCGGGTGCGGGCGCGGGTGCGGGTGCCGGGCGGGGAACGGGGGCCGGTGCCGGTGCCTGCGGGCGGGAGGGACGAGGGGCGGGCGCCGGAATCGCTGGAGCCGGAATGGAGGGAGCCGGGATGGAGGGAACCGGCCGCGGTGAACCGGAGGCCGACGAGGCCGGTCCCTGCGGCTGCACTGCGGCCGGAAGGACCGGCGCTTCCGGCGCCGGCTGTCCTGTTTGCGGTGATTGTCCTGCCTGGGCAGGCTGTGCGCCCGGCGCCGGTGCCGCCGTGAGTGCGGCGAGCCGGGCCTTTTGGCGCTGCCGCTCCAGGGCGTCCACCCGCGCGGACTCCAGCGCCACCGTGGTGTTCCGTAGCGTGGCCAGCTGGCCGACCAGGATCCTGCGCTGCGTTGCGGCGTCCGCCACCGTCTTGAGCCGGTCCGCGTCGGCGCGTTCGGCGTCGGACCTGCGGGACTCAGCGGTGCGGGCGGCGTCGTCAGCGGCGCGGTCCGCGTCGGCGGCCGCGTCCTGCAACGACCTGGCGGCGGCAGCGGCGTCCTCCGCCGCCTGGAACGCGCGGGCGCGGCCGGCGGCCACCGCCTCGAGCGTGGCGGCCTGCTGCAGGGCCTCGCTGTTGCCGCTGACAAGGCTCAGTGCCGGTGTCATGCCCCCGCTGCGGTAGAGGTCGCCGGCGAGCTGGCCGATCAGCTTGCGGGCTTTGACCTGCTCGGCCTCGGCGGCGGCGGCCCTTGCATCCGCCCGGGCGGCGGCATGCCGCCGGGTCTGGAGTTCCACCAGGGCGTCCGCATAGGCATTGTTGGCGGCGAGCGAAGCGGCCAGACCGGTCTCCCGCGCCGCGGAGGCGTCCGCCAGGATCCCGTCGATCCGGGTGACCTGTGCCGCCGTCGCGCTTTCGCTGGATTTGGCGGCTGCGATCTCGTCGGGGGAGGGCAGCTCCGGGGTGGCCGGCACCCTCAGGGCGGGGATGGAGCGGCCGGCGTCCGGGGCGGCTTGCGCGGGCATCGCCAGGGTTCCCAGCAGTACGACGGCGGTGCACAGGGCTGCGGCCCTGCCGCCGGAACCGGTCCAACTCATGGAAAACCTCGCTGCAGTCAGGCTGGCGCGAGCGAGGTCGGAATTTGGCACGTGGAAAGCCCCTCTGCGGATCACCCAGCAGGGTTGAGGCTACGTGCCAGAGGTCACTTTGGCAACAAACGCCACATCAATAACATAAACAACAACTATGTCATTTGGTCACATCCGTTGCGTGCGTGTCGCTGCGCCGGTCTTCGCGGGGTTCAACCGCCGGGGCCAGTGCGTTGGCTTCAGGCGTGCTGATGGGCCTCGTGGTCGGCATGGCTGGCGGGTTCGAGCTGGAAGGTGCAGTGCTCGGTATCAAAATGCGAGCCGAGGCAGCTGACCAGTTTGTCCAGCACCCGGTCAGCCCCGCGGGCGCCGAGGGCAGCGTCCTCGACCACGACGTGGGCGGAGAACACCGGGACCCCGGAGGTGATGGTCCAAATATGGATGTCGTGGACCGAGACCACACCCTCGACGGACGCGATGTGTTCCCGGATCATCTGTACATCCACGCCCTTGGGGGTGGCCTCGAGGAGCACGTCCACGACGTCGCGCAGCAGGTGCCAGGCCCGGGGCAGGATCATCAGGGCGATCACCATGGAGGCGAGGGTGTCCGCGGCCTGGTACCCGGTAGCCATGATGACGATGGCGGCGGCGATGACGGCGAAGGAGCCCAGCAGGTCGCCGAGGACTTCGAGGTACGCGCCGCGGACATTGAGGCTTTCTTTCTGGCCGCCGCGGAGGATCAGCAGCGAGACCAGGTTGGCGGCCGCGCCCAGGATGGCCGCGAACAGCATCACGTCGGTGTGCACCTCGGGTGCCGAGCCGAGCCGCCGGATCGCCTCGGTGAAGATGACCACGGAAATGACAATCAGGACCAGCGCGTTCGCCAGGGCGGCCAGGACCTCCGCCCGCTGGTAGCCGTAAGTCCGCGCGTCGTTTGCCGGACGCCCCGCGATCCAGGCCGCCAGCAGCGCGATGAAGACGCCGGCGGCGTCGGAGAGCATGTGCCCGGCGTCGGCGAGGAGTGCCAGCGAACCGGAGACCAGGGCCCCGGCAACCTGGATCAGGACTACCGAGAGCGTGATGCCGAGGACGGCGATCAGGCGTTTGCGGTGCTTTGCGGTGCCGGTGAGGCCGTGCGCATGGTTGTGGTCGTGTCCCATGCCTTCAAGGCTAGTCGCGACCGCGGCGGTTAGCCCCAGCCGAGTTCGTGCAGGCGGTCGTCACTGATGCCAAAGTGGTGCGCGACCTCGTGGACCACGGTCACCGTCACTTCCTCGACCACCTCCTCGCGGGACGCGCAGAGGTCCAGGATGGGCCTGCGGTAGATGGTGATCCGGTCCGGCAGTGAGCCGGCGTCCCACCAGGAATCCCGTTCAGTCAGCGGCACGCCTTCGTAGAGTCCCAACAGCACCGTGTCCGGTTCCTCGCCCGCGCGCGGGACGTAATCGTCCTCGATGAAGACGGCGACGTTGTCCATGGTCTTTGCCAGCGCCGGCGGGATCCTGTCCAGGGCGTCGCTTACCGCTGCTTCGAACTCGTCCTCAGACATCGGGAGCGCTCCGGGATCCCCGTGGGGTGCCCCGCCGTCGTCGTCGCCGGGCAGGATGGGCAACCCGGGAGGCAGTGATGCGGACATGCCGGGCGCCCTAGTCCCGGGCCTTCGGGGCCGGCAGCATCCTGGAACGCCGGGAGCCGCGCCGGGTCAGGGCGACGCCGGCGAGGCAGATCACGCCGCCCACCAGGCCCCAGACGGTGGGGATCTCGCCCAGCACCAGCCAGGAGATCAGGATCGTGGTGCCGGGCACCAGGTAGGTGGTGGCGGCGAGCCGTCCGGCGTCGATCAGGGACAGCGCGTAGGCCCAGGTGGTGAATGCGATCGCGGTGGGGAAGACGCCCAGATAGACCAGTCCGAGCGTTGCGGGCAGCGGTGCGGCCTGCAGTTCGGCCACGAGCTGGCCGCTGAAGGGCAGGCAGCACAAGGCGCCCACCATGATGCCGAACCAGGTGGCCTGGGCGGCGGGAAGCTTCCGGAGCACGGGCTTCTGCACAATCACGCTCACGGCCGCGAGGGCCGCGGCGAGCAGGCACAGCAGCACCCCGGCGACGTCCGCCGTCGAGCGCTGGCCTGAACCCAGAGCGATCACCGCGACCCCGCCGAACGCCACGAGGCTGCCGATGATCAGCCAGCGCGGGAAGCCTTCCTTCAGGATGATCCCGGCCATCACGGCAACGAGGATGGGGTTGACGTTGATCAGCAGGGCGGCAGTCCCCGCATCGAGCAGGTGTTCGGCGGCGTTCAGGGCCACGTTGTAGCCGCCGAACCACATCACGCCGTAGGCCAGGATGGGCAACCATTCCCGGCCTCTGGGCAGCGCGGCGGAGTTGCGGAACTTGGGCAGTACCACCAGGCCCAGGACGACGGCGGCCACGGCGAGCCGTCCCAGCGTCAGGGGGCCGGGGGAGAAACTGGGGCCGACGGCCCGGATGCCCACGAACGCCGAGGCCCAGAGCACCACGGTGACGACGACGGCGGCGATCCCCAGCCCGCTGATCTGCCCGGGTCGGAGGGTCGTGCTGTCCTGGTGTGGGGAGCCTGTCTCGGCGGTTGTTGCCATGCTGCCAATCTAGCCGGTGGCGGGGTCCGCCGGCTGGCGGAAATCGGTCAGGTCTAGTCGAGTTCCTGCCACGCCCGGCGGTGCGCCCACGCCAGGACCCGGTCCACCGGCCAGGTGGTGATGATCCTGATCCCCGGGAACGCCGTTCCGGGCGGCTCTCTCGGCCCCGTATTGCAGGAAGTCCAGCTGCCCCGGGGCATGCGCGTCGCTGTCGATGCTGAAGAGGCAGCCGGCCTCGAGGGCCAGCTGAATCAGCTCGTCCGGCGGGTCCTGCCGCTCCGGCCGTGCGTTGATCTCTATCGCGACGTCGTGCTCCGCACAGGCCTTGAAGACCCGCGCCGCGTCGAACTCCGAGGGCGGCCGCGTCCCGCGGGCGCCGCTTAGGAGCCGGCCGGTGCAGTGGCCCAGCACCCGGGTATGCGGGTTCTCGATTGCGGCCAGCATCCGCCGGGTCATGGTCCGGCGGTCCGAACGCAGCTTCGAGTGCACGCTGGCCACCACCACGTCCAGGCGATCCAGCAGTTCCGGGCCCTGGTCCAGCGTCCCGTCCGCCAGGATGTCCACCTCGATACCGGAGAGCAGCCGGACCGGGGGCTGCCCGGCGCCCGGCTCCGGGGTTTCGGCGCCGGCAGCGTCGGTCCGGGCCCCGATGGCGGCAACAACGTCCAGCTGCTCGGCCAGGCGTTCGGGACTCAGGCCGTTCGCGATCCTGAGTGTGGGCGAGTGGTCGGTCAGGGCAAGGTACTCGCGACCCAGCATCCGGGCCGCGTCCAGCATTGCCTGGATCGGGGAACCGCCGTCGGACCAGTCGCTGTGCGCATGCAGGTCACCGCGGAGTCTCACCATCAGTTCCCGGCCGCCCGTGGCAAGCGGTCCGCCGCCGCGTTCCCGCAGGGCCGCCAAATAGTCGGGAACGCCGCCGTCGACCGCCTGGGCGACCACCTCGAAGGTGCGGTTGCCGATCCCCTTCATCCGCTTGAGCCGGCCGTCCGCCGTCCGCGCCGCCAGTTCCGCCGCGGGCAGGCCGCCGATGAGGCCGGCCGCCTTGCGGAATGCCTGCACCTTGAAGGTCGCGGCGCGCTCGCGTTCAAGCCAGAAAGCGATCTCGTTGAGGGCGGCGACGGCATCCATCCGTCCATCATCGACACAGCCGCACGCGCCCTGTCCACCCCCTATTCCCGTTTTGGCGAACGGATTTTGGAGATTCCCGAAGTTGGCCCTATAGTTTTATAGGTCCAGTTCGGAGGAACCCGAAAGGAACAAAAACGCCAGGCTTCGGCCTTAAATTTTTGCCCTTGCTATCGGCGTACCATCGGATGGCGTCCTGGCCCCCATCGTCTAGCGGCCTAGGACACCGCCCTTTCACGGCGGCGGCACGGGTTCGAATCCCGTTGGGGGTACGCAAGGAACTGGTCAGGCCGGACGAAAAAGTCTGGTAGGCTAAAGGCCTTGAAAAATTGCGGTAGCGATACTGCAGGCAGCAAGAACAGCAGTAAAAGCAACACACGCAAGGCCCTGTAGCGCAGTTGGTTAGCGCGCCGCCCTGTCACGGCGGAGGTCGCGGGTTCAAGTCCCGTCAGGGTCGCTCTGATTGCCAGAAGAAATTCCGGCCGTCATGGTGACATGTCACCTAGGCTCTGTAGCTCAGTTGGTAGAGCGTTCGACTGAAAATCGAAAGGTCACCGGATCGACGCCGGTCGGAGCCACCAGCTAGAACCCCGCAGTTCCCAGTGTATATACGGGAACGGCGGGGTTTTTTCGTTGCGGAGCGGAGGCGGAGTCTCGGGCCGGAACCAGGGTGCCGATCACTCCATGACGGGCGGGTGGGGAAGTGAGAGATGGACGCGGAAGCCGCCGTCGAATGGTCCGGCAGTCACGGTCCCGCCTGCAAGGTCTGCGCGTTCGGTCATGCCGGTCAGGCCGTACCCGGGGTCCGGCGCGGATGCAGGGCTGCCGCTACCGGTGTTGGTGATGCGCAGGTCCACCGTGTCCGGTCCCCAGACGAGTTCGACGTCGACATCGGATCCGGGGGCGTGTTTCCGGACGTTCGACAGCGCTTCCTGCGCGGCCCGGTAGAGGGCCATCGCTGCCTCCGGGGCGAGCGGAACGGGTTGTCCCTGGCGGTGGTAACGCGCCGCACCGGTGGAGACGAGCCGGTGCTGGTCCACCAGGGTGCCGATCGATTCGGGTCCGGGGAGGTCCTCGCCGCGGAGCGTCCGGACCGCGCGGCGGGCCTCCCCGAGGCCGGCGCGGGATAGCTGCTGGGCCTGCTGGATCGTCTCGAGCAGTCGGGCATCGGCGCCGGAGCTTTGCGCCAGCAGCCGTGCACCCTCCAGCTGGAGCGCTAACCCCGAGAGTGTGTGGGCCAGGACGTCGTGCATTTCCCGTGCCATCCGGCCGCGCTCCGCGGCCAGGGTGGCTGCCTGCTCCGCCTCGCGGCTGGCCTGCAGATCCTGGAGCAGTCCGGCGATGCGCAGCCGCTGCTCCTTTTCCCGCCGGAGCAGGGTGCCGACGAGGAAGAAGAACGCCGCGCCGGCGTCGGTCGCCAGGATCAGGGTGAGGGCCGAATGCCCGGAACTGAGCTGGAGGACGTTGAACGTCAGCACCCCCAGCAGGGTCACGGCGGCCAGGACGGCCCGCGGCGGACGCAGCGGCGCGAACGCTGCCAACAGGAACAAGGCGATGACCTCACCGGCCGGGTCTGCGGCGCGCATCCCCGCCACGGCCAACGCCATGAGTGCCGTGAGTGCGGTGTAGGCAGCCGGTGGGAAGTCTTCGCGGATCAGGAACGGCACAGCCGCGCCGGCGAACGCCAGTGCTGCCAGTAGATTGAGGAGCCCGGGGCCGCGGGCGGCAAACCCCGGGCCGCCGAGACCCGCGCTGAGGACCACCACGGCGACCATGGCCAGGCCCAGCGGTGTAAGCCATTGACGCGAGGAATTCATGGCTGGAATCCTTTCATAATCCGGCGTCGGCTTGATCAATCCGGCCGTACTTTCGTGCCGAGCCCGCGTGCCGTGCCGAGCCATCCGAGGCGCCTGCGCGGTCCCTTCTCCGTGAGATGCTGGTGGCACTGAGCGGAGGGGAGTGGGCGGTGCATGAAACCGGCGTGCGGGTGCTGATCGCGGACGACCAGAAAGTGGTCCGGGACGGACTGTCCATGATCCTGGGTCTGCTGGAGGGAATCGAGGTCGTCGGGACGGCTGTCGACGGCGCCGACGCCGTCCGCCAGGCCCAGACCCTGAGTCCCGACGTTGTCCTGATGGACCTTCACATGCCGGGCATGAACGGAGTCGAAGCCACCGACCTCCTCAGCCAGCAAACACCCGCCTCGCGAGTGGTCGTCCTGACCACGTACGCCGACGATCAATGGGTGTTCTCGGCGCTGCGGGCCGGCGCACGGGGGTTCCTGACCAAGGACGCCGACGCCGAGGAAATCAAGCACGCCCTCGTCACCGTCGCCGCCGGCGAGGCCCAACTGGACCCCACCGTCCAGCGACGCCTCCTTGAAGCGCTGGCCCGGGGCGACCATGCGGGCCTGATCCCCGGCGGCGGGGCGGCCCCGCCCGCCGAACGACCCGACGGACTCACCCCCCGGGAGACCGACGTCCTGGTCCTCGTGGCCGAAGGCCTGTCCAACGGGGAGATCGCTGGCCGGCTCTTTGTCTCGGACTCAACAGTCAAAACGCACATCAACCACCTGCTCGCCAAGACCGGCATGCGGGACCGGGCCCAACTGGTCGGCTACGCCTTCCGCCACCGCCTGGTCACCGGCTAAGCCGCCGGCCCGCCACCGGGCCGGTTCGCCACCAGCCGGCCTCCACTGAGAGGTGGAGGCCTCCACCCCCGGGTGGATAACGTGTCGGTTCGGAATCCACCGAGGGGCCGAATCGGTACCGGATTCTCCTGCGTAGCTTTGAAGAAAGCACACACCACGGGCCGCATCGCCGCCCCCTTACGCACCGGAGAATCCCATGACCACCGCACAATGGCTGCTCAACATCGGGCTCTTGATCTTCATCCTCGCCACCAACCTGGGCACCAGGCCCGTCACCCGCCGCCGTCTCGCCATGCCCCTCCTGCTTGCCGCCGTCGCCGGGGTCCTGCTGCTGGCCAACATCCCCACCCGGGGCAATGACGTCGCACTGGACTTCATCGGCGGCGGCGCAGGCGTGGCCCTGGGCATCCTCGCCGGAGCGCTCATGCCGGTCCGGCGCCGCGCCGACGGCACCGTGGCCAGCACGGCCGGGCTGCCCTACGCCCTGCTGTGGCTGTTGGTCATCGGGGGGCGCATCGCGTTCGCCGAGTCAGCCAACGGGTGGGCCGCGGCCGGAATCCGGGACTTCTCCATCAGCAACGCCATCACAGGAGCCGACGCATGGACCGCAGCCTTTGTGATCATGGCCTTGTCCATGGTTACCGCCCGGGTGGTCACTACCCTCATCCGCTGCCGGGCCCTGCCCGTGTCCGCCGGTACGGGCGCACCCATCCCCGCACCCGCCCACGGTTACTGAGCACGGCCACTGAACCGGAAGGAAATGGACTCCATGATCGAAACCCAAACCGCGGCTCCCACGCATCCCCTGCGCACCGCCCTCGCACTGACCGGAATCACCGCAGCGGCCACGCTCCTTGCCGCGCTGCTGATCAGCAGGCTGGCACCCGGCATGGAGCCCATGCAGCAACGTTTCATCGCCGTGCTGGCGCTGGCAGTCTTCGCCTTCGTCGTCGTCGCCGCCACCGGCAGGGAACTGTTCACCACCGGCCAGGTGCGCCCCAGGCTGCTCATCGTCCCCGCCCTGGTGATCCTGGCGCCCTTCGCCGCCGGCATCAAGGACGTCGGACTGCAGGCCGGCACAACAATCATCCTGGGCTACCTTGCCACCGGCCTTTACGAGGAGCTGTGGTTCCGCGGCCTGGTCCTGAAAAGCCTCGCCTCGTGGACGCCGGCCAAGGCCGCAATGCTGTCCTCCGCGCTCTTCGGCCTGACACACCTGACCAACATCGCTTTCGGCGCCAACCCCGCCGTCACCGCAGCCCAGGTCGTCGGGGCCACGTGCTTCGGCGTGGGACTGGCCGCCCTGCGGCTGCGCGGCGTCTCGCTGTGGCCCCTGGTCATCCTCCACGCCCTCGGCGACATTGCCCTCCAGCTGGGGGACGTGAACAGCATGTGGCGCTGGTCCCTCATGGTCGGCGGCGACGTCATCCTGCTCGTCTTCGGGCTCCTGATACTCCGGACGGCAACCACCACCAAACGAGCCAGCACCACCGGCAAGCCATGACGCGATCCGCCGGAGAAGCAACGCAGCCAGGGAACATAAGGCCCCACCCTGGACCGGCCGAGGCGCCCTTGTAACGAGCGCGACCGCAGCCCGGAAGCCTGCGCCGACAAACAGCGTTTCTGACTGTCGGCGCAGTTAGGGAGCCTGCAAGATATAGAGGTCTGACCGACGACGCCGGCGCTCCGTGCACCTAGGGCGCGCCGCGCCTACCAGTACGACCGGACAAAGGACAGCAGCAATGAACCATTCGAACGGCAGCGAGATGCCGCCCAGAAAATCCTATGCCGGGATCCGCCGAGCCACCCTGGCAGACACCGGCCCGGCGGCGGCCACGCTGGCCGAGGCGTTTCATGACTATGTATGGACCCGCTGGATGCTGCCGCAAGTGAACTACGAGCAGCGCCTTCTGGAGTCATTCACCGTGGATCTGGAAACGACCGTCAAGTATCTCGGCGAGGTCTGGATGACGCAGGACGGAGCAAGTGTGGCTGCCTGGATTCAGCCCCACCCCGCGACCATCCCGAAACATGACCGGGATCAGCTTGCGGCCGTGCACCGGCGGGCAGCTGGCGAAAACACCAGCCGAATCCAAGCGGCCGAAGAGGTCATAGCCGCGCGCCGTCCCCGTTGCCCGCATTGGTATCTGGCAACGATGGGAACGGCGCCCGGCCACCAAAGGCGTGGTCTCGGCGGCGCCGTGCTGGCACCGGTGTTGGACCTCTGCGACGAGACCGGAGCCCCGGCGCTACTCGAGACCTCCAGCAAGGACAATGTCAGGTTCTACCGTCGGTTTGGTTTCGAAGTCGTGGCGGAACTAGCGCCCCCGCACCAGGCTCCGTACACATGGCTGATGGCCCGTGCTCCGGCCGGAACTTCCTCATAGACCCGGTGCTGGGTCCGCAGACGGACTGCCGCTTTCCGCCCTACGTGCCCGTTCCTCGGGGAGTGTGCGGTGGCGGCTCAGCGCCAGCCCAGCTGCGGTGCCACGTGCTTGAGGATCGACTCGATGACGTGCGCGTTATAGTCCACACCGAGCTGGTTCGGGACAGTCAGCAGCAGCGTGTCTGCCGCTGCGATCGCCTCGTCTTCGGCCAGCTTCGCTGCCAGCTCATCCGGTGCGCCCGCGTAGGACCGGCCAAAGACCGCACGGGTTTTCTCGTCGATGTTGCCGACCTGGTCGGAACTGCGGCGGTCGCGCCCGAAGTAGTGCCAGTCGCGCTCGTCCGTTAGTGCGAAGATGCTGCGGCTGACCGAGACGCGTGGTTCCCGCTCGTGCCCCGCCTCCTTCCAAGCCTGCCGGTAGAGCTCGATCTGCTCCGCCTGCTGGATGTGGAACGGCTTGCCGCTCTCGTCGTCCTTGAGCGTGGAGCTTTGCAGGTTCATGCCGAGCTGTGCCGCCCAGACGGCCGTGGCGTTCGAGCCGGAACCCCACCAGATGCGCTCCCGCAGACCCTCCGAGTACGGCTCCACGCGAAGCAGGCCCGGAGGGTTCGGGAACATCGGTCGCGGGCTCGGGGCCGCGAAGCCATCGCCAGTGAGAACGTCGAGCAGGCGCTCAGTGTGCCTGCGGCCCATGTCGGCGTCCGACTCGCCGGCGGCGGGTGCGAAGCCGAAGTGGCGCCACCCGTCGATGACCTGTTCGGGTGAACCCCGGCTGATGCCCAGCTGCAGGCGTCCTCCCGAGATCAGGTCCGCCGCCCCGGCGTCCTCCGCCATGTAGAGCGGATTCTCGTAGCGCATGTCGATTACTCCGGTACCGATCTCGATGCGGCTGGTTTTTGCCCCGATCGCGGCAAGCAACGGGAACGGGGACGCGTACTGCTGCGCGAAGTGGTGGACGCGGAAGTAGGCACCGTCCGCCCCCAACTCTTCGGCTGCGACGGCGAGGTCAATCGCCTGCAGGAGCGCATCCGACGCCGTGCGGGTGCCCGATTCCGGGTGGTCGGTCCAATGGCCGAAAGAGAGGAAACCGATGTTCTTCACACCAGATTCGAACGGGAAGGCGGCGGTTCCTATTCCCCGCCGCTTCGGTCGCTTTCGTCCGCGCCGCCCGCCGCCGCCCGGCCGGCGACCGGAACTAGACTGTCAGCAGGGCCGCGCGAGTCCGCGATGACTGCGCCCGCCTCCTCACAACCGAGGCGTTTGCAGCAGACCGTAACTGGAAGATCACGGAGGAACACTATGGGAAATGATCTGGACTTGAACCTCGGCGCAAAAGAACTGGTCCTGCACAACAGGTATGAGATTCTCTCCATACTCAACGACGTGCTGATCGCGCTCTGGTTCATCGTCGGCAGTGTCCTCTTCTTCAGCGAAAGCACCGCCACGGCAGGAACCTGGCTGTTTCTCGCCGGATCCGTTGAATTGCTGATCCGCCCTGTCATCAGGCTGATCCGAAACATCCACATCAAGAGCGTCACCAAAACGGACAACAGCAACGACTTCTGATTCGCGGCGTGCCCCGGCGTGCCGGAGACCGCGGCCTGGCCGGGAAATCCGGGCGGGGTGGCCCTGCGGTCGGCGCCAAGGGCTAGGGTGGTCTCAAAGAGAAGGGGGAGTGCCAGATGGAGTACCAGAATCCTCAGTCCGCCGGCGCGGAGATCGGCCTGCCGGGTGCGGCCCGTGCCGCGACCGGCCGCACCGTCATTTCCGAAGCGGCGGTCGCCAAAGTTGCCGGCATCGCCGCCCGCGCGGTCCCTGGCGTGTATTCGCTGGGCACCGGGCCGTCGCGCGCCCTCGGGGCGATCCGCGAAGCGGTCGGCAGTTCGGACCACGCAGCCGGGGTGCGCGCCGAGGTCGGCGAAACCCAGGTGGCCGTGGACATTGACCTGGTGGCGGTCTACGGTACGCCGCTGCATCCTCTGGCGGACCAGATCCGCGCCGCCGTCTACGCCGCCGTGGAAGAGCTCGTCGGGCTCCAGGTCATTGAAGTCAACATCGAAATCCACGACGTCTTCGTCCCCGGCCCGCCTAAGCCCCCGGCCACCGGCGAGGCACGGCCCGCAAGGGAGGCCCTGCAGTGAATCTGACCGTAGTCGGCATGGCGGCCGGCGCCTTCCTGGCGTTTATGTCCTTCACGTTCGGGGTCTGGGGTTTCCTGGGCGCCCTGCTGTTCATGGCGCTCGGAGCGCTGCTGGGCCGCGCGGCGGAAGGGAAACTGGACCTGCGCAGCGTGGTCGACGCCCTCACGGGCCGGCGTTCCTCCTCATGAGCACCACCGCCCGACGGGTACTGGCCGGACATAACCGCATCAGCACCCAGGCCCTCACGAGCGTGGCACGCGCCGCGGCAGCGGAGGCGCTGGGTGTGCAGGTCCAGGAGGTCAGGGCCGACTGGACCGACGACGACGGCCTGCTGGCCCTCTCGCTTGTCAGCCCGATCGCCGTTCCGGGGCTCACTGCTGTGGTCCGCGATCCGGGCCGTGTCGCCGCTTTTGGCGGCCCCATCTGGGACCGGGCGGTGGCCGCAAAATCCGAGATCCTGCACCGCGTCACGGAGCTCAGCGGCGCCCAGCTGAGCCGGGTGGACATCCGTATCAGCGGCGCCAGCGTCAGCGACGGAGCGCGGGTCCGGTGAGCCAGTCCGCCGAACGCCGCCCCGGCGCCGCCGGGATGCAGCGCATCCTTGCCCGTGAAACCAGCTCCTCCCGCGCTGCCGCCGCCGTCATCGCGGCGGTCCTGGTTATCGGGCTGTGCGGCTACGCCCTGTTGGAGACGGCCGTGCGCGCCGTCGGTCAGCCACCTTGGCTGATTGACCCGCAGACCGCCGCCGAGCGGATCACCGAGCTCCCGGCCGGCGTCCCGCCGCTCCTGCTTGGGGCCGCCGGCGCCGTGCTGTTCGCGGCGGGCTTGTTCTTCTTCCTCAACGCTGTACTGCCGGGCCGGCGGGCCCGGCACGCCCTCGCCAACCCGCGGGCCGCCGTCGTCGTTGATGACGGGGTGATCGCCTCGGCGCTGGCGCGGCGGGCGCGGCTTGCCGCCAACGTAACGCAGGAGCAGGTGATGGTGGTGGTGTCCAGGCGGCAGGTGCTCGTCAATGTCCGGCCGACGTCGGGGGTGCCGCTGCGCGCAGCGGACGTCCAGGCTGCTGTCGAGGCCGAGCTCCGGGACATGGCGCCATCGCCCATGCCCGAGGTCCGGGTCAACCTGGCATCTGCGGGGGTGGTCGGCGCATGAACGGCACCCCACGGCTCCTTAATAGGCTCCTGATCGGCATCCTTGGCGCCAAGCTCCTGGCCATTGGGGCCCTGTTCGTCCTGCTGGCGACCGTCCCGGCCGTCGGCCGCTGGTGGCAGGGCTGGTCCGCGGCGATATGGGGCGGTGTCCGGAGTGTTTTCGAGCGCACCCGTTTCCCCGGCCGGCCGGAAAGCTGGCTGTGGACGGTCATGGTGGTGGTGCTGCTGCTGGTCATCGGGCTCATGGTGGCCTGGCTGGCGCAGCAGGGCAAGGGCCGGGCCAACCTGCTGGTCGCCGAGGATGACGCCGGGGACGTGCCCGGCAGTGTCCGGATCGGCGGCGGGGTGGCCGAACAGGCGCTCCGGGCGGCGCTGTCCGACCGGCCGGACCTGGCCGGAGCCACCGTAGCCACCTACGAGTTCGCGGGCGAGCCGGCCCTGCGTATCCGCGTGCAGCCGCGCCAGGGCGTTGCCCCGCACCTCCTGGCCGCCGACGTCGCGGACCTCGTGGAAGCTCTGGATGCCGTGATCGGCAAGCGCACGCCGGTGCTGATCCACATCGGATCCGGTGCCCGGTCCCGGTTTGGCCGGGCGGAACGCGTCCGATGACCCCCGCGGGAAACCTGAGCGGACTTCCTGGCGACCGGCGCTGATCCGCACCGGAGCAGTTGTGGAAGATTTCGCCCCACTGGAACCACTGGAACCGCTGGCCCCACGGGACCCAGCCCTGGCAGATCGGCGGCCTGGCGGAGGATACGGGCCCGGGGCCCGGTCTCCGTTGCGTAAAGGTTTAATGTAAACGCTTGCATTCCTTGCCGCAGGGTCGCTAGTGTGATGGTCACCACACCAGCACCACCGGTCCAAGCCGGTTCTCAGCGAGGAGCACCTGTATGAAATCCCGTAAATACCTACTTCCCGTAGCCGCGGCCGGTGTCCTGGCCCTCTCCCTTTCGGCCTGCGGCAGCAGCGGAGGCGGAGGCGGCGGCACGTCGGGCGGTGGTGACGCGGCGGCCAACCTGGACGGGCGTGGTCCCATCACGTACGTGCAGGGCAAGGACAACAGCAATGTCGTCCGGCCGCTGATCGAAAAGTGGAACGCCGCCCACCCGGACGAAAAGGTCACGTTCAAGGAGCAGACCGACCAGGCCGACCAGCAGCACGACGATCTGGTCCAGAACTTCCAGTCAAAGAACGCCAACTATGACGTGGTCAGCGTCGACGTCGTCTGGACCGCCGAGTTCGCGGCGAAGGGCTGGCTCCAGCCGCTCAAGGACAAGATGGCGCTGGACACGTCCGGGATGTTGAAGCCCACCGTCGAGGCAGCGTCCTACAAGGGCACCCTGTATGCGGCCCCGGAGTCTTCCGACGGCGGCATCCTGTACTACCGCAAGGACCTGGTTCCCACGGCGCCCAAGACCTGGGACGAAATGATGGGCATGTGCTCGATCGCGAAGTCCAAGAACATGGGATGCTACGCCGGCCAGTTCGCCAAATATGAGGGCCTCACGGTCAACGCGTCCGAGGCGATCAACTCCGCCGGGGGGTCCGTGCTGGACAAGGACGGCAAGCCGAGCCTGAACACGGAAGAAGCCAAGGCCGGCCTCTCCAACCTCGCCAAGGCCTACGCCGACGGCAACATCCCCAAGGAAGCCATCACCTTCAAGGAAGAGGAATCACGGCAGGCGTTCCAGGACGGCAAGCTCCTGTTCCTGCGCAACTGGCCGTACGTGTACAACCTGGCCACCACCGAAGGATCCTCCAAGGTCAAGAACGTGCTGGGCATGACGGCACTCCCGGGCAAGGACGGTCCCGGCGCATCCTCGCTGGGCGGCCACAGCGCCGGCATGAGCGTCTACTCCAAGAACAAGGCCACCGCCCTGGACTTCCTGAAGTTCCTCACCACGGAAGAAACGCAGAAGTTCTTCGCCACCCAGGGTTCGCTCGCACCGGTGCTGACCAACCTCTATGACGACAAGGAACTGGTCGCCAAGCTGCCTTACCTGCCGGTGCTGAAGACCTCGATCGAGAACGCCGTCCCGCGTCCGGTGACCCCGTTCTACCCGGCCGTCACCAAGGCTATCCAGGACAACGCCTACCCCGCCATCAAGGGCGAAAAGCCGGTGGACCAGGCGCTGTCGGACATGCAAAAGTCCATCGAAACTGCCACCGCAGGAAAGTAAGTCACAATGGCTACTGAATTGGGCCCGACGCCGGTTAAGAAGCCGGCGTCGGGCGGAACCGAGCCCCACCACGCACCCAAGGGGGTGGGGGAGGACAACATCATCGCCAGCCAGGGCAAGTGGGCCTCATGGCTGTTGGCCCCCACCATCATCGCGCTGGCCATCGTTATCGTTTACCCGATCATCAGCGCCATCGTGATGTCCTTCCAGGCCGACGCCGGCCTGGACCCGGCCACCGGCCTCTTCACCGAGGGCGGCCCGGCCGGGTTCTCTAACTACGTCAACTGGATCGCCCAGCAGTGCTCCGCCCCCGGCGGCGGCACCTTCGCCTGCCCGCCGGGTACCCTCGGATCCCAATTCTGGTCCGCGACAGGCACGACGTTCTTCTTCACCGTCGTGACTGTGGTGCTTGAGACGGTGCTCGGCTTCTGGATGGCCATGATCATGGCCCGCACCTTCAAGGGCCGCAGCCTGGTCCGGGCCGCCGTGCTGGTGCCGTGGGCCATCCCCACCGCCGTCACCGCCAAGCTGTGGCTGTTCATCTTCGCCTTCGAGGGCATCGCCAACAAGCTCTTCAACACCACCATCCTGTGGACCGGCAGCGAGTGGCCGGCCAAATGGGCGGTCATCATCGCCGACGTCTGGAAGACCACGCCGTTCATGGCGCTGCTGATCCTGGCCGGCCTGCAGATGATTCCCGCGGAGGTGTACGAGGCGGCCAAGGTCGACGGCGCCACGGCCTGGCAGCGGTTCCGGATGATCACCCTGCCGCTGGTAAAGCCGGCGCTGATGGTGGCCATCCTCTTCCGCACCCTCGACGCGCTGCGTATGTTCGACCTGCCGTACATCCTGACCGGCGGGGCGAACAACACCACCACGCTGTCCATCCTGGTGATCAACCAGATCAGGCAGGGCTTCAACGCGGCGGCGGCGCTCTCAACCATCACGTTCATCATCATTTTCCTTGTCGCCTTCATCTTCGTGCGCTTCCTGGGCGCGAATGTGGTGGAGCAGCAGACCGGCGCTAGTAAGGGGAAGAAATGACCACCGCCGCGACCGAGCTGCGCACGCAGCAGGACCGGGGGCGCAGGGTCGCCCAGAACCGGGAAAAGTGGGCCCAGGGCCGCACCTACATCAGTGCCCTGGTGATCCTCGTCTGGTGCCTCGCCCCCGCTTACTGGATGGTGGTGACCGCTTTCCGCGACGTCGGCTTCACCTACGACACCTCGATCCTGCCGACGCACGTCACGCTGGACAACTTCAACACGGCGTTCGACACCTCCTTCGGGAACCGCTTCGGCCAGGCGCTGCTCAACAGCGTGTTTATCGGCGGGGTGGTGACCGTGGTCTCGCTGCTGATCGGTGTGTTCGCCGCCTACGCCCTGGCCCGGCTGAACTTCCGGTTCAAGTTCCTGGTGCTGGGGTTCATCCTGGGGGCCTCGATGTTCCCCGGCGTCGCCCTCATCACTCCGCTGTTCCAGCTGTTTACCAACATCGGCTGGATGGGCACCTACCAGGCCCTGATCATCCCGAACATCTCGTTCGTGCTGCCGCTGACCGTCTACACGCTGACGTCGTTCTTCCGCGAAATGCCGTGGGAGCTTGAGGAATCGGCACGGGTGGACGGCTGCACGCAGGGCCAGGCCTTCCGGAAGGTGATCATGCCGCTCGCGGCCCCTGCCATCTTCACTACGGCCATCCTGGCGTTCATCTCCTCATGGAATGAATTCCTCATCGCCAGCCAGCTCTCGTCCGACGCGACCCAGCCGGTCACCGTCGCCATCGCGAGCTTCGCCGGCGCGCAGCCCAACCAGATCCCGTATACGGCGATCATGGCGGCTGGAACCATCGTGACCATCCCGCTGGTGATCCTGGTGCTGGTGTTCCAGCGCAAGATCGTCGCCGGCCTGACGGCCGGCGCCGTCAAGTGACGGTTTCATGATGGCGGGTTCCTGATGGCAGGTGGCCGGGACCAGGGCGGGACCCACCCCACGCACCGCCGGGTGCGCTCGGGCGAGGACTTCGACATCATCATCGGGTTCCTGGGCTTCTGGGCCCTCGTCCTGCTGGCGGTCACCGTCTGGATGGAGGTGACCGCCCAGCCGGCCGTCGGCTGGGCACTCGGGCTGCTCGCCACGCTGCTGGCACTCTACGGAATGATCCGGCTGCGGCGGCGTTTGCCCGGCCGGACGGGCGCCCGGCGGCGCTGAGGCGCCCGCAGGGGGCGGACCGGATACGGGAAAGGATTGGCGCCGTGGGGGCGGCACGCTAGACGCGATTTTGCGGATAGCCGAGAAGGGGACACGGTGGCAAGGACAACTGACAGGGCGCAACGCGGCGGCCATCCCGGCGTCAGCATCGAGGATGTGGCGGCCGCCGCGGGCGTCTCCACCGCCACGGTCTCCCGGGCCGTCCGCGGTCTGCCCAGGGTCTCGCCCGCCACGCGGCAAAAGATCCTCGACATCGCGGGGGCCCTCGGCTACGTGGCCTCCTCCTCGGCGTCGGGCCTGGCCACCGGGCGCACCCGGACCATCGGGGTGCTGGCGCCCTTCGTGAGCCGCTGGTTCTTCTCGAAAGCCATCGAGGGTGCGGACCGCGAACTGCACGGCCGCCAGTACAACCTCTCGCTGTTCAATTTGGGCGGGCACGGCAGCCACCGCGAGCGGCTGTTCAGCAAGACCATGGTCTACAAGCAAATCGACGCTCTCCTGGTCCTCTGCATGGCCCTGACCCGGGAGGAACTGGAGCACCTGCAGAAGATCGACATCCCGCTGGTCGTTGTGGGCGGCCACGTCGAGGGCTGCGCCTACATCGGGATCGACGATTACGAGGCCGCGTCCACCGCGGTGCGCCACCTCATCGGCCTCGGCCACCGGGACATCGCGCTGCTGCACGGCGACGACGAAACGGACCTGAACTTCGACGTCCCGCGGGTGCGGATCAAGGCGTTCCAGGATGTTATGGCGCAGGCGGCGCTGGATGTCCGTCCGGAGTGGGACGAGTGGGGGGACTTCACCGTCGGCAGCGGCCAGGCCGCGTTCCGGCGCCTGTGGGACCGTCCCGGACCGAAGCCCACGGCGATCTTCTGCGCCTCGGACGAGATGGCGATGGGGGTAATTTTTGAGGCGCGCCGTGCCGGTGTCCGGATTCCGGAAGATCTGTCCGTGGTGGGGATCGACGATCACGAATTTTCCGCCGCGATGGGCCTGACCACGGTCGGCCAGCGCCCGGACGAACAGGCCGAGCTCGGCACCAAGATGCTGCTCGATGAACTCGACGGGATCGCCGGGGCGGTGCGCTCGACAGTGGCCCCGCACCGGCTGATCGTGCGGGACACGACGGCGGCGCCGCGGCTTGCGCAACCGCTCGCCCCGGCCTCTGGCTGAGCGGCGCGGCGAAGGACCGGCGCCGGAATCCGGGACCGCGCGGAGATATGCCCAGGCAGACATGTCTCCGGCGGGGCGGGCCTCAGGAGGCGCGCGCCAGCTGCCGGATCGGGATCCAGCGGGAGGCGAGCCGCCGGTACGCGGCGGCCGCGCCGGTCATGTCGCCCTCGGCAAGACACTCGATGCCCAGCCGCACGTCCAGCGGGGAATCGTCCGGGTAGACCTTGTCCGCCACGGCGCCGTAATCGAGCTCCACGACCGAATCAGGGTGGAAGAGTTCCAGCCACTCGGTGAGCTGGGTCAGGTCCTCGAGCATGTCCAGTTCGGGGGCCGCGAGGGCGAGGTGGGTCACGGCGTGCCGGACCCGTTCCAGCGCGGTGCCGATCGTGGCCCGGATGCGCACCGTAATGATCCGGCCGCCGGACTCCACCACATCCGTGGGGTCTGATTCCTGGAAAAGGCAGAACCAGCTGAACGGGATCCCCCAGGTCGAGGCCCGGGTGTGGACCCGGCCGATTCCCTCGCGCGCCTTCACCAGGTCGATGCGTTCCTGATGCCGGTCCCGCTGTTCCTCCGGGATCAGCAGCTGGGCCAGTGGGCCGTGGATCCCCTCCATCAGGGCGTTGGCAGCCAGTCCGGCGCGCAACACCAGCTGGCTCGGGCAGTACAGCAGCCTGGCCGGCAGGACCTCCTCGCCGGCCGCGCCGTCGTCGTCGGCGGTGCCGGTGGGCCTGACGGTGGGTCGGCCGGCGGAGTTGCTGACGGCCAGCACGCGGACCAGGTCGGTTTGCCCGGTGGGAAAAGGATCCCCGCCGGGGCGGGTGATGCGGCCCAGGGATGCCAGCAGTTCGGCATTCTCCACAGCGGCGCGGGACTCCGAGCGGGCGCCTGCGGCCCGCACGGCTTTCTGCTGTTCGGCGGGGAAGGCCTCCAGCGGCTCGTAGACCCGGAGCGTCGAAGAGAACGGCAGCCCCGCCTGGCCGCGGTACAGGTTGCCTGTCATCGCGTGCCGGAGCTTCCCTGGCGTCCGTCCATCAGCCGGCCAGTTCCACGATCACCGGGGCGTGGTCCGAGGCGCCCTTGCCTTTCCGCTCCTCGCGGTCGATGGAGGCGCCGGTCACGCGGTCCGCCAGCGCGGGGGAGGCGAGGACGAAGTCGATGCGCATCCCTTCCTTTTTCGGGAAGCGCAGCTGCGTGTAGTCCCAGTACGTGTAAACCCCCGGGCCCGGTGTGTGCGGGCGGACGACGTCGGTGAAGCCCGCCTGCTCGAAGGCGCGGAACGCCTCGCGCTCCGGTTCGCTGACGTGCGTAAGGCCGGCGCTGCGGAAGTAGTCGATGTCCCAGACATCCTCGTCGCGCGGGGCGATGTTCCAGTCGCCCATCAGGGCAACCTGCGCCTCCGGGTCGGCCCGGACCCACGCCTCGGCATGGGCGCGGAGCGTGTCCAGCCAGCTGAGCTTGTACGGCATGTGCTCATCATCGAGCGCCCGGCCGTTGGGAACGTACAGGCTCCAGACCCGGATCCCGCCGCAGGTGGCGCCGATCGCGCGGGCTTCCTGCACCTCGTCCTTGCCGCCCTTGCCGAACACGGGCTGGTCCATGAAGGTCCGTTCGACGTCGTCGAGTCCCACCCGGGAGGCGATGGCCACCCCGTTCCACTGGTTCAGGCCGAAATGGGCCACCTCGTAGCCCATGCGCTCGAAGAGTTCCCAGGGAAAATTCTCGTCCTTGCATTTCGTTTCCTGGATGGCCAGGACATCACAGTCGGTCCGCTGGAGCCAGGCCTCAACGCGGTCGGCACGGGCACGGAGCGAGTTCACATTCCAGGTAGCAATCTTCACAGTCCCTAACTTACCGTTCCTTGGCCTGCACCTGGGCGGCCGGCGGCTGCCGTCCCGGGCGGCGCCAGCGCCGGGGCACTCTGGAGATTAGTAGGAAGTCCGAGTATATTCGGGTGCAGAGATGATCTAGGTCACATGCAAAGGAGCATTCCGTTATGGTTCGTGAGCTTTCCCATTACGTCGGCGGGCAACACGTGGAGGGCACCTCGGGGCGCTTCAGCGACGTCTACGATCCGTGCACCGGCCAGGTGCAGGCCCGGCTCCCGCTGGCCAGCGCGGAGGAGGTCCGCAACGTCATCGCCAATGCGGAGAAGGGCCAGCTGGAATGGGCCGCGATGAACCCGCAGCGCCGCGGCCGGATCCTGCTGAAGTTCGTGGACCTGGTCAACCAGAACATGGACGAACTGGCCACCCTGCTCTCCTCCGAGCACGGCAAAACCTTCCTGGACGCCAAGGGTGATGTGCAGCGCGGCATCGAGGTGGTGGAATTCGCCGCCGGCGCCCCGCACCTGCTCAAGGGTGAGTTCACCGACAGCGCCGGGACCGGCATCGACGTCCATTCGATGCGGCAGCCGCTCGGCGTCGTCGCCGGCATCACCCCGTTCAACTTCCCCGCCATGATCCCGCTGTGGAAGTCCGGCCCGGCGCTCGCCGCCGGCAACTCGTTCATTCTGAAGCCCTCCGAGCGGGACCCTTCCGTGCCGCTGCGCCTGGCCGAGCTGTTCACCGAGGCCGGGCTGCCGGACGGGGTGTTCAACGTGGTCAACGGCGACAAGGAGGCCGTGGACGCGCTGCTGGAGGACCCCCGCGTCCAGGCCATCGGCTTCGTCGGCTCCACCCCGATCGCGCAGTACATCTACGCCACGGCCGCCGCGCACGGCAAGCGAGCCCAGTGCTTCGGCGGCGCCAAAAACCACATGGTGATCATGCCGGACGCGGATCTGGACATGGCTGCGGACGCCCTGATCGGCGCCGGCTTCGGCTCCGCCGGCGAACGCTGCATGGCGATCTCGGTTGCCGTTCCGGTGGGCAAAGCCACCGGCGACGCGCTCGTAGCGAAGCTGCAGGAACGGATCGCGGACCTGAAGGTAGGCCACAGCCTGGCGAAGGACTCGGACTTTGGCCCCGTCGTGGCGGCCTCCGCCAAGGAGCGGATCGAGGGATACATCGCCGCCGGCGTCGAGGAAGGCGCCAGCCTGCTTGCGGACGGCCGCGGCCTTAAGGTGGAGGGCTACGACGGCGGCTTCTGGGTGGGCCCGACCCTCTTCGACAACGTCACCAAGGACATGACGATCTACCAGGAGGAAATCTTCGGCCCGGTGCTCAGCGTCCTCCGCGCGGAGGACTACGACGAGGCCCTGCGCCTGTGCAGTGAGCACGAGTTCGGCAACGGCGTGGCCATTTTCACCCGCGACGGCGACGCCGCCCGCGACTTCGCCAGCCGCGTCCAGGTCGGCATGGTGGGCATCAACGTCCCGATTCCGGTGCCGATCGCCTACTACACCTTCGGCGGCTGGAAGGCCTCCGGCTTCGGCGACCTCAACCAGCATGGCGCCGACGCGTTCCGCTTCTACACCAAGACCAAGACGGTCACCACCCGCTGGCCCTCCGGCATCCGCCAGGGCGCCAGCTTCGTGATGCCGGAAGGCAGCTGATGGCGGAGCAGGCGGCCGGAGAAGCCGCAGAGGTCCTGTTTGAGCGCCGCGGCCGGCTCGGCGTCGTCACGCTGAACCGGCCCAAAGCCGTCAACGCGCTGACCGCCGGCATGGCCGCGGCGATGCTGGAGACGCTCACGGCCTGGGCCGACGACGACGCCGTCGCCGCGGTTCTGGTGCAGGGCGCCGGCGAGCGGGGGTTGTGCGCCGGCGGCGATATCGTCGCGATCTACCGGGACATGCTTGACGGCGGCGGCACCGACACGGCGGATTTCTGGGCCGTCGAGTACCGGCTGAACCTGCTGATCTCGGACTACCCCAAGCCCTACGTTGCTTTCATGGACGGACTGGTCCTGGGCGGCGGGGTGGGAATCTCCGCGCACGGCTCGGTCCGGATCGTCACCGAACGCACCCGGATGGGCATGCCGGAAACCACGATCGGGTTTGTCCCCGACGTCGGCGGGACGCTCCTGCTCTCCCGCTCGCCCGGCGAGACCGGCACCCACGCGGCCCTGACCGGGGCGCACCTGAGCGGCGCAGACGCCATCTTCCTCGGCCTCGCCGACTGGTTTGTCCCCTCCGGGCAGCTCGCAGACCTGGCGGACGCCCTGGAAACCGAGCCCGTGGACGCCGCCGTCGCGCGGTTTGCGGAACCGGCCCCGCAGTCTGTTCTTGCCGCGCAGCAGGAGTGGATTGACGCCTGCTACTCGTCCGACGACGCCGCGGAGATCGTGGACCGGCTGCGGACGGTGGGCGGGGAAGCCGTCGCCACCGCGGACACGATCGAGGCGAAGTCACCGACCGCGGTGAAGGTGGCGCTCGCCTCGCTGCGCCGCGCACACGGGCTGAGCCTCGCCGAGGCCCTGGTGCAGGAGTACCGGGTGGGCTTGCGGTTCCTGGCCGGACCCGACTTCCGCGAGGGCATCCGCGCCCAGGTGGTCGACAAGGACCGCACTCCGCACTGGCGCCCGGCCACCCTCGCAGAGGTCAGCCGCGACGACGTGGAAGCCTACTTCGCGCCGCTGGGCGAACGCGAACTCAAACTCTCGAAGGAGCGTGACAATGTCTGAAGCAACGCCGGCAACACCGGCCCGGCGCCCGGCGCCGGCCGGCACCATCGCGTTCCTCGGCCTGGGGCACATGGGCGGCCCGATGGCCGTCAACCTGGTCGGGGCCGGGTACACGGTGACCGGCTTCGACGTGGTCCCGGCGGCGCTGGAGGCCGCGCGCGCCCACGGGATCGCCACCGCGGAGACCGCTGCCGAAGCCGTCGCCGGTGCCGCCGTCGTGCTGACCATGCTGCCCAGCGGCAAGCACCTGCTCGATGCCTACCGCGGCATCCGGCACAAGGCAGCCCAGGCCAGCCGGGCCTGCTGGCCGCCGCGGCACCCGGGACCCTGTTCCTGGACTGCTCCACCATCAACGTGGACGAGGCCCGCGAGGCGTCCGCGCTGGCGGTCGCGGCCGGCCACCGGGCCGTCGACGCCCCGGTCTCCGGCGGCGTGGTCGGGGCCGAAGCCGGCACCCTGACGTTTATGGTCGGCGCGCCGGAGGAGGACTTCGAAGCCGTCAAACCGATGCTCGAGGTGATGGGCAAGCGGGTGGTCCACTGCGGCGGGCACGGCGCCGGGCAGGCCGCCAAGATCTGCAACAACATGATCCTGGGCGTCTCCATGATTGCCGTCAGCGAGGCCTTCGTGCTCGGCGAGAAGCTCGGGCTGACGCACCAGGCGCTCTTCGATGTCGCGTCGGCCGCGTCCGGCCAGTGCTGGGCGCTGACCACCAACTGCCCCGTACCCGGCCCGGTGCCGGCCAGCCCGGCCAACCGCGACTACCAGCCGGGTTTCGCCGGGGCGCTGATGGCCAAGGACCTGAAGCTGGCGCTCAACGCGCTCGAAAGCACCGGCGTCGCCGCCCGGCTGGGCCCGCTGGCCTCCGAAATTTACGATACCTTTGCCGCGGAAGGCGGTGCCGGCCGGGATTTCTCCGGCATCATCACCGACATCCGGGACAAATCCGACCACCAGCCGAGGGGACAGGCATGACCGACTACGCAAACATTCTGGTGGAGCGCCGCGGCCGCGTGGGCCTCGTAACGCTCAACCGGCCCGCGGCGCTGAACGCCCTGAACAAGGCCACCATGGACGAACTCGTGGCCGCGGTCTCGGCGATGGACACCGACCCGGAGGTCGGCGCCGTCGTGCTGACCGGCTCGGCCAAGGCCTTCGCCGCCGGGGCGGACATCAAGGAGATGGCGTCCAAGGGCTACATGGAGATGTACGCGGCGGACTGGTTCCGCGGCTGGGAGGACTTCACCCGGCTGCGCATTCCGGTGGTCGCCGCGGTGTCCGGTTTCGCCCTCGGCGGCGGCTGCGAGCTGGCGATGATGTGCGATTTCATCATCGCGGGGGACAACGCCAAGTTCGGCCAGCCCGAGATCAACCTCGGTGTGCTCCCCGGCATGGGCGGCTCACAGCGCCTGACCCGCGCGGTCGGCAAGGCCAAAGCCATGGACATGATTCTCACCGGCCGCTTCATGGACGCCGCCGAAGCGGAGCGGGCCGGACTCGTCTCCCGCGTGGTGCCGGCCGCCGACGTCGTCGAGGAGGCCGTCAAGGCCGCCGAGGTGATTGCCTCCAAGTCCAAGCCGGTGGCCATGGTGGCCAAGGAAGCGGTCAACGCCGCCTTCGAAACCGGACTGGCGCAGGGTGTGCTGTTTGAACGCCGGGTATTCCACTCGCTCTTCGCCACCGAGGACCAGAAGGAAGGCATGGCCGCGTTCAGCGAAAAGCGGCAGCCGGAGTTCAACCACCGCTAGGACCATCCGCCGGGCCGCAGGGCCTGCCCGGCCCGGCGGCGCCCCGGCCCGGACAGGAGGGCAACTGTGCGCAGCGGGTTTCTCGGCGTCCTGGCATCGCCGCAGGAGGTCCGTGCCCGGCTCCCGGGTGACGGACTGGTCCCCGCCGCCGACGTGGTGATGGACCGTGCATTCGACCTGCCGGCCGCGCCCGACGCCGTCTGGCCGTGGATTGTCCAGTTGGGCAAGGAACGTTCCGGCTGGTACCTGCCGCGCTGGGCGGAAGCGTGCCTTCCGGCCCGGCGGCGTGCACTGCGGCGGATCGACCCGGCGCTCCAGGACCCCAGCGCCGGAGACGTTATTGCCGACTGGGGCGGCCCGGACGCTACCTTCGAGATCGTGGAGGTGAACCGGCCGACGGCCCTGGTGCACCGCTCGCAACGGGGCCGGCTCACCATCAGCTGGGCGGCGGCGACGGCGGCTAGCGGGGTCTAGCAGGGGCGCCCCGGCCTGGACGGGGCCGGCCGGGCGCCCGGCAGCCCGTTCTAGGCCTTGCGGCGGGCGCGGAGCACGGCGTCCTGGACCGTGACCGGGACGCCGTCGGAATCGCTGGTGGTCCGCGGTCGGGACGTACAGGCGACGATCTCCCACTCGGCGGGATCGAGCTCCGCCGCAAGCTGCTCGGCGGTGAAGAGCAGCCCGGGCGCGGAGGGCCGGCGCACGCTGGTTTCCAGGTCCGAGGGGTGGTGGCCCACAATCAGCAGCGTTCCGCCCGGGGCCACCGATGCGGCCAGCCGGCTGTAGACGCCGTCGCGCTGCGGAGCCGGCAGGTGCAGGTACTGGGCGGAGACGAGGTCGAAGGTGCCGGCAGGGGGCGGTGAAGCGGTGAGGTCCTGGTGCTTCCAGGTGATGCGGGCGGAGGTGCCCGGGTCATCCTGGACTGCCGCGGCCGCAAGGGCCAGCGCCACGGAGGAGATGTCCACCGCCGTCACCCGCCAGCCGTGCCGGGCCAGCCAGACGGCATCGGCGCCCTCTCCGGCCCCGACGTCGAGGGCGGAACCGGGTGCCAGGTCCGACGCCTCGGCCACCAGTTGGGGGTTCGGCTGCCCGCTCCACACCTTTCCGTGCTGGGCGTGCTGGCGGTACCGCTCGTCCCAGAACGATTCGTCGAATTCCATGCAGCTCTCCTTGGGGCGCGTCCCGCGGCAAGGCGCCTGCCGCTCCGGCCGCCCATCCAGTTTATGGGCGGTCCGGCGCCGCCGCATTCTTGCGTTGCGCGCCGGCAGGTGGTTACGCGGTGCTGATCCCAAACAAGCCGATGATCAGGGCCATCACCATCAGGGTCACGAATTCGTGCGCGCAGTTCAGCGCGGTCAGTCCCGCGGGGCGGCCCTCGAAAGCGTCGTGGGTGATGAAGCGGGCCGCGGTGAAACCGGCCCACAGGATCAGGGCGGTAACCAGCGTATTGGCCAGGAAGTTGCCGCCGTAAAAGTGCTGTGAGATGGCCGCGGAGCCGGCCAGCACCCAGGCGCTTACCAGACTGACCAGCAGGGTGAGGAGGATCGGTTTGACGGCGTCCCTGGCTTCCCCGCTGGGGGTGACCTTGGCGACGCGCATCCAGTAGTTGCCGAAGACCCTGGGCGTGTACCAGACGGACCCGACCACCATGCTGGACAGGGTGGCCAGCAGGACGGCCCAGATGTTAATTTCCGGAATCATTGCGCTCTCCTAAGCTGCGGGGCCCCCGGCCGGCGGGCCCGCATACGAAGTGTACGGCTCAGCCGCTGAAGTCCCCTGCATTGCGGCGGAAGTTGCCCAGGATGCGGATCAGCTGCGCCACATCCTGGTCCTCGAAGCCGGACCGGCCGAAGACCTCGGAGTTGAGCACCGCCGTCGCACGCTTGGCAAGGGTGCGGCCCTCGGAGGTGAGCTCAATCAGGGTCGTCCGTCCGTCCGTGGGGTGCGGGGAACGGAGCACCAGCCCGGCTTCCTGGAGCCGGTCGACGGCGTTGGTCACCGAGGTGGGATGGACCTGGAGCAGGGCGCTGGCCTTGTTCATGGGCAGCGCCCCGCTGCGGGCAAAGCTGAGCAGGGCCAGCAGTTCGTAGCGCGCAAACGTCAGCCCGAACGGCTTAAGCGCGGTCTCGATCCGGGCCAGCAGGATCTGCTGGGTGCGCATGATCGCCGTGATCGCCGCCATCGGGGCGGCGACGTCGCCCCAGCCGTGCCGCTCCCAGTTCCGCTGGGCGTCGGCAATCGGATCCCGCGGCAGCGGGCTGCCCATGCCTAGGCCTGGCCCTTCAGCCCGGGGAAGTCGGACTCGGAGTACTCCGTGCCCAGCCCGTCCGGAACACCGCCGGCGCCGTGCCGCAACTCCTCGTTGTGGCGCAGCTCCACCCGCCGGATCTTGCCCGAAATCGTTTTGGGCAGCTCGGCGAACTCCAGCCGGCGGATCCGCTTGAACGGCGCCAGATGCTCGCGGCAGTAGCGCAGGATGTCCTCAGCGAGCTTCGGGCCGGGCTCGTGTCCGGCCGCCAGCACCACGAAAGCCTTCGGGACGGAGAGCTTGAGCGGGTCGGGGGAGGGGACGACGGCGGCCTCGGCCACCGCCGGGTGCTCGATCAGGACGCTTTCGAGCTCGAACGGCGAGAGCCGGTAATCCGAGGACTTGAAGACGTCGTCGCCGCGTCCGACGTAGGTGATGATGCCGCGCTCGTCCCGGCTCGCCATGTCCCCGGTGTGGTAGTAACCGTCACGGAAGGCCTCGGCCGTCTTCTCCGGGTCCCCGTAGTAGGCCTTCATCAGCCCGACCGGCCGCGGGTCCAGGCGCAGGCACAGCTCGCCGTCGTCGGACTCTTCGCCGGTGGCCGGATCCACGAGGACGACGTCGTAGCCGGGCAGCGGCCTGCCCATGGCGCCGATCTTGATCGGCTGCCCCGGGGTGTTCGCGATCTGCACGGTGCTTTCGGTCTGGCCAAAGCCGTCGCGGATGGTCTGTCCCCAGGCCCGGTTGACCTGGTCGATCACCTCGGCGTTGAGCGGCTCGCCGGCGGAGACCACCTTGGTGGGCGGGTTCTTCAGCAGGGTCAGGTCCGCCTGGATCAGCATCCGCCAGACCGTCGGCGGGGCGCAAAAGCTGGTGACCCGCTCGCGGTCCATCTGCTCCATCAGCGCCTTCGCGTCGAACCGGTCGTAGTTGTAGATGAAGACGCAGGCCTCGGCGATCCACGGGGTGAACACGTTGGACCAGGCGTGCTTGGCCCAGCCGGGGGAGGCGACGTTCAGGTGCACGTCGCCGGGTTCCATGCCGATCCAGAACATCGTGGACAGGTGGCCTACCGGGTAGGAGGTGTGCGTGTGCTCGACGAGTTTGGCCTTTGAGGTGGTGCCGGAGGTGAAGTAGAGCAGCAGGGTTTCGTCGGCCAGCGTCGGCGCGTCCGGGGCGAAGTCCGGGGACGCGTCCGCGGCCCCGGTGTATTGCAGGGCGGCGGCGCTGCTGGCGGAGCCGCCGTCGCCGATTTCGATCAGCGTGTAGTCGCCAGGGACGGCCGTGAACTTGCCGATGTTGGCGCTTCCGACGGCGGCCCAGTTGGCACCGCCGCGCTCCACCCGGTCCTGCAGGTCTGCCGGTCCCATCAGGGTGGTGGTGGGAATCATGACGATGCCGAGTTTGATGCCGGCCAGCATCAGTTCCCACAGCTCCACCTGGTTGCCGAGCATGATGATCATCCGGTCCCCGCGCCGCACGCCCTGGGCCCGGAGCCAGTTGGCCACCCGGGCTGAGCGCGCTGAGAGGTCGGCGAAGCTGCGCCGCGTGGCCGTGCCGTCTTGTTCCACGATCACCAGGGCAGGCTTGTCGGCTTTGGCAGGGTCGGCGGCGATCTGGTCGAACCAGTCCAGGGCGAAGTTGAATTCCTCGAAGCGCGGCCACTCGAACTCCTGCCGGGCCGCGGTGTAGTCCCCGCGGAGGGCCAGCAGCCGGTCCCTCGCAGCACGGAATTCTTCAGTGACGGTCATGGTGCACCTTTCGCAGCCGGGTCGCAGCCGGGCGGTCCGGGAGCGGCCGCCGCTGGCCTAGTGATCCATATCACTGTGCAATATACTAGGACATCCAAGGGTTTGGAAGAGCCGATGTTGCTGCCGTTGCGCGGCACATTACGAAGGGATCGTGCCCGTGCAGTTACAAGGAAGCGAAGGCGGACAGGCCGCCGTCCAGGCAGCGGCAAGCCGCGGCGGCGGCGCGGAACCTGCCGCGGAGAGTTCGGCCCAGGTCCCGGTAACGCCGCCGTTCCCGGACGCGGACCTGATGTACATCGTGGACCTGCTGCCGGCGGAGGAACGGGTGCGCTACCAGGAGATCCGGGAGTTCCTGCAGGCCCGGATCCGCGCCGCGTCGATCGACTACTGGAACCGCGAGGAGTTCCCCTTCGGCCTGCTCGCCGAGCTGGGCAAGCACGGCCTCGGCGGCCTGCAGACGGACGGCAGCTCCAAGCTCTTCAAGGGGCTGATGTACGTCGAGGTGGCGCGCGCCGATGTCTCCTCTCGGCGCTCGTGGGGATCCACAACGAGCTGATCGTGGGGATGATCGACGAACTCGGCTCGGCGGAGCAGAAGGAGCGCTGGCTTCCCGGGCTCACCGGCTTCACCCAGCTGGGCGCCTTCGCCCTGACCGAGCCGGACCACGGCTCCGACATCGCCGGCGGGCTGTCCACCACGGCGCGGCTGGAGAACGGCGAATGGGTGATCACTGGAGCCAAGCGCTGGATCGGCGCCGGCACCATCGCCGACTTCGCCCTGGTCTGGGCCCGCGACGTCGCGGACCAGCAGATCAAGGGCTTCATCGTGGAGACGGACCGGCCCGGCTACACCGCCACCAAGATCGCGAACAAGATCGGCCTGCGGATCATGCAGAACGCGGACATCGTCCTGGACGAGGTCCGCATCCCGGAATCCAACCTGCTGCCCGGTGCCACGGACTTCTCGCGGGCCAACGAACTGCTGCGGGACTCGCGCGCCTGGGTGGGCTGGCAGGCCGCCGGCATCCAGCTGGCGGCGTTCGACGTCGCCCGCGCCTACGCGCTGGAACGCAAGCAGTTCGGCAAGGAGCTGGCCCGCTTCCAGCTCGTCCAGCAGCAGCTGGCCGAAATCCTGGGCAACGCCAGCGTCTCGCTGGCGCTGATGGCGCAGCTGGCGCGGATCCAGCAGGAGGGCAAGCTGGAAATGGTGCAGGCCGCGATGGCGAAGTCCACCACCACCCGGCTGGCCCGCGCTTCCGTCGCGATGGGCCGCTCGCTGTTGGGCGGCAACGGGATCAGCAGCGACTTTGAGATGGGCAAGCTCTTCGGCGACGCCGAAATCCTCTACACCTATGAGGGCAGCTACGAAATCAACTCCCTGATCGTGGCCAGGGCCGTGACCGGGAAGTCCGCCTTCGTCTAGAGCCTGACGCAGCCACGCTCCGGTAACGCCCTAGCCGGCCGCGCCGTAGCGCTCGCTGCGGTTGCGGCCGGCGTGCTTGGCCGCGTACAGCGCCCGGTCGGCGCAGGCCAGCAGGCTGTGGCTGCCGGCGTCCTGCAGTTCGCAGACGCCGGCGGAGACCGTAATGGAGCCGACCTCGCCGAACGGCTCCGCCTCTATGGCCGTGCGGGCCCGTTCCGCTGCCACCTGCGCCTCCGGCCCGTCCGTCCCCGGCAGCAGCCAGACGAACTCCTCGCCGCCGAAGCGGGCCACGATCTCGTCCTGGCGGGCGACGCCGCGGAGCCGGTTCGCGACGTCGGCGAGGACCATATCGCCCATCAGGTGGCCAAAGGTGTCGTTGACCTTCTTGAAGTGGTCGATGTCGATAACGACCGCGCTCAGCCTGGTGCCGCGGGATGCCGCCACCTCGATCTCGTGCGAGAGGTGCTGCTCAAGGGCACGCCGGTTGGGCAGGCCGCTGAGCTGGTCCGTGGTGGCCTGCAGCTCAAGGCTGGCGCGGGCCTCCGTGTTGCCGATGGCGATCTCGACCAGTTCGGCGAACTGGGCGAGCCGTTCCAGCATGTCCTCGGTGACGCCGGCGCTGGACTTCGAGGTCAGGCTGACCACGCCCCAGAGGCTGCCGTGGACCCTGATGGGGGCGCCCGCCGCGGACTGGAAGCCGCCGGCGCGCATCTGGTCCGCGGCCGCGCCGCCTTCCGGGCCGTAGACCACCAAGGCGGGCTTGCCGGTGACCGCGACGCGAACGGTGGCCGAGGTGTCCGTGGGGGAAAAAACGTGCCTGCGGCTCAGGGTGGGCGGCATCGCCGGGGCCATCGC